>CAWADY010000009.1:0-611870 GCA_963781135.1 uncultured Actinomycetota bacterium | reverse complement strand
TTCTCGTTTCGCGAAGAGGCGACCTCAGGCGACGTCGATGACCCTGTGGTCGATCGACTGCCGCCGGCCCTTGGGCGACTTGAAGTCGAAGATGCCCAGGCCGAGGTTTCCCGCCAGCGCGATGTGCTGCGGCTGGCGCATGTCGAACCCCTCGGTCCCCAGCGGGTCCAGGCCCATCTTGCCCGTCGCGGCGACCGGCGGGAGGTTCTTCTCCTTCCGCTTGGCGTCGATGATCTGCCACTCGACGTGGTCCATCGCCACGGGGTCGGTGGCGAAGAAGAGCGCGTTGTACTCCCAGATGAACTCCGGGTTGGCGCCGAAGGGGCCCTTCTGGAAGACCCCCTTGATCCCGTCCATGATCTGCAGGACGCACTTCTTGCGGAGGATCGGGTGGCTGACGACCTCGGGGATGAACTGGTTGCAGACGTTGGTGGCGGCGTTGCCGTGCGACCGCGCCACGTTGTTGACCGAGCCGTGGCTCATGTTCTTCAGGGCGCCGTGACGCCCCCCGAGCCGTGGTCCTTCAGCACGGGGAGCATCACGAGCTTGTTGACCCGCTTGGTGATGAGGAGCCCCAGATGCGAGCGCCGGGTGCGATCGTCCTTGGGGTCGTGGCTGGGGAGGACCAGGTTCATCTCGACGAACTCGTCGCGGTCGTAGCCCGCCACCGGGTCGTTGCGGGACGAGGGCCAGTCGATGAGGAGTTGCGAGGGGTCGTTCTCGGGGGTCAGCCCGCCCCACCGGACGCCGTCGGGGACGTCCTTGTGCATCCCGGCGTTCATGAACTCGTCGCGGTAGCGCTCGTAGACGAACATGTCCTTCGTCTTGACGCCGGCCGCCTTCAGCCCCTCGATCACCTCCAGCATCAGCTCGCTATTGGTGTTGGCGCCGGGGTTGCCCACCGGGTTCATCTTGATGCCGACGACGTCGCCGGGCTCGAAGAAGGATCGCCAGGCCTCGACCGCGTCGTCGGCGCCGGTCAGCTCCTTCATGCCGCGGTCGACGGTCGCCTTGATCGCCTCGCGGCTCTTCTTGCCGTCGCGGATCATCGCCGGGTTGCGGGCCTCGATCACCCGGCCGGGATACGGGCCGGGGAGGCCGAGCCCTTCCAGGAGCTCGGGGATCGCGTGCCGCCTTCGGCTCGGCGGCCGAGGCGTGCAGGGCCGACAGGACGGGCAAGGCCGCCGCGGCCCCGGTGAGGAACTGGCGGCGGCCCATGCCGCCGCAGGGATAACGCGTCTGCATGGCGAGAGTCCTCTCCACACGGGGCGGGAGGTGAGCCGCTCGCGTTCGATTCAGTTTGACAGCGTGAAGTCGGCCTGAGTTGGTCTGCTCCTTCGACCTCCTTGGTCAGGCCAGACGTCGCGGGCATCTCATACTTGGCGGGGATGAGTTTCTTGGCCTTCGCTGTTGGCCTTGGCCACGTCGTCTTGACGCGATCGACCCGCCGCCCTTGACGTTTGCCTTGGCCTTGGTGAAGTCGACTCGCTTCAGGTGATGGTCACCGCATACTTGCCCGGCAGGCTCCGTCGCCGTCGGCTGGCGGTCGTCAGCGATAATAGCCCGTCCTTGATCTCTCCGGACGCGGCGCGGCCGTTCGGGTCGTCCGGCTTGAAGGTGATGTTACCCTCCGCCAGCGGGTTGCCCATTGTAGGTGACCGTCCCTTGGACCGGGTAGCGCTTGGCGAGGCCCGAATCGTCGCCGCATCCCGCAGGGCGGACAGGCGGCGACGCTTACGAACACGATCGCAGGCAGCGGTATTCTTGGATAGTCCAGGTCAACGAGTCTCTCATGGAGGATCCTCGTCGTGGACCCGAACGATGTGCTGGATGGGCGAACGCGACAAGGCCGAGGGGAGGAAGGTCTCCCCTCGGGCCGTCCTGCATCGCGACGCTCGGACCTCAGTAGGCGTCGGCGCTGAGGACCTCGCCGCCGGCCCTGCTCCCCAGGGCGCAGTAGGTCGGCGCAGGTTGATGGTCTGCTTGAGGAACTTGACCGAGCCGTCGCCGAAGAGCGAAGTTCGCCCCGCCGGGGTGCTGGCTCTTGGCCCCCTTGCTGGCGTAGCTGAAGCGGTTCTTCCAGTTGGCGCTGCCGAAGGCTGACCGCGGGCGGCCTCGGCGGAGTCGCCAGTTGATCGGGACGGTGGTGCCGAAGGTGCAGCCGTTGTGGTGCTAGAAGTTGCTGTCGGCCGTCTCGGCGGGGAGCACCTCGCCGACGAGCAGGGTGTTGCTCGTGCCGTCGCGTGATGTCGGCGATCCTCGACCGGCCGATGCCCTGGATCCGGTAGGCGAAGATGCCGCGGAGCTGGCCGGCCGCCGGGTCGCGACAGCCGTCGCCGAAGTCGGTGCCCCAGAAGCCGGTGTGGCCGATCCGCGGCTGGCCCGGCGGCGGGGTCGGTGCGATCGGGGTCTCCCAGGGGCCGCCGGGCCGGTCAAGGGGCCGATGCAGTAGTTGTCGCCGAAGCTGCCGGCGTAGTTCGAGACGGGGACGACGGTCGACGGCACGGTGCCGGTGAGCCGGGTTGATCGGGCCGGAGCCGTTGGGCCACTGGCCGTCGGGCGTGTTCGCGGGACGCAGGCCCGGCCCGCTGCGCTGTTGTCGTCGTCGGAGGGGCAGAGCCAGGTCGAGTTGACCGTGACCCAGGCCGTGTACAGCGAGCGGGTTGGTGCCCGCCGCTGCCGTGGTAGTCGAAGTTGATGGCGTTGTAGAGGTTGCCGCCTTCCATCTGCGGCAGGATCAGGGCCCGCCAGACAGCACGTTCTGGCCGGCCGCCCCAGATGTCGCCTTGACTCGTCGGCGATGCCACCCGGCGGGAACGCCCGGAGCTGTCGTGGTAGTTGTGCAGGGCGCAGGCCGATCTGCTTCATGTTGTTGACGCACTGCGGCCGGCGGGCGGCCTCGCGGGCCGCCTGCACGGCGGGCAGCAGCAGGGCGATCAGGACGCCGATGATGGCGATGACGACCAGCAGCTCGATCAGCGTGAATGCCGGACGAGTGCGGGGGTAACGACGGCGACCCATGTGATGATCCTCCTAATTGAGAACGATGTCGGCAAATCTGGACTGGAATCGCGAGCTCGACCGAGTGAGAAGGGCACCCTTGTAGATAACGGACGAGTGGCATGAATTGCAAACGAAAAAGATAAAAAGCTTCTTTGAAGCGGGATGGCAGGTGGTCGAGGCTCGTCCTGCCGCCGAGAATCGGCATGTTACTCCTGCCTTGGAGGGGGGAGCGTCGCTATACTCGCGAGGATGTCCACGACCGTGGCGGTGATTCCATCCACAGGCACGCCGATCTTCCTCCAGGGGCTCGTACCGCACATGCACGACGCGGTTCGTTCCAAGGGCCTGGCGTCGTGGACGATGATGGCTCTCTCCGCGGGCTGGGGTCTGCACGGGCGGGGTCGTCGGGTGCGCCGCCGACCGGCGCGGTCCCGGGCCCGACGACCGCCGCGGAGTCGGGCCCGAGAGGCGCGCCGCCGCGGTCCGAGGAGGAAGGGGTGAGTCATGAGCAGGTCGAGCGGTTTTGCGGAGCATGCCACGCCTATCCGCCCCCGGAGACGATCACCAAGTCCCGCTGGCCTTTCGAGGTCCAACGCGGATTCGACTTCTATCGCCGGTCCGGCCTGGACCTCGAGTCCCCCCCCCATCGACGGCGTCATCGCCTATTACGTGGCCCGGGCCGCCGGAAGCCTTCCCGGTCCTGCCGGCGACGAAGTCGAGTGCCAGGATGCCGTTTGCCTCGCGTAGGCGGGAAATCGTAGGGCCGTGGTCACCGCAGCCGTCGGCCATCTCGCACGTGACCCTCGCATCCTTGTCCTCTCCCCGTCATCCTGACGTCCTTGCCTGTGATATGTCACGCGGCGAACTGCTGGTACTCCGAGCGGGAGACCCGGACGGGCGGATGGTTTCCGTGGCGAAGGGCCTCGCCCACCCGGCCCATGCCGAGGTCGCGGACCTCGACCGCGACGGGATCAAGGACGTACTCGTCGCCGACCTGGGCGTCCCGATGCCGTCGGATCGATCTTTCTCGGCCGCGTCCTCTGGCTCCGGGGCTCCGCCGATGGCTCCTACGAGACGAACGTCCTGGCCTCGGGACTCGGTCGCGTCTGCGATATCCAGCCCGCCGACTTCGATGGCGACGGCGATCTCGACCTGGTCGTCGCCGTCTTCGGCTGGCGTCAGGCCGGCGAGATCCTCTACCTGGAGCAACGCCCTGGCCTACGTGGCCGACCCGAATTCGTCCGACATAGTGGTCGATCCGCGGCACGGCACGATCCACGTCCCCGTGGCCGACCTGGACGGCGACGGCCGGCCCGACTTCGTCGCGCTCATCACCCAGGAGCATGAGGCCGTCGTCGCCTTCCTCAACGCCGGCGACGGTCGCTTCAAGGCCAGGACCCTGTACTCGGCCCCGCACCCCGCTTATGGCTCCAGCGGGATTCAACTCGCGGACCTCGACGCCGACGGCGATCTTGACGTCCTGCTGAGCAACGGCGACGTGTACGACTCGCCGTTCCTGAAGCCCTACCACGGCGTCATCTGGCTGGAAAACCGGGGCGACGGCCCGTTCGAGCCGCACCCCATCGGCCCGGTCTATGGGGCCCATCGCGCCCTGGCCGGCGACCTCGACGGCGATGGCGACCTCGACGTCGTCGCCACCAGTTTCCTCGGAGAACCGTTCTATGGTGCGATGCGCCGCGAGGTCGAGGCGGATGCGGTCGTGATCTTCGAGCAGGCGGCCCCCGGCCGTTTCACCCGTCATGTCCTGGAGCGGGAGTCCTGCGACTACCCGACATTCGCCCTGGGTGACCTCGACTCCGACGGTGACCTCGACCTCGTGGCCGGCAGCTTTCGCGACTTCAGCTTCGCCGGGAGGAAGAGCCCCGCCGTGTCGGGGGCTGGCCCGCTCGTCATCTGGGAAAATCTCGGTCCCGCCGATGACACCACGGAAGCCCATCCCGGCGACCGCTGACGCGAATGGCGATGTCCACGGCCGCGATCCCGACTCCCCCGCTTCGACCCTCCGGTCACATTCGACTCAATCGACCAACTCGAAGTCGATCGTGTTCGACTGGGCCTTCACCTCGGCCGCGAGGCCGGAGGACTCCGGGCCATAGTATTTCGTGGGAACCAGTTGCTTCCTCTTGGCCTTGGCGATCTGATCCTGGCTGATGATCATCCCTTTCGACTTCGCCGCGGCGACATCCTTCGACACGTTCGACATCCGTCGCCGAGACGGTGACCCTGTACTTGCCGGGGATCGCGCCGTCGCCGGGGTCTTGTGTCGTCAAGGATATAGGAGCCGTCGACGATGTCGCCGCCGGCGGCGCGGCCCTTCTCGTCGCTCGGGATGAAGCTGATACTCCCCTTTGGCAAGGGCTTGCCATTATATGTGACCGTGCCGGAGACGTGGTATCTCCTTTCCAGATCGTCACCGGAGCCGCAGCCGAGGACCACAAATACGAAGGAGGCTCGCCAGCAGGCTAGCGGGGCGATGGCTCGGGATAGCGAAGTGAGGCCATGGGACTCGCGGTTCCTCGAAGTCGGTGACGCCTCGAGACGGATATCCGCCCGAGGCGTGAGGGTAGTGTCCGTGATCCCGCGCAGGGCCCTCAGTAGGCGTCGGCGCTGACGACCTCACCGCCGTTGCGGCTACCCAGGGCGCAGTAGGTGGCCATATTGATGCGTTGCCTTGAGGAACTTCACCGATCCGTCGCCGAAGAGGAAGTTGGCCCCCCCGGGATGTTCGCTCTTGAACCCCTTGGCGTCGGACGAGAAACGGCACCCGAGCGGTGCCCCGGGGACTGCCACGTGTCGGTTGCAACCCGGGGCCGTGCCGGGACGAACTTGTTCGAGTTCCAGTTGATGGGGACGGTCGTGCCGGCGGTCCCACCGTTCTGGTGCCAGAAGTTGGTGTCGGCGGCCTGGTAGGGCAAGACCTCGCCGACCAAGATCGTGTTACTGGTCCCGTCGGTCACGCTATTGATGCCGACGAGTCTGGATGCCGTCGGTATTCGAACAAGCCGCGGAGGCACCCGCCTTCGCCGCGGACCGTCGCCCCCGTTGTTCGTCCCCCAGTAGCCGTTGTAGCCGATCCGGGCCTGACCGGGTGCCAGGACCGCGGTGCGGCCGTCTCCCAGGGGGGGCAAGCCCAGGGCTGGACCACCGCAATAATTGTCACCGAAGCTGCCGGCGTAGTTCGCCACGGGGACGACGGTGGCGCGGCTGTCCCGTGCCCGGGATATTCGGGGGATTGCCGGCGGGGTACTGACCGCTGATGGGGTATCCTGCTCCCGCTCCGCCCCAGGGCAGCAAACCGTTATTATTCCTCGCCGTCGGACGGGCAGAGCCAGGTGTTGTTGACGGTTATCCACGCCGTGTACATGGCCCCCGGTTTCCCCGGCCCCCGCATCGCCGGTCGTGTTGATGTTGAAGTTGATCGCGTTGTAGACGTTGTTCGCCTCCATCTGGGGCAGGATCAACGCCCGCCAGCTCAACGGGTTCGTCGGTGCTCCAGCCGATCCCCGGGCCGACGAGTCATGGCCCCCGGCGGGAATGAGTTGTTCATGTCGTGGTAGTTGTGCAGTGCCAGGCCGATCTGCTTCATGTTGTTGACGCACTGGGCACGGCGGGCCGCCTCGCGGGCCGCTTGTACGGCCGGGAAGCAGGAGGCCGATGAGGACGGCGATGATCGCGATGACGACCAGTAGTTCGATCAGAGTGAAGCCGTGACGACTCGAACGACCTGATGACGTGCGCATGGGAGACCTCCGGTTCGCTTTAGAAAACCTAATTACTGCGCGATGTGAAAGTTCAACTATCGTCGATGCCGTTGCGTCGGATCATCTTCGACCCGGGTTCCTGCGAGGGGGGAGGGGAAACGGATTGGGGTATCGGCAAGCGGCGACGTTTGAACTGAAATGTCAAGGTATCGGTGAACCCCGCGCCGGTCAAGAGGCTTCCGAGTCGCTCCTGCGATTTTGTCGATTCATTGAAACCCGTGGCATCCTTTGACTTAAAAAACCCGGACCAGGCCGCCGCACTTCGAGTGCGGTCTTCTCGCCATCCTCCTCGCGGGTGATCCGGCGCGGCGGTCGAGGAGGAGACGGATGGCGACCGTCGGGTAGGGGGAAACAGGCAGGAGAGAGGATCAGACTCCCGCGTGCGACCTACGCCCGGCCGGACACGACCTGGCTAGCCCTGCCAGGAGCATGGGCTTGCAAATTCCGATTCCTCCGGAGAACTTGAAATCGGGCGGCTCTACGCGGTGGATGGTTTAGCGTCCCGCTTTCGAAGCCCGGGGCGAGGGTGGCCGGGGCTTGGCGCGATTGATCTCATGCTCGGCTGATGCGGGAGGGAAACGTCGTGGAGAATCCAGAGTCGCCGGGGCCCCGGGCTGTCCGCATCCGCAGGCGGGGGCTGGTGCCCGTGCTCGTCCTGATGGCCGCGGCAGGTTTCTGGGTCGTACGGGTTTCGCGAGAGCCTCGGAGCCCCGCGGAGGTTCGGACGCGCGTCCTCCCGATCACGAGTCCCTACAAGAATGCCGCGCCGGGGGTGGCCTACATCGGCGACGAGGTCTGTGCCCGCTGCCACGCAGAGATCGCCTCAGCCTATCGCAATCACCCGATGGGCCGGTCCATGACCACGGCGACTGTCGAGGCACCCGAGGCCGACGGAGTCGTCTTCGAGGCGGGCGACACGATCTATTCGATTCTTCGCCGCGGCGGACGTGTGTTCCATCAGGAGACGCGGCGGGACGAGGCGGGCGGCGTGGCCAGGACGGACGAGGCCGAGGTCCGTTACGTGCTCGGGTCGGGGACGCGGGGGAGGTCTTTCTTGGTCGAGCGCGACGGCGTCCTCTCTCAATCCCCCATCGCCTGGTACGCCCAACAGAAGTCCTGGGACCTGGCCCCCGGCTACCGCAATATTAACTGGCATTTCGACCGTCGCATCACGATCGGATGCCTCTTCTGCCACACCAATCGGGTCGAGATGGCGGAGGGGAGACCGGCCGTATTCCACGGCCTGTCGATCGGCTGCGAGAGATGCCACGGGCCCGGCGAGCTCCATGCCCGGCGTCCGGAGGCGATCGGCGGCAAGGACATGACCATCGTCAACCCGGCCGACCTCACGCCCCCTGCGCTCCGCGAATCCGTGTGCGAGCAGTGCCACCTCCAGGGTTCGGAACGGACGAGTCTTCGGGGCCGATCGCCCTTCGATTACCGCCCCGGACTCCCCTTCGATGCGTTCGTGCAGGTGTCGAGTGCGCGCTCAGCGACCCGGCGACTCGTGGCAGTGCGGTCGGGCAAGTCGAGCAGATGCGCCACCAGCCGTTGCTATCGAGAGAGCTCCGGCCGGCTCGGGTGCATCTCCTGCCATGATCCCCACCGGCTTCCCGGGCCCGAGGAGCGGGTCGCCCATTTCCGGGGCCGTTGCCTGGAATGCCACACCGATCGCGGATGCAGCCTGCCCGGTGCCGCCCGCCTGGCCCGAAGCCCCGATGACGATTGCACGGCGTGCCACATGCCACGGCGTTCCACGACCACCATCGCGCACACGGCACAAACCCTGCACAGCATCCCTCGCCACGCCCCACCGACGCGATAACGAACCGTGCCCGGAGGTCGCTCGTTCAGGATGGCCCCGACGGAGCGAACATGTCGGACCGGGTCCACCCTTGGCCATCCCGGGGATGGTCCGGGGCGTCTCGCCATGACATGAATGGACCTCGATGAGGCGCCCTCTGGCCGTCTCGAATCTCCAAGCGAACCGACGGGCCATTCGAGGAGTCACGCTGGCGACCTCGAACGGAATGCCACTCCGATGACGAGGGGCCGTGATTTCGGGTCATCGCCGGGCAGGAGGGTGGACTCCTCGGAGGCGGCAGGACTGCAGATTACGGCGCAGATCCGACAGCGGCCCGAAGTCGAGGAGCTCGTCGCCGGTGCCGGCGATGCATCGCAGCGACTCGGGATCCAGGTCGGGGGGTATCGCCCCGGCCGCGACGTTCCAGCCGGCCGCGTTGGGCGAGAATGCGGGGAGGACGATCCGCGACGGGCCGACGAGGAAACAGGGGGCGGTCCGCCCGCCGGCGCGGAGGACGGGGTGGAGGTGCCCCGAGATCAGGCGGGGTACGTCGAGCGTGCGGTGGCCGTGACCGACCGTCCAGCCGGCGACCACGCACGTCTCCGGCAAGGCCGGGAGCCGTCGAGGGTCGTGGTTGCCCGCCAGGCCGACGAGCCGCACGCCGCGATCGGCGAGCCAGCGCGCCAGGAGTTTGACATCCTCGGCCGTCCGGCGGCACGGCCGCGACGATTCGACCATGTCGCCCGCGACCACCAGCCGGTCGATCGCCGCGCGATCGAGCAGCCGTGCGAGTTTCGCCCGTGTCTCGGCCAGGGAATGGGCGGGGAGATGATCCCCCCCGCGCTCCGGGCCCACTCATAGCCCAGGTGGACGTCGGCGATCACCGCCGTCCGCTCCCCGAGGTGGACGGCCCCCCCTTCCGGGGCCAACCGCCAGCCGTCGGGGCCTTCGATGAGGCGTTGCGGGGTATCGGGGCCGGAGGGCCGGGTCATCGACGAGCTCGCCACGGGTGCCTCCCACTCCGAGGGGACGATCGCCCCATGCAGCCTCGGTGTACCGTTGCGGGGATCGCATCTTACCAGGCCACACACGAGGCTCGGGAGTCCAGCCCCCGGCGGTGTCGCCGCGTCATGAACCGTGCGAGGGCCGCGGAGGGTCGCTACAGATTCTGGAGCGAGAGCAAGTAGGCGATCAGGTCGGCCATCTCCCGGGGGGCGATCTTCGCTTCCATGCCCTCGGGCATGAGCGACTTGCCGGTGCTGGTCATCGCCTCGATGTCCTGCTGGAGCACGGACTCGGTCACCCCCTCGGCCCGCTTCAGCATCAGGCCGGTCGCGCCTTCCGACTCGATGAGGCCGGTGAGGACGCGGCCATCCTTCAGGGAGACGAGATACTCCAGATAATCCGGCGCCACCTCGCGGTTCGGGTCGAGGATGTGCAAGAGGAGTTCGTCGGGGGTCCGGCGGCTGACCCCGGCGAGGTTGGGGCCGACCGCGTTCCCCCTCTCGCCGAGCTTGTGGCAGGTGATGCACTCCCGATCGAAGACCCCCCTCCCCCGCTCGGGGTCGCCCGCGAGCTTCAGGGCCGGTTCATATCGGGCGATGGCGTCGCGGCGAGGGCCCGGGGCATCGGTGCCGAACAGGAGTCGAGCACGCGTCTTGATGGCCGCATCGGGGCTCTCCATGAGCTGCGCCCGGCGCGCCAGCGGGATCTGGCCGGCGGGGACCGTCTTCGCCTCGACCGCGTCGAGGAGCGGGCCGATCCACTGCGATCGGCCGAGCAGGGCCTGCAAGATCTCGGCCTGGATCGCGGGGCGGTACGCCCGCCAGTGTTCGAGCAGCAAGGGCGCGACCTCGGGCGCGGGATGCTCGGCCAGGGCGCGTGCCGCCGCCCGCTGAATCTCCGGGAGCCTGTGTCCGGCGAGAGCAGCGGGACCAGCGCCTCCCTCGCCTCGGCGAAGGGGCGATGCCCGAACCAGCCGATTCCGGTCACCACCTCTTGCGCGGGCAACTCCTCGTCATGAACGAGGGCAAGGGCCTTTCGCGTCAAGGCTTCCAGCCGGGCCGAGGCCTCGACGCCTTCCGGCCCGTCCATGGTCATGCGGGACAGGACGTGGCCGCCGCGCCGGAGGCCGTCGGCGAGCGACACGGCGAGCTCCAGCGAGGCCGGGGGCGCCCATCCTCGACCTGGGGCAGCCTGCCGATGGCGCGAGCGGCCTCTTGCGGGGTCGCCCTGGCACCGACGACGAAGGCGAGCGGGCGGAGCAAGGCGAGGCCGTCCCGGCTCGTCGCGAAAGATCGATCCTGGCCTCCTTCCTGCGCCAGAAGGCGTTCCCAGAGCGCCAGGGGACTCCGCCACGCCGAGGTGAGCACGGCCGTGCGGATCCAGGGGTCGCCCGCGTCGCGCCTGGCGATTCGCGAGAGGGCGTCGATCGCGGCCGGATCGTCGACCTCGCCGAGGGTGAACGCGACCTGGAACCGGACGCGGGCCTCGGGGGCATCGGCCAGGGCGAGGACGCGGTCGCGGAGCGGTCCGGCCCGATCGAGTCGAGGCTCGGCCAGCCGGACGGCGTGCTCGCGGACCCCCGGAGAGGCGTCTTCCAGGGCCACGAGGAGGTCTTCATCCCGGAGCGACTTCAGGCCATCCAGCGACCAGAGCGCATGCAGCCGGCCGAGCGGTTCGGGGCTCCGGCGGAGGAGCTGGCGCAGGGGCTCGACGGCCGCCGTGTCCTGCCGCTCGAAGAGGAGCCGGTGGGCGGTGTCGCGGTGCCAGGCGTTAGGGTGTTCGAGCAGGGCCACCAGCTCCGGGGTCGTTGCCCGGCTCAGCCTGGGGGTGGGCCGGGGCTGGAAGCCGGGCGGGGCGAGTCGGTAGATGCGGCCGCGGTCGGAGCCGCTGCGGAGGTCGAGCCCGGCCTTGATGTCGTCGGGGATCGACCAGGGATGCTCGATCGTCTCGCGGTACATGTCGAGGACGGTCAGCGTGCCGTCGGGGGCGTTGACGAAGTTGACGGGGCGGAACCAGGTGTCGGTCGAGGCGAGGAACTCGGCCTTCTCCTCTCCGGGTGCGCGGTGGGCGCGGAAGGTCACGCCGTCGGGCTCGACGACCATGCGGTGGATGACGTTGTTGGCGACCTCGCCGAGGAAGAGATTCCCCCGGAACGCGGCGGGAAAGGCGTCCCCTCGATAGACCGTCACGCCGCTCGACGAGGTGAGCACCCCCGCGGCGACCAGCTCGCTGCGCGGGTAGGCCTTGCCGATGCTCGCCCAGCGGCGTGCCCGGAGCTCGCGCCAGGGCTCGGGGGGGCTGACCCGGTAGATGGGGATCTGGTCCCCCGCCTCGGCCGCGTCGTGGAGGACCCGGGGAGGAGGTAACACGGGGTTGCGCTCGAGGTAGCGGGCGGGGAGGACGACGTGCTCGGCCGGGTTGCGGATGTCGCAGAGGAAGCGGTTCCCCCAGTCGTCGAACGTGTTGCCGAACCGCGCCCCGCCCGAGATGACCTCGAACCGCCCCGAGGCCGGATCGAAGCGGAAGTCCCTGCGCAGGACGGGGACCGGCTTCGCCTCGGGCTGCTCCCCCGGTCGGACCTGCCCGCCGTTGCCCGACGCCGCGCCGTAGATCGAATGGTCGAGCCCCCAGGCGAGGTTGTTCATCACCGCCTGGATGTTGAACTTGCGGAAGCCCGTGAACACCTTCCGGCGCACGTCGGCCTTGTGGTCGCCGTCCGTGTCCTTGAAGTACCAGATGTCGGGCGTCGCCGCGACGAAGATGCCCCCCTTCCAGGGCACCACGCCCGTCGGCCACGAGAGCCCGTCGACGACGAGGTGCGACTCGTCGAACCGGCCGTCGCCGTCGCGATCGATCAGCACCCGGACCTTGCCGATGGGCGGGTCGTCGGTGTTCTCGGCGAAGGCCTTGTCGTTCTTCTTGTCGACGTACGGATAGTCGCTCATCTCCGCCACGAAGAGCCGGCCATCCTCGTCATAAGCGGCGGCCACCGGGTCGGCGACGTCCGGCTCGGCGGCGAGCAGGTGCATGCCGAAGCCGTCGCGGACCTGGAAGGTCGGCGAGGGCCTCGGCCGGCTCCTTCGCCGCATATCGGGGGAGCGGATCGCCCGATCCCGCGTCCGAGCTCCCGCGTCATGCCGACGGCCAGGGCGGCGAGAAGACCGGACGGAAAGCAACGACGGAACAAGAGAGCGACCGATCATTCTTCTCCCTTCGCGACGTCCGATGTAAGCCGGAGCCCGGGTTGATCCGCTGGCCATGGCATGACGAGCACCGTGTCGAACCGGCGTCAGAGCCGGGGCGGTGCGGGCTTCAAGGGCGCCTGGAAGGCGTGGGCGCCCTTGGTCTTCACCTTCCGCTTGTAGACCCGGTCGCCGCAGGTGGCGAAGAGGATGTCGGAGTCCTCGCCGCCGAAGCAGAGGTTCGTGACCTTGCCGTTCGGGGTGGGGATGATGCAGTTCACGCGGCCCGCCTGGTCGCAGACCTGGATGCCCATGCGCGTGGCGACGTAGAGCCGGCCGTCGCGGTCGACCCGGATGCCGTCGGCGCCGGCGTCGTCGGCGGTGTCGGGGACGTGGAGGTGGAAATACTTCTGCTTGTGCGCGAGCGAGCCGTCGGGCTGGATCTGGTAGCTGTAGACCCAGTGGCTCCGGCTCTCGGCGACGTACAGGAGCGACTGGTCGGGCGAGAGGGTCACGCCGTTGGCGAACTTCAGGCCGGTGTCCACGACCTTCTTCTCGCCGCTCGGGCTGATGTACCAGACCTTGCTCGGGATCGCGGCGTCCCGGCTGGGGTTCGTGACGTAGAGGCTGCCGTCGTGGCGGACGACCAGGTCGTTGCCGCGGAAGCCGTCGGCGATCACCGTCGGGCTTGCCGTCGGCGTCGTAGGCGAGGACCTGCTCCGTGCCCGTCGCCACCGCGTAGAGCCGGCCGTCGGGGCCGAACGCCTGGCCGTTCGCCCCCTTCGAGTCGGCGAGGAAGGGGCTCACCTTGCCGTCGAGGCCGACCTTGTAGGTCTTGCTGTTGCGGATGTCGTTGAAGAAGACCTCGCCCTTGGCGTTGGCGGCCGGGCCTTCGGTGAACGTGTAGCCCTCGCCGACGAGCTCCCAGTCCTCGCCGGGCATCGAGGATGTCGCTGCATCTGCTGCGAGCCCGCGCCGGCCTTCACGGGGGCGGGCCAGTCCTTCCAGAGCCAGCGCATGGCGTCGGGGAAGATCTCGGTGGCGTGCTTGCCGTTGTGGCCCCCTTCGCCCCAGACGTGGGCCACCTCGTAGCCGGCGAAGGTGAGGGCCCGCTCCATCTCCTGGTTGGCCATCCACCAGTCGCCGCCGTAGATGTTCAGGTCGTCGCTGCCGTCCTGGAGGAAGATGCGGATCGGCTTCGGCTCGGTCTTGCGGACGAGCGTCGGGTAGTCGTTGCCGCCGCGGAGGCCGACGTAGGTGCCGATCGCGCTGAAGACGCGGCGGAAGGCGTCGGGCCGCTCCCAGGCCGCCGTGAACGCGGCGATGGCGCCGCTGCTGGAGCCGGCGATGGCGCGGTCGTTGCCGTCGCTGCGAGAGCCGGATCGGCCGGCCGTCCGTCGCGGTCTTCGTCTCCACCTCGGGGAGGAGCTCGTCCAGCAGGAACCGGGCGTAGTTGTCGCCGAGGCCGTCGTACTCGTAGCTGCGGTTGAAGCGATCGAGCGCCTTGTCGGAGGTCGCCTTCACGCGCCCGTGCATGACGAACACGCCGATGACGACCGGCATCTCCCCCTTGTGGATGAGCTCGTCGAAGACGGCGGGCGCGTTGAACTGGATGCCGTCCTGGTTGACGTGCACGCAGGCCGGCTTGGCCGGGTCGTACTGCTTCGGCACGTAGACCCAGTAGTCGCGCACCGTGCCGGGGAAGACCTCGCTCCGGTCGAAGGTGTACTTCGTGACCTCCCCCTTCGGCACGTCGTCCGCGCGGATCGGGAGGGTCGTCGCGATCGGCAAGGAGACCAGAGGAGCAGCGACAAGGCGAGAGGTCGGCGCATGGGTGGCATCCTGGAGAGCGTGGATTCGATTCCCGGTGGGATCGAATGCGTTCGGCTGCCGGCCGCGCCTGAGGATCAGAGCCCTTCCGTCTCCCAGCCCTTGCGGTATTCGCGGCGGACGAACCGATTCGCCTCGCGGACGTTGGTCACCTTCAGGTCCCCCGCGTCCCATTCCAGGGTCGTCTCGGGGAACCGCGTGGCCAGGCATCCCAGCAGGACCGACTCGGTGAGCGGGCCGGAATAGTCGAAGGACGTCGAGGTCTTCCCGTTCCCCCGGCAGGCCTCGACGAACTGGAGATAATGGTCGTTCCCGCCCGGCTTGGGGAGCTCGTAATCCTTGAACGTCTCGGCGGGGAGGAGCACGGGGTCGGCGATGTACGGGGAGTAGAGGACCCCCTCCGTGCCGATGTAGATCGACCCCTGATCCGCCAGGGGCCGCTCGCCGAGGAGCGACTTCACCTCGGCGGGGGGCCGCTCCTCGCCGTCGTACCAGTGCAGGGTGAGCGTCTCGGTCGTGTACTTCGTGCCGGGGAAATCGTAGCGCACGTGCGAGTCGACGCCCCAGTTGTGCTCGTTCGGCGCCCCGCCTTCGGAGCGCACCGAGGTGGGGGCGGTCAGGGCGAGCGCCGTGAAGACGGGGTCGAGGATGTGGCAGCCCATGTCGCCGAAGGTGCCGGTGCCGAAGTCGAGCCGCTTCCGCCAGTCGCCGGGATGATAATAGCCCTTGATGAACGGCCGTTCGGCCGCCACGCCGAGCCAGGCGTCCCAGTCGAACCCCTCCGGGACCGGGTCCTCGCGGTCGGGCCTCGGGGCCTTGTCTCCCCAGACCTTCCCGCTCCAGCTATGCACCTCCTTCACCTTCCCGATCGGCCCCGCCTGGACGGTCGCGACGACGGCCCGGTGGACCGGGTGGGAGTGGATCTGGATGCCCATCTGCGTGACGAGCCCCTTCTCGCGCGCCACCCTGGTCAACTGCCTGGCCTCGTAGATGGTCTGCGTGAGGGGCTTCTGGGTGTAGACGTGCAGCCCGCGCTGCATCGCCCGCATCGTGATCGGGGCGTGCATGTGGTCGGGGGTGGAGACGTTGACCGAGTCGAGGTCCTTCTCCTTGTCGAGCAGCTCGCGCCAGTCCTGGTACACCTTGACGCCGGGGAAGAGCTTCTCGACCTCGGCGATCCTCCTCAGGTCCACGTCGGCCACGGCGACGAGCTTGAAGTGCGGGCTCGCCGAGAGCGAGCGGATGTCGGCGAGCGCCATGCCCGAGGACCCGAAGCTGGCGTGGCGGAGCGTCTCGCTGGGGGCGGCGGCGTGGGCCCGGATCGCGAACGGGGCGACCAGCCCGGCGGCCGCGAACCTCTTCAATGCGGCACGACGCGTCACATGAGGAGTCTTCATCGTCGGGGTCCTTTCACGACTGCCAGAAGGTGGATCGGCGACGCGGCTGGTAGCGGACGGCCAGGTGCGGCGTCTCGAGCCGCGTCTGGCCGTCGGCGAGCGACTGCAAGCCGGCCGCGACGAGGCCGCTGGTCAGGAGCGTCCGTTCGACCGGATAGGCCGCCTGGCCGGTCAGGAACATCTCCTCGGCCTTCGACATCAGGGCCGCCGAGTAGACGACGTTCGGGTTGGGCGGCAGGTGGAAGAGCGTCGAGAGGGGTTCGGCCTCCCCCTTGAGCCGCGCGGCGAAGGTGAAGTCGTCGACCAGCCCGTTCATGAGGAGCATCGTGGCCTTCAGGCCGTCCGCGTACTCGAAGCGATAGGCGACCGGGTCCTTCACCCATTCGCGCATCTGGGCGGGGGTCGGGTAGCGGTGGCTGGTCGTCGGGGCCTGGGCGAGGGTGTGGCTGCGCGAGAGGCAGGCCTCGAACAGCCGAGGGCTCCAGCCCCCGTCGCTCCACGAGGCGGCCTCCATGGCCTTCCAGACCGAATCGCCGCGCAGGGCGTGCATCGCGACCACGCCCGTCTCGCCGCCGCGCCGCCGTTCCGCCATGCACTGGATCATCTCCAGGGCGTGGAAGTCGTAGATGTCGGTCTTGCCCATCGCGACGCCCAGCACCTCCTCGACCTCGGCGCCGAAGGGCATGTCCAGCGACGGCATCCGCCAGGTCACGGGCAGCGACGACCCCGCCAGGAACGGGAAGCCCATGCGAGCGGGACGTCTCCACCATCTCCTTCGCCCATTCCCACTTCCACGACAGGTGCTTGTCGTTGAAGACCGGCGTCGTGCGGCCATCCTCGCGGAAGACGTCGACGACCTGCTTGAAGAACTCGTAGCGCGGATACTGCTTCTGGCCGATCGCGTTGACCGGGTACTTGCCGTGCTCGCCGATGATCAGCACGGCGTCGACGGCCAGCTTGTCGCCCCCGCACCGCAGCGCCTCGGCGATCGTCTTGTAGATGGGGAAGCCGAACTCCTCGGATCGCTGGCGGCTCAGGTCCCCTTTCGGCGTCTGATCGACGTAGGCCGAGACGACCTCCAGCCCGGGACGGTGCCAGGCCCCGCGGAGCGGGTACCCCGCCAGGAACCGCTCGGCCATGTGCCAGGCATGGGAGTGGTAATTCCAGAGCGTCGTCACCACGGCCAGCTTCTTGCGGGGCTCGTCGCCCGCGGCCACGGCCCGTCGCCGGCGAGGTCGCCATCAGGCCGGCCGCAACGCTCCCCACGAAATCGCGACGCGTCAGCATGAATCCTCCCCACCCTTCGCGATCGAGCGTCATTCCCCGGTGGCACTTCACCCCGGCCAGGAGTCGTCGCCGTTCAGGGTCATCAGGGTAACCGCCGGATCATCCCGAATCTACCCGTGTGTCCGGCCCCTCGGCTCGTGGGACGACCGCGCGAACCGGGGAGGCCGTCCGACGCCTGCTCGCGGTGGGCGGCGAGATTCCGGCACGCCCCTCCTTTCCCCGTCGCAACCGGCGATTTACAGTGGGCCGAGACGTTGTCGACGGGGCGATCGGGCGCGCACGCCGGGAGGGGCCGCACCATGACTCGTACCACAGACCGCCGCACGTTCCTGATGCAAGCGACGGCCCTCGGCCTCGGCGCCTGCACCTCTCCGGCTTCGCGTGCGGAGGCGCCCGCCAGCGAGAAGATCGCCTGTGCCGTGATCGGCACGGGAGGCCGGTCGGGGACCTTCACCGGTCCCCTGGCGACCCGCAAAGACACGGCGGTCGCGGCGGTCTGCGACATCGATGCGGGCCGCAGGCAATCCGCGGCCCGGGAGATCGAGAAGGCCCAGGGGAAGGCGCCCCGCGTCGTCGAGGACTTCCGGCACCTGCTGGACGACAAGTCGATCGACGCGGTCTTCATCACCACGCCGCACCACTGGCACGCCCCCATCGCCCTCCGCGCCTTGCAGGCGGGCAAGCACGTCTACGTCGAGAAGCCCGCCTCGCACACCTACCGCGAGGGGCAACTCCTCGTGCGCGAGGCGGAGAAGTCCGGGCGCGTGTTCCAGCACGGCACGCAGATGCGTTCCAGCGAGGTCACCGCCAGGGCCCGCGAGGTGCTGCAATCGGGCCTCCTCGGCGAGATCAAGACCGCCAAGGCCTGGAACGTGCAGCGGCACTCGCACCGCCCGCCGGTCCCCGACGCGCCGGCGCCGGAGGGGGTCAACTACGACCTGTGGCTCGGCCCGGCCCCCCGTCGGGCGTTCAACCCCAACCGCTTCCACGGCAACTGGCAGTGGTATCCGCGACTACGGCAACGGCGACATCGGCAACGACGGCGTCCACGACATCGACATGGCCTGCATGGGCCTGGGGGTGGACCGCCTCCCCGTGCGGGTCACGGCCCACGGGAGCAGGATCGACCTGAAGGGCGAGCGCGAGTACCCGGATAACATGATGGTCGCCTACCAGTACGACAACGACAAGGTGCTCCTGTACGAGGACCGGGGCTGGGCGCCGTACGGGATGGACGGCGTCGACAGCGGCAATGCCTTCTACGGCACCGAGGGCTACATGATCTTCTCGCGCCGGGGCCACTTCCAGGTCTACCTCGACCGCAAGGGGACGAAGGGTCCCGGGATGCAGACGGGCGACACGGGCCAGGACCGGCACCTGCAGAACTTCCTGGACTGCATCCGCACCGGCAGACGGCCCAACGCCGACGCGCTCACGGCCCATCTGACCTGCGCGCTCGTCCACCTCGGCGAGGTGGCCTATCGCGTCGAACGCGTGCTGCACTTCGACCCGAAGCGAGAGGTGATCCTCCACGACGAGGAGGCCAACGCCCTGCTGACCAAGGAGTACCGCGAACCGTGGGACATGCCGGGCTCGTCGGGATGATCACGCGTGCCATCTCGACGGTGAGCACCGACGATCAACACCTCGTCCATCGAGCGGCACGACGGGACGGACCGGCATCAGGCCGCCCGATGCTCCGGCCCCTGGGTTCGGCCGGCCTGGAGGCGGTTCGACCGCTCGGCGCCGAGGGGGTCTGGGAGCGGATATTCGAGGCGCGTCCCGGACCCCGCCTGGAACGGATCAAGCTCGACGGCACCGTCGTCCGGGGGCGTCACAGTCGGGCCAGCCGGCCGCCTGACGCACTTTGCCCCCGCATTGGCTCCGACCGGGCCCCCAGCCCTTCGTCACCGCGAGCGAGACGCCCCGGTACTGAACCGGGGCGTTTGCATCGACCGGGGCCGCCGCCTGGCGGGCACGCTGAGGCTCAGGTGGCGGCGGCCCGCACCGGCCGGCGAACCGCCGGCATGACGGTCGTGACGACCAGGGCGACCGAGTATCGCCACCGCGGCAAGAAGGGCGTAGGTCAGGATCAAGGGGATCATGAGGAGGGCCAGCGCGGTCCTCACGGATCGGACGATCGCGAACTCGACCCGCACAGACTTCTCATGATTCGGACCTCCCTCGTGGCCGCCGCCTACAAGCCGGTGTGTTGTGCAGGACACACTGAGAGAAATCTAGGACACGGCGGCAGGCCTGGCCGGATTTTCGCGTATTTTTATTGATTTCCGCGTATTTTTATTCCCATCCCCGCCCTTCGCCCTCATCCCGCCCCCGGCCTTACCCGCCGTGAGTTACTTTCCCCGTCACGGCCGCCCGGGTCGGCCCGTATTCGGGACCGGGGCCGCACGTGGCGGCCATGAACGTGTGCAGCGACGACCTGGCCGGGCCATCTCGGATCGGTCGGGGATATCCGACGGAGGTCCGAGACCCACTCCGGGAGCCCACGCGATGAACGCCACCGCATCGCCGACTCCTGCCGCCCCCCGCGGCATCCGCAAGCGCAACCTGATGGCCATCCTCCGCGCGGCCACGATGCCGCGCCGCCATCGACGCCGCGTCTGGAGCCTCGCCGACGCCGAGTGCCTGGAGGCCGCCGCGGCGGTCATCCGGCGAGGGCTCGCCGCCTCGCCCGCCGCGAGCCCGCGTGTGCCGCGGTCCGAGTGGCTCGAGCGGGAGCTGGCCCGGCGGTCGGACGCGGCGTCGGCGGCGGCGCTGGCGGAGGTCATAGCGCGGACGGGCCCGGGTGATTGAGTCACGCGGGCCGGGTCCCGGCCCCAGACTCCATCACCCGCCGCCACCCAACTCCGGCACCGACAGGCCACGGCAAATCTTGCGGGCGAGCCGGTCGGCGACCTCTGTGTGCCGAGGCACCGCCTCCGTCTCACCAGTCCGCGGGTTGGTCCAGAGCGAGTGGGCTCGCCCCTCGCGTTTGAGCACGCAGCCGTGCCGGCGCAGATGCTTGAGCAGCGCGGTCCGCTTCAATCGACCGTGACCGTCTCCCGGACGGCGTCCTCCGGCACACCCGCAGCCCGTCCTCTCGCCGGTCTTCGAGGACCAGCGCGATCGCCGCACGCAGGCTCTCCCGGCACTCGTCGAGCGTGCGGCCCTGGCCGTTGCGCCGGGATCTCCGGGCAGTATCCGATGTACCAGTCACCATCGCGCTCGTACACCGCCATGAACTCGTGGTGCATCTTTCCCTCGAGTGCGGATCGCAAATTCGACGACGGAGGCGTCGGGCCTCGATGGCGGACGCAAACATTCGCGAGGCGAAGGCTTGAAACGGAGGGGGTGGGATTCGAACCCACGGTCGGCTTTCACCGACTACGGTTTTCAAGACCGTCCCATTCGGCCACTCTGGCACCCCTCCCGAGGCGTGGTCGCGGCAAGGCGAGGCGCGGCTACTGGCCGACCTCGTCGAGGATGTCTTCGGCCACGAAGATGGGGACGTCGACGGTGACGGCGACGGCGATGGCGTCGCTCGGGCGGCGAGTCGACCTCGACGATCTCGCCTTCGTGGCGGATGCGGAGCTTGGCGTAATAGGTGTGGTCGCGCAGCTCGCTGATGTAGATGTCCTGGAGCTCGCCGCCGAGCAGTTCGATCGAGCTGGCCAGCAGGTCGTGCGTCAGGGGGCGGGGCGCGGGGAGCCCTCGGACGCGGCGGTCGATGCTGGTGGCCTCGAAGATGCCGATGACGATCGGGAACGTGCGGTCGCCGTCCACCTCCTTCAGGAAGATGATCTGCTGCTCGTTGTTCTCGTTGATGATGATCCGCGTGAGTTCCATCTGCACGGCCACGGCGATCGCCTCCCCTCGGCGTCGGCTCACCGAATCCGGGCCGATGGGGCTTCGTTTCGGTCTCTCGTCGATGATAAGGGCGGGCGGACGACCCGTCAACGTGAGCCGGAGGCCGGCGCACGCGCCCGCGTGCTCAGCTTTCGGCCAGGAGCGCCGCGACGGCCTCGCGACGCGCGACGAGCTCGGACTCCTTGGCGCGTTGCCCGGCGACGAGGTCGGCGGGGGCCCGCTCGAGGAACGACTCGTTGCCGAGCTTCGCCCGGACGGCCGAGAGCTGCTTGTCGATGTCGGCCAGGGCCTTGCGGTGCCGGCCCGCTTCCGCCTCGCGGTCGATCAGGCCCTCCAGCGGCAGGATGATCTCGACGTCCCCCGAGACGACGACCGCGCTGTTGGGGGGCCGCTCGGCCGTGGAGACGAGGGTCACCGAGGCGGCGCCGGTCAGGCCCCTCAGGAAGGCCTCGCCCTGGCGGAGGGCCTCGGCGGCCGGGCCGCTCGCCACGAGGATCGGCGCGATCTTGGCGGCGGCGGGCACGTTCCGCTCGGCGCGGAGGTTGCGCAGGGCCGCGATCGTCTCGCGCCAGCGGGCGACCACGGCCTCGGCCTCGGGATCGTGCAGGGCCTCGGGGAAGTCCGGCCAGGGGGCGATGCAGACGCTCTCGGCGGCGGGCCCGGGCGTCCCGAGGCCGCGGACGGGGGCGACCTCGGCCAGCGCCTGCCAGACCTGCTCGGTCAGGAACGGCACGATCGGATGGAGGAGGCGGCAGAGCCCGTCGAGGACCGCCGCCAGGACGCGCTGGGCGACCGGGCGGGTCTCGGGGTCGCGGAGCCTCCCCTTCAGGAACTCGACGTACCAGTCGCAGAAGTCGTTCCAGGTGAAGTCGCGCAGCTCGCGGGCCGCCTCGGCGAAGGCGAAGCCCTCGAGGTCGGCCGTCACGGCGGCCGTCGTCCGCGCCAGCAGGCTCGAGGATCCAGCGATCCTCGACCGGGAGCGCGGCCGGGTCGAGCCGGTCGGGCTCGTAGCCTTCGAGGTTCATCAGGGCGAACCGCGCGGCGTTCCAGAACTTGTTCGGGAACGTCCGCCCCTGCTCGAACCGCTCGGAGGTGTTGACCTGGCGGCCGTCGGGCAAGCTTGGCCTTCTCGACCGGGATGCGCACGTCCTGGGTCTCGGTCGCCAGGAGGGCCAGGCTGAACCGGAGGGCATCGGCGCCGTAGAGGTCGATGATGTCGACCGGGTCGATGCCGTTGCCGGCCGACTTCGACATCCGCTTGCCCTCGCCGTCCTGGATCACCGGGTGGATGAAGACGTCCCGGAAGGGGACGTCGCCCGTGTTGAACTGGCCGAAGATGACCATCCGCGCCACCCAGAGCGTGATGATGTCGCGGGCCGTCGACAGGACGCTCGTCGGGTAATACTTGGCCAGCTCGGGGGTCGCCTCCGGCCAGCCGAGGGTCGAGTGCGGCCAGAGGGCCGAGCTGAACCAGGTATCCAGGACGTCGGGGTCCTGGACCAGCTCGAAGCCCGGCCCGAGCGCATCGGGGGCCAGGTCGGTCTCCGAGGCGATCAGCCAGTCCGCCCGCCTCGCCCCGGCTCCAGGCCACGTCGGCGCGGCCGTCGAAGGCTCGCTTCAGGTCGTCCTCGGTGCAGTTCGCGCACGACCAGATCGGGATGCGGTGGCCCCACCAGAGTTGCCGGCTGATGCACCAGTCGCGCTTCTCGCCCAGCCAGTCGAGGTAGCTCTTGGCGTAGCGCTCGGGGTGGACCGCCACGCGGCCGGAGGTCACCGCGTCCATCGCCCGCTGGGCCAGGCCGGGCTCGCCGTCGACGTCCCCCATCCGGACGAACCACTGGTCCGACAGGTACGGCTCGATCGGCGTCTTGCTCCGGTCGGAGTAGTTCAACCGGGTCGCATACGGCTCGACCTTGACGAGCAGCCCCTGGGCCTCGAGGTCGGCCACGACCCGCTTGCGGACGGCCTTGCCGGGGAGGCCCGCGTAGGCCCCGGCTTCCTCGTTGTAGGTGCCGTCGGGGTTGAGCAGGTTGATCATCGGCAGCTTGTGCCGGAGGCCGGTCTGGTAGTCGTTCGGGTCGTGGGCCGGGCGTGACCTTCACGCAGCCGGTGCCGAACTTCGGGTCGACCAGGATCGGGTCGGCGATGATCGGGATCGTCCGGCCGGTCAGCGGCAGGGCGACCGTCTTGCCGATCAGGTGCTTGTAGCGCGCGTCCTCGGGGTGGACGGCGACCGCCGTGTCGCCGAGCATCGTCTCGGGGCGGGTCGTCGCGACGTGGAGCGCCTCGCCGTCGGGGGAGCCGGCGACGGGGTACTTGATCGTCCAGAGCTGGCCCTGGACGTCCTCGTAATAGATCTCGTCGTCGGCCACGGCGGTGCGGAGGTGCGTGTCCCAGTTGACCAGCCGCTTGCCCCGGAAGATCTTGTCGGCCTTGAACAGGTTGAAGAAGGTCGTGCGGACGGCCCGGGCGCAGCACCTCGTCGAGGGTGAACCGGGTGCGGTCCCAGTCGCACGAGCAGCCCATCAGCCGGAGCTGGCTCGAGGATCCGCTTCTCGTACTCGTCCTTCCAGGCCCAGATCCGCTCGACGAGCGCCTCGCGGCCGAGGTCGTGGCGGGTCTTCTTCTCCTCCTCGAGGAGCCGCCGCTCGACGACGGCCTGCGTGGCGATCCCGGCGTGGTCGGTGCCGGGCATCCAGAGGGCGTCGTACCCCTGCATCCGCCGCCATCGGATCAGGATGTCCTGGAGCGTGTTGTTGAGCGCATGGCCCAGGTGGAGCGCCCCGGTGACGTTCGGCGGCGGGATGACGATCGTGTACGGCGGCTTCGGGCTCGCCGGGTCGGCGTGGAAGTAGCCCTTCTCGAGCCAGAAGTCGTACCAGCGGCGCTGGGCGTCGTGGGGGTCGTACTGCTTGGGGAGGTCGGCGATGCTCATGCGCGGGTCGATCCGTAATCCTGTGTACCGAGAGAAGAGAGGCCGAGTGCCGGGTCGAGGTTCGCGAGCTCCTACGAGGTGAGGCCGGGCCGAGGGCTCCGGGCGTCCTTGCCGAGCTTGTGCTCGAAGGCGTCGACCAGGGCCAGCCAGCTCGCCTCGATGACGTTCTCGGAGACGCCGACGGTCCCCCAGATGGAGTCGTCGTCCTTGCTCTCGATGACGACCCGGACGCGCGCGGCGGTGCCGGCGCGGGCGTTGATGACGCGGACCTTGTAGTCGACGAGCTGCATCTCGGAGAGCCGGGGATAATGCCGCTCCAGGGCCTTGCGCAAGGCCCCGTCCAGGGCGTTGACCGGGCCGTCGCCCTCGCTGACGGTGTGGTCGATCGACTCGCCCACGCGGAGCTTGACCGTCGCCTCGGTGACGGGCGTCCCCTCGGCGCCGCCCGCGACGCTGACGTGGTAGCCGAGCCGCTCGAACCAGGGCGTGTATCGCCCCGCCAGCTTCTCGACCAGCAGGACGAACGACGCCTCGGCCGCCTCGAACTGGTAGCCCTCGTTCTCCATCTCCTGCACCCGGTCGAGGACCCTGGCCAGGAGCTCCGGGTCCCCCTCGAGGCCGTATTCGCCCAGCTTCTCCGAGATGTTCGACTTGCCCGAGAGCTCGCTCACGAGCACCCGGCGCTCGTTGCCGACCGTCGCGGGGTCGATGTGCTCATACGAGCTGGCGTTCTTGCGGACGCCGTGGACGTGCATCCCCCCCTTGTGCGAAGGCGCTGGAGCCGACGAACGGCTGGCCGGGGCGGAAGTTCATGTTGGCGACCTCGTAGACGAAGCGCGAGACCTCCGTCAGGTGCGCCAGCTGGCCGGGCCCGAGCACCTCGTAGCCGAGGCCCTTGAGGGAGAGGTTGGCCACCACGCTGCAGAGGTCGACGTTGCCGCACCGCTCGCCGATCCCGTTGATCGTCCCCTGGACCTGCGTGGCCCCCTTCGCGACGGCGGCCAGGGTGTTGGCGACGGCCAGGTCGCAGTCGTTGTGCGTGTGGATGCCGATCGGGACGTTGGACCGCGTCGACGACGGCGGCGACGGCCCGCGCGACCTCCTCCGGGCAAGGTCCCCCCGTTGGTGTCGCAGAGCACGATCCAGCGCGGGCCGGCCGGCGGCGGCCGCCTCGAGCGTCCGGATCGCGTAGTCGGGGTTGTGCTTGAAGCCGTCGAAGAAGTGCTCGGCGTCGTAGACCACCTCGCGGACCTCGAGGCGCAGAAGGCGACCGAGTCGGCGATCATGCGCAGGTTCTCCTCGAGCGAGACCCCCAGGACCTCGTGGACGTGCATGTCCCAGCTCTTGCCGACGATCGTGACGACGGGCGTGCCCGCGGCGACGACGCCTTCATCCCGGCGTCGTCCTCGGCGGCGATGTCCTTGCGCCGGGTCATGCCGAAGGCGGCCACCCGGGCGTGCTTCAGGTCGAGGTCGCGGACCGCCTGGAAGTAGGCGGCGTCCTTGGGGTTCGAGAGGGGATAGCCCCCCTCGATGTAGTCGATCCCCAGCGCGTCGAGCCGAGAGGTGATGAGCAGCTTGTCCTGGAGCGAGAAATTGACCCCCTCACCCTGGCTCCCGTCGCGCAAGGTGGTATCGTAGATCGCGATCCGCGTCATGACCCGCTCACCTTCTCCCCTTCTCGTTCCCGACCCGCCTCGGATGGACACGCCCTCGATTCTAACAAAGTCCCCCGCGCCGGGGACACCGGACACCCCTCGCGATGCCCGGACGTCGAGATTGGTAGCAGCAAGACGTCCTCGACTGGTCGGCCGACCTCCGCTCCGGACGGGTGAGGCTTGGGGCGTCGCGGAAGGCCGGTGCTCGGAGCGTCGATGACTCGAGCCCGAGGAACTGGTCATTCGGCGGCGCTTCTTGGGGCCTGCATCCCCGATGTCTATCTCGAGTGCTCTCATCGACCCGCGGCATCAGGTCCGATCGCCGCGGGCCGTGCCCGTCAGATTGCACTCCGCACGATCTCGTGAGGTAGCAACAGGAATGCTCGCGCTCCGAGGTCTTCGCGAGCCCCTTCCAGTCGGCTATGATACCGACGACTGAAGTGAAAGTCACGTTCGATCCCCACAGCAAAATCGGTGCCGGGGGTCGGCACGAGAACTGCGAACCATGGGTCCTCCCGATGCGAACGCTCAACGCCCTGATCGAGGCCGTACACCGCGAGGCGAAGCGCGCGGATTTCCCCGTCGATACGGCGGTCTATCAGCGATCGGACAAGGACCCGACGCGGCCGATCCTGTACGCCGGGTCGCTCGACGCCCCGGTCTGCGTCTTCGCGCGCGACCTGGGCAAGGACGAGGTCGCGGCCGGCGAGCCCCTGATCGGCGCCGGGGGACGGCTCGTCCGCGCCGGCCTGTACGAGGCGTGGCACGGCGAACCCCCTCCCAAGTCGGACCGACGCATCGAGGGGGCGCTGGAGCACGCGCTCCTGACCAACACGGTCCCGTTCAAGCCGCCGGGGAACAAGGCGTACGCCACGTCGGTCAAGGAGCGGTTCCGCCCCTTCCTGGCCGAGCTGCTCGCCGGGCACTGGAAGGGCGACCGCGTCCTGACGCTCGGGACCGAGGCGTTCCAGTGGTTCGCCCCCTATGCCGACGACGACGCCTTCGCCGCCTTCTGGAAGCGCGAGGACCGCTACGAGGCCGATCTCCCCTGCATCCTCACGTGCGAAACCGACGACGGCCCCGTCCGCAAGCCGCTGACGCTCTCCCCCCTGCCCCACCCCTCGCCCCTGAATCAGCGCTGGTATCCCCTCTTCCCCGGCCTGCTCGCGAAGCGGCTGGCGGCGGTCCGCGACCGCGAGACGTGAAGCCGTCGCGTCGCGTCCGACCTCCCCGGGAGGGCCCGGAGAGTCCGCGGGAATCCTCCGGCGACCGCCCCTCCCGGTCCACGTCCGGGGATGTTAGATTCACCACTTCGGCAGAGAGTCCTATTCCTCGGACGGCGCGGACGCCGCAAGGAGGGTTTGCGATGCGACGCGAGTGGTTTCTCCTGGCCGCCGGGCTGGTCATGACCTCGGATGCCGGGGCGGACGAGCCGATCAAGAAATACCAGGTCGTGAGCCCGAAAGCCGTCGGGATCGAGGTCACCGGCATGAATGGCCGGGGCGATGTCGTCGGCTTCGAGTGGGCCGACGACCCGGCCCATCCCGGCGTGGTCGAGCAGAGGCCATTCCTCGCCAGGGGCCGGGAGATGACCTATCTCCCCCTCCTGGAGGGCTACACGGCGACCTTCCCCGCCGCCGTCAGCGATGACGGGCTGGTCGTGGGTCGCGCGAGCAAGCCCGCTCCCCCCGGGGTCGTCGTCCCCATGCGCAACCAGGCGTTCCTCTGGGACGCCAAGGCCGGCATCCGCGGCCTCGGCGTGCTGGAGGGGGACCGGGCCTCGTTCGCCAGCGGGATCGCCCGCGACGGCCGCCGGATCAGCGGCTATTCGGTCGGCGACGACCGGGTACGGGCCTGCGTCTGGGATCGGGACGGCGACGGCTGGAAGGCGACGGCCCTGCCGCACGCCTCCCGGCTCGGGTCCAACACCGTGGCCATCAGCGGCGACGGCCGGTACGTCGCGGCCGTCGACGGGGTCTCGCCCTGCCTCTGGACGCGGGGTGCCTCCGGCGAGTGGTCGCGCGAGGTGATCGGGGACGCCGGCTCCCTGATCCCGCGTGCGGTCAACGACTCGGGCACCGTGGTCGGCCTGCAGTCCACCGGCGACGGCCTGACGCATGCGGTGATCTGGTCGCGTGAAGCGGGCATGCGACGGCTGGAGAAACCGGAGGGCTACGTGAAATCGGAGGCCTTCGCCGTCAACAACGCGGGGACGGTGGTCGGCCTGGTCGACGGCCCCGCCGGCTCGGAGGTCGGGCCGAACGCGTTCGTCTTCGAGGGCGGCCGGCTTCGCCTGCTCGCCGAGGGAGGGCCCTCGTTCGCCTACGCCACCGCCATCAATGATCACGGGCAGGTGGCCGGCGTGATGGAGGAGCGGGAGGAGATAATCAAGTCCGGTCGAGCTGAGTCCTTCGCGAGGATCGCCGAACGGTTCGGGCGATCCCTGACTGCCCGAGGTTCGAGCGGTGACCGATGACGTCCGCGGATCGCTTCCGCCGCGGACGAGAGCCGATCATAATCTCATGGGACCGGCGAATACCCTCTCGAACCGATCCGGCTGTGCCCTTCTCGGAGAGAGACACGCATGGATTTGGACACTTCGGAACCTCAATCTCGCGTCGATTGGCGTCGCCTTCATGCCCTCGGGTTGCCTTCGGGGAGCATCCGGGCCCTGCTCGCCATCCTGATCTTCGCGACCACCTGGGGCCTGCTGGTCCTCAGGCCGTCGCGGGAGGTGCCGGACTACCTCCGCGACCTCCTCTTCATCATCATGGGCCACTATTTCGCCGCCCGCCGCCGCGGCGATCAGGGGGATGAGCCCGGGCCTCCGCCCCTGTACCTGCCGCGCGGGAGCGTCCGGCTCATCCTCGTCGCGGGGAGCGTCGCGGTGGCCCTCCTGCTCTTCCAGCGCGGGCAATTGACGACGCCGCGGGAGAACCCGGGGGTGGTCACCCTCCTCCTGGTCGGCGGCTTCCTGCTCGGCGTGGTGCTGAACGCCGCATCCGACGCCTTGAGGGAACGGGGCCACCGCCCCCCTCGGCTCGCCGAGGACCTGCGGGCCCTGATCGCGGTGGCGGCGGCCGTGATCCTGGTCGTCCTGGTCCTGAACCGTCCGCTCCTCTTCTTCCCGCCGGAGCGGGTCGACGCGATCCTCTCCCGATGGGTCCTCATCGGCCGATACGGCCCGGAACACATCCTGGCGGCCGTCGTCGGGTTCTACTTCGGCTCGAGATCGTAGCTCATGGCGACGCGGTGCTCGGGCTCTCCGCCCGCCGGCGAAGCCGCGAGTCAGACGTCGTAATAGAGGGCGAACTCGTAGGGATGCGGGCGGACCCGGATGGCCTCGACCTCGTGGGTCTGCTTGTACCAGATCCAGGTGTCGATGACGTCGGGGGTGAAGACGTCGCCGCGGAGGAGGAAGTCGTGGTCGGCGCGGAGGGCGTCGAGGGCGGCCTCGAGCGAGCGGGGGGTGGCCGGGACGTCGGCCAGCTCCTCGGGCTGGAGGTCGTAGATGTCCTTGTCGAGCGGGTCGCCGGGGCGGGTCTTGTTCTGGATGCCGTCGAGGGCGGCCATCAGCATGGCCGAGAAGAGCAGGTAGGGGTTGGCCGCGCTGTCGGGGCAGCGGTACTCGATCCGACGGCCCCGGGGGCTGGGGCCCGAGATCGGGATGCGGATGACGGCCGAGCGGTTGCGACGGCTGTAGGAGAGCTTGGTCGGGGCCTCGAACCCGGCGATGAGCCGCTTGTAGCTGTTGGTCGTCGGGTTGGCGAACGCGCAGAGCGCCGGGGCGTGCTTCAGGAGGCCGCCGATGGCGTACAGGCCCAGGTCGCTCAGGCCGGCGTAGCCGTTGCCGGCCAGGAGCGGGGTCTCCCCCTTCCAGAGCGAGAAGTGGGTGTGCATGCCCGAGCCGTTGTCGCCGAAGAGGGGCTTGGGCATGAACGTCGCGGTCTTGCCGTGGCGGCGGGCGACGTTGCGGATGATGTACTTCGCGAGCATGACCCCGTCGGCGCTCTCGACCAGGGGGCGGTGCACGAGGTCGATCTCGCACTGGCCGCCGGTGGCGACCTCGTGGTAGTGCGCCGAGACGGCGATCCCGCACTCGGCCATCCGCTCGGCCATCTCGGTGCGGAGGTCGGCCAGGCTGTCGGTCGGCGGGCACGGGAAGTAGCCCAGGCCCGAGCCCGGCTTGTAGCCGAGGTTCGGATTCTCGACCCTCCCCCGGTTCCACGTCCCCTCGACCGAATCGACGTGGTAGAACGCCTCGTGGCCGCGCTGATCGTACCGGACGTCGTCGAAGACGAAGAACTCCAGCTCGGGGGCGATCCGGCAGGTGTCGGCCAGGCCGGTGCTCCGCATGTAGCTGACCGCCTTGCGGGCGATGTTGCGGGGGTCGCGCGTGTAGTCCTGCTGGGTGATCGGGTCCTGGATGTTGCAGACCATCGTCAGGGTCGGCCGCGCCGTGAACGGGTCGATCAGCGCCGTCTCGGGCTGCGGGACCACGAGCAGGTCGGCCTCGTTGATCGCCCGCCAGCCGACGACGCTCGACCCGTCGAAGCCGATCCCATCCTCGAACGTCTCCTCGGTCAGGGCGTCGGCAGGGATGGAGAAGTGCTGCCAGACGCCGGGGAAATCCATGAAGCGGAGGTCGACCGTCGTGACCTCGCTCTGTCGGATCCGCGCCAATACCTCTTTGGGAGTCACCGCGCCCTGTTCCTTTCCGTCAACACCCGCCGACGATGCAAGGCGCCTGGCTTCGCCCCTCGTCCCCGTCGCGAGCCGTCGGAGTTCAGGCTACCGCAAGCGCAGGGCCCCGGCCAGCCCCGGCCACCGCCTCGCCCTGTCGTCGAAAAAATTGCACGACTCCATTGACCGACACGCGAGAACCTGGTATCCTCGATGCCGTTGACATTGAATCTCAATGGCGTGGACTGTCAACGGATTGGACGCTCTCGGAGGCCTGCATGGCCCACCGGACGGTTTTGGCCACGATCGCCGGCTCGGAGCCGCACCAGCGGCTGCAGGTCGCGCTGACGCAGGGCGGCGATGGCAGGCTGGCGATCGACCTGCGCGATCAGCATTACGCCGAGGGGATCGGCTGGTTCGACCAGCGGACCCTGGCGCTCGACCCCCGCCAGTTCCGGCAATTGAAGGCGGTCCTGGGCATGAACTCGTCCGCCCTGGCGGCGTTCGAGGACGAGGCCCCCGCCACCATCCCCTTCCCCGGCCCCTCGACGCCGCAGCCCGCGCGGCCGGCCGTGGGCGACCTGGGCTGAGCCCGTTGCACGGCCGATGAGGCGGCCCGATCCGATCCCCTTCTCCCCCGGGAGAAGGTGCCCCGAAGGGGCGGATGAGGGGATCGGCTTCGCGATCGACCTCCGCGCCGGAGGACATGGCTCGTGGCTGGGCCGGGTCCCCTCATCCGGCCGTCCCGGCCACCTTCTCCCGGGGGAGAAGGGAGGAGCGCACCGGCTCTCGCATGGCGGTGGAAGCCGTGACGAGCTCAGCCGGCCTTCTGCCCCTGCGAGGTCCGGCTGCCGGTGATCGCCAGCTCGCGCTTCTTGAGCAGCTTCTCGAGGTGGTCGACCCCTTCCTGCTCCTGCCGGCAGATGTCCTCGAGCAGGACGCGCAAGGCGACGTCGCGGGGGCCGCAGAGTTCCAGGGCCTCGGTGTAGAGCTCGACCTGCTTGCTCTCGACCTCGAGCGAGTACTCGAGCATCTCCTGCAGCTCGGTCGACTGCTTGACCTCGCCGCGCTCGACGGTGGTCACGCCCCCCAGGGCCACGATCTTGTCGCCGACCAGGTGGGCGTGCTCGAGGGCCTCCTCGCCGTTATCGCGGAAGAACTTGGAGAAAACCTCGCGCCAGGTGTCCTGGACCAGGAAGCTGAACTGGGTGTACTGGACCAGGCCAGCATACTCCCACTTGAGGATCTCGTTCAGCTTGTCGATCATCTGGGCCTTGTCCATCATCAACTCCTTGAGCATGGCATTCGAAACGCGTACCGGTTCGGCTCGCGAGCGCTTCCACCGAGTGGGACCACCGGCATTGTAGACGCGAGGGCGGTGCGGGGTCCACCCAGGAACGTGCCGCCGGCCCGTCGCGAGCGGGGGTGGGGGATGGACCGCTTCGTGGTCCTGGAGCACGACTGGGACGGGGTGCACTGGGACTTGATGCTCGAGCGGGGCGAGGTCTTGCGCACCTGGGCCATCGACGCGCCGATCGTGGCGGGGGTCGAATTGCCGGCCCGTGCCCTCGCCGACCATCGTCGGCTGTATCTGGACTATGAAGGCCCGATCTCGGGGGCTCGGGGGACGGTCAGGCGCGTGGAGCGAAGGGCGGTACGAGGTCCTCCACTGGGCCCCGGACCGGGTCGTGGTCCGCCTGTCGGGCGTTCAGCTCGTGGGCGAGGTGGAGTTGCGCAGGTTCTCCTCGAGCGAGGGGACGTCCCCCTTGTCGTGGTCGTGGACGTTCCGCCTGGGGAACTTCGACTGAAGCACCTTGCGCGTGGGGAGCCTCGGGACGCCGACGATCCCCTTGCCGCGGACGGAGCGGCCCGCCAGGCGGAGCTGCCCGCTCCGGATCTGGAGCTGCTCCAGGACCACGTCGTCGCGTCCCTCGTGCGGCGAGTAGCGGATGATCGCCACCGGGAGGCCCTCCTCGCGCTCCCAGCGGAGGTCGAGGCCTTGCCTCCACGCGTGCTGGGTGATCCGGTCGATGATCTTCTCCGCGGGGACCGGCAGGACCCCCGCCCGGATCTTCTCCAGGGTGAGGGCGACCACGTTCTCCTCGGGGACCCGGGCGCGGGCGACCACCCAGATGACCGATTCGACCGGCCCCTGATCGAGCTGGAACGCGAGCGTCACCCGGTCGACCTCGAAGACGAACCGCGGCTCGCGGACCTCGGGAGGGAGCAGGTCGGCGAAGTGGGTGACCAGGTCCTCGGCCAGCCAGGCGTTCACCTCCTGATCGGTGAAGACGGCCTCCCAGGTCGGCTCGTTGACGATGTCGTTGCGCAGCTGGAGGCTGTGGGCCACGAACGACTTGGCCTCCGCCTGGACCTGCGCGCGAGGGACGCGGACCATCGCGCGATAGAACCGGGGCTGATGGGTCAGCGAGACCCAGATCGCGCCGGGGATGGTCGCGAGCAGGGCGAGCGCCAACCCGATGACGAGCACGCGTTTGCTCCGTTTGGCCATATAGCGACCTTCTTCCTATGAGAAGGAGGGGAAGGGGTCGAATGCGAACGCCGCTGGAGAGGTGAGGCCGGACCGGGGTGCGGGTTGCCTGGGTACGCGCGGGAGAGGAGTCGATCCGGCGCGGAGCATACGCCGACGCCGGATGATCGTCAACCCGAAGAGGCGATCGGCCACGGCCCTCCCGCCATCCCCCGGTCCCGCCCCGCGACGGGCCGGCGAGTCGGCTCGCCCGCGGCGTCGCCCCGTGCGCCGGGCCGACGCAAATCGTGGACCACGACTCCTCCGCCGCGATGGAGGGGCCTCGATCGCCGAAGGCCGGCAGCATCGAGGGACGGTCAACCATCCGAGCCGGAGCATGGAATCGTCGCCACCGCCGCGCCCTCTCACTCCATTCTACGTCGTGGCGTGCCCTCTCGTGTCTCGGAGGTGCCGTCGACCCTCCCCGATCGCGGTTCATTCGGGCCCGCGAGGGTCGATCCCGATGGCCTGGTCGGACGCCAGGTCCACCGCGGGTTCCGCAGAAGCTCAGGGCCGAGACATGTGTCCATCCGCGCGCGTTCCGAGGGTCTTCCCGATGAGCCCCTACTGTTCGCCGGGCCTTTGCGCTATATTGGAATGAGGACAGCCGCACGGAGCATAACCGGCATGCCTGCTCGACTCGTCAGCGTGGCGATCCTGGCCTTCTGGTTGGTCGCCGCGGTGGGCCTGGTGACCCGCGATCTCTTGCCCGAGTTGCTCGTCGGCGACCCTCCCGACCTGCGCACGATCGCCGGCGCGGGGGACTCCGCGGAGCCGGCGCGCTGGACGATGCAGGTCGCCGACGGCGCGTCGTCCGAGGCCCTGCGCACGGTCGGCGGGGCCGTGACGACGTCGCTCCGCAAGCCGGATGGCTCGGTCCGCCTGGTGAGCGACGTCTGGTTCGACGCGGGGGGGCTGCTGAAGGGGACGCCTTTCGACACGAAGGCCAGGATCAAGCTCAAGGTCCATCAGCCGCTACGAGATCGATCCCTCGGGCAACCTCGTGTCCTTCCGCATGGACATCTCGTCGATGGCGGACCCCAAGGACAAGTCGATGGCGGACCCCGAAGAGCTGGGCAGCCTCTTCGGGAAGGTCAAGGACCATGCCATCGAGGTCACCGCGCGGGGGCCGCTGCCGATGATGAACTGGACGCGGTCCTTCGCCTACCAGCCCCGATCGCTCATGCAGAGCGCGCTCGGTCCGCTCGATCGCCTCCCCGGCCTCCAGGTCGGCCAGCGCTGGGAGACCCGGCTCGTCAGCCCGCTGACGGGGCGGATCGAGACGGTCCGCGCCGAGGTGACGCGGCACCGGACGATCCAGTGGGGCAAGGACAAGAACCCGGTCAAGACGCTGGAGATCGTCCACCAGATGGCCCCGCTGTCGGCCCGGACCTGGGTCCGGCCCGACGGCCTGGTCCTCCGCCAGGAGGTGCCGTTCCCGTTCGTCAAGCTCGTCCTGGAGCGCCTCCCCGGCGGCTCGACCGACGCGGACGCGCGGGGGCTCGGGCGATGATCGAGTTGCGCGGGGTGACCAAGCTGTTCGGCCCGAAGCGGGCGGTCGACGGCATGGACCTGCACGTCCGCGCGGGCGAGCTCTTCGCCTTCCTCGGCCCCAACGGCGCGGGCAAGACGACGACGATCAAGATGGTCTGCGGGCTCCTGGCCCCGACCTCGGGCGAGGTCCGCATCGGCGGCTGGCCCGCCGCCAGCCCGGAGGCCCGGCAGTTGATCGCCTACGTCCCCGACCAGCCGTATCTCTACGAGAAGCTGACCGGGCGCGAGTTCCTCCGCTTCGTCGTCGAGATGTACGGCCTCGATCGCGCCTCGGCCTCGCGCCGGATCGACGAGCTGATCGAGACCTTCGAGATGGGCGATTACATCGACAACCTCTGCGAGAGCTACTCGCAGGGGATGAAGCAGCGGGTCGTCTTCGCCTCGGCCCTGGTGCACGACCCCAAGGTCCTGATCGTCGACGAGCCGCTGGTCGGCCTCGACCCCCGGATGCCCGGATCGTCAAGGACCTGTTCGTCGCGCAGGCGCGTTCCGGCGTCGCCATCCTGATGTCGACCCACCTGCTCTCGATCGCCGAGGAGCTCGCCGACACGATCGGGATCGTCGACGGCGGCCGGATGCTGGCGCGGGGGACCCTCGCGGAGCTCCGCGAGCGGCTGCAATCGCACGGCCCGCTCGAGGACCTCTTCCTGAAGCTGACCGGCGGCGATCGCCCCTACACCAACGGCCGGGTCCTCGACGCCGCGGCAGGTCATCCCCCCGCGTGAGCCGTCGCCGGGAGGGCCCGCCGGACGCCGGATGCGGGCCGGCGTCACCCGCGGGCGTCGACATCCGGCCCGAGTCCGGGGCCGGGAGGAGGATCACGATGAGCGTCCCCCGGCAAGAGTCGACCCGGCTGACCCCCACCGGCGAGGTCGCGCGGGCCTTCCGCGGGCTCCGCTGGCGGCTGGTCGCGAACTCGGCGAGGGGGGCCCTCTCGGGCTCGAGGCTCCGCCTGGCGATGATCGTGTTCTGTAGCGCCATCTTCTGGGCGGGGCTGTTCGGGCTCTTCTTCGAGGGCTTCCGGTTCATCGGCGCCTACATCCCGCTCACCAACGAGATCGTCGAGTATCTCTTCAGCATGTTCTTCCTCTCGCTCTGGATCATGCTGGTCTTCTCGACGGGCATCCTCAGCTACACCAGCCTCTTCCGGTCGCGCGAGGTGGCCTTCCTGCTGACGACCCCGGCCTCGACCGACCGCATCTTCGCCTACAAGTTCTCCGAGGCGATCGCCTTCTCGAGCTGGGGATTCCTGCTCCTGGGGAGCCCGATGATGGTGGCCTACGGCATCATGGTCGATGCGCCGGGGTCCTTCTACGCGATCTTCCTGGCCTATCAGCTCGGTTTCGTGCTGCTGGCGGGGGCCCTGGGGGCCGATCGCCGCGATCCTGATCGCCAACTTCCTGCCGAGGCGGCCCAAGACGATCCTGACGATCGGCGTGACCGCCCTCGTGGGGCTGGCCGTCGCCGTGGTCCTGCGGATGCTGAGCACCCCCGGCGGTGCGCTCACGAGCGACTGGCTGAACTCGTTCCTGGAACGGCTCGAGTTCAGCCAGCACCCGCTCTGGCCGAGCCGCTGGATGTCGAGGGGACTGGCGGCCTCGGCGCGGGGCGACTGGTCGGACGGGCTCTTCTACCTGATGGTCCTCTCGGCGCACGCCGGCCTGGCCTACCTGCTCGCGGCGGTCGTCGCCCGCGACCTCTACCGGCAGGGGTACGGCCGGGTCCAGGCCGGCGGGTCGTCGCGACGCCGGCTCGACTGGTCCGGCTTCGACGCCCTCTTCCACCGCCTCTTCGGCTTCCTCCCCCGGCCGATCCGGCTCCTCATCCTGAAGGACCTCCGCACCTTCGTGCGCGACCCGGCGCAGTGGTCGCAGTTCCTGATCTTCTTCGGGCTCCTCGCCTTCTATTTCGCCAACATCCGCCGGCTCAGCTACGACGGGCAGTCGCCCTACTGGCGCAACCTGGTCAGCTTCCTCAACCTGGCGGTGACCGCGCTCTTGCTCTCGACGTTCACCAGCCGGTTCATCTTCCCCCTGCTCTCGCTCGAGGGGAGGAACTTCTGGGTGCTGGGCCTCCTCCCCCTGAAGCGCGAGTCGATCCTCTGGGGGAAGTTCGCCTTCGCCTCGGGCATCTCGCTGGTGGCGACCGAGATCCTGGTCGTCCTGAGCGACCTGATGCTGCGCATGGACGCCGGGATCATCGCGCTGCACGTGGGGATGGTGGCCGTGCTCTGCCTGGGCCTCTCGGGGATCAGCGTCGGCCTGGGGGCCCGCCTGCCGAACCTCAAGGAGAGCGACCCGTCGAAGATCGCCGCCGGATTCGGCGGGACGCTGAACCTGCTCGTCAGCCTGGTCTTCATCCTCTCGATCGTGACGGCCCTCGCCCTGCCGTGCCACCTCTACTTCGCCGGCCGCGACGCCGTCGACCTCGGCGCGGCCGCCCTCTCGGAGGGCCAGTTCCACTTCTGGCTGGGCCTGGCCATCGTCGCCAGCCTGATCGTGGGGGCCGTCGGCACGATCGTCCCGCTCCGGATCGGGATCAAGGCCTTCCAGAAGATGGAACTCTGAGGCCGACCGCGCCCGCCGACGGGTCCGTGCGATCCTCGCGCCGGGCGCCTCCTCGCCCGGGAGCCCCGGACGAGGGAAGCGTCGCGGGCGCCTCGTCGGGACACCCGTCCAGGGCATGCGCCCGGAATCGGGGATGATCCCGGCCGGTAGCCCCTGCCGAGGAAGACGTCACTTCCGAAATAGTTTTCACTGGTTATCGGCATGTCTATTGCTTAAGGTATCTCACCAGACCTCATCTCCGCAGCCGCCACGATCAATCAAATCTCCAGGAGACTCATCCTTCCGGAGGATGAGGAAGTGGCCAATATGCTCGACTTCAAGGCTGGAGTGGCGACATGGAGGTCGTTCGATGCATGGCAGCTCGTGCTCGCCGCGTGGGTCACCGGGCTGATCCTCCCCGCGGCCATGGGCAAGGAGCCGGCCCGTCCGAAGGAGCCGCCGACGTTCACCAAGGACGTCGCCCCGATCCTCCAGAAGAAATGCCTGTACTGCCATCGCCGTCATCACGTCGGGCCCTTCGCCCTGGAGACGTATGAGCAGGCCAGCAAGCGCGCCGCGGATATCGCCTCGGTGGTCGTGGATCGGCTGATGCCGCCCTGGAAACCCGAGTCCGGGGTCGGCCCGAAACTGAAGCATGATCAGTCGCTCTCGCCGGAGGAGATCGCGATCCTCGAAGCCTGGGCCGAGGCGGGTGCCCCGAAGGGCGATCCCAAGCACATGCCGCCGATGCCCCAGTACGCCGAGGGCTGGAAGCTGGGGACGCCGGACCTCGTGCTCGTGCCGGACGGAAGACTTCGCGATCCCCGCCTCGGGCGCGGACACCTATCGCTGCTTCGTGATCCCCACGAATCTCGCGCGCGACACCTTCATCTCGGCGATCGACTTCCGGCCGGGGAATCCCCGGGTCGTGCATCACATCAACGCGTTCCTCGACACGAGCGGCGCCGCGCGCAAGCGGGACGAGGCCGAGCCGGGCCCGGGATACACCTCGTTCGCGGGGCCCGGCATCGAGGATTACGAGGAGCTGAGCTTCTGGACCGCCGGGAACGTCCCCACCCATCTCCCCAGCGGGATCGGCCAGCGCCTGCCCCGCCAATCCGATGTCATCCTCCAGATCCATTACCACCCCACCGGGAAACCCGAGGTCGACCGCACGAGCATCGGCGTCTACTTCTCGCGAGAGCCGGTCAAGCAGGCGCTCCACTGGAACACCGCGTCGAACTCGGAATTCCAGCTCCCCGCGGGCGATTCTCACGTCGAGGTCAAGGCGAGCTGGTTCGTCCCGGTCGACGTCGAGGCCCTGGCGATCTCGCCGCACATGCACCTGCTCGGCACCGACATGCGCATCTGGGTGGCCTACGCGAACGGTCGCAAGCAAGACATGATCCACATCCCCGCCTGGGACCCCTCCTGGCAGGGCACCTATTCCTTCCAGAAGCCCATCCCGCTCCCCAGGGGATCGGTCGTCCATGTGCTCGCCCACTTCGACAACTCCGACCATCCGCGCAACCCGAACCATCCCCCCATCCGCGTGAAATATGGCTACGGTGCGTTCGACGAGATGTGCGAGGGCTTCATCGCCGTGGTGAAGAAAGGCCAGGACCTCACCGTGCCCCGCGCGACCGACGACCTCGCCGATATCTTCAAGAAGCAACGCCTGCGCAACAAGATGAAGCAGATGTCCAAGAAGTCCCGTTGATCACTCCGCTCCTCTCCTCCGATCAATCCGTCCGCGGTTCGATCGGGCCGATCGCCGCCCCGCGTGGTGACGGCTCGAATCTCCTTCCTCGCCGGGCGCGCACTTCCTCGATGGCGAAAGTCGTCGAGAAGGCGCCGTTGCCATTTCCAGATCCCCTCTCTATACTTTCAATAGATTCTGAAACGACAAAAACCGTCTCGTGCGGACTGTGCGATCGGTCTTCCGGGCCGGTGATCGTTTCGGGGAGAGGATGGGAAGGACATGGCCACTCGCCTGCGAGTGGGGGCTGTGAGCTACCTCAATGCGAAGCCCCTCTATTATGGACTGGCGGATGCGGCGCCCGAGGTGAGCTTGTCGATGGACGTCCCCAGCCGACTGGCCGACCGGCTCGCGGCGGGGGAGCTGGACGTCGCCTTGATCCCCTCGGTGGAATACCTGCGCGGGGCGTCGCTGGGATACGAGATCGTCCCGGGCATCGCGATCGCGGCGCGGGGGGCGGTGAGGAGCGTGAAGCTGTTCAGCCGCGTCGCGTTCGGGCGGATCCGGCGGCTGGCGCTCGACGCGGGGTCGCGGACGAGCCAGGTGCTGGCGAGGGTCTGGCTCGATGCCGAGCACGGGGTCCGGCCCGACCGGATCGAGACCTTGCCGATGGGCGTCCCGGCGCAGGAGAGCACCGCCGACGCCGTGCTCGTCATCGGCGACCGGGCGATGAGCGTCCCCGACTCGTCGTTCCATGCGGTGGTCGACCTGGCCGAGGCCTGGGGCGAGATGACCGGCTTGCCGTTCGTCTTCGCGACCTGGGTGGCCCGGCCCGGGGTCGACCTCGGCGCCCTGCCCGAGACGCTGGCGCGCTGCCGGGCCGAGGGCCTGGAGCACGCGCACGACCTGGCGGCCGAGCACGGCCCGAGGCTCGGCCTGGATGTCGCGACCTGTTACGATTACCTGACCCACGCCCTGTCCTACGACCTCGGCGCGGCCGAGATCTCCGGACTCCGGCAATTCGCGCGGATGGCCGCCGCGTTGGGCCTGGCCCCGAAAGGAGTGGACCTTGTCTTCTACCGTCGCCGCGATCTTGCAGCGCGTCCTTGACGGCGAGCGGCTGGGCTTCGCCGACGGGGTCACCTTGCTCCGCTCGGCCGACCTCCCCTCGCTCGGCTTTGCCGCCGACGCGGTCTGCCGGAGGCTCCACCCCGAGCCGTTCCGGACCTTCAACATCGACCGCAACATCAACTATACCAACGTCTGTTCCGCCGTCTGCGACTTCTGCGCCTTCTACCGCAAGCTCGGCGACGAGGACGCCTACGTCCTCCGACCGCCCGGTCCTCCTGGAGAAGGTCCGCGAGACCGTCGCGCTGGGGGGGGACCAGATCCTCATGCAAGGGGGGCTCCACCCTCGCCTGGGGCTGGAGTGGTACGAGGAATTGCTGCGGGACATCAAGTCGCACTTCCCCGAGGTCAACATCCACGGGTTCAGCCCCCCCGAGATCCACCACTTCACGAAGGTGGCGAAGCTCCCGCTGAAGACCGTCCTCGAGCGGCTGAAGGCGGCGGGCCTGGGCAGCCTCCCCGGCGGCGGCGGCGAGATCCTCGTCGACCGCGTCCGCGCGGCGATGACCCGGGGCAAGGTCATGACCGACGACTGGCTCAACGTGCACCGGGTCTGGCACGAGCTGGGGGGACGATCGACGGCGACGATGATGTTCGGCCACATCGAGACGCTCGAGGAGCGGGTCGAGCACCTCGAGCGCGTCCGGCAGTTGCAGGACGAGACCGGCGGCCTCACGGCGTTCATCTCGTGGACCTTCCAGCCCGACCACACCGAGATGGCCGACATCCCCCCCGCCGGCGCCTTCGAGTATCTCAAGACGCAGGCGTTGTCGCGGCTCTACCTCGATAACGTCCCCAACATCCAGTCGTCCTGGGTGACGCAAGGGCCCAAGATCGGCCAGCTGGCCCTCCTCTTCGGCGCCAACGACATGGGGAGCCTGATGATCGAGGAGAACGTCGTCGCCTCGGCCGGCACCGTCTACGCCCTCTCGCTCGAGGAGATCAAGCGTGCGATCCGGATTTCCGGCTACATCCCCCGCCAGCGGAACGTCTTCTATGAATACCTGGACGCCGAGCCGGTCGCGGACCCGGTCGCCGTCGCCGTCGCTTGAATGAGGCCTCGCGATCCGTCCTCGACGTGGCGGACTCAATCGCCGCCGGGCGGCCCCGCATGGTGGATCGTGATCAGGCCCTGAAAATCCGCGCTCGCGAGCTGCCGCCCGTCCGGGGAGAAGGCCAGGGCATGGACCTTCACGGCGGGGCGGGCGAGCCGGCAGAGTTCGCGGAGGCCCGAGGGGTCCCAGAGACGGACCGACCCGTCGTCGCTCGCGGTGGCGAGGGTCCGGCCGTCGGGGCTGAACTCCAGGCCCCAGACCCCTCCGACTCCCGAGGCCTGTCTGCTCATCGCCGGGGAGAAACCCGATCCCGCTCGCACCCAGGAGTGGAGCCCTCCGGCGGCATCGCCGGCCACCAGGGCCTTGCCGTCCGTCGAGAAGGCCAGGCAGGTGAGCGGATCCCGCGTCTCGAGCGTCTGAATCAGTGTGCGATCGGGCCAGCTCCACAGGCTGATCTTCCGCTGATGGCTCGCCGCGGCCAGGACCGAGCCGTCGGGAGACCAGGCCAGACCGTAGGTGTCCTCGTGGGGAGGGGTGATCTGCAGGACGCGATCGGTATCCCGTTCCCAGACGTGGATCACCGGCGCGTTGCCGCCGATCGCGAGGTGACGGCCATCGGGGGACCAGGCGAGCGTGCGGACCTTCCCCGGCAGGTCGGCGAGCGATCGAACGGGCGCATCGATCCTGCCGAGGTCCCGGAGGCGGACGTGGCCGTGGTAATCGGCCGACACGAGCGTCTTGCCGTCGGGCGACAGGGCCAGTGCCGTGACGAGCGTCTCGTGTTCGCCGATCGTCCGGACCGGGGCCCCGCGCCCGACGTCCCAGAGCCGGATGCGGTGGTCGTCTCCCGCCGAGATCAGGTGCGTCCCCCCGGGGAGGAATGCCAGGTCCCACACCTCATCGCCGTGGTTCATCGCGGCGGGAGGCTCGGGCTTCGGGGCGATCGGCCAGAGGCGGATGGAATTCTCGCCGTGGGCGACCGCGGCGACCGTCCCCGCATCCGGATAGAACCCCACGGCGGCGATCGGATTCAGGGTGAAGGGGGCCGTCGCCCAGGGATGGCCGGACTCCGCGTCCCAGAGGCGGACCTTGCCCTTCGTGTCCCCCGAGACGACGTGCCGGCCATCCGGCGAGAAGGAGAGTGCCGTGACGAGCGACTCCGGCCCGAAGTGCTCGGCGCCCGCCTCCCAGAGGGTCCGGCCGTCCCGGACATCGATGACCTGGATGTGAGTCGTCCGATCATTCAGGGCGACCCGCCGGCCGTCGGGAGAGATGGCCAGGGACGTCAGGTAGCGATGCCTCACGCCCCCCTCGTGAGTCGTCGACGATCCACTGCTCCCTGCTCACCTTCGGGACGGCGGTCCCTCGCCCGGATGCGAGGTCGTAGACGATCAAGTGAACAGGTCTCTCGGTGCGGATCCTGGACGAGCCAGGCAGGCCAGGGTCCGGCCGTCGGCGGAGATCACCCTCTCGAGGGCCTCGGGCACCTGGACGACCTTCAGGGTGGAACCCGAAGCGAGGCGGACCTGCCGTATCTCCGCGACCGGTGGGGTGGCGCCTCCGATGTCCGCGTAGCGGTCCGGGACCGAGAGGACGAGCGTCCGTCCGTCGGGCGAGAGGAGCGGACGGCCGCGCATCCCTTCGAGGAGCTGGCGACCCGCGTCGTCCTGATACCAGACCCTCTTCTCTTCGAGATCGAGCTGGGCGAAGGGCCCTCCTCTGCGTCAGGAAATACGACCCCGCCCAATCGTGGACGCTCAGCCCCGAAGGATCGATGCGGATCCATTCGGCGGACTGGCTCAGCCGGGGTGACTGCGCCTGGCCCCGGCTGATCCGCTCGGCCCAACGAGCCGGATCGGGCACGATCGAGGACGGTTCGGCGAGGCTGAGGAAGGTGTAATCCCGCGTCGCCTCGGCCCAGAGGTGGTGCCAGGCGAACTCGCGGGGGTCGTCCTCTCCGGGCCGGGGGATCTGCCGGCGGAGGACGGACTGGGCGGCTTCCCGGCCGCCGCCCGCCAGGAGCGACGAGGCGGACCTCATCCCGTCGGCGTAACGCTGCCGCTTCTGCTCGAGGTCGCGCAGGTGGATGTCGTCGAGCGCGGCGTTGAGTCCTCGATTGGTCGCGTCGAGCCGCTCCACGTATTCCTGGAGCTGATCATTGGTCTGGGTGAGGCGGGCGTTCGCCTCGGCCAGTTCGCATCTGGTGTCGGGTCGAGAGCCCCAGCCACGCGACCAGGCTGATCATCGACAGGCCCGCCAGCGCCGCGAGGCTGGGATTGCGACGCGCCCAGCGGGCGCCCCGTCCCCAGGGCGAGAGCGGCCGGGCGAGGATGGGGCATCCCGCGAGGTAGCGTTGCAGGTCGTCCTGGAGCGCCTCGGCCGAGGCGTATCGCCGGGCCGGGTCGCGCTCCAGGCACTTCAGGCAGATGGTCTCCAGGTCGCGCGGGATCCCTCGCCGGAGTTGACGCGGCGCGATCGGCGGGTCTCCCCGATGGAGCCGGGCGCCCAGCTCCGCGAGCGAACGGCAGGGATAGATCGGCCGGCCCGTCAGCATCTCGTAGAGGATCGCGCCCAGGGCGTAGAGGTCGGCCCGGGCGTCGACGGGCCCCGCGGCGGGGAGCACCTGTTCCGGTGCCATGTACGGCGGCGAGCCCTGCCAGATGCCGGTCAAGGCTGCCCGGCTCGCGCGGCCCGCGGAAGGCACCCAGGCCGTAGTCCGTGATCTTCGGCCCCGGCATCGCGGAGAGGGACGCCGGGCACTCGACCCCGAGGGCGTCCGAATCGGGGGGACCATGAGGACGTTGTCGGGCTTCAGGTCGCGGTGCAGGACGCCGCGACTGTGGGCATGGGCGAGCCCCGCGGCCAGCCGCTCCGCCAGGGCCGCCGCCAGTCGCGGGGCCAGGCCGCCCGGCGAGCGGGCGAGCCAGCGCGACAGGGGCTCGCCCTCCTGATACGAGGTCGCGATGAAGAACACGCCCTCGATCACGCCGGCGTCCAGGACCGGGACGATCGCCTCGTGGTCCAGCGTCGCGACCAGCCGGGCCTCGCGGGCGAACCGCCCCCAGAGCGCCGCGTTCTGCACCCGATCGGGCCGGGGGACCTTCAGCGCGACCCGACGTCCCAGCCGGACATCGAAGGCGAGGTAGACGATCCCGAAGCCGCCCCGGCCCAGCTCTCGCTCGATGCGGAAGCGCCCCAGGCGTCGACCCGACGTCAACTCTGCCCCGATGACATCGCCCGGGAACGGGGCCTCGATGTCATCGAGGAAGGGGGAGATGTCCGTCCATCGTTGGGCCCCGCCCGGATGCGGCGTCGTCCATTCCGTCTGCCCGTCCTTGAAGACCGCATCGAGCAGTTGATGCAACGCCCGGTCGGGCTCGGACCAGACTTCGGTCGGGGTCGAAGACGAGACGTCCTCGGGTCCCGGCGCGTCGCTTGGGGTGTGCGTCGGTTCGCCTCTCATGGCAGATGGACCTCGAACAGACGGCGCAGGTGGCCGACGGCCCGATGGTGGAGGCCTCGGACGGCCGACTCCGTGCGGCCGAGCCGGGCGGCGATCTCGGCCGTGGTCCGCTTCTCGAGGTAGATCCACCGGAGGATCTGTCGATCCTGCTCCTCGAGGAGTTCGATGGTCGCCAGGAGGGTCGCCCGCATCTCCTCCCGGACGAGCCGGCTGAGGACCGGGGTCGAGCCTCCCGGCGGCTCGACGTCCTGTGTCGTCGGGTCGGCCGGGGTCGCCAGCTCGGTCCGGTGGTCGCGGACGAACCGCATGAGGCGGAACCGCATCGTCCGCAGCAACCAGGCGAGCACCAGGCGCGACGGCCGGCCGGAGACCTCGGCGAGACGCCGGACGGCGATCAGCAGCGTCTCCTGCATCAGGTCCGAGGGCGCCAGGATCGGACGCAGGCGCGGACCGATCAGCCTCCGCGCGTGGTCGCGCAGCGCCGGTTCGTAACCGGCCAGGTCCGGGACCGGCCCACTCTCTTCGATCTCGTCGACGTGGCGGTAACGATCGGGAATGCCTCCATGAGAGCGTTCCGGATCCACCCAACCCCGTCGCCCTCTCGCGGATGGGAGGGGAAGTCGCCCACCCGTCCTCACGTCCGCCAGGACACCAGGATAAACGACCTCGCCTGTCATATGCCACGGTGCATGAGAGATCGACACCCGTCCACGATCGACGTAACATGGCGGCCCACCACGGGAACAAATTTCGCCGCGACTGGGCGAACGCTGCGGCCGAAATGGGGACTCTCTCCATGGTAGTTCGTCCTTATCACGGCCGGAACCGGCTCGTGGAGCTCTCTCACAATACCGTCACCGGTGCCTGTCTCTCCTCGGGGAGACCGACTCGGTGACTCCCGGGAGGACTCGGCGAGCGTTTCTGCCGACCCCGATCCTTCGATCCTGGCGGAAAGTGGCAGGGCTTCGTCTCATCGGGGCTCGACTCCGAGATAAATCGGCGTGACCGGACCACCGCCTGGCGACCCGAAACGCCGCTCATGCTCTCGATGATGAGCGTATGCAGAGGCACCGCGTCGGCTGTTGGACCCTCTCGGGGGAACGATGGCCGACGCGGTTTTTTCATTCGAGCGGGCTCCGCCGAGTCCATCGAGAGGATCCCCATCACCGACCGGGATTCGTGGGCCAGCTCGATCCCTCTGAACCGCCTCGACGGATCGCCCCCGTCTCATTTCACACGCCGACACACCCAGTCCTGAGCCATGCCTGGGTCGGGCGATCTCTGCACCTATACCCCGCACGGCCCTCACGGGTTTCAGACTCCTCCCAACTGCCCCTCGAAGAGCACCGGACCCGGGGGCTCGGGACCCGAAGGGGTCGCGACGATTCCATCCGGGCTTGCGTGCGCGCCGCGACGAGCCGATGATGGGGAAGAGCTTACGGCGCAACGATCGAGCCGGAATCCGTTCGAGGGGGCGCCCCTCTCCACCTCGCGTCGAGTCTTCGCGTGATCCATGTCGAGCACCTCTCGAAGTCCTTCCTCGACTACCAGCGCGGCTGGGTCTCGGCCGTCACCGACGTCAGCTTCGATTGCCGGCCCGGCGCGATCTTCGGGCTCCTGGGGCCGAACGGGGCGGGCAAGACGACCACCTTGCGCATCCTGAGCACCGTCCTGCGGCCGACCGGCGGGCTCGCCACGGTGGCCGGGTATGACGTGATGACCGACCCCGAGGCGGTCCGCTCGCACATCGGCTACATGTCGGCCAGCACCGGCATCTATGACCGGATGACGGCCTGGGAGCTGGTCGAATATTTCGGGAGGCTCTATGGCCTGAAGGGGGACCGGCTCCGCGAGCGGATGGAGGTGATCTTCGGCTGGTTGCAGATGAACGACTTCCGCGACGTCCTGGGCTCGAAGATGTCGACCGGGATGAGGCAGAAGGTCTCGATCGCGAGGACGGTGGTGCACGACCCGCCGGTCCTGATCTTCGACGAGCCGACCTCGGGGCTCGACGTCCTGGTGGCACGCGCCGTGTTGCAGAAGATCGCCGAGCTGCGCGACCAGGGCAAGACGATCCTGCTCTCGACCCACTCGATGCACGAGGTCGAGAAGCTCTGCGAGCGGGTGGCGATCATCCACAAGGGGCGCGTGCAGGCCGAGGGGACGCAGCACGAGCTGCTCGAGAAGTACGACCAGCCGAACCTCGAGGAGTTGTTCTTCCACCTGGTCGAGCACGCCGAGGCACGCGACCGGCCCGGGGAGGTCCCCTCGCTGTTCTCGCTCTAGTGGCGAGTGGCGAGTGGGCGAGTGGCGAGTGGCGAGGATGGACGAGAAGGAGCCGAAGCATCGACTTCGCATCCGCCTCCACGCTCCCTCTCCGTGGCTCTGTCCCTCTCACGCTCCCTCGCCACTCACCACTCGCCACTCGCCACTCGCCACTTTTTCCGAGAGCATCTCTCCCATGCGATGGTCGAACGTGCTGGTGATCTTCCGCCGAGAGGTCCGCGACCAGATCCGCGACCGTCGGACGCTGTTCATGATCTTCGTCCTGCCGATCTTGCTCTACCCGATCCTGGGGATGGGGGTCTTGCAGTTCTCGGCGGCCTTCGAGCAGAAGCCCAGGACGGTGGTCGTGATCGGCCCGGAGTTCTTGCCCGAGGCGCCACCCCTGCTCAATGCCCGGGGCGACGGGTTCGATCCGAGCCTGTTCGACTCGCCCGAGGAGGCCGAGCGGCTCGTGGTCCGCACCGCGCGGGCCGAGGGGAGGTGGGCCGAGGCCAGGACGCGCGAGGACGCGATCCGCAGCGGGTCGGCGGACGCGGTGGTGGCCATCCCGGCCGACGTCCGCGGGCAGCTCGAGGGGAACCGCTCGGTGTCGATCCCGATCGACTACTTCAGCACCGACGAGCGGAGCCAGATCACCTACCTGCGGGTCCGCGAGGTCCTGGCGCGCTGGAAGGACAAGATCGTCTCGGGGCGCCTGGCCCGCGACCAGAAGCCCGCGAGCTATACCGAGCCGATCCAGTCCCGGGCCATCGACGTGGCCAGCCGCGACGAGCGGGGGGGGAGCGTCTGGCGCGGCTCTTCCCGTTCTTGCTGGTCATGATGTCGCTGACCGGGGCCTTCTATCCCGCGGTCGACCTCTGCGCGGGGGAGAAGGAGCGGGGGACGATGGAGACCCTGCTCATCAGCCCGGCCTCGCGGGGTGAGATCGTCATGGGCAAGTTCCTGACGGTGGTCCTGGCCAGCATGATGACGGCGCTCTTGAACCTGCTCAGCATGGGGCTGACGGCCATGCAACTGGCCGGCCAGGTCGGCGGGATGGCCCGCGAAGGCCAGGAGAGGGCCGAGGCGGTCATGGCGGCCCCGTCGCTCGCCTCGGCGGCCTGGATGGTCCTGCTGCTCATCCCGCTCTCGGTCTTCTTCAGCGCCGTGTGCGTGGCCCTGGCCGTGCTGGCCCGGAGCATGAAGGAAGGCCAGTACTACATGACCCCCCTCTACCTGATCTGCCTGCCGCTGATCTTCCTGACGCTGGCCCCCGGCGTCGAGCTGAACCTCTTCTACAGCCTGGTGCCGATCACCGGCGTCTCGCTCTTGCTGCGGGCCTTGATCCTGGGCGACTACGCCGTGGCAGGGCGCTATTTCCTGCCGGTGCTGGTCCCGACGATGATCTATGGCGCCGTGGCCCTGCGGTGGGCGGTCGAGCAGTTCCAGAGCGAGGACGTCCTCTTCCGCGAGGCCGAGCGGTTCGACCTGCGGAGCTGGCTCCGGCACCTGGTCCGCGACCGCGAGCCCTTGCCGACCGGCGCGCAGGCGTTGCTCTGCTTCGTGCTGATGCTGAGCTCGGCGTGGTTCCTGACGCTGTACCTGTCCGGGCAGGGGCTGGCCTCCTCGTGGAAGAGCATCGTCGCCGGGCAGGCGTTCATCCTGATCATCCCCGTCGCGATGACCTTGCTGCTGACATCGGCACCCCGGCGGACCCTCCGGCTCTACTGGCCGCGGCCTCGCTTCCTGATCGTGGCGGTGGGACTCGTGCTGGCGCTCAACCCGCTGGTCAACGAGCTCCGGCCGGTCGTCGAGACGCTCTTCCCGCTGTCGAAGACCGTCCAGGCGGCGTTCGAGTCGATGCTGAAGGAGAACGCCCCGACCCTGGGGATGGCACTGCTCCTGCTGGCGGTCGTCCCCGCCATCTGCGAGGAGTTCGCCTTCCGCGGATTCATCCTGTCGGGGATGCAGCACGGGCACTCGACCCGCACCGCCATCCTCCTCTCGGCGCTCCTGTTCGGATTCCTCCACGTCCTGATGAGCATCTTCCAGCAACTCTTCAACGCGACCCTCCTCGGGCTGGTCCTCGGCCTGCTCGCCGTCCGGAGCGGGAGCATCCTCCCGGGGATCCTCTTCCACGTCCTGAACAACGGCATGGCCGTGTCCATGGGGTACGCGTACGGCGACGTGAAGGCATGGATGGCCAGGTGGCTCTACCGCGACGCCGACAAGGCGCTTTATCACGGATGGATCGTCGTCGCCGGCACCCTGGCATCCCTCGTGCTGCTGGCGTGGCTCTGGCGGAGCGACCGGCCTGCCCCGGAAGCCGAGGCAGGACCGGGCACGCGCGACCCCTTCCGAGACGAGGCCTGACGTCCCTGCGCCCGGACTCGGGCCCGAAAGACGAGGCGGCGCCCGCCGAGAGGCTCCATCGATGAAACGGCCGTCGTTGACGCTGGGCGCGCGTTACATCCTCCCGGTCGAGGGGACGCCGATCGCCGACGGCCGCCTGACGGTCGAAGACGGCCGGATCTCGTGGATCGGCCCCGCCGGAGATCGTGGCGTCGATCTCGATCTGGGCAACGTGGCCATCACGCCCGGATTCGTCAACGCGCACACGCACCTGGAGCTCTCGCCGCTCGGCGGAGCCCCCTCGGGCCCCGCGGGGGCCGAGGACATCGTGGCCTGGCTCCGCAGGGTCATCGACCAGCGCCGTGGCGGAACGGACGAGACGCTCCGCGCGGCGGTCGGGCGCAACCTGTCGGCGAGCCTGGGGGCCGGGACGACGATGCTCGCCGACACGACCACCGCCGGCCTGAGCTGGGACCAGGTGGTGCGGGCCCCCGTGCGCGCGGTCGTCTTCGCCGAGCTGATCGGCCTGCGCCGGCTCCGCGGCCTGCAGACCAGCGAGGAAGCCTGGGATTGGATCGCCTCGATCGGCCCCGAGGCCGAGTCGTCCTCCCGGACCCGGCCCGGCCTCAGCCCGCACGCCCCGTACAGCACGTCGGGATGGCTCTACTACAAGGCGGCCGCGAGCCGCCTGCCCCTCTCGACCCACCTGGCCGAGATGCCCGAAGAGCTCGAGCTGCTGGAGAGCCGAGGCGGCCGACTCCGCCGGTTCCTCGAAGACCTGGGGGCCTGGGACGACGAGTGGGAGCCGATCGGCCCGCGCCCCGCCGACTACATCCGCCGCGGCGAGCTGCGCCAGGCCGACTGGCTGATCGCGCACGGCACCTACATCGACCCCTCGGAGTTCTGGCAACTGCGTCCCGAGGCCGCCCCGAACGGCCAGCGCGTGGCGATCGCCTACTGCCCGAGGACCCATGCCCGGTTCGGCCACGCCCCCCATCCTTATCGCGCCCTGCTCGAGCGCGGGGCCGTCGTCTGCCTCGGCACCGATAGCCTGGCGTCCAGCCCGTCCCTGAGCATCCTGGACGAGATGCGGTTCCTCCACCGGACCGATCCCTCGTTGGGAGGTCCCTTGCTGCTCTCGATGGCCACCCTCTTCGGCGCCTGGGCCTTGCGCGCCGAGGCGGAGACCGGCAGCCTGAAGCCGGGCAAGTCGGCCGACCTCGCCATCGTCACGCTCCCCGACCGCGACGCCGACGACCCGCACGACCTGCTCCTCGACTCCGACCTGCCGGTCGTCGCCACCGCCTTCGGGGGCGAGTTCGTCAACGGCCCCTGGACCGGATTCTGGAGGTGGCGAAGGGCCCGTCCTCGCGAGAGATGACCGGGATTTCCGCCGACTTCATGCAGGGATCTCCGCCAGGGAAGGAGGCGCGGGGGACGTAGGCCGTCAGCCCCGGGATTGGTCCGATGAGCGTAGGGCCGAGCGACATGGGTCCCTCCGGGGTCGGTGGCCAGACCCGGAGGGTACCCGGTGAGTGCGACGCGTGGGAGAGGAGGCGGCCGCCTGATATGGGATCAATGATCCTCATCATCGAGTGGGCGACCGCCTCGAGGTGGGATCATTGATCCGCATCGCGATCGTCGTCCCCGTCCTCATCGTCCCCCTCGTCCTCCTGCAGGGCGCGGAGCTTCTGGCTGAGCTGCTCGAGCTGCCTCTCGAGCTCCTCGATCTGGCGGGCCTTGGACTTGCGGGCGACCTCGGCCTTCTTGACCTTGGCCGGCTTCTTCGCCTTGGCCGCCTTCTTGGCCTTCGGCATCTCGTCGTCGCTCGCCTGGTCGTCCCCGTCCGTCTTCTTCTCGACCTTGGAGTCGAGCTTGAGCTGCCCGAGGCCCTTGGCGAAGTCGGACTCGGGCCCGAACTTCCTCTCCATCTCCTTGGCGAAGTCCGAGCCGGGGCCGAACTTCGCCTCCATCTCCTTGGCGAAGTCCGAGCCGGGGCCGAACTTCTTCTCCATCTCCTCGCCGAGGGCCTCCATCTTCTTCTGGAACTCGGAGCCGGGGCCGAACTTCGCCTCCATCTCCTTGGCGATCCGCTCCCCCTGCTCGGCGATCCGCTCGGCCTTCTCGGCCTCCCGCTCGGCCTTCTCGGCGATCCGCTCGGCCTCCCGCTCGGCCTTCTCGGCGATCCGCTCGGCCTCCCGCTCGGCCTTCTCGGCGATCCGCTCGGCCTTCTCGGCGGCCTCCTCGGCCTCTCGTCGGCCCTCCTCGGCGCTTTCCCTCTCCTCGAGGGCCTCCCCGTCGGCGGAACTCGGAGGACCGCTTCTTGGCTTCGGCCCTGACCTTCCCTCCTCCTTGCGATTCGCACTCCCCTCGGCCTCGCGGGCCTCCGTCCTCGTCGTCCTGCATGACGAGCTCAATCCGGACGGGCTGGCTCGCGGCGGCGGGCGCCTCGTCGAGGCCCCGGACGGCCGAGCCGGAGGCCGACCAGCCGGGGAGGGCCACGAGCGACAGCAGGGCGGCCCCGAACAGGACGGGGGTCGAGGCCCGGGACGGGGTGGGTTCGCGCAGGATCATGGTCACTCTCCTCTCGAGGAAGCGGCCGGTGCCGGCGACGCCCAACGCGGGCGCCGGCGAGACGGCCGGGGACAGGGATTGGCAGACCTTCAGCAACGCCTCGGCATAGGCGAGGCGCCCTTCGGGGAAGGCGCGGACGGCCCACTCGTCGCACGCGAGCTCGGCCTCCGCCTCGAGCCGCCCCCGGGTGAGCCAGTACAGCGGGTTCCACCACCAGAAGAGCCCGGCCACGAGCTCCAGGCGGCGGACCCAGTGGTCCCGGCGACGGAGGTGGGCCAGCTCGTGGGCCAGGATGCCCCTCCAGGATTCCGCACCCAGGGCCTCGACGAGTCGACCGGGCACGAGCAGCCTGGGCCGGCCGAGGCACCAGAGCATCGGGGTCGTCGTCGCCGGGATCACCAGGATCTCGGGGACGCGCACGCCGAGCGATCGGGCGACGAGGCGGGCTTCCTCCTCGAACCAGGGGGGCGGGGGCAGTGCGCCCCTCAGATGACGGCGGAACCGGGCGACCCGGCAGCCGAGGCCAGCACGATCGCCGCCGTCGCCGCGGCCCAGGTGATCAGGACCGCCCGGCGGATCGCCGCCAGGTCCAGGGGGATGGGCACCGATCCGAGGGGCCCGCTCGAGAGGAGGGACGGACGACGGCGCGGGCACCGGCGCCACGGGCGAGACGAGGTGGACGCGCCTTCGGCCTCCGCATCCTCCACGCCCTCGTCCGACGTCAACTCAGCCGCGATCGCCTCCGGCCCGGCCGAAGGCCCCGGCCTCTCGGGCTCCCGGGCCTCGTCCGAGGAGAGGATGGCCGGCCTCGGCCAGCACACGATCGGGGGGGTGACGAGCTTCACGAGGACCACGAGCCAGAGGGCATGCCGGGCGACCGGGCCGATCCGCCGCCATCGGCCGCCCAGGAGGGCCACCGCGGCCAGGATCGAGGCGATCAGGGTCGTCTCCGCGAACCAGATGAGCATCGTCTCGCCTCCTCACCTCATCTCGACGGGCCGCCCGGCTTCTTCCGCGCGTCCTCGATCAATCCCCTGATCCGGTCGAGCTCCTCGGGCGTGAACCGGTTGCCCTGCACGAGGGCCAGGACCAGGGGGGCCGCGGCCCCGTCGCAGAGCTCCTCCGCGGCGTCCTTCAGCCTCCTCTCGGAGCAGCTCCTCGCGGGAGAGCGAGGCGCGGTAGACCAACGCCCCGCCGACGGGCTCGCTCGCGGCGTAGCCCTTGGCCTCGAGCCTCCTGAGGAGGGTCGCGACCGTGGAATACGCCCAGCGGCGCCCCCTCTGCCGAGGAGCTCGAGGATCTGTCGGACCGTCCCCGGCCCGTGGTCCCAGAGCGCCCGGAGGCTCTCCCGCTCCGCGTCGCTGAGGCCCGGCCTGATCTCGTCCATCGCGCCTCCCGGTCCGTCCCAGTTACATCGTGTAGCAGGATACTATTACGATTTGTAACAGACGTCAAGCCCCGGCCCCGCGAAGCGCAGGATTGTCCTGCGGAGGAGCTTTCCAGAGATGGTGGGACCGCCCCGGTCCGACTCCGTACCCGCCCCCTGCTCTCTCTCTCACCCCGCGTCTTGCTCGGCCGGCTCGTGCGGAACGACGCGGCCATCCGCATGGCCGGGACCTCGGCGCCGGTCGACGGGATCGCGACGGCCAGCCGGTGCCGACGCCCTGGGCGGCGCATCGGGCCGCCTTCGTGGTCTCGCCCCCGCGCACTCTTCGTTTTGGATCGACGACGCCTAGTCCGCTAGGGGATCGGCGGGCGTCGGGTCTTTGACCGGGGCCGGCTCGGGCTCGGGCGGCGAACGTGTCGTCCGCATGCTCGGGACGATCGAGGTCGTTCCAGGCGGTCCCGTCGACGTCGTGGCGGAGGAGCAGGTAGATCAACGCCGTGGCCGTCCAGAAATAGCTGTAGACCCAGGCGTGGGAGACCAGCCGGACCAGGCCCAGCCAGAAACCGTGGACGGTCGACGCCGTCGAGCTGCCCGGCCCGAAGCTCGCGGAGAGCGCCCCGGCGGGGGCACCGAAGCTCAGCCCCCACCGGGCGAGATGGACGACCATCTGCGCCAGGACATCCACGAGGACGACGCCGATCGTGCCGAGGCCCCAGGCCAGCGCGAGGTAGGCGAGGTAGCGGCCCGGACGACCGTTGACGTAGGCGTAAGCCCTGCTCAATGCGTCGAAGCCGTCTTCTCCCTCGGCGGCGATGGTGGCATGCATCAGCGGCCATCCCACGGCCAGGCCCAGCAGGATGATCGTCATCACGACGCCGGCCAGCAGGGGCAAGAACATCAGGAGTCCTCCCACGACCGGCCCGACCTCGGGGATTCGATAGAGGAGCCCGACCGCCGCGCAGAGCGCGGCGAACAGCGAGACCGCCACCAGAGGGCTCAGGGGTGCCCCGATCAGCGGCGCCCACTTCCGGAGCGCGAATCGGGACGCCGACCCGACCCCCAGACGCTCACCGAGGGCGCACCGGACGAGCGTGATCCGGGCGATCGCCCCCCCGATCAACCCCCAGACCGCCGCGCCCCACGCGGCCGCCAGCAACGCATGGAGGAAGGCCCAGGCGTCGATCGGGACCGAGAAGATGGCCCGGAACGGACGCATGAGGGACGACGCCGGCTCGGCCACCCGGAACATCGCCTGGCCGAGAGTCTCGATCGTGCCGACACCCCGCGACGGCTCGCCTGCCACGGATGCCGCGACGACGGGCGTGATCGCGCCCGACCTCGGGAAGAGGCGGTCGAGCTGCCCCCACCCGAGCCCGAGGAGGACCATGCCGAGCGTCGCGAGGAGTAGCTTCTTCGAGTCGAGCGCCAGTCCGACCGCGCGGAAGAGGCGGACCCATGGGAAGAGCCGGACGTAAGAAATCGTGTTCGGATCGAACGGTTCGACGGACATGCGCCCCTCCTTGGAGACTCGGTCGACCTCTGATCGGCGAGGCCCGCGCCCCGGGAAGCTCACGGAACCACGCACGTCAGGACCACCGCCTCACCCCGGGGGACGACCTCGCAAACGCCGAGCGATGCGGGGAGGAGCAGGGTCTGACCGAACTCGAGCGGGGTGCGGGCCCCTCCGCTCACGATCTCGGCCGAACCTCCCAGCCCGAGTACGATCGTGAACCGCTCGGGAGCCCCCACGGTCGAGGGGCCGGTCAGGCGGAGCCGTCCCAGGGCGAAGTAGGGGCATTGCGCCAGTCGTTCGCGGACCCCACCGGCGATCGGCTCGGGCTGGGTGGCGAGGGGGCCGACGGGGCCGGCCTGGAAGTCGGTCGACTCGAGCGCCTCGGCGAGGTGGAGCGGGCGGGGCTTGCCGTCGCCCCCGAGCCGGCCCCAGTCGTGGATCCGGAAGGTGGCGTCGGACATCTGCTGGATCTCGGCCAGGACCACCCCCGCGCCGATCGCGTGGACCGTCCCCGCCGGGATCAGGATGCAGTCGCCCGCGTTCGGCTCGAAGCGGTGCAGGAGCGGCTCGAACTCCCCCGTCCCGCACGCGGCGGCGAAATCGTCTCGCGTGACCCCGGGTCGCAGGCCGGCGTAGATCAGGGCCCCGGGCTCGGCGTGGACGACCACCCAGGCCTCGGTCTTGCCGTTGTCGTCGACCAATCGGCGACCGAGCGTGTCGTCGGGGTGGACCTGCACGGAGAGGACCTGATGCGCGTCGAGGAATTTGACCAGGAGCGGGAATTGATCGCGCTCCCCGAGCGCCGGCCCCAGGAGCTCCTCGCCACGCTCCCGCACGAGGTCGCGCAACGAAGCCCCGGCCAGCGGCCCGTCGGCCACCCGGCTGACGTCGTCGCGATGGTCCGCGACCTCCCAGCTCTCGGCGTAGGTCGTCCCCGATCCGAGGGACTTGTGGAGCACGGTCTCCAGCCGTCTCCCCCCCCAGATCAGCTCCTTGAGGATCGGCTCGAAGCGGAGCGGATAGAGCGGCTCCTGGCTCATTAACGGCGATCCCTCGCGGGTTAGTCGGGCAGTCGGCGGGCCTTGCGGCCCCCTTTGTAACGCCCGTGCGAAGTGGATGTCCACCCAGGAAGCCGAAATTCCCCCGGCGGCGCGGCGGCGACGGGGAGGATGATCGCCGTCCACGCTCCATGGCCCGGAGGAGGGGCGTTCGCGTACGGCCCCCGGGCATGCCAACCCTCGCCTCGGCATCGGTCGCTCTCAGATTCGAGGATCCGGGCCAATTTCGATCGTCCGAGCTCGCTGACGACTTGCCAAATAAAACATTTGCCCCTACGAATACTCCTGAGCCCGGGTCCCGGGACGGATCGTCGGGATCATGAATGCCGTGCGAGCGGCGCTCGGCGGCCCGGTCTCGGAATCCGGGCGCCTCGTCTTCCGAAGTCGCCGGCGATCCCCGGACGGATGAAAAAGGACATCTGGCAGAGGGATGTCTTGCCCGGTGAGCAAATCGGGCGATCATAAAAGAGAGGACACACGGGACGTTGCGAGCGTCCTTCCCCCTGTTGCCCGGGACCATGCATCAATCCCCCTGCGGGTGCCCCCCGGAGGGCGAGCGGATATCAGCCTCGGAGTCTTCCGATGGATGTCGACCTCGTCGTCGTCGAGGGCCGCCCCCTGGGGGCGGTCGTGCCCGTCAAGGTGAGCCCGTTCGTCATCGGCCGCGATCCGGGCTGTCAGCTCCGTCCCAAGAACCCGGCGGCCAGCGGCCGGCATAGTGCCATCTTCCTCCGCGAAGACCAGGTCGTCGTCGGCGACCTCGGCAGCACCAACGGCACGCTCGTCAATGACCACTGCCTCCACGCCGGCGAGGAGGTGCCGCTGGTCGATGGCGACCGTTTGCAGGTGGGACAATTGATCTTCGTCGTCCGGATCGCCCCCAAGGTCCCGGGGGTCGAATCCTCCCTCCAGAGCTGGCTCGCCCCCTCGGAGATGGAGCCAGAAGTGGACCCGAACAGCCGGACCCTCCTCCTCTCGGCCCTGAGCCATGCCGGTCGGTCGGCGACCCTCGGACCGGCGCCCCGCCCCGCGGCCCCGGGCGGGGCGCCCCTGAAATACCTCGATTGGGAATTCGACGAGGTCCACCGGGTGCTCTGCGTCGGCCTGAGCCGGGGCCATCTGAACGAGGAGGGGATCGGGGAGCTCCGCCGCGCCCTGTTCGGCCTGGCGGCGAACCCGAACTATCGGCGGGCGATCCTCGACCTTGCCGGCGTCGATTCGCTGCCCGTCGCGGCGTATCCCCTCCTGCTGACCCTGGCCCATCGCTGGAGGGAGGCCGGGGGTGAGCTGAGGCTTTGCTCGCCCTCCGACGACGCCAGACGCATGGTCTCCGCCCTCGGGCTCGACCGCGTCATCGGGAGCCACGACGATCGGTCCGAAGCCGTCTCCGAGCCCTGGGATTGACGCGACCCGGGAGGATGACCGGGAGGTGAGCCCGCCGACCCGGAGGCAGAGCACCGGGCCGGTCGGGCCGTCGACGGACGGAGTCTCCGGTTCTGACGAAGTCGGGAGCGCGAATCATGTCGGCGAAGCGGCGGATACGCGTGGGAGACTGGATCGACAATCGGTACGAGGTCTTCGACGTCCGCAAAGGGGGCATGGGTGTCGTCTTCATCGTCTACGACCACGAGGGTCAGTTCGGCCACCGCGTCCTGGCGCTCAAGACGCTCCTCGACGAGTTCCTGCTCGACACCAGGCAGGTCGCGCGGTTCGTCACCGAGATCGAGACGTGGATCAAGCTCGACCGCCACCCCAATATCGTGCGGGCCTACTCCGTCCAGGTGATCGCGGGCACGCCGTTCGTCGTGCTGGAGCTGGTGACCGGGGGCGACCTCAGGCGCTGGCTCGGCACCTCGCGGTTGAGCCTGCCGCAGGCGCTCCGGTTCGGCATCCAGTTCTGCCTCGGGATGGAACACGCCTTGCGCAAAGGGCTGTACTGTCACCGCGACATCAAGCCCGAGAATCTCCTGATCACCGAAGGGGGGACGCTCAAGATCACCGACTTCGGACTGGCCAAGGTCCGCGACGAGAAAATCCGCGACCAGGACGAGTGCGGCCCCATCCCCGTGGTCGGCGAGGAGGCCCCGACCCAGGCCGGGACGTGGTCCGATTGGACGGATCAGGCCGACGGCGAGACGGCCATCGACGAGACGAGCTCCGCCGAGGTCGATGAACCGCCCCTCGATCCCTGGGCCCTCGCCCAGGAAGAACTGGGCATCGACGCGACGCGGGAAGCGACGTCGGCATCGCCCCCCGATCGGAGCGACCCGCCGACGGCTTCGACGATCGGCCTGACGGCCGAGACGGTCGACCTGTCGCCCGAGACGGTCGACCTGCCCTCTTCCAGCGTGGGGACGACCGACCGCGGCGTCACCGAGGTGGGCGCGATCCTCGGGACGGTGATCTACATGGCCCCCGAGCAGTTCCGCAACGCCAAGGACGTCAACTCCCTGGCGGACCTCTACTCGTTCGGCGTCGTCCTGTACGAGATGATCGCGAGCCGGCCGCCCTTCCAGGGAGACACCGTCGCGAAGGTCGCACGCCAGCACGCCCACACCATCCCCCCTTCGCTCGTCCCCTACATCCCGAAGCGGTACGCCCGGTTCGCGAAGGCCATCGACAAGATCGTCCGGCGCTGCCTGGAGAAGGACCCGGCCCGGCGATTCGCCTCGTTTGCCGAGCTCCGCTTCGAACTGGCCAGGGCCCTCTGGTGGGTGGCACGGGAGAAGGTCGCCTCGCCGACCGAGGTGGAGTACGATGCCTGGGAGCTGACCAGCCGTGGTGTCGCGCTGGGGACGCTCGGCCGCCACGACGAGGAGCGCGAGAGCTACGAGGAGGCGATCCGGGTCAAGCCCGACTACGTGCCGGCCTGGTTCAACCTCGCGGCGGTCCTGGGAGATCTCGGCCGGCCGAGGGAGGCGATCGAATACGCCGACCTGGCCCTCCATCTCAACCCCAAGAGCGTCCCGGCCCTCATCAACAGAGGACTCGCCCTGCACGCCTTGAACCGGCCCGAGGAGGCCCTGGCCTGCTTCGACACGGCCGCCCACCTCCAGCCCCGCGACCCCGCGATCTGGACCGGACGGGCCCTGGTCCTGCTGGGGCAAGGGAATGCCGAGGGGGCCCGGGCGGCACTCCATCAACTCCACCGCCTCTACCCCGAGGGCGGCCCAACCTTCCCCCCGATCGGCACGCCCGGCTCCAGCATGTCCTTCGACCCATATCCGACCGGCGGAGGGCCGTCGTCGGGCCCATTCACGCCGGCCCGCGAGCCCGCCACGAATGGGACCCGACACTCCCCCACGATCGCCTGGATCCGCCGGACCGAAGACACCTCCGCGGAACCGACACGAAGCCGATGAGCCCTTCGGGTCCGGGCCCGGTTGCCGCGAAGTTCATGGGGACTCACGGCGACCGGACGCCTGATCCATTCACGAACACGCAACCAGGGCGGGACCGTCGGATTCCGACGAACGCCGGCCCTTTTCCCGTGCGATCAGTGGGACGGGCCGGGGTTCGACGGCATTGCTCGGCCGCGGATACTCCCCCTGTCCGTCGGCGCTTACCAGGTCACATTCGACGGTGACCCGGGGCTCCACCAGGTCGGCTCATGCCCCCGACATCAAGGCGTCGGGGAGCGGGTCGTCCTTGACGATGGCGCGGAGCTTCTCCAGCGCACGGTCTTGAATCTGCCGGACGCGTTCCTTGGAGACTTCGAGGACCTTGCCCACTTGACTGAGCGAGAGCCGGGGCTCACCGCTCAGGCCGAATCGGAGCGAGAGGACTTGTTGCTCGCGAGGTCGGAGCTCCTCCATCAGTCGGCCGACGGTCTCGTCCATATCGACCTCGCCGGTCCGATTCGCCTCGGGGTCGCTCATGATCTGGAGCAGGTTGAAGTTCGAGGAGGTCTCGAGCGTCGCGTCGAGCGAGACGGTCGGCCGCGTGGCCGCCTGGATGCGCCGGATCATCTCGGGGGATCCGCCGAGCGATTCCGAGCCCGGACGCTTCCCCCGCGCCCTCCGGCCCGTTCGGCCTCCTCCTGGCTCTGGGCCAGCTGGCGGAGATGCCTGGGGCTGAGGCGGACGGGGTAAGCTCCCGAGGCGACGGAACGTTGCATCGCCTGGCGGATCCACCAGGTGGCATAGGTGGCCAGCTTGGTCTCGTGCGTGAGGTCGAAGCGGTCGATGGCCTCCAGGAGCCCGCAGAAGCCTTCCTGGATCAGGTCGGAATAGGCCACGCCGCGGTCTCGGAACCTCTTGGCCACATGCGCCACCAGCCGCATATTGGCCAGCGCGAGCTTGCCCCGGAGCTCGGAATAGCGATGGAAGACGGCGCCGAGGCGAGCCTGGGCCACGCCGTCATTCGCGCGGCCGGAGGCGATGAAGTGGGCCAGGGCCTGCGGGTCGTCGGCCCCCCGGGGCAGGTCGACCCCGTCGAGCTGTGCGAGTGCCGTGGCGAGCTTCTGCTTGCACGCGGCGAGGTCCCGGAGCAGCTCGCGCTCTTCGCCCGCACCCAGGACCCGGGTGTCGGCATCGTCCAGGACCGGAATCTCCTCGGCTCCGCCCGACTGTCGAATGGTGCGCATGGCCATCCTTCCTCTTCCGTATGGCATCCCTAAGGGTGGGCTCTTCCGGGTGAACTGACCGCGTCGGCCGCACCGAGCAGCCGCTTTGCGAACTCCGAGAGATGCGCCATCCGATCGCCGAAGCTGGCGAAGACCAGCTCGGCGCGGAGCTCGGGCCCGACGGCCCTCCCTCCCAGGATGACGGCGGCGCGGTTCGCCGCGGCGACCTCGTAGAACGACCGATACTCCCTCAGGAAGCGAGGGACATCGGTCATGTGATTGACGGTCAGGAAGACCAGCCTGGGCCGATGGTCGCACACCGCATTGGCCAGCGACCGCAACGGAAGGTGTGGTCCCAGGTTGTGGACCCGCCAGCCGAGCTCGCGGAGGACCAGCTCGCCCAGCAGGACCGGCAGCGATGACATGTCCCCTTCCGCCGCCGCGCCGAGCGCCAGCGGGACGCGGGGCCCGTCCGGGGGGCGGGGAGCCCGGGCGATCAGGTCGGTCAGCGCCGCCGTCACGATCTGGGTGGCGTGATGCTCCTGATACACGTCGATCCGCCCGACCATCCAGCCGTGACCGATCTGCTCCATGACCGGTCGGATCAGCAGATCGCCCAGGGCCGTCGCCCCCTGCCCCGACTCATAGAACGAGCGGATCAAGGCCGTCGCCTCGACCGCCCTCCCCTCGCAAAGGGCCCCCTCCAGGGCCTCTCTCAGCCCGTCATCGATCGCTCCCGGCGGGCCCGCGACCGCTTCGATTCCCTCCAGCCCGACATGCGGCATCCCCCGCTGCCGGGCAAACCGCAATGTCTCCGAAGAAGCGATCAGGCGATGCTTACCCACCGTCCGCGAGGCCCGCAAAATCCCGAGGTCGACCCAGCGCTTGATGGTGCTGGGACTGACGCCGAGTGCATCCGCCACCTGCCGGGTCCTCAAGAGCCTATCGTCCATCGTCATGAACGTCTTTCCCGGAGCGTCGAACGTTTTGGACGTATTTATTGTACGAGCGTCTGGCAGCCGGGGGAAGGAGCTGACCAAAGAATTTCCAGAAAACCTTGACAATCCCTCGCAGGTGGGCTCCGCAAACAGGCTCTCGGCGGGACGCAGGTCAGGGGGAAGCATCTGAATGTCGTGGGCGGCCGCGGCCTGGCTCGGGGTGGCCCATCGGCCTAGCAATTCCCGTGCGCATCAGGAGGAGGCCGGGGATGATCCCTGGATCATGGCCGTCGGAGTCTGGTAGGGTGTCGGGGCGTTCGAGAGATCGTCGGCGAGCGGAAAGGAACGGGATCGGGCATGGGAGGCTTCGATCGAGGGCGTCTGATCGCGCTGCTCCAGCGGGACGCATTGAAGACGGGGACGTTCACGCTCGCGAGCGGGAGGTCTTCGCACTACTACGTCGACGGCCGCCGGGTGACGCTCTCGGCCGAGGGGGCCGCGTTGATCGGAGCGGGGGTGCTGGACCTGCTGGCCGACCTCCCCGACGTCTCCGCCCTGGGGGGACTGACCCTGGGTGCCGACCCGATCGTGGGGGCGGCCCTGGCCGTGGCGGGGGCCCGTGGCCTGCATGATTGGAGGGGGTTCCTGGTGCGCAAGGAGGCCAAGGCGCACGGGACCGGCCAGCTCGTCGAAGGGCCGCTCCAGCCCGGTTCCCGGGTCGTCATCGTCGACGACGTGGCGACGACGGGAGGCTCATCGCTCCAGGCGGTCGCCGCGGTCGAATCCCTCGGTTGCCGGGTGGCACGCGTCGTGGTCGTGCTCGACCGCCTCGAAGGTGCCGCCGAAGCCTTCGCGGCGCACGGGCTCGACTTCCGGGCGCTCGTCACGATCCGCGACCTGGGCGTCGAGCCCTTGCCGCCGCTAGGACGTTGAACCCGGTGCGAGGAGACGTGCCGTCGTGGAGATGACGCTGCATCGCCAGCTCAAGGCGCGATTCGGCCCCGAGTCGGGTGGACGTTCCGAGGTCGCCGTGGGGCGGTATCGCGTCGATGCGATCGGCCCCGACGGCGTCCTGGTCGAAGTGCAGTCGAAGGGCCTCGGTGCGCTCCGGACGAAGCTCAAAGGGCTCCTCGCCGAGCACCAGGTCCGGGTGGTCAAGCCGGTCGTGATCGGACGCAGGGTGGTCCGACGTGCCCGGCGTGACGGGCCCGACCTCTCGGCACGTTTCAGCCCCAAGCGGGGCGCGTTGATCGACGTGTTCGATGACCTGGTCGGCCTCGCCTCGCTCTTCCCGCACGCCAATTTGCGGATCGATGTTCTGGCCGTCGAGATCGACGAGGTGCGCATCGCGCCGGCGATGGCCGGGATATGCGGTGGCCGATCGTCGCCTGCGAGAGGTCGTGACGACGGTCTCACTCCGCGAGGCGGGCGACCTCTGGGCGTTGCTCCCCGGCGAATGGCCCGAGCGCTTCACGACCCGAAACCTCGCCGAGCGGCTCGGCCGACCGGCCGCGTTCGCCCAGCGCGTCGCCTATTGCCTCCGACTGGCCGGCGCGGTCGATACGCTCGGGAAGAACGACCGACGGCTGTGTTTATGCACGCTCGGGATTGGTCTGACACCGTGTTCGTATGCGGTTTCAGTGGCGCCATCCACAGGCCCTCGGAGCCTGTGCGGCGACCAGACTGCCGAGCACCGGCGCACGCCTCGTCGGTTCGACCTGGTCTTACTCCTCGTCTTCCCACGGCTTCGCCGCCTGGGCCGTCCCACGGTCCAGACCCGGTTCCTCTCCGCTGGCACAAAATTTGTAGGACACGCGGCCCGCCCAATCACTGCACTCGTCAAAGTCCGCCCAGACGACGGAATGTCGGGCGACGTTTACGAGTTCTCCTCCAATCCGCGGAGCCTCTCATGAAACGGACGAATGCCCGGCGAAGTCTGAATTTCGATCGCCTCGAGTGCAAGCAACTGCTCGCGACCGGGACGGGGACCATCCCGCCGAGCGCCCTGACCTACACACACAATTTCTTGCCGGCCGCCGAGGCCCAGTTGCTGCAAACGGATGCGTCCGCCAAGAACCTCGAGATGTTCGTGGCCCGACTCGGCCAGTTGAGCGCCACCCGCCCCGAAGTCCAGCAGTACGCCAGCCAGGTCATCCTCGACGACATGGCGGCCGAACTGCAGGGGCACTTGCTGGCCAAGAACAAGAACGTCGTCTTGCCTCCCGACCTCCTCGCGCAGGACGCGGCCATCGCCCGCCAGGTCCTGGCGGCGCTGAACACGCCGAACTTCGACCAGACCGTCCTCACGACGATGGTGCAGATCAACACGACGGCCGTCACCAACGACACCCGACTGGCCACGACCAGCACGGACACCGACGTGCGGAACTTCGCGCAGGAGGGGCTCGCCACCGACCAGGCCCATCTGACGGCGGCGCAAAACCTGATCAACCGCGTCGCTCGGGGATCGGTACCGGGGCGGCCCCGACACCGACGAACCCCACGACGGTCTCCACCAGCGACGTCAATTACCTGCAGTTCGTCCATTCGTCCAACAATTTCGAGATCCTGACTTCCCAGATCGCCCAGCTGACGAGCACCAATCCCGACGTGCAGCAGTATGCCACGAAGCTGCTGTTCGACCACACCATGTCCGAGAACCTGATCCTGCAACTTGCCAACGCCAACGGGGTGAGCCTGTCGCCGACGTTGACGCCGGATGCTGCGGCGGCCGCCAGGGCCCTGCTGGTGACGGCCAACACCGGGGCCTACGATCCGGCCTATCTGGCCGTCCAGGTCCCCATGCACCAGATGACGATGCAGGCCGACAGCCAGGAGGCCGCCACCACGCAGAACCCGAATCTGCGCGAATATGCCCGCACCGATGTCGCCACGACGGCCGTGCATATCCTCGCGGCCCGGCAGATCCTCGACACGCAACCGAACGCTCTCCTGCCCTCCGGGATCAACTCGGAGAATCTGCAGGTGAGGGTCAGGCGAGTGAATCGGTATACCTATACGCTCACGGCGAGGCTCAACGCCGGCGGTTTCGCCTATAACTCGAATACCACGGTGCGTTTCCCGCGGCGGCTCTCGGGCGATGCCTTGCCGAGGCCGACCAATGACCAGATCCGCACGTCACTCTTCAGGTCGCTGAACAATTTCTTGAACGGCATCGCCAACACGTCGTCGACAGGGACCGGGATGACCAGTTAGTTCCCCTACATCTCCATCACGGAGTGAACACATGCCCCATGAGACGATCCGGGAAGGAGCTAGCCCAGTTCTCTTCCCCGATCGTCTCCGACCCTGTCGCCCGCAGAGCACCCCGTCTCGTCCCGCATCCTCTCCCCGAACGACCTCTCGCAACCCGGCGACTTCCCGGCCGTTACACGGGCACACTCCGCGCCGCGGGAAGAACTCCTGCCCGATCTCGGAAACCGCCGAGAGCCCGCCTGGAATTGCCCGCGAGGCGTGTGGTACAGTACGAGGACCAGGAACGCCCCCGCCCGAATGGCCGTCCCCGCGAGGCCCTCGGCGGCGCCGCACGTAAAGGGGTCTCGGCCTCGGGACTGGCCGTCGCACCTCGCGTCTCCTCCCTCCCGCCCGATCCATCATCGGCGCACGCCTCGCCCTCCAGGGTTGGTCCACTTCCATGCCTACCGACCGTGACCTCTTCGCCGAAGAACAGACGATGGTCGCCATGAGCTTCGGCGACCACATCGAAGAACTGCGAGCCCGGCTCATCCTCGGCCTGGCCGGCCTGATGGTCGGGGTGCTCATCACCTTCGTCCCCCCCCTGAACCTGGGGAAGCGGGTGATGGTCAAGATGGAAGAGCCGGCCCAGGGGGCCCTGACGGAGTTCTATGCGGAGCGAGCCAAGGTCCGCTCCGCCGAGGCCGCCAAGACGGGGGCCGTCACCTCGCCCGTCACGGCCTTCATCCCCGCCGACGCCTTCCTGACGCAGCTCCGGCAGATCGCACCGGGCCTCGACCTGCCGAGGCCGGAGCAGATGAAGGGGAAGAGCCTGAAGCTCCCGCTCAGATACGAGGAGTCGGGGATTTTCATCGTGAACAACGAGACGGCCGAGGAGAGGAAGCCGCTGATCTCGCTGGCCCCGCTGGAGACGATGACCATCTTCTTCATGGTCTGCCTGGTCACCGGGCTGGTCATCGCCAGCCCCTGGGTCTTCTACCAGGCCTGGGCCTTCGTCGCCGCCGGGCTGTATCGCCACGAGCGGCATTACGTGACGAAGTTCCTCCCCCTGTCGCTCGGCCTCTTCCTCTCGGGCGTCTTCCTCTGCTTCTTCGGGGTCCTTCCCATCACGTTGAGCTTCCTGCTGGAGTTCAACGTCTGGCTGGGCATCGAGCCGACCTTGCGGCTGAGCGACTGGATGAGCTTCGCGACGATCCTGCCGCTGGTCTTCGGGATCTGCTTCCAGACGCCGCTGATCATGCTCTTCCTGACCTTGATCGGGGTCTTCACCGCCGCCGACTACCGCGCGAAGCGGAAATTCGCCATCCTGATCATCGTGATCGCGGGCGCGGTGCTGACGCCGGGGCAGGACCCGTTCAGCCAGCTCATGCTGGCCGGGCCGATGATCTTGCTGTACGAGCTGGGCATCATGCTCGTGAGCCGGAGCGAGGCGAAGGCGAGCCTTGCCGGTTGATCCTCGGCTCTCAGATCGGGGGGCGAGCGACGGATGGGGAGGACGGGGGGGATCGTCTATCTGGTCGGGGCAGGGCCGGGCGATCCCGGCCTGCTGACCCGACGAGGCGCCGAGGTCCTGGCGAGGGCCGACGTGGTGGTGTACGACCACCTGGCGAGCCCTCGCCTGCTCGACCTGGCCCCCGTCTCCGCCCTCCGGGTCTGCGCGGGCAAGTCGGTCGGGCACTGCACCATGTCGCAAGCGGAGATCAATGCCCTGCTGGTCGAGCACGCACGCGAAGGGCGCCGGGTGGTCCGGCTCAAGGGGGGCGACCCGTTCGTCTTCGGCCGTGGGGCCGAGGAGGCCGAGCACCTGCACGCCTCGGGGATCCCGGTGCAGGTCGTGCCGGGGGTGACCGCGGGGGTCGGGGTCTCGACGTATGCGGGCATCCCGATCACGCACCGCGACGCGGCCTCGGCCGTGGCGTTCGTGACCGGCCACGACGACCCCGAATCTCCCGCGTCGCCTTCGCCCCTCGACTGGGAGGCGCTGGCCCGATTCCCGGGGACTCTGGTCATCTACATGGGGGTGACCCGGCTGGAACGCCTCTGCCGGACGCTGATCCGACTGGGGAAACCCGCCGCGACCCCGGCCGCGCTGGTGCAGTCGGGCACCCTGGCGACGCAGCGGACGCTCGTCGCCACGCTCGCAGACCTCGCCGCGCGTGCGATCGAAGGAGGGTTCGGCCCCCCCGCGCTCGTGATCATCGGCGAGGTCGTGGCGCGCCGAGCGGCGCTCAACTGGTTCGAGGGGCTGCCCCTGTTCGCTCAGCGGATCGTCGTGACCCGGCCGGCCGGGGAGTCGGACCTCGCCTCGGCGACACTCGAGGCGCTCGGTGCCGAGGCCCTGGCCGCCCCGACCGTGACGATCGAGCCTCCCGGCGACTTCGGGCCGATCGACGCGGCCATCGCGCGGCTCCGCTCGTTCGACTGGCTCGTCTTCACCTCGGGCAACGGGGTACGCCACTTCCTCGACCGCCTGGAGTCGAGGGGCCTCGACCTCCGCGCCCTGGGGCACCTGAAGCTCGCCGCCATCGGCCCGGCGACCGCCGAGGCGCTGGGCCGCTATCACCTGAAAGCCGACCTCGTCCCCGACTCGTTCCGCTCCGAGGCGCTCGCCGAGGCGCTCGCTCCCCATGTCGCCGGCCGTCGCGTCCTGCTCGCCCGCGCCGATCGCGGCCGGACCGTGCTCAAGGACGAGCTGCAGCGTGTCGCCCAGGTCGAGCAGGTCGCCGTCTATCGCAACCTCGACGCCGGGGCGATCGACCCGGTCGTGCTCGGCCGGATCGCCGAGGGGAGCGTCGACTGGATCACGCTGACCAGCTCGGCGATCACCGAGCGGCTCCACGCCCTCCTCCCCGAGGAGGCGAGTCGGCGCATCGGCCGATCCATCCGCCTGGCAAGCCTCAGCCCCGTCACCTCCGCGACGGCCGAGCGGCTGGGCTGGCCGATCGCCGCCGAGGCCAGGACTTACACCTGGGACGGCCTGGTCGCGGCGATCGTCGAGCGTGTCGCCCTCGATCGCGAGGGTGCCCCGGACGAGAGCGATGGGCTCGTCCCTTCGTCCCGCCTGACTCCGAAGGGTTGCGATGGTCGCAGGTCGAGTCTCTCATCCGCCCCGATGAGCGTCGGATGTCAGGGCGGTCCGGACCCGGGCTCGAACGATCGTACCGTTCGAGCCGGCGAGGCCGGAGGCCGGGCGGACCACCCGTGGCGGGTGGGCTCGGCTCACAGCTCGCGCGGTCTCCAGCCCTTGCCAGAGGACGAAGGCGCCTGCGATGATGAACAGGATGTCGAGGACCAGGCTGATCCGGCCCAGGAGTCCCAGCGTCGCGTCGAGCAGGAAGATCAATGTTACCAGACCGGCGATGACGATCGCCGCGTAACAGAGGACCTTGTTGATTTCCATGGGCCGCGGCTCTCCGATCGGTCGTGGGACTCTGTGTCGTCCCTCCAATTTACCACACAAGTCGGTCAGGTCGAGCGGGCCGATCGGGGAGGTGCGGAACTCATGAAGGGACGATCGGGATGGTCCGAGGCTTGGCGGCCTCCTGCTTGGGCAAGGAGACCTTCAAGACGCCGTTGCGGGTCTCGGCCTGGACCGCGTCGAAGTTGACCTCGCTCGACAGGGTGAGCTGGCGGTGAAACGTGCCCGACTCGCGTTCGCGCGCCTGGGCGTGCCCTTCGGGGAGCTCGCCCGTCGCCTTCTCGCCTCGCAAGGTCAGGACGTTGCCCGTCACCGACAGGTCGATCGACGACGGCTCGACGCCGGGAAGGTCGGCCAGGAGGACGAATCCTTCGTGGGTCTCGTAGACGTCGACCCTCGGATTCCACGCCGAGGGGACCAGGTCCATCGGGGCCGAGGCGGCCGCGCCCAGGCCGGTCGGGGTCCAGTATTCCTCGAAGAGTCGGTTCAACTCACCCTGGAGCGCGTGCAAGGGGGTCGAAAGTTCACGCCGCCACGAGCTTGGTCGGTTCATGGGTGGGCTCTCGGAAAAGAGATGGAGATGAGGGATCGTCATGCTGCCGAGGAGACGCCCCGGGGCGAGCGCCGGATGTCCGGTCGGGGCGATGGTGCCCGCGCCGCGGGTTGCGACGATTCGCGACACGCTCGTCACGCCCTGCATCCGCCCCGGGGACCTGTCAGGGCCCGGTTCAGGACTTGATCTCGATCCGACGCGTCTTGGCGCGCTCGGCCTTGGGCAGCGTGAGACGGAGGACGCCGTTCTTCAGCTCGGCCGCGATCCGGGATCGCTCGACCTCGTCGCTCAGGATGAACGAGCGGTGGAAGTCGGCCACGCGGTACTCCTCATGGACCACGCGCGCCCCTTCGGGAGCGGGCGACGGCACGTGCGCGTGCAGGGTCAGGACGTTCTCCTCCAACTGGATGACGACCCCCTCCTCGGTCGCGCCCGGCAGGTCGGCCTCGAGGACCAGGCCGTCGGGGCCCTCATGGATGTCGATCAGGGGGGTCTGGAAATTCTGGGGCTCGGTCGTCCCTTCCGCGGCGGGCTCCGGACGCGCCTCGGCGGCGCGGGTCTGGGGCTGGGGCCGTCCCACCATGACCGGAATGCGTTGATTCTCCCTGCTCATGATTGATAGCTCCCCTGCGAATGGGTCTCCGATGGCGCGGAGGGCGAGGCGGACACGGTGATCTGCCTGGGCTTGGCACTCTCGGCCTTGGGCAGCGTGACGGTCAAGATGCCGTGGGAGAAACCGGCCGTCACCAACGCGCTATCCACCCGGTCGGGCAAGGTCACGGTCCGCGTCCACCGGCCGGTCTGGCGCTCCTGGCGCCGATAACTATCGTCGGAGACCCCTTCGGGCCGCTTCCGCTCGCCGCGGACGGTCAGGGTCTCGCCGGTGATCGACAGCTCGAGGTCCTCGGATGCCATCCCCGGGAGCTGGGCCGTCAGCACGTAACGGTCGCTCGCATCGTAGAGGTTGACGGCGGGGAACTGCCGGGTGACGAGCCAGGGTTGAAACGGCTCGAGCGTCTCGAAGAGTCGGCCCATCTCCCGCTGCAAGTCGCGAAACGGATCCCATCGTCGATGCCAGTTCATTCCACTCATAAAACGCCTCCCAAAATCACGGGTTGGGGAAGACGGCGTTTGTAAGATATGCAGAGATTGTGCCAAACGCAATTGTAGGACCGTGATGTTCGCTCGTCATCATCACGCAAGCCATTACCTGTTCACCGATTTACTCGAGATCAGTTTTCTTGGAGCGGGATTGCCGTTCGCCGGTCGCAACACGCCGAGGAGATGCCAAAACGGCAGAGCGTCCAGTCGGCCATCCTTGCTGCCAAAATGGCACATGGTGACCTTGACTACGAATCGACCCGGCCAGACCAGGGTGAGGTTCTTCACCTGGAGGGGGAGGTCGGGGACGGGTTCGACCGCGAGCCAGGGCGTTGCGAGTTGCGGTTGGGGAACGGCGGTCGAAATCTGGCCATCGATCCAGACGTGAAGGCAGCACTCGTCCCGGCGCATGCGGAGGAGGTGCCACGCCTCCGGGGCGGTCGGGTCGCTTGCGAGGGCCTGGGTCGTGCCCAGGAGGTGACCCGCCACGCGCATCCGGGAGAGCATGTCGGGATTTCCCCAGACCTCCAGGGTCAGCTCGAAGTCGTCGGGCAACCGGATCGGCAGGTGGAACGCGTGGGCACGACCGTCGGGGCCGCCCGGGGAGGCGGGAAGCTCCAGTCGTGCCATCCGGAACGAATGCGGGCCGGGAGGGGTGAGGAGTCGAACCTCGCCGGGCGGAGGGGCGGCCTCGACCCCCCGGTGCGAGAGGCTCGAGGCCGCCAGCGTGGCCAGGGCGACTCCCATCGGCAACGACCAGCGCCACCACCGAGGTGGACGCGTCTCGACCGGGAAGGGGCATCGGACGAGCATCAGGAGCCGCTGGAAGAGGGCCGAGACCGGACCTTTGGCGGGCACCGGGGCGAGACTCGTCGGCGTGGGAACCTCGCGACGGGGCGGCGAGAGCTCGAGCAATGACGCGGCGTACCTCCCCGACGACCCGAACCCCGAGGCCGCGCGGTGGTCGGCCAGGAACTCATGATCGAGCCGCATCCGGGCGAGGACCCACCAGAGGGGGGGCAGGAAGAACCAGAAGGCCCCCGCGAGCCCCCCGGCCAGGCCGAACCACGGGTCCGATTCCTCCATGTGGGCCAGTTCATGGAGCAGCGCCATCCGGAGCGACTCCGAGGCTTCGGGACGGTCCAGGTGGGGAGGGATGAGGATCGTCTGCCGGGTTAACCCGATCAGGACCGGACCGCGGACCCTGGCGGCGACCCGAAGCCCGGGGCGCCTGTGCCGGCTCGCGATGGGCAACGAATGGTAGAGCTCGAGCGCGGCGGGCGAAGGTTCGGTCGAACGCCTGGTCAACCATCCCAGGCCCCACCATCCCAGGATCAACCACGCCAGCCCGACCCCGACGCCCGCCAGGTACAGCACCGTCAGAAGTCGAGGTGAGGGGCTTACGGCGAGAATCCAGCTCCACGGACCCCCGGGGTCTCGCGACGGGGCGGTGAGGCCCGGCCCAGGCCGAGATGCGGCAGGATCGGGTGCGTGTTCAGGCCGAAACCTCGGAGGGTGCGGATGACGTCGAGGCGGGGCAGCGGCGAGAGGGCGGCCAGGGGGAAAAGGGCCAGGGCGCCGATGATCGCCGCGCGGGCGAGGCCGACGCGCCGCGACGGCTGCCGGCATCCGACCATCGCCAGCGCGATCGAGGCGATCAGCAGGGTCGCACCCAGGCTCGCGTCGAGCACCAGCACTCCCAGGCGATCGATCCAGCCCGACATGGCGAGGGCCTCTCCGGAGCGGGAATCGCGGCGTCAGGCGTCGGCGGTTGTGCGATCCTCCGCGGGGGCGGCCTTCTCGGTGCTCTGACGTTGCGCCTCGTCGATCATGGCGCGGAGCCGGTCGAATTCGTCCGGGGTCGGCGACTTCGAGTCGAGGAGCGCCACCATCACGCGGTCCAGCGCGCCGTCGAAGACGCGGTCGACGAACCGCTTGGTCAATTCCCGGATCGTGCGGTCCGACGACTTCTTGGGGATGTAGATGAAGGTCCTCCCCTGCACGACGTGGCGGACCAGCCCCTTCTTGTCTTCCATGATGTTGAGCAGGGTCTGCACGGTGCTATAGGCGACCGGCCCGGAGGTCTTGTTGAGATCCTCCTGCACTTCGCGGACGCTCGATTCGCCGCGTGCCCAGAGAATTTTGAGAATTTCCAGTTCGCGATCGGTGACCATCTGGCCTTTACGCACGATGTCCTCCCGCGGCATGACGAATGTGAGGGATTTGTCACCGTAACGTAACGCCTAGCATGGCGATGGGCAACCCTAAGGATCTCCGACTTTCCCCGATGGGCAAAATTTCCGGAGGAGGGCCCGTCTCCCGGCGTTGATGGCGCCTGAGGGACGGGCTCCACGCACCGGGACGACCCATCCGATGGGATGTCTCGCCCGGCGGTCCCGGGCCGATTCCGAGGCGATCCGGCGACAACCCTCTGCCACGACGTCTATCGGCGGGAGCCCCGCCCGCCGATAGACGGTCCGGATCGTCTCTCACAGCGAGTGGAGCGACTCGGTCGAGGCGTTACGCGCCTCGGACTCGACGGAGGAGTGTTCGGGCGGTTCGGGCGGTTCGGGCCGGAGTGCGAGGATCATGAGCAGCACGGCGCCCGCGACGAGCATGTTGTCGGCGAAATTGAAGATCGCGAAGTCGAAGCCGATCGGGTCGACGTGGAAGTGGACGAAGTCGCGGACATGTCCGAATACCAGCCGGTCGTAGCAATTGCCCAGGGCCCCGGCCATGATCAGGGCGAGTGCCGTCGTCAGCAACCGGTCGGTGGCCGCCCCCCGGGCATGGAGCCAGTAGCAGATGAAGACGGCGGCGACGATCGAGAGCGCCGCGAAGACCAGGCTGCTATAAGGCATGCCGCGGGCGAAGCCCCACAGTGCCCCCGTATTATGGCTGGTGTGGAACTCCAGGATGTTGGGGATCAGGGGGAGTCGGGATCCCTGCGGGCCGACCCACGCGAAGATCAATTGCTTGGTGGCCAGGTCGAAGGCGGCCCCCCCGAGCGCGATCGCCCAGAAGAGGCCCCAGTGACGGAAACCGTCGGCTCGCGTCATCCCCGGCTCTCCAACGCACGCGCACACTGGATGCAATGGGCCGTGTAGGGGAGGGCCTGGAGGCGAGGCTTGGCGATCGGCTCGCCGCATTCCTGGCAGCGGCCGAAGGTCCCCGCATCGATCCGGCCGAGGGCATCATGCACCTGCTCGAGGGTCCCCTGCTCGTTCTCGATCAGGCTCAGGGTGAATTCCTGGTCGTAATTCTCGGTGCCGATGTCGGCCATGTGCAGCGGGACATTCGAGAGGTTGCCCGACGATTCGGGCTGGTCGCGCCGGAGGGCCTCGTCGGTCATCTGCTCGAGGTCGCCGCGAAGCCTGGCCCGGAGGTCGAGTAATGTCCGGCGGAACGACGCCACCTCCTCGGTCTTCAATGCGCTGGCCATGGATATCGCACCCCGTTCTCGCGGCTACCGGTCGTGAGTGAGTAGGAGAGACGGGGTCGGCACGGCTCGCCCCCGGTCTCGGTCGGATTCCGACGCCGGGGCGTGCGCGAGGTCCAGCCTCGACCGGCACGCCCGACACGGAGAAATTCCAGCCTACCCGCGCTTCCGGGCCGAAAGCCAGCCCGAAATCGGCAGAACTCGTAGAGTCGGGTATGCTTGAGCACGGGCCTCTCGCCCTGCACGAGGACCCCGGGGGCGACTCCCCTCCTCCGACGTTTTCCCCGACAGCGGTGTCGGATCGGGGCGGCCCGTGAAGCGGTGGGCCTCCCCTTCAGATCGAACCGGAGCGCGGAACCAGGACCATGACGACCACCAGCCCCAAGACGATCTTCGTGACGGGCGCCACCGGCCTCGTCGGCAGTCACGCCGTGGAGGAGGCCCTGGCCCGCGGCCATCGCGTCCGCGCGCTCGTCCGCGCCTCGAGCGACACCCGACTCCTCGACCGCTGGGGGGTCGAGACGGTCGTCGGCGACCTGGCCGACCCCGAGGCCCTCCGAAGGGGGGTGGCCGGGGCCGACTGGGTCTTCAACTGCGCGGCCAAGGTCGGCGACTGGGGGACCCTGGAAGACTTCCGCCTCCTCAACGTCGAGGCCCTCCGCCACCTGCTCGACGCCGCCGCGGACGCCCGGGTCGGGCGGTTCGTCCACGTCAGCTCGCTCGGGGTCTACGAGGCCCGCGACCACCACGGGACCGACGAGACCACCCCCCCCGCGGCCGACGCCCTCGACGGCTACACCCGCTCGAAGATCGAGGCCGAGGAGCTGGCCCTGCGTTACGTGGCGGAGCGGGGCCTGCCTCTTGCCATCGTCCGTCCCGGCTTCATCTACGGCCCCCGCGACCGGACGGTCCTGCCCAAGCTGGTCAACGCCCTCCGGTCGCGTCGGTTCGTCTACTTCGGGTCGGGGGAGCAGGTGCTGAACTGCATCTACGTCAAGAACCTCGTCCACGGCATCTTCCTCGCGGCCGAGGTCCCCGAAGCCGTCGGCGAGGTCTTCAACCTGACCGACCCCGGCCGCGTCACCAAGCGGCAATTCGTGGGGAAGGTGGCCGAGCTGGCGGGGCGCGAGCCGCCGCGCCGGAAGATCCCGCTCTGGCTGGCCTGGACGCTGGCGATCCTGATGGAACGGAGGGCCAAGCGGCTCAAGTCGACCGAGCCCCCGCTGGTCAACAAGGCCCGGTACAAGTTCCTCGGCCTGAACCTCGACTACTCGATCGCCAAGGCCAGGCGCGTCCTCGGCTACGACCCCCCGTACACGACCGAGCAGGGCCTGGCCGAGTCGATGGTCGAGTTCGCCACTCCCGCCGCACCCAGCCCCGAGCCCTCCCCGGCACGTTGAGCCCTACTCCTACCCTCTCCCGCCGGGAGAGGGTGCCCGAAGGGCGGGTGAGGGGCTCCGGATTCGATGAAGAGACGGCCCTACGGCCCTGGCAATCTCGCGATGCGGGGTTCCCATCCCGCCCGCCCCATCATAATGTCAGGGTCGTGGGGCGGCCTGGAAACCCGCCGCTCCGATTCAGGCCGGGCTCGAAGGATTCTCCGTACAGGGGGACGCCACCGTGGACAACGTCCGAGACAAGCGCATCGCCGTCCTCGTCGAGAAGATGTACGAGGACCTCGAACTCTGGTATCCGGTCCTGCGCCTGAGGGAGGCGGGGTGCAACGTCCGGATCGTCGGCCCCAAGGCGGGCGAGACCTACGCCTCGAAGCACGGCTATCCCGCCAAGGCCGACACCGCCGCGAGCGACGTCACGGCGGGCGACTTCGACGCCATCGTCATCCCGGGGGGCTACTCCCCCGACCACATGCGTCGCCACAAGTCGATGGTCGACCTGGTGACCGAGGCCGCCCGACAGGGGAAGGTCCTGGCGGCCATCTGCCACGGCCCCTGGATGCTCTGCTCCGCCAGGTGCCTGAAGGGCCGCAAGGTCACCGGCTTCTTCGCCATCCGCGATGACGTCGAGAACGCGGGCGGAATCTGGCAAGACGCCCCGATGGTCCGCGACGGCAACCTCGTCACCAGTCGGACCCCCGACGACCTCCCCGCCTTCATGCAGGGAATCTTCGCCGCCCTCGCCGAACCGGCGCAAGGTCGGGCGTGACGGCGTCCTTCGCCGGCCGCGGTCCTCGATCGTCCATCCTCCCGGGTCCGTGCGAGACGGACCCGATCCGAGTCAGAGGAACTCGTTGATGAGGTTCTCGAGCATCTCCTGGCGACCGCTCGCGTTCCGCGCGACCTCTCCCTTGGGGAGGATGTAGGCTTCGAGGTCGGCGAAGCTCGCCTGTCCCGACTCGATCCGGCGGCCGAGCTCGCTATCCCAGCTCCGGTAACGCTCCTTGACGAACGCCGCGAGCCGGCCGTCGGCGATGATCGCGTGGGCGATCTTGAGGCCCCTGGCGAACGTGTCCATCCCGCCGATGTGCGCGTAGAAGAGGTCGACCGGCTCGAAGCTCTCGCGGCGCACCTTGGAGTCGAAGTTCACGCCGCCGGTCGTGAATCCCCCCATCCCCAGGATGCAGAGCATGCACTGGGCGGTGAGGTAGAAGTTCGTCGGGAACTGGTCGGTGTCCCAGCCGAGCAGCGGATCGCCGGTGTTGGCGTCGATCGAGCCCAGGGCCCCGGCGCCGATGGCGACCTCCATCTCGTGCATCATCTCGTGGCCGGCCAGGGTCGCGTGGTTGGTCTCCAGGTTGAGCTTGAAGTGCGCGAGCAGGTCGTAGGTCCGCAGGAAGTTCAGGCAGGCGGCGGCGTCGAAGTCGTACTGGTGCTTGGTCGGCTCTCTCGGCTTGGGCTCGATGTAGAACGTGCCGGTGAAACCGATCTGCTTCTTGTAGTCGACGGCCAGGTGGAAGAAGCGGGCCAGGTGGTCGAGCTCGCGCTTCATGTCGGTGTTATAGAGCGTCGAGTACCCCTCGCGACCTCCCCAGAAGGTGTAGCCGGCCCCGCCCAGGTCGTGCGTCACCTCCATCGCCTTCTTGACCTGCGCGGCGGCGTAGGCGAAGGCGTCGAGGTTCGGGCTGGTCGCCGCCCCGTGCATGTAGCGCGGGTGGGTGAAGAGGTTGGCCGTCCCCCAGAGCAGCTTGATCCCCGTCCGCGCCTGCTCGTCCTTGAGGACCTTGACCACCTCATCGAGGTTGGCGTGGCTCTGCTTGAGGGTCTCGCCTTCGGGGGCCACGTCGCGGTCGTGGAACGCGTAGAACGGGGCGCCGAGCTTCTCGATGAACTCGAACGCGGCCTGGGCCTTCCGTTGCGCGTTGGCGACCGAGTGGCTGCCGTCGTCCCAGGGACGCAGGGCCGTCCCCGAGCCGAAGGGATCCGACAACGGGTTGCTGAACGTGTGCCAGTAGACCACCGAGAACCGCAGGTGGTCCCGCAGGGTCTTGCCCCCGACCACCTCGTCCGGGTTGTAATGCTTGAATTCCAGGGGGTTGCGCGAACCCGGACCGCCATAAGCGATGCGGGGTACGTCGGGGAAGAATTCTGACATCGGTTCGGACTCGCCCGCCCTGGTGTGCGTGTGGTGTTCCGGGACCACGCCCGGCCCCTAGTTTAGGTACGCCCTCGGCCCCGGGCAACCCCCTGCTCCACTCGCTTCGCGGACCCGGACGCGGGGCGTCATCGTGTGGGCAGCGTCCCGGCCCCGTCGAGAGACGACGCCGGGACCAACCGGCGTACGACTCTGCCTTTACGTTCCTCGACGCCGCCCTTCGCAGATGCCGAGCGGAGCGAGGTGCCTCTTCGTTATTTACGTCCGAGTTCCTTGTCCGACTGCTCCTGCATCGCCTTCTTCTTCTCGGGATACTCGATGACGACGAGTTCTTGCTTCTGGGGATCGTAACCGTATTCCTGGTAGTAAGGGAGCATCGGCAATTGGATTCCGTCCGGCTGGCCCTTCTTGATGATGTGTTCCATGAACTCTTCGTAGGTCTTGGGCTTCTCGCCGTTGGCGGCCTCGTACATGTCCATGTCCATCTTGACCTTCATCTTGGCGATGTTGGCCACGCTGGTGCGGTAGGCATCGGCCTGGATCTTGATGTAGTCGGTGGCGTGGATCTTGCCATCGGTGGTCTGTCCGCCCTTCTCGAGTTCGGGAGCCAGGTTGCGGACGTCCTGAGTCGTCTTGCCGATGGTGTCGCGGGCATGGACCTTGCGCTTGGTCTTGTCCACTTCACAGCCGGAGGCGAGGGCGAGCAGGGACACGGAGACAGACCAAGGCGAGCAGCTGACGGTTACGGCGCATCATGAGATGGGTTCCTGGTTCGTTCGGAGGCGGGCCTCGGTGTGAGATGATCCCTTCTCGCTGCCGTGACATCCCGTCATCGACTTCTCTCACTTCGCTCCTGGCCTTCGGAGCGGGGGATGGCCCGGGACGCTCGAACTCGCTCGGCGCGAAGGGTGATCGGTCCTTACTCCTCTTCTACCCGCGATCCGGCGAAGACCAGAGCCGAGCGAGGTCGGAGCGAGCGAGAGGGCCCTTCGCTGTCCGCTCGGGCCGGCGTTCAGAGCCCGAAAGGCGTCGCCTCGTCGAGGGCCCGCTGCGACTCGTCGTCGTCGGCGATCACCTGCACATGGCAGCCGAGCATCTCATCGGTGCTCGCCCATCCGAGCTTCACGCGGCGCGGGGGGTCGGTGGGGATTGAACGGGTTCTCGGCCGAGTTGTCGTAGTAGGCCACCACGTCGAGGCGTGTCCCCTTCGGCAAGGGGACCGGCCGGGCGAAGTGGTACTGGCCCTGCCAGTTGAAATCCCAGTCGTCGATCCAGAGCATGGGGAGGACCTGCCCCCCCGGGAGGGTGGCACGCAGGCTGATCTCGCGCATCAGGAAATGGCCGTGCGGGAGCACGGAGATGGCGTGGGCATCGCCCTTCATGTAGGCGGTCAACGCGATCCGATGCCGCGACTCGCCCGGGGGGATGTCGATCTTGATGCTGCTCAAGGAGATGGTGCTCGTCCTCCGCGCCGGCGGCGTCTTGCAGAAGAAGAGGCCGACGCTCGATTGATCGACCTCCTCCTTGCCCGTCCCGTGGTAGTGGACCAGCAGGATGAGATCCGACCCCTTGCGGACGACCCTGCCGACGTCGGGCGGGGGCATCCGCGGGATGAGGCCGGGGACCCAGGCGCCGAGGCCGGGCTTGAGGATGTCGCCGCCGCCGAACGACTCGAACCCGGGTCCCGCCTCGGCCGCGTCGCGCCGTCGGCACTCGTCGGTCGGATCGGCGTAGAAGCGGGCGTGGTGGACGACCCGGCGATTCCCGCGCCGGAATTCGACGGCCGCGACCGCGGTGTCTCGATCCAGGGGGAGCGGCAGGACGAAGGCCCGATAGATGTCGCCCGCGTCGGCGGGGACGACGAACGGCTCGGGCATCGTCGCCACCAGGTCGGGCGTGCCGAGTTGCCAGCCCTCGGGGAATGTCGGCGGTTCCGTCGCGTGGGCCGGGTCGCCCTCGGGGGCACCGGTCTCGGCCCAGCGGGCGAGGACCGCCAGCTCGCGACGGCTCAGGCGGCCGGCGTCGTGGAAGTCGCCGTAGCCGTGGACCGCCCGCCAGGGGGGCATCTCGCGACTCGCCGTCACGTCGCGGAGGAACCCGGCCCGCTTCGCCGCATCCCTGTACGTCAACAGGGAGAACGGCCCGACCTCGCCGGGACGGTGGCAGCCCGCGCAGTGCCGCCAGATGATCGGGGCGACGTGCTCGTGGAAGCTGATCGACTCATCCTCCGCAATGATCGGCCTCGGCCTCGGCAGGGGGCGGCGCTTCGCCACGACCCGGCAAACCTGCCGTTCACCGCTTACCCTCTCCCGCCGGGAGAGGGTGCCCGGAGGGCGGGTGAGGGGCTGCGCCTCCGAGACGGATACAGCCCTGCTCTCGCGGGTCAGAAGAGGTCGGCCCGTGCCCACCGATCGGGCATCATCCCGGTCGCTCGGGCCCATCGGCGAGGTCGCATCCTCAATGGCCGTAACGATGGCCTCTTCCAGTTCACGATTTCCACCCTTCGCGGGGCTCGTCCCGCCGGGGGCGGTCCGTTCGTCGATTTTGCCGCGGAACCGGACATGCCGCCGGGCGTCGAGCACGGCCGCCTCGGGAGTGCCCTCGACCCCGAGCTCACCGGTCAGCTCGTGGGAGGGATCGAGCAGGACCGGGAAGGGGAGGCCATGTTCCTCCGCGTGGCGCGCCACCGCCTCGCTTGAGACCGAGGGATCGGGCTGGACGCCGAAGAAGAGGACTCCCTTCCGACCATACCGATCGGCCAGCCTGCGCATCTCGGCGCAGAGGCGCCGGAGACGGGGCAGTCGCCCCCGATCACGAACAGTACGACGGCCGTCGCGTCCCTCCAGTCGGTCGGCTGGTGGATACGGCCCTGCGAGTCCTTCAGTGCGAACGGCTCGATGGTCACCGGCCGGGTAGGATCCGTGACCTCGCGCTCCTTCAATGCGAAGCCGGCGATCAGCATCGCGAGGGCGAGGGGCACGAGCAGCGCGAGCATTCGCGGTGCTCGGCGGCGGGGCCTCCCCCCGCTCCCGGGGTTGTTTCGTTGTCGGAGGCCTGGCCCCTCACCCGCCCTTCGGGCACCCTCTCCCGGGGGGAGAGGGTATTGGATGGAGAGCGAAGGAATCGCTCGGAGTCGCGATACAAGTGGTGCTCGTGATACCGCTCATGCCGCTCAGTGTCCATCTCGTCCTCAGCGCGTGGCCTTCGCCGGCCCGATGACTTTTCCGAGCTGGCGACGTGTGGAGACGGTACTCCGCCATTCCAGGGGCCGGGTGTCGTCGCGGGTCATGCGGTCCAGGTCCCCGCGCAGGGCTTCCAGCCGGGGGAGGAGGGCCGGCGAGTCGACCAGGTTGCGTGTCTGCGAGGGATCGGTCGCGAGGTCGTAGACCTCCTCGACACCGTCTCCGTTGCGGATGTAGACATCCTTCCCGGACACGAGGGCCTTCATCGGGCCGCGGAAGGCCGGCGATCGGCCCAGGTTGGGCGTGCTCTTCGCGGGGCCGTCGACCTCCGCGAGCGAGGCGTCGGATTCTGCCGACGTGGCGGGATCCCAGTGGCGTGCGAGCGATCGGCCGGGGAAGGGCGAGGCCGCGCCGAGCCCGGTCAGGTCGGCGACGGTCGCCGCCAGGTCGCGCAGGCTCACCGGCTCGGCGACGGTCCGACCGCCCTCGGCGCCCTTGGGGAGGAGCGCGATCAGGGGGACGTGAATCTCCGGGTCGTACAGGCTGCTGGCATGGCAGAAGAGGTTGTGTTCGCCGAAGCTCTCGCCGTGGTCGGCCGTGATGAGGACCAGCGTATTCTCGAGCAGCTTGCGCCGTTCGAGCTCCGCGAAGAGCCGGCCGAGCTGGTCGTCGAGGTAGGCGATGCAGTCGTCGTAGGCGTCGCTGGCGAGCTGGTGGTCCCTCGCGGGGAGCGTGGCTTTATCGAGGGTGAACCACTTATCCAGCGTCTTGAGGTCGGCGCGCGACTCGGGCTTGATGCCGAAGTGCCGGTCGAAGCCCGCGGGGGGGATGTAAGGGCTGTGGGCGTCCATGAAGTTCAAGAAGGCGAAGAAGGGACGATCCCGCCGCCGCTCGGTCCAGGCGAGCAGGTCGCGGCCGATCCGCACGGCGTCCTTGCGGGGCTCGGACAGGAGGTCGCCGCCGAGCCGGTCGCTCGCCCAGACGAGGGACTCCCAGACCACGCGACGGCCCAGCGCGGAGGTGCGGAGGATGCCACCCGCGGAGAGGTCGTGGTCTTCATAATGGACGAAGCCGCGGTCGAGGCCGGTCTCGGCGCCGCAATAGGTGGTGTTGGCCACGAATCCGGCGGTGTCGTAGCCCCGCGAGGCGAGGAACTGCGCGAGGGTCGGGTGGGTCGCGTCGAGCGGCCCGTGGAGGCGGGCGGAGTTCTGGTGGGGCCAGCGCCGGTCATCATGCTGGCGTGCGAGGGGAGTGTCCACGAGGCCGTCGAACGCGCCTGCTCGAACGTGACCCCTCGCCGCGCCAGCCGTTCGAGATTCGGGCTCGTCGCGCGCCCGTAGCCGTAGAGACTCAGGCGGTCGGCCCTCACCGTGTCGAGCACGACGAGCAGGACGTTCGGGGCATCCCGGCCGATCAGGGGCGGCGACGGCGACGCGGCCATCGCCCGGTGTTCGCGCAGGACGTCCCGGCCGAGCGAGAGGGAGACCAGTCCGAGGACGCCAACGGCCAGCACGGGAAGGGTCCACCGGACGACCTTCCCGAAGGCGGGGAGGCCGGACTCCGCCCATGCCGAGACCCGGTATGCGATGCCGCAAGCCAGGAGGATGCAGGCCCAGGGGTGAAGCCTCCCGAGGCTCAGCAGCAACGTGAGGATCGTCAACGCGCCGAGCAATCCGGAAGCGAGCCGCACCGATCGGCCCGGACGGACCCGGATGAACACCGCCAGCAGCAGGCCGACGAGCGTGAACAGGGCCAGGTTGAACGTGGGGATCGTCCAGACGATGTGACGGTTCATGCGGAAGAAGCCGGGCGACGGGTCGCGCAGATGCTTCTGGGCGATCGTCAGGCCCAGCTCGGCCAGTCCGGCGAACAGGCCGCACCATGCGGAGGCGATGAGGACGCGCCCCGGCGCCAGTGTGACCGCGGGCGCCGGACGCTCGGGGGAGACGACGCGTCTCCGACGAGTCCGCCAGGCCGCGACCCCCCCGGGATGGGCCGTCACTCTGCTGTCCATCGTCGATCCTCCGTGATCGAGTCCCAGTCCAGTTGACCGCCCGACGGTCGGCCCGTTCGCCGGGAGGCCGGGCCGACGAGATGCGGCGGAAGGCCCCGGGTCGAGTCGAGGTAGGCCGGGGACGTTACCTCGAATCCGACAGACCCGCAAGGCCAACGGAGGCGGGACCGGTTCGGCCGGATCCATCGGGTGCGGCAACGGAATCCGGCGATCCGCGAGGATGGGTCGTCGGGGTCGTTACCACCCGACGGCCAGGCCCCCTGGCACCCGGACACGTGCCGGAGGATAGGGGGGTGAGAGGTGGGTCAAAGGTGGGTGAAATCGGGGTCCGCACGCACAATTACTGCGAACAAGCCGATGCGGCGTGCGCGGACCTCGCGCAGCCGACGCGGCGCGAGAGCGGAGATGTCCTCGCCGTCGATGCGGATGGTGCCTGCGACCTCGAAGGCCTCCGGCAGCAGGCCGGCCACCGCGCGCACCGAGAGTGTCTTGCCCGAGCCGGACTCGCCCACGAGTCCGAGGGCCTCACCGGCGCGCACCTGGAGCGTGCAGTCGTGCACCAGGGTGCGAACGGTTCCGCGCACCGGGCCATGCACCGCGACGTGGTCGAGTTCCAGGACGAGTTCGCTCATTGCTCGCTCCCCTCGGCCCACGTGGTCACGCGGGCGCCTACGACGTTCACGGCGAGCACCGTGAGCACCACCATCAGGGCCGGGAACATCGACTGCTCGGGTGCGCCGGTCAGCAGCGCGGGCTGACCACCGGCGATCATGACACCCCAGTCGGATGCCGGGGGCTGCGCGCCCAGCCCCAGGTACGAGATCGCCGCCAGGTCGAGCATCGCGTAGCCGAATCCCACAGTGGCCTGCGCGAAGAGGGCCGGAAGGAGCACCGGAACGAGGTGGCGGAAGCAGATCGCGGAGGAGCTCACGCCCTGGATCCGCAGCGCCGCGATGTAGGGCTTGCCCAGCTCCTGGAACGCGTTCGCGCGCACCAGCCGGGCGATGATCGGGATGTAAGCGATCGACAGCGCGATGACCGGGGCGATCAGCCCCTTGCCGAACATCGCGACGGCCAGCACTGCGAGCACGAGGCCCGGGATGGCGAAGATCACCTCGATCGCCCGCGCACTGATGCCGTCCACGATCCCGCCGAACCAGGCCGAGACGATGCCCAGGGTCGCGCCCAGCAGGCTTGCGGCGATCACCACGATCACCGGACCCACCACGCTGGGCCGGGTTCCCACCAGCACCCGGGAGAGGATGTCGCGGCCGAGGTCGTCGGTGCCCATCGGATGCTGCAGCGTGGGCGGGCCCGACACCGGCCCGACGAACAGGGCGTCGGGCGGGTAGGGCGCCAACAGCGGTCCGAAGACGGCCATCACGGCCACGCCGAGCAGGACGATCCCCGCCGCGATGACGAGCGGATCGCGCACCGCGGCGCGACGCACGACCGAGGGGATGCGGCCTCCGGCGAGCTGGGCGACGCTCATGCGGTCCTCCTCGGCTTGACGCTGTCCGGATCGATCACGGCGATCGCGATGTCGGCGACCGCGTTGAGCACCACGAAGATCACGACCAGCATCAGCGAGATCACCTGGACGACCGGCAGGTCTTTGCGGGCGGCCGCCTCGGTGAGCAGCGACCCGAGGCCGCCGATGCCGAAGGCCTGTTCGGCGATGGCCGACACGGCGAAAAGACCGGCGATCGTCGCGCCAGAGACGGCGAGGATCTGCGGCGAGGCGTTCAAGAACACGTGGGCGCGGAAGATCCGACCTCGCGGAATGCCGCGCACGCGGGCGGTGTCGACGTGCTCGGCGTGCAGCTGGCCGACGACCGCGCCGCGGGTGATGCGGCTCATGTAGGCGATGTACAGCACGGCCAGCGATATCGCGGGCAGCGTCAGGTGGTACAGGTTGTCGAGCAGGCCCTCGCCGATGCCGTAGACCGGGAACCAGCCGAGCACGCGCCCGAAGACGTAGATCAGCAGGATGGCCACCACGAAGGTCGGCATCGCCATTCCGATCGACGTCGAGATCAGGACGGCGCGGTCGGCGCGCGGGCCGCGGGTCGCGGCCAGGATGCCCGACCCGACCCCGAAGATCGCGATGAGCACGACGGTGTACAGGACCAGCAGCGCCGTCACGCCGATCCGCGGGCCGATCAGGTCGACCACGTCGGTCTTGTAGACGAATGACCGGCCGAGATCCCCCGACAGGACGCTGCCGATCCACTGCAGGTACTGCTGCCAGACCGGGTCGTCGAGGTTGTGCTGCTCCCGGATCGCCGCGATGAGATCCGGCGTGGGCCGAAGGCCCCCGGCCAGCGCCGTGACGGGATCGCCGGGGGTCAGCAGCACCGCGGAGAAGATGACGACGCTGGACAGGAAGAGGGTCAGAAGCAGCCCACCGAGCTTGCCGAGCAGCTGTCGGACGACCGTGGCGTTCATGGCCGCATCCCCCTTCCCGTCCCGCGTCGCCGGATCATCGGATCACTCGCCGCCGAGGTGCAGCGCCCACGGGCTGCTGTACGCGGCGACCGACGTGGTCACGCCGGTGAGCTCATCGCTCAGGAACGTCGTATGGTACGCCGCGGCCAGCGTGACCTGCAGCAGATCAGGCGCGAAGATCTGCTGTGCCGAGATGAACGCGTCCGCCGATGCGGCGGCATCCAACGTGGTCCGCGCCGTCTGCAGATCAGCGGTGACCTCGTCGTTCGAGTAGCCGCTCCAGTTGAAGAACCCGCCCAGGTCGGCGGGCAGCAGGAACTGCTGCGCATAGCCGAGAACTCCCGGCGCGTCGATGTAACCGGTGGTCGCCACGAAGTCGATGCTCTCGCGCGCAGCGGGATCGAAGAAGATCTCGGTGAAATCCGCCGGCTGACGCTCATCGATCTCGACCGTCAGGCCGATCTGCTCCGCCGCACTCTGGATGATCGCCGCGGTCTGAGCGAGCTCTTTGGCTCCGGCGGGGATCGCCACCACCAGCGGGACGGAGGTGTCCTCGCCCGACTCGGCCACGAGGCCCTTCGCCTTCTCGACGTCGTACTCGGGCGCGGCCAGGTCGCCGTAGGCGGCGGTGTACTGCGCGGCCGCCTCCATCCCACCCCAGGCGAACGGGGGCGTGAACGTCTTCTGGGTCTGGCCCAGCCCGTTCAGGACCGTCTGGATGTACTGCTCCCGGTCGATCGCGAGGCTCAGCGCCTGGCGGATCTGGGGGTTGGCGCCGGCTCCGGTCGAGCGGGTCGGCCCGAACGAGTACGAGGCCGTCGACGGGCCGAGGATCAGCCGGCCCTCGTCCGAGGTCTCGAACGAGCTGCGGCTGGCCGGCGGCACGTTGTACGCGCCGTCGATCTCGCCCTCCAGCAGCGCGGTCGCCAGCGTCGTCCCGTCCGAGACGAAGACGTAGGTCAGCGTATCCACGAGCGGCGCACCGCCCCAGTAGTCGGGGTTGGCGCTCGTCACGATCTGCGTGCCCGGTGTCCAGTCCGCGAGTTCGAACGGACCGGTGCACAGGATCCCGCCCGAGGACGTTCCCAGGTCGGCCCCGGCGGCCTCGCCGAAGGCCTTGCTCATCACGGCGCCCGCTGCGCCGGACAGCGCATCGCGGAAGGTCGAGTCCGGAGCCGTGAAGCGGACCGTGACCTGGTGATCGCCGGTCTTCTCGATCGCCTCGACGAGCACGAAGGACGGGAACCAGGCCGAGGTCTGCGCGCGGTTGCGGTCGAGGCTGTAGACCACGTCGTCCGCCGTCATCGGGGTGCCGTCCCAGAAGGTGACGTCGTCACGCAGGTCGATCACGAACGTCACGGGGTCGGCCCACTCGGCGCCGGTGGCGAGCCCGGGTTCCACGGTGAAGTCGGGCTGCAGCTGCAGCAGGTTGTCGCACAGGTTGGGGATGATGAAGCTGTAGTCGGCCGAGGGGTCCAGGCTGCGCGGCTCACCCTCGACGAGCGCCCAGGTGACGTCGTCGACTGCGGTCGTAGCGGCCGGCAGGGACGCGACGAGGGCGTCGCTGTCGACGGACGGGGACGGCGCGGCCTCGGTGTCGCGCGCCGTGCAGCCGGCGAGCAGGAGCAGGGCCGCTCCTCCTGCGACGACTGCCACGGGGATTCCGTGAGATCTCATTTCAGGCCTTTCGATCGGAAGGTGTCGGGTGGTGTGAGGACGAGTCGCGAGTGGGGCACATGATCCACGCGACGATTCCGCTGCAGCGTGCTGTTCATCGCAGCACGTAGACCCGGATGCACACCTGGCCGTCCTCGTCACGCGCCAGGCCGATGAACTGGTTCTCCGCCAGCCAGCGGTGGGAGGCGGCATCCGTCTGGAACACCGGCGCCGTGCGGAAGTAGTACTCCTCCTCGGGCACGTTCTCGCCCGCCTCGACCCGCGCGATCACCTCGGGAGAAGCTCGGTAGTAGCCGCGGTTGAGGATGTCGATGACGGCGCCGTCGTCGGCGCGAAGCAGGTAGCGCGCCTCGAGCTGCGCCGTGCCCGACCGCTCCACCGCCCAGTCCCCGCCGCCGGCGAGGACGACGCCGTTCAGCAACGGTCCCGCCACCGTTCCGCCGCTGATCGGCGTGAAGCTCAGCTCCTCGTCGGCGCTGCGGCCGATGCGCAGGTGCGGGTCGATGTCGACGCGGATCTCGAACGCGTACTCCAGCTGCGGATCGATCATGCGGGTTCTCCTTCGAGGACGCTCAGGGTGATGCGGAACGGATCGGTGCCGCCGAGGGTCAGGGTCTGCGTGTTCGCCCGCATCGTGACGGCCGACCACGGCTCCTCCCCCGTGCCGGGCTGCGGGATGAATTCGGGGTAGTCACTGCTCGAGACGTGCACGCGAAGGCGGTGACCGGCGCGGATGCGGTAGCCCAGCTGGCCGAGGTCGACGACCACCGCCGAGGCCGAGGTGGCATCGAGCAGCTGCACCTGACCCCGCGCGATGCGCAGGGACGACCCGTCCGGTGCGACATCCAGCAGCCGGACGAACAGGTCCATCACCGGCCCGTCCGAGGCGATGCGCGCGTGGGCCCGGACCGGACCGACGAGGTCCAGATCGCGGGTCAGCGGCGCCGACGAGAACGAGAGCACGTCCGCGCGGTCGCCGATCGGCGTCTCGTCGGGACGCTCGAGCAGGAACGCGAACGCGTTCGCCGCGCTCGAGGGCACCAGGTCGGCGGGGTCGTGCCGCCAGCTGACGGAAGTCTCGGTGACGGGGCCGTCGAGCGAGAGCGCGCCATCGGGCGTGCCGTAGAGCGTTCGCGCGCTGGTGCCGGCGGGCGGCCACGTCGCGCTCTCGCGCAGCTCGTCCGCGCCGGCGAGGTCCCAGGTCACGCGCGGGATGTCGTCGGCTCGCCCGTTGCCGCGGACGAAGACCTCGAAGAACGCGAGCGTGGGGTCGAGCATGCGCGGCAGCTGCGCACGGATCTGATCGTCGGTGCGCTCCTCGACGAGATCCACCGCGGGATCGGTCAGGTAGAACGCCTCGTGGTCCATCGACTCGATGCGCAGGAAGTGATTCAGCGCCCAGGCCGGCTCCGCCTCGATGGCCGCCACATCTGCCCACGACATCGGGGCGCAGTTGTCCCACCACCCGATCGTGTGCAGCACGGGTACGGGACGGGCCTGGAACGGGTGCCCCTCCGGGAACCGACGCAGGTGCACGGGCTGCGGATACCACTGGTCGTACGAGATCGACCGCGACCCGATCTGAGCGAGCACCTCTTCGACCTGATCGCTGAACGGACGCCGGGCAGGGTCGAGCGTCCAGAAGTACGCGTCAGGGGAATGGAAGTAGGTGAGCGGGTAGAGATAGGTGATCGCCCATTCGACAGCTCGAGTCCTCTCGCCCGGAACCGAGCGGACGGGCTCGCCGAGCTGCGTGCCGGTCACGCGTGGCGCGATCGCGCGCAGAGCGGGGTGGTTCGTCGAGGCTGCCGCCCACTGCGTGAAGCCGTAATAGCTGTCGCCCCACATGGCGACACGGCCGTTGCACCAGTCCTGCTGGGCGATCCACGCGATCGTGTCGTGGCCGTCGTGCGCCTCGTTCACGAACAGCAGCGTCTCGCCCTCGGAGCGGAACTTTCCGCGGACGTCCTGCGCGACGACGCGGTACCCGCGCTGCATGAAGTACTCGGCGATGAGCGGGATGAAGGTGTAGGCGCCGTTCTTGTCATACGGCAGGCGGATGAGGATGACGTCGCCGGGTGCGTCGTCATCACCGGGCAGGTACACGTCGGTGGCCAGACGCACTCCGTCGCGCATGCGGACGGCGTGCTCGGTGGCGAGCGGGCTGATCGGTGCGGGACCGACGTGGACGATGTCAGGCACGGAACTCCTTCGTGAATGCGATGGAGTCACCGTAGAACGTGTGATAGTTTCTAGTCAAGTCCGACTAACAAAAAGATTTCAGGAGCGCACATGGGCCGACCGTCCGTCGCCGCCGAGCGCCGGCGCCAGATCCTGATGGCGACGATCGACTGCATCGGCACCCACGGCGTCGCGGGGACCACCTTGGATCGCATCGCCGAAGAAGCCGGAATGGCGCGCGGTCACGTCCGCCACTTCGCCGGCAACCGGGACGAGATCCTCGTGGCCGCCGCGCGCGAGTTCTACTTCGGAGACGAGGACGCCACGGATGCCGCGGCCGCGGCATCCGATCCCTCCGTTCTGCCGGCCGAGGTGCGCTCGCTCGCAGACGCCGTCGACTATCTGTTCGGCGAGTTCGCCGCGCCTGGCGTCGAGAACGCCGTTGCGCTCGCCCTCGTCGATGCCGGGCGGGGCCTGCCCGAGATCCGCGAGATCGTCGTCGCCGCGTACGCGGGCGCGCGCTCGCGGCTGGCCACGCTGCTCGGGGCGGAGTATCCGGATGCCGCATCCGGCGGACTGCCGTCGTGTCGCGTACAGCGTGCTGGCGATCGCGCTCGGGTACGTCTTCATGAGCGACGTCGGCATCCCGGATGACCCCGATCAGTCGCCACGGGCCGACGCCGAGCGCCTGATCGCCTCGCTCGGCTGACGACTCGCCCACGCAGCAGCGCGCCCGACCCCCGGAGGGATCGGGCGCGCCGTGGCTGTTCGGCTTAGAAGTCGAAGTCGCCGATGTTCTCCGCGTCGAAGACGTAGGGGTCTCCGAGCAGGACGGTCGCGTCGGCGCCGACCTCGAACGAGCCGAGCTTGCCGGCCTCGAACGAGTCGCCCTCTTCACCGGTGATCTCACCGGTGATCAGAGCCTGCGCGGCGAACGCGGCCAGGTAGCCGAGGTCGGCCGGGTTCCACAGCGCGAACGCGGTGACGGTGCCGTCCTCGACGTACTCGCGCATCTGGTTCGGGGTGCCCAGACCGGTCAGTGCGACCTTGCCCTTGTACTCCGAGGTGGACAGGTAGCGCGCCGCCGCCGAGATGCCGACCGTGGTGGGCGAGATGATGCCCTTCAGCTCCGGGTAGGTCTGGAGCAGTGCGGCGGTCTTGTCGAACGAGGTCTGGTCGTCGTCGTCTCCGTAGACGGTCTCGACGAGCTCGATGTCGGGGTGATCCGAAGCGAGCAGCTCCTCCATCATCTCGATCCAGGCGTTCTGGTTGGTCGCGTTGGCCGAAGCCGACAGGATCGCGATCTGTCCGGCGTCGCCGATCTGCTCCGCGATCAGGTCGACCTGGATCTTCGCGATGCCCTCCGCGGTGGCCTGGTTGATGAACAGGTCGCGGCAGTCCGGGTTCGTGTCGGAGTCGAACGTGACGACCTTCACGCCGGCATCCCGCGCTTCGTTGAGCGCGTCGCAGATCGCTTCGGGGTCGTTCGCCGAGACGATCAGCCCGCCCGCGCCCTGCTGAGCCGCGGTCTGGATGTACTGCACCTGCGAGGTGGGGCTGGCCTCGGACGGGCCGACCTCCTCGAACGTGCCGCCGAACTCTTCGGTGGCCTCTTCGGCGCCGCCGGTCGAGGTGTCGAAGTACGGGTTGCCGAGGTTCTTGGGCAGCATCGTGATCGACAGGTTGGCGTCGCCACCGTCACCGCCTTCACTGGCGGTGTCGCCGCTGGAACCGGAGCAACCGGCGAGGGCGAACGCCCCCACGGCGATGGTCGCCGCCGCGAGCGCGAGGCGTCCTTTGCGCTGAAGTCCGAACATCATTGTTTCCTTCCTTGGTGCACGAGGTGTGCGGTGTATGTGCAATGCGAGGTGTTGCGTGTGGAGCTGTGCGGTCAGGATCCGTCGGGCGACGTCCCGGCTCGTCCCTTCTTCTTGCCCACGGCGGCAGAGCGACGTGCTTGCAGCCAGGCGAGGAAGCTTGCCGAGACCACCGAGACGATGAGCAGCACGCCGGTGATCACGTTGATGATGTCGCTGGTCACTCCGGCCAGGCGCAGGGCGCTGCCGAGGGTGCCGATGAGCAGTACGCCGGCGATGACGCCGTGCAGCGCGCCGCGTCCGCCGAAGATCGAGACGCCGCCGAGAAGCACGGCCGCGATGACCTGCAGCTCCATCCCCATCGCGTTGTCGCCGCGCGCGTTGCTGTAGAGGAGGGTGAAGTAGACACCCGCGAAACCCGAGACCGCGCCGCTCAGCACGAAGAGGATGAACTTCGTGCGGCCGACGTCGATGCCCGAGAACTGTGCGGCCTCCTTGTTCAGACCGATCGCGTACAGCGATCGGCCGAACGGGGTGAAGTGCAGCAGCACGGCGAAGATGATCGCCAGGATCGCGAACGGGATCGTGATCACCGGAATCGGCGTGCCCGGGATGTTCGCCTTCGCGAGGTCGGTCCAAAACTCCGGGAAGTCGGTGATCGCGGTGGTGCCGAGGAGCCCGACCGCGATCCCGCGGAACAGAGCCAGCGTGCCGATCGTGACCGCGAGCGAGGGCAGCCCCACGACCGTCACGAGGAAGCCGTTGACCACTCCGCAGAGCACGCCGACGAAGATCGCGGTGAGTGCGGCGGCGACGAACGGCCACCCGGCGTTGGTCAGGATGCCGGCCGTCACGCTCGAGAGCCCGACGATGCTCGCGACCGAGAGGTCGATCTCCTCCGTGATGATGATCAGCGTCATCGGCAGGGCGATCAGAAGGATCGGCGCGACATCGCGCAGCAGGTAGGTGACCGTCAGCGGGCTGTCGAAGTTGCGGACGGTGACCGAGGCGACGGCGATCACGAGGATCAGCAGCGCGATGATCGCGGCCTCGCGGGTCAGCAGGAACCGGCGCCATGCGGGTCGAGCGTGCAGCTTGTAGACGCGCGCGGGCGCGACGCGCCCGTTCGAGCTGGCAGTTGCGGCGGTCATCGGTCCACCTCCCGTTGTGCGATGAGTCGTCGATGCTGGCGGACCGCGAGGACGCGGTCGAGCACGATCGAGCCGATGATGAGCGCGCCGACCACGGCGCGCTGCCAGAAGTCGTCGATGCCGAGGATCGGCAGGGCGCGGTTGATGGTGAGCAGCAGGAAGGCGCCGATCGCGGCACCCCAGACGGTTCCGACGCCGCCCGAGATCGCGACACCGCCGATCACCGCGGCGCCGATCGCCTGAAGCTCCCACCCGAATCCGGCGGCGGAGCTCACGGTGCCGTAGCGGGCGGCGTACAGCACGCCGGCCAGGCCCGCCAGCGCGCCCGAGACGACGAACGCGCCGATCACGCGACGGGTCACGCGCAGACCGTAGAGGTGGGCTGCCGCGGGATCAGAGCCGATCGCGTACAGCTCGCGGCCCGAGCGCAGGTTGCGCAGGTACCACGCGGCCGCGATCAGGACGACGGCGGCGATGATCGTGAGGATCGGGATGCCGAGGATGCGGTCGGTGCCGAGGGCCCGGAAGTCCTTCGGCAGGTCGGACGCGTTGATGCGGTTGCCGCCCGCCCATGCGACGTTGATGCCGCGGTAGATGTAGAGCGTGCCCAGCGTGATCACGAGCGCGGGAACGCGGGCGAACGCGACGAGTGCGCCGTTGATCAGTCCGAGGAAGCCGCCGAGCAGCACGCCTCCGATGAACACGCCGATCAGCGGGATGCCGGGGATGTCGATGAACATGCGCCCGGTCAGGTACGCGGTGAGGCCCACGATCGATCCGACCGACAGGTCGACGTTGCGGGTGATGATCACGATCGCCGAGCCGATCGCCACGAGCAGCAGCAGCGAGGGCGTCAGCAGCAGATCGCGGAATCCGTCGCCCGAGAACAGGAACGAGGGGTTCGCGACGGTCGCGGCGACGATCACGAGGAGGAGGGCGATCAGGATGCCGGTCTCGCGCGCGGTGGCGATCCGGCGTACGAGCGCTGCGGCGGAGCTCGAGCCCGGCTGCACGGGGCGCGTGTCGAGGACGGTCATTTCGCCGCCTCCGCATCCGCGGTGGCCGCGAACATCACGGCTTCGGGTGTCGCGTCGGTGCGGGCGAACTCGCCGGTGAGGCGGCCCTCCCGCATGACGAGGACGCGATCGGCCATTCCCAGTACCTCCGGCAGCTCGGACGAGATCATGAGGATCGCGAGACCCTGCTGGGCGAGTTCGCTCAGCAGGCGGTGGACCTCGGCCTTCGTGCCGACATCGATGCCGCGGGTGGGCTCGTCGACGATCAGCACGGTCGGCTCGGTGGCGAGCCACTTGCCGAGCACGACCTTCTGCTGGTTGCCACCGCTGAGCGTGCCCGTCTCGGCATCCAGCGCAGCGGTCTTGACCTCGAGCCGGCTCGCCCACTCCTGCGCGGCGCGGTTCTCGGCACCGCCCCACAGCAGACCCCACTTGGCGAGCTTCTGGCGGATCGCGAGCGTGACGTTGCGCGTGACGCTCTCATCGAGCACGAGACCCTGCTTGCGGCGGTCTTCGGGAACGAGCGCGAGTCCCCGCGCGGTTGCGGCGCGCGGGCTGCCCTTGGGCAGCGGCTTGCCGTGCAGGCGCACGCTGCCGCTCTCGTAGGGGTCGACGCCGAAGATCGCGCGGGCGACCTCGCTGCGGCCGGCGCCGACGAGACCCGCGAGCCCGACGATCTCGCCGGCGCGCAGGGTGAAGCTGATGTCGCGGAAGACTCCGGCGCGAGTGATGCCGTCGACTTCGAGCACGACCTCGCCGACCTCGGAGGGCAGCTTCGGGAACAGGTCCGTCACGTCGCGACCGACCATCTGACGCACGAGCTCGTCGACGCTGGTCTCGGCGATGGGCGTGGTGTCGACGTACGAGCCGTCGCGCATGACCGTGACGGTGTCGCACAGCGCGAACACCTCGTCGAAGCGGTGCGAGATGAACAGCAGCGCGCGACCCTCGTCGCGCAGGCTCCTCGCGACGGCGAAGAGTCGCTCGACCTCGACGCCCGAGAGCGCGGCGGTCGGCTCGTCCATGATCAGGACCTTCGCATCGAGCGAGATGGCCTTCGCGATCTCGATGATCTGCTGGTCGGCGATCGACAGGCCCTCGGTGATGCGCTCCGGGTCGAGCGCGACCCCGAGCCGGGTGAAGATCTGCGTCGCCTCGTCGCGCATCGCGCGGCGGTCGATACGCCCGATGCGGTTCGTGGGCTGGCGGCCCATGAAGATGTTCTCGGTGACCGACAGATCAGGGAAGAGCGTCGGCTCCTGGTAGATCACGGCGATGCCGGCCGCCTTGGACTGCGCGGTGCTCGTGAAGTCGACGGGCTCGCCGTCGAGCAGGAATTCGCCCGCGTCGCGGCGGTAGAGCCCGGCGATGACCTTGACGAGCGTCGACTTGCCCGCCCCGTTCTCGCCGATCAGTGCATGGATCGAGCCGCGGTCGAGAGTCAGGCTCCCGGAGCGCAGCGCGACGACGGGTCCGAACGACTTGACCACGCGGCGCAGTTCGAGTGCGTGCGCGGATGCGGTCGCATCGACGTCGGCGTCTGCCACAGCGGCCTCCTCATCGAGGGTGAAAGTTCCTGAATCGATTCAGGTTGATTTCAGTTACTCTATGGAGACCGAGTGGAACGGTCAAGTCCGTAGGGAACCTTGATCGAATCGTGACCGATGAAGGGCAGGACGCCAGTGCCGGCGAGCATCCGAGACGTTGCGCAGCGCGCCGGGGTCTCGGTGGGCACCGTCTCGAACGTCCTCAACCGCCCCGAAGAGGTCTCGAACGGATTCGGTCGAGCGCGTCAACCGGGCGATCGAAGACCTCGGCTACGTGCGCAACGACGCGGCGCGCAAGCTGCGCGGCGGCGTGAGCTCGACCGTGGGCTTCGTGGTGCTCGACGGGCAGAACCCCTTCTACACGGACGTCGTCCGCGGGGCGGAGGACGAAGGCACCCGGCACAACATCGCGATCCTCTACGGCAACACCGACGAGGACCACGCCCGCGAGAAGGTCTACCTCGACCTGTTCGAGGAGCAGCAGGTGCGCGGCGTGCTCATCGCGCCGTACGGCGACATCACCGCGCGACTGCAGCGGCTCCGCGCCCGCGGGATCGCGGCCGTGCTCGTCGACCGCTTCAGCGGCGACGGCCGCTTCTCGTCGGTCTCGGTCGACAGTGTGATGGGCGGCCGCATGGCGGTCGAGCACCTCATCGAGACCGGCCGGCGGCGCATCGCGTTCGTCGGCGGGCCGTTCGACATCCGCCAGGTCAACGACCGCCTCGCCGGCGCGCGCGTGGCCGCCGAGAACGCGAGCAGACCTGTCGAGATCGAAGTGATCGCCACCCAGGCGATGACCGTCGAAGAGGGCGCCGCCGCGGGGGCCCGCATCCTGGCGCGTCCGCGACGCGACTGGCCCGACGCCCTCTTCGCCGCGAACGACCTGCTCGCGCTCGGACTTCTGCAGTCGCTGATCGTCGACGGGCGGATGCTGGTGCCGCAGGAGATCGCGATCATCGGGTTCGACGACATCCCGTTCGCCGCCGCGGCCGCCGTGCCGCTGTCGTCGATGCGGCAGCCGAGCCGCATGATCGGCCGCACGGCCCTGCGCATCCTGCTCGAGGAGGCCGCCGACCCCGAGAGCATCGCACGGCAGACCGTGTTCCAGCCCGAGCTGATCGTGCGCCGTTCGACCTCCGGCTGAGCCGCACGCCGCCGGCCCGTGACAGGCTGGAACCATGCGCATCGCACTGACCGGCTCGACCGGCAAACTCGGCTCCGTCGTCCTTCGCGAACTCCGGGATGCCGGCCACGACGTCGTCGGCCTCGACATCGTCGGCGCCCGCGAGCCCGGGTTCGTCCAGGTCGACCTGACCGACTACGGACAGGTCGTCGACGCTCTCGGCGGTGTCGACCGCACGGAGCGCTTCGACGCGGTCGTGCACCTCGGGGCGATCCCGGCTCCCGGCATCCGCACCGATGTGGCCACGTTCCACAACAACATGACGAGCACGTTCAACGTGTTCTGGGCGGCCGTCCGGCTCGGCATCCGTCGCATCGTGTACGCGTCGAGCGAGACCGTCCTCGGGCTTCCGTTCGACGTGCCGCCGCCCTACATTCCGGTCGACGAGGAGTACGCCGCCCGTCCCGAGAGCGTGTACTCGATCGTCAAGGTGCTCGAGGAGCAGCTCGCGACCGAACTCGTGCGCTGGCACCCCGACCTGTCGATCACCGCGCTGCGGTTCTCGAACGTCATGGTGCCCGAGGACTACGCCGAGTTCCCCTCGTTCGACGCGGATCCGCTGCAGCGCAAGTGGAACCTGTGGGGCTACATCGACGCCCGCGACGGCGCACAGGCGATCGAGCGCGCGCTCGAGGTCGCGCCGGCCGGGTTCGACCGGTTCATCATCGCCGCGGCCGACACCGTCATGTCACGCTCGAACGCCGAGCTCGTCGCTGAGGTGTTCCCGGAGGTGCCGATCTCTGCCGAGTTCGGCGAGCACGACACCCTGCTCTCGATCCACAAGGCCCGCCGGCTGCTGGGCTTCTCGCCGCAGCACTCCTGGCGCGACCACGTCTGAGTCGCGCCGGCCCCGCGAATTCTGAGGAGATCGCAGATTCTGAGGAGGCATCCGAGCGAAACGCCCTCCGCATGCTGGATCGCCTTGGAAGCGGAGTCTGACCGACGGACCTACAGCGCGGTGATCCGGGCTTTCAGGTCGGCGGCCTTCTCGGCGGGGAACTGACCCGCGGCCATCGCGAGCACCGTGTTGGCCGGCATCCCCTTCACCATCCCGATCATCGGGTGGTCGGGCAGCTCCGGGACGACGTCGACGATGATCGCCCGAGCCTGCGGATCGTCCAGCAGCTCGCCGAGTGTGGTGACGTCGAGGTCGTACTTGCCGGCCATGGGCTCTCCTTCGTGCGTGGGTGGGTTCAGGATGTCATGACTCGCGAGCCCTGCGGGCGGCGAGCTCAGCCACATCGCGCCAGCACGCGACCACGGTGTCGGCGACGTGATCGGGCGCCTGGGCGACGTCGACCGAGAAGCCGGGCTCATCGGGCTGCAGCCGTTCCAGGGCCACGAGCTGCGAGCCGAGCAGGGTGGCCGGCATGAAGTGACCGGCCCGGGCGCCGATGCGCTCGGCCAGCAGCTCGGGTGTGCCGTCCAGCAGCGCGAAGCTGACGTCGCCGCCGCGCTCGCGCAGCACGTCGCGATACGCGCGCTTGAGCGCGGAGCACGCGACGACGACGGGCTCACCCGCCGCGGTGCGCCGCGCGATCTCATCGCCCACGCTGACCAGCCACGGGCGGCGATCCTCGTCGGTCAGGGGTGTTCCCGCCGCCATCTTGGCGACGTTGGATGCCGGGTGGAAGTCGTCGGCATCGAGGAAGATCGCGCCGACCCGGGCGGCGACGGCGGCCGCCACGGTCGATTTGCCCGAGCCGGAGACCCCCATGACCACCAACGCGGAGAGCCGCTGTTCGACCACGATCGCCTCCTTGCAGAGCTGTCGCCACGAGCGTATCCGGCGGGGCCGCGCCGACGCTCGCCGCGATCAGAACCGAATCGCCGTCAGCCCATCGCCTTGACCGCGCGGCGGTGCAGGCGATCAGCCTCTTTCGAGGCCTGCTTGGTCGCCTTCTTGGCGCTCTTGACGGCGCGGACGCGTGCCTTCTCGACGAGCGGGTCGTTCCAGAAGGTGCGCGTCGCGTGGACGATCTCGCGGTAGCGCGAGCGGCCCGCTTTGGCGCCGAAGACGTAGGCGGCGGCAGCGGCCGCGGCGATCAGGATGACGATGGTGAAAGCGCGCATGGCACTCCTCGATTCAGGGGTCAGTGGGTCACGGTTCAGGAGCGAGCCGCGGCGGGCTTGCGGTTCTCGGCGCTGACCATCCAGGCGAACTGCTCGAGCTTCTCGATGATCGCGTGCAGGATGTCGGCGCTCGTCGGGTCTTCCTCGTCGACGTCATCGTGCACGCCACGGATCGTCGCGACGGTCCCGTCCAGGCGGGCGGTGATCAGGTCGACGGTCTCGGAGGTGTCGATCTCGCCCTGCGGGTATTCGGGCAGCGTGGTGGTCTCGGCCACGATGTCGCTGCGCCCGTCGGGCACGGCGTGCAGTGCGCGCATGCGCTCGGCGACCGTGTCGCTGAACTCGCGCGCTGCCTCGATGATCTCGTCGAGGATGCGGTGGGTGTCGCGGAAGTTGCGACCGACGACGTTCCAGTGCGCCTGCTTGCCCTGCATCTGCAGTTCGAGCAGGTCGACGAGCACCGCCTGCATGTTCTCGCCGAGCTCCTTCGACGCGACGAAGCCCTTCTCGGCGTTCTGGCGCCGGGTCGTCTTGGCGCCGGCGCCGCCCGGCGCGGAGCGCTTGGACGAACGGGTTGCGGGCCGGGTCTTCTCAGTGGTTGCCATGTCGGCGAGGCTAATCGCCCGCCCTCGGGGCGAGGAGGGCCTTGACAAGCGCTCCTCATGGCCTGACGCACGACCGTGGTGGCAGTTCTTGCCGCATCACTGCGGGCGAAGCGACCGCAGGTGCCACCTTCGTGCGGGCGAAGCGGCAGCGACTGCCACCTCAGCGCAGCGCGCCGAAAGCCCGGTCGGTCACCGGACACGCCGCGTAGCAGCATCCATCATCGGAGTGTCGACGCGACTTGCCGGGCTTTCGGCACCCGGCAACCGCCAGGACGGACCGTCTACCCGAAGGCGTCGGCGACGCGAGTCCCACCAGGCATCGAAGTCCGCGCGATGGCCCGGCAGTCGGGTGCGCGCCTCGGCGGCGATGCGTTCGCGGTGCTGCAGCAGGGAGTGCAGGCGAGGGATGCCGTCGACATCGGCCGCCGAGATCGGCACGGTTGCATCCTGCCCCCAGTGCGCCAGGGCGCCGCGCTGCTTGACCGCGGTGTAATCGTCGGTGACGAGGCCGAGCACCGGAACCCCGGCCGGGGCGGCGAACACCGCGGGGTGATAGCGCCCGGTGATCAGGAGCGCCGCGGAGCGGGCGAGGAATGCCGCACTCGCCACGTCTCCGGTCGGCACGACGATCGAGGGATGCCGCATCCGCGCGCGCACCTCTTCGTGAAGCACCGCATCGCCTCGCGGCTCCGCGCCGGTGAGCGGGCCGAAGTGGGCGTGGAAGCGCACAGGGCCGGCCGTCGCGTCGGCCGCGGCATCCACGAGGGCCGCGATCCTCGCAACGGTCTCGTCCCGGGCCGCCCGGCCGAGCGAGAGCGACAGACTCACGAGCACGCCGTCGGCTGCGGGCACGGCGCCCTCCCGCCGGCCACCCGACGAACGACGCGTCGTCGACGCCGAGGCGGGCGTCCACGCCCAGATCCGACGCGAGCAGGTGCGAGGAGGACTCCCGCACCCCGACCAGCCGGGCCGACCGCAGCAGCTCGGCGACCAGCTCGCGATCGCGCCCGCGCAGATCGGGGCCGAGCGTCTGACCCGATACGACGAGCGGGCGGCCCAGCCGCGCGGCGATGCCGGCGAGCGCCGCACGTTCGTAGACGTGCAGCGGCCACGTCGAGGCGAGGTTGCCGCCGCCCGCGATCAGCACGCCGTCGGCCGCCGCGACCGCGGCCACGACGGCGCGGGCGCTGTCGTCGGCCGCGAGCGTGTCGCGACCCTCGGCGAGCGCGAGCACAGCGTCGAGCCGCTGCTCCGACGTCGTGCGCGGTCCAGCCCGTCGAAGCGGATGCGGCGCACGGCCTCCATGCCATAGCGCGCGGCCGTCTCATCGGGCACCGACGACACCGCGACAAGGGTCGCTCCGCGAGCGGTGAGTTCGTCGTGCGCGGCCTGGAACATCGCCTCATCGCCGATGTGCATCATGTCGTCGATCACGCCGACATCGCCGAGGGCAACAACCCGCATCACAGCTCCTGTCGATACCAGCGCGAACCCGTTCACGCTAGCCCACCCTTCCCCCCATACCAGCGGGCTACGATCAAACGCCGCCCCGTTCCGGGCGGGTGAGGACAGGACGGGATATGGGCGTTCAGACGGCTCTGGATGCGGTGCGCGATGCCCCCGGCATCGTGGAGGCCATCCGCCTCGCCGACGACCTCGCGTTCGAAGCCGGCCGCGATCCGGGCGTGCGCACGCTGCGCGTGCTGGCCACCGCGCTGAACGGCGATGACCAGGTCGCCGCGATCGCCGCCGTGCACGCGCTCGCCCAGATCTTCGACGAGCAGGCGTCGTGGATGCTGACCTCTCTTCTCTCGGATGAGCGCCCCACGATCCGCGAGCACGCCGCGTGGGCACTCGGATCGGTGCTGCCGCGCTTCGACGCGATGGGCCGCCTGATCGGCCAGGTCGTCGGGGGCGGCTTCACCGGCATGCTCGCTCAGCGCACGCTCGAGAAGTGGTCCTCGACAGCGGCCGAGACCCTCGCCGTCAGCCTCGAGACCGCGCTGCTCGGAACCCGCGATCCCGGCGCACGCGCCCGCCTCGCCGAAACGCTCGGCCTGGTGCGTCCCGCGATCGCCACCCGGCAGCTGCTCGTGCTCGCGGCAGATCCGCGCGAGCACGAGGATGTCCGCGTGGCGGCGATCGCCGCACTCGGCCAGCGGCGATCTTTCGCCGCGGTGAACGAAGCGCTCGAAGATCTCGTGAGCGGCAGCGATCGCCTGGCCGAAGTCGCCCGTCTCGCCCTGATCGACCTGGATGCCGTCCCGAACCCCCGCGTCGCGCGGGCGGACGGCCTGACGATCGGGCAGCTGTTCCTGCACGCCGACATCGACCCGTCGCTGTCGGCCGTCGGCGCGGGCGACAACGGCGGCATCGCCACTCTTCTCGTCCGCCTCGGTGACGCGCTCGTCGCGGACCCGAGCACCGGGGTGGAGCGTGTGATCACGCTCTCTCGGGGCCCGGTCGCCCAAGCCGCCGAGGACCTGCTCGAGATCGGCTCGGCGACCTCGGGGCACGTGTACGGCCGGGTGCCGCTGCTGCCCGAGCCCGTGCCCTCGGCCGCGGCCTGGCCGCTGCGGGTCACGGCACGGCGCGGCATCCGTCGCATTCTGCGCGCCGCCGGACCGGTCGACCTGCTGCACCTGCGCATGGCCGATGTGGGCAGCCTCGCCGCCGCCGATGTCGCGCGCGAGCTCGGCATCCCGACGGTGTTCACGGTCGCACCCGACCCGCACGCCGTGATCCGCTCGCTCGACCGTTCGGGCGCGCTGACCCGCGAGCACTTCGGCGAGGTCGACATGCGCGAGCACTTCTGGTTCCGCGCCCGGCTCGTCACGAACCTGGCATCGAACGCCGCGCACACCGTGCTGTTCCCCCGACCGCAGCTGCAGCGAGACATGGCTCAGCTCGTCGGCATCGACATCACCTCCCACCCCGAGCGCCACACGATCGTCGCCGAAGGCGTCGACCTCGCCGTGGTCGACCGCGCGGTCGACGCCGCACGCGACCACGCCGGCGGCGCACCCGCCTCCGAGGCGATCAGCGAGCTGCGCGCACTGATCGAGCGCCTCCCCGCGGAGCGGCGCGGGCTGCCGCTCGTGGTGAGCCTGGGCCGCATGCACCGGGTCAAGGGCATGGCGACCCTCGTGGAGGCGTGGGCGTCCGGCCCCCTGCGCGAGCGGGCGAACCTGCTCATCATCGGCGGCGATCTGCGGCATCCTTCGCTCGACGAGCGGGAGCAGCTCGACCGGATCGATGCCGCGGTCCCGGCCGACGAACGCGAGAGCGCAGGCCTGATCCTGGCCGGGCACCGCCCCAACGACGTGGCGGCGTTCTGGCTCGCCGCGGCGCGCTTCGGACTGCCCGGCCTCACCGCCGCCGGCGGCGTCTACGTGTGCGCGAGCGTCAAGGAGGAGTTCGGCATCGCGCTGCTCGAGGCGATGGCGACCGGCCTCATGGTGGTGGCACCCGACGGCGGTGGACCGGCGACCTACGTTCAGGACGGCGTGACCGGCGTGCTGACGCAGACGTGGGATGCCGCGCGCCTGGAAGCCGGCGTCGCCGCGGCGCTCGAAGTTGCGGGCGCTCCCGACGACGAACGAGCGGATGCCGCGCACCAGATGGTGCTCTCGAGCTTCACGATCCAGGCGATGGCCGCCTCCCTCGGACCGGTCTACCGCGGGGTGGCGGCCGAGGAGGAGGAACTCATCCGCGCGGCCGGAGTGACCCTGTGAGGTCAGCGCTGCAGTGAGATCGACATCATGACCCTGCTGGTCATCAGCCCCGACTACGCCTCGCACCTGCTGCCGCTCGCGACCCTGGCCACGGCGTGGCGCGATGCCGGCGAGCGCGTCGTCGTGGCCACCGGACCCGCCACCGACCCGATCGTGCGCGAGTTCGGCCTCGAGCGCTACGACCTGCCACTCGGTCGCGGCAGCAACGCCCGCGTGATCCGCGCGGAGGAGCAGCCCGACGACGAGTCCGACTCGCTGAGAGGCTTCTTCGACGCGACCCGGCGAGGCATGGTGCCGACCCTGCGGTACCAGGCGAGCGAACGCCTCACCGACCTGATGTGGGACCCGGTGGATGCCGGCCGGCGCGTCCTGGCCGCCGTCGACGCCGTGCGGCCCGACGCGATCATCGTGGACCATCTCGCGTTCAGCGCACGTCTCGCGCTGCAGACCGCCGGCATCCCCTACGCCGACGTCGTGCTCGGGCACCCGAGCGCACTGCCGGTCGCGGGCGAGGTGTACGGCTACCCCCCGTTCTGGCCGGCAGCCTTCGCGCCGGACTCCGCCGAGCTCGCCGATCTGCGCGCGCTCTGCGACGAGGTCTCGGCGCGCTTCACCGCGGAGTGGAACCGCACCGCCCGCGCCCTCGACCCCGCCGCGCCGCTCACCGACCGACGCGTTCGGCGAGCACGGCGACCTCGTGCTCTACAACTACCCGCGCGGCCCTCGCGGAGGGTGACGGACGCACCCTCCCGCCGCACGCCTTCCTCGGCTCCACGCGCCGGATCGAGGCGGTCGATGACGAGGTCGAAGCGTGGATCGCGGCGACGCCCGAGTTCGCGTACGTGAGCTTCGGCAGCTTCCTCTCGGTGCGCGGCGACGTGCTGCGCCGCGTCGCGGAGGCGCTCGTCGAGATCGGGATGCCGGCGGCCATCGCCACCGGCTCGACTCCGCCCGACGAACTCGGGCCGATCCCGCCAAGGCTGGCTCGTGCGCGAGTACCTCCCGCAGGTGCGGCTGCTGTCGCAGGCCCGGCTCGCAGTGACGCACGGCGGCAACAACTCGGTCACCGAGTCGGTCGGACAGGGGGTTCCCCTGCTCGTGCTGCCGTTCTCGACGGATCAGTTCGCCGGAGCGGCCGCGATCGAGCGCACGGGCATCGGTCGCGCGCTCGACCCGAACGCGGCGACGGTCGGCGAGCTCGCCGCATCGCTGAGCGCAGTGAGCGCTCTGTCGGGAACCCGGCTGCTGCGGTCGATCGCCCGAGAACAGGCCGAACGCCCCGGCCCGGCGATCGCCTACGAGCTGCTGACCGCCCGCGAGCCCGCCACCAGCTGAGCCATCGCGACCGGGTCGCCCTCGGCCGCGCGATAGCGCTCCATGAGCGCCGCGTTGGCGTCGTAGTGCGCACCCGCCCGCACCTCGGCGGCGTGGTGCAGGGCGTACACCCGGCCCTCGTGCCTGCACCGGCGGCTGACCGAGCAGGGCGCCGTGCGCGAGGTACCACGCCGCGTCCTCGAACCCCCAGCCGCGGAACCGCTCGTCCTGACCGCCGTGCCGCGCCCAGGTGCGCGGCGTGGTCACGTACACGCCCGAGCACGCGCCGATCACGAGCTCGTGCTCGCACTCCTCGGCCGGTACGCCCGCGCGCAGCTGCGCGTCGCCGCTGCGGCCGAGCCAGCGGTACTCGGTGTAGGGCAGGTGCACCAGACCGCTCGTGCGCGCGGCGGCGACCGCCGCGCGCAGCGGCTCGGGTTCGGGCAGGGTGTCGGCATCGCATACGACGACGACCTCGTCGGGGTCGGCGGAGGAGATGCCGAGGTTGCGGCAGGCCGCCAGGACGAAGACGTCATCGTCGGTGTCGACGGTCTTCACCGTGAACTCGGGCAGGTGGCGGGCGTACCAGTCGAGCACGAATTCGAACGCCGGCACGCGCGAGGGAGCCGGCCGCCAGGGCACGATCACCGTGACGGGGACGTTCTCGGGGGGCATCCCCCAAGGTTACGTGTGAAAGGATTCCGGGGTGCCGATCACGACTGCTTCCCTTCTCGTCCACACCGCCGGTCAGGCCTTCGAGCGCGGCGCCGTCGAGCGCCGCGATGTCGGCCCGAACGATGTGCTCATCGACATCGCGTACGCCGGCATCTGCCACTCCGACATCCACCAGGCCCGCGAGGAATGGGGTCGCGCGATCTTCCCGATGGTGCCCGGTCACGAGATCGCCGGCATCGTGAGCGAGATCGGCGCCGACGTCACGAAGCACGCGGTCGGCGACCGCGTCGGCATCGGCTGCTTCGTCGACTCGTGCCGCGAGTGCGAGAACTGCCTCGCCGGCGAGGAGCAGTTCTGCCTGAAGGGCAACGTCGCGACCTACAACGGCCGCCAGTACGACGGAACCCCGACCTACGGCGGGTACTCGACGCAGATCGTCGCGGACGAGAACTACGTGCTGCGCATCCCCGACGGCATCCCGCTCGACACCGCGGCTCCGCTGCTGTGCGCCGGCATCACGACGTACTCGCCGCTGCGCCACTGGGGCGCCGGACCGGGCAAGCGCGTCGCGGTGATCGGCATGGGCGGCCTCGGCCACATGGCGGTGCAGATCGCGCACGCGATGGGCGCCCACGTCACGGTGCTCTCGCGCACGCTCGCGAAGCAGGACGAGGGCTTGGCGCTCGGCGCCGACGAGTACTTCGCCACCGAAGCCCCCGATTCGCTGAAGGCACTGCGTGGCCGCTTCGATCTGATCATCAACACGGTCTCGGCCGACATCCCGGTCGACCGCTACCTGTCGACCCTGCGCCTCGACGGCGCGCTCGTGTTCGTCGGACTGCCCGAGAACCCGCAGCAGTTCCGGGTGTTCTCACTCACCGGCGCACGCCGCTCGCTGGCCGGATCGAACATCGGCGGCATCCGCGAGACGCAGGAGATGCTCGATTTCTGCGCCGAGCACGGCATCGCGTCGGTGATCGAGACGATCGGCGCCGACGATGTGACCGCCGCGTACGACCGCGTCGTGCGGGGCGATGTGCGCTACCGCTTCGTGATCGACACCGCGACGATCCCGCAGGGCTGAGGCCGCCTACGCGCGAAGCGCCAGCGTGAAGGGCAGCACCGCCGTCGCACCAGCCCGACGAAGCTCGCGCGATGCGACGGTGAGCGTCCACCGGCTGTCGGCCAGGTCGTCGATGAGCAGGACGGGCCCGTCGGGGAGCTCAAGGCCGGACGCGTCGAATCGATCCCACAGTCCTGAGAGTCGGAAGACGCTGTTGCCACCGGGCTCGCCGGAGGGGCCGCCGTTGCGGACCGGAAGGCTTCCGAGAAACGGCAGTCGTCCGGCTTCGGCGATGCTGCGCGCGAACGAGTCGACCAGCTGCGGGCGGCGACGCGACGGCAGAGCGACGACGGATGCCGGGCGCTGAGCCCACGGCCAGTCGGCGAGCACCCGGATCGCGGCATCGCGCAGCGCGTCGGTGAGGGGCGCATCCGCGGCGGCGCCGTCGAACAGCGTGCGCAGCACGCCGCCCCAGCCGAGGTCGGTGAGTCGTGCCAGCGCGCGACCCTCGTCGGCGCGCTCGCCGAGCGGGATGTTGCCCTTGAACGGGATGCCGAGACGATCGGCTCCGGTCGGCCACTGCGCCCGCGGCTCGATCGGCACCCCGACGCGCGCGAGCGACGCGTCCGCGGATGCAGCCGCGCGCTCGGCGACGTCGGTCGGGTACCAGCCGCCCGCGCAGTTGTCGCAGCGTCCGCACGGTGCGGCGGTGTCGTCGTCGAGGGTGCGCTGCAGGAACTCCATGCGGCAGCCGGTCGTCGTCTCGTAGTCGAGCATGTACTGCTGCTCGACCTGCCGGGCGGCGGCGATGCGCTCGTAGCGCTCGGCGTCGTACGTCCACGACTGTCCGGTCGACACCCACCCGCCGCGGACGCGGTGCACGGCACCGTCGACGTCGAGCACTTTGAGGAGCAGCTCGAGCGGGGTGCGGCGGATATCGACGAGCGCTTCGAGTGCCGGGGTCGAGATCGGCCGGTCGCCGAGCTCGGCGATGACCCGCTCGGCGCGTTCCTGGGTGGGCATCGAGGCGGTCGCGAAATACCGCCAGATGTCGGGGTCCTCCACGCCGGGAAGCAGCAGCACGTCGGCGTTCTCGGTCGCGCGACCGGCACGGCCCACCTGCTGGTAGTACGCCACGGGAGAGGACGGAGCGCCGATGTGCACGACGAAGCCGAGGTCGGGCTTGTCGAAGCCCATGCCGAGTGCGCTGGTGGCGACGAGCGCCTTGACCCGGTTGGTCTTCAGGAGCGCTTCGGACTCTTCGCGCTCCGCGGCATCGGTCTGACCCGTGTACGCGCGAACGTCGTGGCCCGCCTCCCGCAGCAGCCGCGCGACATCTTGCGCGCCGCTCACCGTCAGGCTGTAGATGATGCCCGATCCGGGCAGGTCGCCGAGATGGGTGAGCAGCCATGCCAGGCGCGCCCGCGCATCGGGAAGGCGGAGGACGCCCAGACGCAGCGATGCCCGTGCGAGCGGTCCGCGGATCGTCACGACGTCGACGCTTCCGCCGGCCAGTTGCTCGGCGACATCGGTGACCACCCGGCTGTTGGCCGTCGCGGTGGTGGCGAGGATCGGGACACCCGCCGGCAGGCGGCGGATCAGCTCGCCCAGCCGCCGGTAGTCGGGCCGGAAGTCATGGCCCCAGTCGCTGATGCAGTGCGCTTCGTCGACGACCAGCATCCCCATGCGCTCGACCAGAGCGGGCAGCTGCTCATCGCGGAAGGCCGGATTGTTCAGGCGCTCGGGCGAGAGCAGCAGCACGTCGACGTCATCGTCGCGCAGTCGGGCGAGCACGTCGGCCCACTCGTGCGCGTTCGTGGAGTTGATCGCGACGGCCCGCACGCCGGCGCGCTCCGCCGCGATGATCTGATCGCGCATGAGGGCCAGGAGCGGCGAGACGAGCACGGTCGGCCCCGATCCGCGCTGTCGCAGCAGGAGCGTCGCCACGAAGTACACGGCCGACTTTCCCCAACCGGTGCGCTGCACGACCAGCGCTCGGCTGCCGTCGTCGACCAGCGCTTCGATCGCCTCGAACTGGCCCTCATGGAAGTCGGCATCGTCGCGGCCGACGAGCACCCGGAGGATCTCGAGTGCTGCCGCGCGCGTGTCGTTGCTCATCCTGCCGAGTCTGTCAGCACCCACCGACGGCAGCGGCCGCGGATATCACCCCTTGTGCATGACGCCCCGCGGATGCGGCATCCTTAGCGTGATGATGGAGCCGTAGAGGGCTCATCCACAGAGGAAGGTATTCCATGGCCGAGAACGAACTGGACGGAATCGGGCCCGTCGACTTTCTTATCGTCGAGTTTCCGGCAGGCGCATCGAACTTCACCGGTGAGATCGCCGAGGAGATCGTCCGCCTGGTCGAGGCCGGAACGATCCGCGTCATCGACATGATCGTCATCACGAAGGACGCCGACGGCAACATCGACGCCGTCGAGATCACCGACACCGACGACCTCGGGCCCCTGACGGCGATCGAAGCGGGTCTTGCCGGCCTGCTCGCCGAAGACGATGTCGCGTACCTCGCCGCCTCGATGACCCCGGGCAGCGTTGCGGGCGTGCTCGTGTACGAGAACCTGTGGGCTCAGCCGTTCGCCGCGGCGGCTCGTCGCGCCGGAGGCGTCGTGATCGCCGATGGACGAGTCAACGCCGAAGACGTCGTCGCCGCCTTCACCGCACTCGCAGAGCTCGAGGCCGAGGTGGAGCTCGAGGAGGCGATCGAGGCCGAGGAAGGCCGCTAGACCCACCGCAACGGGCAGAACCGGCCCGTGCCCGCGCGTCGACGCGCGTGGCACGGGCCGTGCCATGCCACGCATGTCGCGAAGAGGGGACCTGCGCGGCGCGGGCCCCCCTGTGCCGCGCAGGTCCTGCGGCGGGAGATGCCCGCCGTGGCGAAGGACCCGAAACCGTCGTCGTCCCAGACGAGACCGGTGGCGGATTCTCGTCCGTCCGCCTCTTCGCCGGCCCTTCTCAGCACAACTCTTCTCAGTCGCGTGGGCCGCCGATAGGGTCCTTGGTCCTATCCGGTTCGACTCACCCCGACGTAGACCGTGTTCGACGACACCCCGCCCGTGAGGGGATTGTCGAAATCGACCACGTGGGCGGCGGCATCGTCGAACACCGTCGCCAGCACCCGCATGAACTCATCGTCGGGCGGGTCGTCCGACCACAGCGCGAACACGCCCTCGGGGCGCAGGTGTCGGTCGAGCGCCGTCAGGCCCTCGGGCGTGTAGAGATCGGCGTGGGTCGGGTCGAGCTGATGGCGCGGTGAGTGATCGACATCGAGCAGGATCGCGTCGTAGGTCGGTTCGGCCGGTTCGGCGGGGCGCCGCATCAGGGCGAAGAAGTCGCCGTGCACGAGGCTCGTCCGCGCATCGCGTACGAGCTCGCTCGAGACCGGGAGCAGCTCCCGCTCGTGCCAGCCGATCACCGCGGGGAGGGCATCGACCACCGCGAGAGCCGCTACGCGATGGTCCCGCAGTGCCGCGACGGCCGTGTACCCCAGGCCCAGCCCTCCGACCAGCACCGCGAGGTCGTTGCCGGTCGCGGCGGCCAGCCCGAGGGTCGCCAGCTCTTCCTCGGCGACCGTGAACAGGCTCGACATCAGATACTCGTCGCCGAGCTTGACCTCGTAGATCAGATCTCCGGTCGTCGGCTCCGTCCGCCGCCGAAGCGTGAGGTCGCCCATCCGGGTCGGCTGCCAGTCGAGCTCTTCGAACCGCGCGATCACGAGGCCGCCTCTCCGTCGCTGCTCACCCTACCGAGTGCCGGTGTGCGCCAGACTCCTGAGAGGGCTTCGGCCCGCGGCTGAGGGAGCGAGCATGAGCGATTCGACGTCGACGCAGCGAACGCACCGCTACCTGAGACTCGCGATCGGCGGCACCGTCGTGGTCATCTTCGTCGCGATGCTGACCGCGGTGCCGATCGTCGGCTGGCTCGCCTCGATCAGCGAGTACTTCTACACGCCGGCGCGCAACGCGTTCGTCGGTGCGCTCATCGCGGCATCCCTCGCCCTGCTCGCCCTGTCGGGACGCGGCGCCGAGCGGGCGATCCTCGATGCGGCCGCGCTGTTCGCACCGCTGATCGCGCTCGTTCCCAGCGTCGTGGGGGCGGACTCCGTGCCGGGACTGGCGGTGCCGTGCGGAACGTGCGTGCCGCCCGCATTCCGCCTCGATGTCGCGAACGGGGTGACGACCTACCTCGTGGTGCTCGCCGGCGTGCTGATCCTCGGCATCCTGCTGTCGTTCGCCGGCCAGGTGCAGGGGGCGCGCTTCTCGCTCGTCCTCGGCGCGGCGGTCTTCGCGGTCGTGCTCGTGGCCGGCGTCGCGTTCCCCGACTGGTTCCTGGACTGGGCGCACTTCCTCGCGACGATCGTGTTCTTCGGGCTGATCGCGGCCGATGCGATCCTGAACGCGTTCTGGCGCACCACGAGCGAGACCCCGCCCACCTGGCTGCGAGTCGTCTACATCGTGATCGCGGTCGTCCTCGTGGTCGACATGGTCGTGCTGATCATCGCGACGTTCGTGCTGTGGGATGCCGGGGGCGATGCCCCGCCGTGGATCCTGGTGGGCGAGGCCATCGCGCTGGTCGCGTTCCTGTCGTTCTGGTGGCTGCAGACCTGGCAGCGCTGGAACGAGGTCGACCCGGCGTCGCTGCTGCCGGTCGATGACCGACTCCCGCCGCTCCGAGCGAGCTAGCTCGATTTTGCACATGTGACTCGATAGTGCAAGAATGCACTTTGTGATCAATAGTGCACCTACTCTCCGCGATCGTCGCGCGGCCGAGACGTCCCTCGGCCTGCGGACCGAAGCGCGCCGGCTGACGGCGGAGCGCGGACTCACCGGTTTCACGATCGAAGAGGTCTGCTCCGAGGTCGGGGTGTCACGCCGCACGTTCTTCAACTACTACGCGTCGAAGGAGAACGCCGTTCTCGGCATTCCCGTCCGCTCCGACGCATCCGACCTCGAAGAGGCCTTCCTGACCGGCTCCGGCAACCTGGTCGACGACCTCGCAGAACTGCACATCGCACGGTGGGAACGACTCGCCCTGACCCGGGCCGAGGCCGAGGAGATGGGCCGCATCTTCGAGCGCGAGCCGCGCCTGTTCGCGCACTTCATCAGCCTGAACGCCGAGGGCGAGCGCGACGACATCGCCCTCGTCCGCCGTCGCGCCGATGCGCCCGCCGACGACATTCGGCTCGCGACGCTCGTGCAGGTGTTCGGCGCCCTGCTGCGCCCCGCGATCTTCGAGTACTTCGCCGACGATCGCCAGTCGTTCCGCGCTCTCCTGCTGCGCCGCCTCGACGCCACCCGCAGCATCTTCTCTCTCTGACCCCCCCATCCCGAACGGAACTCGCATGACCGCCCTCACCCAGCCCGCTCCCCTGCTCCTGACGAAGCGGCGCGTCTGGATCATCTTCAGCGCCCTCATCGCCGGGATGCTGCTCTCGAGCCTCGACCAGACCATCGTCTCGACCGCCATGCCGACCATCGTCGGCCAGCTCGGCGGCGTGGAGCACCAGGTGTGGATCACGAGCGCCTACCTGCTCGCCACCACGATCGTCATGCCGATCTACGGCAAGCTGGGCGACGTCCTCGGTCGGAGGCGGCTGTTCCTCATCGCGATCGCGCTGTTCACCCTCGCGTCGATCGGCTGCGCCTTCGCCGGCGACTTCTGGATGTTCGTGACGTTCCGCGCCATGCAGGGCCTCGGCGCCGGCGGCCTGATGATCCTGTCGCAGGCGATCATCGCCGACATCGTGCCCGCATCCGAGCGCGGCAAGTACCTCGGCCCGCTCGGCGCGGTCTTCGGGCTCTCGGCGATCGCCGGTCCGCTCCTCGGCGGCTTCTTCGTCGACAACCTCACCTGGCAGTGGGCGTTCTACATCAACATCCCGGTCGGCATCGCCGCGTTCGTGATCGCACTGTTCGCCCTCACGCTGCCCAACAAGAAGGCCACGAAGCGGATCGACATCCTCGGTGTGATCTTCCTGTCGGCCGCGACCACGTGCCTGATCTTCTTCACCGACTTCGGCGGCGACAAGGACTTCGGCTGGAGCTCGCCCGCGACGTGGGCATGGGGCGTGGGGCTGCTCGCCGCCGTCACCGGCTTCATCATCGCCGAGGCGAGGGCAGAAGACCCGATCATCCCGCTGAGCCTGTTCCGCAACCCGGTGTTCGTGAACGCCACCGCGATCGGCCTCACCCTCGGGCTCGGCATGTTCGCCGCGATCGGGTTCGTCCCGACGTTCCTGCAGATGTCGTCGGGCACCTCGGCGGCGGCATCCGGTCTGCTGATGATCCCCATGATGGTCGGCCTGATCGGCACCTCGATCGTCTCGGGAATCCTGATCACCCGCACGGGTCGCTACAAGATCTTCCCGATCGTCGGCACCGTCCTGACCGGCATCGCGATGATCGCGATGACGACCCTCACCGCGGCGACGCCGATCTGGCTGATCTGCGTGTTCCTGTTCGTCTTCGGCGCGGGCCTCGGCCTGATCATGCAGGTCGTCGTCCTGGTCGTGCAGAACGCGGTGCCCGCCTCGGAGGTCGGCACGGCCACCAGCACGAACAACTACTTCCGCGAGGTGGGTGCCGCGCTCGGCACCGCCGTGTTCGGCACGATCTTCACCACGCGCCTCACCGAGAACCTGCAGGAGGTGTTCAGCGCGGCCGGCGCCTCACCGGCCGATGCGGCCAACGCGACCTCCACGCTCGACCCGCAGACCCTCGGCCAGCTGCCGGACTCGGTCCGCGACGGCATCGTGAACGCCTATGCGGATGCGCTGGCACCGGTGTTCTGGTACCTGGTCCCCTTCATCGGCCTGGCGTTCATCCTCGCCCTGTTCCTCAAGCAGATCCCGCTGTCCGACGTCGCCGGGCTCGTCGCCCGCGGCGAGGCGATCAGCGGCGACGAGGCCGAGCTCCTCGAGGCCGCGCAGCGATCGGGAGCGGTCCACCGCGGCGCAGGACGAGGTCGAGATGGCCCTCACCGGCTCGGTGCGGACGCAGCACGGCGACCCCGACGGCCGGTAGCGCTCAGGCGCGCGTCGACCGATAGACGCGCGCCTCCCACGGAGCCAGCACACCGGATGCCGCACCCTCGGGCAGGTTCGTCAGCACGAGGTCGTCGCCGCTCAGGTCGCACGGCACGGCCCGATCGGACAGGTTCGCCACCACCAGAAGGGTCGTGCCCTCGAGCTCGCGCGCGAACGCGTAGACGGACGGGTCGTCGGGCAGCAGCATCCGGAAGTCGCCGTGCACGACGACCGGGTCCGAGTGACGCAGCCCGATGAGGCGGCGGTAGTGCGCGAAGATCGAGTTCGGGTCATCGATCTGAGCGGCCGCATTCACCCGGTCGTGGTTCGGGTTCACGCCGATCCACGGCGTCGCGGCCGTGAAGCCGGCACCGGGTTCGGCGGTCCACTGCATCGGGGTGCGGGCGTTGTCGCGGCTCATCGCCCGCAGGGCGCCGAGCACGGCGGCGGGCTCCTGCCCGAGCATGTCGACCGCCACGGCGTAATGGTTCACCGACTCGATGTCGCGCAGAGCGCTGATGTCGTCGAACGGCACGTTCGTCATGCCCAGCTCTTCGCCCTGGTAGACGTACGGCGTGCCGCGGTGCAGGTGCAGCACCGTGGCCAGTGCCGTCGCCGACGCGTACCAGTGCTCCCGGTCGTTGCCCCACCGCGAGACGATGCGGGGCTGGTCGTGGTTGTTCCAGTACAGGCTGTTCCAGCCGTGCTCGGCGAGCGCGTTCTGCCACTTGCCGAAGGACTTCTTCAGGTCGCGGATGTCGAGTTCTCCGACGTTCCATTTGACCCCGTCGTGATCGAGACCGACATGCTCGAACTGGAAGATCATGCTGAGCTGCCCGGTGCGCGCGTCGGTCAGCCGCGCCGCCAGTTCGGGCGTCGCGTCGGGCATCTCGCCGACGGTGAGGTAGTCATCCGGCCTGCCGTCGAACACGCTCGCCTTCATCTCGGCCAGGTACTCCTGCAGGCGCGGGCCGTTCGCGAAGAACGGCATCCCGTCGCCGAACCCGGTCTCCAGAACCGCACCGTCGGGCAGGGCCGGGTCCTTCGAGATGAAGTTGATGACATCCATGCGGAAGCCGTCGATGCCCCGGTCGAGCCAGCGGTTCATCATCGCGTGGATCGCATCGCGGACGGCCGGGTTTTCCCAGTTCAGATCTGGCTGCTTCCTCGAGAAGAGGTGCAGGTAGTACTGGCCGCGCGCCGGCTCCCACTGCCACGCCGAGCCGGAGAAGAAGGATCCCCAGTTGTTCGGCTCCGCCCCCGGCTCGCCACCGACGGCGCCGGGGCGCGGATCGTGCCACATGTACCAGTCGGCGTGGGCCGAGTCGCGGCCCGACCGGGAGTCGATGAACCACGCGTGCTCGTCGGACGTGTGATTGACCACCAGGTCCATCACGAGCTTCATCCCCCGCGCGTGCAGCTGGGCGATCAGCTCGTCGATGTCGGCGAGAGTGCCGAACGTGGGGTCGATGTCCTCGTAGTCGCTGATGTCGTAGCCGTTGTCGTCGTGCGGCGATCGGTACACCGGCGAGAGCCAGACCACGTCGACGCCGAGGTCGTGGAGATAGTCCAGGCGCGAGATGATCCCCGGGATGTCGCCGATGCCGTCTGCGTTCGAGTCCTGGAAGCTGCGGGGATAGATCTGGTAGACGACGGCGGAGCGCCACCACTCCGAGCCGGGATCGCTGTGAGACATGCGCCCCAGCCTGTCATGCGCCCGACCCGTCGCGCAGGTCGCGCGCGGTGCTGACGGGCCCTCTGACCGGCCGATACGATCCCTGGTTGCCGATACGATCAGAGTGACGATTGGATAGAGGTCGCGATGTTCATACTGTTCGCTCTGTACCTGGTGCTGTTCCTCGTGGGGTTCTATCTGTTCGGCGCCGCGTTCAACGCGACCGCTTTCCAGGGGCTGATCTTCACCGCCGGCATCCTGTCGATCTCGCTCGCCGTCGCGCTGCTGTTCCACACCCAGCGCAGAACCTGAGCCCCCGCGCAGTGCGCGCTGCCGAACCCGATCGCGACTACACCGTGATGAAGTCGTACTCCTGGAAGTCCGCGACCTCGGGCACCCAGCGTTCGGCGACGAAGCGCACATGCTCGGGATGGTCGTTGTACGCCCGGTAGGCGGCCTCGTCGGCGAACCGCATCGAGAACTGGTGCCGCAGATCGCTCTTCGGGCTGACCTGGCGGTTCACGATGAATTCCGTCACGCCGGGGATCGCCGTGAGGGTCGCGCGCGCCGCCGCGAGGAACTCCCCCTCCTCGGCGCTGCCTTCGTCGTGGGCGAGGCGGAAGACCACCGTGTGCTGGATCATGGCTGCGTTCCGTTCGTCAGGCGCCGTGGCGATATGCGCGGCCAGGACGCAGACTATCCGAATGAGCCAGGAGCGCCGCCCGTGGGTGCTGCACGTCGACCTCGACCAGTTCATCGCGGCGGTCGAGGTGCTGCGGCGGCCGGAGCTCGCGGGCAAGCCGGTGATCGTGGGAGGTCGGGGCGACCCGACCGAGCGGGCCGTCGTGTCCACGGCATCCTACGAAGCACGGGAGTTCGGCGTCGGGTCCGGGATGCCGCTGCGAATCGCGGCGCGCAAGGTGCCTGACGCGGTGATCCTCCCGGTCGATCACGAGGCGTACAACGCGGCGTCCGCCGAGGTGATGGCCACTCTGCGCGCCCAGCCCGGCGCCACCGTGCAGGTGCTCGGGTGGGACGAGGCGTTCATCGGCATCACCACCGACGATCCGGAGGCGTTCGCCCGCGCGGCGCAGAGCGCGGTGCTGGAGCGGACGAGATTGCACTGCAGCGTCGGGATCGGCGACACCCTGGTGCGGGCGAAGGTCGCGACCGGATTCGGCAAGCCGCGCGGTGTCTTCCGGCTGACAGCCGACAACTGGCTCGAGGTCATGGGGGCGCGGCCCACGATCGACCTGTGGGGCGTCGGCACGAAGATCTCGCGCCGGCTCGAGGGTCTCGGCATCCGGACCGTCGCCGAACTGGCTGCGGCCGATGAGGCTCCGATGGTGGCCGAGTTCGGACCGCGGATGGGCCTCTGGTACGCGCAGCTCGGTCGCGGCGAGGGGTCCAGCGTCGTGGACGACACCCCGTGGGTGGCGCGCGGGCATGGCCGCGAGACGACGTTCCAGCAGAACCTCGTGGATCGGGAGGCCATCGAGCAGGCTGCGCGCGAGCTGCTGGCCCAGGTGCTCGAGGATGTCGCGGCCGAGGGGCGCCCCGTCGTGGGTCTCGGACTGAAGGTGCGGTACGCGCCCTTCTTCACGAAGACCTTCACCAAGAAGATCGCGTCGACCTTCGACCGGGACGTCGTGCTCGCAAAGACGATGGAGCTGATCGAGAAGATCGAGCCCGAACGAGAGATCAGGCTGCTCGGCGTCCGCGCGGAGATGGCCATGCCCGACGATGCCCGCGAGGGCCACTCCCCGACCCGCAGCGGTTGGTGAGACTCGGCGAGATGGGATTGTCAAGCCCCTGTACCGGAAGCGTGCGCCGAAGTGTGATGGAGTCACGAGTCGCGCAGACCACGAGTGGCGCGACCATGAACGAAGGAGAAACTTCATGGGTATGGACGACAAGATCAAGAACGCTGCTCAGGACGTGACCGGCAAGGGCAAGGAAGCCGTCGGCAAGGTCACTGACAACGAGCGACTCGAGGCGGAGGGCGAGAAGGACCAGGCCGCCGCCAACATGAAGAAGGCCGGCGAGAACGTCAAGGACGCTTTCCGCTAAAGAGTCGCCACAGCGTCATACGTACGGCGGTGGCCGGAACCGACAGGTTCCGGCCACCTCTGTGTACGCGGGCTGGTCAGAGCAGGTACGCGTCCACCAGCAGCGGTCCGCGGATGTCGCGGAACGCGTCCAGCAGCTGATCGATACCCCGCCGCCCGACCGACGACAGCTGCAGGTCATACGGCCCGAGCTTCTCGAGCTTTCCGGTGCGGATGCGCACCACCTCCCAGCGCGCGGCGCGCAGCATCCGGTCCTTGCGTCGATCGGCGTCTTCGCGCTTGCCGACGTGTTCGAGTCCGTGCCTGCCGGTGCTGTCGTATTCGACGGCGATGCGCAATTCGGGGAGAAGGATGTCGGGCCACACCTCGACGTGATCGAAGAACGGCCTGCTCACCCGCACCGCGTTGTACCCCGGGGTCACGCCGAGCCGCGCGAACAGATCCGCCCTCAGCTTCGCTTCGACGGCGGATGCCGGGCGCGGCGCGCATTCGCTGACGAACGGCTCGCCCACCGGCAGCGCCGGCGTCTTCGGGCACAGCGCGCGGGCCGGCCGCTGTCGCTTGACCCGCGGCTGCCCGGCGGGCGTGACGCGCGGGGGCTTGGCCGTCAACGCGCACTCCGGGCACCACGCCGACCGGCGGCGCTCCCTGCCGGGTCGGGCCCGCTGCTCGGCGGGCGTGGCCGCGAACAGATGCCCCGACTCGCACTGCCAGAGCAGCAGCACGTCGGCGGCGGGTGGCACCTGGGTGAGCGTGATGCCCGCGTTGAGCTCGGGGTGGTACTGCCGGATCAGCATCGGGAACGGCGCCCACGCCTCGCGGTACGTGCCGACCGGGTAGGGGACCTCGACGCCGCGCGAGAACTGACGTCGCGCCCACCACGCCTCGACCCGCTCGACCATGCAAGGGACCGTACCGGCGACCACCCCCACTGCCCCGGCTTCGCGCGCAGAGAGGTGGCAGGTCGTGTCGCTTCAGGCCCGGCTATGCGACAGAACCTGCCACTCCAATGTGCGCGGGTCGCGAGCGCGCGCACAGAGGTGGCAGGTCGTGTCGCTTCAGGCCCGGCTATGCGACAGAACCTGCCACTCCAATGTGAGCGGGTCGCGGGCGCGCGCACAGAGGTGGCAGGTCGTGTCGCTTCAGGCCCGGCTATGCGACAGAACCTGCCACTCCAATGTGAGCGGGTCGCGAGCGCGCGCACAGAGGTGGCAGGTCGTGTCGCTTCAGGCCCGGCACGACGACACCAACTGCCACTTCCGACTCAGCGCGATCAGCGGCCGGCCGGCGACGGGGCAGATCGTGCCGCATACGCGCGGACGGGACGGTCACCGACCCTTGGGCCGCCGGGGCTGATCGAGGCCGAGCCGGATGCGGGTGCGCTTGCGCTCGAGCACGATGAAGAACGCCCCGACGAGCCAGAGCGGCACCTGCGTGAGGAACGCGATCCGGAACGCGTCGAGCGTGAAGGTCGCCGGCGTTCCCGCGCCCTGGAGGTCCAGCGCGAGGCCGATGAGGAAGATCGCGATGAGGCCGGCCAGGAAGCCGCCCGAATTGGTGATGCCGGTCGCCGTGCTCAGGCGGTGGCTCGGATTGTGCGTGCGCGCGTGGTCGAACGCGATCATGGATGCCGGTCCCCCGGTGGCGAGGGCGATGACGAGCACGAACAGCAGCCAGAGCGGCGCGGGGCCCGGCCAGGCGATCACCACGAGCCACGCGATCATCTGCACCGCGACCGTCGGCAGCACCAGGGCATGCGATCGCCGATGCGGCATGCGGCTCGACAGCATGCCCATGACCGGGCCGATCGCGATGCCCGAGAGTACGAGCACTGTGGTGATCACCGTGGCCTCGGCCTGCGTCCGCCCCTCCCCCGCGGTCAGGAACGGGATGCCCCACAGCATGATGAACGCGGTACCGGCGAACGGCGTGGTGAAGTGCGACCAGAACGCGAGTCGCGTGCCCGGGTGAGACCAGGCGGCGCGGATGCCGACCCGCGTGTCGATCGCCGAGGTGACCACGCGGATCGATCCCGTGTCGGTGTCGACCGAGACATCCGTTTCGCGGTCGGGCGGATGGTTGCGGACCACGGCGAAGACGAGGATCGCGAACAGCACCCCGAGCCCCGCCACGCTGCCGAACGCGATCGACCACGACGTCGCGTGCAGGAGCGCGGCGAGCGGGATGATCGCGACGAGCTGGCCCAGCTGGCCCAGGATGCCGGTCGTCTGCACCATCACCGGCGCCCGCTGCGCGGGGAACCACGTCGCGATGAGCCGGAGCACGCTCGGGAAGACCGCGGCGTCGCCGGCGCCGAGAAGCATGCGCGCCGCGATCGCGATCCCGACATTCGGCGACAGTGCCATCACGAGCTGGCCGACCGCCATCAGGATCATGCCGATCGTGATGATCGGACGCGCACCGTAGCGGTCGAGCCAGACGCCCACCGGAATCTGCATGAAGCCGTACACGCCGAGCTGCAGCACCGCGAACATCGACAGCGTCGACGCGTCGGCATCGAACCGTTCGGCCGCATCCACCCCGACCGCCGACAGCGAGGTGCGGTTCGTGATCGCCAGGATGTACCCCGCCGCAGCGACCCCCCAGATGAGCCAGGCGCGCCACGACGGAGCGGACAGAGCGGGAATGGTCACGGGGATCCGACGTCGAGGAGCGGGGGTCCTCCCAGCGTAACCGGGGAGCCCGGATACGCTGGCAGAGGTCGCCCGACCCCCGACGGGCGCGCAGAGACGAGGATGCTCATGCGGATCATCGGCGCAGTTCTCGAGCACTCCGGCGCGGAGCCCCCGTATGCGCGCTCTCGCCCGTTCCGCATCGGCGAGCTCGAACTCGACGGGCCGGCGACCGGCGAACTGCTGGTGCGCATCGAGGCCGCGGGCATCTGCCACTCCGACCTCAGCGTCGTGGACGGCAATCGGCCCCGCCCGCTGCCGATGCTGCTCGGTCACGAGGCCGCCGGCATCGTCGAAGAAGTCGGTGACGGGGTGACGGATGCCGTGCCGGGCGACCGTGTCGTGATGACCTTCCTCCCCCGATGCGGGCAGTGCGAGGCCTGCCGCACCGACGGTCGACTGCCCTGCACCGTCGGATCGGCCGCCAACGCCGCCGGCACACTGGTCGGAGGCGGCATCCGTCTGAAGCGCGACGGCGACGACGTCCACCATCACCTCGGCGTGAGCGGGTTCGCGACGCATGCGGTGGTGAGCCAGACCTCGGTCGTGCGGGTCGACGCCGACGTGCCACCCGAGATCGCCGCCCTGCTGGGGTGCGCCGTCCTGACGGGCGGCGGCGCGGTCATCAACTCCGCGAGGCCCGCAGAAGGCTCGCGCGTCATCATCGTCGGTCTCGGCGGGGTCGGCATGGCGGCGCTGCTGGTGGCCGTCGCTCTGGGGCTCGAAGTCGTCGGGGTCGACGCGCTGGCCGACAAGCTCGACCTCGCCCGATCGCTCGGCGCGGCTGCCGCGCACCTTCCCGCCGAGGCGATCGATCTCGGTCTGCGCGCGCCGACGGTCATCGAGGCGGCCGGCTCGGCGCGGGCGTTCGAGACGGCGATCGCGCTGACGGCCGTGGGTGGGACGACGGTGACGGTCGGACTCGCCGCGCCCGATGCCCGCGCCGCGATCTCGCCACTGCTCCTCACTGCCGAGGCGCGCACGATCGTCGGCAGCTACCTCGGCTCGGCGGTACCGAGCCGCGACATCCCGCGCTACGTCGAGATGTGGCGGGCGGGCCGACTGCCGCTCGAGAGGCTGGTGTCATCCCGCATCCGTCTCGACGAGATCGAATCCGCTATGGATCGACTCGCGACCGGCTCGGAGCTGCGGCAGATCGTCAGGTTCGACGAGCCGGCCTGACCTCATCCGTGCAGGTGGCGGTGGTGGCTGTCGGGGTAATGCTCGTGCGTGTGCGTCAGCTCGGGGTGCTCGTGAGCATGCCGGTGACGGGTGCCTGCTGCGACCGGCTCGGCGTGGTCGTGGTCATGGTGCTCGTCGGGGTGCGTGTGCCAGTGCTCGTGTGAGAGCGGAACGTGCGTGTGGGGGTGCTCGTGCCGCTCGGTGAGGTGCAGCCACACGCCGAGTGCCATCAGCAGACCCGCGATGATGAGCGGGATGGTCACCGGATCACCCATCGCGATCGCCAGGATCGCGCCGAAGAACGGGGCGATCGAGTAATACGCCCCCGCCCGCGCGGTGCCGATGTGGCGCAGCGCCACGATGAACAGCACGAGGCTGATGCCGTAGGCGAGAAGGCCCGTGAGCATCGCGGCGCCGACGTTCAGCAGCGGTGGCACGACCGCGCCGAGCAGGAACGCGATCACGAGGTTCACCGGCCCCGCAACGAGCCCCTTCACCGCGGCGAGCCAGCTCGCATCGTGCAGGGCGACCTTGCGGGTGAGGTTGTTGTCGATTCCCCACGCGAAGCAGGCACCCAGGATCGCGAGCGACGGCAGGAACCCTGCGAAGTCCGCCTGACCCGGCCACGACAGCACCACGGCGCCAGCGACGATCGCGGCCATTCCCAGCGCGATCCGCCGGTCGAAGTTCTCCTTGAACACGAACCACGCGAGCAGCGCCGTCGCCACGCCCTCGGCGTTGAGCAGCAGAGATGCGCCGGATGCCGGCATCCCGAGCAGTCCGAACATCAGCAGCACCGGACCGACCAGTCCTCCGAAGAACACCGCACCGGCGAGCGGGAGCAGCTCCCGACGCTCGAGGTGCGGGCGCGATGCTCTGCGGATCAGCCGGTACGCGCCCAACCCGAGACCGGAGCCGAGGTAGAGCAGCCCAGCGAGCATCCACGGGCTCACATCGGCCAGGAGCAGCTTCGCGATCGGCGTCCCGGCGCCGAACAGCAGCGCCGCGGCCAGAGCCGCCTGGACGCCGGGATTGCGGAGCGAGGTCAGGCGCATGATTCCAGGCTACGCGCCGACCTCGGCCCGGTGCAGATGTCGCCGGAGTCCGCAAGACTGGCGGGGTGGTCACTCTCACCGTCGTCCGTGGAGACATCACGACGCAGGATGTCGACGCGATCGTCAACGCGGCGAACAACGCCATGCGCGGTGGCGGCGGCGTGGACGGCGCGATTCACCGCGCGGCCGGGCCCGCGCTGCTGCGCGACTGCGTCGCGCGGTTTCCCGATGGCCTCGCGACGGGCGACGCCGGCTGGACGACGGCCGGTGATCTGCCCGCGAAATGGGTGATCCACACCGTGGGTCCGAACTACAACGCGGGCCAGCGCGACCGTGCACTCCTCGAGTCCTGCTATCGGCGCGCACTCGAAGTCGCCGACGAGCGTGGTGCGCGCAGTGTGGCCTTCCCGCTGATCAGCGCGGGCGTGTACGGCTGGCCGCACGCGGACGCGGTGTCGGCAGCCGTCGACACCCTCGCCGAGACCCCCACCCGCGTAGAGGAGGTCCGCCTGGTGGCGTTCGGCGATTCCCTCTATCTGAGGCTGCGCGCACGGGTGCTGCCGGGGTTTCCTCCGCGCACGATGCCGGGATCGATCGGAGCCCTGTTCGATCGCGATGTCGCCCAGTGGGGGTTCCGCGGCGATCCCTGCCTGTGGCGAGAGCTTCGCGCCCGCTTCGCCGACACGCCCCTGCCCCCGAAGTGGTTCACGCTCCGCTCGCTCGTGATGTCGGCCGCCGAACAGATCATCGGCGTTCCGCTCGATGCCGGCCGCGACTCCGTGTACGTCGCCGAGTTCGACCCGGGCCACGGAATGTCCGCGGGCGCCGTCAGCCTCCCGTGGTGGATGACCACCGGCATCCCGATCCTGCTCGATCGGTACAACGCCACCACCGGCGCCGACGGTGAGGGCTGCCGACGGCTACAACGCCAGATCGGGCGGGGGCGCCGGATTCAGCGTCCCCGCCCGTCTGGTTCGGTTCGTCAGTAGTTTTCGGTGACGTTGCCCTTCGCGGTGTGGGCCTGGTCCTTGACCTCGCCGGCCGCGTACTGCGCGTCGGCCTTGACGGTGTCGACCGCGTCGGTTGCGGTCGCTTTGACGGCGGCGGCGGCCTCCTGCGCGGGCTCCTTGAGGTGCTCGCCGACTTCTTTGGCGGCATCCGTCACGGTGTCCACCAGCGGCTGCGCCTGCTCCTTCACGTCGGCGGCGATCTCCTTCTCCTTCGTGGAGGCGGGGATCAGCGATGCCAGCAGCAGCCCGGCGCCGAACGCGATCAGCCCGACCGCGATCGGGTTGCCCTCCGCTTTGGCCACGACGCGGTCCTTGACATCGACCACCGCACCGCCGGCGTCGCTGACGGCGGATCCGGCGTCGTCGGCGGCGCCCATCACACGCTCGCGCACCGAGCCGAAGGCCTGCTTCACCTTGTCGGTCTGACGGTCCACGATCTTGGACGGGGACACTTTGTCGGCCAGCGCATCGACGTCGCTGCCCAGCTCCCGCCGGGTCTGCTCGATGTCGGCGCGGATCGCTTCAGGTGAATCGCTCATCGGTTCTCCTCATTTCTTCTCAGTGTTTCGGGGATCTCTTTGAGGGTCTCCACGGTCTGCGGGGCCCCTTCGACCTTGTTCAGTTCGCCGCGGCCGAGCGCGTACAGGATCAGTGCGATCACTACCCACAGGACTGCGACCACGACGGCTGACCACCCGAGACCGATGAGGTCGCCGAGCGCCCACCACAGCGCGATCGACAGGAACAGCACCGCCATCCCCGCGCCGTACGCGGCGCCGCCGAGCATGCCGGCGCCCTTGGCCGCCTTGCCCGCCGACTCCTTCAGCTCGGCCTTGGCCAGCGCCATCTCCTGCCGGATCAGGGTCGACAGGTCCCTGGTCACCTCGCCGAGCAGGTCGCCCAACGAGGTGTTGGCCGCCTTGAGCTCAGAAGGAGTCTGATCGGACATCGCTCACGTCCCTCGCAGGCTGAACGCCCCGCACAGCGGTCGACTGCGCGAACACAGGGGTCTCCTCCACCGTCGGCGGGGTCGCGGACAGCTGCGCCGACGAGCGTCGGCAGAGCCGGGCGCCCGTTGGATGCCGCAACACCACGACCCGCCGCCTTCGCGTCGGCATGCTCGTCCGACGCGTTGGCGGCCAGCGCCCGCGTCAACCGGCCCGCGACGATACCGAGGACCGCCGCACCGATGATGAACGTGCCCGGCTTGCGCCGCGCGAACGACTTCACCTCCGACAGCACCGCGCCCGGGTCACGATCTCCCAGCCACGACGCGGCACCCGAAAGCCGCGTCGAGACCTGGTTCAGCAGATCCACCGCCAACCCCGGGTTCTGCGCGTTCGCCGTCAACGAATCCAGCTCGTCGCTCACCGAGCGCAGCCCTGCCGCGGCACGGTGCTGCTGCACCTGCGCCTGATCCTTCAGCTCCCGCTGGGTCTGCGCGTACAGATCCTTCGCCTGGTACTTCACTTCCTGCGCGACAGCCTTCGCCTCGCCCTTCGCGGTCTCAGCGACATGACCGGCCTCGCTGACCGCGGTGTCCTTGAGCACGCCGGCTTCCGCCTTCGCCGTCCCCACCGAGCCGCCCTGACCGGTCGCCGCAGTATCGCGCGGCGCTGGCACTCCATATCCCTCTGACATGCTGACCCCTCTCGATCACCGGCAGCAGCGCCGGGCTGAACACAGTTGTACGCGCGCCAGGACCGAATGGAAGGGGACTTGAAAGATTGCGTCAAGCGTGCAAGGCGCGTGAGCGCGGGCGTGGGAGGTTAAGCCTTCGGCGGCTTCACCGCAACCCCCGGCTCCACATCCCCGGCGCGATTAGCGTTCCGTCATGAGCTCCAATCCTGCAACTCCTGGTGAACCTGCGGTCCCCGTCGATACACGCCCCCGGACGGCCGCGAACGTGACGACGGATGCGCCGCTTCGCGATGACGTGCTCCAGCGCGAGCAGGAGCGGTTCGGCGGCTTCAAGTTCGGCGCAGCATTCTTCGGCTGGCTCACCGCCACCGGCACCGCGGTGCTCCTCACCGCACTGGTGGGCGCGATCGGCACGGGCATCGGCCTCGGGTCCGGCGCCACGGTCGACGATGCCGCGGACGCCGCCGCCGACAATGCCGGAACCGTCGGCATCGTCGGTGCGATCGTGCTGGCTGCGGTGCTGCTGATCTCCTACATCGCCGGCGGGTACGTGGCCGGAAGAATGGCCCGATTCAGCGGTGTGAAACAGGGCATCGCCGTCTGGATCTGGGCCGTCGTGGTCGCGATCGTGGTCGCCATCGCCACCGCTGTCGCGGGCACGCAGTGGGACATCCTCGCGAATCTCGACAGCCTGCCGCGCATTCCGGTCACGCCCGAGACCTTCACCATCGCGGGCATCTTGACCGCGTTGGTGGCCGCTGTCGTCGCGCTGATCGGCGCGATCCTCGGCGGCATGCTCGGAATGCGCTACCACCGGCGCGTCGACCGCGTCGGACTCGAGGGTCTGTCCCCTCGATGACCGGCTCCCGCGCTCCGCGATGACAGGGTGCGGCATCCCTCTCGATTGACTTTCGCTTTCGATCGATTATCGATATGCTTCTATCGTAAATCGTTCTAGGGAGTCAGCGTGGGCAGTCTTGCGATCGTTCTGTTGAGAGTGGTGATCGCGCTCTCATTCGCGGGCTCGCTCTTCGTTCAGTTCTGGATGATGCCGATCATCTGGAATGACCTGTCCGATCTGCCTGACTGGCTGCGGGTGACAGTCGTGTTCCTGCTCATCCTCGAGGTCGTCGCACTGCAGGTCGTCGCCGTGTGCATCTGGCAGCTGCTCACGCTGGTGAGACGAGGAACGGTCTTCTCGGATGCCGCCTTCCGGTACGTCGATGTGGTCATCGGCGCGATCACCGCGGGATCAGTCGTCACCGCTGTCTTCGCGGTCATGCTCGTCCCCGGCGACACTGCTCCGGGGGTCGTCGGCCTCATCTGCGGAGCTTCTCTCGTGATCGCCGGCGTCGCGCTCGTCGTGTACGTGCTGCGGATGCTGCTCAAGCAGGCGGTCAGCCGAGAAGTCGAGGCCGAGCACCTTCGCTCAGAACTCGACGAGGTGATCTGATGGCCATCGTCGTCGACATCGACGTCATGCTCGCCAAGCGGAAGATGGCGGTCGGCACGCTCGCCGACCTGGTCGGAATTTCGCCGGCGAACCTCTCGGTGCTCAAGAACGGCCGGGCGAAGGCCGTCAGATTCACGACCCTCGAGGCGCTGTGCGATGCGCTGCAGTGTCAGCCCGGCGATCTGCTCCGTTGGGATCCGGAGGACCCCCGTGAGGAGGATGCTGGGTCTGCCAGCGGTCCGCTTCGCGACACTCGCGCGTGAGCAGCCGGTCCAATCGACGGAAATCCTGGGCGAGGATCCAGTGCGTGGCCCACCCCGGAAGCCACCCGACCTGCCAGCGCAAGGAGTCGCTGAGGTCTCCCACGTAGTCCGCGCGCACGCGCGTCGCCTCGCCGGACTCGAAGCAGGCGTACTCGACGCGAGAGTTCCAGGGCGCCGATGACAGCCAGACCGCACGTCGGTTCTCATCGAGGACGTCCAGGCGATCGATGAAGTGGATCCGGTACGGCCCGATGCGATCGGTGGCCATCCAACGCGTCCCGACGCGCGGCGGCCCGGCATCGATCTGCCTCCGGAACACGACGGCGGGCGCGAAGTCATGCCAACGCGTCGGGTCGGACAGGTAGGGGAACACGGTCTCGACGCGATGGTTGACGGTTGCGTCCACGACGACGCGGCGCTCCCAGCGACGCTCGGTCACGCGAATGCGCGACAGAGCCGCCGTGGGCTGTCGATCTCGGCCCCCAGGAGCGTCGTTCTCCACGGTCGAGAGCGTACGGCGCGGCTCACCTGGCGGGCAAGAGGTCACCTGTCTCACGACGAGGCTGTGGCGATGGCGGCGCAGGTGTATTCTGCGGCTGTCCGCCACTCGTGGGGCTTCGGGCGCCCCCGTCCGCGGCGAGATCGGGGGATCGAAATGGTGACGAAACTGCCGTCCTCCGGGTCGGTGCCCGAAGGGCAGACCCCAGGATGCGATACATCGGGGCTGATCCTCGTGCATCGCATCTTCCGCTGGCTGTACAGCCAGCTGCCGATGCTCATCCGCGACGTCGGGGCAGGCGATCTGAAACGTGCTGCGATCGTCGGGGACTACGCGAAGCTCGACTTCTTCGCGCTGCACCTCCATCACGAGACCGAAGACACGGTGCTGTGGGATCGCCTGACCACCCGCGATCCGGCGTGCGTCGCGCATGTCGATCAGATGCGCGCACAGCACGCAGAGGTCGCATCGCAACTCGCGCGGATCGAACCTCAGCTGGCGCCGTGGGTCGCGACGGCCGATGCCGGACTTCGCGATGCGTTCGCCGGCGACATCGAAACCCTTCGCGACACCCTTTTCGCGCATCTCGGCCAGGAGGAGGACGACATCATGCCGGTCGCCGGCACGGTTCTCTCCCAGCAGGAATGGGACGAGCTGGAGGGCCATACGCGCACCGCGCTGATGGCGCATCGCAAAGAGCTGCCGAGGGACGTGATGTCGCTCCAACTCGGCCTGCTCCTGGCCAGCGTCCCGGAGGCCGAACGCGAGGAGTGGTTCCGGGCGAACGTTCCGGCACCGATTCGGCTGGTCTATCTTCTGCTGATGAAGCGGAAGTACGACCGCGCGATGCAGGAGCTCTATCCCGACCGTCCCGTGCCCGCGATGGTGTGATCGCCGAGACCGCCGGTGACTACAGTCGCCCGACGTTCTCGATGTCTTCCCAGAACTCCGCCGCGACATCGGCCGACACCGTGGCGCGCGTCGCGGAGATCGCAGCGACGTAGTCGTCGATGAACGGCCCCTCGGGGTTCTGCGCGCCGGAATTGACCGCGTTCTCGAGCGCGGACTGAGACGCCTTCCGCGCCGCGTACTCGATGTCGGCCGGCGAGAACCCCTCGGTCATCTCGACGAGCACATCGACGTCGACGTCGACCGCGGCGGCGGGGATGTAGCGCTCCCAGATCGCCCGTCGTGCCTGGTCGTCGGGCAGCCCGATCGGGATCACGTAGTCGAACCGGCCGTGACGCAGGAACGCGGCATCCAGAGCCCTGATGAAGTTCGTGGCGCAGATCAGAAGCCGGCCCGGCTGCTCGCGGAACGCGGGGATGATCTTCAGCAGCTCGTTCGTGACGCCCTGGGTGGGCGAGGGCGGCTCGCCCTGCCGGTGCGAGGCGATCTCCTCGACCTCGTCGATGAACACCACGGCGTGCTCGAGCTCGGAGATCTTCGTGAACGTCTCGCGCAGAGCACCGGCGAGGCCGCCCGGGTGCGACGCGAGACGCGACGGAAAGACTTCGACGAACGACCACTCCAGGCGTGAGGCGATCGCCTTCGCGAAGGTGGTCTTACCCGTTCCGGGCGGCCCGAACAGCACGATCGCACGCGGCGGCACGACGCCGAATCGGTCCGCGAGCTCGGACTGGGCGAGCGGCATGACCACGCGTCGCTCGAGAAGATCCTTCTCGGCGGTCATTCCGCCGACGCCGTCCCACAGCCCCCGCGGCAGCACGCGGCCACCCAGATCGGCGAGGATCTTCAGCTCTTCCCGCTGAACCGGAATGTGCCGTTCGAAGTAATGCAGGTCCTGTTTCAGCGCGAACCCCTGATGCAGAAACGCCCCGACGCGGGTCTCGGCCGCGGGCATGAGCGCGGACAGCTTCGAGATGCCGACTGCCGCCATCCGCGCCTCGAGCGCGGCGAGCATCGACGAGCCGATGCCGGACCCGCGAACGTGGGCCGCGGTCGCGAGGAACACGACCCACCCCTGCGCGTGCGCTGCCCGCCCGATCGCCGCACCGACCACCTCGTCGCCGATCACCGCAACGACCGCGTGATCCTTCGCGCACGACGCGAGTACATCCGACAGGCCGTAGACGGGCTCGGCATTCACCGCGAGCATCTGCTCCCACAGGCGCAGGATGCCGTCGACATCGTCCGCGTGGTAATCGCGAATGCGCCAACCGCTCATCTCGTCTCCCTTGACTCCGCGGGGCCGCCGACCGCGTCGTCGGTCGGGATGGCCCGCTACCCGGAGCGTACAGAAGATGTCGTCCTCGCCGAGCCGAAGAACTCGTGCGCGGGGCGAGACGTGTCGGCAATGCCGGTCAGACCGACGCCGCCGAGTCGGTGTGCGGCACCGCATCAGGCGCGGACCCCGTCGCAACCTCGTCGGCGTCGGAAGCCGGGCGCGCCAGCTCGTCGTGGGACACCAAGTAATGACGCTGCAGCCACTCGCCGAATCCGCGGACGTGAAGGTATTCGTGCGGCTCCTCGCGGGCGACCACAGGATCATGCCGACCGTACGCCGCGAACGCCTGCAGCTTTCGCGCGAGGACGTCGGCTGCGATGTTCGCGGGGCGCTGCGCGGCGGGATACCCGATTGCGTACTGCATCAGGCCGCGGTCGATGACTCCCGCGTCGACGACCGAGGCCACGATGCGGCCAACGCTCTGATGATCGGGATGGTCGGCGCCGGGGAGGTCGGCGAATCCGGGGTCGTGTGTGATCACCGTCGTCGCGTCGTATGCGACGACGAGTTCGGCCACGGTGCTGCGCAGGTGTTCCACCGTGATGGTCTGTCCGGTGTCGAGCGTGCGCAGCGACGGCAGATCTCCTGCCACCAGCTTCGCGAGGCTCTGCCAGCCCGTGTATTCGTAGCCGTTGCCGCGCAGGCCACCGTCGGGCAGGCGCAGGAAGGACAGCGAAATTCGATCGTCGCCGTCCGGACGGGTGAGTGTCACCGACACGCCATTGCTGAGCACGACGGATCTGTCCGACCACGTTCCGCGCGCGCCCCGCATGGTGTCGTAGGCGGCGCGGATGCCTTTCTCCCTCCCGTCGACGTATCCGGACATGCCGGCGCCGGCGTCGGACGCGGTGATGAAGCAGCTGTGCGCGCGTTGCCCGCTGTCGAGAGCATGCAGGAGAGTGGGGTTGGCGAAGACGAGGTCGTCGTCATAGTGCGCCCAGAACATCACGACCGTCCTGAGCGGGCTGGGCGCACTTCCCTGATGTGTCATTGCCTCAGCGCTTCGTCAGAAAGTCGAAACGGTGGGCATAACCCGTCTCTGGGATGAAGTGGTCCGCGCCCACGGCGGGCAACGCCTGCCTGCGGAACCGTTTGGTGAGCAGCTCGTCCAAGCCGGGGACGCGGCGGCCCTCCATGTCGTTCCAGCCGACGACGAGCCATCCGCCGGCCCGCAAGACATCAGCACATTGATCCAGCGCCTTCTCGACGTCCGAAGGATCGTTCAGCCCCCAGCCGAAGACACCGTTGCATACGACGAGATCGAACGTGCCGGGGGCGAATGCGTCCGTCAGCTGCGTCGCAGAGAGGGTGTGATGGTTGGCCCCCGCGATGCGCTGTTTGGCCGGATCGACATCGACCGTCCAATAGTCCACGCCCTTGAACAGACGCGGGTAGGACCGGGTGTACCAAGCGACGCCGATGTCGAGTACGCGATGGATCTCATTCGTTTCAAGAAGGCCGGGCACCACGACATCCTCGAGGAACATCCGATCGGTGGTAGCGAGGCGCCAACGGCCGTTCTTCCATCGCATTTTGCTCCGCAGCTTCAAGCCGCGGGGCACCAGCCTTCTCAGCATATGGGGGGCATCTGTGTCAGTTTCGGTCGGGGCAGAGACTTCGCTGAGACCTGCGAGCACTGCCGAACGGCTTGCCGACGACTATACGGGGCGCGCAGTTGCCCCGTAAACAGGCTGATCTTGCGAAAGCTCGCGCTCAGGATTGCTGATCCGAGAGGAACACGTCCTCGATGCTGCAACCGAACGTCCGCGCGATGAGGAAAGCAAGGGGAAGCGACGGGTCGAATCGCTCGCGTTCGATCGAGATCACCGTCTGGCGGGAGACGCCGAGCGCCTGTGCGAGGTCGGCCTGCGTCCATTCGCGCTCGAGTCTTCGTTCGGCGACGTTGTTCTTCATTTCAGCGCGCGGTGGCGGATCACGAGGTAGCGCACAGCCGCATCGGCCGCGCTCAAGGCGACGAGGACGAGCAGAACCACCAGCGCATCGACTTCAAGTCGATAAAGCATAAGAACGACGGCGAGCACGATCGTCGTCAGGAGGACATCGAGGAAGGCGCCTGCCGCTGCCTGCCTCATCCATGCCATCTCGACGCTCTCTTCGCCATGAGCATCACGGGTGGCGGTGTGGTTGGTGACGAAGATGCGAGCGCCGAGAGAAAAGGAGGGATAGGCCGCACACAGTGCGCCGATGCCTGCAGCGAGCCAGAAGCCCTCGGGATTGGTCGCCGCCACCACGAGTGCGACGGCGATCGTCGCGATAGCGCCGAATGCGATCGCGAGAAGGTAGTGCGACATGGGTGGACGGCGGCGCACCGTGTGATCGCTCACGAGTCACTCCATGTAAAGCGTGCTTTACTCATCGCACTAGTAAAGCACGCTTTACATCGAAATCCAATCGACTGCTTCGACCCGCCTCGAGACGCGATCAGGGGGTCGAGCGGTCCCGAGCCATGAGGCTCCGGACCCATTCTTCGTGTTCGTCGAGGTCGAACTGAGCGAACGTCAGGCTCTCGTCGATCCACTCTTCGGACACGGTTGCGGTCTTCTCCTGCGAAGCCGTGAGGTCGGGCTGGCTGACGGAGGTCACCCCCAGCCAGACCGGGAGCGCCTGTGTGTCGAGAATGATGCTGAGCAGCTTGAGCTCGACATCGAGCGCCTTCTGCGCATCGGGAGAGAGTGTGTCCCAGCTGATCCGGTGCTTCGCTTCATTCCCCGGCCCTTCGATGAACGGAGGTGACTCCGCGTAGCGGGTCTGTATGGTGCGACCGAGGAGCTCGGCGCGCTGGATCACGGCCTGCTGCGCTTCGTTCCACCGTTCCGCCCGCGGGAGTGCGTCCTGCATGTCTTCCAGCGCCTGCTGCGCCGCATCCAGCTTTTCGGCCTCGGCTTCCGCCTCCATGCGGAGCTTGCGCCCTTTCCAGATGAGCACTCCCCCGATGGCGATGAGCGCGGGCAGAGCGACGACACCGGTCAGCGCCGCGGTGCCGCCCGCAACACCCATGCGACCAGCCGCGAGCGACCCGCCGCCGAGCCAGGCGAGCGTCGCGCTGGAAGCCGCCGTTCCCGACAGCGAGGCGATAGCGGTGCCCGTCGACACGTTGCCCGCGGCCGAGACGGCTATGAACACCCCGGCCGCAGTGCCTGCGGCCGTTGCGGTGCCCGCGCTCGCGTCCGTCGCGCTCTCGGTCACCGTTTTCAGGATGCTGAGCTCCGTCTGTCCTCGGAGCCCCCTGATCTCACCCTCGAGTGATCCTGCTGCGCTGTCGGGTGCCCCGACATTCTGGACATCGAGCACCGGTCGCCAGTCGACCCTTGCGGCAGTTTCGAGGAACGGAAGGATGAACGCATTGCGCGCACGCTCGAGCGTGCGCTCGGAGTTGCGGATCTGGAACGTGACGCGCTCGGTGAGCAGGTTCGACGAGGCGATGATCTGTGCTCGCCTCGCCTCGTTCTCGAAGAAGATCTGCCCCGCCAAGGTTCGAGTGAAGACACCGGGTCGCGACAGCACGGCGAGCGCTCGCTCGGTCTCTTCCTCGAGCTCTGCCTCGGTGTGTCCAAGCGCGTCCAAGAGGCGCGCCGCGGTACCGACCGGTCGGATCGGTCTTGCCCGACTCGATGCGAGAGATCGCGACGGCGGCGCTCTTCGGGCTCGCGTCGCTGCCGTACCCGGCAACCCGACCGAGGTCCTGCTGCCCTTTGCCGTTCGCGCGCCGCCACTCCTGCCCCCAGGCCTTCAGGACGGATGCCTGTGCAGCCAGACGCGGCTTCGGGACTGCGCGCTCAGTCGCCATGCTTGACACCGACCCTAACTTCATGCCTATACTCGGGCTAACGCGGGGCTAACTTAGCCATCGCATAGCCCACTATATAGGGAGATCATCATGAGTATGAGCGCATTGCCGACATGGTCGGACAAGTCCGAGCAGGACGCCTTCTCTGCCGGGGCAGGTGCGAGTGAGCCGCAGGGCGACGCCCGCGCGCGAAACGGCAGCAATCCCTGGCTGACGCTCTTCCCGCTCGGCGCCGCAGCGGTCACGGCCGCCGTCCTGCTGCGCAGGCCCGCTGTGCGCAAGGCGTGCAGTGACGTCGTGCGGGATCCGGAAGTACGCGACGTCTGCAAGGATGCCGGCGAGCGGGCCTACCGAGTGATCGCCGCGTCATGGCGTCGACACGGTGGCCCGGCGGGCCTGGCAGATACCTTCCTGCGCTGACCCCGGCTGGCCGTGCTGACATGAGGTGAGCCGCTCACTCGGCAGCCCACCGCACGGCCTGAGTCACACGTCTACTTGAAGCTCTTGATGGATCCTGCCGGACAGGAGCGTGGTCACGATGCTGGCCAGGGTGAATGCGATGAGGACCGTGGCGTAGACCCCGAGGCATCCGCCTTCGGAACCAGCAGCGTGTCGATGATGGTTCGACTCTGGCGAAAGAAGGCTCGTCTGCCGGGTCAGTCGGAACGGGTGTCGTGGAGCACCGCGGTGACGAAGCCCAGCTCGCCGCGGTAGCCCTCGACCCACTGGCGGCGATGGGTTCGGGCGGCGGTCAGAGCCTGCTCGCGGTCGGCGTCACTCGGAGCGTCGCTCCGGGCCCATTCGACGAGCGAACCGGTCCATGACCACTCGTAGTCATCCCACTCCTGCGCGCTGCTGACATGGGCGTAACCCACCTCGAATCCGTGCTCCTCGCACGTGCGCAGGAACTGCGCGAGGGTCGGGAAGTCTTCGGGGCTCGCCCCCAGTGCCTCCTGCGCAGCGGCAGACGGGTGCGGCTGCTCCCAGATCGTCTCACCGAGCAGGGCGCACCCGCCCGGGCGCAGATGGCGGCGGATCGCGTCGAGAGTGTCATGCAGCCCGCCGAAGGCGTGGCCCGCCCCGATGCACAAGACCGCGTCCCGGGGCAGGCCGTCCTCAGGCGCCCAAGCCGCGGCATCCGCCTCGACCCAGACAAGGCGATCGGCGACCCCGCGCTGGCGAGCACGCTGATCGCGCTCGGGGTGAAGCGCGATGTCCACCCCAACGGCCGTCAGGTCGGGTCGACTGCCCAGCAGCTCGAACAGCCAGGCTCCGGTGCCGCAGCCCAGGTCGACCACGCGACCGGATGCCGTCGCGTCGAGTCGCGCGAGCAGCCGACGCGCCATGTGCACAGACACGGGCGCGGCGATCGGATGGTCAGAGTGGGCGATGCGGCTGATCTCGGCGCGGTCCATGTCCCCATCCTCCGGGACTCGGCGAGAACGGCGCGACTCAGTTGCGATCTGGTCTGGCACGATCGCTGGCTGGCGAGTCTGGTCACAACCTAGGTGCGCTAGATGATTTCGTCCCAGTTGGTGTCGTTGGGCACCACAGTCAGGCGCCGATTCGATCCGGTGGCGCCCCCCGGCGTCAGAGTGCGAGTCTTCGCGAGCAAGTCGAAGATGGTGTCCACTTCGATCAACTCGTCCGCCGGTTGCTCGTCGGATGTGACGGCCGTTTCGATCCCCCAGCCGATGCGCAGCTGGGCGCGGTGCTGCGAGCCGTCGGCCTCGAGGAACGGGATGTCAACGACATCCATCGCACGAACGCGTGCCAACGCAAGGCCATAGGCGGTGACCGCGTCAGCGATCTCGGTACCAGTGAGAAACACACCGGATCTTGTGACGACGCTCTTCATTGCAGTCCCAACCAGCGGGTCGTATTCAACGACGTCGCCGGGGTCCGGGGTGACTTGAAAGTGTCAATCGATGACGCACGGGCCAAACACCCCATCAGCGCACGTGACATGCGGCTCGGCAGGGTCGGTCGTGCTGAGTGGCCAGCGCGACAGCCGCTCGGCAACTCATCCACCAGCTCTCGACCTCGTGGTCCCGCGATCAGGAAGTACACCATCACGACAACTTACGTCTGCACCCAGCGCCTGACCCTCGGGGTTGCGATGCTGGGATTCCTGTGCGAACGCGCACACGCTTCACGTTCATTCGACGCGGTTCGTCGTCACATTCGACGACGTTCAGCGATGCACGGAAGTGTTCGGGTTTACGAGATTCTTACGCAGCAGCAGCGGAATGTCGCTGGCAGGATGATCCGCCCATCCTTCGTGAACCGATAGGTCACACGCCTGGCACCGCAACGCTCCCATTCATCCGCACGCAGACGTGAGCGTCATCGATGAGCCCCACACGAAACGGCCCAGCAAGCGCCCGTCGGAGCCGGATCACATGGCAGGTCCGCGGAGTTCGACGACGTGTTCAACCGGCACCGACCGCTGGATCGCATCGCAGACCGGGCAGTGATCGAAGCCCCACTCGATGACCTCGCGGAGCAGCGACTCGTCCTGATCTCCGCGATCAGCGGACACTCGAAGGCGCATGCTCAGCGGTCCGGCCGGCACGTTCTCCGCGATCCCGAGGATGCCGCGGTCGTCGGACTCACTGTCCACCGCGACGCGCAGCCCATGAAGAGCGATTCCGCGCTCGGCGGCCCGCATGGTGATCAGGGTAGCGACGCAGGAGGCGAGCGCCGCCCGCATCATCCAGCCTGGCGAGGCGGCGGACGCCCCGCCACCGACGCCCCTCGACATGTCGGTCCGGAGGGTCCAGCCGTCGCCCTCCACGCGGACAATCAGACTGTTCTCGACCACGGCGACCGCCTCGGAGTCGCGATAGCGCGCCTCGTCCGGATGCTCGGAGAGATAGCCCTTGGCCTCCCGGATCGCGGTTGCAATTTTGGATGCGTCCATGGTTGCCCCTTCGCCGCGGAGCCGCTGGCATCTCCACCGGCGGATGGCGCCGACGATACCCCGACGCGAAGGCGAGCGGCAAGGCCATCTCCTGGGCTTCGGGGCAGGTCTCGTAGCGGTCGGAGTGATTCAAAGCCGCTCAGGCATACGCAGAATCTGCGCACGCTCTTGCCGCCGGATGCATCGAGGATGCCGATGTGATGTCTCGGGAGATCACAGAGAACGAATGCCCATACAGACGACTCAAGACGACGTCAAAACGGGCGAAGAATGGCGGAGACGGAGGGATTTGAACCCTCGGACCCCGTGAGGGGTCTCCACCTTAGCAGGGTGGTGCACTAGGCCGGACTATGCGACGTCTCCAGGCATCCGCCCGCGCGAACGCGCGAATGCACCTGGCAATCATACCCGCGACGGTCGAACGCGACGAACCGGCTACTGCTCCGCGCGGGCGCAGGTGATCTGCGCCGCGGTGGTCCCGGAAATCTCCGACGGCAGGTCCACGCGCGTCTCGGCGACCGCGGAGTCGGACGGCGCGGGAGTGGCACCACCGGCATCCGTCGTCGGTGCCGGAGTCGGCTCAACGGCTTCGCCTGTGACGTCCACCCCCGAGCCCTGGCTCGCTTCGCCGGTCAGGTTCAGTGGCTGGTTCGCACGCAGGGCGGCGAACAGCTGCTCCGCGGGCTCGCGCAGCGGCAGCACGTTGATGAAGTCCGAGGTGTACTCGGTGGGGTACTGCACGAAGACGATGTCTTCGTAGGGCACGTCCTTGGCCGCCATCGCGATCTGCACCATGCGCGTGGGGTTCGCCAGCTCCGAGCTGAGCACGAGCTGCGGCGGATCGGTGCGGGTCAGACCGACGGCGGTGGTCGCGAAGTTGAACAGCACCGCCGGGTTCGACAGCACGGCGTCCGACTTGAGCTTGCGCACGAGCGATGACATGAACTGCTGCTGGTTCGAGATGCGGCCGAGGTCCGACCCATCGCCGATCCCGTGGCGCAGGCGCAGGAACTGCAGCGCCTCGACCCCTTGCAGCGTGTGATTGCCCGCGGTGAGGCTGAGGCCGGTGTTCGGATCGCTGATGTCGCCGCTGACGCACACGTCGACACCGCCGACCGCGTCGGACATGTCGATCACGCCGGTCCAGCGGATCGCGCCGGCGAACTGGATCTGCTCGCCGGTCAGCTCCTCGATCGTGAGAACCGTGCACGGCAGGCCGCCGTAGCCGTACGAGGCATTGAGCGGCTGCGAGCTCATCGCCGAGTAGGAGCCACCGCTGCCGTCGGGGCAGGCAGGAATCGGCACGAGCATGTCGCGCGGGAACGAGACGACCGTGATGCGACGGGGCTCATCGCTGATGTGCACCAGCATGGTCACGTCGTTGCGCTCGCCCGGGGCGTCGTCGGCGTCGGCGCAACGCGGGAACAGCGCGACGTCCTGACCCTCGCACGAGTCCGAACCGACCAGCAGCAGGTTGACGCCGCCCTCGATCTCTCCGATCGACGGGGGCAGCGCTTCGTCGCCGGCCAGCTCGACCGAGTTCTCGCCGAGCGCCGAGACGGTGTCCCACACGGCGTACGCCGCGACTCCCGCGGCGCTCACGGCCAGGACGGCGAGCACGACGCCGAGGATCGAGAGAACACGGAGGAACGGATGCCGCTCCCGCTGCACCGCATGGCGCGCCAGCGGCGTCTGCCCTCCCCGCGAGGGAGACTTCTGGTCGGACACCGCGTTCAGCCGCGCAGGTTTCCGGCCGAGCAGGTGCTCTGCGCGGCGGTGGTTCCCGAGATCGAGTCGGGCAGTTCGATCGCCGTCTCGGTCGGAGCATCGGTGGCGCCGGGCGTGGCAGCCGGATCCGGTGTCGCCGGGTCGGTCGGAACCGGGTCGACCGTGATGACGCCGCCACCGGCATTGGGGTCACTGGTCAGCGTGAGCGGCTGGTTCGCGGCGAGCGCTGCCCAGAGCTGATCGGCGGCCTCGTAGTTCGGCACCACGCGGTTCGGATCGTACGGGTCCTCGGCGACGGGGTACTGCACGAAGACGATCTCGTCGAACGGCACGCTCTTGACCGCGAGCGCGATCTGCACGAGAGTCAGCGGGTTCGTCAGGCTCTTGCTCGGGGTGGTGTTGTCGACGGCGGTCGTGGCGAGCTTGAGCAGCGTGGCGGGGTTGGTCAGCACCTCTTCGCTCACGAGCTTGCGCGCCAGGCGCGACATGTACTGCTGCTGGTTGCTGATGCGCGCGAGGTCGCTGCCGTTCTCGAGCCCGTAACGCGTGCGCAGGAACTGCAGAGCCTCGATGCCCTGGATGGTGCGATTGCCCGCCGGCCAGTCGATTCCGGTGTTGGAGTCGCGCATGCCGCCGTTGCCGATGCAGACCTCGACACCGCCGATCGCGTCGGTGATGTTGATCACGCCGCCGAAGTTGACCTTCGCTGCGAACGGGATGTTCATACCGGTCAGCTGCGAGACCGTCTTGGCGACGCAGTTGAGTCCGCCTTCCATGAAGACAGAGTTGATCTGCTGCTTGCTGACGCCGCCGCTCTCGGATCCGTCCTCGAGCGTGCAGGGGGGCACTGGCGCCATGAGGTCACGGGGGAAGGAGACCACGGTCACTCGTCGCGGCGCATCGGAGATGTGCACGAGGAGGTTGACGTCGTTGAGTTCACCTTCGGAGTCGGCACCGGTGCAGCGATCGCCGAAGTACGCCGCGAATTCAGGAAGGCACTCGTCGGTACCGGCCACCAGGAGGTTGACGCCCCCCTCGATTGCTCCGATGTCGGGCGGGACGGCCGCCTGACCCTCGAGGTCGACCGCGTCCTCGGTGAAGCTCGCGGTGATGTCGTAAGCGGCATATGCCGCGACGCCCGCGCTCGAGACGAGTCCGACGGCGACGATGATCCCGAGGACCTTGAGGAGCAGAGCGAGCGGATGCGGCGACTTCAGCTCACCGTGGCGCGCGATGGTGCGGCGTCCACGCTTCGCGGGCTTGGTCGGCTGGCTCACTCGGGTCCTCTCGGGATGCTTCGGGGTGCGGGGCCCGAGAGCACACCCACGACGAAGCGGAGGGTGTGGGATTCGAACCCACGGGACATTGCTGCCCACTGGTTTTCAAGACCAGGTCCATCGGCCGCTCGGACAACCCTCCCGACGGAAACCGCTTGTGGCGGGCATCCCTCGAACAGGCGTCGAGTCTAGCCGACAGCACTGTTCACCCATTCTTCCAGGAGCGCCTGAGGAGGTCCTGTGCGGGCGCGCCGGGGCGCGGCAGACCGCCTGACAACCGCAGAGATCGTCAGAGCTGCCGAAGCACCGCCGCGACGCCGCCGTCCTGGACAGAGGTCGTGACCTCGCCGGCCGCATCCCGAACCTCTTGAGGACCCTGCTCCATCGCGACCGCGCGGCCGCCGTTCTCGAGCGCCCACCGGAACATTCCGACATCGTTGCGCCCGTCGCCCATCACGAGCACGTGCGCAGGATCGATGCCGAGCCACTCCCGCACGCGATTCAGTGCGGTGCCCTTGTCGACGCCCTGCGGCGCGATGTCGAGCCAGGCCGTCCAGCCCACGGCGTACGAGACCTCGTTGAGGCCGATGCGCTCGACGAGCTCGACGAAGTCCTGCTCGGTGTCGCCGGGCGAGACCACGACGATGCGGCACACCGGCACCGAGCTGAGCTGGTCGAACGGCACACGAGCGGCCCTCGCCAGGTTCCAGTCGCCGAGATGCTCGGTGTAGAGCCGGTGACCGTCGGGCAGCTCGACCATGTACTTCGCGTCGGGCAGGTGCTCACGCAGCAGCGTGAGCACCTCCGCGGGGTCGAACGTCTCGGTGTAGAACCGCTCGTACTCGAGATCGTCGCCGTCGCTCTTGCGCAGGATGACGGCGCCGTTCGAGCACACGACGAACTCGGGAGCGATCTTCAGGGTTCGGAGGATCTCCTCGGTGCCCTCCCAGCTGCGGCCGGTCGCGAGCATGACCTCGTGACCCGCGCGGTGCGCGTGCTCGACCGCCTCGACGACACCCGGGCTCAGGGTCTCGTCTTCGAGCAGGATCGTGCCGTCGATGTCGAGCACGATCAGCAGACGCTCGGTGGGGACGGTCGGGTCTTCGGTGTCGCGCGCGACGCGCTCGACGATCTTCGCGGCCTTCTTCTGCTTGACGACCTTGATGCTGCCGGTCGGCGGCAGGTGGGCTTCCGTCACGCGACGGGCTCCATGATCTCGAGCCCGCCGAGGTACGGGCGCAGCACCTCGGGAACGACGACCGAGCCGTCTGCACGCTGATGCGTCTCGAGCAGCGCGACGATCCAGCGCGTCGTCGCGAGCGTGCCGTTGAGCGTCGCGACGTGCTGGGTCTTTGCGCTCGCCCCGCCCTCGACGGGCGGGCGGTGGCGGATGTCGAGCCGACGGGCCTGGTACGTGGTGCAGTTCGAGGTGGACGTCAGCTCGCGGTACGCGCCCTGCGTGGGCACCCACGCCTCGACGTCGTATTTGCGGGCGGCGCTGGACCCGAGGTCCCCGGCGGCGACGTCGATCACGCGGTAGCTGAGGCCGAGGCTCTGCAGCATCTGCTCCTGCATCTCGACCAGGCGCAGGTGCTCGGCTTCGGCATCCTCCGGCGTCGTGTAGACGAACATCTCGAGCTTGTTGAACTGGTGCACGCGGATGATGCCGCGGGTGTCCTTGCCGTACGAGCCGGCCTCGCGGCGGTAGCAGGTGGACCAGCCGGCGTAGCGCTTCGCACCCTTGGACAGATCGAGGATCTCGTCCATGTGGTACCCGGCGAGGGGGACCTCGCTCGTGCCGACCAGATAGAGGTCGTCCTCCTCGAGGTGGTACACCTCGTCGGAATGCTGACCCAGGAATCCGGTGCCGCGCATGACCTCAGGACGAACGAGCGTCGGCGGGATCAGCGGGATGAAGCCGGCCTGCAGGGCACGATCGAGAGCGAGCATCATGATCGCGAACTCGAGCCGTGCGCCGATGCCCTTCAGAAAGTAGAAGCGGCTGCCCGACACCTTCGTGCCGCGCTCCATGTCGATCGCGTCGAGCAGTTCGCCCAGCTCGAGGTGATCGCGCGGCGCGAAGTCGAACTCGGGAATCTCACCGTGCGTGCGGAGCGTGACGAAGTTGTCTTCGCCGCCGGCGGGTACGCCCTCGATCACGACGTTCTCGATCTTCGCGAGCGCCGCATCCGCGACCTCTTCGGCGGAGGTCACCTGGTGCTGAGCGGCCTTGACCTGCTCGCTCAGCGCCTTCGCCGCGGCGACCAGCGCCGCCTTCTCGTCTTTCGGCGCCTGAGCGACGCGCTTGCCGTGCGCGTTCTGCGAGGCACGCAGCTCTTCGAACGCGGTGATCGCGGCACGGCGTTCACGATCGGCGGCGAGCGCGTCATCGACGGTGCTCGCCGACTCTCCGCGCGCCTCCTGCGAGCGCTTGACCAGCTCGGGATTCTCGCGGAGAAAAGTCAGATCGATCACCCGACAAGTCTAGTCAGCGGCATCCGCCCGGCTCCTGACGGCCGACGACCGGCATCCGCGGATCATGGCGCCCGGCATCCGCGGCTATCGTGTGACCATGACAGAGCCTGCCGCTGCTTCGCAGAGCTCAGAACACCCTCGCCGGGTCGCGCTCGTGTACAACCCCATCAAGGTGGATGCCGCCACCCTGCGCGCCACGGTCGTGCGGCTGTCGGCCGCCGCGGGCTGGGCTGAGCCGATGTTCTTCGAGACGACGGTCGAGGACCTCGGCGCAGGGGTCACCGGCGAGGCGCTCGAGGCGGGGGCGGATGCCGTGCTCGTGGCCGGCGGGGACGGGACGGTGCGGGCGGTCGCCGAAGCGATGAGCGGCACCGGAGTGCCGCTCACGATCATTCCGAGCGGGACCGGCAACCTGCTGGCCCGCAACATGCTGCTGCCGCTGACCGATCCCGCGGCGATGGTGCAGGCGACTTTCGACGGCGATCCGCACCCGGTGGACGTGGGCTTCGCCGCGATCCGCCGTGAAGACGGCACGAGCGAAGAGCGCGCGTTCGTGGTCATGGGCGGCATGGGGCTGGACGCCGCGATGATCGCGAATACGAGCGGCGACCTGAAGAAGCGCGTCGGCTGGATCGCGTACGTCGACGGTGCCGCGCGCTCGCTCGCGAACGCCACCCCCTTCCGCATCGCCTACCAGGTGCACGGTCGGCGCCTGCACTCCGCGAAGGTGCAGAGCATCCTGATCGCCAACTGCGGGTCGCTCCCCGCCGGCCTCGAGCTCATCCCGCAGGCGTCGGTGTCGGACGGCGAGCTCGACATCGCGATCTTCCAGCCCAAGAACGCGCTCGGCTGGATCCTCGTGTGGCGCCGGGTCGCGTGGGACAACAGTGTGCTGCGTCGCTTCCGCGCCGGCCGGCAGGTGCTCGCGCTGCGCACGGAGGACAACTCGGTGCTCTACGCCCGCGGCATAGGGCTCGACGTCGCCACGTCTCCCGCACAGCACGTGCAGCTGGACGGCGACCAGTTCGGCGCCGCGATCCGCCTGCGCTGCCGCATCGTCGAGGGCGGCCTCACCGTGATGGTGCCCAAGGGGCACGACACGTCGCGGATCTGACCCGCGGTCAGGTGCCCGGCGTCGACGCGTCAGGGGCGACGACGCGTCGCGACGGCGGTGAACAGCGGGATTGGCGATGTTCGCGTTGTCCGGCGCTCCCGTCGGCGGGTCGAACGCATCGTCGGCGTAGGTCGCGGCGATCGCGATCGTGACGTCCTCCGCGGGCAGATACGCCGTGACGCCGGCGAACCCGTGGTACTGCGGATTCTGCAGCAGCCAGTCCCCGGACAGCACGATGCCCAGCCCATACGTGTAGAACTCGTTCTGCACGAAGCACGTGTTGGGGCAGGCATCGAGCTTCGTCGTCTTGCCGCGCAGGGTCGGCGCGATCATCTTCTCGAACGACTCCTCGCTCACCATCTCGCCCCGGCCGATCGCCTGGATCACGGTTGCCATGTCGGTGATGTCGGTGTTCTGGATCGAGCCCGGGTCCGAGCGACCACGACGGGTTCCAATACGTCGAGTCCTCGATGTACGGCAGGCCATCCGCGACCTGCAGGTACTCGCGGCGCTCGCTGTCGAACGCGTGCAGAACGGGCGAGAGGATCTCGGGAGTGCCGGGGTCGGCGGTCTGCTCCATACCGAGCGGATCGAAGATGCGCTCCTGGATCAGGTCGATCATCGACTGCCCGGTGATCTTCTCGAGCGCGAGGGCGAGCAGCACGTAGTTCGTATGCGCGTAGCCCCAGTTCGTGCCTGGCTCGAAGAAGAGCGGCTTGCTGGTGCCGAACGTATAGAGCTCCTCCGGAGTCCACTGCCGGAACGGGTCGCGGTTGAAGTCGTCGAGGAAGGTCGGGTCCTGGACGTAATCGGCATAGCCCGACGTCATCTGCGACAGCTGCTCGAGCGTGACCTTGTCGGCGTTGGGGACGTCGGGCATCCACTCCGAGAGTTTGTCGTCCAGTGCCACCGTGCCCTCGTCGACGAGCTGCAGCAGCACGGTCGAGACCATCGGGATCGAGACGGCGCCGCTGCGGAAGTGCATGTCGGTCGTGGCCGGAACCTGTGCCATCGACTCACCCCACGCCTGCGTCAGCACGACCTCGTCACCGCGCATGACCCGCACGATCGCCGCCCGCACGTTGCTCTCCTCCATCGTGGTCTCGACGGCCGCCTGGATCGCCGCGACCTCTGCGGGGTCGGCGGTGGAACCCCCGGCATCCGGCGTCGGTGTCGTCACGTCCGCCGGCGTGGGACTCTCGTCGGGCACGGGTGCCGTGCACGCGGTGAGCAGCAGCGCCACCAGTGCGGCGCCGCCGATCGCCATCGTTCGAATCCGTCGCGAATCACGCATGAACGCCCCTGTCCCCCGCTGAGATCCCCAGATCGGGATCAGACTATCGCCGCGCTGGTTCGGGCCGACAGAGACTGCGCGGAGCACGTGTCAACCCCGCCCCGATCCGAGCCGGTGCACCTCTGGCGCGGTTACGATCCGAGAGTGAGCCAGCCCTCGATCGTGTGGTTCCGCGACGACCTCCGGCTCGCGGACAACCCCGCACTGCGCGCCGCGCTCGACCGCGGCGAACCCATCATCGGCCTGTACGTTCTCGACGAGGAGTCGCCGGGCATCCGCCCGCTCGGCGGTGCTGCCAAGTGGTGGCTGCACGGCAGCCTGCAGTCTCTCGGCGAGCGCCTCTCCGAGCGAGGCTCGACCCTCGTGCTGCGGCGGGGGGCCGCGGCATCCGTCGTCGCCGCCGTCGCGAAAGAGGCGTCGGCCGGCGCCGTCTACTGGAATCGCCGCTACGGCGGCGCGGAGCGCGACGTGGATGCCGCCCTCAAGGCGTCGCTGCGGGAGGACGGGCTGACGGTCGCCTCGTTCGGCGCATCGCTGCTGTTCGAGCCGTGGACCGTGCAGACCGGATCCGGCACCCCGTACTCCGTGTTCACCCCGTTCTGGCGGGCGTGCCAGGCGATGCCGACCCCGCGCGCGCCGCTGCCCGAGCCGCGGTCGATCCCCGGACCGCGCTCGGCGCCGCAGAGCGACGACCTCGATGACTGGCGGCTGCTGCCGACCGAACCCGGACTGGGCGGAGGGCCTGCGCGAGACCTGGGAGCCGGGCGAGCCGGCGGCTCGTGCGCGCCTGCGGGAGTTTCTCGCGGACGACCTCGCCGACTACGACCGCTCGCGCGACGAGCCGTCGGCGGGCGCGACCTCCGGCCTGTCGCCGCGCCTGCGCTGGGGTGAGCTCAGCCCGCACACCGTCTGGCACGAGACGGTCGAGTCCGGGCAGAAGTCGGGGCGATTCCTCTCCGAGATCGGCTGGCGCGAGTTCGCGGCGCACGTGCTGTACCACCACCCCGATCTGGCGACGAAGAACCTGCGGCCGGAGTTCGACGCGTTCCCGTGGCCGCGCCTGCACCCGGCGCAGCTGCGGGCGTGGCAGCAGGGTCGGACGGGGATCCCGCTCGTGGATGCCGGCATGCGCGAGCTCTGGCACACCGGGGTGATGCACAACCGGATCCGCATGGTGACGGCATCCTTCCTCATCAAGAACCTGCTGATCGACTGGCGCCGCGGCGAGGAGTGGTTCTGGGACACGCTGGTGGATGCCGACGGCGCCAGCAACCCGTTCAACTGGCAGTGGGTCGCGGGTTCGGGGGCCGATGCGGCGCCGTACTTCCGCGTGTTCAACCCCGAGCTGCAGGCCAAGAAGTTCGACCCGCAGGCCGAGTACATCCGGCAGTGGGCGCCGGAGTACGGCGCGGACTCCGCAGACCTCGCACCTCAGCCGATCGTCGACCTCGCCGAGACGCGCAAAGCCGCGCTCGCCGCGTACGAGCAGATGCGTCGCGCGTCGCGCTAGTCCGGTGCACCGAACGGCACGTGCAGAACTCCTCCGATTCGGAGCCGCGACGCGCGTTGACCCGCGGAATTCCGCTCGAGAGCATCCGCAGACGCACTGAATCAGTGGAGTTCTGCGCACTCGGGGTAACCCCCGTGCGCTCCGCGCCCACAGGCCATACGCTCGAGACGACCTCGAATAGACAGGAACCCTCATGTCCCAGCCCGTTGAGCCCGGCCCGCCGCAGAATTCGGGCGCTGCGCCCCAGTATCCGGTGGCGCCACAGTATGCCGCTCCCGCACCGGTGCAGCTGAGCCCGAAGTCCTGGCTCGCGACCCTCCTGCTCTCGATCTTCCTCGGTGAGTTCGGGATCGACCGGTTCTACCTCGGCAAGGTGGGCACCGGAATCCTGAAGCTCATCACGCTGGGCGGTTTCGGCATCTGGTGGCTGATCGACATCATCCTGACCATCGCCGGCGCCGCGACCGACAAGCAGGGCCTGGTCGTCAAGAACCAGTAGTCCCTCGCGTCAAAGCGCCGGACCAATTGCCGTCAGAGGTGCCCGCGCGGCCTGTCCGTGCCGCTCTGTCCCGGCGCTTTGACGGCTCGCGCGCGGAATAGACGCGGCGCCCGCGGCGGTTGCCTCTGAAGATGTCCAGCTCCGCACCCGCCCCCGCCCTGTCCGTCCTCGATCTCGTGCCCGTGCGCACCGGGCAGACCAGCGCCCAGGCGGTGGCGTCGTCGCTGGCACTCGTCGCGCGCGCCGACGAGCTCGGCTACCGCCGCTACTGGTTCGCCGAGCACCACAACATGCCGGCGGTCGCTTCGACCACTCCCCCGGTGCTGATCGCCGCTGCGGCCGCGCGCAGCAGCCGGATCCGCGTCGGATCGGGCGGCGTCATGCTGCCGAACCACTCGCCGCTGGTTGTGGCCGAGCAGTTCGCAGCGCTCGAGGCTCTCGCGCCCGGCCGCATCGACCTGGGCATCGGACGCGCGCCGGGCAGCGACCCGGTCATCTCGCAGCTGCTGCGAATGTCGGGCACCACCTCCGATGTGGAGCGGTTCCCCGAGCACATCCGCGACATCCTCTCGCTCGTCTCGCCCGAAGGAGCGACCGTGCGGTACACGAGCGGCGGGACGTACGACGTGCACGCGACGCCGGCAGCCGACGGTGCTCCCGAGGTCTGGCTGCTGGGCTCGAGCGACTACTCGGCCCAGCTGGCGGCATCCCTCGGTCTTCCCTACGTGTTCGCGAATCACTTCTCGGGCGAAGGGCTCGAGCGCGCGCTCGACCTGTACCGCGGCGGATACCGGCCGTCGGAGACCCACCCCGAGCCGCAGACGTTCCTCACGATCAACGCGGTCGCCGCTCCGACCGCCGACGAGGCCGAGGCCCGGGCGATCCCGCAGCTGCGCATGATGGCGCGGCTGCGCACCGGCAAGACCCTCACCGCGCTCGAGACCGTCGAGCAGGCCCGCGCCGCCCTCGTCGTCGAGGCCGACGCGCAGGCGGAGTCGATCATGGCCGCCGCTCGCAGCCGCTGGCTCGTCGGCACCGGACCCGACGTACGCGCGCAGGTCACCGAGTTCGCCGCGCGCTACGGGGTCGACGAAGTCATGATCTCGCCCGTCGCGGGAGCGTTCGACGGCGAGCCGATGGATGCCGCCCTCGCGCGCGTGCAGACCCTCGAGCTTCTCGCGGCCTGAGTCCACACGTGCGTGCGCGAGACCACACACCCACGGCGCCGGATCAGTGGACTCGCGCGCGCGAGTGTGGATTCGCGGCCCGAGGACCTACCAGGCGATCAGCTGCAGCGGCGTGATCTCGATGACCACGCTGTAGCGCGCGGCCATCTCGGGCAGCGTCATCTTCACGCCGATGAGCCCATCGCGGTACTTCTGCGCGTACTCGTCGCCGACCCTGTCGAGCCACTCGGCAGTGGGCTGCGGGGAGAGGGCCGCGGTGCCGCGCAGCACGGTGAGCTGCTCGTGGTCCTCGCCCGCCTCGAGGTGCAGCACGACCCGGCTGTCGGCGCGGAGGTTGCGCACCTTTGCGGTGTTCGGCTCGCTGAAGATCAGCGCCCGGCCCTCGTTCCACAGGAACCAGATGGGCACGGCGTGCGGGTAGCCGTCGCGTCCGGTCGTTCCGACCCAGGCGATCTGCTCGGACGCGAGGCGCGCGAGCGTGCGTGCATGGATGTCATCGGTGGGGTCGAATTCGAAGGGCACCGTGCCGATCGGCATCGGGTCAGAGCTCCGGCTCGCCGCTGACGAGCCCGCGCAGCCAGTCGCGCGCCTCGACGAACACGTCGTCGGAGTAGCGCTCCGGGTAGCGGACGATCGCGCGGTCCGCGCGGGGGTACGACCCGAGGAACACGACCTTCGGGCTGAAGCGGCGCAGACCCAGAAGCGCATCGGCCATGCGCTCGTCTTCGACGTGCCCGTCGGCGTCGATGACGAACCGGTACCGGCCGAGCGAGTCGCCGATCGGACGCGACGCGAGCAGCGAGAGGTTGATGCCGCGCGTGGCGAACTGCTCGAGCATCTCGAGCAGGGCGCCGGGGTGGTCTTCGGGCAGCTCCGCGACCAGCGAGGTCTTGTCGGCGCCGGTCGGCGCGGGCGGCGCGACCGTGCGGGCGACGAGCACGAACCGGGTCACCGCCTCGGCGTTGTCGCCGATCTTCTCGGCGAGGAGGTCGAGGTCGTGATGCTCGAGGATGCCGGGCGGCGAGATCGCGGCATCCGCATCGCTCGTGCCGTCGAGCAGGCCGACCGCGCTCGCGACGTTGCTCGATGCCGGGATGTGGGCGTGGGCGGGCAGGTGCTCGGTGAGCCACTGCAGGCACTGGGCGTACGCGACGGGGTGCGCGGAGATGAGGGAGACGTCGTCGAGCTTGGTTCCGGGGCGGGCGACGAGCACGAAGTCGACCGGCACCAGGTACTCCCCCACGATGCGCAGGCCGGGCATCGTGGCCAGGGCATCCTGCGCGGTCGAGACGCCGCCGTCGATCGAGTTCTCGATCGCGATCATCGCGGCATCCGACCGGCCCTCGACGACGTCGGCGAGCGCCTCGCCGACGTTGCGCACCGACCGCCAGTTCTGGTTGCGGGCTTCGGGCACCTGAGCGAGGGCGGCTTCGGTGAATGTGCCGGCCGGGCCCAGGTAGCTGTACGTGCGGCGTTGCGGCGTTTCCGTGGGGTCGCTGGTCACGGGTGCCAGCCTATCCGCGTGCCGAACTCAGGCTGAGCCGCGCGCGATGTCGAAGTCTTCGGCGGAAGTCCGCGGTTCGAACCCCGCGCGCTCTGCTTCCAGCCTGAGTTCGGCAGCCGGAAGCCGAGGAGCGATGGATCCGCGCTGAGTTGTGACACACGTTAGTCGCGGGAGTTCCCGCATGGGCGCGCACGCGGCAGACTGGACCAATGAGCACGCGCGCAGGACTTCCCGCCGAAGCATCCGATCTGATCGACATCGACGAGCTGATCAACGCCTACTACGACCGAAAGCCGGATGCCGGCATCCCCGAGCAGCGCGTGGCCTTCGGCACCAGCGGCCACCGCGGATCGTCGCTGAGCACGAGCTTCAACGAGGACCACATCCTCGCCACGACCCAGGCGATCGTGGACTACCGCACCGGCCAGGGCATCGCGGGCCCGCTGTTCCTCGGCCGTGACACGCACGGGCTGTCGCTGCCGGCCGAGCGCAGCGCGATCGAGGTGCTCGTCGCGAACGGCATCGACGTGCGGGTCGACGCGCGCGACTCGTGGGTTCCGACGCCGGCCCTGAGCCACGCGATCCTCGCGTACAACCGCGGCCGGCCGCTCGATGACCCGGGCCGCTCGGACGGCATCGTCGTGACCCCGAGCCACAACCCGCCGCGGGACGGCGGCTTCAAGTACAACCCGCCGAACGGCGGGCCGGCCGACACCGACGCGACCGGGTGGATCGCCGACCGCGCGAACGAGCTGATCGCCGGAGGCCTCGAGGGCGTGAAGCGCACCCCGTTCAAAGACCTCGACGGCGACGCCCTCGGCGAGTACGACTTCCGCGAGGCGTACGTCCGCGACCTCGAGAACATCATCGACATCGCCGCGATCAAGAAGGCGGGGGTGCGCATCGGCGCCGACCCGCTCGGCGGTGCCTCGGTCGAGTACTGGGCGCTGATCGCCGAGCACTACGGGCTCGACCTCACGGTCGTCAACCCCGACGTCGACCCGACCTGGCGCTTCATGACCCTGGACTGGGACGAGAAGATCCGCATGGATCCGTCGTCACCGAACGCCATGGCCTCGCTGGTCGCCAAGCGCCACGACTACGACATCCTCACGGGCAACGACGCGGATGCCGACCGCCACGGCATCGTCACCCCCGACGCCGGGCTGATGAACCCCAACCACTACCTCGCTGTCGCGATCGACTACCTGTACGCGCATCGTCCGGGATGGCCGACGGACTCGGCGGTCGGCAAGACCCTGGTCTCGTCGATGATCATCGACCGCGTCGCCGAGTCGCTCGGGCGGAAGCTGCTCGAGGTGCCGGTCGGGTTCAAGTGGTTCGTGCCCGGTCTGCTGGACGGCTCGGTCGCCTTCGGCGGCGAGGAGTCGGCCGGAGCATCGTTCCTGCGGTTCGACGGCACGGTGTGGACGACCGACAAGGACGGCATCCTGCTCTGCCTCCTGGCCGCGGAGATCCTCGCGGTGACCGGCAAGACGCCGTCGCAGCGGTACGCCGAGCTCGAGGAGACGTTCGGGTCATCGGCCTATCAGCGCGTCGACGCACCCGCGACCCCCGCGCAGAAGGCGCAGCTCGCGAAGCTGTCACCCGAAGCGGTGACCGCGACCGAACTCGCGGGCGAGCCGATCATCGCGAAGCTCTCGCACGCGCCGGGCAACGACGCGGCGATCGGCGGCCTCAAGGTCGTGACCGAGCACGCGTGGTTCGCCGCGCGCCCCTCCGGCACCGAAGACGTCTACAAGCTGTACGCCGAGTCGCTGCGCGGCGAGGAGCACCTCCGCGAGGTGCAGGAAGAGGCCCGCGCGGTCGTCGCCGCGGCGCTCGGCGGCGCCTGAGCCGGCGGCGCAACCGGTTCAGCCGAGCGGGAGCAGCGCGCTCCACGCCCGGCGCCGGTCGGCGCGCGGGTCGGATTCGACGCGGTCGCGGTCCGCGATGATGAGGGTCAGCCGGTCGGGCTCGGCGTAGTGCGGCCACCCCACCGGTGGGGCGCCGATCGCGGCGAAGTGCAGCCAGGCGTCCCGCATCCGCTCCCCCGCCTGGCTGAATACTCTGCGGCCACCCAGCGAGGTCATCGTGCGGGCGAGGCGGGCATCGCCCTGCTCGAACAGCGCGAACATCTCGACGCCGTGCGTGGCGTCCAGGCCCGCCCAGCGCAGCAGTCGGGGCGCGACGTCGAACCGGTAGAAGTAGACGGGCGCGTAGCGGGAGTGGCGCTCGGCGAGCGCGACGCTCGGGTACCAGAAGGCGTAGTCCCCGCCGAAGTCGGCCGCGACCGGTCCGCGCGGCAGGCCGGGGTAGGCCTCGGCGAACGTGCTGCGGCCATCGGCGTCCCCGCGCGCGAGGACGGCCTCGATGCGGGTGTCGGAGCGGGGCAGGATGTCGAGGCGCCCGCGGAAGATCGAGCCCTCCCGGTCGTTCGTGCCGATGATCAGCGGCACGCGATGCGCGAAGCCGCCGCGGAAGGCGGCCATCGGATGCCGCGGCAGCAGGCGCCCGTCGACGACCGGGGCCAGGCAGAACACTCCCGGGGTCTCCTCGGGCGTGCGCGCCTGGAGGACGAGCGCGGCGCTCACGAGGTCGGCGGCAGGCGCGGCGGTGAGCAGCGCGACCGTCTTGTCGATGGTGAGCGGCGTGGTGGCATCGTGCTGGGGTGTGCGACTGCGCAGGATGTCGACGAACTGCTCGGCCCAGACCGCCGCCATCGAGGACGTGTAGACGGCGTTCGGGGGCGCGCTCTGAGCGATCGCCCGCGCGAACAGGCCCCTGGCCGACGGCGTGGCCATGAGCGTCGTGACCGAGTTCGCGCCGGCTGACTCGCCGAACACCGTCACCCGCTCAGGGTCTCCTCCGAACGCACGGATGTTGCTGCGCACCCAGCGCAGCGCGGCGATCTGATCGCGCAGCCCGAGGTTCGAATCGATCGGTCGTCGCCGTGTCGAGTACCGCGAGAAGTCCAGGTAGCCGAGTGCGCCGAGCCGGTAGTTGAAGCTGACGTAGACGACCTTGCCGGTCGCCACGAAGTTGAGCCCCTGGCCGCTGAAGTCGCGGGAGGAGCCGGTGCTGTACCCGCCGCCGTGGATGAACACCATGACCGGCAGCCGCGCATCCGACGCGGCGGTTTCGGGCGCGACGACGTTGACCGTCAGGCAGTCCTCACCGGATGGGACATCCGGCGAGACCCCGGCGAACTGCCCCTTGTGCGACTGCGGCGCGACGCGTCCGAACGAGGCGGCATCGCGGAATCCGTTCCACGGCACGACCCGCTGCGGCGCGCGGAAGCGCCGCCGACCGATCGGCGGTGCGGCATACGGGATGCCGCGCCACGCGATCGTTCCCCCCTCACGGACGCCGCGAACGTACCCACCTGATACGCGCACGTCCAACGGACGTGTGTTCCCCACGGTTCTGGTCTACGCCTGTCGGGTGCCATGGGGAAGGGGGTGCAGCCCCCTTCGTGCCTCAGGTTCGGAGGGGAGTCGTCACCGCTCGCGGGGGCCAGCCGTCGGGATCGGGGTGCTCGGTCAGGCATCGACAGATCCGGCCGGGGGCGCAGTCGTCTCGCGCACGACGAGGTGGGTGGCCAGGTCGAGTCGGGTCGTCTCGACCGGCACCCCTGCGCGCATGCGCAGCACGAGCCGGGTGGCCTCCTCGGCCATCCGCCGCAGCGGCTGATGGATCGTCGTCAGCGGCGGCGAGGTCAGCCGGGCAAGAGGGATGTCGTCGTACCCGACGACGGACAGGTCGCCGGGTACGTCGAGTCCGCGCCGCGACGCGGCGCGGATCACACCGAGCGCCTGCAGATCGCTTCCCGCGAAGATGGCGGTCGGCGCCTCGTCGAGTTCCAGAAGCCGGGAGCCATGCTCCTCTCCGCTCGTCTCGTGGAAGTCCCCGTAACGCACCCAGTCGTGGTGCACGGGAAGATTTGCCGACATCATCGCCGATCGATAGCCGTCCAGTCGAGCGAGGGCCGACATCATGTCCTCGGGGCCGGTGATGGCGGCGATCGCACGGTGGCCGAGGTCGATCAGGTGGCGCGTGGCGATTACTCCTCCCTGCCAGTTCGCGGATCCGATCGCGGGAACATCCGTCGCGGGATCGCCGGCGGGATCGAGGATGACGAACGGGATGCCGCGCGCCTTGAGTTTGCGCCCACCCGCGGGCGGGAGGCCGGCGAAGACCAGCACGACGGCCGCCGGCCGGCGTCCGAGCACGTCCGTCAGCCATTCGGCCGCGGGAGCATGCCTGTCGCCGTTCACGGACAGTGAGACCGTCAGCCCGGACTCGGCCGCGACCTCGCGCACGCCGTCGATCACCTCGAGTGCCCAATTCGTGTCGAGTTCGTGGAGGACGACCTCGACGAAGTCGCTGCGATCCGCGCCGCGCCGGGCATATCCGCGGCGCTGAAGCTGAGCCTCCACCCGAGCCCGCGTGGCGGCGGCGACGTCGCCGCGGCCGTTGAGCACTTTGGAGATGGTGGTCACGGACACACCCGTTTCGGCTGCGATCGTCGCCAGCGTCACGCGTTTCGAATCAGGCATGCCGTCTCCGGTGCGGTCATCTCGGAGGGATGCGGGCAGGTTGGCGCAGGATCGCCGCCAGCGGTTCTCTGATGATGCAGTTCTCGAAGGCGAACGCATCGGCAAGACTCTCCGCGTCGTCGGGTCCGACGCCGGCGAAGGACCGCGCGAACTCTCCGACCATGGCCTCTGCGAGCATGACGTGCCGCACATGACCGTGGATCCAGCGCGGAGCTCCCCACGGGTAGGGCTGGAAGTCCGGGAACTCCTCGCGGAACAGCTGCTCGATGGGCTCGAGGATGTGACGCACGCCCTCGTCGGTCGATCCCCAGGAGTCCACGCCGAGGCGTCTCTTCTTCTCGAGGAACGGGGCGATCCGGGTCATGTACTCGGACGCGGGATCGGCCGTGACGACCCCCTGCAGGCCGATGTCCTTGTAGGTCCATAGCGCCCAGCTCGCGTCGTACCGCTCGAAGATCTCGAGTTGGTCCTCGAGCAGTCGGCGTCGCTGCGCGTCCTTTTCGGGGTCGCCGGTGTAGACGGGGCCGAACTCGCCGACCCAGATCGGGGTGCCGCTGTCGCGCATGTACTCGGTGCGCGCGAGGAAGGTCTCCTCGATCCGGTCTCGATCGATGTACTGGCCTCGGCTGACCCCCGGGTAAGGGCCTCCGTCGACGAAGCCGGGCAGCGCGTAGTCGTGTGCCGTGTACACGCAGTTCGGCATCGGGTCGCCGAGTTGATCGAACTGGGTCGAGTACCGGTTGCCGTCGAGGAACAGGATGTGGTTCGGATCCACGGCTCGGATCGCCGACTCCAGGCGCTCGTAGAACGGGCCGATCGTCGTGCCCACCGCGTCGCCCGGCTCGTTGACCGGGTTGTAGCCGGCCACCCAGGGGTTGCCGCGGTAGTGGTCGGCGATGTGCTCCCACAGGTTGACCACACGGTCCTGGAACTGCCGCTGACCCCAGAAGTGCGCCCATTGGGTGGGGTTGTCGCTGTGCCAATGCTGATTCTGCGCGCCCGGCACCGCGTGCAGATCCAGGATCGCGTAGATCCCGTGGCGCGCGCACGCGTCGACGACCGAGTCAAGGAGGCGGAATGCCTCTTCGCGGATCTCGAACGGCGCGTCATCGCTTTCGAAATGCCGGTAGTTGAAGGGGATGCGCACCGAGTTCAGGCCGAGGTCCTGGAGGAACGCGGCATCCCGATCGGTGAAGAACACCGACAGGAACCGCTGGAAGAAGCGCTCGTAGCCTTCATCGCCCAGGACGCTGCGCAACGCGCGGCGCTGCTGGGACTCCGTTCCGGCGTAACCCGTGATGAAGTTCTCCATGTTCATCCAGCCGCCGAGCCCGAACCCGCGCAGCACCACGGGTTCGGAACCGGCGACGATCCGGGCGCCTTCCACGCGCAGCACCTGCGTCATGTCGGTCATCTAGGAGAGAGTCAGAGCGGTCCACGAGACGGGCGGCAGCGTGATCGTCACCGTGCCGTCCTCCAGACGCGCCGTCTCGTTGGGGCGGAGGCCGACCCGCTCGGGATCCTGCAGCGTGTTCGCCGCGTGGATGTCGTCATCCCACAGGGATTCGACGTGGCTGAGCGTCACCGCTCCGAGCAGACGCACGTCGATGTCGATCGTGACCTCCTCGTCGAGGCTGCGATTCACCAGGAACACAGAGGTTTCGCCGCTCTCGGCGTCACAGGTCGCCACCGCGTCGACCACGGGCACTTCGCCGTACCGACCGGTCGAATACGTCGGGCAGTCGAGCTTCAGCTCGAGCGTCACTCCCTGCGCGAGGCGTGAGGTCACCGCGAAGGGGTAAAAAGTGGTCTGGCGCCACGCCGGACCACCCGGCTCGGTCATGATCGGCGCGATGACGTTGACCAGCTGTGCGAGGCTCGCGGCCGTCACGCGGTCGGCGTGGCGGATCAAAGAGATGAGCAGACTCCCGAAGACGACGGCATCCACGACGGAATAGGTGTCCTCGAGGAGTCGGGGGGCCACCGGCCACTCGTCGACCGCGGTGATGCGGTCGACCTCCTGGTAGCGCGACTGGTACCAGACATTCCATTCGTCGAAGGAGATGTTGACGGTCTTGTCGCTGCCTCGCACCGCCTTGACGTGGTCTGCGGTCGCCACCACTGAGTCGATGAAACGGTCCATGTTCACCGCGGAGGCCAGGAAGCTGCCGTAGTCCTCATCGACCGGCTCGTAGTAGGCGTGGCACGAGATGAAGTCGATGTCGTCGTAGGTCTCCTCGAGCACGACCCGCTCCCACTCCCCGAACGTCGGCATCTGCGCGCTCGAGCTGCCGCACACGACCAGTTCCAGGTCGGGATCGACCTGGCGCATCGCGCGCGCGGTCTTGGACGCGAGCTGGGCATAGTCGCGCGCGGTCCCATGGCCGAGCTGCCAGGGCCCATCCATCTCGTTGCCCAGACACCACATCCGCACGTTGTGAGGCTCAGACGTGCCGTTGGCGATGCGCTGGTCGGACAGACTGGTGCCCGAGCGGATGTTCGCATACTCCAGCACATCCAGAGCCTCCTGCACGCCGCGGGTGCCGAGGTTGACGGCGTACATCAGCTCGCTGTCGACCTTCTTCAGCCAGATCGCGAACTCGTCGATGCCCACCTGGTTCGTCTCGGTGGAGTGCCAGGCGAGATCCAGCCGGCGGGGGCGGTCCTGGGCCGGCCCGATGCCGTCCTCCCAGCGGTAACCCGAGACGAAGTTGCCGCCCGGATAGCGGATCGCCGAGACGCCGAGTTCCCGGACGAGCTCGATCACATCGCTGCGATAGCCGTGCTCGTCAGCGGTGGCATGACCGGGCTCGTAGATGCCGTCGTAGACGCACCGCCCCAGATGCTCGACGAATGAGCCGAACAGGCGGCGATTGATGGGCCCGACCACGAAGTGCGGGTCGATGACGAGACGTGCGGGGATCATGTTCCTCTTTTTGAGTCGATCTCGGATGGTGGATTCGCGGGCTACTTGAGGCTTCCGATGGCCAGCCCCCCTCGCCAGTAGCGCTGAAGCGTGAGGAACGCGATGATCAGCGGGATCACCGAGACGAGCGCGCCGAGCACGATGATGCTCCACAGGCTCTGCCCACCGGCCGCACCGTATGTGGACGCGGTCGACTGCCAGAGGCCGATGCCCACCGTGACGGGGAACAGACGGTTGTCCGACAGCATGACCAGCGGCAGGAAGTAGTTGTTCCAGCACGAGACGATCGACAGCAGCAGCACCGTCACGATCGCCGGGCGCAGCAGCGGCACGGCCACCGTGAAGAACGTCCGGAACTCGCCTGCGCCGTCGACGCGTGCGGCATCCAGCAGTTCGTCGGGAACCGCATCGCGTGCGTAGACGTTCATCAGATACACCCCGAACGGATTCAGCAGCGTGGGGAAGATCACCGCCCAGATCGTGTTCGTCCAGCCCACCTGCGCGAACAGCACGAAGGTCGGGATCACCAGCGCGGTCGTCGGCACCATGACCGCGCCCAGCAGGATCGCGAACGAGAAGCGCTTTCCGGCGAAGCTGTACTTTGCCAGTCCGTAGCCGGCGAGTACCGCGAGGGCCGTCGCGCCTATGCCGCCGACGAGCGAGTACAGCGCCGAGTTGGCCAGCCAGCGGGCATAGATTCCGCCGCCATAGGTGAACAGGTCGATGAAATTCTGGACGTAATTGATGTCGTCGGCGAACCAGAGCGAGCTGCCTCCGCCGAACAGACCCGCCGAACTCTTCGAGCTGTTGACGATCAGCCACCAGAACGGGATCAGGAAGTAGACCATCAGCAGCCCGAGCACGATGTTCAGTGGCACGCGGCCGGGTGTCCGAGGCATCGTGCGGCGCTCGATGGTCTTGCGCGAGGTGCGGCGTGCGCTCGTGCTCTCCACGGGTGTGACGCTCATGAGGTGAAGCTCCCTCGCTTGCGGGTCGCGAACAGGAAGATATAGACGCAGATGAACACCACGGCGCCCAGGGCGAACGAGATGGTCGCGCCGTAGTTGTAGTTCGCGAGCGAGAACGCCTGCTGATAGGCGTACATGTTGGGGGTGAAGTCGTTCGGGATCGCACCCGCGGCGAGCTGCTGGAGGATCTGCGGCTCGTTGAAGAATTGGAGCGTCCCGATGAGGGCGAACACGAGGATCAGCAGGAGCGCCGGGGTCAGCAGTGGGATCTTGATGCGCAGGATGATCTGCCACTGCGAGGCGCCGTCGATGCGAGCAGCTTCGTAGAGCGTCGGGTCGATCCCCTGCAGCGCCGCATAGATGATGATCATGTAGTAGCCGGCCCACTGCCACGTCACGATGTTCAGCAGGCCGTAGAAGATCAGGCTCGAGCTGAGGAAGTCAGGCGCCTGCCGGCCGAACGCCTCGAAGATCTCGGCCAGCGGGCCGAAGTTGTCGCTGTAGAGGAAGCCCCACATGAGCGCGCCGATCACGGTCGGGATCGCATAGGGCATGAAGATCATCAGACGCGAGAAGCGTGCGTAGCGCGTGATCACGATGTCGAGGATGAGCGCGATCGCCAGCGACACCGCCATCTGGAGCGGAATCAGCACGAGGGAGAACCTGACGACGAACCAGACGCCGTCCAGGAATGACGGGTCCGTGAAGGCTTTGACATAGTTGCCGAACAGCACGAATTTCGTGCCGCCGATCATCGACTTCTGGAACAGGCTCAGGTACAGGGCGTAGCCGATCGGCAGCACCAGGAGCGCGAGGAAGACGATCCCGAACGGTCCGACGAACAGCCAGCCCATCAGGTTCTGACGAGCTGATGTGGACCTGCGGCGCTTCGTCGGGATGGCGACGTTTTCGAGCGTGGTGGTCATGATTTCTCCAGTCTGTGAAGGGAACGACCCAGGGGTCGGTCCGCGCGCACGCGGACCGACCCCCGGCTCAGGTCACTCGACGACGGTGAACCCCTGCTCCTCGGCGTACGCCACGACGTCCTCCTGGAGGGCATCCGCCGCTTCCGAGCCGGTCGCCGAGCCATCGATGATGGCGGCGATCTGGTTCGTCAGCGCGGTGTAGTAGTACTGACCGAGCGGCGTGTACGTCATGCCGGTGTAGGCATCCGCGGCCGGCACGTACACCTCTTTGTTGGCCTGCTGGCCGCTGAAGAACGGGACCTCGTAGTCCTGGAACTCCGACGAGGACAGGACGTTGGCGTTCAGCGGGAAGATGATCTGCTGCTGCCAGCCTTCGTCCAGCGATGCCTGGTCGGCGTAGACGCCGAACGCCACCTTGGCGGCGAGTTCCGGATCGGACGCCTGGCTGCTCACCACGAAGGCCGAGCCTCCCCAGTTGATCGAGACCGGGTCAGCGGTGTCCCACTGCGGCATGGGGGCGACCCCCCACACGCCGGCATCCGCTCCCTCGCCGACGCCCGCGCCCTGGAGGTATCCGGGAGCCCACGCGGCCGAGAGGTAGGTGGCGTAGTCGCCGCCGATCACGCCCGCGATGTACTCGGGGGTGAACTGGTCCTCCGTGCCGACGAGTCCCTTGTCGACCAGGCCGTCCCAGTAGTCCAGGACTTCCTTGATCTCGGGGCTGTTGAGGCTGATCCCGATCTCGCCCTCGTTCGCGGGATCGTAGGTGAACGGCTCGGCGCCGTTCCCGTAGAAGTACGCCGTGGTGGTCGCGGGCTGGTTCGCCGCGAAGCTGGCGAAGACCGGTCCGCCCGCATCCTTGAGCGCCTGGGCAGTGGTCTCGAGCTCGGCCCACGTCGTGGGTGCCGTCAGGCCGTACTGCTCGAAGATGTCGGTGCGGTAGATCATGCCCATCGGGCCGCCGTCGACAGGAGCGCCGTACACGGCGTCGCCGACCGAGACATCCTTCCACGCGCCGTCGCTGAAGTCCGCCTTGACGTCCTCGTAGCCCAGATCGCTCAGGTCGACCAGCGCCTCCTGAACCTGGAAGGTCGGGATGCGGTCGGCCTCGACCATCATCACGTCGGGGGCGCCGCTGCCGGCCGAGATGGCCGTCTGGAACTTGTCATACGCGTCGCCACCGGCGCCGGCGTTCGTCCAGCAGACCTGGACGTCGTCACTGCCCTCGTTGAAGTTGTCGACGACCGTCTCCATGTTGGGGTACCACGCCCACATGGTGACTACGGGCAGATCGGTCTTGGTGATCTTGTTGGTGCAGTTCGTCGCGTCGTTTCCGCCGCCGCCGTCCCCGTCGGTTCCGCCGCCGGCGGAACATGAAACGAGAGCACTCGCGAGGGCGAGTGTGGCTGCTGCAGCGATGACCGGTGTCGTCTTCACTGTGTTTCCTTTCGGTGCTGGACATCTTTGTCGGGGCGCCCACGATCCACGCCTCGCCGCCTTCGTTTTCGGCGGGTTTCGGGCCCGCCCGAGGCGAAGGAACGTGGTGCGGTTTGTGTTTGCAACGTTGTACATTCAACGTTGTAGGTTGACTATTCCGGATGCCGCCCCACCTGTCAAGAGGGTTTCGAAAACTTCCCGTCGAAAGTTCGGCATCATGCACAACGTCGCCCCGCCCGAAGGCGAGGCGACGTTGAACGAGGACCGTCAGTAGGTGACAGGTGCGTCTCCGAGTGCAGCGAGGAGCTTGCTCATGGCGGAGTATGCGGTGTCACGATGCGCCACGAGCGCGGGCAGCTGGTCCGGCGGCGTCGCCAGGAACCCCCGCCCGGTCTTGACGCCCAGCGCACCGTCCGCGACGCGTTCGGAGAGCGCTTCCGGAGCGGTGAACCGTTCCGGGTACCCCTCGGACAGAGATCGGTAGCAGAAGGCGTAGACGTCCAGGCCCGCCATGTCCGCGATGGCGAACGGGCCGAAGAACGGCAATCGATACCCGAACGTCGTCCGGGTGATGGTGTCGACGGCCTCGGCGCTGGCGACCCCCTCCTCGACAAGGCGGGCCGCTTCGCTGAACAGCGCGTACTGCAGCCTGTTCAGCACGAAGCCGGTGACGTCGGCCACCTCGACGCCGAGCTTGCCCGCCTCGGCCAGAAGGCTGATCACTTCCGCCGCGGCGCCGGCTCTCGTGCTCGCATGCGGGATGACCTCCACGCCCGGGATGAACGGAGCGGGGTTGCTGAAGTGGACCCCGAGGAATCGCTCGGGCGCGACGACGGCTTCGGCGAGCGTGCCGATCGAGATCGTCGAGGTGTTGCTGCCGATGAGCGCGTCCGCCCGGGCGGCGGCGCTCACCCGTGCGAGCGTCTCGTGCTTGAGAGCGAGGATCTCCGGGACGGCCTCTTCGATGAAGTCCGCGTCCTGGACGGCTTCTTCGATCGAGACGGCCGCCGACACGTGCGCGGCGATCCGCTCCGCAGCATCCTCGGGGAACAGCCCTCGGCCGGCGTAGTCCTCCGCTTCGGCGATGATGCGCTCCCGGCTGCGCGCCGCGTGCTCGGCACTGACATCCGCGATCCGCACCTCTCGCCCGGCGAGCGCGAACACCTGCGCGATGCCGCCGCCCATGTATCCCGAACCGACGACGGCGATCTGCTCGATCATCTCTTCTCCTCTGCTTCGATCTGCCCGATGAGTGCGACCTTCGCCGCGGAGGCGGATCCCGGGTCGAACGTGTGGATGAGCCATTCGTCGACGAGCTTCCGTGCCAGTTCGATCCCGATCACCCGTGCCCCCATCGTGAGGACCTGCGCGTCGTTGCTCAGCACCGATCGCTCGACGGAATAGCTGTCGTGCGCCGTGACGGCTCGGATGCCGCGGACCTTGTTGGCCGCGATCGCCACCCCGAGCCCCGTGCCGCACACCAGGAGCGCACGATCGACCGCGCCCGAGGCGACCAGGCGGGCCGCGGCACCGGCGACGCGCGGATACGGCGTGGGATCGTCGGCCGTCACACCCACGTCGACGACGAGGTCGACGAGCGGATGTGCGCGAAGATGATCTCCGAGAATCTGCTTGTAGGCGAAGCCCGCGTCATCCGCGCCGATCGCGATCTTCCATCCCATGTCAGGACTCTTTCGGTTCGTGCGCGGCGAGCGCTGCGACGATGATCGCGAACGACACGGCGCCGGGGTCGGGGTGCCCGATGCTCCGCTCGGCGAGCGGTCGCGCTCTCCCCCGTCGGGGGGTGAGTGCCGCGGTGGCCTCGGCGGCGTCCGCGGCCACGGCGGCGGCATCCCGTATCGCATCGGGAATGCCGGCCCCGAGTTCGATCCGACGCCGGAACTCGTCGTCGAACGGGATGAGCGCATCGACGAGCGTCTTGTCGCCGAGTTCGGCGCCCCCGAGCTGTTCGATCCTCGTTCGACCCGCATGGATCGCATCTGCAAGGGCGGCCGCGTCCGGCTCCGCGCGCGAGAGGGCGTCGCCCATCGCCTCGAGCGCCGCACCCCATAGCGCTCCGGAGGTCCCGCCCGCGCGATCGGCCCACGCCGCTCCGGCGCGGCGGAGCTGCTCGCCGACACCGAGGCTCGGGTCCGTGGCGACGGCCGCGGCTGTTGCGGCGTCGATCCCGCGCAGCATGCCGACGCCGTGGTCGCCGTCGCCGGCGATCGCATCGAGGTCGCCGAGTTCGTCGGCCCGCTCGGCGATCGACTCGCGCACTTCTCGAAACAGCTGCGCACCCCGAACCGCGGCCGCGCGCGAGGCCGGCGATGCGTCACCACGCACGGGCGCGGTCTCGGACTCGACGGCCGTCGGCGGCATGCTCTCGTGCCTCGGAGCGGGCGCGCCGGGTTCGAGGGTCATGTTTCCGCGCGTGAACGCCGGGGCCGAGGCTGGCGCGTTCCACAGACGCTCCAGCTCGTCATCGACCCACATCAGCGTCACCGAGACGCCCCCCATGTCGAGGCTCGTGACGAGCTCGCCGCACAGCGGGCTGACGACCTCGATCGCTTCGGCGGCGAGGATGTCGGTGAGGTGGCGGTACAGCACGAAGAGCTCTTCGTACTTGACGGTCCCCAGACCGTTGACGATGAGCACGGCGCGCGCCTCGCTCCCTTCGGGTCGTTCGGCCAGGAGCGGCTCGAGCAGCGTGCCGGCCAGCTCGGGCGCCGCCTGCAGCGGCACGTCGCGCACGCCGGGTTCGCCGTGGATGCCGAGGCCCACCGACATCATGCCTTCGGGCACGGTGAACAGCGGCGCCGGTGCGCCCGGCAGCGTGCATCCCGAGAACGCCACCCCGAGGCTGCGGGTGCGGCTGTTGGCATGGATCGCGATCCGCTCCACCGCGTCGAGGTCGGCGCCCTCCTCGGCGGCGGCTCCCGCGATGCGGAACACGCACAGGTCGCCGGCGATGCCGCGACGCGCAGCGAGCGCGTCGGGCGGCGCGCTGGCGATGTCGTCGGTCACCAGGACCGTGCGCACATCGACTCCCGACTCGCGCAGTTCGCGCTCGGCAGCGCCGAAGTGGATGACATCGCCCGCGTAGTTGCCGTAGCTGAACAGGATGCCGCCGCCGGCGTCGACGGCGCGCGCGATTCGCACGGCCTGTCGGGTCGACGGTGACGAGAAGATGTTGCCGCACACGGCTCCTGCGGCAAGGCCCGGACCGACCAGTCCCGCGAACGCCGGATAGTGACCGGAGCCGCCCCCGACGATGACGGCGACCCGCCCGTCGGCCAGCGGCCGGGCGCGCACAATGCCTCCGTCGACCCGGCGCACCAGATTCTGATGGGCGCGCGCAAAGCCCTCGAGGGCATCGTCGACGAAGGTCTCCGGATCGCCGAACACGCGGGTCATCGTGCCGGCTCCACGACATGCGGGAACTGCTGCCGGACCAGGCTCGGGGCAGGCACGTAGTCCCGGCGCGGAAGGATCCTGCCGCGCAGATAGTCCCGGTTCGCGGCGCTCATGCTGAGACCGTCCCCGCCGTAGTGCTCGGTGCAGATCACGCCCTGGAATCCTCCGTCGATCGCCCACCCGACGGCGGAGCGATAGTCGATGAGTCCGCTCTCGAGATACGTCGGACTGGTCGCGATCACCCCGGTCGCGGCATCCTCGTCACGTGTGTAGTTCTTCACGTGCCAGTAGTTCGCGTACGGCAGGGTCTGCCGGGCGACTTCGCGCCAGTCCTCGATCGGCTCGTGCAGCCGGACCAGGTTGCCGAAGTCCGGATTGAGCCCGACGACGTCCATGCCGATCGCCTCGACGAGCCGCACCGCCGAGGCCGCGCTGCCCAAGTACGTGTGCTCGTACATCTCCAGCGACAGCAGGACTCCGACCTCCTCCGCGTGGCGGCCGAGCTCGCGGAACCGCCGCACGGCGAGGTTCCACGATGCCGGGTCGCCCTCCGGATCCCGGTGGCCGGCGGCCGTCCAGAACCACAGCTGCGCCCGCTGCTGCGCGCTCAGCGGACGATGCAGGCCGACCGACACGACCCCGACGCCCCATTCGGCTGCCAGGTCGATGCAGCGGTGGCTGTATGCGAGGTTCTCCTCGCCCGCCTGCTCGTCGGTGACGCTCCGGCGGATCACCGAGAGGGATGCCGCGGCGAGGCCGTTCGCGACGATCCGCTCCCGCATCCCCCGGCGCTGCCCTTCCGAGAGATCGCCGAACGGGACCCAGGTGTCGGTGAGGTCGATCGTGTCGAACCCGGCGTCGTTCACGGTGACGAAGACGTGGTCCCACCGCTCTTCCATGGCGGAATCGCGGTCGGCGCTCGGGGGCGCGTCGGGCGCGAACGGCAGCAGCGAGGCCGCGATCGGCCACGTCTCGGCGGTGAGAGCCATCGGTATTCCTCCTGAATCACGTATCGTGCACGATACACGATCAAGCGACCAGCCTGACGCGCCGTCCCTGCGGTCAGGAGACGTCGGCGAGTTCGCTCAGCGAACGGGTCTTCACACCGTCCAGGTGAGCGCGCATGGCGGCGGCGGCGACATCCGCATCGCCATCGGCGATCGCATCGCGGATCGCCCCGTGCTCGGCGATCGTCGCGTCCGCGTCGGTCACGCCCCGACCGCTGAACAGGCGGAACCGCTGGAACTGCCCGCCAAGCGCCTCGTAGGACTGGACGAGGAATCGGTTGCCCGTCCCCACCACGACGGCATGGTGGAATCGCCGATCCGCCTCGTAGTAGTCGCGGAACGACTCGTAGCTGCTCCCCCGGGGAGCGTGCGCGAGGTCGACGACGGCGTCGTCCAGCGCCGCCACCGTGCCCTCCCGCGCAGAGGCCGCCGCCGCACGGGCCGCAGCCCCCGGCTCGATCAGGAGCCGGGCGTCCATGAGCTCTCGAAGCTCCGACGCCTGCAGCGCCGGCGCGACGCGGTAGCCGCGCATGGCGACGCGGCGGATCAGCCCGGTCGACTCGAGCCGCGCGAGCGCTTCGCGCACCGGGCTGGTCGAGACCCCGAACTCCCGAGCGAGCGCATCGATGCTCAGCGCGTCCTCGGGCTGAACGTGGCCGTCGACGATCAGGACGACGAGCTGGTCGTACACATCGTCGACGACCAGGCGCGGCCGGATGATGCCGGGGCGCGGCATCCGTCCGGAGTCCGTCGTCATGTCGTCATGGTAGCGGTGGGGCCCGGAACCGCGACCGTGCCCCCCGCGCGGACACGCGCGTGGGAGCGCTCACAGCGTGGCGCCTCGCGGCCCCGGCAACGCTAAGCTTTGCCGAATAATCAACCCGAGGCGCAGCGACCGAGAGGGGGCGCGGTGAATGCCACGATGCACGACGTCGCCCGCGTCGCAGGAGTATCCATAAAGACGGTCTCCAACGTCATCAACGACTACCCACATGTGCGGGTCACCACCCGCGATCGCGTGCTGGTGGCGATAAAAGAGCTGGGGTATCAGCCCAACCTCTCCGCGCGCGGCCTGCGCTCGGGAAAGACAGGCGTCATCGGGCTCGCTATCCCGTCCGTTCGCGAAGCGTATTTCGCGGAGCTGGCCGACTCGATCATCGTTGCTGCCGAGAAGCGCGGCCTCGGCGTCGTGGTGGACCAGACGAATCAGGTGCGAGAGCACGAGCTCGACGTCGTGGCCGGACGCCGCCTCCGACTGACCGACGGGATCGTGTTCAGCCCGGTGACCATCGCCGAGTCGGATGCCGACCTCCTCAACGTCCCGTTCCCGCTCGTGATCCTCGGCGAGAGCATCTTCGGCGGCCCCACCGATCACGTCACGATGCACAACGTGTCGTCCGCGAAGGCGGCGATCGAGCACCTCCTGAGCATCGGCCGGCGGCGGATCGCGGTGATCGGCGCCGACGACGACGAGGAGGCGAACGCCTTCGGATCCGCCACGCTTCGGGTGCGCGGCTACCATCAGGCTCTTCATGCGGCCGGGCTCCCGGAGGACCCGGCGCTCGTGCGCCCCGCTGGCCTCTGGCACTACGACACCGGTGCGGCCGCGACCCGCGCGCTGATCGCGTCGGGGATTCCCTTCGACGGCCTGTTCGCTCTCAACGACACGCTCGCCATCGGTGCCCTGCGCGCCCTGGGTGAAGCGGGGGTGCGTGTTCCCGACGACGTGGCAGTCATCGGATTCGACAACATCGACGCGACGAGGTACTCGATCCCCTCCCTGTCGAGTGTGGATCCAGGCCGTGACGACATCGCCGAGATCGCGGTGGAAATGCTGGTGGAGCGGATCGCCGAGAAGGGCGAGCGGATGCCGCCACGCCGGATCAAGCCCGACTTCCGCATCGTCGGTCGCGAATCGACCGGATTCCCGTACGTCGCGGACGGCACCGATGCTGCCGACAGCACGGTCGCAACGGACGGCGCCGCGTCGGCTGTCGAGCCTGCGCACGCCGTTTGAGCGGCGCCGCCAAGGGTTCGGAAGAGGAAGTAGCCTCCGCAGCCGACAGCGCGACACCGCCGCCGAAGTCGGCGACGGTGTCACGCTGTCAGTGATCGGCGTGTCAGCCCTGGAACAGGCGCGGCAGGAAGTCGATCAACGACTTCTGCCAGACGTCCCAGCTGTGCGGGCCGGGGATGATCGGTGCGAACTCGTGCTCGACACCGCGGTTCGTCATGCTGCTGATCAGGCTCAGCGTGGCTCCATACGTGAAGTCCTGGACATCACCGGAATAGACCCGCAGGAGCTCGGTCCCGTCGTTGATCGCCGCCACGTCCGCGCTGGCGGGAACGCTGCCGAACGCCGACATGGCGCCGATGTAGGCGAACTCACCCGGGTGCGCCCACAGCGTGCTGAGGGTCGCGCCCGAGCCGGCGGAGAGGCCGGCGAGGGCACGGTTCTCACCTTCGCTGCTGACGTTGTACGCTGCCTCGGCGGCCACCGTGATGCGCTGCGTGATCTCGTTGGGGAAGTTCACGCCGTTGCCGTTGGCCATCACGACCACCATGGGCACGATGTTTCCCTGCGCGTAGTGGTTGTCCAGGATCTGGGCGGCGAAGCCGACCTCGATCCAGTCCGTCCACGTCTGTCCGCCGCCGTGCTGGAGGTAGAAGACCGGGTAGGCCTCGGCGCGCTCGGGGTCGTAGTCCGGGGGCGTCCACACGTATGCCGAGCGCTGGGGGCTGCCGGTCGCGGTGCTGGTGTAGTTCAGCACCTCGACGCTCCCTCGGTTCTCGGGGGCGACGGGAGTGGTGAACTCGCCGCGGAGCGTCTCGTCACCGGGAACCTGGAAGGTGCTCCAGTTCGGCTCGGACAACACCGACGTGGGGTTGGTCTGGTCCTTCTTGTCCACACCTTCGACGACGAACTTGTAGTAGTACGAACCCGCCTCGACCGGCATCGTCAGACGCCAGCGCCCGTCCTCCTGCAGGGTCATGGGCGTCCGCGGCCAGCTGCCGGCAGGACCGAAGTTGCCCCACACCGTGACATTGTTCGCCCCTGCGAACTCCGTGCCGGTCTCGAAGGTCACGACACCGTTCTCATCGATCCAGGGCGTCGGCGTCGTGCCGGGAGCCGGGAGCGCGTGCGGCTCGAGCGGAAGGTGGCCCTCACTGGGTCCGGTGTCGCCTGGATCCTGGAACACGCGCTGCGCGAAGTCGTGCAGGCTCTTCTGCCAGGTGTCCCACGTGCCGCCGGTCTCGGGGTCGGAGCCGTCCGACTGGAACTCGACGCCGGCGGCGCTGAGCTTGTCGGCGAGGTCCACCGTCGCGTTGTAGCTCGGGTCGGTGACGTTGCCGACGTACAGACGGATGAGGTCGGTCGCGTCGTTGATCTGCCGCGCCTTGCCCTTGCCCACGTTCTGCTCGAGGTCACCCGAGAACGAGCCGACGTTCGAGAACTCTCCTGTGGCGCTGACCAGAAGGCTGAGAGCCTGCTCGGCTCCTCGCCCGATCCCGGCGATCGCGCGATCTTCGGCGTCGCTGGAGACGTTGAACGCGTCCTCCGCGGCCGGAAGCAGGTTCTTGATCACCTCGCCGCGGATCTCATCGACCTCGCCGTCACCCATGACGACGACCATCGGCTCGGCTTCTCCCGCGATCGTGAGATTGTCGAGGATCTGCTGCAGTCGCCCGAGCTCCACCCATTCGCGATAGCTCTGCCCCTCATCCTGGAGGAGGTAGAGCACCGGGTACGGCTCGGCACGGTTCTCGTCATAGCCCGGTGGCGTCCAGACCAGTGCCGAGCGCTCGGTCCCGGTGACGGAGCTGTCGTAGGTGAGCGGCGCCAGGGTGCCGCCGGCCGGCGCGTCGGCGAGCCACTCGGCGCCCGGACCGTCGACGAACAGAGTGTTCCACGTGGGCTTCGAGGTCACCTCCTGCGGACTGGCGGGGTTGCGGAACGGGATCGCATCCTGGTTCCAGGCCGGACGGGCCGAGTACTGGTAGTAGTAGAGGCCCGGCTCGAGGGGACCGAGCGTCGTGGACCAGTTGCCTCCGCTGGCACCCATGTTGAGGGTCGTCCAGGTCTTGCCGGGCGCGAAGTTGCCCTCGACCGCCACGACCGTTCCGGTGATGCCCGTGGCCGGCTGGATGGCCGAGTTGGGCACCGTGAATCGATAGACGTCCTCGACCCCGTTGTCCTGCACCACTTCGGCGACCCAGGGGTCTTCCTCCGCCGCGGCCGGCTGCGCCGCGATGAGCGAACCCGCGCCCACGGCGACGGCGGTCGCCAACGCCGCCCATCTCCGTCGAGAGCCGCGCCCAGCGCGTGTCTCATGCTGAACCGTTGACATCGTTGATCCTCTCTCTGCGCACACTGCCTCGTATGCGTGAACAAGAACGTCGTCCGGTCGAACGACGAAGGGGGATGACCGCAGGAGCGTCGCAACCGATTGAATCTACAACGTCGTAATCTGCACTCGTCCCCATGCTGGGCCAGGTCGTCGTCGCCTGTCAAGGGAAATCTTCTAACGTTGTAATGATCCACCGCACCCGAAGGGCGAGCTCGGCGTGGAGCTTGCCGGAGTCGCCGGACGTCAGCCTCGGGAAGCGCGGGCGAGCACGGCGCCCGCCTCGCGAAGCCACCGCGCCGGCGCGCTCATGGCGCCTTCTCCACCGCCGGCGAGTTCGGTGAGCGACACGGACGCCGCGAACGCCGAGATGTCGGCATCCGGCGAGATCCGCCCCGCGACGAGCGCGACCGGAACGCCCGCCTCGGCTGCCAGCGCGGCGACATGCGTCGGAGCTTTGCCCGCCGCGGACTGCCCGTCGAATGCCCCCTCGCCCGTGACGACGACGGATGCCGCAGCCAGCGCTCCGCGCAGATCGACGAGCTCGGCGACCTCGGCGGCGCCGGGTACGAGCCGGGCGCCCCAGGCGAGCAGGCCGAAGCCCACGCCTCCGGCCGCGCCCGCACCAGGCGTCTGGGGATCGGCGGGGAGCAGCTTCGCGAGCCGCGCCAGTCCGGCGTCGGCGCGCACGAGCGCGGCCTCGCCGAGACCCTTCTGCGGCCCGAAGATCGCGGCCGAGCCGAAGGCGCCCAGCAGCGGGTTCGTCACATCGCTCAGGACGAGCACGCCGCCCGACGGCAGCGCCCGAAGGCCCGAGAGGTCGGCCGCCGCCACTGTGTCGAGGCCGCGAGCGCCGAGCGGGATCGTGACGCCGGCGGCATCCGTGAATCGCGCTCCGAGCGCGGTCAGCATGCCGGTGCCGCCGTCGGTCGACGAGCTGCTGCCGATGCCGAGCACGAGGCGTGACACTCCGTGGGCGAGCGCCGCCGCGATCGCCTCGCCGAACCCGACCGTGTGCGCGTCGAGCGGGCGCAGGTCGGCGCCGAGCAGCTCGATGCCCGACGTGGACGCGAGCTCGATGACTGCCGTGCCGTCCGGGGCATCGTCGGTCGCGGGAAGGAGGAGCCAGGATGCCGCGACCGGGCGTCCGTGCGGACCGGTCACGGTCACCGGCATCCGCGTGCTGCCCGGGATGGCCGCGGCGAACGCATCGAGCGTGCCCTCTCCCCCGTCGGCCATCGGCCGCGCGAGGATCTCCGCCGACGGATCGACGGTGCGCCACCCGTCGGCGAGCGCTTCGGCCACGTGGGCTGCGGCGATCGACCCCTTGAAGCTGTCGGGCGCGAGCACGACCCTCAGCGCTGGACTGCTCACGGGAGACTAGGCCGAGACGGGCGGTGTGCTGTCGCGCAGCACGACCGCGAGCGGCAGGGGTCCGGCGTCGGCATCCCACTCCTCGTCGACGGCGGCGCGCAGGGCGAGGTAGCCCACGTCATCGAGCGGAACGTTGACCGTGGTCAGGCCCGGGGTGACATCGCGACCCGCGGGGATGTCGTCGAAGCCGCACAGCGCGATGTCGGACCCGACCGAGCGGCCCGCCTCGCGCACGGCCGACATCGCCCCGATCGCGACGACGTCGCTGATCGCGAAGACCAGTGTGCCGGGCTCGACTCCGTCGCTGATCGCCTGCGTCATGAGCTGCAAGCCGGATTCGCGTGTGAAGCCGCCGCGGTAGACCCGTGAGACCGAGCCGCCCGCCTCGGCGAAGCCTTCGGTGAAGCCGGCCGTGCGGTCGTCGGAGGTGAGCACTCCTTCACCGGCGGCGAGCACGATCGCGTTGCGGTAGCCGCGTTCGCCGAGCGCCCGTCCGAGGTCGCGCGCGCCCTTCGTGTTGTCGACGATGACGGATCGCACGGCGCCGGCGCCGGGGCCGAGAGCCACGACCCGGCCGCCTGTCGACGCGAGCGCGTCGAGTTCGGCCTGCACCACCGGATCGGAGGACTCGGCCGTGCGGGACGCCGCGAGGATGAGCCCGCGCGGCCGCTGACCACGCAGCGCGCGGACCAGCCGTGCTTCGCGCTCGGGATCGCGCTCGGTGATCGCGATCGTGACGACGAGGCCCGCCTCATCGGCACCGCGGGCGACTCCCGCGGCGATCTGGGCGAAGTACGGGTCGGCGATGTCGGCGACCAGCAGCGCGATGATCGCGGAGGTGCCGCGGGCGGTGGCCTGGGCAGAGAGGTTCGCGGTGTAGCCGAGTTCGGCGGCGGCGGCTTCGACCCGGTCCCGATAGGCCTCGGCGACCTTGCGGGTCGAGCCGTTGAGCACCCGCGAGGCCGTGGCGAGCGAGACACCTGCCGAGCGCGCGACGTCGTGCAGCGTCGGGGAAGAGGCCCGCGCCCGCTCCGCCGTGGTCTCGCTCACGAGGCAGAGTCTACGGGTGCGGAAAGCAGCGGAGAGATCGCCGAGCCGAAGGTCTCAGCGGTGCGTCGGACGACGTTTTCCGGGGTGTCGGCCCAGATCTGCTCGTTGAAGATCTCGACCTCGATGTCGCCGCGGTAGCCCGCGTCGAGCACGGCGCCGGTGAGCGAAGCGAAGTCGATGACACCGTCGCCCGGGTAGTGGCGGCTGAGCAGAACGTCGGCCGGCAGCGGGGTCTTCCAGTCGCACACCTGGTAGGTCGCGATCCGGCCCTCGCGCCCGGCGCGGGCGATCTGGCTCAGCACGTCGGGGTCCCACCAGATGTGGAACGTGTCGACGGTGGTGCCGACCACGGCGGGGTCGAAGTCCGCCGCGATGTCGAGCGCCTGGCCGAGGGTCGAGACGACCGCGCGGTCGGAGGCGTACATCGGATGCAGGGGCTCGATCGCGAGCGTGACGCCTGCGGCAGCGGCATCCGGCACCAGCTCGCCGATGGCGTCGCGCACCCGCTCGCGCGCACCGATCAGGTCGCGGGAGCCCTCGGGCAGACCGCCGGCGACGAGCACGAGGATCGCGGTGGATCCTTCGGCGCCGGCGGCGGCGAGGGTCGCGGCCTCTTCGATCGCGACGCGGTTGTCGTCGATCGCGGCGCGGCGCTTCGGACCCTCCGGCAGGGTGAAGAACCCGCCTCGGCAGTGCGTGGTGAAGCGCAGGCCGGAGTCCGTGAGCAGCTTCGCAGCCGTTGCGAGCCCGACCTCCTGCACCGGCTCGCGCCACAGGCCGATCGCCTGCACGCCGGCCTCAGCCGTGACGCGCAGAGCGGTCGCGAGGTCGGCGTACTTGATCGTCGCCTGGTTGATCGAGAGCCGGGGGTCGGGGGCGCTCATGCGCGTGCCTCCTCGTTGATGTCCCGAATGTTGTTGCTCTGGGCAGCCCAGAGCAACACTTTTCGGGACATCGAGGCCAAGAGGTGGGGGGCGCTCATGCGGAGACTCCGTTCAGGCGAAGCATGGCGTGCCAGCGCTCGGCGGCGAGCTCGGGCTGCTCGAGCGCGTTCGAGGCGTTCGCGAGCTCGACGATGCGCGAGAGGTGCGGAAGGCTGCGGGCCGAGTGCAGTCCGCCGACCATCTGGAAGGCGGTCTGGTGTCCGTTGAGCCAGGCCAGGAACGCGACGCCGGTCTTGTAGTAGAAGGTCGGCGCAGCGAAGACCTGACGGCTGAGCTCTTCGGTCGGGCCGAGCAGCGCGAGGTAGCGGTCGGGGTCGCCGGCGTCCAGCGCCTGGATCGCGGCCGAGGCGACCGGGGTGATCGCGGCGAAGGCGCCCAGCAGCGCGTCGGAGTGCCCGTCGCCCTGCCCGACCGTGTCGCCGCCGATGAGGCCGACGTAGTTGAAGTCGTCACCGGTGAACATCCGCACGCCCTCGGGCAGGCGCTCGCGCACCGACACCTCGGCGGCGGCATCCAGCAGGCTCATCTTCACGCCGGCGATCTTGTCGGCGTGCTCGCCGATGATCTCGAGGAGCACATCGGATGCCGCGGCCCAGTCGGTCGAGCCGAAATAGCCCGCGAGCAGCGGGTCGAACGCGGTGCCCAGCCAGTGCAGCACGACCGGAGCGGTCGCCGACGCCGAGCACCTCGCGGTAGACGCGGCGGTAGTCGTCGGCCGATTGCCGCGGCCCGGGCGAGGTGGCGCGATGCCATCAGGACCGGTCCGGCGCCCTGCTCCTCGGTGAAGTGCAGCTGCTCCTTGTACGCGTCGATGATCGCGTCGAGCTCGATCCACTCCTCGGTCGACGTGGTCGGTGTTGACCCCGACCACGACCGACCCGCCCTCTTCACGCGCGACCTCGGCGCTGCGGGCGATGAGCTCGCGGGTGGCGGCGGCATCCAGCCCCATGTTGCGCTGCGCGGTGTCCATCGCGTCGGCGACGCCGAGCCCCCAGGAGTACACCGAGCGGCGGAACGCGAGTGTCGCGTCCCAGTCGATCTCGGCAGGCTGCCCGGGAGTGTTGTCGGCCCAGACCTTCGGCACGACGTGCGCGGCGGCGTAGGCGACGCGGCTGCGCAGCGGCTCGGTGGGTTTGGTGAACGCGGGCGCTTCGGCGAGCTCCGCCGTCGAGGTCGCGCCCTCGGGGTCGAGGAGGGTCAGCAGGGGCATCGGCAGTCACTCCAGCGTCAGCGTGCGCAGCGCGACCTTGCGGCCTTCGCGGCTGGATTCGAGACCGGCCTCGGCCAGCAGCACGCCGCGGGCGCCCGAGAGCAGGTCGAACTCGTACTCGGTGCCCTCGACGTAGGAGGTGAGGAACTCCTCCCACTGCTGGCGGAAGCCGTTCTGGAACACATCGTTCGTCGGCAGCTCGGCCCAGTCGGCGTCGTAGTCGTGGTCGTCGGCGAGGTCGGGGTTCCAGACGGGCTTGGGGGTGGCGTTGCGGTGCTGGATCTTCGCGCCGAACAGGCCGACCACGGCCGAGCCGTGCGTGCCGTCGACGTGGAACTCGACGAGCTCGTCACGGTTGACCCGCACGGTCCACGAAGAGTTGATCTGCGCGATCGCGCCGCCCTCGAGCTCGAAGATGCCGTACGCGGCGTCTTCCGCGGTGGCCGCGTACGGCTCGCCGTTCTCGTCCCAGCGGGTCGGGATGTGGGTGGAAGCCTGCGCGTACACGGTCTCGACCTTGCCGAACAGGTTCTCGAGCACGTAGTTCCAGTGCGGGAACATGTCGACGATGATGCCGCCGCCGTCTTCGACGCGGTAGTTCCAGCTCGGCCGCTGCGCGGGCTGCCAGTCGCCCTCGAACACCCAATACCCGAACTCCCCGCGCACCGACAGGATGCGCCCGAAGAAGCCGGAGTCGATGAGGCGCTTGAGCTTCTGCAGACCGGGAAGGTAGAGCTTGTCGTGCACGACGCCCGTCTTGACGCCCGCGGCCTCGGCGAGCTTCGCGAGCTCGAGCGCCTCCTCGACGGTCTCGGCGGTGGGCTTCTCGGTGTAGATCGTCTTGCCGGCCGCGATCGCCTTGCGCAGCGCCGATGAGCGCGCCTTCGTGACGAGGAAGTCGGCGTAGATCTCCCAGCGCGGGTCGGCGAGGGCTGCATCCAGATCGCTCGTGTAGTCCTCGATGCCGTGCTTGGCGGCGAGCTCTGCGAGCTTGGTCTCGCTGCGGCCGACGAGGATCGGCTTGACCGTGACCTTCGTGCCGTCAGGCAGCTCGATGCCGCCCTGGTCGCGGATCGCGAGGATCGAGCGGACGAGGTGCTGGCGGTATCCCATGCGGCCCGATACGCCGTTCATGATGATGCCGATCTCGCGGACGGCGGGACGATCGGCGGGGGCCGCGGCGGGCGCCGAGGCAAGGGTGGTGTCAGTCACGGGGTCCTGCTTTCGTGGATGGGTCGGTCAACGTCGAGAAGATGTGGGTAAACGCTTTCCAGCATTGTGGCATGGCTGTCGAACCGCACGCAAGCGCGCCTCAGCGCCGCCTTCGCCGTGCCGGGATCGCGACCACGGCCAGCGCCGCGCAGCCCAGAGCCGGAATGACGAGGGGGACGAGCACCCACGTCACGACGCACACGAACACCGCCGTGGCGACGAGGAAGAGAGCACCGGCGATGTCGGCACTCAGTGATGCGGGAACCCCGCGCAGTGCGGCTCGCCAACCGGCTCCGGGAGCCCAGGCGCCCGCAGCGGCGAGCAGCGTGACGGCGACAGCCGCGAGGCCGACCCATCCCACCGCCGCGACCGCCATGCCGCCCGGGAGCGCACCGGAGCCGGCGAGGTCGATGTCGAGGATCAGCAGCAGTACGAGCAGCAGCCCGGCCACTCCGAGGACGAGACCGCCCGGAAGGGCCTTCAGGTAGTCCCGCCAGAACTGACGCTGCGGGGAGGCTTCGGCGTTCAGGTACCGACGCAGGTGGCGGATGCCGGCGGCCAGCGCCGCGGGCAGGGTGACCAGCAGGATGCCGCCCACGGTGATCAGCAGGCCGACGAGGAGCACCTCGCCGAAGAGCGCGAACGCACCGGTTGCACCGGGGAAGCGCATCGGGGCGCGCTCCTGGAGGACCGGCCCGGCGCCGGAGAGGTCGGCCCTGCGGGCCGCCTTCTCCTCGCGTCGGCTCAAGACGACGGTCATCCCTTCAGCCCCTGTGTCGCGACGCCGTCGACCAGGAATCGCTGGAAGACGAGGAAGAAGAGCAGTACCGGCAGGAGAGCGATGAACGATGCCGTGACCGTTGCCCCGTAGTCGCTCGAGGAGGACTGGTCGTTGTACAGACGCAGGGCGATGGGCAGCGGATAGTTCTCCGGGCTCGTCAGGTACAGCAGGGGCCCGAGGAAGTCGTTCCATGCCCAGATGAACGCGAAGATCGCGCAGGTGATCAAGGCGGGCCGGATCAGCGGCAGGATGATCGACCAGAAGATGCGCAGGTGTCCGGCTCCGTCGATGCGGGCGGCCTCGTCCATGTCCCGCGGCATCTGGCGGATGAACTGCACGAGCAAGAACACGAAGAATGCTTCGGTGGCGAGGAATTTCGGCAGCAGCAGCGGAATGAACGTGTCGACCAGGCCGAGGCTGTTGAACAGGATGTACTGCGGAATGATCAGCACGTGGAACGGCAGCAGCAGGGTGCCGATCATCGCCGCGAACAAGATGCCGAGTCCCTTGAACTGCACACGGGCGAACGCGTACGCGGCCAGGGCTGAGGACAGGACGGTTCCGATCACGGAACCGACGGCGATGATCAGGGAGTTGAGGAAGAACTTCTGCATCGGCACCCCGGCGATGCCCTCGGACACCTTGGCGTAGTTCTCCAGGGTGGGGTTGTTCGGGAGCAAGCCCATGTTCACGCCGAACTCGCCGTTGGGCTTGAACGTGGACAGCAGCAGCCAGACCAGCGGGTAGAGCACGACAGCGGTGAGAGCGATCAGCACGACGAACCAGACGACGGTCTGCCACGTCTTGCGCTTCACGCGGCGGCGCGGAGCACCGGGGGTCGCAGCGTCGTCGAGTTGGTTCTCGACCATCGCGAGGGCGGGTTCGGAGAAGGACGCGGTGGTCATCGGCTGTCTCCCGAGTAGTGGACCCAGGATCTCTGGGTGCGGAAAAGAATGAACGCGATGATCGCCACGACCACCAGCAGCACCCAGGCGATCGCGGATGCGTAACCCATCTGTCCGTCGGAGAATCCGCGCTTGTAGAGGTAGAGGGTGATGAAGTTCGTCATGCCGGCCGGGCCGCCGGAGCCGTTGCTGATGATGTAGGCGGAGGCGAAGACCTGGAACGCGCCGATCAAGCCGAGCAGCAGGTTGAAGAAGATCACCGGCGAGAGCAGCGGGATCGTCACCGCGCGGAAGCGGTGGAAGGGACCGGCGCCGTCCATCTCGGCCGCCTCATACAGTTCCTTCGGGATCTGCTTCAGGCCGGCCAGGAAGATCACCATGGTGGCGCCGAACTGCCAGATCGCCAGCAGGATCATCGCAGGCAGCACCAGGTCGGGGTTGCCGATCCACCCGCCCAGATCGATCCCGAAGAAGCTCAACGAGTTATCCACGGGGCCGTCATTGGCGAACATCGCCCGCCACACGATCGCGACCGACACCGACCCGCCGATCAGGGAAGGGGCGTAGAAGGAGGAGCGGAAGAACCCGGCACCCTTGTCGCGGAAGTTCAGCAGCATCGCGACCAGGAGTGCAGCGATCAGTGTGATCGGCGTTCCCACCAGCACGTAGATCAGGGTGATCTGCGCCGACTGGATGAACGCAGGATCATCCGTGAACATCCGGATGTAGTTGTCCAGCCCGATCCACTTCGGCGGCTGGAAGATGTTGTAGCTCGTGAACGAGAGGTAGAGCGAGTACGCCATCGGGATGATCGTGAGGCCCAAGAACCCGATCAGCCACGGGATCAGGAAGGCGTAGCCTGCGAGCGATTCCTTGCGCAACCGCGCCTTCTGTCCGGGGCGGTTCAGGCTCTCCGGTCGTTCTCTGCGGAGCAGTGCCCGCCGTGACGACTTCTGGCCGGTCACGATAACTCTCGTCGAAGTAGTGGTCATCATCGACTCTCCCGGTTCGGTCTCTCGGTTGGATGGTGTTCCGGGGCCCGGACAGCAGTCCGGGCCCCGGAATGACTTACTGGTTGAGGACGACGTCCATCTCGGAGAAGAACTGCGCGACAGCCTCATCCACGGTGAGCGTGCCGAAGTTCAGCTCCGTGCCCAGCTGGCGGAACTTCTCTTCCAGCGTGCCGTAGCCGACGATCGGAACCGGCGGGGCATCGCCCAAGCGGTCTGCGATCGAGGCCTCGTAATCCTTGACCTGCTGGCTCAGCGGGTCGAGCTCGGCTGCCGCAAGCGCCGTCTCCGAGGCCGGGAGGCCGCGGTTCGTGCCGAAGATCTCTCCAGACTCGGGCGAATTGACGAGGAAGTTCACCAGTGTCGCGGCCGCTTCCGGGTGGTCGGTCTTCGCCGAGATCGTGTGCAGCATCGACGGCTTCAGGTACAGATCCTTCGCACCCTCCTTCGTCACCGGGGGAGCGATCAGTCCGAGCTCGGTGTAGCCCGCGCCGAGGCCGGCGAGATAGCCGGCACCGAAGTTGTCCCAGGTGAGCTCGGCCGCGGTGAGCGCGGTGTCGAATCCACCCTTGGGGAGGACCTCTTCGAGGCGCTGCTGCGGGATGCCGATGCCGTCGCGGATGTCCGCGCCGGACTCCCAGAACTCGGTGAGGCGCTCTTCGTCGAAGCCGGGCTCGCCTTCTTCGCTGAACAGGTACGAGTCTTCGGAGCGCAGCTGGAGCTCGAAGTTCTGAATGCGACCCGAGAAGTCGGTACCGCCCCAGAAGGCGCCACCGGCGCCGGCAGTGACATCGCCGAGCCAGTCGGTGTATTCCTCCCAGTCGCCGCCCTCGAACTCGTCCACACCGGCAGTCTCGAGGAGGACCGGGTTGGTGAACAGGCCCCACGCGTTCGTGGAGGTCGGGATGCCGGTGGTCACGTCGCCGACGACCCCGATGTCGAGGATGTTCTGCGGGAGCGGGTCGGTCTCGATGATGTTGCCGAGGTACGGGTCCAGGGGCAGCAGCAGATTGTTCTCGGAATACTGCCGCAGGTACGAGTAATCGAACTGCATGACGTCGGGCAAGTTGCCGCCGGCCGCTTCGGTCTGCCGCTTCTCCCAGAACTCCGGGAAACCGAGGAACGTCGCGTTGACCGTGATGTTCGGGTATTCCTCGTTGAACGCGGCGATCGCCTCGTTGTAGAGCTCGGCGCGAATGTCGTTGCCCCAGAACGCGAGGTCGAGGGTGACCTCCTCGTCCGGGTCGAACGTGGGCGCAGCGTCGGGGGCCGCAGTGCTGCCTCCCGCGCATCCGGCAAGGGCGATCGCTGCGCCCGCCGCGATCGCGACGGCTGCGATGGTCCGCTTCCTGTTGAACATCCTTGTCCTCTCGTTTCGAACGTCCGCGTTCTCTGTGTTCCGCTGAACGTCCGTTGTCCTGTGTGGCGGTGAGTGCGCCGTCCCTGGTGCGTGTGGGAAAGCGCTTGCCCGTTACCGTACTACGCGATGAATCGATTCGCAAGAAGAATCAGGAAATCGTTTTCCCGTCGTTACCCCGATCATGTGTCGCAACGCAGAACACCGCCGACAACGCTCAGACCTGCGCGATAGACGGCGCACCTCCGGTCGTCGATGGACTCGGCATCCCCTGCCGACGCAGTCGTCCGCTGTGGATGACCGAAGTAGTAGTACCAGACCTGCGCGCCGTCGCGCACAGCGGCGCCGTGATGGCCGAAGCCCGAGGTCGAAACGTCGCCGGCGCCGAGGATGACGGCATCCGGCCCGCCCTGACGCACCCACGCGACCGCGTCAACAGAGCGATAGACCCCCATGCCGCGCCACTCGTCGACGATCATCCACCAGCTGCCGCCGAGCTCGAAAGCGCACGGCCCCTCGTGGGCGCGACCGCCGATCGCGGTTCCCTCCAGGCGCCAGTCGTTCAGATCAGCGGATGCGGCGACCCTCGTGACCGAGTCGGCAGCCTCGTCCTTGAACCACAGGCGCCACAGGCCGTCCGGGCATAGCGCGACCGCGGCGTCGATGACGCGATCGCTCCCGAGCACGATCGGCCCACGACGCTCCCAGCGGCGCAGGTCGTCCGAGGAGTACTCGACGATCGTGCGCGCGAAGCCTGGCCAGCGATCCGGAATGCCGTCGATCTCGGTCAGGTACATCCGCCACCGCTGCCCGTCGTGGATGACTTCGGGCGCCCAGTGGGTCGCATCGACCACGGCCGGCGGTGGGCCTTCGCGGAGCTCGAGGCCGGCGGCATCCGGCTCGAGGGTGCCGATGTAGGTCCACTCGATTCCGTCTGGCGACTGCGCGACTCCGATGCGACTCCCGTGCACCCACGCGACTCCCGGCCCGGGGTCGGGGTGCGTCGCGCGGCGCTGCGTGTAGAACATCCACCACACGCCCTGGGCGATCACGACGACCGGATCGGTCGCGCCGTCGTAGACCGGGTCGCGGTACAGCTCAGCCGCGGTCATGCTCCGACGTCGCGCATGTCGGTGACCGGGCTCGCGAAGCCGCTGCGGTGCGTCGGGTGCGTCGCGAGCTCTGCGGGTGTGACGACCGCGCCATCAGCGGCCGCCGAGGCGTAGATCGCGGCCACGATCTCGAACGAGCGCGCGGGATCGGTCGCTGTCGGCGGCAGCGGCTCGGCCGCGAGCAGTGCATCGAACACGTCACGCAGCAGCGGCCCGTGGTCGCTGCGCTCCTCGTGGTCCGGCAGCGCCCACGCGGATGCTTCGTCCTCGAAACCCGGCGCCGCCGTGATCGACCAGTTGTCATGGCCATGGCCGTAGAGATGCTCGACGGTGACGGTCGCCTTCTGCGTATCGATCCGGATCGAGCTGATCTGACGCGGCGATACGGCGCTCGTGATGACTTGCGCGACGACGCCGTTGGCGAACGTGATCGTCGCGGTCGAGGCATCCTCCGTCTGCGTCTCGCGATCGAGCCGCCACAGCCGCCCCTGCACGCTCGCCCAGTCGCCGAGGAGGAAGGCGAGCAGATCGAGCTGGTGGATGCCGTGCCCCACGGTCGTGCCACCGCCCTCGGTCTCCCACTTGCCGCGCCACGGCACGGCGAAGTAGTCCGTGTCGCGGTACCAGAGCGTCTGGCATACCGCGATCAGCGGTCGACCAAGGGCCCCGTCCTGCAGCAGGCGGCGAACGTGTGCGGCGGCCGTTCCGGTGCGCTGCTGGAAGACGACGGCCAGCTGACGGTCGGCCGCGATCGCGGCAGCGCGCATCTCGTCGAGTTCGTCGAGCGAGGAGGCGGGCGGCTTCTCGACCACGACGTGCGCGCCGGCGGCGAACGCCTGGAGGGTCTGACCGTGATGCGCTCCGGGTGGAGTGCAGATGAGCACGACGTCGGGGTGCTCGGCGGCGAGCAGTTCGCCGAGGTCGTCGTAGACGGCCGGCACGTTCCATTGCTCGGCGAAGTCGTCGGCCACCGATCGGTGCAGGTTTGTCACGGCCACGAGTTCGGCGTGCGGGTGTGACGCAATGGCGCGCGCGTGAAGGTGGGCGACCGCTCCCGTTCCGACGAGTGCGCAGCGCAGCGAGGTTGTCATGGGAGTCTCCGCATCGAGGATCAGGCGTAGCATCCACCCTAGAAGATTCACTGGGAAAGCGCTATCCCAATCGAGAGGAACCACCTTGGACTACATCCACTTGGGTCGCACCGGAACAACGGTGTCGCGAATCGTGCTCGGCACCATGAACTTCGGCGACCGCACCAGCGAGAGCGAAGCGTTCGCCATCATGGATCGGGCGCTCGAGCTCGGTGTCAACTTCTTCGACACCGCCAACGGTTACGGCGGATCGGGCGGCCGCGGAGCGACGGAGGAGATCATCGGCCGCTGGTTCGCGGCGCGCCCCGGCGTGCGTGACGACATCGTCCTCGCCACGAAGGTGCACTCCCCCATGGTCGATCCGACGGCCGACGGCGACGTGGTGAACGCCCGCGGCGCTTCGGCGTGGCAGGTGCGCCGTGAGGCGATCGGCTCGCTGCGGCGACTGCAGACCGACCGGATCGATCTGTACCAGTTCCACCACATCGACCGTCATATCTCGTGGCCGGAGCTCTGGCAGTCCATGGAGACCCTCGTCGCGCGCGGCGAGGTGCTCTACACCGGCAGCTCGAACTTCGCGGCGTGGAACATCGCGCAGGCCAACGAGATCGCGAAGCAGCGCAACTTCCTCGGCCTGGTCAGCGAGCAGTCCCTCTACAACCTGGCTCAGCGCTCGATCGAGCTCGAAGTCATCCCGGCCGCGAGGGAGTACGGCCTCGGCATCCTCCCCTGGTCTCCCCTCGCCGGCGGCCTGCTCAGCGGAGGGTCCGCGAGCGGTCGCTCATCGTCGGAGGGAGTGCGCGACCGGCGCGCTGAGCGTGCCGAGCAGATCGACGCATACGAGGCGTTCGCGGCGGAGCGCGGGTGGGCGCCGGCCGCGCTCGGTCTCGCGTGGGTGCTGCACCAGCCGGGCGTGACCGGGCCCATCATCGGGCCGCGGACCGTCGCGCAGCTCGAGTCTGCCGTGTCAGCGCTCGAGATCGCACTGACGCCGGATGACCTCGCCGCACTCGACGCACTGTTCCCCGGACCCGGCGGTCAGGCGCCCGAGGCCTACGCCTGGTGATCTGCGGCCCGCTGGATGCTGAACCGGGCCTCTGGGGATATCGGGGCCGAGGTGCGAAAGTTGCTTCATGCGTGCGGTCTGCTGAAACTCGTTTCTGAACCGACCGGTGTCCGCCGACTCTTCGACGATGAGGAAGACCATGACCATCAGCCCTGCGGCAGAACGTTTCCGCGTCGCGCGCGATCAGCTCGTCGCGCTGCGCGAGGACTACCCGACGGCTCGTGCGGAGTTCGCCTGGCCCGAGATCGACGGCGCCTTCAACTGGGCGATCGACTGGTTCGACGAGATCGCGCGCGACAACACGGCGCCCCGCGCTGGTGATCCTCGAGGAGGACGGCGAGCGCACCACCCGGACGTTCGACGAGCTGGCGACCCGCTCCGACCAGCTCGGCCACTGGCTGCTCGGGCGGGGAGTGCGCAAGGGCGATGCGGTCCTGCTGATGCTCGGCAACCAGGTCGAGCTCTGGGAGTCGATGCTCGCCCTCACCAAGATCGGCGCCGTCATTCTCCCCACGACTCTGGCCATCGGAGGTGACGACCTGCAGGACCGCATCGTGCGGGGCTCGGTCACTCATGTGATCGCGGCCGGCGACCACGTCGACAAGTTCGACCTCCTGCCGCAGCGGGTGTCGGGTGTACGGGTGGGAGACGGCCCGGAGGGCTGGGCCGACTACGACGAGGCGTTCCGCACCCCCGCCGAGCGGATGCTGCATCCCGAGACGCTCGCGAGCGACCCGCTGCTGCACTACTTCACCTCCGGCACGACCAGCCGCCCGAAGCTCGTGGAGCACACCCACGTCTCCTATCCGGTCGGTCACCTCACGACCATGTATTGGCTGGGCCTTCGCCCGGGTGACGTGCACCTCGCGATCAGCTCCCCCGGCTGGGCCAAGCACGCGTGGAGCTGCTTCTTCGCACCGTGGATCGCAGAGTCGACGATCTTCGTCTACAACTACGCGCGATTCGACGCCGAGCGGATGCTGGAGACCATCCGCTCAGAGGGCGTCACGTCGTTCTGCGCGCCTCCGACGGTGTGGCGGATGCTGATCCAGGCCGACCTCTCGGCGGGTGCCGGTGACCTGCGCGAGGCGGTCTCGGCCGGCGAGCCGCTCAACCCCGAGGTCATCGCGCAGGTGCGAGCCGCGTGGGGACTCACCATCCGCGACGGCTACGGCCAGACCGAGATGACCGCGGTGATCGCCAACTCCCCCGGCCAGCCGATCAAGGACGGCGCGATGGGCCTGCCGCTTCCGGGATGCCCGATCCTGCTCGTCGACCCCGTCACCGGGGAGCAGTCCGACGAGGGCGAGATCTGCGTCGACCTGTCGCAGCACCCGACGAACCTGATGACCGGCTACGTCGCCGATGTGGACCGCAATGCCGAGGCATCCGCCGGTGGATACTTCCACACCGGTGACATCGCCTCCCGCGACGAGAACGGCTACCTGACCTACATCGGCCGCACCGACGACATCTTCAAGGCCTCGGACTACAAGATCAGCCCGTTCGAGCTCGAGAGCGTGCTCGTCGAGCATCCCTTCGTCGTCGAAGCAGCCGTCGTCCCTGCGCCGGACGACCTCCGACTCGCGGTGCCGAAGGCGTACGTCGTGCTCGCCGCGGGCGTCGAGCCGACGACCGAGACCGCTCACGAGATCCTGCTGTACGCCCGCAACCACCTCTCGGCGTATCAGCGCATCCGGCGGATCGAGTTCTTCGACCTGCCCAAGACGATCTCCGGAAAGATCCGCCGCGTCGAGCTGCGCCAGCGCGAAGAGCGCATCGCCCGTGGGGAAGAGTCGGCTGACGAATGGCGGGACGATCAGATCCGCGACGCCCCGATCGAGGGCGAAGGCGAGGAGGGGCCTGGTTGAAGCACCACAGGCGGCTATCGAGGTTCAGCCGAACGCAGGGCTGAGGCGGGCGCGATCTGTTCACCGGGGGCTTGCACTGAGCCGCGGATCTACCTGTTGGGTAAGGAGGCGTTCACGTTGTACGCATGCAGCCGGCCGCACATGCCGAAGCCACGTTCCGCCGTGTGGTGGGGAGCTTGTTCTAGGGACGAAAGTGCGAGGTGGTCGGTGACGCCTCGCGCCAGCGCACCCACAGAGTCCAGGCTGCTGGTCGCTTGCGCGAGCGGTCCGTCGCTGATGATCGTTTCCCACTCAGCCGTGCGCTCCCGAATGAGCCGCCCCGCCGCGGCGTAGAACTCTCTCAATGGGCCATCGTCACCGCCCACGAGCGCAGCGCGGAGAACCGCATAGCCATCGACTGCAAGGTCGCGTCGCCGCCCGGCATCCTCCGCCCGCTCCTCCGAGCTCTCCCGCCGCGGAAGCGTCGCCTTCTGGTAGTACCGTTCCGAGTCCGCGACGACATCCGCTGGGAACGTCATGACCGCGTCGCCCGCTTCGGGCAATCCGGAGTTGCCCATCAGCACAAGCACCTTCAGATCCCCCTCGTTGATTGCTCGGTGGATGGTGCCGGGCGTGAACCACACCACCGTTCCGGGCTCCAGTTCGGTCTCGCGCGCGCCGTCGAGGGTGAGCGTGTGCAGCGCACCGCGTCCACCGATCACCACGTAGCACTCCGTGGATGCCAGATGCATGTGCGGTGTCCCACCGCGCAGACCGTCCGGGCCGGCATTGTCGTAGACGTCCAGCAGAGTCACCGAGGTGCCGCCCGGGAAGGTCGTTTGACCGGTCATCACTTCGTCTCCGCGTCGACGAGCCGGCTCGCCGGATAAGCGAACGTTGCTCGCGCGAGGCTCGCCGTCTCCGCGGCCCTACTGGCCGTCGCATCTGCGATTCCGACCGCGTATCGGAAAGTGACGGTCTCACCACTGGAGATATCGAGTTCCTCGCTGAAGAACGGTGCGGGATTGACGCACGCGAACTCCTCCGTCCGCACGAACCACTGCGGCGGGTGATGCGGGTTATCCCGATGATCCACGAAGGCGATGACGGATTCCGCGTCCACGCCGTCATGATGCCCCGCGTAGGCCATCCACTCGTGCCGCTGACCTCGCATGGCAGCCCCCGCCCCTGCGCTGTCCGGACTGATCGCCTGGCCGCCCGTGAAGGAGCGGGGTCCGCGCCAGAAGAGACCGCCGTATCCGGCGTTTTCCCGGCCGCGCGTCGTCGGCGAGCCGATCGAGATCGTTTCGTCAGTGACATTGGTCATGGATGTCTCGACGGTCAGCACCCACGTGTTCTCGTCAGCGATTCGCGCCGTGATCGTCCGCCGCTCGCTGAACATCCGGTCGCCACCCTGCGTGATCCAGTCGAGGTCATGATCGAATCGCGCCACGGATCCCTCCGTCGCGTTCTGCACGGTTCGCCGATGCACCTGGGAGCCGTCGTTCGGCAGCTGGACATAGAACTGGCCGTGCACGTACGTGGGCCCGCCCCAGAAGTTCTCCTCACCGACCACGGGAAGCGACCACGCGATGCCTTTGTGCCACACGTGATCGTGCGGCCGGAACAGACTCACCAGGTGGCCCGCACGGGTGCGGATGGGGTGCAGATACGGTTTCGGTGATTCCAGCTGGGGACTGTCGGGAATGTAGACGTAACGGAAGAGTTCTACGTCGCCGGCGCGGACAGTGATCGCACCGTCGCCATCGTCATGCACCGCGAGGCTCACGCCGCCACCTCTTTCACCGGCGCCCAGGGGACAGCACCGCCGCTCATGGAGCTGAAGAACGGATCCCCCGGCGAGATCTGCCCCGCACGTACCGGGACGCCGCGAAAGGCTGAAGCGTAGGTCGCTGCGGCGAACTCGAGAGTGCGGTGAGAGTCTTCGATGCCCACGCTCGGTCGCATACCGGAGGCCAGCGCATCGAGGATGGCCTCTATCTGCAGCCGGTGACTGCTGATTTCCCCGCCTGTCGAGTCCCACAACTCGGCAAGATGCTCGTGTCCGGGAGCCGGGGTGAAGGTCCAATCCTCATTTGTGTATCCCCACAGGTGTTCGACCTCCGCCGTGGCGAATTCGTAGTCGAACCGCAGGCGCGACGTCTCTCGCGGGGAAACCACGGAGTTGACGACCGTGGCAAGCGCGCCGTTCTTGAATTCGGCGAGCGCGATCGACACGTCTTCTGTATCGGTCGGGCGGGACTGTCGCGCTGCGAATGCGCTGACGCGTGACCACGGACCGAGAACAGCGAGCAAGAGATCGAACTGGTGGATGCCGTGGCCCATCGTGGGTCCACCACCTTCCACGTCCCAGCGACCTCGCCACGGGACAGCGAAGTAGGCGTCATCGCGGTACCACATGGTCTCGCAGGTGGCGACCTGGGGACGACCCAAGACACCGGAGTCAGCGAGCGTGCGGAGTCGCAGAGCGGCCTGCCCGAAGCGGTGCTGGAACACGGTCAGTATCGGAACGCCGGTTTCCCGCTCGGAAGCGACGAGCAGATCCATTTCGCGCAGGCTCAGCGCGATCGGCTTCTCGACGAGCGCCGCGACTCCGGCCTTCTGCGCCCGCAGCGCGAGGAGGACGTGGGATTGGGGAGGCGTGCAGATGTGGACGAGGTCGAGGTCTTCCGCTTCGAACAGCGCACCGGCATCGGTATAAGTGCGCGCGGCACCGAATTCTGCAGCGAACGCCTGCGCCCGCTCCAGATCCACATCAGCGACCGCGACCAGGGTCGCCTTTCCGGCGAGTTCGGTGACGGCCTGTGCGTGGGCGTGGGCGATACCGCCCGTGCCGATGATGGCGACGCGAAGGGGGTGATGGGGGACGGTCATGTCCTCTCCTTACTTTCTGTCAGAGCTGGAACGTCGTACGCGAGGTGTGGGAGAGCCCGAGGACTGGGGCTCTCCCACACAGCGCGATTGCTACTGGCTGAGGATCACATCGATCTCGGCGAAGAGCTGGTCCACAGCCTCATCGACCGTGATCGTTCCGAATCCGAGCTCTTGCCCGAGTGCCTTGAACTTGGCCTCGACCGAGCCGTAGCCGATGACCGGCACGGGCGGGGCGTCGCCGACGCGGTCGGCGATCGACTCTTCGTAGTCGATGATCTGCTGCGCCGTCTCGTCCAGCTCGATGCCATCGAGCTGGGTCTCGGAAGCCGGCATGCCTCGGTTCGTTCCGAAGATCGCGCCCACCTCTGGGCTGTTGACCAGGAAGTCGATGAATGCGGCGGCGGCCTCGGGGTGGTCGGTGGCGGCGGCGCCGGAGATCAGCATGCCCGCCTTCTTGTACAGATCCTTCGCACCTTCCTTGGTGACGGGCGGAGCGACAAGGTTGAGCTCGGGGTACTCGTCACCCAGGTTGGCGAGGTACGGGGCGCCGAAGTTGTCCCACACGATCTCCGTCAGCTGGTTCGCGGAATCGAAGCCGCCCTTGGGTGACACCTCCTCGAGACGCTGCTGCGGCGTGACGACTCCATCCTCGCGGAGAGGCGCGCCGCGGCTCCAGAAGTCGGCCAGATCCTCCTCGGTGAAGCCCACCTCACCGTCCTCGGTGAAGACCGACTTGCCCTCGGACCGAAGGACGAGCTCGAAAGGCTGAATGAAGCTCGTCGGGTCATTGCCGCCCCACACGTCAAGCCCCGCCGCATCGGCCGCATCGCGTGCGTCATATAGCCACTCGTCGTATGCCTCCCAATCGCCGCCCTCGAACGGGTCGACCCCGACCTTCTCCGTCAGGACAACGTTCTCGAACATGCCGATCGCGTTGGTGGAAACCGGCATTCCGGCGATTTCGTCGTTGATCGATGCAATGTTGAGCACGCTTTCGTCGAAGCCGTCCGTGGCGATGATGTCGCCGGCATACGGCGTCAGGTCGAGAAGGAGTCCGTTCTCCGAGTACTGGCGGACGTAGGTCATGTCCATCTGGAAGACGTCCGGGAGGTTCTTACCCGCGGCCTCGGTCTGGCGCTTCTCCCAGTACTCGTCCCAGGCGAGGAACGTGGGATTCACCGTGATATTCGGGTACTCCTCGTTGAAAACGGCAATCGCTTCGTTGTACATCTCTGCGCGGATGTCATTGCCCCAGAAGGCGAAGTCGAGCGTGACCTCCGCGTCCGGGTCGAACGTCGGCGCCGCCTCAGGCGTGTCGCCTCCACTGGCGCAGCCAGCGAGAACCAGGGCCGCTCCGGCCGCGAGCGCGACCACCGCGAATACCCGCTTATTGCTGTGGAACATCTTCGTCCTTTCCAAAAAGTGTTCGTTCACTATTAGTGTGGAGCCAACATAGTGAACGATCACCATTCGTGTCAATAGGTGACGTCGATCCGCGCTTCGGTGGCGTGGTGATCGTTCACTCCTGCGCCCTCTGCGGGTACCGTGGGAGCGATCGGACGCAGGAACCGCGTGGCCGGAGGAGACGATATGACGACCCACCCGCCCGCGGAGCGTCGGCCGACGATCATGGAGGTCGCCCGGCTGGCCGGGGTATCTCATCAGACGGTCTCCCGCTATCTGCGATTCAACGGTGAAGGTCTCAAGCCGAAGACTCGCGACAGCGTTGAGAGCGCGATCGCGCAGCTCAATTACCGCCCGAATCTGCTTGCCCGTTCGATGCGGACTCGCGTCACCGGCCGGATCGCGGTGGTCATGCCGGCACTGGCGTTCAACCCGGCGCGGATGCTGTCGGGAGCCACGCGCAGAGCTCATGAGGCGGGGTACCAGGTGGAAGTGATCAGTCCAGAAGGTGGCCCTGCTGAGCGCGCGGAACGCATCCTGGAACTCGCCGACACTCGCTTGGTCGACGGCATCCTATCCCTGTCTCCTGTCGACCTCGGTTCACTTGTTCTGCCGACCGACACCGTCCTCGTCGTGTCGGCGGACTTCGACGACGAGATGCGCGGGATCGGCGAACTCGCTGACGCGACTCCGATCGGAGAGCTGATCGGCGGGTTGGCAGAACTCGGGCATCGCCGCTTCTTCCACGTCGCGGGCTCATCGCAGTTCGCATCGGCTCGTGCACGCGCGACGACGTTTCTGAGAACGCTCGAGAGGCTCGGCCTCGAATCGACGGGCGTTTTCGATGGGGACTGGTCAGGCCAGTCGGGGTTGGCCGCGGTGGAGACGATCCGCAGCGGCGAAGAGCCGACCGCGATCATCGCGGCCAATGACCTGGTGGCCACCGGGGTCCTCCGCGCCGCAAGAAAGCGGGGCTGGGACGTCCCCGGCGCCGTGAGCGTGACCGGGTGGGACAATGCGGCGGGCAGCGAATTCCTGTTGCCCTCCCTCACCACGGTCGACGTGAACCTGGAGCGAGTCGGCAGTAACGCGATGGCGAGGCTGATCGCACGCCTGAGGGACGAGGCTGTCGCCCTCGATGCCAGGCCGATCAACCGCGTGATCTGGCGCGAGTCGACGGGACCCGCTCCGGCCTGAGTGGAGTACAGCCGACAGCCGCGGTAGCCGTTCTCGTCGATCAGCCGATACTGTGGCGGCGTCCGACGGAGCTCCCGCCTATCGAGCCGCCTCGGTCCACCGTGATGACAGCACGCGGGTGATGCTCTGAACGCCGCACAGCAGACCCGCCGCCTCGACCCGCAGACGAGCCGCGTCGTCGAGATCGATCAGGCTCTCGGTCGTGATCGGAACGATGTGCAGCGTGAGTTCGGCGTCCGGCGAGAGGTCGGTGATGTCCACCCGCCACGGCAGTCCGTCCCAGAACCGGTCGCGGATGACGACGCCGTCCGCGCGAAGCTGGGCGACATCGCCCTCCCACTCGATGACGAGCTCCGACTGATCGCCGTCGGCGGTCGCCTCCGGCGAAGGCACGTCGATCCGCCACACCGCCGCGACCTCATCGATCTGCGCGTCGGTGGGCGCCGACGACCGTCCCATGAACTCGCCGAAGCGAGCGGGTGGTCGCCCGCCGGCGCGCACCGCTTCCGGCGTCAGCGCAAGCGAACCCGGAGCGGACGACGCACGGAAGTTGATCGGTTCGAACCCGGTCCCCGTCCAGCGCGCCGCATCGGGCTGCTGTGCCGCCCGGGCGACGAGGCCGTCGGGCTCCGACCACACCGCGTCGACGGAGTCGATGAGCTCCTCGCCGAGGTACCAGAGGCGCTCGGCCTGCCGCTCATCGACCACGAGAATCCGCAGGGTGCCGTCTGCCAGCACAGACGTGCCCGGTTCGATGTCCACGGGCTCATCGGCGAGAAGATCGCTCACCCGCGCCGCTGCGAATGCCGGTGCCGGCCGCGAACTGAACTCGAGCGGCGATGCCGTCGTGCGCGCGCAGCACCAGTGTCGGAATCGCGCCCTCGACGAGGCCCGCAACGGATGCCGTCGCCCACTCGATCCGCACGCCGGCAATGTCGAGGCGCAGCGGCCACCGGGCGATGACCCCGCTGGGGATGTCGATCGGACGGTCGGGAACGACGAGGTCCTCATCGCCCAGGGGGATGCGGAACTGCACATCAGCGGAGCCCGAGAGCGGTTCATGCGGTTCGTGCGTGTTGATGAAGAGAAAGCCGGACTGTCGCCGTCGCTGCGCACTGCCCACCGCAGAGACTCCAGGTCGTGCACGTCGACGGGAGCGTCGTCGGGCAGCGAGCTGTACATCTGCACCAGCCGGTCGCCGAAGGCGTCGAGGAACGCGTTGTGATCGCGCAGCAGACCGAGGCTCGGCCCCGGATGCCCGGTCGCGCCGAACGCGGCCTGGAAGTCGTAGTCGAATCGCGGGAGGTCGTTCGGGTAGCCGGTCGCGTGGGTCTCCTGCAGGTGATCGGCGGGATTCGTGCCGCCGACGTACATGTAGAAGCCCTGCCACGCCGACCCGTTGCCGATCTTCACGTTGGCCACGGCAGCGATGTCGCGACCGCGCGCGATCGGCCGTCGGTGATATGCGGTGGCCATGCCACCGCCGAGCTCGCATGTCGCCGGCGGGAACTCGGGATCGATGTCACGCACGACGATCTCGATGCCCTCTTCGCGGAAGTCCCCGCCGACGCCCGGGTCGTCCCAGACGTGGGTGAACCGGAAGTGGTCGCGGAAGCTGTCGTCCCATGTCGAGCCCTGTCCCGCCCAGAATCCGTCCGCATAACCGCTGTAGAGGGGGAAGACCTCGTGCGGAGGAAGGATCGCGCCACCCCACCCTGTCGCGGTCCACAGCGGAGCGGAGAGCCCCGCGTCGCGGGCGAGCTGCTTGAGGGTGGCGATGTGCTCGGGCTGGTCGTAGAGCTCGTTCTCGATCTGGATGCCGATCACACGGCGGTCGGGACCGCAGAAGGGCGCGACCTGCGCCGCGATCTGCTCGTACCAGCCCTTCGCGAGCTCGAGGTAGACGGGATCGTTCGTGCGTGCACCCGGTGCGGCCTCGACCACCCAATCCGGATGACCGCCGTTGCGCACCTCGCCGTGGCACCACGGGCCGATCCGCACGATGACGTCCACGCCGACCCGCTCCGCGGTCTCCAGGAAAGCGGCGATATCGAGGTCGCCGTCGAAGCTGACCTGACCCCGAACCGGCTCGTGGTGGATCCAGAACACGTACGTCGACACCGAGGTGAGCCCGGATGCGACCATCAGCCGGAGGGTCTCTTCCCATCGGCGCCGCGGAATGCGGCTGTAGTGCAACTCGCCGGTCACCGGAAGCGCCGGCTTCCCGTCGATCTCGATCCACCGGCTGTTCAACCGAACGCGCGAACCCCGATCGACCTGATTGCTCATCGCCGGCACGGTCAGCGGGGGTCGCGAGTCGAGCAGCCGGATCGTGCGCACATCAGGGGTGGTCGTTGTCATCATGTTCCCAGTCCCACGTCGTGAGGCGCCCGCACATGCCGAACGCCGGATCGCCGCCGACGGGCGTCGCGCGGACGACGGATGCCGCGCTCAGCGCACCGGGCAGGCCATCGCCGAGCTCATCCAGCTGGCGCCGGGTCCGGTCCACCTCGGCCGCGACGGTCGCATCCCACGTCGCGCGCCACTCGGCGACCTTCGGCTGCACGAGGCGCGCGGCACGCGCGTGCAGCGCCGCGAGTGCACTCGGACCCTCTGACACGACGGCATCCCGCAGCTCGAGATAGCCCTGCATCGCGAGATCGCGCCGTGCCAAGGCCGCGGCTGCACGGCCGGGCCCGACAGGAAGCGTCGCCGCCGCCGAGTACGCCTCGCGGTCATCGAGCACTCGCGCCGGAAAGGTGAGCACGGCGTCGCCCGCTTCGGGCAGACCGGAGTTCTGCATCACGACGATCAGCCGAAGCCCACCGTCGTTGACCAGCCGGTGCACCGTCCCGGGCGAGAACCAGACCACGTCGCCCGTGGACAGCGGGTGCTCCGCGACGCCGTCGGCACTCAGCGTATGCACCGCCCCGGCTCCGCCGACGACGACGTAGCCCTCGCTCGACGCGGTGTGCAGATGGGGCGAGCCGCCGCACCTGCCGTCGGCGGCCTCCCAGTCGTACACGGCGAGGTCCGACACGGCGACGCCGCCGGGAAAGAGCGGGGTGGTCATGACTCGGGCCCTCAGCACTTCGCGCACGGCATCCGCGAGCTCACCGGCGTCGTCGGCATCGGCATCCGCGATCCCCACGCCGTAGCGGAAGGTGACCGCCTCGCCCGCCGGCACGACGAGCTCTTCGCTGAAGAACGGCGCGGGGTTCAGGCCGGCGAACTCCTCGGAGCGGGCGAACCACTGCGGCGGATGATGCGGGTTCGCAGCATCGTCGACCATCACGATGAGCGACGACGCGTCGACCTCGTCGTGCTCCCCCGCGAACCCCATCCACTCGTGCCGCTGACCGCGGACGTCGCTGCCCGTCCCGGTGCCGTCGGCCGTCACGAGGGTTCCGCCGGTGAACGAGCGCGGACCGCGCCAGAAGAGTCCGCCGTACCCCGCGTTCTCGCGGCCCTTCGTGGTCGGCGAGCCGAAGGCGATGTCGGATGCCGAGACGTTCGTCATGGCCGTCTCGAACGTCAGCGCCCAGCTGTCGTCGTCGAGGACGCGCGCGCCGATCGTGCGACGCTCGGTGAACAGGCGCGCCCCGCCCTCGGTGATCCACTCGAGGTCGTGGACGAATCGTGCAGAACCGTCGGCATCGACCTCGACGGCGTCGACGCGCACGTGCACCTGAGAGCCGTCGTTGGGCAGCTGGACATAGCCCTGGTCGCGCACGTAGGTCGGTCCGCCCCAGAAGTTCTCGTCCCCGACCACGGGCAGCGACCACGCGATGCCCTTGTGCCAGACGTGGTCGTGCGGGCGGAAAAGACTCACCAGGTGGCCCGAACGCGTGCGGATCGGATGCAGGTACGGCTTCGGCGATTCGAGCTGAACCGTGTCGGGCACATACGTGTACCGGAACAGCTCGACTTCATCGTCGTCGTGCACGGCGAAAGCGGTGCCGTCGTCGTGGCTGATCGAAAGGGTCATAGTGCCTCCTTGCGGCGAGGCCGGCGTGCGGCATCCGTCATTGGATTCTCCTCGGATGGGTCGTGTCATCGCCCGGCGAGGCCGGCCTGGGTGAGGTGGAGGTGGGCATACCGTCCGTCGCGTTCGAGGAGCGCGTCGTGGCTGCCCTGCTCGACGATGCGTCCGCGCTCGAGCACGACGATGCGGTCGGCCTGGCGGATCGTCGAGAGCCGGTGGGCGACGACGAGCGTCGTGCGCCCGCGCATGAGCCGGCTCGAGCGCTTCCTTCACGAGCTCCTCCGATTCCGGATCGAGCGCAGAGGTCGCCTCGTCGAGCAGCAGGATGCGCGGGTCACGCACCAGAGCGCGCGCGATCGCGAGGCGCTGGCGCTGACCGCCCGACAGACGCGCGCCGCGCTCCCCCACGACGGTGTCCCAGCCCTGGGGCTGGTCGTGCACGAATTCGAGCGCGTTCGCATCGCGCAGCGCCTGGATGATGCGGGCGTCGTCGGCCTGCGGCATCCCGTACGCGATGTTCTCGCGGATCGTGCCCTCGAACAGCACCGACTCCTGCGGCACGACCGAGACGAAGCGACGCGCCGTGCGCATGTCGAGATCCTGCATGTCGGCGCCGTCGAGAAGGATCTGCCCGGCAGTGGGGCGCACGAACCCGAGCACGAGGTTCAGCAGTGTCGACTTGCCCGATCCTGACGAGCCCACCAGTGCGACGGTCTCGCCCGCGGTGATGTCGAGGTCGATCTCGTGGAGCGCGTCGGCATCGGCGCCGGCGTAGCGGTGCGAGGCGTGCACCAGACGGATGCCGCCGCTCACGCGATCGACGACGCGCTTGCCCGCGTTCAGCTCGAGGTCGGGCTCCTGCATGACCTCGGCGATGGAGCGGACGGATTCGAGACCGCGCGCGCCGACCGGGATGAGCATGAGCAGCTGAGTCAAACCGCCCGTCAGCAGCGTGAAATAGGTCGCGAGCAGCACGACCTCGCCGGGCGTGATCGGAAGGATGCCCGTGAGCGAGAAGATCGCCGCCAAGCCGAGGCATCCGACGGCCAGCAGCTGCATGGCGACCCACGAGATGGAGGCCACGTGACCGTTGAGCATGTCGAGGTGCAGGCCTGCGCGGCGAACGCCTTCGGCTCCGTGACCGACGCGCGTGACCGCGGTCTCTTCGAGACCGTGGGCGCGCGTGACCGGAATGAGCGAGGCCATCTCGCCGACGCGGGCCGAGAGCACCTCGACCTCGCGGCGGAAATCCTCGTTTCGCGTCTTCGAGCGGTTGCGCATGCCGTAGCGGATGCCGATGGCGATGGGCACCGCGAGCGCGTAGACCGGCAGGAACGCGGGGACGGCGATCGCGGTCATGGTGATCGCGCCGATCATGACCATCGTCGCCGACAGCAGCGGATGAGTCACCTGCTGCAGCATCAGCTCGACGTTCTCGACGTCGCGCACGACCTTCGTCTGCACGATCGAGGAACTCACGCGCGTGTGGTACCCGATCGACAGGCTCTGCAGTCGCGCAGCGAGGGCATTGCGCAGGTCGGCGCCGGTGTCGCGGACCACGGTCATGAAGCTGCGCGTGTAGAGGATGTGGTTCGGGTAGTTCTGCAGCAGCAGGATCACCGCGAGCGCCAGCCACCAGAGCACGGCCGTGACCTCGCCCCCATCGGCGACGATGTCGATGATCGCCGCCGTGATGACCGGGAGGAACCACAGCGGAATCTCCTTCATGGCGAAGGCGAACAGAGCCAGCGACATCCGCCCGGGGCGGCGCGCGAGCAGCCGAAGCACGGAGCGCGTCGGTCGGGCGCCGTCGATCAGCTCCACCGGATGGGAAAGCGCTTTCTTGGCCACGATTCCATGCTAGTCACAGGCTGCCCGGCTTGACCAGCGAATCGGCGAACCTCGCGAGAACGCACGCACGCCGCCCGCGGCGACGGCGTCTGCGATCGGCGATATCGGAATCCCCCTCCTCTCGCGGGAGCGCCTGTGCTACCGTGAATTGCCAGTTGGAAAGCGTTTCCCCAGCCAAAGGAGTCCCTGTGAGCAGGCGCCGTTACGCCGTCGTCGGAGCCGGAAGCCGTTCGCAGATGTATGTCGATGCGATCGCCGGCGAGTACGCCGACCACGCCGAGCTCGTCGCGATCTGCGAACCGAATCCCGTTCGTGCCGCACTGGCGGTGCAGCGCGCGGTCGATGCCGGCATCGCCGCGCCGTCGACGTGGCACCCCGACCGTCTCGAAGAGCTCATCCGCACCGAGCGCATCGACCGCATCGTCATCACCGCCCGTGACGATCTGCACGCGCCGCTCATCGTCCGCGCGCTCGATGCCGGCGTCGACGTCGTCGTCGAGAAGCCGCTCACGATCGATGCCGAGAGCGCCGCCGCCATCGAAGACGCGGTGCAGCGCACGGGCGGCGACGTGCTGCTCACGTTCAACTACCGCTACTCGCCCCGCAACAGCGCGCTGCGACAGGTCATTCAGGACGGCCTCATCGGCGATGTCACCTCGATCGATTTCCAGTGGATGCTCGACACCAAGCACGGCGCGGACTACTTCCGCCGGTGGCACCGCGAGAAGAAGAACTCCGGCGGCCTGCTCGTGCACAAGGCCAGTCACCACTTCGACCTCGTCAACTGGTGGATCCACTCCACCCCCCGGCGCGTCTACGCCTCGGGTGGCCTGCGCTTCTACGGCGCGGAGAACGCCGCCGTCCGGGGTCTCGGCGAGCGTCCCGAGCGTGGCACTCGCGACGGTGCTGATGAGAAACGTGCGCACGACGGCTTCGATCTCGACCTGCGCGAGAACGCGAACCTGAAGGCTCTGTACCTCGACGCCGAGGGTCACGACGGGTACGTGCGCGACCGCGACGTGTTCGGCGAGGGCATCACGATCGAAGACAACCTCGCGCTCGTGGTCGACTACGCGAACGGCGCGACGCTCAGCTACTCGCTCAACGCGCACGCACCCTGGGAGGGCTATCGCGTCGCGATCAACGGCACCCTCGGCCGGGTCGAGCTCGATGTCGTCGAGCGCGGCGCCGTGGTCGAGTCCGAAGGGCTGACCCCGGTGCTCGACCCGAGCGCGGTCGACGCCGGTACCTCGGTGACGCTCCGACCCGAGTCCGAGCGCCTGCTGCTGCAGCGCCACTGGGAGGAGCCCATCGAGATCCCCATCGTCGGCGGAGACGGCGGCCACGGCGGCGGCGATGCGATCCTGCTCTCCGACGTGTTCATCGGCCCCGGCGAAGACCCGCTCGCCCGTCCCGGCGAACTGGCGCGACGGCGTGCAGTCCATCGCCGTCGGCATTGCGGGCAACCGGTCCCTCGCGACCGGCATGCCCGTCGAGGTCGCCGATCTCGGCATCCGCCTGCTCGCCCAACCGGTCAGATGAGCCGCATCGTCGTCACCGGCGGCTCCGGACGCCTGGGGCGCACCCTGGCCGCCGGGCTCGCGCAGCGCGGGCATGAGGTGGTCTCGTTCGACCGGGTCGCAACCGACGCGCTGAGTGCCGCGCACGTCGAGCAGGTGACGCTCGACCTGACGGATGCCGCGGCCACCGCACAGGCTCTCACCGACGCGCAGGCCGACGCGGTGATCCACCTCGCCGCGATCGCCGTGCCGTTCAGCGCGCCGGAGGACGTCATCCTCCGCACGAACGCCGCGCTCGCGCTGTCGGTGCTCGGCGGTGCGGTGCAGGCCGGCATCCCCAAGATCGTCGCCGCGTCGAGCCCGACGGTGCTCGGCTACGGGGCACCGAAGGGCTGGACGCCCGACCGACTGCCCCTCGACGAGGACTCGCCCACGCTCCCCTGGAACGCCTACGCCCTGTCGAAGCTGCTCATCGAGCAGTCGATCGCGATGCTGCAGCGCCAGACCGGAGACGCCGTGCGGTTCGCCGCCTTCCGCCCCTGCTACGTCATCGCTCCCGAGGAATGGGCGGGCGCGCCGACCCAGCAGGGGCACACCGTGCGCGAGCGCCTCGACGACCCGGCGCTGTCGGCGCCCGCCCTGTTCAACTACGTCGATGCGCGCGATGTCGCGACCTTCGCAGATACGCTGCTGGCCGCCCTCGACGACATCCCGAACGGCGAGGTCTTCTTCGTCGGCGCCGACGATGCGCTCGCCCGCGAGCCGCTCGCCGAGCCTGCTCCCCCGTTTCCATCCCGGCACCGCAGCCGCCGCCGAGGCGCTCACCGGGACGAGCCCGGCCTTCTCGAACGCGAAGGCGCGACGGCTGCTCGGCTGGGCCCCCGAACACGATTGGCGCACCGAACTGACCGCGCGCCGACGACCGAACGGACGTGCGCGCATGAACTTCGACGGAATCCTCTTCTTTCCGGTGACCCCGTTCGACGCGTCCGACCGCGTCGACACCGACCTTCTCGCCACGCACATCGCGCGCACCCTCGAGCACGCACCCGGCGGCGTCTTCCCCGCGTGCGGCACCGGCGAGTACCACGCCCTCTCGGCGACCGAGGCGGCCACGGTGGTGCAGGTCGCGGTCGACACCGTCGCCGGTTCGGTGCCGGTCATCGCCGGAGCGGGTGGGCAGCTCGGTCACGCCACCGAGGTCGCCCGCGCGGCCGCCGACGCCGGTGCGGACGGGCTGCTCGTGCTGCCGCCCTATCTGGTGGGCGGCACGCAGGCGGGGCTCATCGCGTACGTCGAGGCGATCGCCGCGGCATCCGATCTTCCCGTCGTGATCTACCACCGCGGCACGGCGCAGTACTCGGTCGAGTCGGTCGTGCGGCTCGCCCAGAATCCGAAGGTCGTCGGCTTCAAGGACGGCGTCGGCGACATCGGCACCGCGCAGCTCATCGTCCGCGCGGTCGCCGAAACCGGCCGCGACGACTTCGCATTCTTCAACGGCCTGCTGACCGCCGAGCTCACCCAGGCCGCGTACCGCGGCATCGGCATCCCGCTGTATTCGTCGGCGGCGTTCGCCATGGCGCCCGAGATCGCGAACGCGTACTACCGCGCGTACGTCGACGGCGACGAGGCGCGCCGGCTCGCGCTGCTCGACGGGTTCTATGCCCCGCTGGTCGCGCTGCGCGATGAGACGCCCGGTTTCGGCGTCTCGCTCATCAAGGCCGGGCTGCGGCGCGGCGGGCTGCCGGTCGGCAGCGTGCGCGCACCGTTGGTGGACCCGACGCCCGCACAGGAGGACCGCCTCGACGCGATCCTCGGAGCAGGGCGCGCGCTGCTGTGAGCACCATCTCGGCGTTCGACGCGCGGCTGGTGCGGGTGCCGCTCACCCGGCCCTGGGCGAGCGACGTCACGTCGGTCGGCGTGATCGCCACCCACGTGTTGCGCTCGGACGGCGTCGAAGGCTGGGGGTTCTCGTGGACGCCGCAGATCGGTGCCGAGGCCGTCCATGCGCTGCTCGAGCACGATATCGCTCCGCTTCGCGTTGTCGGGCGGGATGCCGACCCCGAGGCGCTGTGGGACCCGCTCTGGCGCCACCTCCACGAGGCCGGGGGCGGCGGTCTCACCACGATCGCCCTCGCCGGGCTCGACCTCGCGCTGTGGGATGCCGCGGCGCGGGCTCGCGGTGAGGCTGTCGCCGATCTGCTCGGCCGGGTGCGCCCATCGGCACGCGCCTACGGCAGCGGCGTCAACCTGCACTACTCGCTCGACGAGCTGCTCGCACAGGTCGGCCGCTGGATCGAGTCGGGCTTCGGCGCGGTCAAGATCAAGGTCGGCAAGCCCGACCTCGCCGAAGATCGTCGACCGCGTCGCAGCGGTGCGGGAGCTTCTCGGCCCTGACCGCGACCTGATGCTCGACGCCAATCAGCGGTGGGACCTCGACCGGGCGACCCGGTCGGTCGGCGCCCTCGCGGCGTTCGCGCCGGCCTGGATCGAAGAGCCGCTGCGCGCCGACGACCTCTCCGGCCACGCCGAACTCGCGCGGCGCATCGACGTGCCGATCGCGGTGGGCGAGAACCTGCACACGGCGTTCCGATTCGACGAGTACCTGCGTGCCGGCGCCGCGCAGATCGTCCAGCCCAACATCGTGCGGGTCGGCGGCATCACGCCGTTCCGCCGGATCGCGGCGCTGGCCGCGCAGCACGATGTGCCGCTGCATCCGCACCTTCTTCCCGAACTCTCCGGCCAGCTCGCGCTGACCCTCGCCGGTGGCGACCCTCTGGTCGAAGACGTGGAGGATGCCGGGTTCGGCGCCCTCGGCGCCCTGATCGACCCGAGCCCGGTGGCGATCGCCGACGGCCGCCTCACCGATCTTCCGCACCTCGGCCTGGGCCTGCGCTTCGCCCGAAAGGACCCCTCATGACCACCTCCCCCGAAGACCTCGAGACGATCGTCGGCCGCGCCGCGGCCGCGGCTCCGATCTGGGCGCGCTCCTCTGCCGCAGACCGCGCGTCATGGCTGCGCGCCGCGGCCGACGCCCTGGATGCCGCCGCCGACGAGCTGGTGCCGATCGCCGACCGCGAGACGCGCCTCGGCGAAACCCGCCTGCGCGGCGAGGTCGGCCGCACGTCCGGCCAGCTGCGCCTGTTCGCGTCGGTCGTCGAGGAGGGCTCGTACCTCGAGCTCACGGTCGACGATGCGGATGCTTCGGCGACACCGCCCCGCCCCGAAATGCGGCGACTGCTCGTGCCCGTCGGGCCGGTCGCGGTGTTCTCGGCCTCGAACTTCCCCTTCGCGTTCTCGGTCGCCGGCGGCGACACTGCTTCGGCGCTCGCGGCGGGCAGCCCGGTGATCGTGAAGGCGCACTCGGGGCATCCCGAGCTCTCGCGGCGGACGGCCGCGATCGTCGCGGACGCGCTCGAGTCCGCCGGGGCACCGGCCGGTTCGCTCTCGCTGGTCGAGGGCCGCGAGGCCGGCAACGCGCTCGTGCAGCATCCTGTGATCCAGGCCGCCGGGTTCACCGGCTCGCTCTCGGGCGGACGCGCGCTGTACGACCTCGCGACCGGGCGCCCCGACCCCATCCCGTTCTACGGCGAGCTGGGCAGCGTGAACCCGGTCGTGATCACGCCCGCGGCTGCGGCATCCCGCGGCGAGGAGCTCGCGCAGGGACTCGTCGGCTCGTTCACGCTCGGGGTCGGCCAGTTCTGCACCAAGCCCGGTGTGGTCTTCGTGCCCGCCGGCGCCGGGTTCGAGTCGCTGGTCGAGGCGCTCGTGCCGGGCACGACCGGCGGCGCACTGCTCACCGATCGCATCACCGCCGCCTTCCCGTCGGGCATCGACGCGCTGGCCGCAGACCCCTCGGTCGAGGTGCTCGCGCGGGGCACCGCCGCGGACGACGGCGCGCAGCCGATCGTGCTGACGACGGATGCCGCGGCCGTGGCGGAGCGACCCGAGGTTCTGCTCGAGGAGTGCTTCGGACCCGTCAGCCTGCTCGTGCGGTACTCGTCTCCGGAGGAGCTGCACGCGGCGCTGCGCGCCGTGCCGGGAAGCCTCACCGCGACCCTGCACTCCGAGCCGGGCGATGAGGTCGACGAGTCGCTCGCGCTGCTGCAGTCCCGCGCGGGTCGCGTGCTGTTCGCGGGGTGGCCGACCGGTGTCGCGGTGACCTGGTCGCAGCAGCACGGCGGCCCGTGGCCGGCGACGACCTCGCTGCACACGTCGGTCGGCGCATCCGCGATCCGACGGTTCCTGCGCCCGGTCGCGTACCAGTCCGCTCCTTCGGCTCTGCTTCCCGAGGTGCTGCGCGACGAGGCGCTCGCGACGCTTCCGCACCGCCGCAACGGCGTGCTCGTTCTGCCCTGACCCCCTGCCCCGTTCCGCGAGCGCTACTCACACTGGCGAGCGCGCCCGACTGTTCGATCGCGGTCGCCACTGTGAGTAGCGGTCGCGGGAAAGAAGGACCCCGATGACCACTTCCCGCTTCCAGATCGGCGAGACCGACTTCCTCCTCGACGGGATGCCGCACCGCATCATCTCGGGAGCGATGCACTACCCGCGGGTTCACCCCGATCAGTGGCGCGACCGCATCCGCAAGGCGCGCCTGATGGGCCTGAATGCGATCGAGACCTACGTCGCGTGGAACGCCCACGAGCCCGTGCGGGGCGAATGGTCGCAGACCGGCGCGGTCGACCTCGGCCGGTACCTCGACCTGATCGCCGAGGAGGGCCTGCACGCCATCGTGCGCCCCGGCCCCTACGTGTGCGCCGAATGGCACAACGGCGGACTGCCGACCTGGCTCACCGCCGACCCGTCGATGAAGCTGCGCAGCTCCGACCCCCGCTACCTCGCCGCGGTCAGCGACTACCTCGCGCGGGTCAATGAGATCCTCGTCCCGCGGCAGATCGACCAGGGCGGTTCGGTCATCCTCGTGCAGATCGAGAACGAGTACGGCGCGTACGGCTCCGACAAGGCCTACCTCGCCGAACTGATCCGGCTGACGCGGGATGCCGGCATCACGGTCCCGCTCACCCAGGTCGACCAGCCCATCCCGCACATGCTCGAGAACGGGGCGCACGAGGGCCTGCACAAGACGGGCTCGTTCGGCTCGCGCATCACCGAGCGCCTCGCGACGCTGCGCGAGCATCAGCCCACCGGACCGCTGATGTGCATGGAATTCTGGTGCGGCTGGTTCGACCACTGGGGCGAGAAGCACCACACGACCGCCTTCGCCGACAGCGCCGCCGACCTCGACACGCTGCTGGCCGCCGGCGCATCCGTGAACATCTACATGGTGCACGGCGGCACGAACTTCGGTCTGACCGCGGGCGCGAACGACTCGGGCCGCTACCTGCCGATGGTCACCTCGTACGACTACGACTCGCCGATCAGCGAGTCCGGCGACATCACCGAGAAGTTCCGCGCGTTCCGCGAGGTGATCGCCAAGCACGCACCGGTGCCCGACGAGCCGCTGCCCGAGCCGCTCGACGCGCCGGTGTTCGAAGTCGCACTCGAGAGCGTCGGCGACCCGCTGCACCTCGTCGCGACCGAGCGCGGCACGTTCGATGCGCCGCCGTCGATGGACGAACTCGGTCCCGACATCGTGCTCGCCGAGTACGCGGCATCCCTCGACCGCACCGCTGCGGCCGAGCGCCCGACCGTGCTCGAGTTCGACGAGGTGCGCGACTACGCCTGGGTGCACGTCGACGACCGGCCGGCCGGCATCCTGCAGCGCACCCTGCGCGAGAACGCGCTGACGATCCCGCGCCGGCCGCGAGCTGCGCCTGCTCGTCGAAGAGACCGGACGCGTCAACTACGACACCAAGATCGGCGAGCCCAAGGGCCTGATCGGCGAACCGCGGGTCGACGGCACGCCGATCCCGGGGCCGTGGCGCGTGCGCACGTTCGATGTCGCCGCGCTCGGTCAGGCGGTGACGGATGCCGCGGCATCCGTCATCGTCGACGGCCGCGCGACCGGCCCGGTCGGGCTGCGCGCGTCGTTCGCGCTCGACGAGCCCGCCGACCTGTTCCTCGACACCCGCGGATGGGGCAAGGGCTACGCGTGGGTCAACGGATTCTTCCTCGGGCGGTACTGGCGCCGGGGTCCGCAGCGCACGCTGTTCGTGCCGGCACCCGTGACCCGCGCGGGCGACAACCTCGTCGCGATCGTCGAGTTCGAGGCCTTGACCGATGCGACCGCGCGGTTCCTGGCCCGACCCGACCTGGGGCACGAGGTCGAGTAAGGGCTTTCAGTGCTCGGTGTCGGGCCGCTGCGGAGGAGATGCGCGAACGGGAGGACCGATTTCGGGAATCTGATCCTCCGGATGGCACATCGCCTCCCGATTGCGCAGGGAGTCAGCCGCCGGTGCTCTCCCGCACGATGAGCCGGGTCGGCACGAGGTCGGTCTTCGGCGAGCCGCCGTCGATCGCGCCGATGAGCGCGTCGACCGCACGCTCGCCGAGCTCATCGAATTCCTGACGCACCGTGGTGAGCGGAGGCAGGTAGTCGGCGGCATCCGCGATGTCGTCGAATCCGACCACCGAAACCTCCCCGGGCACCGCGCGGCCGGCCTCGGCGAGCGCGCGCAGCAGGCCGAGCGCCATCTGGTCGTTCGCGACGAAGACCGCCGAGACATCGGCACGCTCGGCGAGCGCGACCCCTTCGGAATGACCGGATGCCGCCGTCCAATCCCCCCGGACGACGGGAGGCGCGACGAGCCCCGCGCCCTCGAGCGCTGCGCGCCAGCCCCGCTCGCGCTCGGTGGCCGCGTAGGAGTCCTCCGGCCCGGCGAGATGCCAGACGGTCGGGTGTCCGAGCGCGATGAGGTGCTCGGTCGCCGCGCGTCCGCCGGACTCATGGTCGGACTGCACGACGCCGAACCGCTCATCGGCCGGTGAGTCGACGACGACGAGCGCGAGGTCGGACGGCGCGTCCGTCCGACGGGCGGCCGCGGTCGCCTCGTTCAGCACGATCGCGCCGTCGACGCCCTGATCTCTCAGATGCTCGAACGCACCGGCGAGGGCGTCGGCATCGGCCGCGGTCACCACGGTGAGGGCATACCCGCGGTGGGAGGCGGCATCCGCCACCGCCTGCAGCATCCGGGAGTTTCCGACGCTCGCGAGGGTCGAGACCACGAGCCCGATGGTGTGTGTGCGACCGGTGCGAAGCGCCCGCGCAGCCCGATGCGGCCGGTACCCGAGCTGCGCCATCGCCGCCTCGACCCGCGCGCGGGTGCCCGGATCGACCCGCGGGCTGTCATTGACGACGCGCGACACGGTCTGGCCCGACACTCCGGCGCGCAACGCGACGTCGGCCATCGACACCCTGCCGCGTCCCGCCGCTGAGCCTGACCTCTCAGTCACCCGCACCTCCCGTGCACAACGCAGGATCGAATCGTCATGTTGACGCTAACATACCTTGTTTGCTACCGTGTTGACGTGAACACACCTGCATTCGGCACCGAAGCCATCGCGGAACCGCTCGGCGCCGGCGTCATCAAGCGCAGCACCCGGCTCGCCGACGGTCGCGAGCTGATCTACTTCGACGACCCGGACACCACGCTCGGACCCGAGCGCAGCATCGACCAGCGCGCGCTCGACCCCCGCGCTGCGACGGCGACCATGCGCCGCGACGTGCTCACCGGCGACTGGATCTCGGTCGCCGCCGCCCGCCAGAACCGGGCCTTCCTCCCGCCGGCCGAGCTCGATCCGCTCGCGCCGCAGACGCCGACGAACCCGTCCGAGATCCCGTCGCGCTACGACGTCGCGGTGTTCGAGAACCGCTCGCCCTCCTTCGGCCCGGCTCTCGCGGCAGCAGCACGGCGACGCACCCGCGGCGATCGACCCGCCGCTCGGGCTCGACGACCTCGATGCCCCCGGTCTCGGCCGAACGCGCACGAGCGTCGGCCGCTGCGAGGTCGTGTGCTTCAGCCCCGAGCACGAGGGCTCGTTCGGCACGCTCACCCCGACCCGCGCCCGCACGGTGATCGAGGCCTGGGCCGACCGCTCGGCCGCGCTGTCGGCGCTGCCCGGCATCCAGCAGGTGTTCCCCTTCGAGAACCGCGGCGAGGCGATCGGCGTCACCCTCGCCCACCCGCACGGGCAGATCTACGCGTACCCGTATGTCACCCCGCGCACGCAGCGCCTGCTCGAGCAGGTCGAGCGCGAGGGCACCGACCTGTTCGCCCGCATCCTCGCGTTCGAGCAGGACTCCGAGCGCGTGCTGCTGCGCGGCGAGCACTGGACCGCGTTCGTGCCGTTCGCCGCCCGCTGGCCGCTCGAGGTGCACCTCATGCCGAACCGGCACGTGACCGATATCGCCGGGACGACGGATGCCGAGCGCGACGAACTCGCGCCGCTCTACCTCCGCCTCCTGCGCGGGGTCGACGCGCTCTACGACTCCCCCACCCCGTACATCGCGGCGTGGCACCAAGCCCCGGTGAACGTCGGCCGCGAGGCGGTCCGGCTGCGGCTCGAGCTCACCTCGCCCCGCCGAGCCGCCGACAAGCTCAAGTTCCTCGCCGGGTCGGAGGCCGCGATGGGCGCCTGGATCGGCGACGTCCCGCCCGAGACCGCGGCCGCACGGCTGCGCGAAGCGATCGATTCCGTCCCGGAGGTCACGCTGTGACCTGGGCCGCAGGCGCTGTGACCGAGGCCGCAGAACTTCTCGCCGAGCTGACCGGGCAGGCACCCGTGGGCACCTGGTCGGCGCCCGGCCGCGTGAACCTGATCGGCGAGCACACCGACTACAACGACGGGTTCGTGCTGCCGTTCGCGATCCAGCAGCGCACGCACGTCGCCCTCGGCACGCGCGCGGATGGCCGCATCCGCGTGGTGTCGACGTTCGATGCGGATGCCGTCGAGGTCGCCGTCGCCGATCTCGACACCCTGTTCCCGGCGAACCGCGGTGACGTGCCCGAGTGGGCCGCCTACCCGCTCGGCGTGGCGTGGGCGCTGCTGCGCGCCACCGGCATCGACCCGGCGGGTGTCACCGGCGTCGACCTCGCGATCGCCTCCGATGTGCCGATCGGGGCGGGGCTCTCGTCCTCGGCCGCGATCGAGGGCGCGGTCGCTTCCGCCCTGAACGACACCTGGGGCCTCGGCCTCGACCGGGTCGCCCTCGCACAGGTCGGCCGCACGGCCGAGAACGAGGCCGTGGGCGCCCCCACCGGCATCATGGACCAGATGGCCTCGATGCTCGGCCGCGCCGATGCCGCGATCTTCCTGGATTGCCGCTCGCTCGAGGCATCCGTCGTCGATCTCGGCTTCGCGGATGCCGGTCTTCAGCTCGTCGTGATCGACACCGGCGTCAAGCATTCGCACGCGACCGGAGGCTACGGCGAACGCCGGTCGGCGTGCGAACGAGGCGCCGCGATCATGGGCGTGCCCGCGCTGCGCGATGTCTCGGTCGATGACCTCGCGCGCGCCGCCGAGCTCATGGACGATGTGACGTTCCGCCGCGTCCGTCACATCGTGACCGAGAACCAGCGCGTGCTCGACACGGTGCAGACGCTCCGCGAACACGGTCCGCGTGCGATCGGCGACCTGCTGCTGGCTTCGCACGCGTCGATGCGCGACGACTTCGAGATCTCGGTTCCCGAGCTCGACACCGCGGTCGAGGTCGCGACGGCCGCGGGTGCGATCGGCGCACGCATGACCGGTGGCGGGTTCGGGGGCGCGGCGATCGCGCTCGTCGAGAACGCCCGCGCGCAGGACGTGAAGGATGCCGCAATCACCGCATTCGCGGCATCCGGATTCACCGCTCCGTCGGTCTTCACCGTCGCTCCGTCCGCCGGCGCGGGACGCGACCGGTAACCCTCCGGCCCGCCCGCCGCAACCCCTGGTCGTGACGGCGCCCAGTCCGTAGCGTCGGAGGGTGCCGAGGAACCGCAACACCTCGGCAGAGGGGATGACACCGTGACGTACCTCACCGTCGGCATCGAGAACTCGGCCGACATCAAGCTCCACTACACCGATCAGGGCAAGGGTCAGTCGGTCGTGCTGATCCACGGCTTTCCGCTCGATTCCGAGTCGTGGGGCAAACAGCAGGCGGCGCTCCTGGATGCGGGCTACCGGGTGATCGCGTACGACCGGCGCGGATTCGGCCAGTCGAGCAAGACCCGTCTCGGCTCGGACTTCGACACGTTCGCCGACGACCTCGGCGCACTGATGCACACGCTCGACCTCGAGAAGGTCGTGCTGGTCGGCTCATCCATGGGTGCGGGAGAGGTCGCGCGATACTTCACCCGGTACGGAAGCGAACGCGTCGAGAAGGCGGCGTTCTTCGGGTCGATCGTTCCCTACTTGCTGAAGACCGACGAGAATCCCGACGGCGCGGCGCCGCAGGAGTTCTTCGACGGCATCGCCGCATCGGTGCGAGAAGACCGCTACGCATTCCTCACCGGTTTCTTCAAGGACTTCTACAACCTCGACGAGAACCTCGGGTCGCGCATCTCGCAGGAGGCACTGGACGCCAGTGTGCAGGCGGCCAATCGTGCGGGCAATGCCGCGATCGCAGCCGCACCGCTGACCTGGCCGACCGACTTCCGCGCCGACATCGAGAAGATCGACGTCCCGGCCCTGATCGTGCACGGGACGGCCGACAACATCCTGCCGATCGACGCGACCGCGCGCCGGTTCAAGGACCTGCTGCCCGACGCGACCTACGTCGAGATCGAGGGAGCGCCGCACGGGATGCTGTGGACCCACGCCGACGAGGTCAACAAGGCGCTGCTCGCCTTCCTGGACTCCTAGGCTCTCTGACCGCGAGACCGGATAGGCGCCGCGAGACTGAGCGCATTCGCCTCAGTCTCGCGGTGCCTATGCTGTCTCGCGGGAAAGAGCGACCGGGGTCAGTCGTGCTCGGGGCGCAGGAGGCGCAGACCGGCGACGGCGAGCGGAACGATCAGCACGATCACGGCGACCACGATCGCGGCGATTCCGATGGCCTGGTTCGGCGGCTCGCCGGTGAGCCGGCCGACGGCGAGCCACGACAGACCCCACGCCAGCGCGATGTCCCGGAGCCACGCGCCAGCCGCTCGCCCAGGCGATGCCGATGCCGATCACGGCGACGACCACGAGCACCGCGATACCCCAGGCCGATGCGGCATCCCCCCACGATTCGGGAACGACGCCGGTCAGCCAGGCAGCCGTGTTCGCGACGGTCGCGAGCGTGACCCAGCCGAGGTGGAGTCCGGTGACCCCGTCGATCAGAAGCGCGTCCAGGAACCCGGCGCGGGGCGTGCGGGTGCGCACCGAGATGCGGAACGTGATGCACAGCGCGATCAGCAGCAGGAAGATGATGATGACGGTCCACTCGATCGTCAGCAGCTGGGCGGCGACGAGCCACAGTCCGTTGAGCACGATCGTGAGCGCGATCCACCAGCCGATTGCGCGCTGTCGCACCGACGCCCGCTGCGAGGGGAGTGCTTGCCAGATCACGTACGCGACCAGACCGGCGTAGATCACCGACCAGATGCTGAAGGCCGGACCAGCAGGTGCGAGATAGGAACCCTGGGCCGACAGCTGACCGCCCTGCGAGTTCTCCACCTCGGTGCCACCGAGGCCCCCGACGCCGACCAGCACCGCCACGAGCGTGAACCCGAGGGCGGAGATCACCGCGATCTGACGCGTGAGATCCAGACCGGTGGATGCCGCGGCATCCGCATCGCGCGTTCTCGAAGTTTCCGTCACAGGAGCCACGCTACGGCGCCTGCGAGCAGGAAGGGCGGGGTTGACACAGTTTCGGCCTCGCTCGACCCGGTGGATGGGATCATGGCGCCATGACCCGCGACTGGACTCCCCTGGCTTTCGTCTACCTGCTGCTGGCCGTGGCGGGGCTCATCGGCACGTGGACGTTCAACGTGCTCGCGGTGGTGCAGATGGCCGACTTCATCGGAGATCTGGTGACCAGCGGACCGGCGGTGTCATCGATCACGATCGACCTGCTCGTCGCCGCGGTCGCCGGCAGCGTGTTCATCATCGTCGAGGCGCGGCGCCTGCGCATGCGCTTCGGCTGGCTCTACGTGGTCGGCGCGGGGCTGACCGCGTTCGCCTTCACGTTTCCGCTGTTCCTCGCGATGCGCCAGCGGCACCTGACGCGCCTGGCCCGCGCGACCTCCTGAGCCCGCCGCGGGCATCCGCGAGGCCGCGAGACATTAGGTTTGATTGTCATTCGATGCTGGATCCCGACGTCGACATGGCCGCCACCGTCGATGCTCTGTTCGACGCACTGACCACCCCGAAGAAGGACAGCACCCGTGACGCAGCATCCTGACCCGATCGTCTCCATCGCACCGGGCCGGGTCCGCGGCTCGTGGCGCGACGGGTCGGCGGCCTTCCTCGGCATCCCGTTCGCCCAGGCACCGGTCGGCGACCTGCGGTTCGCAGCGCCCGTGCCGCCCGAGCCCTGGGACGGCGTGCGCGACGCACTCGCGTACGGTGCGACGGCGAAGCGCGAGAAGCCCGGCGAGAAGACGCTCATCCCCGAGCCGGCGATCCCGGGCGATGCGACCCTCAACGTCAACGTGTTCACCCCGGCGCCCGGCGACGAGACCGCAGCACTTCCGGTGCTCGTCTACATCCACGGCGGAGCCTTCATCGAAGGCTCCCCCGCGAGCCCCTGGTACGACGGCGCCGGCTTCAACCGCGACGGCGTCGTGACCGTCACCGTCTCGTACCGCCTCGGCTTCGACGGGTTCGGACACATCGCGGGCGCGCCCAGCAACCGCGGCGTGCGCGACTGGCTCGCCGCACTGGAGTGGGTGCGCGAGAACATCGCGGCGTTCGGCGGCGACCCGAGCCGCGTGACGATCGCCGGGCAGTCCGCCGGTGGCGGCGCCGTGATCACGCTGCTCGGGATGCCGGCTGCCCAGGGCCTCTTCCATTCGGTCTGGGCACTGTCGCCGGCGCTCGCCGACGTGCCGGCCGAACTCGCGCGCACGCTCTCCGCCAAGCTCGCGAACCTCGCCGGAGTCGCGCCGACGCGCGACGGATTCGCATCGGTTCCGGAGGCGACGCTCTTCGCGCTGCAGGAGGCCACGGCCAAGCCCGACTCCAAGGATCCGCTCGCCGTGATCCACGCCCTGCTGGAGGACGGACTGATCTGGGGGCCGATGATCGACGGCGACCTGATCGCCCGGCCGACACTCGAGTCACTGCGCGCGGGCGTGGGCTCCGGCATCCCGCTCGTCCTCGGCGCGAACGACGACGAGTTCACGATGGCGACTGACGGCGTGAAGAACACGCTGCGGCTCGTGCCCGCCTCTCTCGCCCTCGGGCAGCTCAAGGTCGACGCCGCGACGCGCAAGGCGTATCTCGCCGCGAACGGCCCGCAGCGACGCAAGGGCACCGCGGCGGTGCTGGGCCGCTTCGTCGGCGACTCCGTGTTCCGGTCGGGTGTCGTGCGGATCGCCGAAGCCCGGGGAGACGCCGACACCTGGGCCTACCGCTTCGCCTGGCCCTCGCCCGTGATCGGCTGGGCGTGCCACTGCCTCGACGTGCCGTTCTGGTTCGACTGCCTGGGCGCGGAGGGGGTCGCCGAGATCGCCGGTGGGGATCCCCCGCGCAGGCTCGCGAGCGCGCTGCACGGGTCGGCCGTCTCGTTCGTCCGCGACGGCGAGCCCGGCTGGCCGGCGTGGTCTGCGGCATCCGGCACGACACGCGTGTTCGGCGGCGACCCGTCACGCCCCGACGTCACCGCGGACGGCTACGCGCGCGTGCGCGCCCTGGTTTGAGCCGTCGGATCCGCCCACCGCGTGTCACCAGCGGAGGAGATGTGACGGACGGAGGACTCTGATCCAGGATTCGATCCTCCCCTCGTCACATCTCCTCCGCTGACCTCGCCAAGACGGGCTCGTCCCAGACGATCCGGTGGTTGTAGAGCCAGTCGTTGCGGGTGTCATCAGCCGCGTTCTTGAGGAATTTGGGCATCATCCAGTCGCGGATCGCGATCCCGAGGCGCGACTTCGTCACCCGTTTCTGCGAGTCGATCACGCGCGCGTAGGTGACGACCTTGTCGGCCCGCGGCTGACGCGCGCTCTGGTACTCGGCGAACGCGGCCGCGTGGTCGGGCACGTCGCGCAGGCACTTCGCGAGCGTGATCGCATCTTCGAGCGCGAGCGAAGCGCCCTGCCCCGCGCTCGGCGAGGTCGCGTGCACGGCGTCGCCGATCGCGACCACACGCCCCCGGCTCCACTTCGGCACGCCGACGAGGTCGTAGATCGGGTACGCGCCGACCTCGCCCTGGACGTTCTGCAGGATCTCGGGCACCGGGTAGGGGTCATCGCTGTGCAGGTCGCGCAGCTTCGCGAGCCACTGCGCGCTGGGCACATCGCGCAGCGAACCCCGCTCGGGCTGCGGCGCGGTCATGTTCGCGAACCAGAAGACCGTGCCGTCCGAACGCACGAGGTAGCCGAAGAACGAACGCGCGCCGAACACGAAGTACTGGGTATCGGGCGTCGGGTCGAGCCCGGCAACCCGGGCGTAGCCTCCGGTGCCGACCAAGCCGCTGTAGCGCGGCTCCGGTGCCCCCGGATCGATCCAGCGGCGAGTGGGCGAACCGATCCCGTCGGCGCCGATCAGGATGTCGCCCTCGGCGACCCGACCGTCCGCGAACGTGGCGCGCACGCTCGTCGGGGTCTCTTCGATCGAGACCAGCCGCGCGCCGAACGTGAACGGCACGCCGGCGGCGAGCGCGGCTTCGCGGATCACCTGGTGCAGCCACCCGCGGCGCACGATCACACTTCCGCGCTCAGGCTCGCGCGCCGGTCCGTTGGGTACTGTGCCGAGGTCGCGACCGGTGCCGCTGCGCATGACCATGCGCGGCGCGCGGTGGCCGTCGCTGAGCGAGTCGATCACGGATGCCGAGCTCGGCGAGCACGGCGAGGCCGTTCGTCGCGACGTTGAGGAAGAGCCCCTCGAACGGGTCGGGTTCGGCATCCGATTCGTAGATCTCGACCTCCCACCCCGCGCGCTGGAGGAACATGGCGACCGCCGGCCCGGCGACGCCGGCGCCGATGACGAGTGCTCGTGACATTTGCTATCCTTGACTTAGCCGAGACTCTCTACTCTAGAGTCTCTCGTATTTAGAGAGAATACGAACGGATGCCGGAGAAGTCAAGTCGCGATGCCTCGATCGAGCGCATGGCGGAGGTCATGCGGGAGTTCATGGCGCGCGCCGTGCTGTTCCAGGACGCGGTGGCGCGGTTCGGCGGCATCAACAGCACCGACATGCAGGCGGTCAGCCTGCTGATGAGCGAGGGTCCGGCGACGCCCGGCGAGTTGGCGGAGCGCACGGGCCTCACTGCGGGCGGCGCCATCACGGCGGTCGTCGACCGCCTCGAACGGGCCGGCTACGTCACGCGTGAACGCGACGCCACCGATCGCCGCAAGGTCATCGTCACCGCGAACGTCGACACGGTGCTCGAGAAGGTCGGCCCGATCTACGGTCGCGTGGGGCAGCGCTGGGCGGACTACCTCGAGACGCTCACTGACGAGCAGATCGAGTTCGCGAACGAGCTGTTCACCCGCGCAGCCGAAGTGAACCGCGACGAGATCGAGCGGCTGCGCGAGGGCTGAGGTCAGTCGATGATCGTGCCGGATCGGGCCCGAGCGATGTGGTTGTGGGATGAGTCCGTGCGTCCGGCGGAGGTCACCGCGTTCGCGGTCGCGGGGCGTGTCGACTGGGTGTTTCTGACGGTTCCCTGGAACGGCCCGACCGCCGCCACGCGGTCGCTGGCGCGGGCTCTGCGCGGCGGCGGCGTGCGCGTCGCCTGCCTGGGCAGCGGCGCGGATTGGGCGGACGTGCCCGAGAACGCCGCCGCCTGGGCGCGCCGCGCTCTGGCGCACGGCGACTTCGACGGCGTCCATCTCGATGTCGAACCGTGGGCGGAGTCCGACTGGCCCGCGCGCGCCGAGCGTCAGCTGCGCGGTCTCGCCCGCGCGGTCGAGGCGGTGCGCGCGACGACGGCACTCGCGGTGGAGGTCGACCTGTCCGCCGGCGTGGTCGCCGACTTTCCGGAACTCTTCGCGCCGGTCATGAGGGCGGCGTCCTCGGTGACGCTCATGGCCTACCGCGATCGGGCGCCGGCGATCCTCGGGCTCTCGGAGGCGGCTCGGCGGGTGGCCGCATCCGTCGGCCGCCCCTACCGGATCGGCGTCGACACCCGACCGTCCCCCGACGCGCACACGACCTTCGCCGACGACGGGCGGCGCGTGCTCGAGCGGGAGACGACGGCCGTCGCTGACGCTCTGCGCCGGGATCCGCTGTTCGCAGGAATCGCGGTGCACGACTTCACCGGATGGCGCCGCCTCGCGCCGTGACTCGTATCAGGGGATGACCGTCGCGTGCGGCATCCGTGCGCGCATGACCGCGATCGCCTCGGGATTCGCGTCGACCAGGACGGCCTCGCGTCCGAGCGCGGAGGCGACCGCGCCGGTCGTGCCGCTGCCGGCGAACAGGTCGAGCACGCGGTCGCCCGGCCGGCTGGAGGCCTGCACGATGCGCCGCAGCACGCCTTCGGGCTTCTGGGTCGGGTATCCCGTCTTCTCACGGCCCGTCGTCGGCACGATCGTGTGCCACCAGACATCGGTGGGCAGCTTGCCGCGCGCGGCCTTCTCTGCGGTGACGAGGCCGGGGGCCATGTAGGGCTCGCGGTCGACGGCCTCCGAATCGAACCAGTACGCATCGGGGTTCTTCACGTACACGAGGATCGTGTCGTGCTTCGTGGGCCACCGCTTGCGGGTCTTCGCGCCGTAGTCGTACGCCCAGATCAGCTCGTTGAGAAAGCGCTCGCGGCCGAAGAGCGCGTCCATCAGCACCTTGGCGTAGTGGGCCTCGCGGTAGTCGAGGTGCACGTAGAGCGTGCCGTCGTCGGCGAGGAGCCGCCACGCCTCGACGAGCCGCGGCTCCAGGAAGCCCCAGTAGTCATCGAACCGGTCGTCGTACGTGCGCAGATCACCCCGCAGCCGCTCGTACTCGCGGCCGTGGAATCCCCGTCTGACAACTGCCCCGGATGCCGTACTCAGGCTGGGAGTGTCTGCCGGGGCGGCAGAGGCCCCAGAATCCGCGGGAGCTCCGCCGACCTCGGGCGCTTCAGCCTGAGTACGGCCGCGAGACTGCGCGGTCTCGAGCGCCTTGCCCTGCACCCGGCCCGTATTGAACGGCGGATCGAGGTAGATCAGTGTGAACGAGCCGTCGGCGAACCCGGCGGCGACGGCGAGGTTGTCGCCCTGATGGATCTCGACCGAGCCGATGCCGGCACCGGCCTCTACCGCACCGTCCCCGACAGCGGCCGCCCCGACCTCGGGCGGCCCGGGTTGCACCGTGTCGGTCACGGGACCCGGTACAGCCACGGGTCGGTCGCGAACTTCGACTCGACCAGGGCCTCCGCCTCGGCGTACTCCTCCTCGGTGATGGTGCCGGGCACGGCGCCGTACAGCTTCGCGAACGTGTCGATGAACCGCGCGATGATCGCCTCGCGCGGCAGTCCGGTCTGGCGCCGCAGCGGGTCGACGCGCTTCGCGGCCGACACCGTGCCCTTGTCGCTGAGCTTCTCGCGCCCGATGCGCAGCACTTCGGTCATGACCTGACCGTCCATGTCGTAGCTGAGGGTCGCGTGGTGCAGCACTCCCCCGTTGGCGAGCCGCTTCTGCGCCGCGCCGCCGATCTTGCCCTGCGGGGAGGCGATGTCGTTGAGGGGCTGGTAGGTCGCCTCGATCCCGAGCGAGCGCAGCGCCTGCAGAACCCAGTCATCGAGGAACGCGTACGAATCGGCGAACGTCATTCCCGCGACGAGGGATGCCGGCACATACAGCGAGTAGGTCACGATCGAGTTCGCGCCCATCATCATCGCGCCGCCGCCCGAGATGCGGCGTACGACGTCGTATCCGTGTCGGGCCGCCCCTTCCGGGTCCACCTCGTTGCGGTACGACTGGAACGAGCCGATCACGACGGCCGATTCGTCCCACTCCCACAGCCGCAGGGTCGGCCGCCGTCGCCCGTCGCCGACCCTGGTGGTCAGCACCTCGTCGAGGGCGAGGTTCATCCGCGGCGAAACGGGCCGCTCGTGCACGATCTCCCAGTCGAAGTCGCGCCAGCCCGGGGCCGTGACCAGAGCACGCCGCACGGCGGTGCCCACCGCCTCGGGCGTGAACCCGAGCAGCTGCGCGCCTTCGGGAAGGGCGGCGCGCACGGCCGCCGCGATGGCGGCGGCATCCGACTCGATCGGCAGTCCGTTGACGGCGGCATTGATGTCGTCGAGCGCACTGTCGGGCTCGAGGAAGAAGTCACCCGCCAGGCGGAACTCGGCGATCCTGCCGTCGCGCTCTTCGAGGTCGACGACGACCAGCTTGCCTCCGGGCACCTTGTATTCGCCGTGCATGGGTTCAGCCTAGGCGGGGCGGAGGTGCGGGCTCTGGCTGATCAACGCGGCAGCCTCTGCGACTGAGCTCAGGCGCGGGCCGGCAGCCGCGCGTCGAGCCACGCGAGAAGGTCGGCACGCACCTTCTCCTGCCCGACCTCGTTGAAGATCTCGTGCCGGGCGTCCGGGTAGACATACGTGGTCACATCGTCGAGCTCGGACCGGTTCCGGTAGGCGTCGGCGAGTCGATGGACGCTGCGCGGCCCACCCACCGGGTCGTCGCGGCCGACCATGAGCAGAATCGGGATGTCATGGCCGGCGGCCTCCCGCAATCTCTTCCTCGGCTTTCCCATCATCTGCAGCTGCCCGAAGAGCCCGATCGTCTTGCCCATGGGAACCGTGGTGCACAGCGGGTCGGCGATGAAGTCGCGCACGACCTGGTCGTCGCTCGCGAGCCACTCCATGCCGTTGGCATCCGGTGCGTTCCATCGTTCGTTGAGGTCGCCGAGGTTTCCGGAGCCGAGCTGGCGGTACACCGTGCCGCTCAGGACCACGAGGTCGTAGGCATCGGGATGCCGATTGAGGAGCATCTGCGACATGAACGATCCCCAGGAGTGCCCCAGCAGCACGAGTGGCAGCTCGGGGTTCTCCTCCCGGATGATCCCGGTGAACTGCCAGAGCGCATCCACCGTGGCCGGTACGCCCCCCGACCCGAGCTTGCCGAGCTGAGAACGGTCCCCGTCGTGCTGCCGAATCCCCGTGCGCCCGTGTCCGCGGTGGTCGTCGGCGTAGACAGTCAGCCCGAGCGCCGTCAGGTCGGCGATCAGACGCGCGTACCTTGCGGCGTGCTCCCCGTAGCCGTGGGCGAGCTGCACCACTCCGCGCGGGGTCCCCTGGGCAGGGTGGACGTCGTAGACGATCGCGATGCCGTGCGCATCGGTGAATTCGGGCATGACGCTGAGTATAAGTTCCTGGCAACTGTTCGATTTTCGCTAGCTTAGCTAGCGATATTTGAGATCGCTAGATAAGCTAGCGAAGTGATCGAGAAACCCTCAAGGCGTTGGTTCGGCCTCGTCTTCATCAGCCTCGGCGTGGCACTGATCATCGTCGACTCCACGATCGTGAATGTCGCGGTCCCGTCGATCGTCGAGGACCTCGGGATCTCCTCCACCCAGGTGCAGTGGGTCCAGGAGGCGTACACGCTCGTCTTCGCCTCGCTCCTGCTGCTCTTCGGCAGCCTCGCCGACAAGTTCGGCCGACGCCGCATGATGCTGATCGGCATCGTGATCTTCACGGCGGCATCCGTTCTGGCCGGTCTCGCACCCACGGGCGACCTGCTGATCCTCGCGCGTCTGGTGCAGGGTGTCGGTGGAGCGATGGTGCTGCCGACGACCCTCTCGCTCATCAACGCGACCTTCCGCGGCCGTGAGCGGGGCATCGCTTTCGCCGTGTGGGGTTCGACGATCGGCGGCATGGTCGCGGTCGGGCCGCTCCTGGGCGGCTGGCTGACCACGGCGTTCTCGTGGCGCTGGGCATTCGGAATCAACGTGCCGCTCGGCATCCTCATCTTCATCGGCGTTCTGCTGACGGTGACGGAATCCCGCGAGGCGCGCTACGGCAAGATCGACTTCGTCGGCGCCGCCCTGTCGGTGCTGATCTTCGGACCCCTCGTCTTCGGTCTGATCGAGGGTCGCACCTACGGCTGGTGGCTCACCGACACGGCGCTCCAGATCGGCGACTTCACGTGGCCGTTCGAGCTCTCGCCCGTGCCGATCGCGTTCGCTGTCTCCGCGCTCGCACTGGTGGGCTTCATCCTCTGGGAACGCCGCCGCAAGCGCACGGGCAAGTCGGTGCTGCTGGAGTTCGCTCTGCTGCGCATCGCGTCTTTCCGCAACGGCAACATCGCGGCGATGGTCGTCTCGCTCGGAGAGTTCGGCATCATCCTGACCCTGCCGCTGTGGCTCCAGTTCGTCCTCGGCTTCGACGCTCTGCAGACCGGCTTCCTGCTGCTGTCGCTTGCGATCGGGTCGTTCGTCGCGAGCGGATTCGCGGGCGCGACATCCGGCCGCATCTCGCCGGTGACGATCGTTCGGGTCGGCCTGATCGCCGAGATCGTCGGCATCGCGAGCGTGGGCCTCATCATCGCCCCCGCAGCCGCATGGGGCTGGCTCATCCCGGCGCTGTTCGTCTACGGGTTCGGCGTGGGTCTGGCCACCGCGCAGCTGACCGGGGTCATCCTGGTCGACATCCCCGTCGAGATGTCCGGTCAGGGATCCGGCACGCAGTCGACATCGCGCCAGGTCGGCTCCGCTCTCGGCGTCGCGATCCTCGGCACGATCCTGTTCACGAGCACCGCCGCGATCCTCACGTCCGAACTCCAAGACCAGAACCTGCCGGCCGCCCAGATCGACCAGGTCGTCAGCGCGGTCGTCGACTCCGCCGGCGCGGCGATCGCGGGGCTCGAGGCAGATCCTCAGACGGCAGAGATCGCGGATGCCGCCAAGTCGGCCTTCTCGGACGGCACACGTCTGTCGGCCTTCACCGCAGCCGGATTCCTGGTCGTCGGACTCTTCGCGACGTTCTCGCTCGGCAGCGGTCGTCGGCGCGGAGGACGACGAGGATGCCCCCGCATCGTCGGAGCCGAATTTACTTAGCAAGGATAATGAACTAAGCTAAGGATCGATGACCGACAACGCAGAATCCCCCCACGACCTCTCTCGCGAGGCGTCCGACCTGCGTATCGCCACCTTCCGCCTCGCCCGGCGCATGCGCACGCAGCGCGCGGTCGACTCGATGAGCGATGGGCAGTTCGCCGTGCTCGCGGGCCTGTTCATCCACGGCCCGCACACCCTGACCGAACTCGCCGACCGCGAGCGCGTCTCGGCCCCCGCGATGAACCGGACGGTCAACTGCCTGCAGGATGCCGGCTACATCAGTCGCAGCGCCGACGAGAACGACGGCCGGAAGGTCGTCATCGACCTGACCGACGAAGGCCGTGCGGTCGTCGATGAGACCGCGCGTCGGCGCGATGCCTGGGTCGAAGAGGCCCTTGCCGAGATCGAACCCGCGGAGCGCGAGATCCTCGCGCAGGCGGCCACGATCATGCAGCGGATGGTGGCCCGATGAGCGCCATGTTCCGTTCGTTCTCGGTGTTCAACTACCGCGTCTGGTTCATCGGCGCGCTCGTGTCGAACATCGGCGCCTGGATGCAGGCGACCGCCCAGAACTGGGTCGTGCTGACCGAACTCACCGACAACGACGCCGCCGCGATGGGCATCACGATGGCGCTGCAGTTCGCCCCGCCGCTCCTGCTGGTCGGCGTGACCGGCTGGGTGGCCGACCGGTTCGAGCGGCGCAAGCTGCTGATGGTGACCCAGGGCATCCTGCTGCTGCTCGCGATCGCGCTCGGCGTCATGATCCTCACCGGCATGATGACGCTGCCGATCATGTACGGCTTCGCGCTCGCGCTCGGCGTGGTCACCGCGTTCGACAACCCCGCACGGCAGGCTTTCGTCTCCGATGTGGTCACGCGCGAGAACGCCTCGAACGCGGTCGCGCTGAACGCGGCATCCTTCAACGGAGCCCGCATGATCGGACCCGCCGTCGCCGGCGTGCTCATCGTGGCGGTCGGCACGGGGTGGGTGTTCCTCGTGAACGCCATCACCTTCTTCGGCATGATCATCGCGCTCATGCTCATCCGGCCGCACGAGCTCATGCCGCGGGTCAGCACCACGGGCGCCTCTCGACTTGCCGACGGATTCCGCTACGTGGGCCGTCGCCCCGACCTGATCATCATCTTCGCGATGGTCTTCCTGGTGGGCGCGTTCGGCATGAACTTCCCGATCTTCGCCTCGACCATGGCGCTCGAATTCGGGCGGGATGCCGACGGGTTCGGGTTGCTGAGCTCGATCCTCGCGATCGGGTCGCTGGCCGGAGCCCTGCTGGCCGCGCGTCGCGACCGCGCCCGGCTGCGCGTCGTGGTCGGAGGAACGCTGCTGTTCGCGGTCGCGGCCGGAGTCTCGTCGCTCATGCCCGGCTACTGGGCATATGCCGCGACGCTCATGTTCACCGGCTTCGCCGTCGTCACCATGCTCACGACCGCGAACGGGTACGTGCAGACGACGACCGACCCCGCCCTGCGCGGTCGTGTCCTCGCGCTCTACATGGCGATCCTGATGGGCGGCACCCCGATCGGCGCGCCGATCGTCGGGTGGGTCGCCGCGGAGTTCGGTCCGCGCATGGCGATCCTCGTGGGTGCGGCCGCAGCCCTGGTCGCCTTCGGGATCGGGTCGATCTGGCTGCTCGCCTCCGGGCGGGTGCGGCGCGACGAGTCGCGGCGTTTCCACCTCACGATCGACGAGACGCTTCCGATCAGCGTTGCCGCGCCGGTTTCCGCGGATTACAGCGAAGAGGTCGCGACCACGACGCCGATCCGGCTACCCGAGCCGCGGGAGCCCCTGCGCCGCGCGGGCTGAGCCCTCCCTTTCTGCTCTGGTCGCCGAATGCACGGCGTGCCCGCGAGTGCACGACGTATCCGCGCAGCGAAGTCGTGCACTCGGCACGAACCCGTCCATTCGCGGGGCACGCATGGGTTCAGCGCCGCGACGCGGGCTCAGGCGCGCGGGAGGCGGACTCCCAGGCGAGTGAGGTGGCTGTTCGCGAACCGACCCTCGGGGTCGAGGCGCTCGAACACGGCACGCGCATCGGCCAGACGAGGGTGCACGCGCGCGATCGCCGCGGCGTCGAACAGGTGCAGCTTGCCCCAGTGCGGGCGGGCGCCGAACGGCGCGAGCGCCTGCTCCACCAGTGGGAGCACCGCGCGCACGCCCGCGTCGTCGTTGTGCCACGTGAAGTGGATCGCGAGGAAGTCCCGCTGGTACGCGCCGCTCAGCCAGAGATCGTCGGATGCCGCCGTCCGCAGCTCGCTCACGAACAGCACGGGCTGGATCACGGGTGCGAGCTCGCGCACCGCGCGCAGCGCCGCGGGCGCGTCGGAGCGCGCCACGAAGTACTCGCTCTGGATCTCGTCGCCGAACGAGGGCTTGCCGTCCAGACGGAAATGCGGCAGTCGCGCGAGCCAGGGCCCGGGAACACCGCCGAGCTCGGTGAGGTCGGGCAGACCCTCGAGGGGGTTGGCGTCCACGACGCGCGAGCCGTCCAGAAGGGCGTCCAAGACGGGGTCGTCGTCCGCGTCGAGGCGCGTCTTGACCCAGACGTCGCCGAGCAGTTCGGGCTCCCACCGCGTGAACACCGACACGCTGTACCCGGCGCCGGTGATCTCATCGAATCGGTCGAGGGCGGCATCCCACGTCACGTCCTTGTAGACGTCCTGACGGGCACGGTACGTCGGCTGCACGGCGAGGGTGAGTGACACGACGATGCCGAACGCGCCCACACCGACCGCGAGCGCATCGAAGTCGGGCTCGCCCTGCCGCACGTCGCGCACGGCTCCGTCGGCGCCGACGAAGCGGATGCCGCGCACGGCGCTCGTGAGGACGCCGTTCGCATTGCCCGATCCGTGCGTCGCGGTCGCCGTCGCCCCGCCCACCGAGATGTGCGGGAGAGAGCCGAGGTTGTGCAGCGCGTAGCCGCGCTCATCGAGCCACAGCGCGAGCTCGCCATAGCGCGTTCCGGCGGCGACCTCGACGGTCGAGGCGTCGGTGTCGAGCGCGAAGCCGCCGGTGAGGCCGGCAAGATCCACGAGCGTGCCCGTCGTGTCGGGCAGGTCGGTGAAGGAGTGGCGGGTGCCCATTGCATGCACCTTGCCTGCGCCGGCGATCACCCGCTGCACCTCTTCGACCGTCGACGCGGTGACGATGTTCGGTGCGGTGTATTCGTGCGTTCCGGCCCAGTTGCGCGGCATCTGCCCCACCCTAATGCGCGGCGCAGGCCCGCAGCCGAGACCTAGACTTCGGGATGGGCAGCCCGCCTGGCGACGCCCCGACGATCACGAAGGATGCCGATGGATGCCGCGGAGACCCGACCCGAACTCGTGGTGGTCGGCGCGATCAACGTCGACCTGATTGCCCGCGTCTCGCGCGCGCCTGGCCGCGGTGAGACCGTCGCCGACGGCGAGTTGACCCGGCAGCCCGGCGGAAAGGGTGCGAACCAGGCCGTTGCCGCGGCACGCCTGGGTGCCCGCGTGAGGATGATCGGCGCGGTCGGCACCGACGCCCTGGGCGACTACCTCCGTGATGCGATCTCGACCGCCGGAGTCGACGTCTCCGGCATCCAGACCGTCGACGGAGATTCCGGGACCGCGCTCATCGTCGTGGATGACGATGGCGAGAACTCGATCGTCGTGTGCGCCGAGGCGAATCTGCGCATCGATCCGGCCATGGTGCTGGTGCACCCCGGGAGCGCGGTCCTCGCCCAGCTCGAGGTCGCGGATGCGGTCGTGGAGCGCGCCATCGCCCAGACCACAGGCTTCGTCGCGATCAACGCCGCGCCCGCCCGCCCGTTCAGCGCGTCGGTCCTCGAGCGCGCAGACCTGTTCATCGTCAACGAGCATGAGTACGAACTGCTGCCTGCGCTGCAGAATGCCCCGCTGGTCGCGGTCACGCTCGGTGCCGATGGGGCGCGGCTCCTGCGTCACGGCACGGTCGTCGCGAGCGCCTCCAGCCGCCCCGCCGAGGTGCGCAACTCGGTCGGCGCCGGCGATGCGTTCTCGGCCGCGCTCACCCTGGGCCTGCTCCGCGGAGACGAACCCGCGATCGCCCTGGCCCGAGCGTGCGAGGTGGGCGCCGCCGCGGTCGAGGACGACCGGTCGCAGCCGGCGCTTTCCGCCCTCGACCGGTACCCGGTCGGAGCGTACGAGAGGCGCTGAACAAGTCGTCACGCCAAACGACGATGGCGGGTGGGCGAGAGATCGCCCACCTGCCATCGTCGTGAACGGGCCTACTCGAGGGCGAACAGCGTGTAGGTGTCCGCGTTGTGCTGCGTTGATGACGACGCAGTCGATCGACTGCTTCTCGTCCTCACCGGTCTCGCCGTCGGTGATGAAGGCGTCCGCCTGCTGAACCGCCAGCTGCGAGATCAGCACAGCCGGCTGAAGGCCCGTCGCGAGCAGCTTGCCGTCCTTGATCGCGGCGACCGCGTCAGGGCTGCCGTCGAAGCCCGCGATGATCACCTTGCCGGTCAGTCCTGCGGCCTCGACCGCGGCGACCGCGCCGAGCGCCATCGTGTCGTTGCCGGCGATGATGCCCTGGATGTCGGGGTCGCGCTGCAGGAGGGTCTCGATCTTCGTGAACGCCTCGTCCTGGCTCCAGTTCGCCGTCTCCTGGGCGACCGACGTCAGGTTCGGGTACTGGGAGATGACGCTCGCGTAGGCCTCCGAGCGAACCCCGGCGTTGGTGTCCGACTCCTTGCCGGTCAGCTCTATGTACTTTCCGCCGTTCGGCAAGCGCTGCGACGAACTCTTCTGCGACCGCAGCGGCGCCCTGGGCGTTGTTCGCGACGATCTGCGACTTCGCGATTCCCGTGGCGTTGATCTCACGGTCGATCAGGAACACGGGGATGCCGGCATCCGTCGCCTTCTGGACCGGTCCGATCGACGCGTCGGCCCCGGCGTTGTCGAGGATGATCGCCTTCGCCCCGTTGCTGATGGCGGCGTCGATCAACTCGCTCTGCTTGTTGGGGTCGTCGTCGTGCGAGGACACGGAGGTCTCATACCCGAGACTCCTCGGCCTCGGCCTGTGCGGCGTCCGCCTCGGCCTTGAAGAAGGGGTTGTCGGGCGAGGGAGTGATGATCGCGATGAGACCGCCGGCCTCCGCGGCGCCCTCGTCCGTCGTCCCCGACCCCTCGTCTGTTGCGCCGGACGCGCATCCGGCGAGGCTGACGGCGATGAGAGTCGCCGCAGCAGCGGCGATGATCCTGCGTCGCATTGTTACACCTTTCGATTGAGTGCTATCTCTTGGTTGATGCCCACCGGATGGCGAGCAAGCTTTTCGGCTGCTACCCGGGCGTGGGCGCCGGATTGTCCGCCGACTGCTTGTTGGCGGCGGCGAGCGCCGCGTTCTTGGAGCGTTTGACGCGCTGCTGTGCTTGATCGAGCACCACAGCGAGGATGATGACCGCGCCCTTGATCGTGATCTGCCAGAAGGTCGAGACCCCGAGCAGCACGAGACCGTCGCTGAGGAATCCGATCACGAACGCGCCGATCAGTCGCCCCGCACATCTCCCGCGCCCGCCGGTCAGCGCCGCACCGCCGATGACGACGGCCGCGATGGCATTGAGCTCGAACGTCTCGCCGAGCTGCGGCGCCGCGCTAGTCAGCTTCGGAGCTGATGATGAGTCCCGTCGTCGCCGCGCAGAAGCCGCTGATCATGTAGACGCGCAGATTCACTCTTCCGCACGGGTACTCCGGACAGCGCCGCAGCCCGCTCGTTTCCGCCCGCGGCGTAGACCCATCGGCCGAACGGGCGTCTTCTTCAGCACGAACGCGGCCACGATCGCGAACACGACCATGATCCAGATCGCCGTCGGGATGCCCAGGATGCGGCCGCCACCGATCAGCAGGAAGCCCTGGTTGCCCAGTTCCTCACTGCCGGCCGAGCCGTGGGTACGTCGTGCCGCTCGATATGAGCAGCGCAATACCGCGCGCGATGTACAGCATGCCCAGCGTCGCGATGAAGGGCGCGACGTTGAATCGGGTGATGAGAAAGCCGTTCACGAACCCGACCAGCAGCCCGACCCCGAGGGAAGCGGCCACGACGACCCAGACCTGCGGGTAGAGCGACGATGTCGAAGAGGTCCAGCTGCCAGCCCTGCAGCAAGCGTGCCGGCGACCACACCGGACAGGCCGACGGTCGAGCCGACGGACAGGTCGATACCGCCCTTGAGGATCACGAAGAGCATGCCCAGCGCGAGGATCGCGTTGTAGGCGACATGCTTGGTCATCGTCACGAGGTTCGCGAAGTTGAGGAACGAGTCCGAGAGCAGCGCGAAGATGATGACGAGCACGATCAGCGCGATGAAAGCGCGTCCTTCGAGGAGAAGCGACAGGATGTCGATGTCGCGTCCGAAGCGGCCCTTCTTCGGCGGTTCCCCGCCGCGCTTGCGTGTCAGGAGCATCGGCTGTGGAGAGGTTCATTCGTCTTCGCTCCTGGAGAGTTCGTCTTCGGTGGCCTCGCCGCGATGCCACCATGAGGTCTTCGCGCGTCGCGCTCGCAGAATCGAGCACGCGGATGATGCGTCCCTTCGACATCACGACGATGCGATTGGACACGCTGAGCGCCTCGCTGACCTCGGAGGTTGCGAACAGCACCGCGAGCCCGCGCCGCGCCTCCCTCGCCATGAGGCCGAAGATCTCGGCTTTCGCCCCGACGTCGATGCCCCGCGACGGCTCGTCGAGGAGGATGCACGCGCGGCTTGGTCAGGAGGACCTTTCCGATCACGACCTTCTGCTGGTTGCCGCCGGAAAGGGACGTGATGGAGGCGTCGGCGCTCGAGGTCTTGACTCGCACGTCGGCGATCTGCTGCTCGCACGGCATCCCGCTCTGCCCGGCTGCCGATCCACAGGCCGCGCACGTACTTGAGCAGGCTCGCGAGGGAGCTGTTCTCGCCGACGCTCATGGTCTGAACGAGGCCGTCGCGCTGTCGATCTTCGGGCACGAGGGCGAGTCCCATGTTGATGCGCTCGGCGACCGACTCCCCGGTCAGCGTATGGCCGTGGATCTCGACCGAGCCTTGCTGCAAGGGCACTCGGCCGGCGAGCGATTCGAGGAGTTCGGTGCGGCCCGCGCCCATCAGCCCATACAGGCACACGATCTCGCCCTCGCGGACATCGAGATCGAATCCGTTGACGGCCAGGCGTGCTGGATTGGACGGGTCGGCGATGGTGACCCCGCGGAGACTCAGCGCGACCTCGCCGAAAGTGTCGAGAAGGTCGGGGACGAGATCGTCGGCCGCGCGCCCCACCATGTGAGAGATGACCCAGTCGATGTCGATCTCATCGCGCTCACCCTTTGCGACGAGCGCTCCGTCCCGGAAGACCGACGGCGTGGTCGGCGATCTCGAGCGCTTCCTCGAGATGGTGGGAGATGTAGACGATCGCCACACCGGCTTCCGTGAGCTCACGGATCAGCGAGAAGAGGACCTCCACCTCGGTGCCACTGAGGGCCGAGGTCGGCTCGTCCATGATCAGCACGCGCGCTTCGCCTGCGAGTGCGCGGGCGATCTCGACGACCTGCTGCTGTCCGAGGCGAAGATCTCCGACGAGCGTCTTCGGTCGAGGTCCTCGGCGAGCCGAGCCATCAGCTCACGACTGCGTTCGGCTTCGGCACGGTCGTCGACGACGATTCCCCCGCGGACGAGTTCGCGCCCCATGAAGATGTTGTCGGTGATGGTCAGGTTCGGACAGAGGCTCAGTTCCTGGTGGATGATCGCGATGCCGCGCTCGGAGGCGTCGACGGTCCCGGTCAGTTCCAGCTCCTCGCCGTCCAGCTCGAGGATCCCGCTGGTCGGGGTCTCGACACCCGACAGGATCTTCATGAGCGTGGACTTGCCGGCGCCGTTCTCGCCGAACAGCGCCGTGACCGCACCGCGCCGGATGTCGAAATCGACTCCCTTCAGCGCCTGGGTCGGTCCGTAGATCTTGGTGATCCCGCGTGCAGTCATCACCACGGAGTCGCGCTCGGTACCCACGGCTGCGGTCATTGCTCGACCTCGAAGACGATGGGAACCACCGAGACCAGCGCGGGGTTCACGCGGGTGTAGGCGCCGACGACGTGGACCGTCTTGCCTTCGAGCTGCGTCGCGTCTACCGGCGCGAGGACGTCGGTTCGCACTCGGTTGTTGAACTCGGTCGCCACTTCCTGGAACTCCAGCTGATTGGTGAACTCGTTGAAGGACACGGTGCCGGTGACGTCACGCAGGGCCGTGCCGTTGATGGCCGGGCCGATCTGCACCTGAACGGTGACCTCGCCGGGCACACCCTCGACCACGACCGGGAGGATCGATCCGTTCGGAGCGCCCGCGGTCCCGGTGAACTCCACCGGGAAGCTGTACGAGCTGCCAGCACCGGGGGTGTTCCCGAAGTCGCCTTCGTCCGCACCGCCGTCGAGATCCTGCAGGAGACTGGCGAGGTCGACTGCTTCCTCTTCGATCTGCGGCACGATCTCGCTGTCGAACCGTGCATCCGCGTACTCGACGGGGTCGAAGCGACCGACGCTCTCGGCCGCCTCGGCATCCTGAACCGTCACGATCTTCGTGCTGAGGGCGGCCGCGACGAGCACCACGAGACCGACAGCCAACGCGATCATCCACGGGCGGAGGGTCCGCCTCTTGACGGGCGTAGCGGGCATGCAGTGCTCCCTTGCAACTAGCGTCGGTCGACCGGTTGACCAATTCAGGGAGACGTTAGCCGTGATGGTGCCATTCCCGCAACCCGCACAGGCGATGTTCTCAATCCGTTACGCGGGGCGGATCGGCTAGCATTCCGCGAGCCGGCATGTCGTTCTGGTCGGCCTGCTCACGACACGACAGGAGCGCACATGCTGAAAGGGATCGACCCGCTGCTCACCGGCCGGCTTCTGAAGATCCTCGACGAGATGGGCCACGGCGATCAGCTGCTGCTCGTCGACCGCAACTACCCCGCAGCATCGACGGGCCGGCCCGTGGTGCGGCTGGGCGAGGTGGGAGTCGTTCGCACGATGGCGGCGATCCTCAGCGTGTTCCCCCTCGACGAGTTCGTCGAGCACCCGCTGGAGCGGATGGAGGTGGACGGCGACGCGGCTCGAACCACGCCGGAACAGGATGCCGTCCTGCATCTGGCGCGCTCCGCACATCCGCGGCCGATCGAATGGGGAGTGGTGCCGCGTCTGGACTTCTACGAAAGAGCGCGCGCCGCCTACGCGGTCGTCCACACCCTCGAGCCGCAGCCCTGGGGGTGCTTCATCCTCACGAAGGGCGTCGTCTTTCCGGACTGAGGCGCGTCACGCAATCGGCGGGCGGCAACATCAGCGGAGAGGCGCGCCGATGCGGTCGCCATGTGCACGGCCATGGCGGATGCGGCGGCATCCTCGTCGCCGGCGACGAGTGCTCGGTAGACGGCGTCGTGCTGCTCGATCGCGATCAGCGCCTCCGCCTCATCGTGCACCGCGCGATCCGCATACACCTGCAGCAACGAGCGCACGACGTGAAGCAGGTCGACGAGCACCTTGTTGCCGGCGGCCTCGGCGAGGCGTTGTGGAACTCGAGATCAGCGCGCGCGAACGCCTTGAGATTGCCGACGTCGGCTCGCATGCGCTCGAGCGGCCCGCAATCGCCTCCAGCTCGGAGCCGTCGCCCGCGATGCCGCCAGGCGGGCGACGTAGATCTCGAGCCCTGAGCGGAGCTCGAGCAGCTCGGCGGTGCTCTTCTGGCCGATGAGCAGGCCCCACCGCAGGGTCTGCGGCAGCAGTTCGCTCGCCGTGCCGCGCAGGTACGTCCCCGATCCCGGCCGGACGTCGACGATCCCGAGGATCTCGAGCGCCGCGAGCGCCTCGCGCACCGCTGACCGACCGACGCCCAGCACGGTGGCGAGGTGACGTTCGGGGGGAAGACGCGTCCCCGGCTGGATCGATCCGCTGGTGAACAGATCCATGAGCCGACGAGCCACTTCCGACACCGGTGTGCCGCTCGGCAGCACCCCCAGCGACGCGGAGATCTCCGCGGAGCGGTCGTCGGGGAAGGCGGGCATGCGAACAACCTAGCGCGACATGAGTCAGAATTGACCCTTGCAATTGGTCAACCGGTTTGCCAAAATGGTCTCAGGCACGCACCTGATGCCGACGAATCAAAGACGATCCCCCAGGAGTCAACGTGGACAACACCCCCGTCGTGACCGGCGTAGAGTCGCCGGTCGCGAAATCGGCCATTCGAAAGGTCTCACTGCGTCTGGTGCCCTTCGTGGCGCTGATGTTCTTCATCAACTACCTCGACCGCACCGCCATCGGCTTCGCCGCCCCCAACGGCATGAACGAGGACCTCGCGCTGAGCGCCGCGCAGTTCGGCTTCGCGTCGGGCGTGTTCTTCATCGGCTACATCCTGCTCGAAGTGCCCTCGAACCTCGCGCTGCACAAGTTCGGCGCGCGCCGCTGGCTCTCGCGCATCATGGTGAGCTGGGGCATCGTCGCGCTGCTGTTCACCTGGGTGCAGAACTTCGAGCAGCTCGTCGTCCTGCGCTTCCTTCTGGGCGTCGCCGAGGCCGGCTTCTTCCCCGGCGCGATCCTGTTCCTGAGCCTCTGGGTTCCCTCGCAGTACCGCGGCCGCATCCTCATGCTCTTCTACTTGGCCCAGCCCCTCACGACCGTCATCGGCGCTCCCCTGGCCGGCTGGCTGATCCAGCAGGACGAGGTGTTCTTCGGCCTCGAAGGCTGGCGGTTCATGTTCTTCGGCGTCGCCATTCCCGCGATCATCGTCGGCGTCATCGCCTGGTTCTACCTGAAGGACAAGCCGAGCGACGCCAAGTGGCTGACCCCCGAGGAGCAGACCTGGCTCACCGAGGCGAACGCCGCTGAGCGCAAGGTCACCGAGAAGTCCGAGAAGCACGTCTCGGTGCGGTACGCGTTCGGCAGCGGCCGCGTCTGGATGCTCTCGTTCATCTACTTCGGCTTCATCTACGGCCTGTACGCGCTCGCGTTCTTCCTGCCCACGATCATCGAGGGGTTCCAGGCGCAGACCGGTCAGACCTTCGACACGTTCCAGAAGGGGCTCATCACGGCGATCCCCTACCTGCCGGCCGCGATCGCGATGTACTTCTGGTCGCGCGACGCCTCGCGACGGGGCCTGCGCACGTGGCACATCGTGGCCCCCGCCCTCCTCGGCGCGGTCACGATCCCGCTCGCCCTGTTCGCGGGCTCTCCGGCCGCGACGATCGCGGTGATCACCCTGACGGCGATGGCGATCTTCTCGGCGCTGCCCAACTTCTGGACCCTGCCCACGAAGTTCCTCACCGGAATCGCCGCGGCAGCGGGCGTCGCGCTCATCAACACCGTCGGCAACCTGGCAGGCTTCAGCGCCCCGTTCGTCACGGGCGCGGTGCGGGACTGGACAGGCGGCTACGAGATCCCGATGATGATCGTCGGGGCCGTCATGCTCGTCTCGGCGATCCTGATGATCCTCCTCGCCCGCAGCAACCGCGCCGCCGTCAGCGCGGCCGGTCTGGCTGCGGCCGACGAACTGGTTGCGAAGGAGACCCATCCGTGACGAGGCTCTGGAACGACCCGGCCGACTTCGCCGACGAGATGATCGCCGGGTTCGTCGCGGCCAACGAGCGCTCCGTGCGCAGGGTCTCGGGTGGCGTGGTGCGCAGCACCGTCGTGCCCGAGGGTCAGGTCGCCGTCGTGGTGGGCGGCGGCTCGGGGCACTACCCCGCGTTCGGCGGTCTGGTCGGCCAGGGCCTCGCGCATGGCGCGGCGATGGGCAACCTGTTCGCGTCGCCCTCGACGCAGCAGATCCACTCGGTCGCGTCGGCGGCGAACCGTGGCGGCGGGGTGTTCTTCTCGTACGGCAACTACGCGGGCGATGTGCTGAACTTCGACGCCGCGCAGGAGCGACTGCGAGCCGAGGGCATCGCGTGCGAGACCGTCGCCGTGACCGATGACATCTTCAGCGCCTCCCCTGCCGAGAAGCACAAGCGCCGCGGCATCGCCGGCGACCTCACCGTCTTCCGCGTCGCCGCGGCGGCGGCCGAGGCGGGCTATGACCTGGCCGGTGTGACCCGCGTCGCGCGGCTCGCGAACGAGCGCACCCGCTCGTTCGGTGTCGCGTTCACCGGCTGCACCCTGCCCGGCGCCGAGCAGCCGCTGTTCTCGGTGCCCGAGGGTCGCATGGCGATCGGGCTCGGCATCCACGGCGAACCCGGTATCGACGAGACCGACATCCCCACCGCCGACGGACTGGCCGAGCTGCTCGTCTCGCGCCTGCTCGACGAGGTGCCCGAGGGCGTCGAGATCGCGGGCGCACGGGTCGTGCCGATCCTGAACGGCCTCGGCTCGCTCAAGTACGAGGAGATGTTCGTCATCTACCGCCGCATCGCAGAACTGCTGCGCGAGGCCGGCATCGAGCCGGTCGACCCGCACGTGGGCGAGTACTGCACGAGCTTCGACATGGCCGGCACCTCGCTCACCCTCTTCTGGCTCGAGCCCGAACTCGAAGACCTGTGGGACACCCCCGTCGACACCCCTGCCTACCGTCGCGGCTCGGTCGCGCAGGTCGCGCAGGCGGATGCCGCCGCCGACGTCGCGGCCGAAGCCGAAGCCGTCCCGCCCTCCGACGAAGCGTCGCGCGCCGTCGCCACGACCGTGGCGGCGGCAGTCGAGACCATCGCGGCGACGATCGACACGCACGTCGAAGAGCTCGGTCGCCTCGACGCGATCGCCGGCGACGGCGACCACGGCATCGGCATGCAGCGCGGATCGCACGCCGCCCGCGATGCGGCGATCGCCGCGCGGGATGCCGGAGCCGGAGCACAGACCGTACTCGCCCGCGCCGCCGATGCGTGGTCGGACCGCGCCGGCGGCACCTCCGGCGCGCTGTGGGGACTGATCCTCGCGAGCCTCGCCGGCAAGCTCGGCGACGAGGGCTCCCCCTCCGCAGCGGATGTCGCCGCGGGCGTCGCCGCCGGCGTGCAGTCCGTCATGACCTACGGCAAGGCCGAGGTCGGCGACAAGACGCTGGTCGATGCGCTCGTGCCGTTCAGCGTCGAACTCACCCACGCGATCGACTCCGGTGCGAGCCTGGCCGCGGCGTGGGCGATCGCGGCGGATGCGGCCACCCGGGCCGCGGCATCCACCGCCGATCTGCTCCCCCGCATGGGCCGCGCCCGTCCGCATGCCGAGAAATCGCTCGGCACCCCCGACCCGGGCGCGCACTCGCTCGCGCTCATCGCGACGGCCGTCGGCGCCGTCCTCGAAAGGAACTGACATGACGGAAGCACTGCGCATCGTGATCGGCAGCGACGACGCCGGATTCGACTACAAGGAGATCCTCAAGCAGGACCTCGACGCCAACCCCGGCGTCGCGTCGCTCGTCGATGTGGGAGTGGATGCCGACGGGCACACCGCCTACCCGCGCGTCGCGATCGCCGCCGCCGAACTCGTCGCGTCCGGCGAGGCCGATCGTGCGCTGCTCATCTGCGGCACCGGCCTCGGCGTCGCGATCGCGGCGAACAAGGTCGCCGGCATCCGTGCCGTCACCGCCCACGACAGCTACTCGGTCGAACGCGGCGTGCTCTCCAACGACGCCCAGGTGCTCACGATGGGCCAGCGCGTCGTCGGCATCGAACTCGCCCGCCGCCTCGTGCGCGAATGGCTCACCTACCGCTTCGACCCGACGTCGGCATCCGCCGAGAAGGTCGCCGTGATCGGCGAGTACGAGAGCACCGGCAGCTGCTGATGCCGCGGGTCGTGGTGGGGGTGAGCCTCAAGATGTACTTCGGTCATCGTGAGGCCCTGGACTGGTTCGCGCGCGTCGCCGAACTCGTGCGCGGGCACGATGCCGTGACGTCGGGCGCCGTCGGCCTGTTCGTGATCCCCACCTACCCGCAGCTGATCCCCGCCGTGGCCGCGTTCGCCGGAACTCCGGTGCGGATCGGCGCGCAGGATGTCGCGACCGAAGACGCCGGCGCCTTCACCGGTGAGGTGAGCGCGGTCGAGCTCGCCGAGATCGGCGTCACGCTCGCCGAGATCGGCCACGCCGAGCGGCGCAGGCTCTTCGGCGAGACCGATGCGGTCACCGCCGCCAAGGCGGCAGCATCCCTGCGCAACGGCCTCACGCCGGTGCTGTGCATCGGCGAGTCCGAGCGACTCGACAGGGCGGATGCCGCCACCGCGACCGTCGCGCAGCTCTCGGCCGACCTCGCCGGTGCCCCCGCCGGACCCGTCATCGTCGCCTACGAGCCGGTCTGGGCGATCGGAGCCCCCGCGCCCGCCCCCGCCGCGCACATCAGCGCCGTCACCCTCGCACTGCGGGCTGCCCTCGAGTCCGACCCCGAGCGCGCCGGCAGCTCGGTGATCTACGGCGGCTCGGCCGGTCCCGGGCTGCTCACCGAACTCGGCGACACCGTCGACGGCCTGTTCCTCGGCCGCTTCGCGCACGACCCCGCCGCCCTGGGCGCCGTGCTCGACGAGGCCGCCGCGCTCGCGGCGCTGCGCGCCCCCTCATCCGTGAGACTGCAACAGGGCCTCGAGACTGCGGGTAATGCCCACAGGCTCGAGGCGCAGATGAAGTCTCACGGTCAGGGATCGGGGGCAGGCGCGTGATCGGCCTCGGCACGTACGCGTTCTTCTGGCAGCACTCCGACCGCGCGCCCGAGCCGTTGACACTCATCGGAGCGCTCGAGGCCACCCGGGCCCTCGAAGTCGACCTCTTCCAGATCTGCGACTACGCGCCGCTCGAGCGCATGACCGACGCAGAACTGGCGGATGCCGCATCCGCAGCCCGCGACCTCGGGCTCACGATCGAACTCGGCACGAAGGGCATCGAGCCCGCTCACCTGGAGCGCTTCCTGCAGCTCGCCGAGGTCTTCGACGCCCGCCTGGTGCGCAGCATGCTCTACGGCCCCGACTCCCGCCCGACGCTCGAGGAGGCAGAGATGCACCTCCGCGCCGCGCTGCCCGCGTACGAGGCCGCCGACGTCACGCTCGCGCTCGAGACCTACGAGCAGATCGCCACCGCCGACCTCGTGGGGCTGGTCGACTCGTTCGGCAGCGCCCAGCTGGGCATCTGCCTCGACCCCGGCAACGTCGTCGCGCGCCTCGAGCGTCCGCGCGACGCGGTCGAGCTCGCCGCACCGCTGGTCGCGAACGTCCACGTGAAGGACTTCGCGTTCGCTCGCCAGGACGGCTGGGTCGGCTTCACCTACTCCGGCGCGCCGATGGGCTCCGGCCTGCACGACTATCCCCACCTGCTCGAAACCGTGCGGCCCCGCGAGCGCGGCGTCAACGAGATCGTCGAGCACTGGCTGCCCTGGCAGGGCGACGCCGAGACCACCATCCGAACCGAGCGGGAATGGACCCGCACCACCATCGAGTATCTGAGGAGCACCCTATGAGCACCACGACCGAGACCTACCGAATCGCCGTCATCGGCGCCGGCGGCAAGATGGGCATGCGAGTGTCGAACAACCTCGCCAAGACCGCCCACACCGTCGCCTACGTCGAGAACTCCCCCGCGGGCGCCCAGCGCACGATCGACGCCGGGCGCGAGCTGACGGATGCCGCCGCCGCGGTCGCCGACGCCGACATCGTCGTGTTCGCCGTGCCCGACCTGGCCCTCGCCTCGGTGACCGCCGACCTCGTCCCCCAGATGAAGTCCGGTGCGATCGCGCTCACGCTCGACCCGGCCGCCGCCTATGCGGGCCTGCTGACCGACCGCGAGGACGTCGTGCGCGCCGTCGCGCACCCGTGCCACCCGTCGATCTTCCTGCAGCGCCAGACCCCGGAGGAGTGGGCCGACACGTTCGGCGGCATCGCCGCCCCTCAGGACGCCATCGCGGCCGTCGAGTCCGACGACCCGGCCAAGGCCGCAACCGTCGAAGCCACCGTGCGCGCGATCTACGCCCCGATCATCGACGTGCACTTCGTCACGATCAAGCAGCTCGCCCAGCTCGAACCGACTCTGGTCGAGACGGTCGCGTGCATGATCGGCGCGCTCCTGAACGAAGCGCTCGAAGAGACCATCAACACGATGGGCGTTCCCGAGGCCGCGGCCCGCAGCATCCTCTACGGCCACACGCAGGTCGCCCTCGCCAACGGCCTGCGCGGCGACAACCCGTTCAGCGATGCCTGCCTGATCGCGATGGACTACGGCCGCGAGAGCATCATCAAGGACGACTGGAAGAAGATCTTCCGCGACGACGAGCTCGACAAGAACCTCGCGCGGATGCTGCACCTCGAGCACATCGAGCGTTAGGACCTATCCATGAGCAGGCTCGAAGGAAAGACCGCGCTCGTCACGGGCGCCGGAACCGGCATCGGCTACGCCGTCGCTGCGCGCTTCGCGCGTGAGGGTGCTCGCGTCGTGATCGCCGACCGCGATGCCGCCGCCGCTGAGCGCGCCGCCGAGCAGATCGGGGACGCGGCCCGGGCGTCGGTGATGGACATCTCCGACGAAGCGTCCGTCGAAGCCGCCTTCGGTCTGCTCGGCGCCGAGGGCTGGGCACCCGACGTCGTGGTCGCCAACGCCGGCGTGCAGCTGTTCGGTCACGATGCCGCCGCCGCGGAGCTCGATCTCGACGTGTGGAAGCGCACGATCGACATCAACCTCACCGGAACGTTCCTCACGGTCAAGCACGCGCTGCGCTCGATGCTCGCATCGGGCACCCGCGGGTCGATCATCCTCACCGGAAGCCCGACCGGACTCAACGGCGAGGGCAGGGACTTCACCGCGTACAGTGCGTCGAAGGCCGGCATCCATGGTCTCGCTCGCACGGTCGCGGCGGCATATGCCGATCGCGGCATTCGCGTGAACACCGTCGTGCCCGGCTACACCGAGACCTCGCTCGTGACGGCGATCTCGTCGGATCCCACCTCGCGCGCGGCGATCATCGGCCGCATCCCGCTGGGTCGCGCGGGCTCACCCGCCGACGTCGAGGGGATCATGGTGTTCCTCGCGAGCGACGACGCGGAGTTCGCGACGGGTGCGCTGTTCGCGGTCGACGGCGGCATGACCACGCTTTGAGCTGCGCTCGTCTGACAGACTCGCCTGACATGACCTGGTTCACCGAGTCTCCGACGTGGCGGAGCGGTGCGTGGTCGTTCGAACTGCGCGGTGACGAGATCGCCGATATCGCCTTCGACGGCCGGCCGGTGCTGCGCTCCGTGCGCGCGGTGGTGCGCGACCGCAACTGGGACACGGCCGAACTCGTCGTCGACCGGGTGAAGGATTCGGGCTCCACTCTCACGCTGCACGTGCGTTCGACGGGCCTCGACTCGAGCTTTCGCGGGGTCGTCCGCATCGAGGCGCGCGGCAGCCGTCTCGTGGTGATCGCCGACCTGGAGTCCGAGCGCGAATTCGCCACGAACCGCACGGGACTCGTGGTGCTGCATCCGCCCCAGCTCGCGGGCGAGGCGCTGCGGGTGACGCACACCGACGGCACGACCGAGGAGGTCTGCTTCCCGCGGGCGATCAGCCCCGATCAGCCGGTGCTCGAGATCGCGCAGCTGTCGTGGCTGCACGCCGGGTCGGAGGTGTCTGTCGCGTTCGACGGCGACGTGTTCGAGATGGAAGACCAGCGCAACTGGTCGGACGCCTCCTACAAGACGTACAGCCGACCGCTCGCGATCCCGTTCCCGTACACGATCGCCGCCGGCGATCGTGTCCGTCAGAGCGTGCAGATCGACGTGCGCGAGATCACGGCATCCGGCATCGAGCCCTGACCCCGACCTCGTGCGACTCGCGGCTGGGCGGCCCAGTGTTCGAACTCGGGCTGGGCGCGGCGACCGCACCCGATCCCGCCCCCGCCGAGCCGCGGGCCGAAGCCGGACGCCGTGCTCGTCGAACTCGACCTGCGAACGCCGAACTGGCCCGCTGCGCTCACGCGCGCCGCGGGGTCCGGCGCCCCGCTCGACGTGCGGGTGATCGCTTCGGCCGGCGCGCCGTTCGACGCTCTGGCGGCGGCGCTGGCCGCGGTGGCTGCGATGCCCGGCATCGTCCGCATCGGCGTGTTCGAGGCCGAGCTGCACGTGACGGATGCCGCCGTCCTGGCAGCGCTGCGCGCGGCTCTGAAAGCCGCCGGCGTTCGCGCTCCGATCATCGCGGGCTCGCGCGCGCACTTCACCGAGCTGAATCGCGAATGGGACACCATCCCGCGCGATGTCGACGGCGTCGCGTTCAGCACGACCCCGCTCTTCCACTCACTCGGCACCGAGCAGCTCGTCGAGTCGGTCTCGGTTCAGCGCACGATCGCGCAGCAGGCGGTCGCACTCGCAGACGGGCTGCCCGTGCACGTCGGGCCCGTGACGCTGAGGCCCCGGTTCAACGACGTCGCGACCACGCCGCCGACGCTGCCGACGCGCGATGACCTCGAGCAGGGTTACGGCGCGGAGTTCACAGGCGCCGCCGACCCGCGCCAGTCGGCACCCGAGCTGGCGGCCTGGACGATCGCGAGCGCGGCCGCCCTCGCGGTGCCCGGCGTTGCGAGCATCGCGTATTTCGAGGAGTGGGGCGAGCGCGGCATCCGCTCCGCATCGGGTGCGCCTTTCCCCGTCAATCGATGCGTTCGAAGCGCTCGGCGAACTGGCCGACCCCGACGCACAGCTGCTGTGGGGTGACAGTCCGGATGGACTGATCTGGGCTGTCGGCGCCCACCGCGACGACGGCGACGTCGTGCTGATCGCGAACCTCGACCGCGTGCCGCGCAAACTCACGGTGCTGATCGAGGACCGCTCGACGGCCGTGCACCTCGAGCCGCTGTCGTTCAGCCGCGTCGCGCGAGAACACTGACGCGGCGCGTACCGTGGCTGAGGTGAGACACGGAATCGTCATCCTTCCGCAGACCGACTGGCCGGCTGCCGCACGGCGTTGGCGACAGGCCGAGGAGTACGGATTCGATCACGCATGGACCTATGACCACCTCTCGTGGCGCGGCCTGGCCGATCAGCGCTGGCACGCGACGATCCCGACTCTGACGGCCGCCGCGACCGTCACGAGCCGCATCGGTCTCGGTCTGTTCGTGGCGAGCCCGAACTTCCGCCACCCGGTTCCGTTCGCCAAGGAGCTCGCCACCCTGGATGACATCTCGGGCGGACGCCTCCTGATCGGAGTCGGATCGGGCGGCACCGGCTTCGATGCCGAGGTGCTCGGCCAGCCGCCGCTGACTCCGCGCGAGCGGCATGCCCGATTCGTCGAGTTCGTCGACGGCCTGGATGCCCTGCTGCGATTCGAGCAGCCCGGATCGGGCGGCATCTCGTTCTCGGGTGATTGGTACACCGCTCACAACGCTCGCATGGTGGGCGCGCCGGCGCACGAGCCCCGCGCCCCGCTTCTGATCGCCGGAAACGGGCCCAAGGCCATCAGGTACGCGGCGACCCGCGGCGACGGATGGATCACGACGGGCGGCCCCGAAGAGGATCGAGAAGCCTGGTGGGCGGGTCTGGCCGTGCTGGCCCGGCGATTCGACGACGAGTTCGCCGCATCCGGCCGCGAGGGCGACTTCAGCCGGGTCGTTTCGCTCGACAATGACTTCGGCTATTCACTCGACAGCGCGGCCTCGTACGAAGATGCCGTGGGGCGTGCGGCATCCCTGGGTTTCACCGATGTCGTCGCCCACTGGCCGCGCGACGAGGGACTGTACGCCGGCAGCGAGTCCGTCCTCGACGAGATCGCCGGGACCCTCGGCCGGTAACGCGGCCGTCAGTCGTGCGGCGGGTTGTACATGAACTCGAGCCGGATCCCGTTGTCGTCTTCCACGAACGACGCGTAGTAGCGATCGTTGAATCGCGGGTACGGTTTCGGGTCGCGCACGGCCGACCATCCGGCGCCGATCGCGATCGCGTGCAGCCGGTCGACCTCGGCCGGTGAATCGACGGCGAATGCGAGGTGCTGCCATCCGACCCGCCCGTGCACGTGCGGGCCTGTCTGCGCCTCACGCGCGGCGAACAGGATCAGCTCCACTTCGCCCTCCCGGTACCACGCGACAGAGCCGACCGCGTCGGTGCGGTCGAACCCGAGAGCCTGCATCAGCGGATCGAACTGAGCGATGGAGCGGTCGAGATCCTCGATCGTGATGCCGAGGTGATCGAAGACGGTCATGCGACGAGTCTTGCGGATGCCGCGCCCTCAGCGCCGGTGGCGGCCCGTGTCGCATTGATCGCCGCGATGCGATCAGAACAGCGACCTCGCGCGCGATAACACGTGCTCGGCGATCGCGCAAGGGCCCCGCCGCGTTTGCGATTCGGCACCCGAACCTTCAGGCTCGAACAAGAGCGCGTGATCTCGGCCCCATCAGAAGGCCGGTACCGCTCGGGTCCGGTCCGTTGCGAAGGACGACCCACCCCGCCGGTGCCGAGACGCACCCACCTCCGAGCGAGAGCCGGGCACATCCGAGTGCCTCTGCGCTGTCGCACCGTCCCCGATCCCGACCGTCCGTCACGACTCACCCGCGTCGTGACACGTCAGAACCCGGAGCCTCTGTGACCGCTGTGCACCCGAACGACATCCTCACTTCCCGGAGGGCCCACGCGTGACCACCCTCACCGACCGCCTGTACCGAGGCCCCCGTCGCACCGACGCCGAGCCGCTCGCGCGGGCGACCGAGAACAAGGCCGCCCAGTCCCCCACGCTCAGCCTGTTCGTGCTCGTGGCGACCGTGGGCGTGCTGGCCTACACGCTGTTCCTGTTCAACCCCGAGAACCGCGGCGACTGGCTTCCGTATTCGCTCGTCATCGTCGCCGAGGTCGTGCTGGTCTCGCAGGCGCTGGTGTCGATGTGGACGATCCTCGCCGGGGGTCAGGATCCTCGTGGGTTCACCTTCCATCACGCGCAGGAGCGGCTGTTCGACGGCGGCCTGGCCGACCGTCGGGGACTGGCGGACTCACCCGAGCGCTGGCCCATGTTCATCGGCGAGAAGCAGATCGCCGTCGATGTGTTCATCACCGTCTACGGTGAGGACCTCGCGAAGATCCGTGAGACAGCGGTGGCGGCCCTGGCGCTGCGCGGCGAGCACACGACGTGGATCCTCGACGACGGCCGATCCGACGAGGTGCGTGATCTCGCCGCCGAACTCGGCGCGAACTACGTCCGACGGTTGTCGGGCAACGGCGCGAAGGCGGGCAACATCAATCACGCCCTCACCCTCGCCAAGGGCGAGTACTTCGCGATCTTCGACGCGGACTTCGTGCCGAAACCCGACTTCCTCTACGAGACCGTGCCGTTCTTCATCGACGACGACGTCGCATTCGTGCAGACGCCGCAGGCCTACGGGAACATGAACAACCTCGTCTCGCGCGGCGCCGGGTTCATGCAGTCGGTCTTCTACCGGTTCATCCAGCCGGGCCGCAACCGCTTCAACGCGGCGTTCTGCGTCGGCACGAACGTCGTCTTCCGCCGCTCGGCGATCGAGGACATCGGGGGAATGAACACCGACTCCAAGTCCGAGGACGTGTGGACTTCGCTCGAGCTGCACGAGCGCGGATGGCGCTCGATCTACATCCCGGTGACCCTCGCCGTCGGCGACGCCCCCGAGACCGTCGAGGACTACACCAAGCAGCAGATGCGCTGGGCGTCCGGCGGCTTCGAGATCCTGATGCAGCGCAACCCGCTGAGCCCGCGCACGCGCCTCTCGCTCGATCAGCGCCTGCAGTACACGGTCACGGCCACGCACTATTTCGCCGGAATCACACCCTTCCTGCTGCTGATGGTGCCGCCGCTGGAGATCTTCTTCGACCTGCACCCGGTCGACCTCACCGTGACGCCGCTCACGTGGTTCCTGTTCTACGCGGGCTTCTACGGACTGCAGATGCTGCTGGCCTTCCACACGATGGGCTCGTTCCGCATCGAGACGCTGGTGCTGGCGACCGTGTCGTTCCCGATCTACATCGCCGCGCTGCTGAACGTCTTCTCGGGCCGTGAGCAGAAATGGCATGTCACGGGCGGAAGCGGCAGGCGCTCCTCGCCGTTCAACTTCATGATCCCGCAGGTCATGGTCTTCGCGTTTCTGCTGCTGACCTCTTTCGTCGCGATCAGCAAAGACATCGGGCACCAGAACCTGACGCTCGCCACCGCCTGGAACGTGACGAACACGATCGTGATCGGCGTGTTCATCGCCGCCGCGTTCCGCGAGTCGCATCGCGCGAAGGCCGCGGCCCGACGAGAGCGCAAGCGCCTGGCCGCACCGCGCAGCCGACGCAGGCTCCGGTCGACGCACCGCGCCCCGGCCTGACGACCGACCGCACGACCTCGCCGGCACTCGAACCCCAGTTGGCGTTCGCCACGCGGCGCGCCCTGCGCTCGACCGACCTGCGCACCGACCGCAGCCGGCCCGCCCCGGCATCCGAACTCACGACACTCAACGACCTCTCCGAAGGGCGCATCGCATGACCTGGATCAATCGCCTCAAACTCCTCAGCGGCCTGCTGGTCGTGCTCGTCACCGTCGCTGCCGCGACGATCATCCTCAACCAGCGCGAGAGCCAAGTCGCCTCCTCCTCGGCATCCATCCAGGCGCTGTCGTACTCGATCGGCTCGGACTATCCCGGCACGGTTGTGGAGCAGACCGTCAAGCAGGGCGACGAAGTCGTCCAGGGCCAGCCGCTCATGACAATCCAGAGCCCTGCGCTCACCCAGGCGCTCAGCAGCACGACGATCAGCGTTCCCACGAGCACCGCCTACGCGGTGACCGACGACGGGATGCTGTCGCTGCTGGCCACCGAGAGCGGTGTGATCTCGAAGGTCGACGCCGGCGTGGGCGGCTTCGTCGCCGCCGGGCAGGCACTGGCGACGATCGACCGCGGGGAGGGAATGTACGTCAGCGCCGAGTTCCGGCTCGAGCCCTACAACTTCGCTCGCGTCGAGAAGGGCGCGCGCGTCGAGCTGATCCTGCCTGACCACTCCCGGGTCGAGGGTGAGGTCACCGACATCCGCGTGAGCACGGTCGACGGACAGGCCGACGCCGACCTCACCATCGCCAGCAGCGAACTCGTGATGGGGGGCGCCGGCGGCCTGATCGCATCGGGCACACCCGTCACCGCGATCCTCCACCTCACGGAAGAGGGCCCGCTGGCCGGGGTCAAGAGCGCCTTCCGCCAGTTCCTCGAGCAGATCGGAGTCTGATGCGAGCCCGCCCGATCGTCACCACCGTCCTGCTCGGCGCCCTCCTGGTCACCGCGAGCGCCTGCACCGCACAGCCCTCGTCAGCGCCGGCCGGCGACGCCGTCTTCCCCGACGACGCCGTGTCGGACGCGATCGCGCAGCTTCCGGAGGAGTCGGTGGCCCCCCTGCCGACGATGCGCCTGGCGGACGGCCTCATTCCGCCCACGAACAAATGGTTCTCGGGACTCGTCTTCGGCGATGCGCCGCAGCCGGTCTTTCCGCTGCCGCTGGCGTTCAACCTGACCGGAGCCGGTTTCGAATTCGGGGTGCCGGTCGTAGAGAGCGGCGCCGACACGATCGCGGCCGGTCCCAGCGCGGATGTCTCTGCCGCGTTCCCGACCGCCGTCACGCCGACGGTCGTGGCGTACGACGACGCCTCCGTCACGATCGAGCTGACGGATGCCGCGGGCACCGCTCTCGGCACGGTCATCGTGGCCGAGGGTTCGCCGCTCGTGTCCTTCACAGCGGAGGCGGCGACGACCATCAGCCTCACCACGCCTCCCTCGCCGGCATCCGAGAACGGCGTCTTCCGCACGACGGTCGCCGACCGCGAGTACGGCATGGTCGGCGATGCCTCGGTGGACGGCAGCCGGCTGAGCCTGAAGAGCGGCGACACCGTGACGTGGTTCGCGGTGCCCGAGGGCAGCACGGCCGACGAGCTCGCCGCCTCGGCGAACCCGGTCACCGGCGTCACCGCCGCCTCCGCCCTTTCGGACGGCGAGGCGACCACATCCCTCGCCTACGCCACCGAGGGATCCGATGACACTCTCCTGGCCGTGCTTCCGCATCAGTACGACGCGCTCGCCGCACCCGATGCGGACGCGTGCGACCTCGGCACGTACGAGTCCGTCTACGGCACGATGCACCTCTGCGCGGGCCGCGAGCTCGCGTGGTCCGCGCCGACGGTCGATCCCGCCGGCGCCCTGGCGCTCGATGGCGTCTCCGACTCCACTCTCGAGTCGATCCGCGCCCAGCTCGCGCTGGACGTCGACGCGCCCGAAGAGCTGCCCGACGACACGTACTTCGGGGGCAAGGCTCTGTACCGGCTGGCGAATCTGCTGCAGATCGCCACGCAGCTCGGTGAGGACGACGCCGCCGAGATCGCGCGCACGCGTCTGGTGGACGCGCTCACCGACTGGACCACCGCCGACCGGTGCGCGACCGAGTCGACGCGCTGCTTCGTCTACGACCCCGAAGCCAAGGGCATCGTCGGCAAGGTGGCCTCGTTCGGCTCCGATGAGTTCAACGACCATCACTTCCACTACGGGTACCTGCTCTACGCGGCCGCGATCGCGGTGAAGGACGATCCGTCGCTCCAGCAGCGCCTGCAGCCCGTCATGGACCTCGTCGCCGCTGATCTGGCCACCGACGGCGGCAGCTCGTTCTTCCCCGACCAACGAGCATTCGACGCCTATGCCGGCCACTCGTGGGCCTCCGGGTATGTGCCGTTCCGCGACGGCAACAACCAGGAGTCCAGCTCCGAGGCGGTCGCCGCCTGGAACGGACTCGCCCTCTGGGCAGACGTCACCGGCAACGATCCGCTCGCCGATGAGGCGCGGTGGATGCTCGCGAATGAAGCTGCCACCGCCCAGGCGTACTGGGTGGGATTCGATCAGGAGCAGAGCGTGTATGACGGATACGACCACTCCATCGTGGCGCTCAACTGGGGCAGCAAGCGCGACTACGCCACGTGGTTCAGCGCGGAGCCGGCCGCCAAGCTCGGCATCCAGTTGATCCCGATGTCGCCCGCCTCGACCTACCTCTCGGGAGATGCCGAGCGCATCACGGAGAACCTCGACGAGGGCGCGGCGCTGGGCTACGACGTGCAGTTCGGCGATTACCTGCTCATGTACGCGGCCCTGCGGGGCTCGGACGCCGCCGACGATGCGCTCACACAGGCTCAGGCCGACCCGGAGTTGCCGATCGACGACGCCAACTCGCGCACCTATCTGCTGGCGTTCCTGGCGAGCGTGGCCGCGCGGTAGCCGTTTTCATCGGCTAGGTGATCCTCGGCTTGGGCTATGACACGTACGACAAGCACCGCCTGACCGCTCTGACCGCCGCGGGCGCGCTCGGCCTCCGGGCCGGGCGCGCCCTTTCGCATCAGCGCTTCGGCGTCCAGCCCGGCGGCAGCGGTCCCTCCACCTCGGCCCGCTCGCGATCGGCCCGCGCCGACCAGCCCTGCGCGGCATCCGTCGCGTCGAAGCCTCCGCGCGCAACGCGAAAGCCCACGTCCTCGTGATGCATACGCGGCGCCCCTCCCCGGCGGGTGGACGCGCGGACGCTCCACGCGTCGTCGGCGTAGCCGCCTCCGCGAAAGACGCGGTACGCGTCGTACCGCGCAGGATCGAGCAGGTCCCAGCACCACTCCCATGCGTTGCCCAGGGTGTCGAACAGCCCGTTCAGGTTGGGCAGCTTGCCGCCCACGTTCTGCGGAGAGGTCACGCCGTCGGCGCCGGTCCACGCCACCTCGGCGAGCGGACCGTAGTGCGGTGCGGTGGAGCCCGCGCGGCACGCGTACTCCCACTCGGCCTCGGTCGGCAGGCGATACCCGTCAGCATCGACGTGCCAGGTGACGTCCTCCCCCTCGAACGTGTACGCCGGGTCGAGTCCCTCCCATTCGGATGCCGCATTGCAGAACCGGATCGCGCGCAGCCAGCTGACATCGGTCGCCGGCCGGCGCGGATGCGACGCCGACTCGCCGATGAGCTCGGCCAGCTGCTCCTGCGTGACAGCGAACACGCCGATCTCGAACGCCTCCAGCTCGACGCTCCACCGCCGCTTCAGCCGTGCGTCATGCAGCGCGACCGTGCCGGGCGCGATCCGGGCCATCTCGATGTCGGGCACCGGGGCAGTATGCCACGTGGCCGAGTGCACGGCTTTGGCGAGTTGACCCGATTTCCTCGGTGCCGCCGCCGAAGCGACCGATTCCGCCAACTGAGCGCGCGGGCGAGCACTTCAGGTGGCGCGTTCCGTCGTCCCAGACAGCTGTTGTGACGGAGTTCGCCAAGCAAGCGGGGCTACGCCGCCGGGGCCGTCGAGGCCCGCACCACGAGCTCCGGTTCGAACACGACCTGCTGCGCCGGGCTGTCGGGGTCGTCGATCTCGGAGAGCAGGATGCGCAGCGCGGTCTCGCCCATGAGCTGGCTCGGCTGCCGCACCGAAGAGAGCGGCACGACGGCGGCAGATGCGAAGTCGATGTCGTCGAAGCCGATGATCGCGATCTCCTCAGGCACGCGGATGCCGTGGCGTGCCAGCCCCTGCAGCACCCCCATCGCGATGAGGTCGTTCGCGGCGAACACCGCGTCGGGGCGATCCTCCGGCGGGCGGGCAGCGATCGCCTCGCCGGTCGCGCGCCCGTCGGCGACGCTCGCGGCAGGTGTCGGAACGGTCTCGAACGTCACGCCCGCGGCGTCGTCGACGGCCCGCCGGGCGCCGGTCTGCCGGTCGACGATCTGCCGGATGTCGAAAGGACCGCCGGTGAACAGGATGCGACGCCGTCCGGTCTCGATCAGATGGTTCGCGGCCAGCCAGCCGCCGAGCTCATCGTCGACGCTGACCGAGCTGAACTGGTCGTCCTCACTGCGGCGGTCGACCAGCACCGTGGGCGTCCCACGGGAGCGCAGGCGCCGCAGCTGCGGCCCGACCTCGCGGTAGGGCGAGATCAGGATGCCGCGCACCCGCTGCTCCTCGAACAGGTCGAGGTAGCCGGACTCGCGCTCGACGTCCTCATCGCTGTTGCCGAGGATGACCGACAGCCCGTGCCGAGCGGCCTCGCTCTCGGCTCCCCGCGCGAGGTCGGTGAAGAACGGGTTGCGCACATCGAGCACGACCAGCCCGACCGTCGAGCTGCGCCCCACCCGCAGCTGCCGTGCGGCGTCGTTGCGCACATAGCCCAGGTGCTCGATCGCCTCGCGCACGCGGCGGACGGCATCCGGCGACACCTTCTCGCGGTGGTTGAGCACGTTCGAGACGGTGCCCACCGACACTCCTGCCCGCTCGGCGACGTCGCGGATGTTCGCGGTCATCGGGGCACGAATCCCAGCGTGCTGGCGCGGGCGACGAGCTCGGGCTTGAACACGCGGTGCCGGGACGCCGTCGAGCTGTCTTCGATCACGTCGAACAGCAGATCGACGACCGCGACCCCGAAGCCCTCGTGACGACCGCGGATCGTGCTGAGGGGAATGATGGATGCCTCCGAGAACTCGGTGTCGTCGTAGCCCACGAGGGCGAGCTCCTCGGGAACGCGGACCCCTTCGGAGACGAGGGTCTGCAGCATGCCGAGCGCGAGCAGGTCGTTGACCGCGAAGATGCCGTCGGGCCGCTGATCGGCTGGACGCGCGACCAGGGTGGCGGCGATCTCGCGACCCCCGCGGATGGTGCGGTCGGGCTGATTGATGACCTCCAGGGTCACTCCCGCGCCGAACGCGCTGACGGCTTCGCTGGCCCCCGCCAGGCGATCGGCCACCTGGGGAATGCCGAGCGGCCCGCCGACGAACGCGATGCGGCGGCATCCCACGCTCAAGAGGTGCTCCATCGCCTGGCGTCCGCCGTCGACGTCATCGAGCGAGACGGACGCCTGATCGTGCGAGCGCGCGGCCTGCCCCACGAGCACCGACGGGGTTCCGCGACTGCGAACCGCCGCGAGGCGGTCCTCGATGGGCAGGTGCGACGAGACGATCAGGCCGCGTACCTGATGCTGCTCGAAGACGCGCAGGTAGGCGTCTTCGCGCTCCTTGCTGCGGTGCGAGTTCGCGAGGAACACGCTGACCCCGAAGTCCGAGGCCCGGCGCTCCACGCTCTCGGCGATCTCGGCGAAGTAGGGGTTGCTCACGTCGGGAGCGATGTAGCCGATCACGGTGCTGATGCCCAGGCGCAGTTGACGCCCGGCGTTGCTCGGCACGAACCCGAGCGTTTCGATCGACGCACGGATGCGGTCGGCCTTCTCGGTCGAGACCTTATCGGGGTGATTCAGGTAGTGCGAGACCGTGCCGACCGCGACACCGGCGTGCGCGGCGACCTCGCGAATCCCGACCCTGGACATCCCCACGCCTTCCCCCGCGCAGCGGTGCGCATTGAACAAGACTGTACAACAGGTCGGGATGCCGCGCGCTGGCGCTTCGGAACGTTTCAATGTCAGACTGTCGGAGCCGCCCCCGATCCACCAGAGGAGCAATGATGCTGGAGCGCTGGAAGCGCCTGCTCGAAGAGGACATCCGCCAGAGCTGCGAGCAGATGATGCGCGAGCCCGCCGGAATCCTGACCCACCCGTACACGGTTCCGAGCACGCCCGATTCGCCGTACTACTCCTCCGCGCTCTGGGACTGGGACTCGTGGTTCATCAGCGCGGTGCTGGGGCAGGTCGAGGCCGACACCGACCGCAAGGGGCATTTCTTCGCCTACGAGGAGGGGTGCATCCTCAACTTCCTCGATCACACCGATGCCGACGGTGTGATGCCGATCCAGCTCAAGCCCGAAGGGCCGCTGACTCATCGGGATGCCGGCCGCACCGGCGACTTCTCGGAGAACATGCATAAGCCGGTGCTCGCCCAGCACGCCGCGATGATCGCCCAGCGGCGAGGCGACGTCGAGTGGCTGCAGGCGCACATCGACACCCTGGGGCTGTTCCTGCAGCGCTACCTCGAGAGCCACGTGCACGAGGAGACCGGCCTCGCCTTCTGGCAGACCGACTTCGCCGTCGGCGTCGACAACGACCCCTCGGTCTACTACCGGCCCGAGAAGAGCACGGCATCGATCTACCTCAACTGCCTGCTCTACCGCGAGCTGCTCGCCTACGGGTATCTCCTCGAGGAGTCCGGCCGGCAGGTCGAGGCCAACCGCTGGCGCGGGCGCGCGCAGAACCTGGCGGATGCGGTCAACACCCACTGCTGGGACGAGCGGGACGGCACGTTCTACAGCGTCGATCTCAATCTGCGGCCGATCGACGAGGACGACTGGCTGCACAGCGGGGCGCCGCGCCGCTGGTCGACCCTGCTCCTGCGTGTCGACAGCTGGTCGAGCTTCCTCCCGCTGTGGGCCGGCTTCGCCTCTCACGAGCAGGCGGAGCGGATGCGGGAAAGGTACCTCGACGCGCGCACCTTCAACGCCACGTACGGCGTGCGGACCCTGTCCCGCCTCGAGAAGATGTACGACCTGCGCGCGTCGAACAACCCGTCGAACTGGCTCGGGCCGATCTGGGGGATCAGCAACTACCTGGTCTTCCGCGGGCTGCTCAAGTACGGATTCACCGACGACGCACGCGAACTCGCCGAGAAGACCGTGCGGCTGTTCGGACAGGACATGGACGCCAACGGCAGCCTGCACGAGTACTACCACCCCGACAGCGGCGAGCCGATCATGACCAAGGGGTTCCAGAACTGGAACTTCCTGGTGCTGAACATGATCGCCCACCTCGACGGCCGCCCGATGGTCACCGAGTACTGAGCTGCGGCATGGGGCGACAGGCGTTACCAATTTGTGACGTTTCAATTCTCTTGACAGCCGTCCTCGTTCTGATCTACCATCCCCATTGAAACGTCTCAACGAGGACGTCACTTTTCAAGGAGGAATTGTGTCCACAGCAACAGCGCGGCGACTTCGGAAGCCCCTGATCAGCACCCTCGCCCTCGCCGGCGTCGGCGTGCTCGTCCTCGCAGGCTGCTCCGGCGGCGGCGATGGCGGCTCCGGCGAAGACCCGGCGACGCTCGAGTTCCTGAAGAACGCCGAGAACACCACGACCGAGCCGATCCTGCAGGCGCTCGCCGACGACGTGTGCTCGGACGAGAACGACGCGATGCCGCTCGAGATCAACTCGATCCCGCAGGCCGACCTCGATGCTCAGGTGCAGCTGCTCGCGACCCAGGATGGACTGCCGCCGATGTTCTCCGCCGGTGGCAACCCGGCTGAGGGCGCGAAGCTCTGGGATGCCGGCTACCTGCTCGACTTCGACGAGGCCCTCACCGACCTCGGTGTCCGCGACAAGATCTCGGACGGCGCGGCGTCGACGATCGAGAAGCTCTACGGTGGCGCGTTCAACTTCCTGCCGTTCCAGTACAACATCGAGGGCATCTTCTACAACAAGGCGATCTTCGAGGAGAACGGCTGGGCCGTCCCCGAGACCTGGGATGACCTGCTGACCGTGGCCGGCGAGGCCAAGGCTGCCGGGCTGACCGCGTTCGCCGCATCCGGCGAGCAGGGCTGGCCGCTCACCCGACTGGTCAGCGGCTACCTGTTCCGCACCCTCGGCGCGGACGCCCTGCAGAAGGTCGCCGACGGGGACGCGAAGCTCACCGACCCCGAGTACGTCGAGGCCGCACAGGCGATCGCAGACCTCGGCGCACAGGGATACTTCGGCGACAACGTGGCGTCCCTCGACTACGACGCCGCCTCGAACGAGTTCCTCACCGGCAAGGCCGCGATGATCTACATGGGCAGCTGGCTGCTGGGCAACATCAACAGCGACGCGAACACGATCGGGGCCGACAACGTCGGCTTCATGCCCTTCCCCGCCGTTGACGGCGGCGCGGGCTCGATCGAGGAGTACCCGTCCAATGTCGGCCTGCCCGCCACCTTCGGCGCGAAGACCTACACATCCGGCGTCGGCGACTGGCTGAAGTGCATCACCGAGAACTACGGCAACGAGGCGCTCAAGCAGGGCCAGATCACCGGCTTCGTGGCCGATGACACGAGCATCGAGCTGCCCGCGATCTCGCAGACGATCAAGGACACCATCGACACGTCGACCGACAGCGTGCTGTGGTTCGAGGCCCTGTTCAACGCGAAGGCGAGCTCGATCTCGTCGACGAACGCGGCTCTGCTGGTGACCGGGCAGATGACTCCCGAAGAGTTCATGACCACCGTTCAGGACGCGCTCGACCAGGGTTGATCCGCGCGCGCCCCGGTGCAGCTGGACACAGGCTGCACCGGGGCGTCATCCTTCTCTCCGGAGCGACAACGCTCATGCTCTCGAAAGGGCGCCCCCAATGAAGTCCGTCCTCGGCGACCGCAAGGCGATCACGCTCCTGCTGACTCCCGCGCTGCTGGTCTACACCCTGATCATCCTGGTCCCGGTCGCATGGTCGTTCGGCCTCACCTTCTTCAGCGGCAGCGCTCTGGAGGGCTTCGAATTCGTCGGCCTGGAGAACTTCAGCCGGCTGTTCTCGGACCCGTACGTGTGGGACGCGTTCTGGTTCACGATCAAGTACGCGCTCCTGGTGACCCTCTTCCAGGTCGTGCTCGGCTACGGCCTCGCGCTGCTCTACAACTTCGTGCTCCGCAGGTCGTCGGTGCTCGTGCGCACACTGGTCTTCTTCCCGGTCGTGCTGCCCACCGTGGCGATCGCGCTCCTGTACCAGAAGCTGTTCCAGTCGGCCCCGGTCGACGGCCTCGTCAACGAGCTGCTCGTCAACGTCGGCCTCTCGTCGGTGGACTGGCTCGGTTCGGGCACCACCGCTTTCGTCGTCATCGTCATCATGGACGTCTGGCGCTCGGTCGGCTTCTACGGGGTGCTCGTCTTCTCGGGCCTGCTCGACATCCCCGACGAGATCATCGAGTCCGCGCGCATCGACGGCGCGAAGTCCTTCAAGCTGCTCCGGCACATCATCCTGCCGATGTCGCTGCCGATCCTCTTCGCCTCGTTCATCTTCAGCATCAATGGAACGATCAAGGTCTTCGACTCCGTGTTCGCCCTCACCGGCGGCGGACCCGGCAACTCGACCACTCCCCTGACGCTGTACATGTACCGCACAGCGTTCCAATTCAGTGACTACGGGTACGGCTCGACGATCGCACTCCTGCTGACCGTCATGTGCCTGGTCGTCACGCTCGTCATCTTCCGCTCGTCGCGTCGCGACCTGAGCGTCTGAAAGGGGGCCCGACATGACAACGACAATCGAGACCACGGCGGTCCACACGCAGCGGGCCGTCGTCTTGCACTCGGGCGGACCGGGCGCGGCATTCGTCCGGTTCCTCAAGCGCATTCCGGCGTGGCTGACGATCGCGTTCCTGATCACGGTCACCGCCTACCCGCTGTTCTGGATGTTCATCAACTCGCTGAAGTCCAACAGCGACTTCCTGAACAACCCGTCTTACGCGTTCCCCGAGGTCTGGCAGTGGTCGAACTACCCGCTCGCGTGGGAGACCGGCAACCTGGCGACGACGATCTCGAACTCGATCATCGTGACGGTGCCCTCGCTCTTCTTCATCGTCATCCTCGGCACCGCCGCCGGCTTCGCGCTCGAAATCCTCGTGTTCAAGGGCCGGGCGGCCGTCCTGCTGCTGTTCCTCGCGGGCATCATGATCCCGGGACAGATGATCGTGCTTCCGCTGTTCACCGCGTTCTTCGACATCGGCATCACCGGCACGTATCTGCCGATGATCCTGATCTACACCGCGGCGGGACTCCCGCTCACGGTCTTCATGATGGCCACGTACTTCCGCGCCATCCCCCGCGAGATCTTCGAGGCTTCGACGCTCGACGGCGCCTCGATGATCCGAGCGTTCTTCTCCATCGGGCTGCCGATGATGCGCAACGCCGTCCTGACAGTCGCGATCGTGCAGTTCTTCCTCATCTGGAACGACCTGCTGATCGCCCTGATCTTCGGCGGCAAGAAGTCCCTCAACACGATCCAGGTCGGGCTGCTGAACTTCTCGGGCGAGTACGGCGCGATCAACTACGGGCCGCTGTTCGCCGCGATCTGCATCACCTCCGGCGGCATCCTGATCCTGTATCTGTTCCTCAACCAGCAGATCATGAAGGGTCTCGCGGCCGGAGCGGTCAAGGGCTGATGATCGTCGCGGTCACGGGCAGCGAGGGCAAGCTCGGCCGGGCGACCACCCGTCGCCTCAGCGAAGGCGGGCACACCGTCGTCGGCTTCGATCTGCACGGGCCCGCGGGCGTCGGCTTCACACGCGTGGACCTCGCCGACTACGGCCAGACTCTCGATGCATTCCTCGGGGTGACGGCGCGTCACGGGGGCCTGGACGCGATCGTGCACCTGGCCGCGGTGCCGGTCAACGGGCTCATCCCCGATGTGACGACGTTCGAGAACAACGTCACCGCGACCTTCCACGTGCTGTTCGCGGCGCATCGCGCCGGTATCCGAACGATCGTGAGCGCGAGCAGCATCACGGCGATGGGGTTCCCGTTCGATGAGCCGCCGCCGTTTCTGCCCCTTGATGAGACGTACACCGCCGCGCACAACACGTACGGCCTCGGAAAAGTCGTCGAAGAGGCGATGGCTGCTCAGCTCGTGGGCTGGGCGCCCGGGGCGTCGATCACGGCACTGAGGTTCACCAACGTCGTGGCCGAGGACGAGTACGCCACGTTCGCCCGCGCGAGCGAGCCGGACTACCGGCGTGACCTGCTCGGGTCGTGGGTGGACACCCGCGACGGCGCCGAAGCGGTCGCGCTCGCCCTCGAGCACGCGCAGCCGGGGTTCGAGGTCTACAACGTGGCCGCACCCGATTCGGGCAATGCGGAGCCCTCCCGGGAGGTCGCGAACCGCTGGTTCGCCGGCACACCGGTCGCGGACGATCTCGGCGAGCACGAGTCGCTGATCTCCACGCGCAAGATCCAGAAGCGCCTCGGCTTCACTGCCCAGCACACCTGGCGCTGACCCGGGCCGCGCCGCCTCAGATTGAAGACTTCCACTTGAAACGTCACAACTTGTCCTTCGCGGGACGAGAGAGGAACACCGCAATGACCGTCCGGATCGCCGCACCGAGCGTTGAGCACCACCGCGTCCCCCTCGGCATCGGCGAGTCCGCGCCGCGGCTCTCGTGGATCGTCGAGGAGGCCCCGGCCGGCTGGGCGCAGCACGCGTACGAACTCGAGATCGAGCGCGACGGCGTCGCCGAGACCGTGCTCGCGGCATCCGACGATCAGATCCTGGTCGAGTGGCCGGTCGCGCCCCTGGCTTCGCGCGAGCGCGCCGCGATCCGAGTGCGCCTCGCGGATGACGACGGCGTGTGGTCCGGCTGGAGCGCCGCGACCGTGGTCGAGGCCGGACTGCTGGACCCCACGGACTGGACGGCGAAGCCGGTCGGCGGGGCGTGGGACGAAGACCCCGAATCCGACGACCGGCGGCCGTCGCTCGTGCGCCGCGAGTTCCACGTCGCGGATGGCCTCGTCTCGGCCCGTCTCTACGCGACGGCCCACGGACTGTACGAGGCCGAGGTCAACGGCGCCCGCGTCGGCGATGACACGCTCTCGCCCGGGTGGACGGTCTATCCGAAGCGGCTGCGCTACTACACCTATGACGTGACAGACCTCGTCGAGCCCGGCGCGAACGCGATCGGCGCGTGGCTCGGCGACGGCTGGTACCGCGGCCGGCTCGGCTGGCGCGGTGGCTTCCGCAACCTGTTCGGCGATGATCTCTCGTTCCTCGGTCAGCTCGAGCTGACCTACGCGGACGGACACCGCGAGACGGTGGCGACGGATGCCGCGTGGAAGGCGGCGCCCTCGCCCATCCTGCGCACCGGCATCTACGACGGCGAGGATTACGACGCCCGCCTCGAGCTCACCGGCTGGTCGAACGCCGGCTTCGACGACCAGGGGTGGGATGCCGTCGCCGTCCGCGACCGCGACCCGAACACCCTCGTCGCGCCCACCGCTCCCCCGGTGCGCTGCACCGAGGAGGTGCGGCCCGTCGCGGCGCTGACCTCCCCGACCGGCGCCCGCATCCTCGACTTCGGCCAGAATCTCGTCGGGCGCGTCCGCATCCGCGTCGAGGGCCCCGCCGGCAGCACGGTGCGGATCCGCACCTCCGAGGTGCTGCAGGACGGTGAGGTCTACACCCGGCCCCTGCGCGAAGCCCGCTCGACCGATCACTACACGCTCGCCGGCAGAGCGGGCGGCGAGGAGTGGGAGCCGCGGTTCACGTTCCACGGCTTCCGCTACGCGGAGATCGACGGCTGGACCGGTGACATCGACGCCGACGCGGCCGCGGGCGACCTGGTCGCCCGGGTCTACCACACCGACCTCGAGCGCACCGGATGGTTCGAATCCTCCGATCCGCTCGTGAACCGCCTGCACGAGAACGTGGTGTGGGGCATGCGCGGCAACTTCGTCGACATCCCGACCGACTGCCCGCAGCGTGACGAGCGCGTGGGCTGGACCGGCGACATCCAGGTGTTCGCTCCGACCGCGTCGTTCCTGTTCGATGCCTCGGGAATGCTGAGCGGCTGGCTGCGCGACGTGGAGGCAGAGCAGCTGCCGGACGGCACGATCCCCTGGTATGTCCCGGTGATCCCGGCGCACGAGATGTGGACGCCGATCCGCCCGGGCGCGGCCTGGGGCGACGTCGCCACCCTGACGCCGTGGACGCTCTACGAGCGGTTCGGCGATGCGGGCATCCTGGCAGCGCAGTTCGACAGCGCCCGCCGGTGGGTGGACCTCGTGTCGTCGATCGCGGGGCCGGACCGGCTGTGGAACACCGGCTTCCAGCTCGGCGACTGGCTCGACCCGGCCGCGCCGCCGCAGGATCCGGCCGACGCCGCCACCGACCGCTACCTCGTCGCGACCGCGTACTTCGCGAAGTCTGCCCGCACGGTCGCGCGGATGGCCGCGGTGCTCGGGCGCACCGACGACGAAGCGCACTACGTCGCGCTGGCCGACGAGATCGACTCCGCGTTCGCCGCCGAGTACGTGCTGCCGGACGGCCGGATGACCAGCGACGCCCAGACGGCGTACGCCCTCGCGATCGCGTTCGACCTGATTCCGGATGCCGCGCGGCGCGAGTCCGCCGGGCAGCGCCTGGCCGAACTCGTGCGCGAGGCGCAGAACCGCATCGCGACCGGGTTCGTCGGCACGCCGCTCGTCTCGGACGCTCTCACCCTGACCGGGCACCTCGACAAGGCCTACGACCTCCTGCTCGAGCAGGGCTGCCCGTCGTGGCTGTACCAGGTCGTCATGGGTGCGACCACCGTCTGGGAGCGCTGGGACAGCCTGCTGCCCGACGGCGATGTGAACCCCGGCACGATGACTTCGTTCAACCACTACGCACTGGGCGCCGTCGCCGACTGGCTGCACCGCGTCGTCGGCGGGCTCGCGCCGGCCGCTCCCGGCTATCGGGTCGTGCGCTTCGCGCCGCAGCCGGGCGGTGGCCTCACCTCGGCGTCCGCCCGGCACCGCACTCCCTACGGTGAGGCGTCGATCTCGTGGCGGGTCGAGGACGAGCGCCTCGTCGTCGACGTGCGCGTGCCGGTCGGAGCGACCGGTGTGCTCGAGCTTCCGGGTCTTCCTCCCGAGACGCTCGCGCACGGCACGCACCACCGCGAGACGACCGCGGCTGCCTCTGTGACCGTCGAAAGTCCGGTCGTCTAGGGCGATCGCCGCCTCGCGACATCGCGTCCTTGACGGTGTGGGGTGTCGTGCCTTACAGTGAATTGAATCGATTCACAGCCCACCGCAACCCCGGCCCTCAACGAAGAGCACCCATGACATCCCCCGCACGCATCTGCTTCCAGCTCCAGATCGCCCCCGAGCTGCTCGCCGAGTACATCGAGCGCCACACGCCCGTCTGGCCGGAGATGCTCGCCGAGATCGCAGCGTCCGGGCGGCAGAACTACTCGCTCTTCCTCGGAGAGGGCGGACGGCTCATCGGCTACTACGAGACCGACGACGACGCGGCCGCACAGGCCTATCTGGCGGCATCCCCCGTCGCTGCGAAGTGGGAAGCCGAGATGGGCCGGTTCTTCGTCGGCCTCGGCGGCCGCCCCGACCAGGCCGCCACTGTCTTGACCGAGATCTTCCACCTCGAAGACCAACTTGCAGCGGCATCCATCACCGAAGAAAGCGACGCATCGTGAGCATCCTCTCCCCCGACATCCAGAAGACCCTGGAGGGTCAGGCCATCGAGCTGCCCTCGTGGGCGTTCGGCAACTCCGGCACCCGCTTCCGGGTGTGGACCACCGAAGGCACCCCGCGTGATCCGTTCGAGAAGATCGCGGATGCCGCCGAGGTCAACCGGGTGACCGCGCTCGCCCCGACCGTCGCGCTGCACATCCCGTGGGACAAGGTCCCCGACTACGGCGTGCTCCGTCGCCACGCCGAAGACCTCGGCGTGAGCCTCGGCACGATCAACTCGAACACGTTCCAGGACGAGGACTACAAGTTCGGCGCCCTCACCCACGAGGACGACCGCATCCGCCGCAAGGCGATCGACCACCACCTCGAGTGCATCGACGTGATGGACGCGACCGGCTCGCGCGACCTGAAGATCTGGCTCGCCGAGGGCTCGAACTACCCGGGTCAGACCGACATGCGCGCCCGCCAGGACCGCCTGAACGACTCGCTCCGCAAGGTCTACGACCGCCTCAGCGGGGAGCAGCGCCTCGTGCTCGAGTACAAGTTCTTCGAGCCGTCGTTCTACCACACCGATGTTCCCGACTGGGGAACCTCGTACGCCCAGGTCGCCACGCTCGGCGACCGCGCGATGGTGTGCCTCGACACCGGCCACCACGCGCCGGGCACCAACATCGAGTTCATCGTGATGCAGCTGCTGCGCCTCGGCAAGCTCGGCTCGTTCGACTTCAACTCGCGCTTCTACGCCGATGACGACCTCATCGTCGGCGCCGCCGACCCGTTCCAGCTGTTCCGCATCCTCGTCGAGGTCATCCGCGGCGGCGGCCTGAACAACCCCGATGTCGCGTTCATGCTCGACCAGTGCCACAACATCGAGGCCAAGATCCCCGGCCAGATCCGCTCGGTGCTCAACGTCCAGGAGATGACCGCACGGGCCCTGCTCATCGACCAGTCCGCGCTGTCCGCCGCCCAGTCCGCGAACGACGTGCTCGGCGCGCAGGCCGTGTTCATGGACGCCTTCTACACCGACGTGCGCCCGGCCCTGGCCGAATGGCGCGAGTCGCGCGGGCTGCCGGCCGACCCGATGGCCGCGTTCGCCGCATCCGGCTACCAGCAGAAGATCGAGGGCGAGCGCGTCGGCGGCACCCAGGCCGGCTGGGGCGCCTGAGCGCGATGACCGAGCCCTACTCCGCAGCCGGGGGACTCGTGCGGGTGTACCCGCCGACGACCCCGCCCGGCATGATCGCGAACGGCGCGGGTCTGGTCTGGGCGCACGGCGGCGGGTTCGCCGGCGGCGACCTCGACATGCCCGAGGCTGACGGGGTCGCCCGCGCCCTCGCGGCGCGCGGGGTCACGGTGGTGTCGGTGGACTACTCGCTCGCGCCGCTGCCGCAGGCCCTCGCTGATCAGTTCGGTCTGATCGCCAAGGACGGCGTGCACTACCCGGCGGCATCCGATGACATCGTCGCCGCGTTCCGCTGGGCCTTCGAGTCCGAGCTCTGCCCCGGGCCGTGGGCGCTCGGAGGTGCGAGCGCCGGCGCCAATCTGGCGACCGGAGCCACCCTGCGGCTGCTCGCCGACGTCGGCCTGAACCCCGCACTCGTCGTGCTCGCCTACCCGACGCTGCTCGCCGTGCAGCCCGAACCGGATGCCGATCTGCGCGCCGCGCTCGACGCAGACCCCGAGGCCGACACCTTCGGACCCGACGCCGTGCGCGGAATGTACGAGAACTACCTCGGCGGCCCGGTCGATGGGGCGCCGCTCCCCGCGATTCCGGGGCTGGCGACTGCCGAAGACCTCGCGTACTTCCCGCCGACACTCATGATCAACGGCGAGGTCGACGAACTCCGCGTCTCGGGCGAGCACTTCGCCCGCACTCTCGCTGACGCCGGCCGCGACATCGTCGTCCTCACGGAGCCCGGCACCCGGCACGGGCACCTGAACCGGCCAGAAGAAGCCGCGTTCGCGGCATCCCTCGAACGCATCGCCGCCCACCTGGCCGCCCTTCCTCCCGACTCGAACCCACGCCACACGCCGGTCGCACCCGAATCTGTCGATTCGAGCGCCGACGCGTCGACTCGCACCTCCGCCCCGCTCCCCACCGAAGGATCTCCCTCATGACGAACCCTGCTGCTGCCGATCTGATCGCGCGCTCCAATCGCCTCGGGGCCGACCCGAAGAACACGAACTACGCCGGCGGCAACACCTCCGCCAAGGGCACCGAGACCGACCCTGTGACCGGTGAGCCGGTCGAGCTGCTCTGGGTGAAGGGGTCCGGCGGTGACCTGGGCACGCTCACCGAGTCGGGCCTGGCGGTACTGCGGCTGGACCGCATGCGCGCGCTCGTGGACGTCTACCCGGGCCTGGACCGCGAAGACGAGATGGTCGCCGCGTTCGACTACTGCCTGCACGGCAAGGGCGGCGCAGCCCCGTCGATCGACACGGCGATGCACGGCCTCGTGGATGCCGCGCACGTCGACCACCTGCATCCCGACTCGGGCATCGCGATCGCGACGGCCAAGGACGGCGCCAAGCTCACGAAGAAGATCTTCGGCAGCAAAGTCGTCTGGGTGCCGTGGCGTCGCCCCGGCTTCCAGCTGGGGCTGGACATCGCCGCGATCAAAGCAGCGAACCCCGACGCGATCGGCTGCATCCTCGGCGGGCACGGCATCACCGCGTGGGGCGACACATCGGAGGCGGCCGAGGCGAACTCGCTCTGGATCATCGAGACCGCCCAGGCGTTCATCGACAGCAACGGCAAGAAGGAGCCCTTCGGCAAGGAGCGCAAGAAGTTCGGCGCGCTTCCGGATGCCGAACGCCGGGCTCGTGCCGCGGCTTTGGCGCCCACGATCCGCGGTCTCGCGTCGCACGACAAGCCCATGGTCGGCCACTTCACCGACGACCCCCGCGTGCTGGAGTTCCTCGCGTCGGCGAACGCTCCGAAACTCGCCGCGCTGGGCACCAGCTGCCCCGATCACTTCCTGCGCACCAAGGTCAAGCCGATGCTGCTCGACCTGCCCTCGGATGCCCCGGTCGAGAAGCAGCTCGCGCGACTGAAGGAGCTGCACGAGGCCTACCGGGCCGACTACACCGCGTACTACGAGAAGCACGCCGTGAAGGACTCCCCCGCGATCCGCGGCGCCGACCCGCTCATCGTGCTCGTGCCCGGCGTCGGCATGTTCAGCTTCGGCGCGAACAAGCAGACCGCCCGCGTCGCCGGCGAGTTCTACCTCAACGCGATCAACGTGATGCGCGGCGCCGAGGCCCTCTCCACCTACACCCCGATCTCGGATGCCGAGAAGTTCCGCATCGAGTACTGGGCTCTCGAAGAGGCCAAGCTGCAGCGGATGCCGAAGCCGAAGACCCACCAGGGCCGCATCGCGTTCGTCACGGGGGCGGCATCCGGAATCGGCAAGGCGATCGCGACGCGGCTCGCCGCCGAGGGCGCGTGCGTCGTCGTCGCCGACCTCGACCTGGAGAAGGCGCAGGCCGCCGCCGCCGAGCTCGGCGGCACGGATGTCGCGATCGGCGTCGCCGCGAACGTGGCGGATGCCGAGGGCGTGCAGGCGGCGATCGACGCGACCGTGCTCGCGTTCGGCGGCATCGACCTGGTCGTCAACAACGCCGGCCTCTCGCTCTCGAAGCCCCTGCTGGAGACCACCGAGAAGGACTGGGACCTGCAGCACGACGTCATGGCGAAGGGCTCGTTCCTCGTCTCGAAGGCGGCCGCGAAAGCGCTCATCGAGCAGGGCATGGGCGGAGACGTCATCTACATCTCCTCGAAGAACTCGGTCTTCGCCGGCCCGAACAACATCGCGTACTCCGCCACGAAGGCCGACCAGGCGCACCAGGTGCGCCTGCTCGCGGTCGAGCTCGGCGAATACGGCGTGCGCGTCAACGGCATCAACCCCGACGGCGTCGTCCGCGGCTCGGGCATCTTCGCCGCCGGCTGGGGCGCGAACCGCGCCGCGACCTACGGCGTGGACGAGAAGGACCTCGGCAAGTACTACGCCCAGCGCACGATCCTCAAACGCGAGGTCGTGCCCGAGAACGTCGCCGACGCGGTCTACGTGCTCACCGGCCCCGAGCTCACCCGCACCACCGGCCTGCACATCCCGGTCGACTCCGGCGTCGCCGCCGCGTTCCTGCGATGACCCTGCGCGCAGAGCCGGCGCTGCCGCTCGAGATGCACGACTTCCTGTTCCGACTCGCACGGCTGTCGAGCGCGAGCACGATGCGGACTCGACGCGAAGCCTGTGCAGTCGGCGCAGCAGGGACGCGCCGTGAGCGCGAGCACGGCGGTCGCGGCGGTCGACCTCGGCGCCACGAGCGGACGGGTCATGGTCGGCCACGTCGGCCCCGACACGCTCGAGGCGACGGCGGTCGCGCGATTCCCGAACGACCCGGTGCAGACCTCCGACGGACTGCACTGGAACATCCTCGGGCTGTACGGCGCGGCCGTGAACGGCCTGCGCGAGGCGCTGCGCGCCGAGCCCGCGATCCGCAGCATCGGCGTGGACTCCTGGGCGGTCGACTACGGTCTGCTCCGCGAGGGCCGGCTGCTCGGCAACCCGTACCACTACCGCGATGCCCGCACCGAGCGCGGCGTCGCGGCCGTCCACGAGCGGATGCCGCACGCCGAGCTCTACGCGCGCAACGGGCTGCAGTTCCTCCCGTTCAACACGCTGTACCAGCTCGCCGCCGAACCGGCGGACCTCCTCGCCTTCGCCGACAGCGCGCTGCTGATCCCCGACCTGTTCGGCTACTGGCTCACGGGTGAGGCCCGTGCCGAGCAGACGAACGCATCCACGACCGGCCTGCTGCGCGCGGGCGGAGGCTGGGACGAAGAGCTCATCGCCGCCCTGGGCCTGCCGCGCGGCATCCTGCCCCCGCTCATCGCTCCGGGCGAGCGGCTCGGAGCCCTGCGGCCCGAGGTCGCCGCCTCGCTCGGCGCGAACCCCGACGTCGCGGTCACCGCGGTCGGCTCGCACGATACGGCCTCCGCCGTGCTCGCCGTGCCGATGCGGCCGGATGCCGCCGCCTACATCTCGTGCGGCACCTGGGGGCTCGTCGGCGTGGAGGTCGAGCGGCCGGTGCTCACCGCCGAGGCGCTCGCCGCGAACTTCACGAACGAGGGCGGCGTCGGGGGCCGCATCCGCCTCCTGAGCAACATCATGGGTCTGTGGGTGCTCAGCGAAGCGGTGCGCACGTGGGAGCGCGCCGGGCACCCGATCGACCTTCCGACGCTGCTCGACTCCGCCGAGGAGGTCACCGGCCAGGTTCCGGTCTTCGACGTGAACGACCCGCGCTTCCTTCCTCCGGGCGACATGCCGAGCCGTATCGACGCGTGGTGCACCGAATACGGCCTCGCACCGCCGCGCACGCGCGCCGAGTACGCCCGCAGCATCGTGGAGTCCCTGGCGCAGGCCTTCGCGGATGCCGCGCACGAGGCCGGCCGCATCGGCGGCGTCGATGTGCGCACGATCCACATCGTCGGCGGCGGCTCGCTCAACGAGCTGCTCTGCCAGCGCACCGCCGACCGTGCGGGGCTGCCCGTGCTGGCCGGCCCCGTCGAGGCCACGGCGCTCGGCAACGTGCTGATCCAGGCGCGCGCACTCGGCGCGGTGACCGGCTCGCTCGAGGCCCTCCGCGACCTCGTCGCGCGCACCCACGCTCCGCGACTGTTCGAGCCGCGCGCATGACCGCCTACGCCGCTGCGTTCGACTGGGCACGCCGCCAGGTCGCATCCGGCCGGCTGCCGACCGCGGTGCTGGGCATCGCGACCGCCGACGGCACCGTGGCGCTCGACGCGTTCGGCGCGACCGGCACGCGAACCGCCCGCGTCGAGGACCACTACCGACTCTTCTCGATCACGAAGCCCCTGGTCGGCATCGTCGCGGCGCGCGCGATCGAACGCGGGATGCTGACCCCCGACACTCCGCTCTCGGCCGCGCTGCCGGGCTTCGGCGTGGACCGCGACGACATCGTTCGCCTGCGGCACCTGGCGAGCCACACCTCGGGAATCGTCGAGCCGCCGCTGGATGCGCCGCAGGGTCTGCGCGCCGCGCTCCTCGCCGGCGGCCGCGACTTCGCCGCGGGCACCGTGTCGCGCTACTCCTCGGTGGCCTTCGAAGGCATCGCGGCGATGATCGAGCACGCCACCGGCGCCACCTGGGAGCAGGGCCTCAGCGAATGGGCGGGCGCGATCGGCGCGGACGGCTTCACGCTGGACGAGGCCTCCGACCCGCACGACATTCCGGATGCCGCGGCCGCAGGCCTCGACAAGGAGAAGTTCCTGCGCCTCCGCCACCCCGGCGCCGGAGTGATCGGCCGGGCAGCCGATCTGCTCGCGCTGGGCTCGGCCCTGCTGCGGAACGACGGTGCGATCCTGTCCCCCGCAACCCTGGCCATGATGCTCCGCCCGCTCACCGGCGACATCCCGCGCCTCGAGCCCTACCCCGCGGAGCGCGGTCAGGACTGGGGCTTCACCTGGAACCTTCGCACGCGCGCGCCCGGTCTCATCGACCGAGACACGTACGGGCACGGCGGCTGGTCGGGCACGGAGTTCTCGGTGCACCCGAGCGCCGGAGTCGCGTGGGTGCTCCTCACGAATCAGGCTCAGCGGCCCGGTGTCGACGCAGACGAGCTCGACAACGCGGTCATCGCCGCTCTCTGACGACACCCGAACGAAGAGGATTCCTCCGATGACCCCGCCCAGCGGCGCCTGGCCCGTCGTGCTGACACCCTTCACCGCGGGAGGCGCCGTCGACCACGCCGCGCTCGCGCGGTACACCGACTGGCTGATCGATCGCGGCGCGTCCGGGCTGTTCGCCGTCGCACTGTCCGGCGAGATGTATGAGCTGTCGAGCGTCGAGCGCGTCGAGGTCACCCGCACGGTCGTCGCGAGTGCCGCCGGTCGCGTGCCGGTGGCTGCGGCCGCCCTCGGCGAGGGCACGACCGACTCGCTGGCGGCCGAGGTGGCAGCACTCGCCGCCGCCGGCGCCGACATCGTGGTGCTCGTGGTCTCGGCCATCCTTTCCGAGACAGACGACGAGCAGACGCTCCACGAGGTGGCCGCGGCCGTCATCGCCGCCAACCCCGCGATCGACCTGGGGCTCTACGAGTGTCCGTTGCCTCATCACCGCCTGGTCAGTCTCGAGGGGCTGGACCGGCTCGCGCGCACCGGCCGCTTCGTGTTCCTGAAGGAGACGAGCCATGACGTCGACGTGATGCGCGAGCGCGTGCGCGTCGGCGCGCCGCACGGCTTGCGCGTCTTCAACGCGGGCATCGAGAACTATGCCGAATCGCTCGCGGTCGGAGTGTCGGGGCTTTCGGGCTGGGTCGTCAACGTCGCGCCCGACGCGGTCGCCGCACTCACCCGCACGGTGCTCACCGACGGCGTCACGCCCGTGGCACTGTCACTCCAGCGCGCACTGGCGGATGTCGAGCATTCGATGTCGCCGACCTATCCCTCGTCGGCAAAGGCCGTGGTGAATGAACGCGGCGGAATCGGCCTCGGGCTGGAATCGCGCTGGCGGCCTTCCGCGGTCGACACCCGGCTGGCGCGCCGTGTCGCGCGCGATCTCGATCAGCTCATCTAGGTCGCTGCTCGCCGGTATCGTGTGCCCATGGGGCTGGAGCGACTGGACGCGAATCAGCCACCGGAGCGCTTCTACCGCGGCGGCGCGAAGATCGACCACTTCCGCGGCACTGCGAAAGGGCCGGATTTCCGGCCGGAGGACTGGGTGGGGTCGACGACGACCCTCGCCGGTGAAAAGCGTCTCGGGCTCAGCCGTCTGCGCGACGGGCGGCTGCTCGCCCACGCGATCGCCGCCGACCCTCTGACCTGGCTCGGCCCGGAGCACGTCGCCGCCTTCGGCGACTCGACCATGCTGCTGGTCAAGCTGCTCGATGCCGGGCAGCGGCTGCCCGTGCACGCACACCCCGACGACGCGTTCAGCGCCGCCCATCTGCACCGGCCATTCGGCAAGGCCGAGGCCTGGTACATCATCGACGGCGGCATCGTGCACTTGGGTCTGCGTCAGGACGTGGATCGGCACAGGCTGTCAAACCTCGTCGACTGGCAGGACACGACGGCTCTGCTCGGTCTGCTGCACGAGCGCGAGGTCGAACCCGGTGACGTCGTGTACGTCCCACCCGGCGAGCTGCACGCCGTGGGCGCGCGGGTGTTCCTGCTCGAACTGCAGCAGCCCACGGATCTGTCGATCCTTCTGGAGTGGCACGGCTTCGCACTCGACGGTGCGCAGGACGGGCACCTGGGGCTGGGCTTCGACCTTGCCCTTCAGGCCGTGACCACGCAGGTCCGCTCGCCCCAGGACGTGGACCGGTGGATTCTCCCGGCCGCCGAGGGCGACAGCATCCTGCCCGCCGACTCGGAGCAGTATTTCCGCCTCGAGCGGCACGTCGTGGACGGGCGCGTCGTCGTCGATCCCGGTTTCGCGATCATCGTCGTCGAGGACGGCGAGCTCAAGCTCTCGACCGCCGCGGGCAGTTCTCGCCGAGCGCGACGGGGCGGCACGATCGCCGTCCCACACGTGGAGGGAGCGATAAAGGCCACAGGCTCAGGCACCATTCTGGTGTGCCGGCCACCGCGGCCCTGAACCGGCGTACCTTCCGGCGTTCCGCGGTGCCCAGGCTGCGCCGCGGAACGCCGGAAGGAATCTGATCAGCCGCGCCCGGGCGCACGCTCGGACGGATTGCCCGAGGTCTCGAGGCAGTTGGATGCCCCTCCGGTGCCGGCGTGTCCGGGGTTCACGCCCTCGGCGTGATCGGCCATCTTCACATGCACGGTGCCGAAATACGAGAACCCCGGCGTCGTGCCGGCGCCGTCGACGCAGTGAGCGGCGGATGCCGCGCCTGCCGAGCCGAACATGATCGCCGCGGCAACTGCTGTCACAGCGACTCCGAGCGAAAGTGTCTTCTTCATTGAATTGCTCCCATCGTCAGTTCATCCCCTGACTATTCGGAGCATCCGTCGAATCGGATTCGCGAGAAGCTACGCCTCGCGGGTAATGGTCCCTCGATACGGCGCTGCGCGCCTACTCGGGAACCGCCGACGTTCTCACGCTTCGCGTGTGATCGTCACTTTCACGTGGAGCTGCGACTTGAACGGACCCGCGTACACGCCCCGCAGGGGCGGCACGTCGTTGTAGTCCCGGCCGCGGCCCACGAGCACGTGGCGGTCGCCGATGTCGATGTTGTTCGTGGGGTCGAAGCCCTGCCAGTCGCCCGCGAACCACTCGACCCAGGCGTGGGACTCGCCCGTGACGGGCATGCCCACATCGGCATCCGGTCGCGGATGCAGGTAGCCCGAGACGTAGCGGGCCGGGATGCCGACCTCCCGCAGCGCGCCGAGGGTGATGTGCGCGATGTCCTGGCAGACGCCCTTGCGCGCGTCCCAGGCCTCGGCGGCCGTCGAGTGCACGCCCGTGATGCCGTGCATGTACTCGACGGCGTTTCCGATCGCCATCGAGATCTCGTGCGCGGCGACGCCCGGCTGATCGTGCTGCCCGGCGATCGACCGCGCGATCTCGGCGACCTCGGGGTGCGGGCGGGTGCGGCCGCTCTGACCGAGCTGTTCGACCGTGTCGATCGAGCGGGCATTCTCGGCGCGCAGCTGATCCCAGGTGATGTCGGTGTGCGCCATCGGGCGCGGACGCACCTCGACGAGCGAGCGGGCCGAGATCGTGAGCGCCGCGTGCGGCGAGAGCACATCGAACGCCGCGACCCGGGTGCCGAAGTAGTCGACGTACTGGTTGACCGACGCCGACGGATCGATGTCGAGCGAGGAGCTCAGGACGAACTGAGTGTCCGTCGAGTTCGGCAGCATCCGCGCCTCGTTGTACGACGCTGAGACGTCGCCCTGGTACGAGAATCCGGTGGTGTGCTCGATGCGAAGTCGCTTCACGAGACCTCTCCGATCCAGCTCGGCTCCGCCTGCGTCGGGAAGAAGCGGGCCTTGATCGCCTCGGATGCCTCGCGCGTCACCTTCTGCACGCGTTCCATGTGCTGGGGCAGCTCGCTGAGGATCTCGCTCACCGGGCGGTACTCGAGGTCGTTGCGGATCTGGCCGAGCGCCCGCAGCACGGTGTTGGAGTGGCCGACGCGGTCGGCGCGCGGGTCGATCGCGCTCATGCAGTCCTCCGCGCGTGAGATCGAGTAGATGATCGAGCGCGGGAACAGGCGGTCCAGCAGCAGGAACTCCGCCGCGTTCTTCGCGCTCGGCATGCCGCGATACGTCCGCAGATAAGCCTCGTACGCGCCGCACGAGCGCAGGATCGTCGTCCACGACGGGCCGGACGCCTCGGTCAGAGACCGGGTCGCGAGCAGCCGTGCGGTCATGTCGGCACGCTCGATGCTGCGCCCGAGCGTGAAGAACTGCCAGGCCTCGTCCCGGCTCGTCGATGAGTCGACGATGCCGACGGCGAGCGCGGAACGCTCACGGACCCACTGGAAGAAGCCGTGCACCTTGTCGGTCTGCAGGCGGCGCGGCATCCGGGCGCTCGTGGTGTTGAGCGTCTCCCACAGTTCCGTCGAGACGATCTCGCGCGCCCGGCGCGCGTTCTCACGTGCGGCGGTGAGCGCGTACGCGATGGATGCCGGATTGGTCCGGTCGACCGCGAGCTTGGAGAGCACGTCTTCGCGGCGGACGATCTCGCCCGGCGCCGGCGGGAGCGAGCCCATCACCAGCAGAAGCGACCGGCACGCGGTGTCTTCGTCGATCCAGGGATCCTCCAGCAGCAGCTGGAGGTGCACGTCGAGGATGCGGGCCGTTCCGTCGGCGCGCTCGATGTAGCGCCCGATCCAGAACAGGCTTTCGGCGATGCGGCTCAGCATGCGGCACCGTCCTCGTCCGGTCCGGACGCCATGAACTGCGATTGGGTCATGCCGCCCAGGGTCTGGCTCTGCATGCCGCCGATCTCACTCTGCTGCTGTTGCTGCTCCTGCTGCTCATGCCGGTTGCGCGGACGATCCTGCGGCGAGTGGGTCGGTGCGGGCTGACCGTCGTAGATGATCGGGATCGCGGCGGTGATCGTCGCGGCCTGGTCGGCGACCAGGCCGGCCAGTCCGCTGCCCTGCCCGTACTCGACGTGCGAGGGGGCCGAGCCGCCGACGATCCAGGTGTCCTTCGAGCCGCCGCCCTGGCTGGAGTTCACGACGAGCTGACCCTCCGGGAGGGCGACACGGGTGAGGCCACCGGGCAGCACCCAGACGTCCTCGCCGTCGTTCACCGCGAAGGGGCGCAGGTCGGCGTGACGCGGCCGCATCCCGTCTTCGACGAGTGTCGGGATCGTCGAGAGCATGACGACCGGCTGCGCGATCCAGCCTCGCGGGTCGGCGAGCAGCCGCTGGCGCAGCTGCTCGAGCTCGGCGGGCGAAGCATCGGGCCCCACGACGAGCCCCTTGCCGCCGGAGCCGTCGACGGGCTTGACCACGAGCTCGGGCAGCCGGTCGAGCACCTCCTCGAGCGCACCCGGGTCCTCGAGCCGCCACGTGTCGACGTTCTTGAGGATCGGCTCCTCGGCGAGGTAGTAGCGGATCAGGTCGGGCACGTACGTGTAGAGCAGCTTGTCGTCGGCGACGCCGTTGCCGACCGCGTTCGCGATCGTGACGTTGCCCAGGCGTGCCGCGAGCATGAGCCCCGGCGCCCCGAGCATCGAGTCGGCGCGGAACTGCAGCGGATCCAGGAACTCGTCGTCGACGCGGCGGTAGATCACGTCGACGCGCTGGGGCCCGCGCGTCGTGCGCATGAACACCTTGCCGCCGACGCACAGCAGGTCGCGGCCCTCGACGAGCTCGACGCCCATCAGTCGGGCCAGCAGGGTGTGCTCGAAATACGCCGAGTTGTACACGCCGGGTGTCAGCACGACCACGTTCGGGTCGTCGATGCCGGCCGGAGCCGACGCGCGCAGCGCGGCCAGGAGCTTGTTCGGGTAGTCGCCGACCGGGCGCACCCGCATCGAGACGAAGAGCTCGGGAAGGGTCTGGGCCATCACCCGGCGGTTCGAGATCACGTAGCTGACGCCCGAGGGCACCCGCACGTTGTCTTCGAGCACGCGCATCTCGCCGTTCTCATCGCGGATGAGGTCGATCCCTGACACCTGGATGCGGACGCCGTTCGCGCTGTGGATGCCCGCGGCCTGGCGGTAGAAGTACTGCGATGAGGCGATGAGCCCCGCGGGCAGAACTCCGTCGCGCACGCAGTGCTGGCGACCGTACGCGTCGTCGAGGAACGCCTCGAGTGCCCGCACCCGCTGCTTTACTCCGGACTCGACGCGCGACCACTCGTCGAACGTGATCACCCGGGGGACGGCATCCAGCGGGAAGGGTCGTTCTTCACCCGCGAAGTCGAACGTGACACCCTGGGCGAGATACGAGCTGGCGAGCGACTCGGTGCGACCGCGCAGCTCCTCCTGGGTCATCTGCGCGAGTGCCTGGTAGAGCTCGCGATAGGCCTCTCGCGACTCCGCCGGATCGCCGGGATGCGACGGAACACCGAACATCTCGTCGAACGCGGGGATGCCGGACGCGGTCTTGCGAGGCGCCAACGTGGAGCCGTAGCCGTCGAAGAGATCACCCATGCGACGACTCTAGTCGGGGGCTGTTGCCCGCATGTTTCGGGGCTCACTGAGTCCGCCACACCGCCTCGACCGATCCGCGCGAGCGTAGGCTCGAGCCGTGGCGCGCGCGACGAAGGGTCAACGCAGAGCGGCGGCGGGGGCCGGCGTGGCCGCAGCCGTGCTCGGTGCCGGACTCGGCGAGCTGACCGCCGCGATCGTCGCCCCGGGAGCGAGCCCGTTCGCCGTGATCGGTGCGGCCTTGATCGACTTCGCCCCGACGTGGGCGAAGGATGCCGCAATCGCGCTGTTCGGAACGAACGACAAGATCGCACTCCTCGTGGGAATCGGGATCGTGCTTGTCGGCGTGGCGGCGGTGGCCGGTCTTGTGGAGCTGAAGTGGCCGCCCTTCGGGCTCGCGATCATGGTGGTCTTCGGCGGCGTCGGCGTGCTCGCGGCCATCACGCGCGCGAACGCCGGACCTCTGGACTGGGTCCCGTCCGTCGTGGCGGGCGTCACCGCGGCGGTCGCGCTCGGCCTTCTCATGGCACGGCTGCCGGGTCGTTCGCAACGCGCGGTCACCTACACGCGAAATCCGGATGCCGCCCCCGAAGCTCCGCAACCGCCGGCGCCGCCGGTGGAGAGACGCACCTTCCTGGTGTGGGCGGTGGGCACCGCCGCGGTCGGCGTGCTCGCCGCGGTCGGGTCGTCGCTCGCGCGGGCCGGCACCGCAGCGGTGAACGTCGCCCGCGATGCGCTGAATCTGCCGGCGGCGGCGACGCCGGCGGCGGCGATTCCCCCGACGGCCGAGCTCGGCATCTCGGGCCTGGCACCCGTGATCACGCCGAACGACCAGTTCTACCGGATCGACACCGCGCTCATCGTGCCGCAGGTCAATCCCGCCGACTGGAGTCTGCGCATCCACGGGATGGTCGCGAACGAGGTGACGATCACGTGGGACGAGCTGCTCGCGCTGCCGCTCGAAGAGAGCGTCACCACGCTCGCGTGCGTGTCGAACAACGTCGGCGGCGAGCTGATCGGCAACGCCCTGTGGCTCGGCTATCCGATCCGCGAGCTGCTCGCCCGAGCCGCGCCCACCGCGGACGCCGACATGGTGCTGTCGCGCTCGATCGACGGGTTCACGGCGAGCTCGCCGATCGAAGCGCTCACCGACGATCGCAACGCGATCCTCGCGGTCGGCATGAACGGCGAACCGCTCCCGGCGGAGCACGGGTTCCCGGTGCGGATGGTCGTCCCCGGCCTGTACGGCTACGTGTCGGCGACCAAGTGGGTCACCGAGCTCGAAGTGACCCGCTTCGACAAGACCACCGCCTACTGGACCACTCGCGGGTGGTCGGAGCGCGGGCCGATCAAGCTGCAGTCGCGCATCGACGTGCCCCGGAAGCAGCAGGGCATGAAGGCGGGCGAGTCGGTCATCGCCGGCGTCGCCTGGCAGCAGCACGTCGGCATCTCGGGCGTGGAGGTGCAGATCGACGAGGGCGCGTGGCAGCCCGCGACCCTCGCGACCGCGATCTCGGATGACACGTGGGTGCAGTGGAGCATGCCGTGGACGGCGACCGTCGGCGACCATCTGATCCGCTGCCGCGCGACCAGCGCCACCGGCGAGCTTCAGACCGAGGAGCTCTCGCGCACCGATCCCGACGGCGCGACGGGGTGGCACGAGCGATTCATCACGGTCTTCGCGTAGAGACCGGCGTGCCTACCGGCTCCGATGGGTCGGAGCTTGCGCCGTTCAGTGGACGCGAATTGCCGCTTCCGCGTCGGGAAGCGTCGATTTCCGCCCACCGAACGCGCGCCCGCGCCGTTCATTGGACGCGAACTGCCGCTTCCGGGTCGGGATGCGTCGATTTCCGCCCACCGAACGAGGCGTGCGGCTCAGCCGCTGTGTGAACCGGAAGTTCAATGCCCTCCCGGAGCAGCACGCCGGTGCCGGCATCCGTCAGTCGGCGAGGACGAGCTTCAGCTGCTCGACGGCCCAGTCCAGCTCCGTGCCGCGGATCACGAGCGGCGGCGCGATGCGGATGGTCTGGCCGTGCGTGTCTTTGACGAGCACGCCGCGTCCGAGGAGCTTCTCGGCGACCTGCCGGCCCGTGCCCTGCGCCGGATCGATGTCGACTCCGGCCCACAGCCCGACGACGCGCACCGCAGTGACGCCGTGGCCGATCAGCTCGCGAAGCTTCTCCTCGAGGTGCTCGCCGAGCGCCGCGGCGCGGCGCTGGAACTCGCCCGTCGACAGCATCTCGACCACGCGGGTGCCGACGGCGGCGGCCAGCGGGTTGCCTCCGAACGTCGAGCCGTGCTCGCCGGGGCGGATGACGCCGAGTACGTCGCGGTTCGCGACGACGGCCGAGACGGGCAGGATGCCGCCGCCCAGCGCCTTGCCGAGCAGATAGACGTCGGGAACCACGCCTTCGCGGTCGCACGCGAAGGTCTCGCCCACGCGGCCGAGGCCGGACTGGATCTCGTCGGCGATGAACAGCACGTTGTGGCGCTGGGTGATCTCGCGCACCGCGCGCAGGTATCCCTCGGGCGGCAGGACGACCCCGGCCTCGCCCTGGATGGGCTCGAGGAGCACGGCGGCGGTGTTCTCGTCGATCGCTGCTTCGAGGGCCGCGGCATCGCCGAACGGGACGGTGACGAACCCCGGCGCGTACGGTCCGAAGTCGTCGCGCGCCTGCGGGTCGTCGCTGAAGCCGACGATCGTGGTCGTGCGCCCGTGGAAGTTGCCGCCCGCGACGATGACCGTCGCCCGGTCGGGGGTGATGCCCTTGACGCGGTAGCCCCACGCGCGGGCGACCTTGATTCCGGTCTCGACCGCCTCGGCGCCGGTGTTCATCGGCAGGACGAGGTCTTTGCCGCACAGTTCGGCCAGAGCCGCGGCGAAGACGCCGAGCTGGTCGTTGTGGTACGCGCGGCTCGTGAGGGTCAGGCGGCCCAGCTGCTCCTGCGCGGCGGCGAGGATCGCGGGGTGGCCGTGGCCGAAATTGAGCGCGGAGTACGCGGCGAGCAGGTCGAGGTACCGCTTGCCTTCGACGTCGGTGACCCACGCCCCCTCGCCCTTCGCGATCACGACGGGCAGCGGGTGGTAGTTGTGCGCGACGTGCTGTTCTTCGGCGGTGATGATGGCCGACGTGCTGGCGTCGAGTATCTGCGGCGCGGTCATGACACCGCTCCGCGCAGCTCCAGGGTGCAGCACTTGATCCCGCCGCCGCCGAGCAGGAGCTCGGAGAGGTCGACGAGGATCGGGTTGTAGCCGCGCTCGCGCAGCTGCTTCTCGAAGCCCTTCGCGCGCGGCGAGATGATGACGTTGTACCCGTCGCTGGCCGAGTTGAGGCCGAAGACCGCGCCGTCTTCGTCGGAGACATGGATCGCGTCGGGGTAGCGCTCGGCGAGGATCGCCTGGCTGCGCGCGTCGAACGCCGACGGCAGATAGGCGATGTTCGCCCGCTCGGGTCCGCCGTTCGCGACGCCCTCCACCGGATCGAGCACCGCGAGCGCTGTGTCGAGGTGGTAGAAGCGCGGATCGGTCAGGGTGAGCGAGATGACCTCGCGGCCGAACACCTCGCCGATCTCACGGTGGCTGTCGCCGGTGGAGCGGAAGCCGGTGCCGGCGAGGACCACATCGCCGACGAGCAGGAAGTCGCCTTCGCCCTCGTTCACCTCGACGGGCTCGCGCGTGTCGAAACCGGCGGCGCGGAACCAGTCGATGAACGGCACGGCCTCACCGGCCCGCTCCTTGAAGCGGAACTTGGGGCCATATGCGACCCCGTCGATCAGGAAACCGCCGTTGGCCGTGTAGACCATGTCGGGCAGACCCTCGATCGGGTCGATGAGCTCGATCTCGTGGCCGAGCGAGATGTAGGTGTCGTACAGGTCCTGCCACTGGCGCACCGCCACGGCGGTGTCGGTCGGGTTCGCCGGCTCCATCCACGGGTTGATCGTGTAGCTGACCGTGAAGTGCTCGGGCCGGCACATCAGGTAGCGGCGGTGGTGTGCGTTTCGGGTGCTCGTGGCTGCGTCCACTTCTACGGCGGCCGGCGCGGTGTTCTGCGTCATGGTGTGCTCCTGGAGAGAGGGGCGGCGGACGCTGTCCTAGGGGCCCGGCGGGGCTGTGGAAGCCGGCGACTCGGGCACGCCGGAACCATTCTCGCACAGCGGTATCCGCGGTAAGGTAGTTGACCTGCGACAACAACCGTCGATCGCGCCGCGCTCCCTTTCTCTATCGAGGTCCCGATGTCTGACGCAACGACGGCACCCGGGGGCACACGCACGGCGGAACCGGTCATGACCCACCGGATGATCATGTTCGTGATCATCGGCCTCATGGCGGGCATGTTCCTCTCGGCCCTCGACCAGACGGTGGTGGGCACCGCGATCCGCACGATCGGCGACGACCTGCAGGGCTTGAGCCAGCAGGCGTGGGTCACCACGGCCTACCTGATCGTCTCGACCATCTCGACGCCGATCTACGGAAAGCTCTCCGACATCTTCGGACGCCGACCGCTGTTCATCTTCGCGATCGTCGTGTTCATGATCGGCTCGATCCTGGCGAGCTTCTCGACGTCGATGATCCAGCTCGCCGCGTTCCGCGCGATTCAGGGGCTCGGCGCCGGCGGTCTGATGTCGATGCCGCTGGCGATCATGGGCGACATCCTCGCGCCGCGCGAACGCGCCAAATACCAGGGCTACTTCCTCGCGGTCTTCGGCGTCTCGAGCGTCATCGGCCCCTTGGTCGGCGGACTGTTCGCCGGCGCCGACGAGATCCTGGGGATCGCCGGCTGGCGCTGGGTTTTCCTCATCAACGTGCCGATCGGCCTGGCCGCGCTCGCGATCGTGCTGAAGTTCCTGCACATCCCCCGGCATCCCGGGCACTCCGTGCGGATCGACTGGTGGGGCGCGTCGCTGGTCGTGGTGGCCCTGGTCCCGCTTCTGCTCGTCGCGGAGCTGGGCCGTGAGTGGGGGTGGGGATCGCCCCTCGCGATCGGCTGCTACGTGGTCGGCGTGCTCGGCATCATCGGCTTCGTCATCGCCGAGACGCTCATGAAGGACGACGCGCTCATCCCGCTGAAGCTGTTCCGCTCGTCGACGTTCTCGATGGCGACCGTCATCGGCGTCTTCGTCGGCTTCGGCATGTTCGGCGCGATGCTCACTCTTCCGCTCTACCTGCAGCTCGTGCTCGGATCGACCCCCACCGAGAGCGGCCTCCAGATGCTGCCCATGATCCTGGGGCTCATGATCGCGTCGATCGGCAGCGGTCAGATCATCGCCCGCACCGGTCGGTACCGGATCTTCCCGGTGCTCGGCACGGCGCTCATGTCGCTCGGATTCTTCTGGCTCACCTTCCTGCAGTACGACGGCTCGTTCTGGTTCATCGCCGGCGCGATGCTGGTGCTGGGCCTGGGTCTGGGTCAGCTCATGCAGACCCTCACGATCGCGAGCCAGAACTCCGTCGGCATCCGAGACATGGGTGTGGCGACCAGCTCGTCGACGTTCTTCCGCCAGATCGGCGGCACGCTCGGCACGGCAGTGCTGCTCTCGCTGCTGTTCACCGTGCTGCCGTCGAACGTGCAGACCTCGTTCGCCGACACCGAGACGCTCACCGGCGCGCTCGATGCCGCGCTCGACCCCGCGGTCGCCGACGCTCCCCAGAACGCGGCGATCATGGATCAGATCTACGACCCGATGGTCACGCAGCTCACCACCGCGACGACGACGCAGATCGAGGACGGGCTGACGCAGGCAGCGGATGCCGCAACCCAGGCGGTCGCCGACAAGGTGGCCGCCGGCGAGATTCCGGCCGCCGCGCAGGAAGCGGCGACGACCGCCGCCGTCGCGGAGGCGCAGACCGCCGCGGCGACGCAGATCGAGCAGGAGATTCCGGTCGCGCAGATCGCGGCGGACGGCACCGTCACGCTCGACTTCTCCGACGACGCTGCGCGCGCGGCGTACGTCGAGACGGTCGTGCCGACGATCGAGGACGAGTTCGCATCCGGTGGCGGCACCTCGTCGATGGACAGCTCGGCGCTGGATGACACGTCGTTCCTGACCGGCGCCGACCCGCGCCTGACCAAGCCGATCCTCGTCGCCTTCAACGCTTCGGCGGTGCTGGTCTACCAGGTGGCGATGTGGGTCGTGATCATCGCCTTCGTGCTCTCGCTGTTCTTCAAGACTCCGCCGCTGCGGGCGAAGTCGGCGCTGCAGGAAGCGGCCGACAACGCGGCCGACGACGAACTCATCCGCGCGACCAAGGCCGCCGACACCGCGGGAGTTCTGGTTCAGCCCTGAGCGCCCGCGGCGCCTGACTGGACGACGACCTTCCCGAGTGTGTGACCGGCGTCGACGTGCGCGAGCGCGGCCTGCGCATCGGCGAGCGTGAAGGTGCGCTCGATGACGGGCGTGAGCCGACCCGAGGCCGTGAGCTCGAGCAGCTGCTCGGTGACGGCGGTCCGCGTGACCGCCGCGATCGACCGGAATGTGCGGCCTCGGCGCGTGGCGAGCATCGCGCGCACCATGCGAGGGATCGGCCCGAGCACGCGACCCCCCTCGCCACCGACGAGCGCGACGGAGCCCCCGTTTCGCAGCAGGCCGCGCAGGAGAGTCAGGGGCGGCTCGCCCGCGATATCGACGACGGCATCGAACGTGCCCGCGGGCAGTGCAGCCAGATCGGTCGTGCGGTAGTCGAACGTGCGCGTGGCGCCGAGCCGCTGCAGGGTCTGTTCGGCACGCGCTCCGCACGTCGCCCAGACCTCGGCGCCGCGCTCTGCCGCCAGCTGCACGGTGAGGGTGCCGACACCGCCCCCCGCACCGATCACGAGCACGCGCGACTCCGCGCCCACTCGGCAGCGGTCGAGGATCGTGATCGCGGTGTTCCCCGCGATCGGCAAGGTGGCGGCATCCGTCGATGACACTTCGACGGGGATGCGCGACAGCCGCTTCGCCGGCACCGCGATGTACTCCGCGAGCGCGTCGTTGTGCGCGCCGACGACCCGGTCGCCGATCACGAGGTCGGCGGCATCCGCGCCGCGGGCGACGATCGTGCCCGCGAGATCCATGCCCCGCCCGGCGACCCGGGGTCGGCGCAGGCCGAAGAAGAGGCGCACCATGCGCGGTTCGCCCCGCATCAGATGGATGTCGCCCGAGTTGATCGAGCGACGCATCGAGGCGCACCAGCACTTCGCCTCGGCGGGGCACGGGCACCGGGATCGTTTCGGCGCGGACGGCCTCGGGCCCGCCGTAGCGCTGCTGGCGCCAGGCGGTCATCGTCCGGGTGGCTGTTGCGGTGCCGTCGTTCATGAGGTTTCTCCTTCGGGATAGCGGAAGACGTCGTCCAGACCGAGGTCGAAGACGCGGGCGATCTGGAACGCGAGCTCGAGCGTGGGCGAGTAGCGCTCCTGCTCGATCGCGATCACGGTCTGGCGCGTCACGCCGATGCGGCGGGCGAGGTCGGCCTGGGTGATTCCGGCGGCTTCGCGCAGCGCACGGATGCGGTTGGTCACCCGGGTGGGCTTGACCATCAGAGCAGCCCGCGACGGTAGGCGATGACGCTCGCGACGCCGCCGACGAAGGCCGACAGCGAGAAGCCGAAGAACATCGTGTTCGCGATCCAGAACCAGTCGGCCTCGAACGCGCACAGCACGAGCACACCGAGCCCGGCGATCACCAGGAAAGCCTGGCCGACCCGCCCGCCCATGTGGGCGATGTCGCGGTCGCGCTGGTCGGACTTGCCGACGCCGTCGGGATCCCGCATGCCGGCGAAGATCCCCCACAGGATGCTGACGACGATCGAGACCACGATGCTCGCGCCGATCGTCCAGAGCATGATCGGCCACCACTCCACGTCAGTGAGGGGTCCGCCGGCCGCCTGCTGCAGCACGACGATCACATAGATCGTCATGCCGATCGCGCTGACGATCAGCCCCACCCAGGTGTTGCGCTCTTCGTAGACCATGGCCCGCTCCGATGTCTAAAATGTTTGACACCATGACGGTAGCCGATTCGCGGTCATCGTGTCAAATATTCTTTACTTTCGCATCGACGCGGCCCACCTGCCAGGGTGGGGGGATGGTTCGCCGTACCGCCGATGACACCCGCCGCCTCATCCTCGAGGCCGCGCTGCAGATGCTTCTCGAGCGCGGCGCCACCGCGGGGGTGCAGCACATCCGACTGCAGGAGGTGCTCCGCTCGGTCGGCTTGACCACCGGCGCCGCCTACCGCATCTGGGCAGACCAGACGGATTTCCACCGGGACCTCGCCGTCGAGATGGTCGGACTGCGCTTCGCACCGCCGGTCACGAGCGCGTCCACGGCCATCCAAGAGGTGCTCGAGTCCGGCGGGTCGCTCGACGATGTCGCGCGCGTGGCGGCCCTGGACTTCGTCACCTACGCGTCCAAATTCCACCTCGAGCCTGAATCGCGCGACTCGCACGCCTTCATCACCGCGCTCGCACTCCGCACGGCGGCGGGCTCCTGGCCGGAACTGAGGGTGGCCAGCGCCGAGCGCCACCGCGGCTCGATCGCGGCGTTCGCGGAGTTCTACGGGGCCCTGCTGCAGCGGTACGGCCGACGGGTGCGATCGCCGCTGACGATCGTGGACTTCACCGAGGCGATGGCAGCCCTCGGTGAGGGGTTCGCGGTGCGGGCAGCCGAGGGTCTCGACCACCCCACCTACGACATCCCCGAGGGCGGGGAGCTGCCCAGCGGCGAATGGACACTGTTCGGCATCGGCATCCAGGGTCTGGTCGCCGCGTTCACGATCCCGATCTCGGACGATGGGGCGTCCCCCGGCCGCTCGGCAGAGCCGCCGGCGGCCGGGGTCGCTGATCCCCCACCAGAAGGACGCCGCGTCTGATCCCGAATCAGACTGCAGCGTCCTGTCCCCCCAGTCCATCGTTGTCGTCCAGCACCTCGAAGCCTAGAAAGATAACTTCTTTCTCTTCCGGGCGCGCGCCGCATCGGTGAGTTGCGGCGATCGGCCGCTATGAAGCCGCCGAAAGCAGCCGTTCGCCGCAATTCGCGTCGCGCGGGTCAGATGACCGACTCGCTCCATGCGTCGGGATTGCCGAAGCGGTGCGCCGTGATCGTGATGGACTGCTCGTGCAGGAACGGCAGCAGCTCGATGCGCCCGGCGGTCGTGACCTCGTTCGCGTAGACCGCGAGGTCGGGGTCGCCGCCGACAGCCTCCGACAGCCGCAGGTGCGCGGCGCCGACCGACTCAGGCTGCCCGACCAGACGCACGCGTGTGAGTCGCTTGTCGGTGCCGGCCTGCGCGAGGACCCTGTCGATCCATTCCGCATCGGTTTCGACCCACACGTTCACGCCCACGTCGGAGAGCACCCTCCGCACGGCCGGAGGCAGCCCGACGGGGGCCGACACGTCGAAGGGCGCACCCGCGCGGATGCCGGCCACCACGACCCTGAGCACGGACTGCCACGACGCATCGCCCGTCGCCCGCACCTCGACGCCCGGCATCGACCGGTAGCGGAACAGGTTGCGCTCGACCCCGAGGTGCGAGACGTCGCGCACCTGCCCGAACTCGCGATCCCATGCGAGGGCGTCCGAGAGCGCACCGCGACGCAGCCAGTCGAACGCGTCGTAGTCCAGTGACGGCTGCGCAGCCTCGATCACGCCGCTGATGCGCGAGTCGAGGCCGCGGAGGTGGAGCGTCGCCGACGATGCCGCGCCGCCCGACGGTCGCCACGAGCCCAGCCCGATCAGATAGTTGGGCCCGCCGGCCTTCGTGCCGGCGCCGACCGATGAGCGCTTCCAGCCGCCGAACGGCTGGCGCTGCACGATCGCGCCGGTGATGCCGCGGTTGACGTAGAGGTTGCCCGCCTCGACACCCTCCAGCCACACCCCGAGGTCGTCGGGGTTCTGCGTGTAGAGCCCGGCGGTGAGCCCGTACGCGACGGCGTTCTGCAGCTCGAGCGCGTGCGCGAGGGAGTGCGCGTGCATGATGCCGAGCACCGGGCCGAAGAACTCCTCACGATGGAAGCGCGAGCCCGGCTGGACGCCGGTGCGGATGCCGGGTGTCCAGAACCGCCCCTCGTACTCCGGTCCGAAGTCGCGCGGCGCCGGCTCGACGAGCCATCTCTCGCCTTCGTCGAGGGTCGTGAGGGCCCACGCGAGCTTGCCCTGGGGCGGCTCGATCACGGGCCCGACCTCGGCCATCGGATCGCTGGGCGGCCCGACGCGCAGCGAGGTCGCGGCATCCACCAGCTGTCGCGCGAAGCGCTTGGAACGACCGACGGGTCCGACCAGGATCGCGAGCGACGCGGCCGAGCACTTCTGACCGGCATGGCCGAACGCGCTCTTGATGAGGTCGGATGCCGCCAGGTCGAGGTCTGCGGACGGCATCACGATCATGGCGTTCTTGCCGCTGGTCTCGGCCAGCAGGGGCAGCTCGGGGCGCCACGAGCGGAACAGCGCCGCCGTCTCCCAGGAGCCGGTGAGGATCACCCGGTCGACATCGGGGTGCGAGACGAGGCGCTGTCCGAGAGAGCCTTCGTCGATGTCGACGAGGGCCAGCACATCGCGCGGCACGCCCGCTTCCCACAGCGCCTCGGCGAGCACGGCCGCGCACCTGCGGGCCTGCGGGGCGGGCTTGAAGACGACGCCCGATCCCGCCGCGAGCGCGGCGAGCACGCCGCCGGCCGGGATCGCGACCGGAAAGTTCCACGGCGGGGTGACGACCGTGAGCTGCGAGGGGACGAACACGGCACCGCTCACCCGGTCGAGCTCACGGGCCGTCGCGGCGTAGTAGTTCGCGAAGTCGACGGCTTCGCTGACCTCGACGTCGGCCTCGGCGAACACCTTGCCGGTCTCTGACGCCGCGACCTCGATCAGCTCGCCGCGGCGGGCTTCGAGCGCGCGCGCCGCGGCCTCCAGCACGGCGGCACGCTCGCTCGCGGGCTGCGCACCCCAGGCCGCGGCGGCGTGGCGAACCCGCGCGACCGTCGCCTCCAGCGTGTCGGCGTCGGTGACCAGCGCGGCGGCGATCGTCGCGTCACCCGCGGTGGACCCGTCGATGCGGGCCAGGATGTCGCTGCTCCAGACACGGTTCGCCGGGAGCGACGGATCGGTGTCGGCGGCGTTGCGGAAGCCGGGAGCTCCGACCGCGCGGTCGTCGGCCTGACGCGACGCGAACACGGCGGTCTCGACGAAGGCGTCTCCGCCGAACATCATCTCGGCGCCGACCGGCTCGAGGGGCGCGGTGTCACCGGCGTCGGCTGCGGCCGCGGTGCGGGCGATGCCCATCACCGCCTGCGTCAAACCGCCGGGAGAAGTGGTGTCACCGTTGCTCTCCGGGCCATCCGTCACGTCGTTCATCCCGGTGGTTCGACCGTCCCGGATCATGCGGCGCGCTGACCGCGGACCGTGCTCTCGCGGCTCGGCGGTGCGATCCTGCCCGCGGTTCGGGCCGGTGCTCAGGGAGGTCTGCGTCGCGCGGTCGATCGAGGCGACGAAGCGGTCGCGCTCCCGATCGAACATCGCGGGCTCGTCGGCCAGCTCGAACGCGGCCGAGAGGAAGTTCTCGCTCGACGCATTCTCTTCGAGGCGCCGCACCAGGTAGCTGATCGCGACGTCGAATTCGTCCGGACGCACGACCGGCACGTAGAGGAGGACGTGCCCGACCTCGCGCGCGACCGCCTCGACCTGGCCCTGGGCCATGCCCAGCAGCATCTCGAACTCCACGGCGGAGCGCACGTCCCGCTCCCCCGCGAGCAGCCAGGCGTACGCGATGTCGAACAGGTTGTGGCCGGCGACGCCGATCCGCACCACGCCGGCGTGCTCGGGCTGCAGGGCGTAGTCGAGGCAGCGCAGGTAGTTCGCGTCCGAGTCGAGCTTCGAGCCGTAGGTCGCGAGCGACCAGTCGTGCATGACGGCATCCACACGCTCCATCGCCAGGTTCGCGCCCTTCACGAGCCGCACCTTGATGCGCGCACCGCCCCCGGCGACGCGCGCGCGCGCCCACGCCGTCAGCTGCTCGAGCGCCGGAAGGGCGTCGGGCAGGTACGCCTGCAGCACGATGCCGGCCTCGAGCTGCTGCAGCCGGGGGTCTTCGAGGATGCGGGTGAACACCGCGATCGTGAGGTCGAGGTCGCGGTACTCCTCCATGTCGAGGTTGATGAACGTCGCGTCGGTCACCGCGGTCAGATACAGCGGCATCAGTCGCTCGACGACCTTCTCGACCACATCGTCGAAGGCCCACATCGAGATGTGGCTGGCGATCGCCGACACCTTGACCGAGACGTAATCCACGTCGGGACGACGGATGAGCTCGTGGATGCCGTCGAGCCGGCGCAAGCGCCTCCTGCTCGCCGAGCACCGCTTCGCCCAGCAGATTCAGGTTGAGCTTCGCGCCGTTCTCGCGGATCTTCGCGATCGCGGGCCCGAGCTTGTCGGGGCGCGCGTCGACGACGAGGTGCCCGACCATCTCACGCAGCACGCGCCGAGCGATCGGAACGACCGGCGACGGCAGCACGGGCGCGACGGCGCCACCGACCTGCACGGCGCCGCGAAGGTACCAGGGGAGGAACTTGGGCACGAGAGGAGCCACGCGGTTGAGATTGGATGCCGCCGCCGCCAGGCTCTCGGGACGCATGACGCCATCGACGAAGCCGATCGTGAAGGGCAGCCCCTGGGGATCCTTGAGCACCCCGGCGAGCCGCTCGGCCGCGGGATCGACATCGACCTCCGCACTCTCGGTCACCCAGCGACGGGCGAGCTCGATCGCGTGGTCGGCAAGGGTGTCGGCAGGCGCGGTGGGCGGCACGGGTGCGGTCGGCATGTGACCAGCATGCGGCATTCGAACGTTCAGGAAAAGCGACCATCTATGATCGGTACCGTTCGGCTTCATCGATGAGTGAGTCCGACCGAAAGGGTGGCACACCGTGTTCGAACTGCGGAGACTCCGGCTGCTGCACGAACTCGCGCTGCGCGGAACCCTGGCATCGGTCGCAGAAGCACTCTCTTACAGTCCCTCGACGATCTCGCAGCAGCTCGCCCAGCTCGAGAAGGACGCCGGCGTGCCCCTGCTGATCCCGGACGGCCGCCGGGTGCGGCTCACCGAGCACGGTGTCGCGCTGGCCGCGCACGCCGCCCGGGCGCTCGAGCTCGAGGAGCAGATCCGCGGCGAACTGGAATCCCTGCAGCCCGGCATCGCGCCGGTGCGCGTCGCGGTCCTGCAGACCGCCGCCCAGGCGATCCTTCCGAGTGCGCTCGCCCTGCTGGCCGAGCGCGAGCCCGGCCTGCGGGTGGAGATCGCGGAAGTCCCGCCCGAGGAGGGGCTGTTCGAACTGTCCGCCCGAGGGTTCGACCTCGTGATCGCGGAGCAGTATCCGGGCCACACCCGCGCCCATCGAGCGGGCCTCGAGCGAGAGACGCTCGGCAGCGACCCGATCCGGCTGGCGCTGCCCCCCGACGACCCGTCCGACGGCGTCTCGGGTCTGCGCGATCGTGCGTGGGTCATGGAGCCGGCGGGCACGGCGGCGCGCCAGTGGGCCGTGCAGCAGTGTCGTGCGGCGGGCTTCGAGCCCGACATCCGCTTCGAGATCGCCGACCTGACCGCTCAGGTGCGGCTGATCGCCGCGGGCCGTGCGGTCGGGGTGCTGCCCGACCTCGTGTGGGCCGACCTCGAGCCGCCGGTGCGCCTGCTCGATCTTCCCGGTCATCCCGTGCGCGAGATCTTCATCGCGGCACGTTCATCTTCGATGTCGCGCACGGGAATCCGCGCCGTTCGCGACGCCCTCCGCGACGCGTTCGCCGCGAGGTCGGACACGCACCGACGGCACCCCGCGAACTGATCGCGGGGTGCCGTCGAGTGAGCGGTCAGGCGCGGTCGGCGGGCCGCACCTCCGAGCGCACGTTGCCGTTCTGGTCGCGGATCACGTCGGAGTCGGCGCGCACGGCGTCGTGATCGGCGGCGGCCGCCTCCCGATCGGTGCGCTCCGCGTCGCGGTCGGCGGCGACGTCGTTCTGCACGTTGCGACGGTCAGTAGTCGTGTCGGTGCGCTCGCGCGCACCCGGAGCCGGGGTGTAGCCGTCCGTGGCGCTGCGATCGTCGCGCACGACGCGGTCGCCGGCCGGGTTCGCGGTGACGGCGGGGTCGAGCTCGTCGGCCTTGCGCAGCTTCTCGGCCTGTTCGGCGCGCAGGGCGGCGGCATCCGTCTGGTGGTCGTCGATCGTGGCGGCGGCCCGCTCTGCCTCGATGCCGGCCTGCGCGGCTCGGGCCTTCGCCTGCTCGGCCTCAGCGGCCGCGGTCGCCGAGTCGGCGCGTGCCTGGGCTGCCTGCGCTTCGCGCTCCCGGGCTGCCATCTCGGTGCGGCGGGCGTCCTCGCGGAGGTCTTCCGCCTTCGCGTGCTGGGCTTCGAGCTTCCGCGCCGAATTGCGGCGCGACATCATGACGGCGATCACGACGATGATCGCGACGACGATGATGCCGACGATGATCCAGATGAGTGTGGCAGTATCCACGAGCTCACTCCTTCGTTAGTCGGATCGCCCCGGGGACGGGCGATCACACGTCATGAGGCAACCGCATCCCGGTGGCGGCGACAACGGGTTGCGCGGGAGCACCCGGTGAGCTAGGCGCACGTAGGGTGAAGATGTGACGACCGGCCGCGATGACCCGACACGGCCGGCGCGCACGCGTTTCGGCTGGCTGCGCGCGGCATCCGATCGGGTCCCGACCCGCTGGTTCGCCGGAATCGCCACCGCCCTGTTCCTTGCCGCGACAGCGGCATTCGGCGGACTGGCGACCGCGGAAACCCCCGAGATCACCGCGCTCGAGCCCGGAGACGAGCACCGCAACGATCAGCTCGCGATGACGATCGAGCGTGCTGTGCTCATCGACGAGTTCGAGGATGCCGGCGTGTACGTCGACGAGGGCGAGCGGGTCCTCGCCCTCCTGGTCAACGTGGAGAACACCTGGGACGAGCCCCTGGCGGCCTCCCCCGACAGCAGCGTGACGGAGTCTCTGACCGTCGACGGGCTCCCCGACGCGCCGGACTCGGTCGCCCGCTACGACGACGCGACGATCAACCCCGTGCTGCAGCCGGGCGTCCCGGCTCAGATCGTCATCGCGTGGGCCGTCGAGGCGGACGCCTTCGATGACGGGCAGGAACTGTCGCTCACCGTCAACGACATGACGCTGCATACGGGCTCGTTCGTCGCGAACGGCCAGTGGTGGACGGATCCGGTCGCCGCGGCGACCGTGTCGATCGCCGTGGAAGACATCGGGGCGGGCGGATGAAGCGGTGGGTGAGCTGGGCGATCGGCGGCGCCCTGATCGCCGCAGCGTGGGCCGTCGCCCTCATCACGCCCCCGGAGGACGCGTTCGAGAGACCCTTTTCCGTGACCGTCGACGTCGGCGAGCGCGGCGAGGGCCGCAACATCGCGATCACCGTCCACGACGTGCGGCGCGCGGAGGCGGTGAGCGCGGGCGAGTGGACGGCCGAGGGCAACTGGGTCGTCGTCGACCTCGACGCCGAGGCGGTCGTCTCGGAGTTCGGCACGCTCCTGAATCTTGCGACGCTCGAGGTCGACGGCCGCACGTACAGCGCGAGCGAGCGACCGGAATCACTCAGGCGGGGTTCGCTGTCGGTCGGCATCCCGCGATCGGGCAGCCTCGCGTTCGAGCTCGCCGATGACATCGAGCCCGCCGATGCCGTCCTCACGTTCGGGCTCGACACCGACCCGCGGCTCGACTCCCTCATCGTGGTTCCGATCGACCTGCGCGAGATCGATGTCGAGTCGGATGCCGAGCTGCAGCCGACCGAATGGAGCACCCGGTGACGCGCGGATGGTGGCGGCGCAACGCTGTGGCGCTCGCGGCCCTGGTGCTGCTCGTTCCCGCCACCGTCGGCGTGATCGCGGCGAACGAGTGGTCGGACTGGGACCTGGGCCACGCGACCAAGGCGACGACGGTCGACGCCGGCGATGCCACGACCTACGGCGGAGCGACGATCGGACCGGCGAGCGCGGAGTTCACCGACGATGCCGGCATCCCGCCCGGCACCCGCGTCGTCCACGCGACAGTCCTCATCACTCCGGGCGACGAGCCGATCAGCTGCCTGTCTCCGATCCTGCGCGAAACCGGCGGCGCGCAGCGACAGTGGGACGAGGCGTCCTTCGAATTGGACCGGGACTACGACGAGTCGCTGAAGACGTCGTGCGACTCGGAGCTGCCGATCCGCTACTCGCTGACGCTGGATTACCTCGTGCCCGAAGACGCGACGGGGCCGTTCGCGCTCGAGCTCTCCACGAGCGACGCGCTGCCGCAGTTCGTGAGGCTGGTCGTCGAACCCTGACCCGAGGTCAGCGCGCCCCGGCTTCGTCTGCCACTTCGGTGACCTCGGCCGCTGCCGGTGCCGTCGGGGCGAGCCGGCCGATCACCGCGTCGTACGCGCTCGCCACCAGCACGACCCGCAACGGCTCGATCACGAGCGGGACGAACAGGAAGATGAGCGGGGCATTCACCATCCAGAACCCGCCGAGCTCCTCCGGGCCGATGACCCGGGTGACGCCGAACTCGAGCGCGGCATCCAGCGCCAGCACGATCGTGAACAGCAGGATGTACGAGCCGACGAGCACCGGTCCGGCGCGCCACATCAGCAGCAGCGCCCGGCCGATCGGCTGGAACCGCGAGATCAGGTCCGACCACAGGTCGCGCAGTCGCGCACGCAGTCGCGACGGAAGCGTGTTGAACCGCGCCTGTGCGCGCTGCACGACATCGCCGCCCAGGCGCGCCGACTGAGGGGCGACCGCCTGCCCGTAGATCACCCCGGCGATCGTGAGCCACGCGATCGGCAGCAGCACGATCCCGCCGACCTCGCCGAGCAGCCATTCGACGGCATCCCACACCCAGGCGACCGGCACGAGCTGGTCGCCCACCCATTCGCGCACGTCGCCGAGCCAGACCATGGCCTGGCGCTGCTGCGCCCACGCGATGACGATGTTGAGCGCGTCTGCGATGAGCGTCACCGAGAGATAGACCCAGAGCACCTCGAGATACACCGCGATCGCGGCGAACCCCCTCGGCAGTCGACTGCGATATCGATTCCACAGCCAGCGTCCGGCGAAGGCCAGCACGATGATGGCGATCGTCACCGGTCCGAGGCTGAGCTCGCCGGCCGCACCGTCGCCGGCCCGCTCGACCTCTCCGAAGATCTCCTCGGCGATCAGTCCCGTGTTCACCTCGAGGAGCCGGCTGAAGTACGCGGCGGCATCTTCGCGCAGGTACCCCCACGCCGCATAGAACGCCACGAACGGCAGGATGCCGCCCAGCAGGGCGTCCACGAACGCCCGGCGGCGCTCGGACCGCTCCGTGGGGATCGGCGCGATCACGCCGAGCCGGGCCATGCCGTCGCGCAGCACGAGCAGCATCGCGACCAGGGCCACGAGCCGCGAGAGGATCGCGAGCGGGAAGAGCAGTGCTCCGGCGATCGCGCTGTAGGCGCCGACGAAGCCCGCGACTTCGATGGCGACGTATCGTCCGAGGGTGCCCGCCAGGTACAGAGCGAGCAGCGCCGGCCAGTGTCTCCACAGGAGCTGCCCGGCGACGCGGACGACGGCGATCATCCGTCCACGCTAGCGGTCACATCCAGACGCTCGGCGCGGGCACTCTCGTCGAGGGAAGAGCGGATGCCGCGGCCCATTCGGTGACCCACGGCGCAAGCTCGGGCAGGTTGTCCGGTCGGTGCAGTGCCTGGAACAGCTCCTCGTGAGGCACGAGTCCGCCCGAGCGACGCAGGAACCGCGCGCGCACGATCATCTCGGCGTACACCTCGCCGCCGACGACCGCGCGGTGCATCAGATAGGCGGACTTGTCGTCGTGGCCGAGCAGGCGCGACTCCACCGTGAACCGCTGCCACAGTTCGAGCGACTTGCGGAAGGTGATCGTCTCGTTCGCGACGACCGCGTACCAGCCCTGCTTCTGGAACACGTCCCAGATGCCGGTGCGGATCAGCAGGTCGAACCGGCCGAGGTCGAACAGCGAGCCGTAGCGTCCGTTGTTCATGTGCCCGAGGAGGTCGATGTCGGTGGGAAGCGTCCGCACGGAGACGCGCCCGATCGCCGTCGGCTCGAGAGTGCCTCTCCGGCGCAGCTGCCGCTTCGCGCGCCAGATCGTCAGGAGGGTTCGCCAGATCACGTTCACGAGGAGCGATCGTAGCCATCCACGGGCAATTGAGCGATTCCGTTGTCGCTCTTCGACAGAGGCGGGAAGGGTCGTCCTGCGACCCGTGGGCGGGGATTGTCAAGCGGCGGCGTCGATTTCCCCTCCCGCAGAGCCGAGCGTAGAGTCGGCCCCATGGAAGCCGAACTGCAGACCGACATCGTCGTCCGTCCGGTCCGGGACGTCGACGCCGAAGCCCTCGGCCGCGTCCACGCGACCTGCTGGCACGAGACCTACGACCACCTGATCAGCAAGGCCGCGCTCGAGAAGATCTCTCCGCGTCGCATGGCAGAGCTGTGGACGCACTGGGCCGCACAAGGACCCGAGTTCAAGATCTTCGCGGCACTCGCCGACGGCGAGATCGTCGGTTTCTCCGGCTCCGGCCCCGCCCGCGACAAAGACGCGCCGCGCTTCCGCGAGCTGTACTTCATCTACCTGCTCGACGCCTGGCACGGCACCGGCATCGGCCAGCGGCTCTTCGACGCCGTCGTCGACGGTGAGGAGCAGCTGTACCTGTGGGTCGCCGAAGACAACCCGCGCGCGCACCGCTTCTACGCGCGCAACGGCTTCCAGCTCGACGGTGCCTCGCACACCGAGCCCTTCCTCGGTGAGACCCTCACCGAGGTGCGGTTCGTCCGCTGACGCGCACGCGCTGATCGCCACCCGAGGTGCTTCAGATCTGGGCCCTCGAGGGCATTCCCGAGGTCACCCCGGGCATAGACCTCGTGGCGTTGGTCGCTGAGGCGGCCGCCTCCACGCTGCAGGACGGCGACATCCTGATCGTCACGTCCAAGATCGTGTCGAAGGCCGAGGGCCGCATCATCGCCGCCGACGACCGCGAAGACGCGATCACCGCCGAAACGGTCCGGCTCGTCGCCTCGCGCACCTCCCCGGGCGGCCACATGACGCGGATCGTCGAGAACAAGCTCGGCATCGTCTCGGCCGCCGCCGGTGTCGACGCGTCGAACACCCCGCACGGCACCGTGCTGCTGCTTCCCGTGGATCCGGATGCGTCGGCACGCGCTCTGGCCGCCGGCCTGCGAATGCAGCTCGGCGTGGAGGTGGGCGTCATCATCTCCGACACGCTCGGCCGCGCGTGGCGCGAGGGCCAGACCGACTCCGCGATCGGAGCCGGCGGCGTGCACGTGTTCGAGGACCTGCGCGGGCAGACGGATGCCGAGGGCCGGTCGCTGGTCGTCACGATGCCGTGCGTCGCCGACGAACTCGCGGCGGCCGCCGATCTCGTCAAGGGCAAGGCCTCACGGATGCCGGTCGCGGTCGTGCGAGGGCGCTCGGATCTCGTCGGGTCGCTCGAGCTCCCGGGGGCGCGGTCGATCGTGCGCGATCCCGAGCGCGACATGTTCCGGCTCGGGGCGGACGAGGCTTACTCCGCCGGGTTCGCCGCGGGGGCGGCATCCGTCACTGCTGTCGACTAGCGCCGCTCAGCGGCCGCTGACCTTGCCGCATCTCGATACGGCGCTGCGCGCCTACTCGATGACCGTGTTCGGCAAGGTCAGCGGCCGCTGACCTTGCCGAACAGGCGGGCGATGGGTGCGAGCACGAGGGGTCGTGCGGCGATCCAGCCGATGACGATGACGATCAGCGATGCGGCGAAGATGAAGAACCCGACCCAGTTGATCGCGTCCTGCGACGCGTACATGTGGTTCAGGTTGCGCAGCGCCCCGGTGGCCAGGACGAGCGCGACGTGGACGATGATGAACGCGACGAAGTAGAGCATCACGGGGAAGTGGATCGCGCGCGCCCACTCCACCGGGTACGCCTTGTTCAGGGCTTTGGCGTTCTTCGGCCAGATCCCCGACATGCGCACGCCGGTGGCGATCGCGAGCGGGGCCGCGATGAAGACGGTGGCGAAATAGGCGAGTTGCTGCAGCGAGTTGTAGTTGACCCAGCCGTTCTCGGTCGGCCAGTCCAGCGACACGTACTGCAGGCCCGCGCTGATCGCGTTCGGGAACACCGCCCAACTGGTGGGGACGATCTTCATCCACTGCCCGGTGACGAACAGCAGCACGATGTAGATGACCCCGTTGGTGATCCACAGGATGTCGAGCGACTGGTGGAACCACAGGTTCAGGCTGATCTTGCGCTTCCCGTTGTTGCGGGGCGACCAGAACACGCTCGGCCGCTTCTCGGTGCGCACCTGCAGACCCGACCGGATGATCAGCACGATCAGGAACGTGTTGAAGAAGTGCTGCCAGCCCAGCCACGGGGGGATGCCGACCGGCGCGCCCTCGGGTAGCGGGTACTCGCCCGGGTAGGCGGCCAGGAAGTCCTGGAACGGCGGGAGGCTGAGCAGGAACCGCACCGCCAGCACCGCCATCCCCGCCGCGAACAGCAGCCCACCGCCGCCGATGACCACGATGCCCGCCCACTCCAGGCGGGTGAACCGGCCGATGCGCTGCGGCTCCGGCGTGGTGATCACGGCGCCCGAGCGGCGCTCTCGCTCGAACACGACCGCCGCGGAACCCGGAAACACCGTCCGGGTGAACGGCAGGGGCACCGACACGTCGGTCGCAACGACACCGGATGCGGCGGCCGGAGCGCTCGCGGGTGTCAGTTTTTGCCGGATAACGGGCGCGGAGGCGGCCGGAGCTGCCACCTCGGCAGCGGACAGGGCGGGGAGGGCCTCCGCGGGCGCAGCCTCGGCGGGCGCAGCCTCGGCGGGCGCAGCCTCGGCGGGCGCAGCCTCCGCGGCGACGACGACGGCAGGAGCGAAGCCGGCGGGCGGCCACGGCTCCCCTCCGGCCACGCGCGGCAGACCGCGGCGCAGCGGGCGGTCGCCGTCGCCGGAGGCGGCGACCGTCGCAGCGGGCGGCGGCTCGACCGTGTCAACGACTGCCGGTGCGGGCGCGCTCGGCTCCTCCGTCGGCTCAGGCACCGCGACAGCGGGAGCATCGACTGCGGCCGCGGCCGCGATGACGGATGCCGCGGGGGCGACACCGTCGGGCGGCCAGGGATCGCCGCCCGCAACTCGTGGGAGGCCGCGGCGGATCCGGGGTGCACTCGTGCTCGCAGGGAGGGCCGCGCCGGCCGGCTGGGTGACGGCTGGCGGCCTGGCCACTGCGGCGGGCTCGGCGACGGTGGCGGGCTCGGCGACGGTGGCGACTGCCGCGACCGTCACTGTTTCACGAGCTGCCGGGGCGGCCGATGTTTCGTCTTGGGCGACATTCCCGACAGCCAGAGTGGGCGTTCCGTCGTGCTCGACGACCGGCGACGTACCATCGGCGGGCCAGGGGTCGCCGCCGGGGCGGCGCGGCAGCCCGCGCCGAACCGTCTGCCCGTAGGTCGCCATGCGGTCTAGGCCTTCCGCGCCTCGAGCGCGGCGATCAGCTGCGGCACGACCGTGAACAGGTCGCCGACGACGCCGAAGTCCGCGATCTCGAAGATCGGGGCGTCGCCGTCCTTGTTGATCGCGACGATCGTCTTGGCGGTCTGCATGCCGGCCTTGTGCTGGATCGCGCCCGAGATGCCCAGAGCGATGTACAGCTGCGGCGCCACGGACACCCCGGTCTGTCCGACCTGGAACGACTGCGGCACGTAGCCCGCATCCACCGCGGCGCGCGACGCGCCGACCGCGGCGCCGAGCGCGTCGGCGAGCTGCTCGACGAGCGCGAACTTCTCCTGCGAGCCCAGCCCGCGGCCGCCTGAGACGACCTTGCCCGCTCCGCGCAGCTCCGGCCGTGACGAGGTCACGACCGCCGCGTCCACGGCACCGACCGTCGCGGCCTTCTTGCCCGACGCGGTCACCGCGAGAGTCTGCACGTCGGGCGAGGCGACGGCATCCGCCCGAGCCTCGACCGCACCCTGGCGCACCGTGATCACCGGCGCACCCCACGTCACCGCGGCGTCGACGTTGTACGCCCCGCCGTACACCGAGTGCTGCGCGACGATGCCCTCGGCATCCCGGCTCACACCGACCGCGTCCACGCACAGGCCCGAACGCGTGCGCGCCGCGTAGCGACCCGCGACGTCGCGGCCCTCGATCGAGTTCGAGATCAGGATCGCGTCCGGCCGCACCAGATCGGCCGCCGAGGCCAGTGCATCAACGACCGGCACGGTCAGCCCGTCGGCGGGAGCAGCGACCAGGACGGATGCCGCGCCCAGGGCACCGGCATCCGCGGCGAGCTTCTCGTCCCCCACGATCAACGCGACCGGCGTGCCCACCGACGCGGCCGCGCCGAGCAGAGCGGCCGAGGACTTGGCGAGCTCCCCCGCGGGGGTCACATCCAGCAGCACCAGGATCGAATCGTCAGCGAAAGTCACGTCATCCACCTCACACCAGCCGGTTCTGCACGAGGAACTCCGCGAGCTTCGTGCCGGCGTCGCCCTCGTCGACGATCTTGGTCCCCGCCTGACGCGGCGGCTTCTCCGACAGCGCCAGCACGATCGACCGCGACGCGGCGGATCCTCCGGCTCGATACCGAGGTCTTCGAGCGTCAGCGTCTCGAACGGCTTCTTCTTCGCCGCCATGATGCCCTTGAAGTTCGGGAACCGCGCGTCGGGCAGCGCCTCCGTGATCGAGATCACCGCGGGAAGGTCCGCCGATACCTGCATCGTCGCGCCGTCACTGGCCCGCTCGCCCGCAACCTTGCCTTCGCCGATCTGCACAGAGTTCAGCGTCGTCAGGTTCGGAACATCCAGCAGCTCGGCGATCATCGCGCCCATCACCCCGCCCGACCCGTCGGTCGACAGGTTGCCGGTGATCACCAGATCGAACCCGGTGCGCCGGATCGCCGCCGCGAGCACCTCCGCCGTCAGCCCCAGATCCGCGCCGACCAGACCCTCATCCGCGACATGCACCGCCGAGTGGGCCCCCATCGCGAGACCCTTGCGGACCGTGGCCGCAGACTCCGCCGGCGCCATCGAGACCACCACGACCTCGGCATCCGCATTCTTGTCCGCGAAACTCAACGCGACCTCGAGCGCCCGCTCACCGATCTCGTCGAGCACGGTCTCACTCGCGCCGCGATCGGCCAGACCCGTCTCCAGGCTCAGCTTGCGATCACCCCACGTGTCCGGGACCTCTTTGACCAAGACGACGATCTTCATTGCGCTCCGCTCCTTCGTCCCATCGAGTCTATGGCTCGCGTTCGCGAGCGCTCGCGCCGTGGCGCCGCTGAACGGCTACCGTGGACAGCGCGGAAAGGGAGGCCCACGATGCCGAGACCAGGACCGCTTCCCGTCGATCCGATCGCCGAAGCGAAGCGCCAGTGGGTGGCGCACGGATGGGAAGATGCCGCTCCCGGCATGTCGGCTGTGACCTCGATCATCCGGGCCCAGCAGCTGATGCTGGCGCGCATCGATGCCGCCCTCAAGCCGTTCAGTCTGTCGTTCGCCCGATACGAGATGCTCCGCCTGCTCGGGTTCACCCGCGAGGGACGGATGCCGATGGCCAGCGCGATCGCGCGGCTGCAGGTGCACCCCACCAGCGTCACCAACACGGTCGACCGGCTCGTGCGCGACGGCCTGGTCGAGCGCGAGCCGCACCCCGGCGACGGACGTGCCGCGATGCTCGTGCTGACGGCATCCGGTCGTGAGCTCGTCGAGCGCGCGACGGCTGCGCTCAACACCGAGGTCTTCGCCGAGCCCGGCCTGTCGGACGACGACACCGCCGAGCTCGTCGCGATCATCGCGCGTCTGCGCAAGAACGCCGGCGACTTCGCCGACCCGCGGCCGCTCCCCGACCCGCTCTGACCTCTCCCCCACCCGCGAGACCGGATAGGCGCGACGAGACTGAGGTCAACGCGCTCTGTCTCGCGGCGCCTATGCTGTCTCGCGGTCTTCGAGGCGAGGCAGCGGGGGTCAGCGGTTCTGGAAATCGGGGGCCCGCTTCTCACGGAAGGCCGCCATCCCTTCCTTCTGATCCGCGGTGTCGAACAGCGCCGCGAAGGTGTGCTTCTCGAAGCGCAGACCTTCCGCGAGCGTGGACTCCAGCGCGGTGTCCAGCGCGGCCTTCGCCGCGTACACGGAGGGCAGCGACTTCGCGGCGATCGTGTCGGCGACCTTGCCCGCCTCCTCCAGCAGGTCGGCGGCCGGAACCACCCGCGAGACGAGTCCGGCCCGCTCGGCCTCCTCGGCGCCCATCAGGCGTCCGGTGAGGACGAGTTCGGCGGCCTTGTAGTACCCGACCGCGCGGACGAGGCGCTGCGAGCCGCCCATGCCGGGGATCACGCCGAGGTTGATCTCGGGCTGCCCGAACTTCGCGGTGTCGGCGGCCAGGATGATGTCGCACATCATCGCGAGCTCGCACCCGCCGCCCAGCGCGTACCCCGAAACGGCCGCGATCACCGGTGTGCGCACCGCGGCGAACCGCGCCCAGCCGCCGAAGTGGTCGTCCATGACCATGTCGAGCCCCGACTTGGACTCCATCTCCTTGATGTCGGCGCCGGCTGCGAACGCGCGCTCCGAGCCCGTGACCACGATCGCCCCGATCGCGGGGTCGGCGTCGAACGCGGATGCCGCCGCGACGATGTCGTGCATCACCTGCGAGTTCAGCGCGTTGAGCGCTTCGGGTCGGTTCAGGGTGATCCACCCCACGCGACCGCGGGTCTCGACCAGGATCGTCTCGTACTGGGTCATCAGGGGCTCCAAACATCGGTTGAGCGTTTCGCTCGCGCAATATGCGCATGGGAGGGCATCACGACCTCATCACTCTGTATGACTTCGCGCAAGGCAGGCTGCATCTCGTCGTTGAGGGTCGCAAGAAGCGCGTGCCGGGACTCGGCATCAAGGTTTCGCAGTGCAGGGGTCTCAGCCGGGTCGACGTCCAGTTCCCAAGCAAGGAATTCCGGCGGATTCGAATAGCGCGCCGTGATCGACTCGGGTTCGATCTCCACGTCCTCAAACCCGGCAGCGGTCAGCAGCCTGCGCAGTTCGTCAGAATCACCGAGGGAGAAGACTGCTCCCACACTCGATTTGCCGAGACGTCGCGAGCTCGCGTCGTGCAGCGTCTGATAGAACGGATGCCGATCGAGACCCTGCCAGACACTCACCACAACGCGCCCACCCGGTCTGAGGACACGGCGCATCTCCGCAAGCGCGGCATGTCGGTCGGTGAAGAACATGAGTCCGAACTGGCAGACGACCAGATCGAAGCTGTCGTCCGGGAACGGGAGCCGTTCAGCAGGACTCGCACGCCATTCAACGGTGACGCCTTCTGCTTCAGCCGCAGCGCGAGCCACATCGATCATGTCAGGGCTGAGATCAAGGCCGACGACGGATCCGCTCGACCCCACGCGTGGGGCGATAGTTCGAGCAACGATCCCGGTCCCGCACGCCACATCGAGAACGCGCTCGCCAGGTTGCGGATTCGCAGACTGCACCAGACGAGATGCCCAGGGTGCGAACAGGCCCGGCACCATGAGTTCTTCATACAACGCAGCCGAGTAGCTCATGTTCCGTCAAACTCGGGTACCGGCGGCCGCTACGACCGGGTGCTCTCGGCGCGGATCGTGTTGATGATGCCCGAGAAATCCTGCCCCGCTCCTGCTCCATCCGCGAACTCGCGGTAGATCTCGCGCGCCAGGCGGCCCATCCGAGCGTCCACACCGGTCAGGTCGATCGCCTGCTCGGCGAGTCCGAGGTCCTTGTTCATGAGCGCACCGGCGAAGCCGGGCTGGTAGTCGCGGTTCGCCGGGCTCGTGGGCACCGGACCAGGAACCGGACAGTTGGTCGTCAGCGCCCAGCACTGCCCCGACGCGTTGGACGCGACGTCGAACAGCGCCTGGTGGCTCAGGCCCAGCCGCTCACCGAGCACGAATGCCTCGGCCACGGCGATCTGCGAGATACCGAGGATCATGTTGTTGCAGACCTTGGCGGCCTGGCCGAGCCCGGCCCCGCCGCAGTGCACGACCCGGCGCCCCATCGCCTCGAGCAGAGGCCGGGCCGCCTCGAAGTCCTCGTCGGAAGCCGCCGACCATGAAGGCGAGCGTGGCGTTCTCGGCGCCGACGACGCCGCCCGAGACCGGCGCGTCGACGCTGCGGTGACCGGCGGCCTCGGCGAGCGCGTGCGCCTCGCGCGCCTCGTCGACCGCGATCGTCGAGGAGTCGATGAAGAGCGTTCCGGATGCCGCCACGGCGAGCAGTCCGTCCGCATCCGACGATCCGCGGTACGCGTCGATCACGTGCCGGCCGCTGGGGAACATCGTGATGACGACCTCGGCGGATGCCGCGGCATCCTGCCCCGAGTCCGCCACCGGAATGCCGGCCGCACGCGCGGCGTCGATCGCTGCCGGGACCACGTCGAAGCCGGTGACGTCATGCCCGGCCTTCACCAGGTTCAGCGCCATCGGCAGACCCATGTGCCCGAGCCCGAGGAATGCGACTCTCATCGGACTGCTCCGAGCAGCTCGCGCCCGATGATCACGCGCATGATCTCGTTCGTCCCCTCGAGGATCTGATGCACCCGGAGGTCGCGCACGACCTTCTCGATGCCGTACTCATGCAGGTAGCCGTAGCCGCCGTGCAGCTGCAGTGCCTCGTTGGCGATGCGGGATCCGGCATCTGTCGCGAAGCGCTTGGCCATCGCGCACTGCATCGCGACATCGGGCGCCTTCTCGTCGAGCGCTTTCGCGGCATCGCGCACGAGCGCGCGGGCGGCGCGGAGCTCGGTGGCCATGTCGGCGAGGGTGAAGACGACCGACTGCTTCTCGGCGAGCGGTTCGCCGAACGTGAAGCGCTCGTGCACGTACTGCACGGCCCGGTCGAGCGCCCACTGGGCCCCGCCGAGCGAGCAGGCCGCGATGTTGATGCGGCCGCCGTTGAGTGCCGACATCGCGATCTTGAAGCCCTGACCCTCCACGCCGAGGACCGCGGATGCCGGCACACGGACCTGGTCGAGCATCACCTGGCGCGTGGGCTGCGCGTTCCAGCCCATCTTCTTCTCGTTCTGACCGAACGACAGGCCCTCGGTGTCACCCGGGACGACGAACGCGGTGATCCCACGCGAACCGGGATCGCCGGTGCGGGCCATGACGACGTAGACCGACGCCTCGCCCCCGCCCGAGATGAACTGCTTGACGCCGGTGAGGACGTAGGAATCGCCGTCCTTGATCGCGCTGGTCGTGATGGCCGCGGCATCCGATCCCGCACCCGGCTCGGTGAGGCAGTAGCTGCCGAAGTCGGTCATCGCGGTCAGGCGCGGCAGCCAGGCGCGGCGCTGCTCGTCGGTGCCGTAGGAGTCGATCATCCACGCGACCATGTTGTGGATCGTGATGTAGGCGGCGATCGAGGGGTCGGCCTTGGCCAGCTCCTCGACGATCGCGACGGTGTCGGAGCGGCTGAGGGCCGATCCGCCCACGTCCTCGCGGACGTAGATGCCGCCGAGGCCGAGCTCGCCGGCCATGCGCAGGGCTTCGCGCGGGAAGTGCTTCTTCTCGTCCCACTCCAGTGCGTGCGGCGCGAGCTCGGACTGCGCGAAGTCGCGCACCGCCTCGAGGATCGCCGCGCGCTCGTCCGGGGAGAGGGGAAGCATCGGCTCCATCTCGGGCTGCCGCTCGTCCACCATGTACGCCGTGTCCTGCGTCATTGTGCAGACTCCTTCCGTGCCGCCGTTGGCACGATGATCATTTTAGCTGGACTTCCAAGTATATAGGAGGAAGACCATGCGTCGAACCGTTCGAGTCCCGTTCACCGGATCGACACCCGCCATCGGTACGAAAGAGAAGCGCGCGCCCGCGCGCGACTCTCCCCCACTGAGGACACCGATGCCTTCGCTCTCCCCCACACGGCGCTCGACGATCCGCCGCGCCACGACGATCACGACCGCCACCGCCGCGGCGTGTGCTCTCGCCCTCGTGCCGCTCACCGCGGCATCAGCCGCCGTCGTCCCGGATCCGATCACGTACTCCGCCGACGACGCCGCCCTGACCCTGAGCCCGCTCGGATCGTTCGAGACGGGTGTCTTCGACGAGTCGGCCGCCGAGATCGTGGCCGCGTACCAGGACCGCCTGTTCGTCGTGAACGCCCTCGCCGGGTCGGTCAGCGTGCTCGACTACGCAGACCCGACCGCGATCGCGCAGGAGTTCTCGCTCAGCTCGGACGGAGTCGCGAACTCGGTCGCCGTCCGCGCCGACGGGCTCGGCGTCATCGCGTTCGAGGCCCCGGTGAAGACCGACCCCGGCCACCTCGTCTTCTTCGACGCGAACGCGACGGATGCCGCGTCCGCGGTGCTCGGGCAGGTCACGGTCGGCGCGCTGCCCGACATGGTGTCGATCTCGGCCGACGGCGCATACGCGGTCGTCGCGAACGAGGGCGAGCCGGCCGACGACTTCTCGGTCGACCCCGAGGGGTCGGTCTCGATCGTGAGCCTGCCGAAGAAGGCGAAGCTCGACAAGAAGCCCAAGATCCCCACGCAGAAGGACGTCCGCACGGCCGACTTCCACGCGTTCGAGGCGAACGGCAGCAAGACCCTGGCCGCAGACGTGCGCGTCTTCGGTCCGGCACCGCACGGTGCCGACCTGCCGGTCAGCCGCAACCTGGAGCCCGAGTACATCGCGATCGACGGCGGCACCGCGTACGCGGCGCTGCAGGAGGCGAACGCGATCGCCGTCGTCGACCTGAAGAAGGCCACCGTCACCGCGATCAATCCGCTCGGCTTCAAGGACCTCAGCGTGGCCGGCAACGGGATCGACGCGAGCGACCGCGATCCCAACGGCGCGCCGACGTTCCAGATCCGCACCTACCCGGGTCTGCACGGCGTCTACATGCCCGACGGCCTCAACGCGTACTCCGCCGGCGGTCAGACGTACCTCGTTACGGCGAATGAGGGCGATGCCCGCGAATGGGGCGACTACGTGGAGCCCGTGCGCGTGAAGGACCTCGGCAAGAGCGGCGTCGCGCCGGTCTGCGCCGACAGCCCGCTCGCCGCCCTCACGAAGGACGGCGATCTCGGACGTCTCAACGTCACGCGCGAGCTCGGGCTCGACGAGGCGCTCGGCTGCTACGACGAGCTGTACGCGTTCGGCGGACGCTCGTTCTCGATCTGGACCACGGCCGGTGAGCAGGTCTTCGACTCGGGCGACGCGTTCGAGCAGATCACCCATGCGGCCGAGCCGGCGTTCTTCAACTCGAGCCACACCACGTCATCGCTCGAGAACCGCAGCGACGACAAGGGACCGGAGCCGGAGAACCTCACGATCGGTCAGATCGACGGGCGCACGTACGCGTTCATCGGCTTCGAGCGCGTCGGCGGCGTCGCCGTCTTCGACATCACCGAGCCGTCGGCATCTCGCTTCGTCACCTACGTGAACAACCGGGACTTCTCGGTCTCGGTCGAAGACGCGGACGACCCCGCGGCGGTGCTGTCGCAGGCAGGCGACCTCGGTCCGGAGGGCCTGGCGTTCATCCCCGCTGCCTCGTCGCCGACCGGCGCCCCCCTGCTGGCCGTCGCCAACGAGGTTTCGGGCACGACGACGCTGTTCTCGATCGCGGGCGCGCTCACGCCGTAGCAGCCGCACACGACCCGCGCAGAGCGGCCTCCACCGGATTCGGGCGCCGGTGGAGGCCGCTCGTCTCATTCCGCCCACCCGATGGCGGGCATAGTGTCGTGTACACCGCGCGTCGAAGCGCTGCAGTCGAGGGGAGGCTGACCTGTTCACCCTCGTCCGCATGCGGCAGCGCGCCGGCCTTTTCGCGGGGCTCCTGGTCGTCGCTGGGGTCGCGGTCGGCACGGCGGCGGGCATCAGCGGGCTGCTCTCCACGGCATCCGCGACCGGAGTACGCGCGGTGCTCGCGCAGCAGCCGGGTTCGGAGCGCGCCCTGCGGGCCGCGCTCCCTCTCGAAGGCGATTACGCCGCGGCCGTCGAGCAGGACCGGGCCGCGCGGGAGACCATCCGAGAGTCATTCCGCGACGCGGCGGGTCGCGGCGTCCCGACGGACATCGTGCGCACCGTGGAGTCGGCGAGCATCGTCGAACGAGACGACCGGCGCACCTCCGTCGGACTGGCCGAGGTCACCGACCTCGCGTCGGTTACGACGCTCGAGGCAGGTGATTGGGCCGGCGACGCATCGCAGGCGACGATGCAGGCGGATGCCGCGGCGGCCCTCGGCATCGACATCGGAGACGCGATCGTCCTCGACGAGCTGGTGGAGCTCACGATCGTGGGCACGTGGCGGGCCGACGACCCGGACGCGCCGAGGTGGATGGGCGACTCTCTCTGGATCACCGGAGGCAACGACCGCTCGGTCGGGCCGATCGTCGTGGACCCCACCGTCTGGGACGAGCTCGGAATCACGCCGCAGGTGCGCTGGACGATCACCCCCCAGACCGATCGGCTGGCGCCGTCCGACCTCGCGGCGGTGGACACCGCGTGGGAGACCCTTCCGTCGGCGTTCCGGGCGGCGGAGCTCGGACTGCCCAGTCTCACCGGGCGGTTTCTGCTGTCGGCGCAGGAGAGCCAGGGCCTCGTAGCGGCATTGCAGACCGCCGCGCCGCTGGCGCTCGTCGTACTCGGAGTCATCGCGGCCCTCGCCATCTGGGAGCTCGCGGGGCTCCTGACCCGCGCGCGATCAGCCGAGACGGCACTCCTGTGGGCGCGCGGTGCGACCGCCCGCACACTGGCGACCGTCACCGCGGGCGAGGCCCTCGGCGTCGCCGCGGCCGGTGCGCTGGTGGGCGTCGCGGTCGCCGCGTCGCTGCTGTTCGCGCTGCCCGACGCCCTCGCACCGACGCTCGCCGCAGGAGCGGGAGCGGCCCTGGTCGTGGCGACGATCTCGGCGGGAGCTTTCGCTCTGCGCACCGCCCGCTCCGTCGGAGCACAGTTCGCCGGCGGGCGGCGGCGCGGCCGTGCGCCGCGGTCGATCGCCGCCGGGGTGATCGCGCTGGTCACCGCCGCGGCGATCGTGGCCACCTGGCAGCTGCTCACGAACGGTCCGATCACGATCACTCGCACGGGGCGCGCGGAGAGCGATCCGCTCACCCTCGTCGCACCGGCACTGATCCTCGCCGCGATCGTGCTCGCCGCGCTCTTCGTCTTCCCGCTCATCACGCGGGCCGCTGAGGCTCCGGCGGCACGAGGCTCGGGAGCGCTGACCGTGCTCGCGGTGCGCGGCGTCGCGCGGCGCGCCGAGCTGGCTGCCGTCCCGATCGTGATGGTCGGCCTTGCGGTCGGGCAGCTGATCGTCGCCGGCGGCTACGCGGCGACCTGGGCCGGCGCATTCGCCCAATCGCAGGAGCTGCGCTTCGGAACGGCGGTCAGCCTCCACGGGCCATCGAGCGGGCTGTCCGACGCCGAGCTGGATGCGGCGGGATCGGCATCCGCTCACGTCGCTCCCGTGCGCGTCGACAGCCTTCTCGTCGGCGGTGAGCGTGCGGCCGTGGTTGGTGTCGCATCGCGCGCCCTCAGCGAGCTCGGGCTGTCGGGCAGCGGAGCCGTCGACCCGACCGCCCTCGCGTCCGCTATCGCTCCGGAGTCCCGTGCGGTGCTGCCGGATGCCGCGACGACCATCTCGGTCGCGGTGAGCGGCACGCAGGACGCGGAGGTCTCGGTCTGGCTGTCCGATGAGATCGGGCGGCTTCGCTCGGTTCCGCTCGAGACGACTGCCACCGAGGAGGGTGTCATCGGGACGGCCCTGCTGCCCGAAGGCGAGGCGCCGTGGAGTGTCGCGGGCGTGGACGTCAACCCGATCGCGGCGGACGCCCCGCGTCCGCTGATCGTGACGTCGGTCTCGACCGATGCGGGTGACCTCGACGGTTTCACCGGCTCGACCGCCGTGTTCCGCGACGGCCTGCCGGTGACCGGCGCGGCGGCACGCGGGGGATCCACCGCCGTCGCCGAGACCGGGACGGTGGTGAGGTTCCTGCCGCCCCCGCCGGTCGGGGCGATCGTCATGTCCGAACCACTCGCCGAGCGTCTCGGCACGCGGGTCGGTGCGCCGCTGACCCTCGACCTCGACGGAGTCTCCGTCCAAACGTCGGTCGCGGCCATCGCCCCAGCGATCCCCGGTGCCGACGCATCGTCAGCGATCCTGATCGACGCGGCGATGATGGATGCCGCATCCTTGGCGCGCGCGGCGCTGCCACCCGCGGCACCCGTCGCGTGGGTGGCCGCGGGCGGCGATGAACGTGAGGTCGCGACGTCGCTGCGCAGCATCCTTCCGGTGTCGGTGAGGATCGCCGCGATCGGAGAAGGACCCGACCGAGCGATGCTCGCCGCGGGCCCGGCCGCGCTCTGGTTCGCCGCAGGCGCCGGCGCGGTGCTCGCCATCGCGGGGCTCGTCGCCGTGTGTGCCACGCAGCTGCGGGAGCGGCGCTCCGAGATCGCGGTTCTGCGCGCGCTCGGCATCCCACCCCGTGCTCAGTCGACGCTGCGCAGGCGTGAGTTGGCGATCGTCGAAGCATGGGCGATCTTCGCGGGTGTGGTCGCCGGCGGGGCCGTCGTCCTGCTGGCGGTGGCGACCCTCGCACGCACTGCGGTGCCGGGCATGAATCCCGCCGTCGCGACCGCCGTGGGCCTGGATCTCACGTCGGCGACCGTGGCGATCGCGCTGCTCGGTGGCGCGCTGTTCGCGGTCATCGCCGGGTATGCCGCCTTCGTCGCGCGCTCCGCCGCGCCGGGCATGGCCCCGGAGGGGACGACGTGAGCCGCCGGGAGCGTCGAGGCCCGGTGGGGTTGCTGGCCCGTCAGGCAGCATCGGACGCCCCGCTGATCTGCCTCGTGGCGCTCGTGGTCGCGATGACCGCTTTCCTGGTGACAGCAGCGCCGGCGGCCCTGGCGAGCATCGCGACACAGGAGCTGCGCCACACCCTCAACGACTTTCCCGCGGTCCGCCGCGACCTCACGGCGAGCGGCTTCTTCGGCTATCCGTCAGCGGGGGGCGGGCGCTCCACGGCCGAAGGGCTGGCCGCGATCTCCGACACGATCCAGCGCGCACCCGCGGGTCTCGGGCCACCCCTGACCTCGTTGCTCGAGTCGCCGCAGTGGGCGGCGACCACCGATCGCGACGAGGTGCAGGTCGTCGGATCGACTCCCGGGGTCGTCGGGATGGAGCTCGGCCTCGCCGTCACCCCCGGCTGGCTCGCCCAGGTGGAGATCACCGACGGGAGAGCGCCGACGGCATGGGAGGGTGACGACGACGATCTCGAGAGCGGCGCGGCCGCCCCGGCCGTGGAGATCGCCGTCTCGAGCGATGCAGCGGAGCAGATGGGCATCGCCGTGGGTGACCTGCTCGCCTTCGACATCGCTCCGCTGCGGGTCACCGGTCTGTACCGGCCGGCCGATCCCGACGACGATCTCTGGCAGCACCAGCCCCAGCTCGCCGCCCCCTTCGAGCGGCGGGCGGATGACGGACGAAAACTGCTCGTCGCCGATGCATTCGTCGATCCGGAGTCGACGGCCGGTCTGTCGGATTCGTTCGCCGAAGCCCGGCTGCACGCGTGGTATCCACTGCGCACGGCGGAGTTCGGCTTCGATGACGCGCCGATCGTCGCCCAGCAGGTGCGTCAGCTCAGCGCGACCGGTGATGTCTTTCCGAGTGGCGAGTTCCTGATGTTCTCATCGATCCTGGCCTCGGATCTCGACGCGATCTCGCAGCGCGTCGCCGTTTCGACCTCGCTCATCGTCCTGCTGATCGCGGGCCCGATCGGCGTGGTGCTGGCCGTGCTCGCTTTGGCGGCCCACGCGATCGCACAGCGTCGCACCGCGACCTTCACGCTCGCCCGCGTGCGCGGAGCAAGCGGCACCCGACTCCGTCTCGCCATGCTGCTGGAGGGCCTCGTCATCGCCGTTCCGGCCGCTGCCCTGGGAGCGGGTGCGGCCGTCGCAGTCACCATCGCCACCGGCGGTCAGCCCGACGTCGGGGCGGTCGTCCCCGGCGCCCTGGTGGTCATCGCCGCGCCCCCGCTTCTGCTCGCCGCCGCCGTTCCGAGATCGGCGCGGGTCGACGGCTCACCCACCGCGGGGTGGCGCTGGGTGGGTGAGCTGGTCGTCGTGGGTCTCGCCGCGGCATCCGTCTTCCTCCTCATCCGCCGCGGAGTCGTCGACTCCGGCGACGGCCCCGACCCGCTCCTGGCCGCCGCTCCGCTGTTGGTCGCGGCCGCCGGCACGTTCGGGGTGCTGCGCGCCTACCCCCTGATGATGAGGGCCGCGCAGCGGTCGTCGCGGCGGGGTCGCGGCGCGGTCGCGCTCGTGGGAACGGCGCGCGCGACGTACGCGCCGACCCTGGGCTTCGCGACCGCGTTCGCGTTGATCGTGGGAATCTCGGTCGCCGTGTTCTCGCTCGGCGCGGCCAGTTCGCTCGCTCTCTCGCTGACGCAGGCGGATGCCGCGACCCGACGCGAGATCCCCCCGCTGGATGCCGGTCATCCGCTCGTCGGCGCCGTGTTCGCACTGCTGGGGACCGCGGTCGCGATCACGCTCGTGCTCTGCCTCGTCGCGGTCGTGCTCGGAGTCGTCTCCACATCGCGTCAGCGCGACGGCGTGGTCGGCATCCTGCGTGTGCTCGGCTTCTCGCCCGCGCAGCTGCGGGGCGTCGTGGCGTGGGAGCTCGCGCCGGTCGCTCTGGTCGCGATCATCGCCGGCGTCGTGCTCGGCATCATCGAGGTGCTCGTCGTGGTCACCGCGATCGATCTGCCGTCCTTCGTCGGTGCCGACCCGTCAGGACCGCGCCTGGACCCGCTCGCCACCACCGCGCTCGTCGTCGTGACCGCAGTGGCAGTCGCCATGACCGCCCTTGCTGCCGCCGCAATCGCCGGCCGCAGATCGCCTGCGGCTTCGCTCAGAATGGGGATGGAATGACCGCTCAGATCACCTGCATCGACCTCGTGCGCATCTTCTCGTCCGAGGGCGTGGAGGTGCAGGCGCTGCAGGGTCTCAACCTCGAAGTCGAGGCGGGCGAGCTCACGGCGATCGTGGGCGCCTCCGGATCGGGCAAGTCGACGCTTCTGACGATCCTGTCGGGCCTGGACACCCCTACCGCCGGGTCTGCGACGGTCGACGGGCACGATCTCCTCGCGATGCGCGGGCGCGAGCGCACGCAGTACCGCCGCGAGACGGTCGGCTTCATCTTCCAGCAGACCGACCGCAACCTGGTGCCGTTCCTCTCGGTCGCCGAGAACATCACGATGGCGCTCTCGGTGGCGGGTGCCCCGAGATCTCGTCGCGCAGAGCGGGTCGACGGCCTCCTGGACGTACTCGGCCTCGGTGACCTTCGAGCGCGGACTCCCGCCGAGCTGTCGGGTGGTCAGCGCCAGCGGGCCGCCATCGCGGTCGCCCTCGCGAACGCCCCGCGGGTGCTGCTGGCCGATGAGCCCACCGGCGAACTCGACGAGCAGTCCTCCGCCGAGATCCTCGAGGTGCTCCGCGAGCTCAACGAGAAGATCGGCGTCACCGTGCTGATCGTCACGCACGATGAGGCGGTGTCAGCTCACGTGCGCCGCACCGTCCAGATCCGCGATGGGCGCACCTCGACCGAGTTGCTGCGATCGCTGCACACCGGCGACGACGGCGTGCAGCGCCACATCGCCCGCGAGTACGCCGTGCTCGACCGTGTGGGTCGGCTGCAGCTGCCGCAGGACTACCTCACCCGACTGCGGATGAGCGGCCTCGTTCGGCTGGAGCTCGAGTCGGATCACGTCGAGGTGCACCGTGTGGACGAGAACGGTGCACCTCGAGGCGGTCAGTAGATCAGGGCCGGTTCACTTCTCGGTGTCGACCAGCACCGCGACCGAGCGGGCGGGCACGGTGACCGTTCCCGTCTTGGCATCCCACGTCGTCGTCTTCACGACGGGATCGGCGCCGTTCGCGAGCGCCGGGGTCAGCGCGAAACGGCGCCCGGCGAGATCGGCGACGACCTGCGTGGTCGGCTCCGGCGACGCGTTGAAGACGACCAGGGCGCCTTCGAGTTCAGGGTCGACGTTCTTGCCCAGCAGGTCGTCGATCACCATGACGATCACGCCGGGGTCGGCATCCGCTCCGCCGTTCGGGAACGAGACCTTCTGCTCGATGAGGTCCGCGGAGCCCAGGCGCAGCAGGTCGACCTCGGAGCGCACCCGCAGCAGGTCGAGCGCGGCCGACTCGGCCGAAGCCATGTCGGATGCCGCCGGCTTGAGCGCCGGGTTCGACAGGAGCGGCGTCATGATCGGCCACTTCTCACCGTTGTCGGCCGCCATCGGAAGGCCCGAGCCGAACGTGGACTCCTGACCCGTCCAGTCGATGCGGTTGAACCAGTCGCCGGAGTTGTAGCTGTTGCGGTCGAGCGACTTCGAGCGCAGCAGCTCGGTGCCCGCGTGCCAGAACGACACGGACTGCGACAGCGCGACCGTCGAGAGCGACAGCGTGTTCATGCGCACGCGATCGGCCATCGAGGTGCCGACCGGCAGCTTGAAGATCGACAGGTCGTACAGCGTCTCGTTGTCGTGGGCGTCGACGTAGTTGATCACCTCGTCCGGCTCGTCGGCGTAGCCCGCCGGTGACCCGTTGTAGTCCACCTCATCGCCGCGCGTGACCGTGCCGTCCGAGGCTTCGAACTCGAAGTCGCGGAGGTTTCCTGCGAGCCCGAGCTTGACCAGGTCGGTCTGCTGACCCAGCGTGCGATCCGCCGGATCCACCGTCGAGCCGTTCGGGTCGGTGCCGAGCCCCGTACCGAAGCCCTGCTCGAACGTCGAAGATCCGTCGACCGGGCTGCCGCCGTGCACACCGTCGCGCAGTCGGTCATTGAAGGTTCCGATGCCGGTTCCGCCGAGCTGCCCCTGCGTCGCCTGCTCGAACAGGGCGTTGTTCGCGACCTCGCCGAAGTTCCAGCCCTCGCCGTAGAGGTACACGGCCTTGCCGTCGATGCCGTCCTTCTTCAGGGTGAGCTCATCGAGCGCGGCGCGGACGGCGAGCATGTTGTCCTTGGAGTGGTGTCCCATCAGATCGAAGCGGAAGCCGTCGACCTTGTAGTCGCGCGCCCACATGACCACCGAGTCCACCATGAGCTTCTCGGCGGCGGCGTGCTCGGTCGCCACGTTCTGGCAGCACGTCGAGGTCTCGACGCCGCCGGCGGCGTTGAGGCGCTGGTAGTAGCCGGGCACGACCTGGTCGAGCACCGAGCGCTCGCCCTGGCCGGACTCTGCGGTGTGGTTGAACACCTGGTCGAGCACGACCTGCAGACCGCTCTTGTGCAGGGCGCCGACCATCGAGCGGAACTCGGCGACGCGGGCGCCGCCGTTGGGGTCCACCGCGTATGAGCCCTCAGGCGCGAAGAAGTGGAACGGGTCGTAGCCCCAGTTGAAGCCGTCGGCGTCGCGGATCCCGTTGATGCACGCCTGCTGCTCGGGCGAGGCCGGGCCGAACGAGGCGAGGTCGCACGGCGGCACGGCCTGGGCGGCGCGGTTCTCCTCGATCGTGGCGATGTCGAACGACGGCAGCAGGTGCACGGTGTTCATCCCGGCATCGGCGAGCTGGGCGAGCTGCGTCATGCCCGCGCTGTCGGGGTGGGTGAACGCCTGGTACGTGCCGCGCTCGTTCTGGGGCACCGTCTCGTCGGTGATCGAGAAGTCACGGATGTGCAGCTCGTAGATCGTCCGGTCGACCGGCTGATCGATCACCGGCGACTTCGTCTTCTCCCACGTCTTCGGCTTGTGCGCCTTGTCGCTCAGGTCGATCGCGACCGAACGCTCCGAGTTCAGCGTGAGCGCGACCGAGTAGGGGTCGGTCACCGCGTTCGTCTCGATCGCTCCCGTGGTGGGGGCGTAGACCACGACCTCCCAGAGGTATTCGTCGCCCTTGAGCGCGCTCTTGCCCGCGACGGACCACGTTCCGGATGCCGCATCCCATGTCGCCTCGTGGCGCTGGGCGTCGCCGGTGGCACCGGCATCCCACGTCAGCAGCGTCGCGGACTGGGCGGTGGGCGCCCACAGGCGGAAGGTCGGCTTGCTGCCCTGGAACGAGACGCCGAGCTTCACGTCGTCGAGCGCGTCGGCGTACAGGTCGTCGAGCACGCCGGGGATCTGCACCCCGGTGAAGCCGGTGAGGGTGTCGCCGCTGCGCTGCGCGACCGCGAGCTGCCCCTTCACGAGCGCGGCGGCATCCGTCCCGTCGGGGACCCGGAGCGCGATGTACGACTCGAGTGCCGGGAACGCGGTCTTCTGCGCGTCGGTCAGCCCTCCGTCGATCACCGTCAGGTCGATCGGGTCGCCGCCGGTGACCTCGCCGTCGGCCGCGGCCAGCTCCGCGTCGGCCGAGGCGTAGAGCTGCCAGGAGGCACCCGCGGGGGCCTTGCCCAGGTCGGCCGGCCAGGCGATCGTGTCGGCGTCGATCCAGTGCGCGCGCAGCTCGCCCGTGCCCGCGAGCGGGGGGTTGCTGGTCTGCACCGTGAGGACGTGAGTCTCGATGTCGTACAAGAACGCGACGACCTCGCCGGCGCTGGCGGTGAAGGCGATGTCGCCGCCGCCCGGGGCACCGCCGACGCCGTAGTTCTCGTCCCAGCTGAGACCGTGGGTCACCTTGACCGCGTACGAGCCCGTGGGCAGGTCGTCCGTCGTGAACTGGAAGACGCCGTCGGCGTTGCGGTCGAACATCATCGCGGCCAGGCACGAGGGCGCCCAGTCACCGGCGCAGCCGAGCTCGCTCTGGAACGAGCCCGCAAGCGTGACGATCGGGCCGTCGGCTGTCGTGCGGATATTCTTCGTGCGGGGGTCGAAGTAGAACGTGATCGCACCGCCCGCGTGGGTGAGCGGGATGTCGCCGCCGTTCGCGACTCCTCCGGCTCCGTAGTTCTCGTCCCACTTCTTCTCGGTCGCGATCTTGAACATGTACGAGCCCGCGGCGAGGTCGGGCAGGGTCAGGCGCCAGATGCCGTCGACCTTCTCCATCTGCACGTTCGCGCAGTCCGGCTGCCAGTCGCCGGGGCACCCGACCTCGCTGTTGAAGCTGCCCGGGACACTCACGTACGTGTACGGCGTCGCTTCCTGCGGCTCGGGCTCGACCGGGGACTCCGGCTCTTCGGGCTCGTCGGGAACGGTCGTGACGCCATTGCCTACGGAGGCGTACGTGGATGCCGCGGACCGGGTGCCGGCGGCATCCGTCGACACTGCGCGGTACTCGACGAGCGTTCCCGCCGCGAGTGGGGCGACGTCGTGGAAGACGCGGGGGGTCGTGTCTTCGGCTGTTCCGAGCGGCGTCCACTCGTCGTCGCCGACCACGCGCCACGCGAAGCTCGTCTCGGCCCACGCGTCGGCGATGTCGGCGCTCACGGGTGCGAGCCCGGTCAGTGCCGCGCCGGCCTCGGGTACGGCGACCGTGAGCGCAGTGGCCTCGGTCGGCGCAGTGACCTGGCCGTCGGCGGTGAACACCACGGACGACAGGGCGGGGACCGTGACGGATGCGACGCCGGTCGCGTCGGTGGTGAATGCCTGGCCACCGCCGTACAGCGGGGTGAACGCGGCATCCGTCGTCAGCGTCGGCACGGAGACGGTCCTGTCGGTCGTCGCACTGTTCGTTGCGACGAGGTACTCGATCTTCTCTGTGCGGTCGACGCGGCTGAACGCATACACACCGGCGCCGTCGTCGGCGTAGCGCTCGATCTGCGCGCCGCTCTCCAGAGCCGGGTGGGTCTCGCGCAGGTCGGCCAGCGTGGCGATGTGCTGGTAGAGCGGCGCGTCGGTCGCGAAGCGGTCGATGCTGCCAACCTGCTCGCCGGTCACGAGGGGCTGGTTCGCGTACTCCGCCGTCTGGGTCGCGAACAGCGACTGACGAGCGTCCTTGTCGCCGCCGGTGCCCGCGAAGCCCTGCTCGTCGCCGTAGTAGACGACCGGCTGGCCGCGGGTCAGGTACATCAGTTCGTGCGCGAGCTCGTCGCGCTGCAGTGCGTCGGCGCCGGCCACGAAGTAGCCGATGCGGCCCATGTCGTGGTTGCCGAGGAAGGTCGGCAGCGCCGTGGCCGACGAGTCGGGCGTCGTGTACATGTCGTCGCCGGCGAACAGGGCCTGCAGCTGCGCGGCCGAGCCGCCCTTCGCGTACGAGGTGGCGCCTCGACTGGAACGTGAAGTCGAGCACCGAGTTCATGTCGGTCTTGCGCACGTACGGCGAGAGCTTGGCCGGGTCGGCGTCGTACACCTCGCCGAACATGAAGAAGTCGGGCTTGCCGGCCGCGTGCGCGTAGTCGAGCACCTCGGTCGACCACTTCTCCCAGAACTCGAAGTTGACGTGCTTGGCCGTATCGATGCGGAACCCGTCGATTCCGAGGTCGACCCAGTCCTGGTACACGTCCACGAAGCCGTCCACGACGGTGGGGTGCTCGGTCATCAGGTCGTCGAGGCCGACGAAGTCGCCGAGGGTGACCGATTCGCCTGCCCAGGTCGAGTCGCCGCGGTTGTGGTACAGAGTCGGGTCGTTGAGCCACGAAGGCACCTTGATGTCGGCATCCGCCTCGGCGATCACCGGCGTGTACGGGAAGCTCGTCGCCGGATCCAGCGCGGGGAACGTGTTCGTGCCCGCGTACTCGGCGGGATCGAAGACGTTTCCAGCGGCGTCGCGGTAGGGGCTGGTCGCCTGGTCGATGTACGAGAACTGGTTCTCTTCGTACGAGATGACGTCGGCGGTGTGGTTGGTGATGATGTCGAAGTACACCTTGATGCCGCGGGCGTGGGCATCGGCGATCAGCGCCTCGAGCTCGGCGTTCGTGCCGAGGTGCGGGTCGATCTGCGTGAAGTCGGTGATCCAGTAGCCGTGGTAGCCCGCGCTCGCGTTCTCGCCCTCGCCCTGGACGGGGCGGTTCTTGAAGCTCGGCGTCAGCCAGATCGCGCTCGTTCCGAGACCCTCGATGTAGTCGAGCTGAGAGCGCAGGCCGGCAAGGTCGCCGCCCTGGTAGAAGCCCTTGTCGGTCGGGTCGAGGCCCGTCGTGAGCCGGTCGCCGGTGAGACCCCCGGTGTCATTCGAGGTGTCGCCGTTGGCGAATCGGTCGGTCATCACGAAGTAGAACTGCTCCGCGCTGCCCGGCTGTCGGACGGGGTCAGCCACAAGCGCGTCGTCTTCGGCCGTGTAGTCACCGGCGAGCGATGTCGCCTCGAGGCCGACCCGCTTGGTGTTGTCATCGAAGACGAACCGCAGCGTCGCGGGCCCGGCGATCGTCAGCGGGATGTCGCCGCCGCCGCCGTTCAGCCCATAGGACTCGTCCCAGGTCCTGTTCACCGCCACCTTGTAGTTGTAGTCGCCTGCCGGGACGGTGAACTCTGCCGCATACACACCGGGGGTGTCGGTCGCGGCGAGGTCTGTCAGCGCACAGTCGGGGAGCCAGTCGTCGGCGCAGCCCAGTTCGTTCTGCAGGGTGCCCACGAGCGTGAACGTGCGCTCGGCGGCCGCGGCCGGCGCGGCGGCGAGCGCCGGAAGCGGCGATGCTGCCCGCAAGCACCAGGGCTGCCGAGACGAGGCTGGCGATGACGCGGCGTGCGCGTGCGTGGGTCGACTTCGACACTGAATGCTCCCGGGGGGTGGAGAGGCACGGCAACGTGCCCGGCGCGATTCAGCGACGCTAACAGGTGGTCCACAGGATTGCAAGCGCTTACATTCTTGGGAAGTGCTCACCTGTGCAAGCGCTTGCAGTCGGCGCGGCCCGTCACGGCAGTGGAATCGGACCGCGGCTCGCTATGCTCGGAAACCTTGACTGACGGCATGGGCTGGCGCTGAGCAGCTCAGGACTCCGAGGGCTCCATCGGCAGCTCGAGCCCGTAGTTCCAGGACAGGATGGCCGGCTGCTCGCGGTAGTAGCTCAGCACCGAAACCGAGCCGGCATCGAGCGTGATCTGTGCCCCGAATCGCGGGGCCATTCGAAGGTACACAGCCGTGAGGATGCGCAGGAAGTGGCCGTGCGCCACCAGGGCGACATCTCCGTCCACCATCGCCGGCAGCACCCGCGTCAGCACCCGCGACGCACGGCCGGCCACTTCCTCCACGGTCTCGCCGGGCGTGACTCCTCGGATCACGCCGTGCGTGAACGCGCTCCAGTTGTAGCCCAGTTCGGCGCGGATCTCGCGCGTCGTGCGGCCTTCGTAACCCGCCGTAGTCCCACTCGACGAGCAGGGGATCGACCTTGGCGTCCAGGCCGGCGAGTTCTGCGGTCCGTCGCGCGCGCTGCAGCGGCGAGGTCAGCACGAGCGAGAAGTCGTAGTCGGCGACCAACCTGCCGGCGCCTCGTGCGAGATCCTCTCCACGGGCCGTGAGCGGAACGTCGGTGAAGCCCGTGTGTCGGCCGGTCTTGGACCATTCCGTCTCGCCGTGGCGGAGCAGGACCAGATTGCCCGACGGGTTATCTGGTGCGGGGCGGTCGGGCAGCGGATCGTTTGCAGGCACATCGCAACCGTACTGTCGGCGTCTGCTCTCAGCGTCGTCATCTCGGGCGGGTGGGACGATGTCGGAGGCCAGTCGTACATTTGTTCCATGTCCGGAACGCTTGACTCCCTTCTCGCGGAGATCGAGGCCGTCGGAGCGATCTGGCGAGATGCGGACGCCGGGGCGTTGAGTGACAGCGAGTTGATCACCGTGAACGAGCGGTATTGCCGCATGCGGCGGATGCTGGACGCCGATCAGTCCCAGCTCGCGGCCGAGATCGCCCGACGGTCCCGGCCCGAACTCGGGTCGGATGGACTGGCGAAGACCCAGGGCTACCGCAACCCGACGGCGCTGATCGCCGCGACCGGGGGCACCAGCACCGGAGACGCGGCACGGCTGGTCAAGGTCGGTGAGGCAACCGCCCCGAGACAGCTGCTGTCCGGCGAGAAAGCGCCGGCTCGCTACCCGCATGTCGCCGCGGCGCTGGCTGCTGCGGCGCTGACGGAGCGGGCGGCGGGGGCGATCATCTCCCTTCTCGACCGGGTCGCATTCCGCGCTGGACCCGAGGCTCTCGATGTGGCCGAACGCACCCTGGTCGAGCAAGCGCCTGGGCTGACCATGGACCAGCTGAACCGTGTCCTGGCCCGAGCAGAAGCGTGGCTGGACCCCGACGGGGTCGCACGCCGCGAAGGCGAGAAGCGCGGGCTGGAGCAACTGAGCATGCGGGAGGTCGACGGCATGTTCGAGTTCGCCGGCCGCCTCACCCCCGAACATTCTGCGCCGGTCAAGACCGCCATCGAAGCACTGGTATCTGACGAGATGCGGGCCACACGCGATGCCCAGCGGGACGGGATCGCCGACCCCGATGTGCCACGGCGGTCGGTGGTGCAGATGCAGGCCGACGCGCTCGTCCGGCTCTGTGAGCACGCGCTGGGCTGTCCGCAGAAGGATCTGCCGCTGCACGGGGCGACGGTCGTGGTCCGGATCGACCACGACGATCTCGTGAACGACACCGGGTTCGCGACGATCGACGGGATCACCGCTCCGGTGTCGGTCTCCACCGCTCGGCGGATGGCTGCGGGCGGGCAGATCATCTCCTGCGTCCTCGGCGGCGACTCCCAGGTCCTGGACTGGGGCCGCACGAAGCGACTGTTCACCCCCACCCAGAAGCTCGTGCTGGTGGAACGCGACGGCGGGTGCGCGATGTGCGGGGCACCCCCTGGTCATACGAAGGTCCACCACATCAGGTGGTGGGCCCGAGACACCGGGCCTACCGACCTGAACAACGGCGTCCTCTTATGTGAGTCCTGTCACCACCGCATCCACGACAACGGTTGGGATATCCGCATCGACGGCATCGGGATCAAGGCAAGAGTGTGGTTCATCCCCCCACTCCACGTCGACCCCACCCGCACACCCCGCCTCGGCGGGCGAGCTCGCTACGACTACGCCGCTTGAAGACCCGGGCATCCCGGCCGCAGCCTGACGAGCCGAGAGGTCCGACGTCGCTACAGCCGCTCGATGATCGTCGCGTTGGCCATGCCGCCGCCCTCGCACATCGTCTGCAGCCCATACCGTCCGCCGGTCGCTTCGAGCGTGGCGAGCAGGGTGCCGAGCAGGCGGGTGCCGGACGAGCCCAGCGCATGCCCGAGGGCGATCGCGCCACCCCACGCGTTCAGCTTGTCGGGATCGGCGCGCAGGTCGTGCGCCCAGGCGAGCGGCACGGGTGCGAACGCCTCGTTCACCTCGTACGCGTCGAGGTCGTGGATCGTCAGGCCGCTGCGCTCGAGAATGCGCCGCGTCGCCGGGATGGGCCCGGTGAGCATGAAGAGCGGGTCGTCGCCGACGACCGTGAACGCGTGGAACCGCGCCCGCGGCGTGAGTCCGAGTTCGATCGCCTTCTCCTCGCTCATGATCAGTGCGGCCGAGGCGCCGTCGGTGAGCGGCGAGGAGTTGCCCGGCGTGATCCGCCAGTCGAGGTCCGGAAACCGCGCCGCCAGCTCGTCGGTGCGAAACGACGGGTTCAGACCGCCGAGCCCGTCGATCGAGGTGCCGGCGCGCACGGTCTCGTCGGTGGTCACCGCCGCATCGCCGACCGCGACGGCGAGCAGCTGGGAGTCGAACAGGCCGCGGGATGCCGCATCCGCCGCCCGCCGATGGGACTCTGCCGAGTAGGCATCCAGCACCTCGCGCGACAGACCCCACTTCTGGGCGATGAGCTCGGCCGAGACGCCCTGGTTCACGAGGCCGTCGGGATAGCGCTCGTCCAGGAGCGCGGACCGCGAACCGCCCGCGCGGGATGATCCGAGCGGCACCCGGCTCATCGATTCGACCCCGCCGGCGATCACGATGTCGTACGCACCGGCGATCACGCCCTGCGCGGCGAAGTGCGCGGCCTGCTGGCTCGACCCGCACTGCCGGTCGATCGTCGTCGCAGGCACCGACTCATCGAAGCCGGCCGCGAGCACGGCCTGCCGCGCGATGTTCATCGCCTGGTCACCGACCTGGCTGACGCAGCCGAGCAGCACGTCGTCGATCTGACGCGACTCGAGCCCATTGCGCTCGAGCACCGACTGCAGCACCCCGGCCGCGAGATCGACGGGGTGGATGCCCGACAGGGCCCCTCCGGGCTTGCCCCGGCCCGAGGGGGTGCGGACGACGTCGACGATGACGGCGGTGCGCGACATGGTTCAGCCCTCCGTGGACTCCGCCGGACGATCGACCGTGGCCGCGGCATCCGCCACGTACCCCTCGATGTGGCGCTCGTCGGGTCCGTTGTAGGCCGAGAGCGGGCGGATGAGGGCGTTGGATGCCGCCTGCTCCATGATGTGCGCCGTCCAGCCCGTGATCCGCGCCGCGACGAACAGCGGCGTGAAGGTCAGCGTGTCGAAGCCCATCAGGTTGTAGGCGGGCCCCGACGGGTAGTCCAGGTTCGGGTAGATGCCCTTGCGCGAGACGAACTCCGACTCGAGGGTGTCGTACAGCGCCGCGAGGTCGCGGGCGCTGTCGCCCTCGGCCGAATAGTGCTCGACGAGGGTGTCGAGGGCGGCCTTCATGGTCGGCACACGCGAGTCGCCGTGCTTGTAGACGCGGTGACCGAACCCCATGATCTTGCGCTTCTCGGCGAGTGCGGTGTCGAGCCAGGGTCCGACGTTCTCGGCCGAGCCGATCTCGTCGAAGATGTGCATGACCGCCTCGTTGGCGCCGCCGTGCAGCGGCCCCTTGAGCGCGCCGATCGCGCCGACGACGGCGGAGTAGAGGTCGGCCATCGTGCTCGTGATGACGCGCGCCGTGAAGGTCGACGCGTTGAACGAGTGCTCGGCGTACAGGATCATCGAGACGTTGAAGGCGTGCGCGACGACCGGGTCGGGCACGTCGCCGAAGGTCATCCAGAGGAAGTTCTGCGCGTAGTCGAGGTCTTCGCGCGGGTCGACGATGCCGAGGCCATGGCGACGGCGCTGGTCGTACGCGACCATCGCAGGAAGCTTCGCGAACAGGTGCCGCGACTTCACGAGGTCCGACTCGCGGGAGTTGTCGTACGCCGCCGGATCCGACGCGCCGATCAGCGACACCGCGGTGCGCAGCACGTCCATCGGGTGCGCGTCCAGCGGGACCAGGTCGATCGCCTGCCGGACGTTGTCGTCGAGCGTGCGGTTCGCGCGCTCCTCGGCGACGAGAGCGGACAGTTCGTCTTCGGTCGGCAGTTCGCCGTACCAGAGCAGGTAGGCGACGGCCTCGAACGGCTGCGTCGCGGCCAGTTCCTGCACCGGGTAGCCGCGGTAGAGCAGGCTGTTGGTCTCGGGGTTGACCTTGGACACCGCGGTGTAGTCGACCGTGACCCCCGCGAGGCCCTTCTTGATCTCGATGTCTGTCATGTCTCTTCTTCCTGAGGAGTTTCAGCGGGCGATCTGGAAGTTGAACACCGAAGTGTCGAAGTGGTTGTAGTCCTCGTAGTCGATCAGGTCGTACAGGTCGGCGCGGTGCTGCATCTCGCCGAGCTTGGAGGTGAGATGACCCTCGTCGATCAGCGTATCCAGCGCGCGGCCTGCCGCACCCATCGCGATGCGAAGCAGCGACACCGGCCAGATGACCATGTTCACCCCGACATCGCGCAACTGGTCGACCGAGAACAGGTCGCTCTTGCCGAACTCGGTCATGTTGGCCAGGATCGGCACGTCGATCGCCGCGCGCACCGCCGCGAACTCCTCGAGCGAGCGCATCGCCTCGGGGAAGATCGCATCGGCTCCGGCATCCACCAGCGCCTTCGCCCGGTCGACCGCAGCCTCGATGCCCTCGATCGCGCGGATGTCGGTGCGCGCCATGATCAGGAAGTTCGGGTCTCTGCGCGCGTCGACCGCCGCGCGGATGCGCTTGATCGCCGTGTCTTCGTCGACGACCGCCTTGCCGTCCAGGTGCCCGCAGCGCTTCGGGTTGATCTGATCCTCGATGTGCGTTCCGGAAAGACCCGCGTCCTCGAGCGTCTGGATCGTGCGGGCGACGTTCATCGGCTCGCCGAAGCCGGTGTCGGCGTCGATGATCGCGGGCAGCTCGGTCATCCGCGCGATCTGCTGACCGCGGCCCGCCACCTCGGTGAGGGTTGTGAGGCCGATGTCGGGCAGCCCCAGGTCGGCCGCGAGCACCGCGCCAGAGATGTAGACACCCTCGAAGCCCTTCTTCTCGATGAGCTTCGCGCTCAGCGGATTGAAGGCGCCGGGAAACCTCAGCAGTTCACCCGAGGCGAGCCGCTCGCGGAACAGCCGCCGCTTCTCGGCGGCGGGAGTCTGTGCGTAGAGCATCAGAACAGCCCCTTCGGTGCCGGCGCGCCGGCGAGCACGCCGTGCTCCGCGACGATCGTGAGCTCGCCGACCTCGGCGGCCGTGAGCTCGGGAAGACGCTGGGCGAGGTCGAGGAACCGCTCGATCTCGTCCGGGGCGAGCACGGGCTCGGCGAGGATCCGGAACTTGCGGATGTAGTCCTCGCGCGCGAACGGACGGGCGCCCAGCGGGTGCGCGTCGGCCACGGCGATCTCGTCGACGATCTCGGTGCCGTCCGTGAAGCGGATGACCACGCGGCCGCCGAAGGCCTTCTCGTTCGGGTCTTCGGAGTGGTACCGGCGCGTCCACTCGTCGTCCTCGGCAGTCGTGACCTTGTGCCAGAGGGCCACCGTGTCTTCTCGGCCGGCGCGCTCCGGAGCGTACGAGTCGACGTGGTGCCACGTGCCGTCCTGCAGCGCGACCGTGAAGATGAACGGGATCGAGTGGTCGAGCGTCTCGCGGGATGCCGTGGGGTCGTACTTCTGCGGGTCGTTCGCGCCCGAGCCGATCACGTAGTGCGTGTGGTGGCTGGTGTGCAGGACGATCGACTCGATGTTCTGCGGGTCGAAGCCGTCGGGGTTCTCGTTGTGCAGCTTGCGGGCCAGGTCGATCCAGGCCTGCGCCTGGTACTCGGCCGAGTGCTCCTTGGTGTACGAATCGAGGATGCCGCGCTTCGCCTCGCCGTCGGCCGGGAGCGGCACCTCGTACGAGGCGTCGGGCCCGTCCAGCAGCCACGCGATCACGCCGTCTTCGCCTTCGTAGATCGGCGACGGGCTGGTCTCGCCGCGCATCGCGCGGTCGACCGCTTCGACGGCCATCTTGCCGGCGAACGCGGGGGCGTGCGCCTTCCACGTCGAGATCTCGCCCTTGCGGGACTGACGGGTCGCGGTCGTGGTGTGCAGGGCCTGACCGACGGCCTGGTAGATCGTCTCGACATCCAGACCGAGCAGGGTGCCGATGCCGGCCGCGGCCGACGGACCGAGGTGGGCGACGTGGTCGATCTTGTGCTTGTGCAGCGATATCGCGCGCACCAGGTCGATCTGGATCTCGTATCCGGTCGCGATGCCGCGCACGAGCGCCCGGCCGTCCGAGCCGACGTGCTGGGCCACCGCGACGATCGGCGGGATGTTGTCGCCCGGGTGCGAGTACTCGGCCGCCAGGAACGTGTCGTGGTAGTCGAGTTCGCGCACCGCGACACCGTTGGCCCACGCGGCCCATTCGGGGCTCGTGCGCCGATCGATCGTGCAGCCGAACACGGTCGAACCCTTTCCGCTCACCGAGACCGCGTGGTCGAGCGCCTGCTGGCGGGCGGCGCTGACGGGCGCGCGGGTGAGGGATGCCGCTGCCACGGCGGCGTTGTCGATCACGCGGTTGATGATCATGTCGACCACGTCGGGCTCTACCTCGACCGGATCGGCGGCGACCTCGGCGATGCGCCAGGCCAGCTGACCCTCGCGGGCGAGGTGCTCGTCGCTGCGGTGGACGCGGAGGTGGTGGGTGACGGTCATGCTGTGCCTTTCGTGGGGACGGACGCGAGGATCGTGGCGAGCGCGTTGTGCAGGTGCACGTGCGTCGCGTGGGCGGCGAGGTCGGCATCCCGGTCCGCGATCGCCGCGGCGATCAGCCGGTGCTCGGCGACGGAGGCGGTGAGCCGTTCGGGGATGTCGCGTGCGAGGCGTCGCACGCGGACGAGGTGGGTGCGGACGGTCCGCAGCGCGGAGCTGAGGTAGTCGTTGCCGATGGATGCGTCGAGCTGTGCATCGAATCGGGCGATGAGGGCGTAGTACGCGTCGCGCCCCTCTTCGCCGCGCAGGGTGGAGTGCGCGAACTCGTCGGCGAGCGCCGCGAATGCGGCAGAATCTCCTCGTGCTGCTGCCAGGCGCGCTGCGGTCTCTTCGAGCGCGCGGCGCACTTCGAAGAGGGCGCGGATGTCGTCGACGTCGACATCGGTCACGACCGTCACCCGCGGCGACTGCTGAGCGACGAGCCCATCGGCGGCGAGCCTGCCGAGCGCTTCGCGCAGCGGCGTGCGGCTCACACCGAGGCGTGCCGCCTGCTCGACCTCGCCCAGCACCGCGCCCGGCGCGAGGGCGCCCGACTGGATCTGCTCGAGGAGCGTCGCATACGCGCGGTCGCTAGCCCGCATGCCTGCCTCCTCGCTATGGACTCGCGACTATTGTATACACAGCAGGGATATCCGCGACCATTCGCGGCGAATCCCTACATCTGCGTATACACAGACCGGCGAGACTGAGCCGCGCGACACGCTATTCACAAATTTGTGAAACGGGCGTACCGTGTGGCGCATGAGCACAGTCATCCACACCAACGGCCTCACGAAGCACTACGGCCACGTGCGCGCGCTCGATGGTCTCGACCTGAACGTCGAGGCCGGCCAGGTGCACGGATTCCTGGGTCCGAACGGCGCAGGCAAGTCCACGACCATACGCATCCTGCTGGGACTGGCCCGCGCCACCGCCGGTGAGGCGACGGTCTTCGGCGAGGACCCCTGGCGCTCCGCCGTCGCCGCTGCACCGGCGCATCGCGTACGTGCCGGGCGACGTGAGCATCTGGCCGAACCTCTCCGGCGGCGAGTCGATCGACGTCCTCGCGCGCCTGCGCGGCGCCTCGAAGCACGACACCGGCTACCGCGATGCGAAGGAGCGCCTGATGCAGGAGTTCCAGTTCGACCCGCGGACGAAGGGCCGTGCGTACTCGAAGGGCAATCGCCAGAAGGTGGCCCTCATCGCCGCCCTCGCGGTGCCGGCCGACCTGTACATCTTCGACGAGCCGACGAGCGGGCTGGACCCGCTCATGGAAGTCGTCTTCCGCCGCGAGATGGCGCGGATGAAGGATGCCGGGGCCACGGTCCTGCTCTCGAGCCACATCCTCTCCGAGGTGGAGCTGCTGTGCGACCGGGTCAGCATCATCCGCGCCGGCCGAGTGGTCGAGTCGGGCACGCTGGCCGAACTGCGCCACCTCACCCGCACCGAGATCTCGTTCGAGGCGACGGATGCCGCGGCTGCCGACGGCATCCCCGGTGCGCATGACGCCGCATTCGCCGAGGGTCGGACCAGGTTCACGATCGACAGCGACCAGGTCGCCGCCGCGCTTCCTGAACTGGCCCGGCGCGCCGTCACGGGGCTGCGGGTGGAGCCGCCGTCGCTCGAGGAGCTCTTCCTGCGGCACTACGGAGACGACCTTCAGGCCGAATCCGATACGCCTGCCGATGACGGCACCGCCGACCGGGCCGGTTCACGGCGCACTCGCCGGGCGGCGAGCGGACGATGAGCCTCTTCGCCACGCTGCTGCGCCAGCGCGTGCGGCGCGACCGCTGGCAGCTGCTGATGTGGATCGTCGGCACGGCGCTCCTGGCATACCTGACGTACGTGGGCGTCTCCGACTCGTACGGCACCCAGCAGGACCGGCAGGCGCTCCTGGCCACCGCGGTGGCCAACCCCGTGATCATGCTCTTCCGGGGTCTGCCGTCGGGGGCGGACGAGGGCGCCTTCATGCTGTTCCTGATCTTCCCGTTCCTCGCGATGACCGCCGCCTTCATGAGCTCGTTCCTCGCCGTGCGCCACACCAGGATGGACGAGGAGCTGGGTCGAGCCGAACTCGTGGCGGCCACGCCGGCCGGGCGCACGCTGCCGCTGCTGGCCACGCTGGCGCACGGCATCCTCGCGAACGTCGCGCTGGCCCTGCTCACGTCGCTCGCGCTCGTGAGCACCGGCCTCGCGGCGGAAGGCTCGTTCGTCGCGGGGTTCGGCGCCGGTGCGGTCGGGGTGGCGTTCCTCGGAGTGGGTCTGCTGTCGGGTCAGCTCATGCGCACCTCACGCGGCGCCAACTCGCTCGCGGTGTGGGTGCTGCTCCTGACCTTCCTCATCGCCGGTCTCGGAAACGCGCTCGGGACGCCGACGGCCGATCTGCAGCGCATCGAGAGCTCGTGGCTGGTGTGGCTCTCGCCGTTCGGCTGGGGCGAGCAGTCCCGGCCGTTCGCCGATGACGACGTCTGGCCGCTGCTGCTGTGCGTCGGGTTCGGACTCGCCCTGGCGGCGGGCTCGCTTGCGCTGCAGGGCTCGCGCGACCTCGGCGAGAGCCTCGTCCCCGAACGGCGCGGGCGGCCGGATGCGCCGGCGACTCTGGCCGGTCCGACGGCGCTCGTCTGGCGGATGACCCGCGGCTCCATCATCGGCTGGTCGGTCGGAGGGCTGCTCACCGGGCTCCTGGCGACGAGCCTCGCCGGCGTCCTGGGCGACGTCGTCGAGGAGCTGCCCTCGGTGCAGGCGATCCTCGCCGCGATCAGCGCGAACGGCAGTATCGAGCAGGGCGCCGTGGTCATCTTCTTCGAGATGCTCGGCATCCTCGCGGCGTGCGCGGCGGTGCAGACAGTGTGTCGCGCGCGACAGGAAGAGGCGCACGGCACGGCCGAGGCGGTGCTGGCGACCCCGGTCGACCGGGTGCGCTGGCTGGCCGGCTACATCGTGGTCGGCTTCAGCGCGATCGTGCTGGTGGCCGCCGCCGCGGTCATCGGGGCAGCACTCGGGATCGCCGGCCGCGGCAGCGACTGGTCTCTCATGGGCGATGTGGCCGTGGTCGCGGCGGGGCAGGTGGTGGCGGCATCCGTCTTCCTCGTGATCACGGCCCTCGTCTTCGTGCTCGCGCCCCGATTGACCATCCCGCTCGGCTGGACGCTCGTCTTCCTCGCGATGGTGCTCGGCCTGTTCGGGCCGCTGTTCGGCCTGCCGGATCAGCTCGTGCACATCGCGCCCATCGCGATCGCGCCCACCGTGACCGGTGACGGCGTCGACGTGCAGGGCCTGTGGTGGCTGCTGCTGGCCATCGCGGCGATCGGCGCCGCGACGGGCGCACTCATGCGGCGTCGCGAACTGGCTCCGGCAGGATGACGGCCATGGACCACGCGGGCAGCGAACCGGCCGAGCAGGCCGCGGCGATGATGACCGCCGCCGGGATGCCGCGCATGCCCGCCCGCGTGATGATGGCCCTGGTCGGATCGCCCGACGAGGGCTACACCGCGGCCGAGCTCGCCGAGCGGCTCGGCGTGTCCGCCGCCGCCGTCTCGGGCGCGGTGCGCTACCTGCAGTCGATCCACATCATCCACCGGCTGCCCCATCGCGGTGATCGCCGCGATCGGTACGACATCGCCGACGACGGGTGGCACGTCGTGCTCACCGCCAACATGCCCCTGTACGAACGCCTCGCCGACTTCGTGGATCGCGTGGCTGACCAGAACACGGAGGCTCCGCAGTCGGTCGCCCGCGCGCGCAGCATGTCGGAGTTCTTCCGCTTCCTCGGGCGACGGATGCCGCAGCTCTTGGACGAGTGGGAAGCGGAGCGCTCCGCAGACTGACGCGCGCGGCCGCCCCGGAGGCGATTCCCGGTCGTAGCCTGGAACCGTGCCGGACGAGCCGTCTCACGACCTCATCCACGGCGAGCAGCGGGAGCTCGACGCGCTGCGCCGGCGCGCATACGGGCCGGACGCCGACATCTACGACGATCCCGTCGCGGTCGCGCGGCTGACCGCGCTGGAGGATCTCGTGCGCCTCGAGCGCGCGCCGCGAGGGGACGAGGCGACGACGGCCGAGCCCGATCCGGCGACGCGCCCTGTGCTGTCCGCTCAGCGGGGCTCGGCGACACTCCCTGACACCCTCGGCGTGGCATCTGGGTCACCCCGCTCGCCGCGGTGGCACACCGGCCTGGTGACGGGCACTGCGGCGGTAGCGGTCCTCCTCGGTGCGGCGGCATGGACCGCCGGCCAGGCCACGCCCGCGGACGGCCCGGCGTCGGCGCACGCGAAGACGGCGGCGATCGCGAAGGAGCGACGCGCCGCGGGATACGAGTCGGGCTACGGCCTGTATCTCGACGGACTGCGCAACGAGGTGCTCGACCTGCCCGGCAACCAAGAGGTCGCCGGCATCATGATCCGCGATCAGCTCAGGCCCTACGGCATCCTCTACGGGCGCACCGTCGGCGCGGGGCCCACCACCGATCATCGGTTCTGCATGATCATCGCCGATCTGCCCGTGTCGTCGGTCACGTGCATCCCGATCGAGAACGCGTACGCCAATCCGGTTTCGGTGCTGCTTCCGTCCTGGTACTCCGACACGGAGAGCGACGTGTTCACCGGCCTCGGCGAACTCATCAGCTACACGATCATGCCCGGCGGCGGGGTCGTCGCGGTGCCGGCTGACTCGGCGCGCATCCCATAGCGGATGTACGTTCGGGCCCCCACCCGTATCGGGCCTCACGCGACGACTGTTCACCCCACGGCCGCTGCCCGCAGCGGTAGCGTGAGAGCGTGGGGGACGAGCCGGGAGGCGTCGTCACGCGAGGCGAGCAAGGGGAGCTCGACGCGTTGCGTGGGCGCGCCTATGCACAGGATGCCGACATCTTCGAAGACGCAGCGGCGGTCGCTCGACTGCGCGAACTCGAAGATCGTCTGCGTGCCGAGCACTTCGCAGCTCCGGGCGAGTGGACCGTCGAGTTCTCCCTCGCGATGCTGCGCGCCCGATCCCTGCCGGCCGCACGTCCGGCCGGGCCTGAACCCCTGTCGCATCCGCTGCATGACCCGCTGATCCCGCTGGGGCGGCGAACCGCTGGGCGATCCTCGCGACCCACGTGGCTGCGCTGGCATGAGGCGCTCGTCGCGGGCACGGCCGCGATCAGCGTGCTCCTGGCTGCATGGGCATGGACCGATGCGGACCGCGATGCGCGCGTGGCGGTCGACACTGTCGAGGTGGCCGCCGCGACGGATCCTGACCAGACGTCATACGCCGAGCTTTACGAGCTGCACGTGGAGAGCCTGCGCGAAGACCTGCTCTCGGGACCTGGGATGGAGGAGATCAGCGCTCGGATGTTCCGCGGCCTGCTCCGACCACAGGGCGTGCTGTACGGCCGGGCCGTGGGCGCGGGGCCGACCCGCGATGGCGAATTCTGCATGATCGTGGCCGATGCACCCGCGCCGTCCGTCGTGTGCATCTCGGTCACCGACACCGAACGCGGGGCGTCCGTCATCCTTCCGCCGGCCTCGGCCGAGTCGTCCGACAGCCCGCCGGCGAGCGCGCCGTTCGTGCGCTACACGCTCACCGACGAGCGCAGAGTCGTCGCCGAGCCCATTCAGCCCGGCGCGAATTGACCTAGCCGGTCACTTCGGCGAGATGCCGCTCCAGCGCGTCCAGCGCGGTTCGCTGACCCTTCACGAGGCGCTCCCGGGCCGCATCCAACGAGGTCCACTCGGCGCGGTCGACCTCGGGGAAGGACTGGGTGCGTCCGGATCGCGGCGGCCACTCCAGCTCGAACTCGCCGAAGCGCACTCCGTCGAGCGAGAAGTCCGCGCCGTCCGCGATGAACACGGTGACCCGCTTGCCCGACGAGTATGCGAACGTGCCGAGCTCCGCGTAAGGAGGCGCCGGCGCGTCCAGCCCGAGCTCCTCCGCGAACTCGCGGAGGGCGGCATCGAGGGCGGACTCGGAGTCGGGTTCGTACTCCCCCTTCGGGATCGACCAGGCCCCGGCATCCTTCGCCGCCCAGTATGGACCGCCCATGTGGGCGATCAGCACCTCGGGCGCGCCGACACCCTTCCCGCCGCGGGTTTGCAGGCGGTAGAGAAGGATGCCGGCGCTGGTCACTGCCATGGCTCGTCAGCTCACGGACGGGACTTCGGCGAGACCTTGTAGGTCTCCTCGGCGTCGGTCACCGCGACCCCGCCGACGGCGTCGGCGATCGCGGCCATGGTGTCGGCATCCAGCGTCACGCCCGACGCGGCGACGTTCGACGCGATCTGCTCAGGGCGCGATGCACCCACCAGAGCGGCGGCGACGTTCGGGTTCTGCAGCACCCACGCGATCGCCAGCTGCGGCATCGTGAGCCCGACTTCGTCGGCGATCGGCTTCAGTCGCTGCACCGCGGTCAGCACATCGTCGTCGAGGAAGCGCTTGATGAAGTTGGCGCCGCTCTTCTCGTCCGTCGCGCGCGACCCCTCGGGGTGTGGCTGGCCGGGGAGGTACTTGCCGCTGAGAACGCCCTGGGCCATCGGCGACCAGACGATCTGCGAGATGCCGAGCTCCTCCGAGGCCGGCACCACCTTGTCCTCGATCACGCGCCACAGCAGCGAGTACTGCGGCTGATTCGAGATCAGCTGGATGCCGAGATCCGCAGCCAGCGCGTGTCCTTCGCGAAGCTGCTCCGCGGTCCACTCCGAAACGCCGATGTACAGCGCCTTGCCCTGGCGGACGACGTCCGCGAAGGCCTGGAAGGTCTCCTCGATCGGAGTCTCGTAGTCGTAGCGGTGAGCCTGGTACAGCTCGACGTAGTCGGTGCCGAGTCGCGTGAGCGACCCGTTGATCGCCTCCATGATGTGCTTGCGGCTCAGGCCGCTGTCGTTGGGTCCCTTGGGTCCGGTCGGCCAGTAGACCTTCGTGAAGATCTCGAGGGACTCGCGCCGCTGCCCGGCGATGGCCTTGCCGAGCACGGTCTCGGCGGCGGTGTTCGCATAGACGTCGGCGGTGTCGAACGTCGTGATGCCGGCATCCAACGCCGCGTGCACGGTCGCGATCGCGTCCGCGTCACCCACTTGCGAGCCGTGCGTCACCCAGTTGCCGTAGGTGATCTCCGAGACTTTGAGACCGCTGTTGCCGAGATATCGATAATTGACCATCAGACAACGCTAGTACGCCCAGGCATTCAGGGCCTCGGGGTTGCGCACGTTGCGTTCAGCCCTCGGGTGTCCTCCGGCGGAAAGCTCCGCTGAGGCTACGCAGGAGCAGGAGCATTCCACCCAGGCCGAGCACGCTGCCGAGGAACGAGAAGGCTCGCACGTCCTCGGTGATCGCCGGCCCGACGTCGGACACGGCGAGGAAGAAGCCCGTCGCCACCAGTGCGACCCCGACGACCGTCGCCGTCACCTCACCCAGGATCGAGTCGAGCCAGCGCCTGTCATCGGCGCTCTCCAGCGCTCGCACGCGCACCTGGAACGTTCCGTCCTGCAGCGCCTGGGTGATGCCCTCGATCCGGCGCGGGAGGCGCCGCAGCTGCTCGGCGACGATCGCCGATTGGGCCTGGAGGCCCAGTGCCACGGTCCGCGGAGAAGCGAGCTGCAGGGCGATGTGGGGTGCCCGCGAGAGTCCGCGGCCGACCATGTCGTAGTCGGGCACGAGGCGGCGCAGCGCGCCCTCCAAAGAGATCAGGGTGCGGAACACCAGCAGCAGCGAGGGTGGCATCGCGAGCCGATGCCGCCTCAGCACGTCGATCAGGGCGCTGAAGACGTTCTCCCCCACCTGCGCGTTGGCCACCCGAGTGAGGATCGCGCCGATGTCGTGCTGCAGAACGGCCTGCTCCACGCTGCCGCCCGACATCGGCGCGCACAGCAGCAGGACGATATCGGTGGCCGACACGTCGTCGTCGTTCGCGATCGCCACCAGGAGCGGTGCGAGGAGTCTGCGCACGCTGCGCTCGAGGATCCCGATCGCGCCGAAGTCGATCAGGGTGACCTTGCCGTCCGACGCGAGGATCAGGTTGCCCGCGTGCAGGTCTGCATGGAACACGCCGCGCACGGCGATCTGCTCGAAGACCGAGTCCACGACACCGTCGACCACCTTGTGCGCGACATCCGGAGGCAGCGCATCCGGCGTGAGCCGGCTGAAGGGAATACCGTTGGCGCGCTGGAGCACCAGCATGCGCGACGTGGAGAGATCGTTGTACACGGCGGGAATGTTGAGCGCCGGTGACTGTGATCGTTCGATGGCGCCGCGGAGCATCTCGGTGTTGGCCGCCTCTACGCGGTAGTCGAGCTCTTCGCGGAGAGCGCGCGCGAACTCCGCCGCCAGCGCGCTCGCGCCGTAGTCGCGCGCCCACTCGGTTCGCCGCTCCGCGTCGGCGGCGAGTCGCTCGAGGATGTCGAGGTCTGTCGTCACCTGCGCTCGGGCACGAGGACGCTGGATCTTGATGACGACCCGTGCGCCGTCCAGCAGCGTCGCGGTGTGCACCTGGGCGACGGACGCCGCCGCCATCGGCGTCTGATCGACCGAGGCGAACACCTCCTCCAGAGGACGCTTGAGTTCGTGGCGGATCGCGGCCTCAGCCTCGGCCCAGGGGATCGGGGTCGAATCCATCTGCAGCGTGGAGAGCGCGCGGATGAATTGCGGCGGCAGCACATCCGCGCGTGAGGAGAGCACCTGGCCCAGCTTGACGAAGGTCACTCCCGCCTCGTTGAGTGCGCCGACGAGCGCGTCGGGAAGCTCGTCGCTGTAGCCTCTCGCGCGGTTCTGGTAGAGCCCGATCCCGTGGCGCGAGGCGATGACGACGATCTGCGCGTATCGTCTGGCCCGGTCGCGGCGCCGGATGGCATCGCGGATCACGAGGATCGGGTTGCGCAGCGGGCGCGTGGGAACCAGGAACTCGCTCACGACGATCACGACCACCACGACCGCGAACACCCAGCCGAGGATCAGGCCCGAGATGATCGCGACGATCGGCCAGCTGACGAGGAACTTGCCGTCCGCGTACACGTGGGACTGCTCCAGCATCCACAGCACCAGCGGGACGCTCAGCGAGAAGACGAGGAGTGAGAACACCAGCGACCGCACCCAGCCGACCGGCGTGTCGAGCAGCCGGCGCGACACCCACGTCGCGGCGGCGGCGAACGCGAGCGCTACAAGCGCGAAGATGAGCCAGGCGGGCATGCCTCAGATTCTGTCAGGACTCGGTCGCTCGTGGTTCGGCGAAGACGATCAGTCCTCGGTGGGCGTCGCTGCCGCGGCGGCCTCGTCCTCGGTCGTGGCCACCAGCTGACCGCATGCGCCGTCGATCTCCTTGCCGCGCGTGTCGCGAAGAGTCGTCGGGATGCCGGCATCGTTCAGGCGGCGAACGAACTCGTTCTGCACCGACACGTCCGATGCCGTCCAGATCGAGCCCGGGGTCGGGTTGAGCGGGATCGGGTTCACGTGCACCCAGCCCCGGCCTCGGGCGTTGAGCTTGTCGGCGAGCAGGTCGGCGCGCCAGCCGTGGTCGTTCATGTCCTTGATGAGCGCGTACTCGATCGAGACGCGACGCCCGGTCTTGTCGAAGTAGTTCCGCGCGGCATCGAGCGCCTCGTCGACCTTCCACCGCGAGTTGACCGGGATGAGCTCGTCGCGGAGCTTGTCGTCGGGGGCGTGCAGCGAGAGCGCGAACGTGACGGGGATGTCCTCGTTCGCGAGCTTCGTGATCGCCGGAACCAGGCCCACCGTCGAAACCGTGATGCCGCGTGCGCTCATGCCCAGGCCGTGCTGCTTGTCGGTCATCACGCGGACGGCCTGCATCACGCGCGCGTAGTTCGCGAGCGGTTCGCCCATGCCCATGAACACGATGTTGCTCACGCGCTCTGCGGAGTGATCGTCGCGCTTCTTGCCGCCCAGCCCGCCATCGGCGATCAGCCGGTTGGCGCGCACGATCTGCTCGATGATCTCGGCGGCCGACATGTTGCGGGTGAGGCCCGCCTGGCCGGTCGCGCAGAACGGGCAGTTCATCCCGCAGCCCGCCTGCGACGAGACGCACAGGGTGATGCGGCCCGGGTAGCGCATCAGCACGGATTCGACGAGTGCGCCGTCGTGGAGCTTCCAGAGGAACTTGATCGTGTCGCCGCGATCGGTCTCGAGCCGTCGCACCTCGGTCAGCAGGGGCGGCAGCATCCCGTGCACGAACTCCTCACGACCCACCGCGGGCAGGTCGCTCATCGCCGCAGGATCGTGCGTCCAGTGAGTGAAGTAGTGCTTCTCGAGCTGCTTCGCGCGGAAGCCCGGCAGACCGAGCTCCTTGACCTTCGTGACGCGCTCGTCGGGCGTGAGATCGGCGAGGTGCACGGGCGGCTTGCCGCGCTTCGGGCTCGCGAACTGCAGCAGGGGCTTGCCGTCGGCGTCCTTCTTCTGCTGCCAGCCCTCGGTCTTCGGGCGCACCTGTCGCACGGGCGTTCCCTCGGGCCTGGTCGTCATGCTCTCAGGGTAGGGGACGAACCTGCGTGGACTCCGGCGGGTGCATGGCCCGACCGCCCGCACCCCTACACGCCGGGGGTAGCGTGGGGCGAGGGGACGATGACGATGGATGCCGCGGCTCGCGCCGAACTGGACGCGCTGCGTCTGCGCGCGTACGGCCCCTCTCCCGACATCGCGGCGACGCCGACGCGCTCGCGCGTCTGGTCGGCGCTCGAGGAGCCTCGCGCTGCCGGCGATGCCGCGGGCCGGTGCGCGAGCCTCGGCGCGCGGCGCGGCGCAGGGCCCGGTTCGGAGAGCGCGGGGCTGGATGCCCCCGGGATCGATGCCGCCGGGATGGTGCCGCCCCCGAGGGCGCTCGCGTCGTGGGCATCGTCCCGATCACCGGTGCGTCACTCCCGGCCGGGATGGCACCTCGGCCTCGTGGCGACGGTCGCCGTCGCCGGTGCTCTCCCGCTCGGGGTGACCGCGGCGATCGCGGACGCGACCGGGTTCCGGCATCCGACGCGCCGCAGCGGCGCCGACGGCAGCCGCCGGAGCCATCCGGCGAAGGTCCGCGAGGCCGCAGCTTTCGTCGGCCGACCCGCAGTCGGAGGTGCTGATGCGCGTGCGCATCGACGGCTATTTCGGCGACCTACGTCGACGTCTCCGGCGGGCGGGACGTGCCGCTGTTCCCTGTCGAGGGTCTCGATGACCTGGGCGGAGCCGCTCGGCGACTACTACGGCTGGAAGCTGTGGATCGGCGGCGCGCGCGGCGGTGGACGGGACGAGAACTGCATGCTGCTCGACGGCGACGGCACGATGCGCGCCGACTGCGTCCCGACCGCTCTGCAGGCGCAGGGCGCCCTGCTGGTCTCGGTGCCGTACGCCGAGATGGCGCCGGAGGAGCGGCCGGCGCAGATGACCGCCGACCAGAGCCTCGGGTTCTGGTGGGACCCGGACGGCACGATCACGATCCTGCTCAGCCCGACCCCCGCTGACTGACCGATTTCCGAGGGACGGACGCGGCATCCCGCCACTATCGTTTCACTGTGGTTCCGCCGAGAGTCTGCTCGCGTTCATCGTCGCGGCCCTCGTGCTCATCGTCATCCCGGGGCCGAGCGTGCTGTTCACGATCGGGCGCGCTCTCGCGCTCGGACGCATCGGCGGGCTGCTGAGCGTCCTCGGCAACGCGCTCGGGCTGCTGCCGGTCATCGGACTGGTCGCCCTCGGCGTGGGCGGCATCGTCGCGCGGTCGGTCGTGCTGTTCACGATCGTGAAGGTCGCCGGAGCGCTGTACCTGATGTTCCTCGGCGTCCAGGCGATCCGCCACCGCAATCGCGCCGCCGAGGCCGCCATGTCGGGTGCGCTCCCCCGCTCGCACTGGCGCCAGCTCGGCGAGGGCTTCGTCGTCGGCATCACGAACCCGAAGACGATCGCGTTCTTCGTCGCTGTGCTTCCGCAGTTCGTCGACCTGGAGTCCGGCTCGGTCCCGTTGCAGATGATCGAGCTCGGGCTGGTCTTCTTCGTGATCGCCCTCATCTCCGACGCCGTGTGGGCGCTCGCCGCCGCCGGCGCGCGCACGTGGTTCGGCAAGTCGCCGAAGCGCATCGCCGCGCTGTCGGCGACCGGTGGCGGGCTGATGATCGGGCTGGGCGGCATCCTGCTGTTCACCGGCAACAAGCACTAGCCGCGCCTGCTACGCGGGCTGCGCGCCGAGATTCACGAGGTTGCCGTCCGGATCCCGCCCCTGTGCGACCCGTTCCCCCCACGGCATGTCGGCGGGCTCCCGCTCGGACGTTCCCCCCGCGGCCAGGAACGCCGCGAACGCCGCATCGACGTCGTCCACGTAGAACCACAGCGCGACCCGATCGGTCTCGGCGCGCTCGGACATGCCGGCGTCGAGGCCGATGCCGATGGATGCCGGGCCGAAGGCGACCGAGACGTAGACGTCGTCTCCACCGTCCTCGAAGCTGTAGACGACCTCGCCCTCGAGCGCGTGCACGTAGAAGTCGCGCAGACCGATCAGATCGCGCGTCGCCAGAATGGGGAAGAGGCTGCGAACCGCCATGCCGACACCCTACGACGACGCTCCCAGAGACCGCGAGACCGGATAGGCGCCGCGAGACTGACCGCGTTCGCCTCAGTCTCGTGGCACCTATGCTGTCTCGCGGTAACCGGGGGTGGCGCCGGGCTAGAGGAAGATGTCGGGGAACAGCCGGTTGTCCGGGGTTCCGGGCACGGCGGCGTAGCGCGAGAAGTCGGTCGTGCCGGCATCCGTCAGCACGTCCTCGACGATCAGGGACTGGCCCGTGTACTCCCGCGACGGGCGAGTGAGCACCTCGTACGCGGCGTCCGCGTAGATCTCGGGCGTGCGGCTCGCGGCCATCACCATGTCGCCGCCGAGCAGGTTCTGCACCGCGGCGGTCGCGATCGTCGTGCGCGGCCACAGCGTGTTGGCGGCGATCCCGTCCTTCGCGAACTCGGCCGCGAAGCCGAGCGTCACCATCGTCATGCCGTACTTGGCGAGCGTGTAGCCGGTGTGCGCGCCGAGCCACTTCGGGTCGAGGTTGAGCGGCGGTGAAAGCGACAGGATGTGCGGGTTCTCGGCCTCGCGCAGAATGGGCACCGCCGCCTGCGAGAGCATGAACGTGCCGCGCACGTTGACGTCCTGCATGAGGTCGTACTTCTTGGCGGCCAGCGCGAGCGAGGTCGACAGGTCGATCACGCTGGCGTTGTTCACGACGATGTCGATGCCGCCGAACTCGCCCTGGGTCTTGAGCACGGCCTCGGTGATGTCGTCGTCGTTGCGCACATCGCCCACGATCGGCAGCGCGTTGCCGCCCGCGGCGCGGATCTGCTCGGCTGCGGAGTGCACCGTTCCTTCGAGCTTCGGGTGGGGCGAGTCGGTCTTGGCGAGCAGTGCGATGTTGGCACCGTCGGCGGCCGCGCGCAGCGCGATCGCGAGGCCGATGCCGCGGCTGCCGCCCGACATCAGGATGGTCTTACCTGCCAGGGGCTTGTCGGTCATTCGGGGTCCTTCCGGTGGGAGTAGGGCTTGTCAATGTCCGATGGCCGAAGTCTGCGTCGCATGTCCCGAATGTTGTTGGTTACAGGGCCTCTAATCAACAACAAGTGGGACATCGAGGTCAGGGTCAGCGGGCGGCGGACTGCTTGCGGGATGCCGCGGCGAAGGCCGCGACGCGCAGCTTCGACTCATCGGTGTCGAAGCGAGCGCCGATCGTGCTCCGCTTCGTCGGCGAGGTTCTGCTCGAACGTGCGGTCTGCGCCGACGCGGACCAGCCGCTTGGCCTGACCGAAAGCCGCCGTGGCGTTCTCGAGCCAGAAGCGCGCGATCTGCTCGGCACGCGCCGCGACCTCGGCGGCCGGCACCACCTCGGCGACCAGCCCCCAGTCGAGGGCCTCGGCGGCACTGAGCGTGCGGTCCTGCAGCAGGAGCTGCAGCGCGCGGCGCTGACCGATCGCGGCGGGCAGCAGCGTCGAGACGCCCAGGTCGGGCGTCAGCCCGATGTTCGCGTACTTGCTCACGAACTTCGCCGCGTCCGACGCGACGATGTAGTCGGCGCTCAGCATGAGGCCCAGTCCGCCGCCGGCCACGGCGCCCTGCACCGCGGCGACGATCGGCTTGTCCGAGAGCGCCCAGGTGCGGATGCCGTCGTGGATCACATGGGCGGTCGCGGTCACGGCATCGCCGCCGGCTCCTGAAGTCGCCATCGCGACGACGTCGCCGCCGGCGCAGAAGGCCGGGCCCGCGGCATCCAGGATCACGGCTCCGACGGATGCGTCCGAGGTGACCTCGTGCGCGATGTCGCGCCACAGCGTGCCCATCTCGAAGTCCATCGCGTTCAGGTACGCCGGACGGTTGAACGTCACGCGCGCGAGGGCGCCGTCGCGAGTGAGAAGGATCGAGTCGCTCATGGGTCTCCTATTTCGGCGCCATGCGGATGGCGCCGTCGAGGCGGATCGTCTCGCCGTTGAGGTAGCCGTTGTCGACGATCGACAGGACGAGGCGGGCGTACTCGTCGGGGCGGCCGAGTCGGGCGGGGTACGGCACCTGCTCGCCGAGCGAGTCCTGCGCGGGCTGCGGCAGCCCGGCGAGCATCGGCGTCTCCATGATCCCGGGCGCGATCGTGACGACCCGGATGCCGTACCGGGCGAGCTCGCGGGCGATCGGCAGCGTCATCGCGTGCACGCCGCCCTTGCTCGCCGAGTACGCGGGCTGGCCGACCTGACCGTCGAACGCGGCGACGCTCGCCGTGCTGACGATGACACCGCGGTCACCGCTGTCGGGGTCGGGCTCGGTGCGCGACATCACCGCGGACGCCTGTGCGATCACGTTGTACGTGCCGATCAGGTTCACGCGGATGATGCGCTCGAAGGCGTCGAGCGGCGAGGGTTTGCCTTCGCGGTCGAGCACCTTCGCGGGCGGGGCGATGCCCGCGCAGTTGACGACGACGCGCAGAGGACCGGATGCCGCGGCGGTCCGCACCGCGCGGGCCACCTGCTCGGGACTCGTCACGTCGGCCGCGGCGAAGGTTCCGCCCAGCTCCGCGGCGACATCGGGGCCGGCCGAATTCGGCAGATCGATGATCGTGACCGCGGCACCGGCCGCGGCGAGGCGGCGAGCCGTCGCGAGTCCGAGGCCGCTCGCGCCGCCGGTCACCAGGGCGGAAGCGCCTGCGATGTCCATGTGCTCTCCTTCGAACGTCTGCGACTGCATTCCACTCTATGCGGGACTCAGTGTCACCCGCACATCGGGGGGCGGTCCGCCCCAGGCCGGCCGTCAGGCCCCAGCGTAATCGCGTCGGTCCGTGCACAACGCAGGAGATTCCCGACCCGACCGCCGTTAGGACGCCGGATTCCGGGGTGAGCCGACGTCTGCTCCTGCGTTGTGCACGGGTGTGGGCCGACCGAACGCCGCGACAATGGGTCCATGTGGATCCCCACCGAGCCCGTCGCGGTGCCCGATCGGGTGCGCGAGATCGCGCGCGGAGCCGGCCTCGAGCCGGTGTGGATCAACGAGATCGGCGGGCTCACGTTCCGCACCGACGACGAGCGGTACATCAAGTTCGGCCCGCGCAATGGCGAGACCTCGTTCGCGGCCGAGGCGCAGCGCCTGGCGTGGGCGGCACGCTACACACCCGTGCCGCACGTTCTGGAGCTGGGCGGCGATGACACGCACGAGTGGCTCGCGACCCGGGCGCTCGCGGGCGACAGCGCCGTCGTGCCGCGCTGGGTGGCCCACCCGGCGACCGCCGTTCGTGCGATCGGCGAGGCGCTCCGCGCCCTGCACGAGCGGCTCCCCGTCGCCGAGTGCCCGTTCGAGTGGAGTGTGCCCTCGCGGCTCGCGAATGCCGAGAGCCGCGGCATCCGTGTGCCCGACGAACTTCGGGAGGCACCGCCCGTCGACATGCTGGTCGTGTGCCACGGCGACGCGTGCAGCCCGAACACGCTGATCGGCGACGACGGGCAGTGGACCGCGCACGTCGACCTCGGTGCGCTCGGGACGGGCGATCGCTGGGCCGACCTCGCCGTGGCGGCGATGAGCACCGAGTGGAACTACGGCCCCGGGTGGGAGGGTGCGCTCCTCGAGGCGTACGGCATCTCACCCGATCCCGAGCGGCTCGCCTACTACCGGGAGCTCTGGAACGCGACCTGATCCGCGCTACGCGGTGCCGCCCAGGATGAAGTTCCACGACCCGGTCAGCACCGCCACCGTGATCGCGGTCGCCGAGATCGCCGCACCGACGACGAGCAGGACCCACTCGCGCCAGCCGAAGTGGGACTCACGCGCCCAGGTGCGAGCGCCGGTCCCGCCGAACCCGCGCGCCTCCATCGCGGTCGCGAGGGTCGACCCGCGGCGGATCGACAGGACGAACAGGGCGAACGCCATGCCGAGCACGCGGCGCACCCGGCCCGTGTCGGCCACGCCGCGCGCCCGGCGAGCGAGCGCGAGAGCGCGCCAGTCGTCGGTGAGCAGCCCGAGCAGACGCATGCCGGCGAGCGCGCCGAGCACGAACCGCGCCGGCAGCTTGAGCAGCTGCGCCAGCCCGTCGGCGAGGTCGGTCGGATCGACGGTCACGAACAGCACGACGGCGGGCAGCCCGATCGCGAGCACGCGGAAGAACGTCGCGAGCGCCAGGGTGAGCGAGCCTTCGCTGATGCGCACGACGAACCACTCGACGTAGATCTCGCCGCTCGTCGCCCCGTAGAGCGCGATCGTCAGCGCCGGCCAGGGGTGCGGCGATCCAGATCGGGAGCGTCCGGATCCAGAATTCCCGCCAGTGCAGACCGGCGGCCGCGAGCAGCGGCAGTTCGAGCAGCAGGGCGACGGCGGCCGAGACCGGGTCGATCGTGAGCACCAGCGGCAGCGCGATCAGCAGCGCAGCGCCGAGCTTGGCGACCGGGTTCAGAGCCGCGATCGGACCGCGCCGCGCGGTCGCGACACCGCTCACGGGGCCACCGCCAGGTCGAACGGTCGCGCGCGCAGTGCTTCGAGCACGGTCTCGTCGTGCGTGATCGCGACCACCGCGGCGCCCTCTTGCCCGTCGACCCCATCGCGGAGGCGGGCGATGATCGCGACGAGCTCTGCCCATGTGGCGGCATCCTGCCCGAACGTCGGCTCATCGAGGACCATGACCTGCGGCCGCGTGGCGAGCATCGCCGCAACGGTGAGGCGCCGCTTCTCGCCGCCCGAGAGCGTGTACGGGTTCGCCTCGGCGAGCGCGCCCAAGCGCAGCCGCTCGAGCAGTTCGTCGACGCGCGCCGCGATCTCGGGCGGCGCCAGGCCGAGAGCGCGCGGCCCGACCTCGAGCTCCGCCCGCACCGTGGTGGTCAGCAGCTGATGCTCGGGGTCTTGGAACACGGTCCCGATACGGGTCAGAAGCGCTTTCGAAGGCCACGCGATCGGGTCGCCCTTCACTCCCGCCGACAGCCGAGCGGATGCCGCCACCCGGCCCGCTGCGGGCGGGATCAGACCCGCGAGCGTGAGGCCGAGCGTGGACTTTCCCGCTCCGTTGGGCCCGATGACGCCCAGGACCTCACCGGCCTTCACCTCCAGGTGCAACGGTCCCGCGACCGGTGTGCCGCGCACGCGCGCGACGACGAGCGACTCCGCGCTCAGAAGGGTCTCGCCCGGCTCTCGCAGCGGCGCGGGCGGGAAGGCCGGCGGGATGCCGGGAACCCACACGCCGCCGGCGGCCAGTTCCTTCCCCCGATCGCGGAGCACGGCGTCGGGAGTGCCGTCGGCGATGACGCCGCCGGAACGACCGAGCACGATGACCCGGTCGACGAGCGGCAGCCAGACATCGAGCCGATGCTCGACGACCACGAGCGTCGCCTCGGTCGAATCGAGCACGCGGCGCACGGCATCCCGCACCTCGACCACCCCGTCGGGGTCGAGGTTGGCGGTCGGCTCATCGAGCAGGATGACCCCGGGACGCATCGCGATGACCCCCGCGAGCGCGAGCCGCTGCTTCTGCCCTCCGCTCAGCGCCGAGGTCGAGCGGTCGAGGGGCACCTCCAGCCCGACCGCGTCTAGCGCGGCACGCACCCGTGGCCAGATCCGATCGCGCGGAACCCCGAGGTTCTCGCACCCGAACGCCACGTCGTCGCCGACTCGCGCGAGGATCGCCTGGCTGTCGGGGTCCTGCAGCACCATGCCCGCGCGACCGCGGGCGTGCGCGGCCGGCTCGCCGTCGACCAGCAGCTCGCCGGTCTGCTCGCCCTCGTCGTCGCCGCCGAGCACGCCGGCGAGGCCGTGCAGCAGCGTCGACTTGCCCGAGCCGGAGGCCCCGAGCAGCAGCACCCGCTCCCCCGGCTCGATACGAAAAGAGGCGTCCTGCACCGCCCACTTCAGGCGCGTGGCGTAGCGCCACCCCCACCCGCGGGCTTCGACGCTCGCGGGCCGAGCGACACCGGCATCCTCCGTCGTCACGGGCGCGCCATCACGGGTGCACGCTCACGCCGACGGCGCCCGCCTAGACACGCCGGGTGGCTTCGCGTCCCGAGGCGAAGCGGTTCAGCGCCCCGGTGGCCGCCAGTCCGCGTGCGACGAACCAGGAGCCGGCACCGGCGATGACGGCGCCCGAGATCGTCGTGCAGACGATGTACACGATCGTGAACGTCGTGTCGGCCCCCGCGTACCAGAGGATCCTGTCGTTGATTCCGCACGCGAGCCCGGCGCCCGCGCCGGCCAGGATCGCGACCGGCAGACGCCAGACGGCGTACGCGAAGACGAGGAAGACGATCTCGGCGCCCAGTCCCTGGACGATTCCCGAGACGATCGTGAGGGGTCCCCACTGGTTGCCCACGAGCGCAGAGATGATGGCGGCGACGAGCTCGGTGTACAGCGCGGCGCCCGGCTTGCGGATGATGAGGCCGCCGAGAACACCCGCGACGAGCCAGGGGCCCGCGAGCAGACCCTGGAGCCCGGGCAGCAGCGGCTTGAGCAGCGCGCTCGGCGCTTCATAGCCGACATTCCAGAGCAGGAATACGACCGAGCACGCGACCGCGATGACGCTGGCCACGACGATGTCGACGACTCGCCACCGCCAGACGACCTTCGAAAGACCGCGGCGGATGCCGGTGGATGGGGACGTGGAAACGCTCATGTAGATCTCCTTCCTGCGCTGGCATGACCCAGATCAGGTTCGACGGTCGAAGCGTTTTCGCTTCCTCTCAGCCCGGCACACCGGACTCCCGTGTTGACGCAATGATTATAGCCCCGGCCGGGACAAGGTAATTTAGGCAGATGACTCCGGACGACGCCGTCGCACCCGCGCCCACTCGGCGCTCGCGGGTGAGAGGCGTCTCGTCCACCGAGGGCGGCGAAGCGTCCGGACGCGGCACCGTCGATTCCACCACGCAGCAGACGGCCACGTTCGACGTCGAGGCAGCGCAGGCCCAGGCCGCCGCCGACAGCCCTTCGGAGACGGCGACTCCCGCGCCGGCGGTCGGCGCATCGACGGCGGGGGTGGTGGGTGCCGTCGCACCGTCCTCCTCCGCCGAATCGACCACCACCCTCCCCTCCGTCCCCTCGTCGGCGCCGACCGCGACGTCGGCGGCCCGCCGCATCGCGATCGCCTGGGTCGACGAAGACGCGATCGCGCACTCCGCGCCCGCGACCCGCAATCTCGATGGCGTCGGGTCTCCGTACGTGCCGGTCGGACCCGAGCTGCTGAGCAACCCGCCTCGGCGTTCGCCCTTCCGCGCCACCGTCCTCGTTCCGATCGCGATCATCGCGCTGCTGATCGGGGCGTACTCGGCCACGACCCTGCTGTGGCCGCTGCACGCGATACCGCCGACCGTCGAAGGCGAGCAGGTCGATCCCATCGCAGCAGCGCCCGCCGCGCTGACCTGGCCCGGCGCGGGCAGCGCGTCGGTCGCCGTGGAAGGCATCCCGCCGGGCGTCGCCTCGGCGCCGGACGCGGTGCCGATGGCGAGCATCACGAAGGTCGTGACGGCCCTGGTCGTGCTCGACGAGATGCCGCTGGCGATCGGCGAGCAGGGACCCGACTTCCGCTTCACCGCCCGCGACAGCGACGCGTACTGGAACTACCTGTCGAACAACGAATCCGCCCTCGACGTCCCGGTGGGCGGCACGCTCAGCCAGTACCAGCTCCTGGAGGGCATGCTCATGGGATCGGCGGGAAACTACGCCGATCGCCTCGCGGGCAATCTCTGGCCCACGGATGCCGTCTACGCGAGCGCGGCGAACACCTGGCTCGCGGCGCACGGCGTGCCCGGGATCACGGTCGTCGAGCCGACCGGCATCGACCCGCGCAACACCGCGAGCCCGGATTCGCTCATCGCGCTGGCGAAACGGGCGCTCGCCAATCCGGTGATCGCCGAGATCGTCGCCAAGCCCTCCGTCGAGCTTCCCGGCGCCGGCCTGGTCACCAACACGAACGGCCTCCTGGCCGACCCCGGCGTGTTGGGCATCAAGACCGGTTCGCTCGAGGCCTGGAATCTGCTCTCGGCCAAGGACATCGTCGTGGGCGACACCACGGTGCGCACCTACGCCGCGGTCCTGGGCCAGCCAGATGATGCCACCCGGCTCGCGGCATCCCGCACGCTGTATTCCGAGCTCGAGGCGGCGCTGCAGCCGCTGCCGTCGGTCACGAAGGGCACGGTCGCCGGACACGTCACCACCCGCTGGGGCGAGAACGTGGCGATCGTGACGGACGACGACGCGAATGTGATCCTCTGGAACGGCGGGGCCGGGGCGGTCACGACGACCTTCTCGCTCGGTGACGCGCGCGAGAAGGGAGCCGACGTGGGCACGCTCGCCGTCAGCGGACCGCTGGATTCCACGAGCACGACGCTGGAACTCGCCGCCGACATCGAGCCGCCGACCGCCTGGTGGCGGCTGACCCACCCGCTCGACCTGTTCGGCCTCAACGGCGACTAGGCAGGCACGCGCCGCCGGTAGTTCTGCACCAGGATCAGGATGCTGACACCGAGCACCCACGCCGGGAAGATCAGCGTCACCCACAGGCTGAGCGTTGTGACGAACAGCAGCACGACCGCCACCGCGTACGTGACGAACGAGAGCCACCTCGGCATGACTCCGGTGCGCAGCCACATGGTGGCGAGCGAGATCAGCAGGACGCCTGCCATGCGCAGCGCGTAGATGTTGCTCACCTGCAGCATGACTGCACGTCCGAAGGTGATGAACTCGGTACGACTCTGCAGATCGGTGATCAGCGGCGAGCTCGCGAGGATTCCCCCGGCGATCGCCGCCGAGACGAAGACCATCGCCAGGAACAGCAGTCCGCTGCCGATGAACACCGAGGAGAAGAGCTGATCCTCGCTGTCTTTGAACCGGTCGCGGACGACCCCCATGAACCAGAGGAAGGCGATCCCCGCGAACGGCACGAGACCCAGACCGATGCTGAGGCGCAGCGAGGACGCATCGTTGAGCCAGTCGGAGTCGGCGGTGAGTCTCTCAGGCATCGCGGTCCGCATCAACGCCAGAGCGGTCGTGAACAGCACCGCGAACAGGACGCCGGCCAGCGCTGCCGCTCGGGGAGAGTTCAGCGGGCGCCGGACGGCGGCAACAGCCTCGGACATGGAGGTCTCCTTCGGGCGGCGGGAGGGCCGCGTGAGATCGACAGTATTCGCCCGCGCTCACGAGTGACAGACTGTGGCCATCAGTCGTGCCGCCCTCGAGGCGGCGCGCGGGGGACGATCAGGAGGAAGCTCATGACCGATGAAGGTCAGACCATGACGATGTCCGTGCCGGCTCCGTCCGACTTCGATGGCCGGCGCGCCTTCGGGCGGGCGGCACGTGTGCCCACTCCTCGTACGAGCCACGCGGCCTGGTCACCGCCGGAGGATCGCGCCGATCCGGTGTCGCTGCTCGAAGAGCAGGCCGTATCGCGAGTGGCCGATCTGATTCCCATCCGCCACGGTCGCATGATGGTCTCGCCCTTCACGTTCTACCGAGGGGCAGCACTGCTGATGGCCGCCGACCTGGCCCACACCCCCAGCAGCGGATTGATCGTCCAACTGTGCGGCGACGCCCACCTGTCGAACTTCGGTCTGTTCGCGAGCGCCGAGCGCAACCTCGTCTTCGACATCAACGACTTCGACGAGACGCACCCCGGGCCGTTCGAGTGGGACGTCAAGCGGCTGGTCGCGAGCGTGGAGATCGCGGGACGCTACCGCGGTTTCACCGACCAGGAGCGCAGGGCGAACAACCTGGCCGCAGCACGCGGCTATCGGGAGCGGATGCTGCAGGCCGCCGAATCCGGCGTGCTCGAGGCCTGGTATGACCACCTCGATGTCGACAAGGTCCAGGCGTGGCTGCAGAGCCAGCGCGAGGAGGAGCATGCCGCGAAACAGCAGGTGAAGCGATTCGACGCCGTGGTCGCGAAGGCCCGCACCCGGGACAGCATGCAGGCGTTCTCGAAGCTCGTCTCGAATGAGAGCGGGCAGCTGCGCATCGTCGCGGACCCGCCACTGATCGTGCCCGTCGAAGACCTCTTCCCCGACGGCATCGGTGCGAAGGACACCGTGGACGGGATGCGCGACATCATCGACGCCTATCGCCAGACGCTGCAGCACGCGAACCACCCCCTTGCGGAGTTCAGCTATGTGCACATGGCGCGCAAGGTCGTCGGCGTGGGAAGCGTCGGCACACGCGCGTGGATCGTGCTGCTGCGTGGCCGCGACGACGCCGATCCGTTGTTCCTCCAGGCGAAGGAGGCTCAGGCGTCGGTGCTCGAGAGGTTCCTCGAGCCGTGCGAGTACGACAACCAGGGCGAGCGCGTCGTTCGGGGCCAGCGCCTCATGCAGGGCTCGAGCGACATCTTCCTGGGATGGCAGCGCGTGCGCGGAGAGGGCGGCATCGAGCGCGACTTCTACATGCGACAGCTCCGCGACTGGAAGGGATCCGTCGACGCCGAGAAGGCCGTGCCCCGCGGAACCCTGCTCTACGCCCGCATCTGCGGAGAGACGCTCGCGCGAGCGCACGCGCGTTCGGGAGACCGCGTCGAGATCGCCGCCTACCTCGGCAAGTCGACGGCGTTCGACGAGGCGATCGCCGATTTCGCCGAGGCGTACGCCGACCAGAACGACGCCGACTATGCGGCGTTCCTCGCCGCGATCGAGTCGGGACGCCTGGAGGCCCGGCAGGGGCTGTGACGCCTAGAAGCGCACCGGGAATGTGAACAGCACGATCAACCCGACGACGGCGATCGTGCCGGCAAGTCCCAGGACGATCCGGGAGGCGATGAGCGAGATGCCGCGCTGGGCGATCGCGGAGAGGAAGAGCACGAGCGCGAACAGCACGGTCATCAGCGAGTAGGCGTCACCCTTGTCGTTGAAATCCAGCGCCTTCGCCTGCAGATCGTTCGCCCGCTTCGTCGTCTCGGCGGCATCCTCTGTGCCCGGAGCGACGTACTCGTCCATCACGAACGGCCCGCGCTCCTGCATGCCGTCCGCCTGCCACGCATCGAACGCGACCGCGAGCTCCGGTGAGAATCGCTCCTGGATGTAGTCGGCGAGGGTGGCGTCATCGTCGGCACCGGCGATGACCCACTGCGTGAACACCGTGATGTCGACCATGCGGGCGTCCCGCGCCTCGCTCTCGTAGTCCGAGGCCTCGATGCGCGCCGCCGACGCCTCGCTGAAGGCCACCGACGAATCGCCGCCCCATTTCGTCGACTGGAATCCGCACCACGCCGTCAGCACGGCGACGAGCGCGAGCAGGATCACGGCGACGAGCTCGTGTGCCGCGCTGTGCTGGCGCGCGGGCCGGGCCGATTCGTCCATGATCGCTAGGTTATGGCACTGCCGTCGCACCGGTTTCAGGGAAGATGCCGATCGTGGTTCACGGCTACTGAGCGCTGACCTCTTCGGACTCGGACGCGAGAGCGGTGAGCTCGAGATCGGTCGCGGCCTGTTCGAACTGCGACTGATACAGCCGCCAGTACGCACCCTGCGCCGCGATGAGCTCCTCGTGCGTGCCCTTCTCGACGATGTCGCCGTGCTCCATCACGAGGATGAGGTCGGCATCCCGAATCGTCGACAGGCGGTGCGCGATCACGAACGACGTGCGTCCTTCGCGCAGCGCCGCCATCGCGTGCTGCAGCAGCAGCTCGGTGCGGGTGTCGACCGACGAGGTCGCCTCGTCGAGGATCAGCACCGAGGGCTGGGCGACGAAGGCCCGCGCGATCGTGATGAGCTGCTTCTCGCCGGCCGAGACGTTCGACGCCTCTTCGTCCAGAACCGTGTCGTAGCCCTCGGGAAGCGAGTGCACGAACCTGTCCACGCGGGTCGCGGTGGCGGCATCCACGATCTCCTCGTCGGTCGCGGATTCGCGACCGTACCGGATGTTCTCGCGGATCGTGCCGGCGAACAGCCACGGATCCTGCAGCACCATGCCGGTCCGCGACCGGACGTCGTTGCGGGTGAGCTCGGCGATGTCCTGCCCATCGAGCAGGATGCGGCCGCCGTCGAGTTCGTAGAACCGCATGATCAGGTTGACCAGCGTGGTCTTGCCCGCGCCGGTCGGGCCGACGATCGCGACCGTCTGCCCGGGCTCCACCCGGAACGACAGGTCGGTGATCAGCGGATGATCGGGCGAATACGAGAACTTGACGTTCTCGAACTCGATGACGCCTTCGCCGTCGACCGGCTCGGGCGCGTCCACCGCGTCGGGCTCCTGCTCGTCGGCGTCGAGCAGCTCGAAGACGCGCTCGGCCGATGCCGTGCCCGACTGGATCACGGCAGCCATGCCACCCAGCTGAGAGAGCGGCTGAGTGAACTGCTGCGAGTACTGGATGAACGCCTGGACGTCGCCGAGACGCAGCTGGCCGTTGGCGACCATGAGCCCGCCGAGGACGGCGATGCCGACGTAAGTCAGGTTTCCGACGAACATCATGCCGGGCATGATGATGCCGGACAGGTACTGCGCCTTGAAGCTGGCTTCGTAGAGCTCCTCGTTCTCGATCTGGAACTTCTCGCGCGAGTCGACCTCGCGACCGAAGACCTTGACCAGGGCGTGACCGGAGAACGACTCCTCCACACGGGCGTTGAGGCGTCCGACCTTCTTCCACTGCGTGCCGAAGGCCTTCTGCGAGCGCGGGCCGATCACGCCGAAGATCACGGCCATCAGCGGCAGTGAGATCAACGCCACCAGCGCCAGCTGCCACGAGATCGAGAACATCATGATCAGCACGCCGATCACCGTCAGCACCGAGGTCACGACGCTCGAGAGCGACTGCTGCATCGTCTGGGTGATGTTGTCGATGTCGTTCGTCACGCGCGAGATGAGCTCACCGCGCTGGACCTTGTCGAAGTACGAGAGCGGCAGGCGGTTGATCTTCGTCTCGACCGACTCGCGCAGGCGCCACATCGTGCGCACCATGATGATGTTGATGACGTAGCCCTGGATCCAGCTGAGGAACGACGAGGCGACATAGATCGCGAGCACGGCGACGATGACCATGCGGAGCGCTTCGAAGTCGACACCGGTGCCGACGGTGAAGTCGTTCATCGCGCCGATCATGTTCGCCAGGTCGGTCTGACCTGCGGCGTTCAGCGCATCGACGACGACCGCCTGCGAGGTGCCGTCGGGGAACTGGGCCGCGAGCGCGTTCGAGGCGGCACCCTCGAAGATGATGTTGGTCGCCTCGCCGAGGATCTTCGGCGCGATGACGGCGAGGAAGACGCCGATCGCGCCGAGGAACGACACGAAGATGAAGGCGACGGCGTGGGGCTTGAGAAGACCGATGAGTCGGCCGAAGCTCTTGCCGAAGTTCGCCGCCTTGCCCGGTGCGACGCTGTCCCAGTCGCCCGAACTCTGCCGAGCCTGCTCGGCGAGCTCGAGTTCGAGGCGCTCTTCCTCGGTGAGGGTGTCGGGAGCGCTCACGCTTCCACCCCCAGCTGCGACTCGACGATCTCTCGGTAGGTGTCGCTGCTCTCCAGCAGTTCTTCGTGCGTGCCGACGCCCACCATGCGGCCGTCTTCGAGCACCACGATCCGGTCGGCGTCGGTGATCGTCGAGACGCGCTGCGCGACCACGATCTTGGTCACCTCGGGCAGTTCACGCCAGAGCGCCTGCCTGAGCCGGGCATCGGTGGACAGGTCGAGTGCCGAGAACGAGTCGTCGAAGACGAGGACGTCGGGCTGGTGGATGATCGCACGCGCGATCGCCAGCCGCTGACGCTGACCGCCGGAGACGTTCGTGCCGCCCTGCGCGATCCGCGCGTTCAGCTGACCCTCCATCTCCTCGACGAAGTCCTTGCCCTGGGCGATCTCGAGCGCCTTCCAGAGCTCTTCGTCCGTCGCCTCCTCGCGGCCGAAGCGCAGGTTCGATGCGACGGTGCCGGAGAACAGGAAGGGGCGCTGCGGAACGAGGCCGATGCCCTTCCACAGGTAGTCGAGGTCGGCTTCGCGAACATCGACGCCGCCCACGCGCACGGCGCCGCCGGTCACGTCGAACAACCGCGGGATCAGCGAGACGAGCGTGGTCTTGCCCGCGCCGGTCGAACCGACGATCGCGACCGTCTCACCGCGCTTCGCCTCGAAGCTGATGCCCTGGAGAACGGGCGACTCGGCGCCCGGGTAGGTGAACTCTGCCTGGTCGAACTCGATCGTGCCGGGGGCCGCGAAGTCGCTCACGGCGTTCTCGGCACGGGTGAGGGTCGACTCGCTCGCGAGCACCTCGCTGATGCGCTCGGCCGAGACGGCGGCGCGCGGGATCATGATGGTCATGAAGCTCGCCATCAGCACGCCCATCAGGATCTGGCCGACGTACGCCATGAACGCGAACAGCGTGCCGATCTCGACCGTGCCGGCATCGACCTGGATCGCACCGAACCAGATGACGCCCACGACGGTGACGTTGAGCACGAGCATCGCGACCGGGAACAGCAGCACGAACAGCGAGCCCACCTTGCGGCCGACCACCATGATGTCGGTGTTCGCGACCGCGAAGCGCTCCTCTTCGATGTCTTCGCGGACGAAGGCGCGCACGACCCGCACGCCGGTGAGCTGCTCGCGCATGACCCGGTTGACGGCATCCAGCTTCTTCTGGAAGCTGCGGAACAGCGGCACCATGCGGCTGATGATGAGCAGAACGAACAGCAGGAGCAGCGGCACAGAGACGGCGATCAGCCAGCTGAGGCCGACGTCCTGCTGGAGCGCCATGTAGATGCCGCCGATCGCCAGGAGAGGCGCGGTGACGAGCATCGTGGCGCCCATCATCGCGAGCATCTGCACCTGCTGCACGTCGTTCGTGTTGCGGGTGATGAGAGAGCCGGGGCCGAACTTGGACACCTCTCGCTCGGAGAACCCGCTGACCTTCTCGTAGATGTCGAAGCGGATGTCGCGACCCGCCGCCATCGACGAGCGTGCGGCGAAGTAGGTGGCGATGATCGCTGCGACGATCTGCAGGAGCGAGATCGCGAGCATGACCATGCCGGTCGACCAGATGTATGCGGTGTCGCCCTTGGCGACGCCCTGGTCGATGATGTCGGCGTTCAGGCGGGGCAGATACAGCGACGCCATCGCAGAGATGAATTGGAAGATCAGTACGCCCAGAAGAAGCCAGCGGTACTTCTTGAGATAGCGGATCAGGAGTTTGCCGAGCACGGGGTCTCCGAAGAAGGTCGAGCGAGGGGGCGCGGCGGCGCCACCGCTCAACACTGCCACCAACCGCCGACATGCTCACGCGCAGATGCGCTCTGTACGCTCAGGGCTGAACTGTCGCGGTGTCCGCGCGCGGTGCTACACCTGTCCCATGCCGACGCACAATCAGATCGACCTCATCGAGTTCCCCGTGGCCGATGATGCCACTCTCGCCAAGGCGCGCGCCTTCTACGAATCGACCTTCGGCTGGGCGTTCACGGACTACGGCGCCTACCTCGATTCGAGCGACAGCGGCACGGTCGCGGGCTTCAACGCCGTCGCCGACGATCATCGCCAGTCGATGCCGATGGTCGTGATCTATGTCGACGATCTCGACGCCGCCAAGTCGAGGGTGACGGATGCCGGCGGCACGCTCCTTCACGACATCTACGCCTTTCCCGGGGGTCGCCGGTTCCACTTCGTCGACCCTGCGGGTAACGAACTCGCCGTCTGGTCCGAGTAGCCGCTGCGCGTACGTCGTTTTCGGCGTCCGTCACTCTGGTCGCCACCCACGCGCAATCAGGGCGGAACGCACTCGTTCGAGCCGCTCGGCACGCAGATTGCCGCGATGCAGCCGAGTGAAACGGATCGTGCGCCATCCCCGACGAGCGAGATCGTCCAGGCGGTCGACGTCGCGGTTGTACTGTGCGCCATCGGTGCGATGCTGCTCTCCGTCGTATTCCGCCAGTACTCGGTAGCGGCGGAATACCAGGTCTCCGATGGCGATGAGCGCACCGCTCTCGGTGCGGATCGCTCCATTGACTTCGGGTTCCGGCAAGCCCGCTGCGGCGAGGTCCAGCCTGAGCATCGTCTCCTCCCAGGAATCGGTCCCCGCTCGGACGAAAGGCAGCGCGGTCGTGAGGAGTCGGTAGCCGCGCCTTCCACGCCTTCTGTGCACGGCGGCCGCCAACTCGTCCATCGTTGCGAGCGCGCCCTGGCGGCGAACGAGCGCGTCCCCCACGGCAACCAGTTCTGCGTGAGTGAGCGTCGTAGCCAGCTCGCACCACGCTTCGACGGGATGGACACCCGGAGCCCCGCGACGGTCACCACCCGGGCGAGCGATGGCGTCATCGAGTGGCCGATCACCCCCGCCCCACGCGGCCGCCCGAGAGGAAGGACCGCGTCACGTGGACGGGCCCATCGCGCAGCCGCCACGGCAGGGACATGCCATGGATCTGTGCCGCAGAAGCATGGCTGAAATGCTCACCCGGCCGCAGCTTCGCGGAATACGCGCGGCAAGACTCAAGATGCGTGCGGGGCGCCTCTCGTGCCCGGATGCCGCGGAAGGGTCGCGCGAGGTCGTTCCCGCGGAGGCGACCTGGCGTCAACCCGAGAGCCCGCCCTTCTGCCACGGCGAAGGGACGCTCGACGAGCGCTGGTGGAGCGGACCTGGACGACTCATCTCCCCACCTCAGCGAGTCGCTGCACCGCGGTGGCGCCGCCCATCGGACCCGTGGAGAGCACGGACGCGACCGCATGTGTGCAGGACCCGACGCAACTCCCCCGATACGACGCCATCTGTCGTCTGAGCGCGATCGCACAGCATCCCTCGTCTTCTCGCGGCCGCCGAAACCGAGTGGGCCTGCTGCTACCGGTCGAGACGGCGGTAACTGCGGTCGCACATCCACGATGCAGACAGTTTGCGTCGTTTCACCGTCGACTCCGCGCGGGTCAGACGAACCGCACGGCCTGCTGCAGGCGGGTGCGGACGTCGAAGATCTCGTTGCCGCCGATCGAACGCGCCCCCGGCACGCCCTGGCGGAGGACGTTCGCGAGAGCTCCGCGCGCGACGAGGACGACCGGGATGCCGCGCACCCGGCCCAGGTCGGTCACGTCCTGCACGAGGTCCTCGTCGGGCAGGACGATGATGACCCCGCCGAAGCGGACCCCGGCCGCGCGGGCGATCAGGCGGACGCGGGCCAGCAGCTCGGCGACGGGAGCGCCCGGCACCGCATCGCCGGTGAGTTCGCCGCGGCGCACTCCGACCGGACCGCCGAAGTCTTCGGACAGGACGGCGTACAGGCCGGAGGGGCTGAGCACGATGTGGTCGAGCTTGTCGTCGCCGGTTCCGCCGCGCACCGGCGCGGCCACGTCGTGCCACACGGTGTAGCCGATGCCCAGGTCCGAGACCACGCGCGCCGTGGCTTCCTCGGCGAGCGCGTCCGCCAGCATCCGTCGCAGCTCACGCGGGGCCGAGCGCACGAGCGCCGGGTCGTAGGGGTCGTCGATCGTGACGCCGCGGCCCACCCACTCGCGGATCAGGTCGAGGTAGCGCTCACGTCGCCACCCGCCGGGCTGCCCGAACGATTTCGCCCGGGGTCGGGTGTCGGCCGGGCGGGGCGGGGTTCGCCAGCCCGACCACTCCGACGCGGGGGCCTCGCCGAAGCCGTGGCCCCGGTCGTACGCCGCGCGGGCCTCCGCGGTGCCGACGAGCTCCCACGCGCGCTGCACCTGGATGAAGACCGCGGCGTCACCGCCGGTATCGGGATGCGTCTGGCGCAGGCGCAGGCGATACGCCCTGCGCAGCGCCTCGTCGTCGGTGGCGGGATCGACGCCGAGCACGTCGTACGCCGACGCGGACAGCGGGCTGTCGAACACGCACTCACCTCTCCCCACCGCGAGAGCGGCGGATCCAGGCTAATCGCTGCAACGGGTCAGAGGCGCTCGTTGCGGCGGGCGTACGCGGCGGCGCTGCGGCTGGAGAGGGCGAGCAGGATCAGGATGTCCAGGCCCAGCGTCAGGAGAGACCCGGTGATCGTGATCTCCTGATCCTCGGACCACCACTGGATGAACGCCCCGGTGATCGAGATCGCGGAGAACGCCATCACGGTCACGCGTGCCCAGTTGTGGCCGGTCAGGATGAACAGCGCCAGGGCGGCATCGACGACCAGAACGACACCGAGCAAGATCACGACGCCGATCAGCGCAGCCTGCGCGAGCTCCGGCGAGCTCTCCACCCCCTCGACGGACACATCCACCTCTTTCAGCGTGTTGCGCCAGTCCAGCAGGATCGACACCACGACGATCAGTCCCGCCAGGACGCGGAGGAAGACCAGCAGCACGCCCGCGACGGTTGAGGGGGGCCGCTTCATCTCGGGGTCGTGGCTGACCGGCTTGAGCAGCTCCGACGCCGGCTCGAAAGCGGGGCGCTTGTGGGGTGCTTCCGTCACGGTGTCACCTCCTTCGTCGCGCTGACGTCGACGATCGGCAGATCGCCGTCGGTGCGGATGCTGTCGCCGCCGCCGTTTCGCGCGTGATAGCCGGTCGAGAAGTCCCTCAGCATCGACACCGCGACCCGCGCATCGGCCGCGGTGACCGTCTGCACGATGTGGTCGCGCTCGATGTCGGTGTCGGCGTCGATGCGGTGCGTGACCTGCAGGGTGAACAGCGAGAGACCGACGGCCGTGTCGAACGTGCCCGCGGCGAGCCAGTCCACCCGCGAACCTCCCGGAAGCAGCCACCCGTCGGGGCATTTCCAGAACCGCACGTGATGGCGCTGCGCGGGATTGCCGTCCACCTCCTGCTGGTACGCGAAGTCCTGCTGGCGGCTGAAGAGGAACAGCGGGCTGACCGGCGCTTCGCCGTAGCTGCGACGGGTGAGCGTGGACGTGACGATGCGCCACGACGAGCCGAGGGTGACGTCATCGGCCTGGGTCCATCCCGCCGCTCTCATCGCAGCGTGGATCTGGTCGGCCTCCCCGAGGAACGCGAGGTTCACGGGGTCGCCCAGCAGCCCGTCGCTCGTGCGCGCGCGGCCGATGAAGTAGTCCGGCACGTAGACCGTCGTGAGGATGCGGTGCAGGCGCGGCAGCACGAGGTAGGCCAGCAGCACCCAGAACGCGATCGCGACGGCGATGCCCCACCACCCGACGTTGAACGTCTCGGTGAAGCTCAGATAGGCGAGCCACACCGCGGCGAGGCCGGCGAACACGAAGAAGAACCAGTCGATCGCGACACCGATCGAATAGCGGCGCCGCCGCGGCTGGTCGGTCATGATCCTCGCCTCTCAGCTCCAGAGCGGTGTCGTCGGTTCGTACGCGAAAGCGGATGCCGCGGCATCCGGCGGCAGTTCGGCGATCGTCGCCGGCCGCCAGCGCGGGCTGCGGTCCTTGTCGACGAGCTGCGCGCGGATGCCCTCGACGAGGTCGGGCTGGGAGGTGGCGAACCACAGCACCAGAGCGTATTCCTGAGCGAGGGCGGCCCGCAGAGCGGGAAGGTCGCGGGCGCGGCGCACCGCCTCGAGGGTCACGGCGAGCGCGGTCGGCGCGAGCTCTGCGAGCACATCGGCGGTGGCGGCCGCCTCGGCCTCGGGCCGCGCGCGCAGCCGCTCCACGATGTCGGCGACGGTGTCTGCCGCGAACGCGTCGTCGATCCACACGCGCTTCGCGGCGAGGGCCGACGGCTGCGGAGTCTCATCGAACAGCAGCACGAGCTCGGTCGGGGTCGACGGGTCGGCGCGGGTCTGGAGCGCGTCGCGCAGATCGTCGAGGTGCGCGGACGGCACGACGTGATCGGCGAAGCCGGCGTAGACCGCGTCCGACGCGTCCATCGACGCTCCGGTGAGCGCGAGGTACTCACCGATGCGCCCGGGTGCGCGGGCGAGGAGCCAGGTGCCGCCGACGTCGGGGGTGAAGCCGATGCGGGTCTCGGGCATCGCGAGCTTCGACCGCTCGGTGACGACCCGGACCGCGGCGTGCCCTGCGAGCCCGATGCCGCCGCCCATCGTGATGCCGTCGGCCAGCACGACGATCGGCTTGGGATATTCGGCGATGCGGGCGTTCAGGGCGTACTCGGCGCGGAAGAACACGCCGGTCTGCTCGGGTGCGCCCCCGACGATCTGCTCGTAGAGCCCGCGCACGTCGCCACCCGCGCACAGACCGCGGTCGCCGGCGCCGTCGAGCAGCACGATGTCGATGTCGACGTCGTGCTCCCACGCGTCCAATGCGGCGGCGAGGCTCTCGATCATCCCGAGATCGAGCGCATTGAGGGCACGCGGGCGGTTCAGGGTCAGTCGGCCGAGCCCGCCGGCTCGGCGCACGAGGACGTTCGGCTCGGCCGGCTCTGCGGGATCGCTCACGTTCGCAACGTTACCGCCCAGCCCGAGTCGCGCGTCGGCCGGATGCGGGGCCCGCGGTCACGCGTCGTGCGGGACCCCCCGCTTTCCGCCAGGATAAGGAGAACGGCTCAACGACGACGACGACGAGAGGTTCGGTATGCCCGAAGGACAGGTGCTCGAATTCTCAGGGGTCACGAAGCGGTTCGGAGCCGTCACGGCCGTCTCGGACTTCTCGGCACGTGTCGAACCGGGTCTGGTCACCGGCTTCCTCGGTCCGAACGGCGCCGGCAAGACCACGAGTCTTCGGATCCTGCTCGGGCTGGTCCGGGCCACGGGCGGCACCGCCACGATCGGCGGGGCCCCGTACTCGTCGCTCGCGAGGCCGCTGCAGAGCGTCGGGGCCGTGCTCGAGGCGTCGAGCTTCCACCCCGGACGCACGGCCGCGAACCATCTGAAGGTCTATGCGCAGGCGGCGGGGCTGCCGGTCTCGCGCGTCGCCGAGACGCTCGGCCTCGTCGGACTCGCCGATGTCGGAGGGCGCAAGGTCGGTGGGTTCTCGCTCGGGATGCGTCAGCGGCTCGGACTCGCGTACGCGCTCCTGGGCGATCCCGGTGTCCTCGTTCTGGACGAGCCCGCGAACGGCCTCGATCCCGAGGGCATCAAATGGATGCGCGGCTTCCTCCGCCAGCTCGCGCGCGAGGGCCGAACAGTGTTCGTGTCGTCGCACCTGCTCGCCGAGGTGCAGCAGACGGTCGACTCGGTGCTGATCATCTCGCAGGGCCGGCTCGTGTTCCAGGGCGCGCTCGAGGACCTCGCCGATCCGTCGGAATTCGCCACCGTCGTCGACTCGCCCGATCGGGGGGCGCTGAGCGCGGCGTTGAGAGACGCCGATGTGTCCTTCGACGTGCTCCGCTCCGGCCTGACCGTGCGCGGACTGGAGCCCGCTGCAGTGGGCGCGATCGCGGCATCCGCCGGTGTCGCCCTGTCGTCGCTCCATCGCCGCGGCCCCGCGCTCGAAGAAGTCTTCCTCGATCTGGTGAGCGGCGCACGCGTGCATCCCACCGCCGCCGCCGGTGTCGAGGTCGGTTCCGGCTCCGCGGTCGGCGCGGTCGCCGGGCTCGCGGGAACGACCGCCGCGGTGGATGCTGCGACCACGGCACCTGCAGCGTCCGGTGCCGCCGCGGAGGCGGATGCCGATGCAGAGGACGCTGAGGCGGCCGCGATCGCCTCTGATCTGGCGACCAATACGGGTGGTTCGCCGGGCGCCGCGATGGCCGTCGGCGCGGCCGCGGGCGCCGCGACGTGGACGACGGCCGAACCGGATGCGGACGACGAGCCGGCTGCCGAACCACCGGTCGACGCCGCAGTCGATCCGGCGCCCAGCCCCACGTTCGCCGTCGCCGGCACCGGCGTGATCGACATCATCCCCTTCGATGCCGGCGACCCCGCGACCGACGCGTACGAAGACGACCTCGCGCTCGACGGGGATCCCGATGTCGAAGCCCTCGGCGCGATCGATGCGGAGCTGAGCGCGGACGACGACGGAACGAACGGGGAATCCGCCGCCGACGACCTGGACGATGCCGACGCCGTGCCGGCGATCGCGCCTGACGACGAGTCGATCGCGGAAGATCGCCCATGGGAGACGTACGTCAAGACCGAAGCGGACCTCGAAGCCGACGCCTTCTTCGCCTCATTCACGGCCGCAGAGGCCGCCGAGGCGGCAGAGGCAGCCGAGGCCGCGGCAGTAGCCCGCGCGGCTGAGACCGAATCGGAGGACACGGCGGCCGCAGACGACGCAGCCGCCGAGGGCCAGGCAACCGTCGACGATCCGGGTGCGCACGACGAGCCGGACGCCTCGGGGTTCACAGAGACCGACGACGCGGCATCCGATTCTCCTGAGGCGGAGGATGCGACGCCTGACCCGACCGAATCCTCCGAGCCGGGCGACGACACGAGCGAGCTGGGCACGCTCGCCGACCTCTCGCCGGACTGGGTCGAGGACGACGTCCATGCGCGCACCGACGACGAGGGGGGTGAGCAGCGATGAGCCTCGCCAACGCCACGCGCTCCGAGGCGACCAAGCAGTTCTCGACCTCGATGTGGTGGATCCTCGCGATCGTGCTCGTCGCGTATGTCGCCTTCACCGCGGCGATCCTCGGATTCGTCTTCGCCGCGGCATCCAGCGGCTCGCTTCCCGGCAATGCGCCGCAGATCCCCGCGGACGGTCTTCCGGCGATTCTGTACAGCACCGCCACGGCCATCGGCTACGTCTTCCCGCTGCTCATCGGCACGCTGATGGTCACGACCGAGTTCCGTCACAAGACGCTGACTCCGACATTCCTGGCGATACCCAAGCGCGGCGTCGTGCTCTGGGCGAAGATCGTCGTCGGCATCGGGGTCGGCGTCCTGTTCGGCGTGCTCGGCGTGCTCTCATCGGTCGTGCCGGCGGCCGGGCTGCTGGCCGCGCACGGCCTCCACACCGATCTCACCTCGCCCGACACCTGGGCGCTGTTCGGCCGGATGCTCCTGGCTTTCGTGCTCTGGGTGCTCGTGGGCATCGGCGTCGGCGCGCTCGTGCGCAACCAGGTCGGCGCGATCGTCGGGGTGCTCGTGTTCACCCAGTTCCTCGAGCCGGTGGGTCGCGCGGCCGCCGCCTTCGTGGACGGGCTGTCGGATGTGACGAGGTTCCTCCCGGGCGCTGCGAGCGATGCGCTCGTGGGCGCGAGCGTCTTCACTGCCGCGACGCCGGGCGGCTCGGGCGGAGACCCGCTGGAGTGGTGGGCGGGCGGCCTGGTGCTGCTCGGCTACGCGGTCGTGCTTCTCGTGCTCGGGCACCTGTTCAGCTGGCGCCGCGACGTCACCTGATGTGATCAGGTCGCGATCTGATCAGGTCGCGGGGGCGGGCTTCGGCTTGCGGGCGCGCGCCTTCTTCTCGGTCACGGGGGTCACCGGAATCGTCCCGGTCGCGATGTCGACCACGTCGGCGGGCTTCTCAGCCGCGTCGACGTCGAGGTTCAGCGACTGCACCAGAGCGAGCCCGTGGCGGGTGGTGAGGATCACACGCTGAAACTCGGGGTGCCCGTCGAGGTCGATGACCACGCTCGGGCGGTGGCGGCGGATGATCGCGAAGTCGTCGCCGCCCGCGGAGCGCCAGCGACCCATCGCGATCACGCCGCGAAGATGCGTTCCGGGACTGGGGACCCCCCGCAACCATGTCCACGCGTCGTCCGTGAGCTGCACCTTCGAAATCGTCGACCTCTCGATCGCCACATTCCCCTTGTGGAATGCGAGTGCCCGCTCCGCGCCCGACAGCACGATCTCGAGCCGGGTCGAGTCGAGCAGGAGGGTGACCATGCACCTAGTCTGCCAGCGAGGCTGGCCGCGCACCTGGTGATTTGCTTACGGACGGACAACGATCGCGGAGCCGCCGCGCGGCTCGCGGTGCGAGACTGGAACGGTGACTCTGCTCGAACCCGCGCGAGCCGTCGACGGATCATCGATCGCCGACGCTCTCGAGCGAGCCTCCGCCGGCGAGCGTCTCGGCGCAGCCGACGCCGAGGCGCTGCTCAGCGCCGAGGGCGAGCAGTTCGAGTCGATGCTTCGGCTGGCCGGCGCCGTGCGGGATGCCGGACTGGCGGCATCCGGTCGTCCCGGCGTCATCACCTACTCGCGCAAGGTGTTCATCCCGCTCACCACGCTGTGCCGCGACCGCTGCCACTACTGCATCTTCGTCGACACCCCCGCGCAGCTGCTCAAGCTGCACAAGCCCACGTACATGTCACCCGAGCAGGTGCTCACCGTCGCCCGGCAGGGCGCTGCGCTCGGGTGCAAAGAGGCGCTGCTCACCCTCGGTGACCGCCCCGAAGACCGCTGGCCCGAGGCCCGCGCCTGGCTCGACGAGCACGGCTACGCCTCGACGCTGGACTACGTCGGCGCGATGGCGCGCCTGATCACCGCCGAGACCGGACTGCTCGCGCACCTGAACCCCGGGGTCATGACCGCCGACGAATTGCGGATGCTTCGCCCCACCGCCCCGTCGATGGGGATGATGCTCGAAACGACATCGCGGCGGCTGTTCGAAGAACCGGGTCAGGTGCACTACGGGTCGCCCGATAAGGATCCCGACCTGCGCCTCGCGGTGATCGACGACGCCGGGCGGGAGCGGGTGCCGTTCACCACCGGCATCCTGGTCGGCATCGGCGAGACCCTGCGCGATCGGGCCGAGTCGCTCATCGCGATCCGCGCGTCCCACGAAGCACACGCCGTCGACGGGCGTGCAGGAGACAAGCAAGGTCACGTGCAGGAGGTCATCGTCCAGAACTTCCGGGCGAAGCCGCGCACCGCGATGCATGACGCGCCCGACGCGTCGGTGCTCGAGTACGTCGCGGCCGTCGCCGTGGCCCGGCTCGTGATGGGGCCGCACATGCGGGTGCAGGTGCCTCCGAACCTCTCGGACCCGGCCGAGTTCGCGCTGCTGCTGCGGGCCGGCGCCGACGACTGGGGCGGTGTCTCGCCGCTGACCGCCGACCACGTGAACCCCGAGCGACCGTGGCCGCACCTGACCGACCTTGCGGCGCGCACCGCCGAGCTCGGCTTCGAGCTGCGCGAGCGGCTGACGGCACAGCCCGAGTTCGTCCAGCATGCCGAGACCTGGATCGACCCGGCGCTGTGGCCCGCGGTCTCGGCTCTCGCCGACCCTGCCACCGGGCTGGCTGCCACCCCGCTCGCGAGATCACCCCGTGCTCGCCAGATCACACCCTCCGAGCAGACGCAGCGGGCGGACTCGCGAGCAGCGGGTGATCTCGCGCGGCTCGGAGAGCGCGCGGCCGAAGACCCGCTTGCGCTCGACGACGCCGAGTGGGCCCAGCTGCTGCGGGCGACGGGCGAGGACCTCGACGCACTGACGGCGACCGCCGACGACGTGCGCCGGTACACGGTCGGCGAGGCAGTGAGCCTGGTCGTGAACCGCAACCTCACCTCGAGCGGACTCCGATCCGCGCCGACCGGCGAGCCCGGCACATTCACGCTCGATGACGTCGGTGCGATCGCCGCCGACGCCTGGGACCTGGGCGCGACCGAACTCTGCGTGCAGGGCCTGATCTCCGCCGACGAAGACGCGCGGGCATACCTCGACATCGCCCGCGCGATCAAGGCCGCGACGCCGGGCATCCATCTGCACGCGTACCGCCCGCAGGATGTCTGGGACCTCGCCGAGCGCGGCGGTCTCGGACTCGACGGCGCACTCGCGGCGCTCCGCGACGCCGGTGTCGACACCGTGCCGGGTACGGGGGTGAAGGTGCTGAGCGAGCGCGTGCGCGCCCTCGTCGCGCCGGGCGACCTCGAGATCGACCGCTGGGTCGAGGGGATCACGGCCGCTCATCGCGCCGGCCTCCGCTCCACGAGCGTGATCTTCTACGGGCACGTCGAGAGCGCCGAAGAGCGCATCGCGCACCTGCGCCGCCTCCGCGCCATCCAGGACGAGACGCGCGGATTCACCGAGTTCGTGCCGATCCCCCTCCCCGGTCCCACCGGCGGCGTGCCGCTCGTCGCCGGCCGGGCCGCGATCGACGAGCACCGGGCGATGGTCGCCGTCTCGCGCCTCATGCTGAGCGGCAGCATCCCGCACATCCAGATCCCGTGGACCCGCGTCGGTCGCGAGGCCGCGGCCACCCTGCTGCAGTCCGGCGGCGACGATCTGGGCGGCACCCTGCTCGACGGCCGCGTGCTGCCCGAGGCCGGCATCGAGCACGGGCTCGAGCTGCCGTTGGCGGATGCCGCGCGCATCGCCGCGCGCCTGTTCCGTCCCTTCCGTCAGCGCACCACCGACTACCAGGAGCCGGCGCGATGAGCCGCGTCGAGGTCGCGATCGTCGGGGCCGGGTTCGCCGGGCTCGGCATGGCCATCGCACTGCGCAGGTCGGGCCGCGACGATTTCGTCGTGCTCGAGCGGGCGGCCTCGGTCGGCGGAACCTGGCGCGACAACACCTACCCGGGCGTCGCGTGCGACGTGCCCAGCCACCTCTACGGCTTCGCCGCGCACCCGAACCCCTCGTGGTCGGGCACGTATGCGCGCGGGGACGAGATCCGGTCGTACCTCGAGCGCATCGTCGACGCGGAGGAGCTCCGCGATCGGCTGCGACTGCGTGCGGCGATGCGATGGGCCGACTGGGATGCCGCCGACGGGGTGTGGCGCATCGGCACCGGCGCCCCCGGCGCCGCGGCTTCCACCGGCGGCACCGACGACGACGTCATCGTCGCCGACGTGCTCGTGCTCGCCTGCGGACGGCTCACCGAGCCCTCGATTCCCCGGATCGCCGGCCTCGAGAGCTTCCCCGGGCCGCTGTTCCACTCGGCCCGCTGGGATCACTCCGCCGACCTCGCGGGCGCCCGTGTGGGGATCGTCGGCACGGGGGCGAGCGCGATTCAGATCGTGCCCGAACTGGCGCGTGCGGCGGCACACGTCACCCTGTTCCAGCGCACGCCGGCGTGGATCGTGCCGCGGGGCGGCGATGCGTACTCCGACACCGACCGCGCCCTGTTCGCGGCGACGCCGCAGGCTCTCGAGGCGCTGCGCGCCGACCTGTATGCCGAGGGCGAGGCCCGCTTCGCGTCGCGGGCCGGCGACTCCGATGCCGCGGCCGAGGCGGAGGCCGTCGCGCGGGCGCATCTCGAACGGCAGGTCCCCGACCCGGCGCTGCGCGCCGCGCTCACGCCGGACTACGCGTTCGGCTGCAAGCGCGTGCTGCTGTCGGACGACTTCTACCCGGCCGTGGCGTCGGACGCCGTGACGCTCGTGCGGGGCGCCCTCTCCGCCGTCGAAGGCTCGACGCTCGTCGCCTCGGACGGCTCCCGTCATGAGGTCGACGCGCTCGTGCTCGCGACCGGCTTCGCCTCGACCCGTCAGCCGTACGCCGAGCTCGTCTCGGGCGAGGGCGGCGTGACGCTCGCCGCGCACTGGTCGCAGGGCATGACGTCGTTCGCCTCCACCGTGGTCTCCGGCTTCCCGAACATGTTCGTGCTGAACGGCCCGAACGCGTCGCTCGGCCATTCCTCCTCGGTGCTCATGATCGAGGAGCAGGCGGCGTACGCCACCCGTGTGCTCGACGGGCGCGCCGGCCGCGTGCTGCACGTCGACCCCGACGCCGAGCGCGCCTATACCGACGAGATCGCGCAGGCTGCGGCATCCACCCGCTGGATGACCGGCGGATGCCGCAACTGGTACGTCGACGAGCGCTCGGGCCGTCTCACCCTGCTGTGGCCCGGCACGGTCGAGGCATTCCGCGAACGGCTCGCCCGCGCGGACGGGTCGGAGTTCGAGTCGTCGGAGTTCGAGCCGTCACCGCACGGCACCCGCGCGACACCCACGCCCGCGGAGGGCGTGCCGAGAGGAGCATCATGAGCTTTCCCCTGAGGTTCGGCTACAAGGCCTCCGCCGAGCAGTTCGGACCCAACGAGCTGTGCCAGTTCGGCGTCCTGGCCGAGGAGATGGGCTTCGACTCGGTGTTCGTCTCCGACCACCTGCAGCCCTGGCTGCACGAGGGCGGCCATGCGCCGGCATCCGTCCCCTGGCTCGGCGCGCTCGGAGCCCGGACGTCGCGGATCATGATCGGCACCTCGGTGCTCACCCCGACCTTCCGCTACAACCCGACCGTCATCGCCCAGGATTTCGCGACGCTCGGCGTGATGTACCCCGGCCGCGTCATCCTGGGCGTCGGCACCGGCGAGGCTCTCAACGAGGCGAACCTGGGCTTCCCCTGGCCCGACCCGCCCGAGCGCTTCCAGCGCCTCAAGGAAGCGGTCCTCCTCATCCAACGGCTCTGGACGGAGGAGCGCGTCAATCACGACGGCACGTTCTACACGACCCGCAACGTCACGATCTACGACAAGCTCGACCAGCCCGTGCCGATCTACATCGGCGCCGCCGGGCCTGCGGCCACCCGGCTGGCGGGCAGGATCGCGGACGGATTCATCACCACCTCGGGCAAGCCCGAGACGCTGTACACCGACACCCTCCTGCCCGCCCTGCACGAAGGTCTCGAGAAGGCCGAGCGCCCGGCCGACGCGATCGACACCCTGATGGAGGTCAAGGTCTCGTACCACCCCGACCCCGCCGTCGCCCTCGAGAAGACGCGGTTCTGGGCGCCGCTCGCGTTGAGCGCCGACGAGAAGATGGGCATCGACGACCCCATCGAGATGCAGCGGCTCGGCGAGCAGCTGCCGATCGAGCGCGCGGCATCCCGCTTCATCGTCTCGACCGACCCCGACGAGCACGTCGAGCGGATCTCGCGCTATGTCGACATGGGCTTCCGTCACCTCGTCTTCCACGATCCGGGGCACGACCAGGAGGAGTTCCTCCGCATGTACGGCGCCGAGATCCTGCCGCGGCTGCGCGCACGCTTCGGCCTGGACGAGCAGTCGGGAGCGTGACGGGCGCGCAGAAGCCCGGCTGGGCGGTCATCATCCCGGTCAAGCCCACCGCCGTCGGCAAGTCCCGGCTCGAGCTGCCGACCGTCGACCGCGTGACGCTGGCCCGAGCGATCGCGCTCGACACGATCGCGGCCGCGGCCGCGTGTCCGTCCGTCGGCCAGGTGTACGTCGTGACCGATGACGGCGCCCTGGTCGCGCTCGCCTTCGACATTCCGGGGCTGAGGTTCGTGCCGGAAGACGACGGCACCGGCCGGCCCCGCGGCATCGACACGGCGGTCGCCGTCGGCGCCGATGCCGCCGGCCTCGGGATGCCGCGCGCCGCGCTGCTCGGAGACCTTCCGGCGCTGCGCCCGGAGGATCTCGACGCGGCCCTGACCGCGGCTGTCACTCTCGACCGAGCCGTCGTGCCCGATGCCGAGGGCACCGGAACCACTCTGGTCACTGCGGGGAGCGGCATCCCGCTGCTCACCTCATTCGGCGCACGGTCGTACGCGAGACACGTCGAGCTCGGGTGCGTCCCCCTCCAGATCTCGGACGACTCGAGCCTGCGGCACGACGTCGACACGGCCGCCCAGCTGGAGGTCGCCGCTGAACGCGGCCTCGGGCCGCGTACCGCGGCCCTGCTCGCGGCTCAGAGCAGCAGGTAGAGGGCGCCGATCACGGTGAACGTGATCACGAGTCGCTCGAAGACGACCTGGTTGAGCCGTCCTGCGAGCCATCGACCGAACAGCGCGCCGCCCACGACGAAAGGCACCAGCACGAGGTCGATGAGCAGCCCGGGCACGGTGATGAGTCCGAGCCCGATCGAGAACGGCACCTTGCTGATGTTGACGATCGCGAAGAACCAGGCAGCGGTGCCGAGGAACTCCTTGACGGGGAACCGGGCGGCCAGGAAATACATCGACATGACCGGCCCGGCGGCGTTGGCAACCATCGTGGTGAAGCCGCTGATCGTTCCGTAGGTCGCCGCGGCGACGCGGTGCGGCCCGTCGTCGGCGACCTGCGCGCCCATCCGGCGCCGGAAGAGCGTGATCGCGATCACGGCGAGAAGGATGACCCCGATGCTCTTCTTCACCCACACGTCGTCGGCGAAGAAGAGGAACACCACGCCCAGCAGGATGCCGGCGATCACCGCGGGGGCGAGCCCCAGCAGCGCCTTCCAGTTCGTGTGCCGGCGGTAGGCGAGCACGGCGAAGATGTCCGCGACGATGAGCAGCAGCAGGATCGTTCCGGTCGACTGCTTCGCCGGGAGCACGGCGGCGAAGGTCGCCACGGCGACGGTGCCCGCACCGGGGACGGCGGTCTTGGAGAGTCCGACGACGATGGCGGCCGCGCCGAGGAGCGCCCACGCGAACCAGGTCAGATCGTCCACGTCAGAGTTCGGCCGCCCGCAGTGCGGCCTCGGCGAGCGCGGCGGACGTGGCGGCATCGCGCATCCACAGCGGCGCGACCACCGGGCGGATGCCGAGACGCTCGACGTCGGGAGCCGACCCGGCGTCCTCCTCGGCCATCAGCCACGCGTCCAGCAGTCCGCCGGAGGTGCGTGCACCGTAGTGCGCGGCGACCGCCGCAGCGGAGGTCTCGACGCCGATCGCGGTGAGGCAGACATCGGCCATGCCGCGCACGACGCGTCCGCCGATGATCGGAGAGACGCCGATGACGCGGCCGGGCGCGGCGCGCAGCGCCTCACGGATGCCGGGCACCGCGAGGATCGGTCCGATCGAGACGACCGGGTTCGAGGGGGCGATCAGCACCACGTCGGCGTCGGCGATCGCCTCGAGCACACCGGGTGCGGGTGCTGCGGCCTCGATCCCGGGGTTGTCGAAGCGCAGCCGGGTCGAGGGCGGCGCGGTGACGCGTCCACCACTCCTGGAAATGCATCCGCCGCTCGGCGCCGCCATCCGATACCGTCACGATCGTGTCGACCTCGGCGTCGGTCATCGGCAGCAGGCGGGCGCCGAGCGGCCAGCGCTGCGACATCCGCGCGATCACCTCGGTGGGCGTGAGGCCGTCGCGCAGCCAGCCGGTTCGCGCCAGGTGCGTGCCCAGGTCGAGATCGCCGAGCGTGAACCACGGCCAGCCCGCACCCCACTCCTGCAGCTCGTGACCTGCGCGCTCGCTGTCGCCCGCGCGGCCCCAGCCGCGCTCGGCGTCGTTCACTCCGGCCAGGGCGTAGACGATCGAGTCGACGTCGGGCTGCAGGCGCACGCCGGAGAGCCAGAGATCGTCTCCCGTGTTGACCACGACCGTGAAGGGTTCGACGGATGCCGGGGCCGCGGCATCCGCTCTCCGCTCGAGCGCCGCGCGGACGCCCAGCGCGAATCGGGAGCCGCCGACACCCCCGGCGAGCACGACGACGCGGGTCAAGGCGCGAATTCGTCCGCAGCGTGCGGCAGCGTGAAGCGGGCGACGGCGTCGATGAGCGCGTCGACGGTCTGCGTGGCCGCGACCACGTCGACCGACAGACCCGCGCGCCGCGCGTCCTTGGCGGTGCGGGGTCCGATCGCGGCGATCACCGTGGTGTCGGGAATGTCGGGGAACTGCTGCTGCACCTGCTCGGCGACTGAACCGCTTGTCACGAGGATCGCGTTGATGCGGCCGTTGCGCACGTCTTCGGCGATGCGATCGGTCACCGGCACCCCGACTGTCCGGTACGCGACGACGCTGCGCACGCGATGACCGGCCTCGGCGAGGAGCCGCGTGAGGACCGGTTTGGCGATCTCGCTGCGCAGCGTGAGGATGTCGCGCGGCTCGGGTTCGAGGGCGATCATCTGCTCGGCCATGCCGGCAGCCGAGTTGTCGCGCTCGGGCACGAGGTCGACCCGGTAGCCCACGGCCTGGAGAGCGGCCGCGGTCGTCTCGCCCACGGCAGCGACCTTCGTCGCGGCGGGGATGCTCGCCCGGTGCGCGAAGAGGACGTCGACCGTGGTCGCACTCGTAACGGTGAGCCAGTCGAAGGCTCCGGCCTCGAGATCGGCGAGCGCCTGATCAAGAGTGGCCTGATCGTTGGTCGGGGCGAAGTTGATCAGCGGGGCGACGACCGGGATCGCGCCCTGATGCCGCAGATTCGCGGCGACTCCGTCACCCCAGGGTCCGCCGCGCGGCACGAGCACACGCCAGCCCACGAGGGGCTTGGGTGGCTGCTGTGGAGCGTGGTTCATGGGGGTTGGGCTCTCGTGGTGCGCAATCAGCCGCCCCAAAAGATCGAGCAACCGACAGGCGATTTCAGACCTCGGCTGTTGTGGTCCGCGCCGTCGGCAGCATTCGCACCATCGCACTGCCTGACAGATCGAGCATACTCCCGGGCAGAGAGGTCCCGCTCCCGTCGCTCCGGCGGACGAGGCGGGTCGGACTCAGCGGGTGTAGAGCCGCACAGCCGCCCACACGATGAATCCGACCAGGGCGGCACCGGCCACCACGGCCGAGGTCGCCGCGGTCGGGTTTCTGCGTGTGAAGGTGCGCGCCTTCGCCACTGTCTGGTCGGTGACTTCGACGACGCGCGCCGGCACGTTGGCCTTCTGCTCGATCGCGGCGAGCGCCGCTTTCAGCTCGGCGCGGGCCTGCTCGACCGGGTCGGCGATCCCGATCGGAACCGCGGTCCGCGGCACCGGTACGGGGGTGCGAGAGACGGGAACGGGTGAGTTAGAACTCATCGCGCACCTCCTTGACATCCTGGACGATCGACTGGACGGGGTTCTGAGCTTTGGCGACCTTGCGGAACCGCTGGACGCCGAGCAGCGCGAAGATCACGGCGATCAGCAGCAGGACGACCAGAACCACCAGCGAGGCCACCCAGGCGGGCCACCACGACGACAGTCCGATGATCGCGAAGGCCAGCAGGGCGCCGACCGACCAGAACAGGAAGAACAGCGCCACCGCGATCCATCCGGCACCGTAACCGGCGTCTTTCGAGGTGCGGCGCACCCAGGCCTTGCCCGCGTCGATCTCGGCGATGACGAGGTTGCGGATCAGCTCCGGGATCTCGCCGATCAGCGTCAGCAGGCTGTCGTCGTTCCGATCGCGGAAGCCGCGAGGAGTGGTCACCGTCAGGCTCCGTTGCGGGGCTCGCCGGCGGCTTTCGCGATGTCGTCGAACGCGTCGTCCGCGGCATCCTTCACCGCGCCGGCCGAGCGCTCAGCCGCGGCGCTCACGTCGTCGACCTGCTGCTTGCCGGTCTGGATCGCGGAGTCGAGCTTCTGGCCGGGCGTTCCCTTGGAGCCCGCGGCCTTCGTGACCTTGACCGCGCTGTCCCAGAGGGTGCTCGGAAGCGCCATCGCCGTCGACTTCGCGAAGTCCTTGGCTTTGGTCACCTGCTCCTGCACCGGCTCGAGGTTCCAGACCTTGTCGACCTGGGCCTTTATCTGCTCATAACGTTCGCGACCCGCGCGGGTTCCGAGCACGTAGCCCGCCGCGAGTCCGATGACGAGCCCTACTTTGCCCCTCATGGGGTCTCCTCACGCTGGATGGTCGTGGATGTCTGCCCCCAGGTTAGCCCCGTATGCCGATTCCGGCATCCGGTGGCCTTCTGTGGGGCGCTGTGCTACGTCCGCTCATCGGCGTCGCCCCAGAGGGCGCGGCGCCGGATGCGCTCGGATTCCCCGATCGCATCGGGGACGACCTGCGCGAGGCCGGTGCCGGCGACCCACGCCCCGACGACCGCGAGCCCGGGGATCGCGTGGATCGCAGAGCGGGCGGCATCGGCCGCGTCGGCACGCCCGAGTGCGGAGACCGGCGGCGGCTGCGACCACCGCGCACGGTGCGAGCCGAGCAGCTGAGCCGCTTCCAGGGGCGCGTCGAGCAGCGCGGACGCCTCGGCGAGCGCGAGCGCGGCCGCCGCGCGATCATCGAGCGCCGCGGTCGCGGGTGGGGCGCCCGGGCCGCCGAACGTGACTTTGAGCACGCGCGTCCGGGGCTGGGCGGGCTGTCGCATCCAGGGCCAGCGCGCGGTCGAGTCGGTGACGGATGCCGCAACCGCCGTTCCGGGCACGGGGTAGACCGCGGTGCGCGCCGGTGCGTCGGCGAGGGCGGCCGAATCGACCACGAGCGTCACGACCTCGAGCGCGGTGACGGGGGTCCGCTCCAGCGCGGGGACGACGGCGGCGAGCAGGCGGTGCGCTTCCGTCGGCGCCCGCCGCGAGGATCACCGCGTCGGCGATGTCGATCTCTTCGGCGTCGGCTGCCGCGAGAAGCACCGTCCACGCGGCCGTCGTCGCGTCGCTCGAGTGCATCGACCGGGCTGCTCAGCCGAACCTCCGCGCGCCGAGGGTGCGAAGGCGATCATGCAGCGCGTCGATCAGGCGCGACATGCCGCCGTCGATGCCCTCGAGCCCGTCGCCCCCCGATTTCGGACCCCTGTCGGCGCGCAGCTGCATCACCGCACCGGCGAGCGATCCGGTGCGCGTGAGCGCGGCGTTGAGCCCGGGGGCGACGAGCTCGACGTCGACGTCGTCGGGGTGGATCGAGAACCCGCCGAGGCTGAGCGGCGCGACCAGACGATCGAGCACCAGGTCGCCCATGCGCGTGCGCACGAGTCTTCCGAGGCTGCGCTCCTGCCCGATCGTGAGGGGCGGGCGCAGTCGGTCGAGGTATGCGCGCCACGTGCCGCGGCGGCCGATGACCCGTCGGATGCTCTCTTCCCAGGGGTTCTCCGGGATGCCGCGGACCGTCGCCTGCGGTACCGGCGCCGCACCGCCGGGCAGCCCTGAGATCCACTCGGCGCGCGGTGCGGTCAGAGCGACGGCGTCGGTCAGGTCGAGTTCGTCGACGAGGCCGCGCACCGCGCCGCCGCGCGTGGCATAGCCCTCTGCGCCGAGGTCGACGCGGACACCCGCGACCTCGATCGTGCGCACCGCGCCGCCCAGGCGGTCGGATGCCTCCAGAACCGTGACGCGGATGCCGACCTTGGCGCAGGCGTGCGCCGCCACCAGTCCGCCGATCCCCCCGCCGACGACGACGACATGGGTCTCGTGCGCGTGCGCGGCGAGGTCGTCCGAGCGTCTCGTGGTGCATCCTCCACCCGATCCATCCTCGCATCGCGCGGATCGAGGCCGCGACCGCAACGATCAGGACGTGTCGCGCTGCGCGCGGGCCTCCGCGCCGGGTCCGCGGTCGGTCGGGGTCGTCGTGCGTCTCCGGGTCCGCCGGCGCGAAGGTCGGGTCGATCCGCGTCCGCGGCCGCGGCATCCGTCACCGTCGACTCGGACGTGATGCGGCCGTCGTGCAGCTCGACGACGCGGTCGGCGCGCTGGACGAGCAGCGGATCGTGCGTCGAGACGACGGCCGCGATGCCCTGGGTGTGCACGAGCTCGCCGATGAGATCCATCACCGTGGTCGCGGTGCGCGAGTCGAGCTGGCCGGTCGGCTCGTCCGCGATCAGCACGCGCGGCCGGGCCACGATCGCGCGCGCGATGCCCACCCGCTGCTGCTGACCGCCGGACAGCTCGCCCGGTCGCTGCGCGGCGTGGTCGGCGAGGCCGACGAGCCGGAGGGCCTCCGCCACGCGCTCATCGCGCTCCGATGGATCGATGCGCGCGATGCGCAGCGGGAGCTCGACGTTCTCGGCCGCCGAGAGCACCGGGATCAGCCCGAAGGACTGGAAGACGAAGCCGAGCTGCTCGCGCCGCAGCTGCGCGAGCGCGTCCTCGTCGAGCGCGGTCGCCTCGACTTCGCCGATCCAGACCCGGCCCGACGTCGGACGATCCAGCCCGCCGAGCAGGTTCAGCAGGGTCGTCTTGCCGGCACCGGACGCACCGCGGACGACGACGAGTTCGCCGGGGTGCACCTCGATGTCGATGTCGACGCACGCGTGCACATCGCCTGCCGACGACGTGAACGTACGGGAGAGCTTTCGGCGCGCAGGGCGGTGGTCATGATGGACCTCTTCCCCGGTCCCCGAGTCCGTCGCGGGGTCGGTGTCGGGCGCTGCCGACTCTTCGACGGCTTCGGCGGCCGGTGGCTTCCGGTCGGTCGTGCGGCCCGGCCACACGCCGACGTGGTCGGGTTCCAGCGCGAGCCGCACGCGTTCGCGCAGATCGAGCGCGGTGACGAACTCATCGGGCAGCTGCAAGCGGCCCACCCGGTCGACGACCGCGTACTCCTCGGCGACGTGCTGCTCGGCGCCGTGCTCATCGACGCGCGTCGAGCGCAGCACCTCCGTCGAGGTGCGGCCGTCGCGGATCTGCACGGTGCGGGCCACGTGCTCCGACACGCTCGGGTCGTGCGTGACGATCAGGGTCGTCACCCCGAGTTCGCGGTTCACCGAGCGCATCGCCTCGAGCACGTGCGCGCTCGTGGTGTCGTCGAGCTCGCCGGTGGGCTCATCGGCGAGCAGCACACGCGGACTGTTCGCGATGCCGACCGCGATCGCCACCCGCTGCTGCTCGCCGCCCGATATCTCGGCCGGCCGCCGCTCGGCGCAGTGCGACACCTCGAGCAGGTCCAGCAGCTCGGTGACCCGCGCCGCGCCGCGCGGCACCGCCCTTCGGCTCGCCCGTGATCGCGAGCGCGGCGGCGACGTTCTCACTCGCGGTGAGATACGGCAGGAGATTGCGCGAGGTCTGCTGCCAGACGAACCCGACGCTGCGGCGGCGGAACGCGACCCTCTCCTTCTCCTTCATCGTGAGCAGGTCGTGCCCGGCGACCCACGCGACACCCGCGGTGGGCTGATCGAGGCTCGACAGGATCGACAGCAGCGTCGACTTGCCCGATCCCGACGCGCCGATCACCGCGACGAGTTCGCCGGGCTCGATGCGCAGGTTCAGACCCTGCAGCGCCTGCACCTCGACGCCCTGCCCGTTGCCGGCGAACACCTTGAAGATGCGCACCAGATCCACGCACAGGATGTCGGCTCCTGGATCGATGCCCGAAACGGCGTCGGCCATGGTCCTATCCTTCCTCCACGGTGCGCAGAGCGCTCGCGGCTCGCGCACGCGCCGCGAGACGAGACAGCGCACAGTGCGGTGAGCGCGGCGCCGAGCAGACGAACCCGCCGAGGGTGACAGCGAGGGTCGCGGCATCCGCCTGATAGCCCGGCTGGATCGTCGATCCGGTGAACGAGCGCAGATCGACGCCCGCGAGGACGACGAGCGGGACGAGCGCGCCGAAGATCGTCCCGGCGATGACGGCCGCGACCACCGGCGGACCGATCTCCCACAGCGCGAGCGACGTCGAGATGCGCGGGCGGAGCGCCGAGCGTCCGCAGCAGCGCGAGCACGCGCCCCGCGGCCCGCGCCGCGAGCGTGAGGGTCATCACGATCGCCAGCGCGCTCAGGAATGCCGCCACCGCGGTCGCCGCAAGCAGCGCGAAGCGCACGCCCTGCACGGCCGGACCGGACTCGATGTCGGCCCGCACCTCCGCCGGGGTGTCGATGCGGATGCCGGCGCCGAGAGTCACCTGCAGCGCGGAGCCGACCGCCGCCGCGGAAGCGCCAGCTCGTCGAGGCTCACCACGAGCGTGCGATCCGAGGGGTCCCGCCCCAAGACCTCCTCGGCGTACGACGAGTCGATCGCGACCCAGTTCTCGCGCGCGCCGATCGGCGTCGGATCCGGTCGAGACGCCCGCGACGTGCCTCGGCGGTCGCGTCCACGCGCACGGCGTCCGACTCCTCGATGAACTCGGCCGTCGCCGCCGCCACGAGGATCGGCATCGGCCCGTCGACCGGTTCGAGCGAAACGCCGGGCGGCAGCATCCCCGGTCCGTCGCCCTGCACATCGCGAAGGTCGGCGGCATCGACCACGAACACCGACGTCGCCCGCTTCACGCCGTCCACGTCCAGCGAGGCGGCCTCGGCACCCGAGATGCCGGTCGCCGCGGCGACACCGTCGATCGCGCGCACGCTGTCGAGCTGCTCACGCGTGAACGAGCCGCCGGTCACCCGCATGTCGGCACCGACCTGCGCCTGGGCCGCCTCGGCGACTCCGCCCTGGAATGCCGAGAGCAGCACGCCCGACGACACGGCCACCGAGACGCCCACGACGAGGGCGAGCACGGGCGTCAGCCCGATCGAGGGCTCGCGCAGGGCTCGCGCCGACCCGAGGAACGCGGTGACGCCGGTCGACCGCCGCGAGCGCTCGAAAAGCCAGCCCAGCGGAACCGGGTACACGCGCAGGGTCACCAGGCACGCCACGAGCGAGAGCAGCAGCGGGGTCGCCGCCTGCAGCGGATCGATGCCGCCCTGCCCCGTATCCGCGCAGGAACAGGAGTGCGACGGCGACACGCCGCGAGCGCGAACGACCACGCCCTCGACGATGAGCCGGGCCGGCTCCCCGGCGCCCCAGGTCGGTACGCGTCTGGCGCTCGGCCGCCTGCGGCGCGAGGATCGGCGAGGATGACCAGCGGAGCCAGCCCGATGAGCAGTGCCGGGACAACGCGGCCGATCCGAGCACCGCGCCGAACAGCAGCGCGCCGCCGATCGCGGCGATCCCGGCGCCCAGCGCCGCCGGCACCAACCCGACGAAGAACCCTCGAGCCCCAGCATCCCGCGCAGCTGCCCGGTCGAGGAGCCGCGGGCCGAGAGCAGCCGCAGACTCGACCGCCGTCGCTCCATGATCAGGCGGCAGCCCAGGATCAGCACGGCCGCCGCCACTCCGATCGGCCCGGCGATCACCATCGCGATCACGCCGGCGGTGGCGGCCTCCTGCGCGAGCGCGAGCTCGATCGCCGCGGTGACGTCGGCGCTGAACCGCAGACTCAGGATGCCCACTCCCCCGGCGGAGGTGCCGACGGCTGCGAGATCGCGGTGAACTTGCGCAGCGCGGCGGCCGTGTCGGAGGCGGACGCCGCATCGATCAGAGCCGTGTCGAGCGGATACCAGACGACCGTGGACGCTCGGCCGGGCAGCCGGACGCGGCGAACGGCAGTGATGCGGGGTTCGCGTAGGCGGTCGCGGTCACGAGGCGCGGGCCGTTGCCGTCGTCGAAGATGTTCGGCCTGCAGCACCGAGGGCACGTGCCGCCAGTAGTCGTCTTCGTCGTCGGCGGCATCGAACGTGCCCGTGAGCACGATCTCGGTGGGCAAGCCCGCGGTGCCGATCGTGCGGGTCTCGCCGACGGCCACGCCATCTGCTCGGCCGAGGTCCGCGGACATCGCGACCTCCATCCGCGCGCCGGTCTCGCTGCCGGACTCGTCCTGCACGAGCGTGGCCGGATCCGGCATCCGTCCCTCGGCGATCTCCAGGGAGCCGTCGACGGCGGGATCGAACGCGAGGCTCAGCGCGAGCGTGCGCGGGTCTTCGAGCACCGCGTTGTCGGTGACGAGCGCCACGGTGCGCGCGGGCGCGAGCAGCTCCTCGAGCACGGGATCAGCCGACATGCGCACGTTCTCGAGGGCCGCGGTGAACCCTCCCCACACGTCGCGGGTCTCGGCAGCCAGCTCGGCATCCCCCGACCCGACCTGGGGCAGGCCGGCGGTGGTCGCCTCGACGTCGCGGTCCAGGGCGCCGAGCGATCCCAGCCGGTCCCGCAGGGCGGAATCGGCCAGCAGGCCGAGGGCGAGGGGGGCGGCCGTCGCGAGCAGCGACAGCACCAGCACGAGCGCGGCGACAGTGAGGCTGCCGCCCGAGCGCGACCGCAGGTGGTGGGCGACGAGCGCGGGCGTGGTGACGCGGCGAGTCATCGGGCGTCCTCCCCCACGGTCGCGGTGCGCGCCGCTGTGCGCACCCTCGCGGCGGTCGCGATGACGATCGCCGCGAGTCCGGCCGAGAGCACCAGGACCGCGAGGACGAGTCCCGGCCAGGCGAAGCTCACCGCGGTGCCGAGCGAGAGGATGCCGGGGGTCACGGCTCGCACGAGGTCGGGCACGAGCAGCCATGACACCAGCCCACCGGCGAGCAGTCCGAGTGCGACGGATGCTCCCAGGACGGCGCTGAGCTCTCCGGCGCGCATGCGCGCCTGCGTGTGGTGCGGCACGCCCAGGGCGCGGAGCACCCCGAGTTCGCGCCGACGCGCGAGCGCGAGGGTCTGCGCGATCGCGAACGCCGCCACGAGCGAGAGCAGCACCGACCCCGCCGTCGCGATCCACCATCCGCCGACCAGAGCGCCGACGATGGTCGCTGCGACTCCGGGCGCGGACGTGGCGACCGGCCGATCGTCGAGCGCGGCGCTGAGCGCCGCGTCGGTCGAGGGGGCACCGGCGGCCCAGACCGATGTCGGCTCGACGATCGAGGTCCCGCGCTGCAGCATCGACACTTCGAGCACCTCGAGGGGGGCGAAGACCGCGAGACCGGTCGCCGCGCCGGGAACGGCATCGACGATGTCGGCCACCAGCAGAGCCCCGCGCCGGCCCGTTCCGGCGTACCGGAACTCCAGCTCGTCACCGACCTCGAGGCCGATGCGCTCCGCGAGCGCGGTGCTCAGGACGGCACGGACGTCCGGCGGGTCCGCGGCCTCGTCCTCGGGGTCGCCGGCGGCCTCGGCACCATCCGCCAGCCAGACCACCTGCTCTGCCGCGCTCTGGTCGAGCACCACCGCGCCGTCGATGCCGAGCTCATCGCCGCCGATCCCTTCGGCGCTGAGGAGTGCGACGTCCACGGTGGCGTTCGCGAAGCTCGCCGGAATGGACGCCGTCATCGCGAGCAGCCGCCACGGCGCCGTCCCCTCGGGAAAGGGTGACTCGGCGGTCAGGGTCGCCGTGCCGTCGGGCTGGTCGACAGCAGCCCCTTCGAGGCGGAGCGCGGCGGATGCGCCGTTCGCATCGAGCACCGTGGCGGTGAGCACGACGGACTCGGCGACGTTCGCACGCGACGCGTCGATCACGGCGGTGGCGCGGACACCGGTCGCAGCCGGGCCGAGTGCGATCGGGTGCGCGGCCGCGCTGCCGTCCACGGGCTCCACGGCGGCCGCGAACGCTCGGCGGTCGACGATCCCGCCCGCTGCCGAGACCACCGTGCCGATCGCTTCGGTCGGGACCGCGATCAGCTGCGCGTTCGTGCTGCCGATCTCGATGGGCACGACCAGCGCCGGCGCCGCGGCGTCCACCCCGTCGACGGATGCCGCGTCCGTCACGATCGCGGAGGTGGCTGCGGCCGGTTCGAGGTCGACCCTCAGGTCGGCGCCGGCGCGGAGAGCGGCGGAGTCCGTGACCGTCGCGGTCCACGTCGAGCTGTACGCCGAGGCGAAGACCGCCTGCGCGACGGTGAGCGCGACGAGCAGGACCGCGACCGCGTAGATCGGCAGTCGGCGCGCGACTTGCCGTGCCGGGTACGCGGGCGCGAGCCCGGGGCGCGCTGCGGCCGGAATCGTCCATGCGGCGGCGCCCGCACCGAACACCGCGAGCACGACGAGGGCGCCCGCCATCAGCACGACGGTGGGGGCGACCGCGGCGACCGGGTCGAAACCCGTGGGGCGCGCGAGTCGCAGCTGCCAGAGGACGAAAGCGGCGGCCAGCACGACGACCACGACCGCGGCGACGGTCGTGACCCGAGCGCCCCGTGCGGCCACTCCCGACCGGGGCCGTGACGCGACGACCATGACCGACGCCAGAATCGCCGCCGTCACCACGGCGACCCACCAGAGCGAGGCGAGCTGGGTCGCCTCCCGGTCCACGATCAGAAGAAGGAGCGCGGCGAGCGCGACGCCGACGATCGCACCCACGACGCCGACCGCCGCCGACTCGATCCCGTTCGCGGTCGAGGACTGACCCCGCGACAGTCCGCGAGCGCGCAGATTCGCGGTCTCCTGCTCGCGTGCCGCCGCCAGGAGCCTCGCAAGCTGGGCCGCCGCGGTGGCCGCGACGATCACCACCAGCAGCACCAGAGCCGGCGCGGCCGAGACGAGCGCGATGACCCCGTCCTCGACCTGAGCGTCGACCTCGTCCTGCGCAACACCTGGCGGGGCGGCATCCCCCGCCCGCTGCACCGCGACGACGAGCCACGCCAGCAGCGCGCACACCGTCGCCACGGCGATCGCCACCGTCGCCGTCGCGCTCGCAAGCAGGCCTCGGCGGGCGGTCGCACGGGCGCGCAGCAAGCGTGCCGTGGCGATCGCGCGAGCGTCGGCCATGGGATCGTCCTCCGGGGTCGTCAGGCGAGAGCGCTCGCATCGCGCTTCATTCAACCTCATCGACGCGCTCGCGGGGGGTAGCGGAACCTGGCCGCGCGTGCCACGCCGGTGCGAGACTGGCGGCATGACGCTGCACATCACGGGTGACGAGGCCGCCGACCGACTGCTCACCGATGACCCCTTGGCCCTCCTGATCGGAATGCTGCTCGACCAGCAGGTCGCGATGGAGACCGCGTTCTCAGGTCCGCTCAAGATCGCGCAGCGCGTCGGATCGCTGGATGCCGCCACCCTCGCCTCCTACGACCCCGACGCGTTCGCCGACGCGTTCAAGAAGACCCCGGCGGTCCACCGCTTTCCCGGGTCGATGGCCGCACGGGTGCAGTCGCTGTGCGCCGCGATCGCGCAGGACTGGGGCGGAGATGCCGCCGCGATCTGGTCGCAGGGCGACCCCGACGGCGCCACGGTCCTGAAGCGATTGAGGGGACTGCCCGGTTTCGGCGAGCAGAAGGCGAAGATCTTCCTCGCGCTGCTCGGCAAGCAGTACGGCTACACCGGCGCGGGCTGGCGCGAGGCCGCCGGTGCATACGGCGAAGAGGGCTCGTTCCGCTCGGTCGCCGACATCGTCTCGCCCGAGTCCCTCACGAAGGTCCGCGAGCACAAGCGAGCGATGAAGGCCGCCGCAAAGGGCGTCTAGCTCGCCCGCCGAGTCGGGACCATCTCGATCACCGTCACCCCGTGACCCGCCGTCGGCGAGCCCATCGCGGCCAGAGCGGCACCGGCGTCGGCGAGCGCGATCACCTCGCCGACCAGAAGATCGGGGCGAACCACACCGGATGCCACCAGCTCCAGCATCCGTGGGTAGTCACGCGCCGCCATGCCGTGAGAGCCGTAGATCTCCAGCTCCTTCGCAATCACCTGGCCCATCGGCAGGGCGGGTGCGGCGTCGTCGCCCAGCATGAGCCCGACCTGCACGTGCCTTCCGCGCGGGCGCAGCGACGCGATGGAGGCGACCGCCGTCGCGGCGCTGCCCACCGCGTCGAGCGAGACACTCGCGCCGTCGCCCGTGATCTCGCGGATGCGGCGCACGGTGTCATCGTCGGCCTCCAGGAGGATCTCCGCACCGAACTCCCGTGCCCGCTCCCGCGCCGCAGGTGACCGATCGACGGCGATGACGCGGGCGCCGAGCGCGGATGCGATCATCACCGCCGACAAGCCGACCCCGCCGCATCCGTACACCGCCACCCACTCCCCCGCGCCGACGCGTCCGTGCACGGTGACGGCGCGAAACGCCGTGGCGAAACGGCAGCCCAGCGATGCGGCCGCGATGAAGTCCAGGTCGTCAGGCAGGCGCACGACGTTGAAGTCCGCCGCGGGAATCGCGACGAGCTCGGCGAACGACCCCGGCATCGTGAAACCGGGCTGCGATTGGTCGGGACAGATCTGCGCGTCGCCGGACAGGCACCACGAGCACTGTCCGCACCCGCAGACGAAAGGTGCGGTCACGCGGTCGCCCACCCGGCACGTCGTCACCTTCGCGCCGACCGCGGCGATGACGCCCGCGAATTCGTGGCCGGGGATCTGCGGGAGGGGCACCGGGTCATGCCCCTGCCACGCGTGCCAATCCGACCGGCAGACTCCCGTCGCGCGAACCTCGATCAGCACTCCGTCGTCGGGGCACACCGGCTCGTCGATCTCGACCAGAGACGGAAGCGCGCCGTACGCGTCGTAGCTGATTGCCTGCACGATGCGATCGTAGACGCGCGGTGCCGCCGCGCCCGCCGGGTCGGTCAGTTGCCCCGGACTGCCGCATCACGCGTCGATGGCGACCGAATGCGCCCACTGAGCAAGCGCGCTGTCCCCGTCAGTCGGCGCAATTCGTCGCATCCGGTGACAGAAGCGACCGAACGCGCCAGCTGAGGGCGGAGGGAGCTACGCCCCGCGCAGGCGCTCCGCGAGGTACGCGTGCAGCTCGGCCAGCGGCACGCGCTCCTGCGCCATGGTGTCGCGGTCGCGCACCGTGACGGCGCGGTCCTCGAGCGAGTCGAAGTCGATCGTGACGCAGAACGGCGTTCCGATCTCGTCCTGGCGGCGATAGCGGCGGCCGATCGCACCGGCATCGTCGAAGTCGACGTTCCACTCGCCGCGCAGGTCTTCGGCCACCTCGCGCGCGATCGGCGAGAGCTGCTCGTTGCGTGACAGCGGCAGCACGGCGACCTTGACCGGAGCCAGGCGCGGGTCGAGCTTGAGCACGGTGCGGGTGTCGGTGCCGCCCTTGGCGTTCGGCACTTCCTCTTCGCGGTAGGCGTCCACGAGGAACGCCATCATGGCGCGGGTGAGGCCGAACGAGGGCTCGATGACGTACGGCGTGTACCGCTCGCCGCTGGCCTGGTCGAAGTACGACAGGCTCTGGCCGGAAGCCTCGGAGTGGCTGGTCAGGTCGTAGTCGGTGCGGTTCGCGATGCCCATGAGCTCGCCCCACTGCTTGCCCGGGAACCCGAACTCGTACTCGACGTCGATCGTGCCGGCGGAGTAGTGCGCGCGGTCCTCCTTCGGCACGTCGTAGCGACGCATGTGTGCGGGGTCGACACCGAGGTCGACGAACCAGTCCCAGCACGCCTCGACCCAGTGCTCGAACCACTCCTGCGCATCGGCGGGCGGCACGAAGAACTCGATCTCCATCTGCTCGAACTCGCGCGTGCGGAAGATGAAGTTTCCGGGGGTGATCTCGTTGCGGAACGCCTTGCCCACCTGGCCGACGCCGAACGGCGGCTTCTTGCGTGCGGCGGTCACGACGTTGCCGAAGTTGACGAAGATGCCCTGCGCCGTCTCGGGGCGCAGGTAGTGCAGGCCCGACTCGTCGTCGACGACGCCGAGGTAGGTCTTCATGAGGCCCGAGAACGCCTTCGGCTCGGTGTACTGGCCCTTGACTCCGCAGTTCGGGCAGGGTACGTCGGCGAGCCCGTTCTCGGCCTTGCGGCCCTTGCGCGCCTCGAAGTCCTCGATGAGGTTGTCGGCCCGGAAGCGGCGGTGGCAGTTGAGGCACTCCACGAGCGGGTCGGTGAAGGTCGCGACGTGACCGGATGCCTCCCAGACGCGCTTGGGCAGGATGACGGAGGAGTCCAGGCCCACCATGTCACCGCGACCACGGACGAAGGTCTGCCACCACTGACGGCGGATGTTCTCCTTCAGCTCCGTGCCGAGTGGACCGTAGTCCCACGCCGAGCGGGATCCGCCGTAGATCTCGCCCGCCTGGAAGACGAACCCGCGGTGGCGGGCGAGGGCGATGACTTTGTCGAGACGGGACTGCTCGGCCACGGTGGCTCCAATGGTCGGGTGAAGAGTGCGGAATTCCGCGGGATGCCGCAATCGCGGCATCCGTCGAGTCTATCCGGGGCGGCCTGGGCGCCGAGCGGTCAGCCCGGGCCGAAGCCGCACCAGTCCGCGACCCAGCGCAGGATCTCGCCGCGCATCGCCTCGGGGGCGGCGACCTCGATGACGCCGCTCGCTCCGTCGACCTCGACGAGCACGTCGAACACGGTGCCGCGCTTGTCTTCCATGACGGCGTGCGGGTCGCAGCGCAGGGGCACGAGCGGCACGGGCACCACGGAGGCGGCATCCGTCCCCGTAATCGGCAGCGCAAGCGCGAAGGGGGTCGGTTCGTCGGCGAACTGCAGCAGGTTGGTCGTCTGGATGTCGACCAGCTCGACAGTCTCGGCGCCGCCCGCGGGAGTGATCGAGAGCTGCAGCTCGGCCGGCGACGGCGCGGCACTCGGCGTGAACTCCGTCCACTCCAGCGTGGCCACGCGAGCGAGGTCGTGGCGCAGGCACTCCTTCTCGTGGATCAGCGTCGTGAACCCGAGGGGATCGGCGACATCGACCGTCGCAGTGCCGCCGCCCTCGAGCTCGAGCGTGACCTGACTCGTGCGGGAGGCGGCATCCGGCTCGTCTTCGCACGCCGACTCCGGAAGGGCGAAGCGCAGGTCGACCGTTCGGCCGGCGGGGACGGTGCTGACCCGGTCGCGGACGGCCTCGCCGGCGAACCAGTCGTCGGCGAAGGTCAGGCTCGTCACGACGAGGTCGGTGTCGGAGTCGTTGATGACCCGCACCTGCGCTCCGCGCTCGGCGACGTCGGACCGCAGCTGGAAGAGCTCGACCTCGACGCCCGCCGGAAGCCCGCTCGGTGCTGCGGGCTGCGGGGAGCACGCGGCGAGCGCGAGCACCAGGGCCAGCGGTGCGTAATTCAGGCTGGTTCTGCGGGCCGTGGGCGCCGAGCCGCGGGAATCTGCGGCATCGCCGCCCCGCGCCGCACGCCCAGCCTGAGTTACGCACCGCTTGCGGGCCTCAGCCATGCTCGAACCCGCCCTACCGCCGCACGAGCTCGCGCGCGACAGTGAAGTCCTCGAGCGCGACCGGGTCGATCTCGACGCCGAGCCCGTGGCCGGTCGGAACGCGCACATGACCGTCCTCGAGCACGGCGGGCTCGGTGACGATGTCGCGCTGATAGAACCGGTTCGACGCCGACACATCGCCCGGGAGCGTGAAGCCCGGAAGGGCCGCCAGGGCGGCGTTCGCCGCGCGTCCGATCCCGGTCTCGAGCATGCCGCCGCACCAGACCGGAATCCCGGCATCGCCGGCAGAGGTCGTGGATCGCGACCGCCTCGAGGTAGCCGCCGACCCTGCCCGCCTTGATGTTGATGACGGATGCCGCGCCCAGCGCGAGCGCATCGACCGCGGCCTTATGCGACACGATCGACTCGTCCAGGCACACGGGTGTGCGCAGGTGCCGGGCGAGCGTCGCGTGGTCGACGATGTCGTCTTCCTGCAGGGGCTGCTCGATCAGCAGCAGGTCGAACCGGTCGAGTTCGGCGAGGGTGTCGATGTCGGCGAGCGTGTAGGCGGAGTTCGCATCGACCTGCAGCGGGATGCCGCCGAAGGCGTCGCGCACGGCGGCGGTCTCGGCGACGTCGCGGCCGGGCTTGATCTTGATCTTGATGCGCACGTACCCCTCGTCGAGGTAGCCCCGGACGACCTCGACGAGGGTTGCGGGATCGCGCTGGATGCCGACGCTCACGCCACTCGGAACGCGGTCGTGCACGGCGCCCAGGTACTCCCCCAGCGCTCGCCCCTCGGCGCGCAGCGCCGCATCGAGGACCGCGAGTTCGAGACCGGCCTTGGGCATGCGGTGGCCGACGAACGGCTTCAGGGTCACGGCGACGTCTTCGGGGGCGAGAGTGTGGCGGTCCAGCAGCGCGGGAACGAGCCAGCGGAGGGCGACATCCCACGCGCTCTGCGTGTACTCGCTCGAGTACAGGGGGGCGGCGCCGGTGACGATCTCGCCCCACCCCTCGCCGTCGGAGGTCAGCGCCCGCGCGATGATGACCTCGCGCACGGTGTCGGTGCCGAACGAGGTCGTGAACGGCGAGACCAAGGGGATCTGCAGGACGCGCAGCTCGAAACCCTCGAGGGTCACGGCTGCCGCGGGTCGGGCGATGGGCATGCGTTCAGGCTACGCCCGGGCCCGTTTGCGGGGTCGTCAGTGCGCGAGGGCGGCGCGGCTCTCGACGGCGACGAAGGTCGTGCGCGCGCGCCGCGGGCGGCCGGCGCCCGGGACGAGGCGAACGCGGTGGTGGTTTTCGCGGCTGATGCCGGCGATGAACCGGTCGATGTAGGTGCGCATGAGGGGCTCCTCGTTCGGGGACCGCGATGCTCACGGTCGAACACGAAGAGGGGCGAGCTCGCGCTCAGATACATCCGCGACCGCTCCCGAGCGTTCGGCGCGCGGTCGCCACGGCAGCAGGCCGGGTCAGCCGAGCTCGGCGAAGGCGCGCACCGGAAAAGTGCCGAATCCCTCGACCGCAGGCGGCGCCGCCGTGAAGCGCGCGCCGCGCGGCGGCAGGTCGCCGAGGTGCGTGAGGTGCTCGACCACGTGCACGCCGGCCTCGAGCAGCAGCGAGTGCGCCGGTCGCTCGCCGCCGGACTCGGTGTCGTCGATGTTGAGCGAATCGATGCCCACGAGCACGGCGCCCGCATCGATCAGCCACTGCGCGCCCTCGCGCGTCAGGAACGGAGCGCCGGCCCCGTACTCGGGCTGTCCGAACCAGCGGTCCCAGCCCGTGTGCAGCAGCACCGCCGCGCCGCGCACATCGCGGTCGGCGAGCACGTCGGGACGGATGCCGCGCTCGCGCGGCGCTCCAGGCATCCTCGAGGTGGAAGACCTCGGCGCGCAGCCCCACCAGGGTCGAAAGGTCGAGTCCCGCGAGGTCGGGGCCTTCGGCGTACCGGTGGAACGGGCTGTCGAGGTAGGTGCCGGTGTTGCCGATCATCGTGATGACGTCCATCGCGAACTCGGTGCCCGGGGCGTACTTCGCGCGCGAGTCCTCACGCGTGAGGTGCGGCGTGATCGTCGGTGCGGGCAGGCCGGGGTAGGTGACCAGTCCGGCGCGGATCGGATGGCTCAGGTCGACGACGCGGCGGCTCTCGGTGGCGGCGGTCTCGACTCCGCGGCTGCCGCGGTGCGGCTCTTCGACGATCTCGAGCCCGGTGATCGCGACCGAGCCGACCAGGGTGAGCCCGAGGTGGCCGACGAGCAGCAGCTCGAGATCGCGCTCGGAGATGTCGGGCGTCGGCACGTCGAGCCGGAAGGCCTCGCCGGTCAGGCCGCCGCCGTTGGCGAAGCGGATGTCGAAGTCGAAGTGGGCGCGGTAGTCGGACATGCCGGCCAGCCTAGGATCTTCGGATGCCGCCGCCCCGCCGATCAGCGGAGATCGGCAGTTCGGGAGCGGGGCATGGCAGGAAGAGCTACGGTTTCACGAAAAGGTAGCCGCGCTCGTCGTCGAATCCGGCGGCGACCAGCCCCTCATCGAGCCGGGCCAGGAACTGCTTCCGCACGCGGAGGCGCCAGGCGGCGGCATCCGTCGGCTCTTCACGACGCATGGTCTCGATGTCGTGCGGCACCGCGACCGACGCGACCACCAGGTCGTCGGACGGGGTCGGTGCGGGCGGCGCCGCCAGTGCCCACGTGACCATGAGCCGGTCGGTCTCGTCGCCGCGGTTGACGCCGTCGTCCATGGGCCCGTAGTGATCGACGAGGTATTCGGTCACGCGGGCGCCGAGCACGCGCAGGTTGAAGTGCGCGTTGCGGGCGACGAGCGGGTCGAAGGTCCAGGTGATGTTGCCCACATCGCGGGCGAACGCCCACTCGCGCTGGTGCTGCTTGAGCAGTCGGCCCAGCCCGCGACTTTGCAGTCCGGGCAGCACGCCGGTGATGTGCGAGTGCATCGAGCGTTCCGCGGGTGGGGCGAAGAACGCGATGGACGCCCCGACCATGCGGTCGCCGTCGTACATGCCGACGACGTAGTTGCCGGAGTGCGCGAGCGCCCGCATGAGATTCGGCGGCATCGCGTCTCGGTCGCCGACCCACACTTCGCGCAGGACGTCGGCCGCTTCGTGGATCTGCGCGATGGTCTCGAGCGGGCGGATGTCGATGCGGGTCGCGGGGCCGGTGTCGGCGCCGCTGTCGGAGGCGGGGTGGGCCATGACCCCCACGCTACTCGCGCCCGCCGAGCAGGGAGGTTCTGTCAGGGCCACCCGCGCCCTCGTCGGACGCCGATAGCCTGAAGCGATGGGATCACGGGATGAGGACGCACGAAAACGCCTCACCCGGATGCCGAGCCAAGGCGCGATCATCGCCGTTCTGGCGACAGCGGGCCTGTGCTCGTCGTTCATGTTCACGCTCATGGTGCCGATCCAGTCGAAGCTGCCGGAGCTGCTGAACGCGAGCCGCGAGGACACCGCCTGGGTCGTGACCTCGACGCTGCTCGCGGCCGCGGTGATCACGCCGATCTCGGGGCGACTCGGCGACATGTACGGCAAGCGGCGGATCGTGCTGGTGCTGACCGCGGTGATGGTCGTCGGCTCCGTGATCGCGGCGCTGTCGCCGGGAATCATCGGCATCATCGTGGGCCGCACGCTGCAGGGCGCGATCGTCGGAGTCGTGCCGCTCGGCATATCGATCATGCGCGACGTGCTGCACGAAGACCGCGTGGATTCGGCGATCGCCTTCATGAGTGCGACGCTCGGCGTCGGCGGTGCGCTCGGTCTTCCGATCAGCGCGCTGGTGACCGAGCGCAGCGACTGGCACGTGCTGTTCTGGCTGGCGGCCGGTCTCGGGGTTGTCGTGTTCGCCCTGGTGCTGTGGATCGTCCCGGTGAGCGTGCTGCGCACCGCCGGGCGGTTCGACTTCGTCGGCGCCGCGGGCCTCGCGATCGGGCTCGTCGGCATCCTGCTGGCGATCTCGCGCGGGAACGAGTGGGGCTGGGGCTCGCCGATCGTGCTGGCGTGCGGTCTCGGCGGACTCGCGTGCTGCTGCTGTGGGGCTGGTTCGAGCTGCGGATCGACGCCCCTCTTCTCGACCTGCGCGTGGCCGCTCGGCCCGCCGTGCTGCTCACGAACATCGCGTCGGTGGCGATGGGGTTCTCGCTGTTCGCGTCGAACGTGGTCTACCCGCAGCTGCTGGAGCTGCCGGTCGCGACCGGCGCGGGCTTCGGGCTGTCGCTGCTGGCCGCGAGCCTGATCGTGATGCCTTCCGGGCTCGTGATGATGGTGCTCTCGCCGATCGCGGGGCGCATCGCCTCACGCACCGGCCCGAAGCTTCTGCTGCTGCTCGGCGCGCTCTCGCTCATCGCCGCGTACGGGTTCACGCTGCTGTTCTCCTCCGAGGTGTGGCACATCCTGGTCGCGAACATCCTCATCGGCGCCGGCATCGGATTCGGATACGCCTCCATGCCGATGCTCATCATGCGCTCCGTGCCGCAGAGCGAGACGGGTGCGTCCAACGGCCTGAACGCGCTGTTCCGCTCCCTCGGAACGTCGACCGCCGCGGCGGTCATCGGCGCGGTGCTGGCCTCGTACTCGGTGGACTTCAACGGCATTCCGGTGCCGACGACCACCGGGTTCACCCTGTCGCTCATCCTGGGCGGCGCTGCCGCGCTCATCGCCCTCGTCGTCGCGCTGTTCATTCCCGCGAAGCGGGCGCCGCAGGAGCGGCATCCCTCGCTGCCGGAGTAGAGCCGTCGCGGTGATCGCCGCCGCGCGTGCTCCGGGAGCGTATTGAACTTCCGGTTCACACAGAACTCGAGCGCTGGTCACGCTTTGAAGCCCGCAGTAGGGTTCGGATGGGCCGTCTGCCATGGCGAAATGAGGCCGGATGCTGCTGATCATCGTGTGCGGAATCCTGCTCGCCGTCGGAGTCGTTCTGGCCGTCGTGTGGGGCGGAGAGCGGCTCATCACGCCCGAATTCCCGCCGCGTGGCTCGGCGGACGCGGGTGCCTCGGCGCCTCGACGTCATCCCCATCTCGAAGGGCTGCGCTACTACCTCTGGTGGGCGACGGTGTTCATCGTGATCGGCACGGCGACCGGAATTCTGGTGACCGGCGCGGGCGGTCGGCTCGCCATGCGTCTGCTCGCCGTCACCTCTCCCGACGCGACCGGGCGGTTCACGGAGGCGCAGGCGATCGTGGGCGACATCACCGTCGAAGGAACGGTCGCCTACCTGATCTTCGGTGCACTGCCGTTCGCCTTCGCATCGGCCGCGGTCTTCCTGCTGGTCGCACCGTGGCTGCCCCGCGGGCGATGGGCGGGACCGACGTTCGGCGCCATCCTCCTGGTCACCATCGGACCGTTCATCGACCCGCTGCGACGGGAGAACATCGACTTCGACAGGGTCGGGCCCGGGTGGCTGTCGGTGCTGCTCTTCGCCGCGCTCGCCGTGCTGCAGGGCGGGGCGCTCGCCGCCCTCGCCGGACGCCTGAGCCGGAGCCTTCCGCTGATGGGTCGCCGCAACTGGCCGGTGACCGGCGTTCTGCTCCTCCCGGCGGTCGTGTTGTTCCCAATCGGTGTCGTGGTCGCGTTCGGAGCGCTCGTCACGACGGCGTTCCCCCGACTGCTCCCGTGGTTCCTCGACCTGCGTGCGTCTCGAAGTGGAGTCCTGGTCGGTCGGGTGCTGCTGGCGGTCGCCGTGCTGGCGGCGCTTCCGGCCTTCATCGTCGCGGTGGTCTCGATCTGGGGGCGTTGAGCGCGGCGCGGATCTCGCTGGTTGCGGGCGGCCGAGCGACGCTCCGCTGCGGGCGGTACGAACCTTGCCCCCTCACCGGTGCGCGCCATGCTTCTCCGCCGCGCCGCGCCAAGCCTCCGCGCGTTACATCCGCCGCGCCATCGCTTCGCGCATCCGCGTCGGGGACTTCGTCGCGGGTCGCCACCGCCCGTGGGCATCCCACCAATGCGGGCCGCGTACGTGCGGGGCGCCGTCGATCATCCGGATGCTCCAGCTCCCCGAATCGATCGTCCGATGATGGAACCAGCAGAGCAGGACTCCGTTGTCAGTATGAGTCGGTCCACCCCGCGAGTGCTCCTCGACGTGATGGATCTCGCACCACTGTGGCGGCACGTGACAGCCCGGAATGATGCAGCCTCCGTCGCGAAAGGTGATCGCGCGGCGCTGGTGGTGATTGAAGACCCGGTCGAGGGTCTCGATCGACACGACACGGCCGTTTGTGCCGGCGACGACGCGCTGCACGGCGCCGCGTGCACGCGATGTGCCGCGCTGCGGCGAGCGAGATCGGTTCGTCGTCGCCGGGCATGTGGGCATATCCACGACCGTGGGCGAGGTCTTGTTCACGCACCGACACGACGAGCGTGGGAGCCGCACCGCCGAGGGTCGGCAGAGACCCGGATGCGGCGGCAACCGTGAGCAGCACCGCGAGCGCGTCGTGCTGCTTCTGCGCATGGGTTCGCTCATCCGCGTCGCTCTCGATCGGTTCGTCACGATCGGTCGGCGCACTCTCGACGAAGCATGGCCCTGGGACGTCGTCGACCCGCGGGTTCAGCACACTGTCGAATCCCAGCTGCAGTTGCGCGGCGACCTCGGGCATGAGGTTGCCCCGCACCGGGACAAGTCCGTCATGCCCGCGGCGCCCCACGGTGAAGCCACGCTTGCGCAGCGCTCGCGACTCGGCCGGTTCGGCGCCGTCCTGATCCAGGTACGCGGCCCACACCTGAGCGCAGGCGCGCAGCTCGTCGGCCGACGCCGGCGGAGCCCCATCCACTCCCTCGCCGCGCGCTGCGGCGGCAAGCTCTTCGTCGGCCGCCAGCAGCGCGACCCGCCCCGCGAGGCACCCGCGGAATGCTCCGACCACGCCGACCACACCGTCGACGCCTACCTGCCCGTCGCGCAGGGCGTCTCTCATGCGCGGGAATTCCGCCGGCACCAGTTCACCCGTCGAGATGGCGACGTGCCGCCCCACCGCCTTTGCCGTCGCGATGACGTCGGAAGCGGTGCGCGCCGACACGCGCGTCGCCCGCTGCACCAGCTCGACGGCGTTCCGGCAGCCGTGCCGGGTCGTCACGCGATCCGGGTGGGGGCGGAGATCGTCGCGTTCGAGCACCTGTGCGACGGCTTCGCTCATGAGAGCCTCCGCTACACGTTGGAGCCTTCCCGCCGCAGCTAAAGCCGCCAGCACGTCGTCATCGTCGCGGAGCCGCAGACCATCGTCTGCGAAGGCCGCCTCGGCGACACCCGCCAGGTCGTCGCCGACCTTCTCGAGTGCCGCCGCGATGCTGTTCATACCTCCATTCTGATCAGGGCCACCGACATTCAAAGCCCTGATCAGAAGGACTAAAAGGGCCTGTGGACAAGCCTCGAATGGCTGCTCCTGTGGAGGAACCGACGGCCGGAATGCCGTGTCGGAAGCCGGCTCTACGGTGCCGTCATGACGAACGTTGCAGCTATGGCCCGGACGACACCCGCGGCGCGGATCACGCCTGCGCGAGCACCACCGCGTGCTCGCTGCGGCCCGCCGCGAGCACGACCGAGCCCGCTGATGTCACCAGCCGAGCCGCGACACCGAACGGCACGATCGACGACGACGGATGCCGCATCCCCCGTCCGCGTCCACTCCACGCCCAGCTCGCCATACGGCGTGCCGACGTGCGCTGCAACGTGGTCGAGGCCGATCTCGAAGTCGGGCTCGATCACCGCGGTGCGATACCCGGGCGAGGTCGAGCGGATGCCGGCCACCCGGCGATACAGCCAGTCGTCGACGCTTCCGGGCGCGTAGTGGTTGAACGACATCGGGCGGATCACACCGTCGGGCGAGATGGCGTCCCAGGTCTCCCAGAACGTCGTCGCGCCGTTGTCGACCTCGTAGAGCCACGAGGGCATCTCGGACTGCCACAGGAGCGTGCGAGCGACCTCGGGGTAGCCGTGTGTCGCACAGCACGTCGAGCAGATACGGCGTCGAGAGGAAGCCGGTGTCGAGCCGGTCGCCGCGTTCGTGCACGAGCTCCACCAGCCGGGCAGCGGTGCCAGATCGCACAGACGAAGGCACCATGTCGAACGCAAGTGCCAGCACGTATACGCCCTGCAGGCGAACCGGCAGGTCTCCCCCGGCATCGACGTATTCCGCGGCGAAGGCCGCGCGCACCAGCGCAGCGCGCGCGGCGAAGTCGGCGGCATCCGTCTCGCGGCCCAGCACCCCGGCCGCGCGCGACGCGAGCGTCAGCGTCTGGGCCTGGAACATCGGCGCGACGTACTCGCTCGTGAGCGTCGGCGCGATCATGATCGCCTCGTGCAGCGGTCCGGACTCCATCGTGCTCGGGGTCAGCCAGTCGCCGAAGTGCATGCCGGAGTTGTAGAGCAGGGCCTGCGCGCGCCGACGTTCGTCGAGCAGCGTGACCTCGGCGAGCGCCGCCGGCAGCTCAGCAGCCGCCGTCACCCGCTGGTACTCGATCCACCGCGCCATCGCGTCGTAGTTCTCCTCCAGCACGCGGCAGTCGCCGAAGCGCTCGTAGAGCGTCCACGGCACGGTCGCGATCGCATCGCTCCAGCCCGCGGCGGCGACGATCGAGCCGACGCCTTGCGCGATCGCGGCGGCCTCGGCATCGAACGGCGAGCGCGGCGAGAAGATCGGGATGCGACCATCGGGCAGCTGGTCGGCGCGCAGGTTGTCGAGCCAGCGCGACAGGAACGGCACGACCTGCGCGTTGTTGCTCGCCGCGCCCACGAAGGCCTGGATGTCGCCGGTCCATCCGGCGCGCTCGCGCTGCGGGCAGTCGGTCGGGACCGACAGGAAATTGCCGCGCTGACTCCACACCACGTTCTGGTGCAGGCGGTCGAGACGGGCGTCGGATGCCGTGAACGAGCCGGTCTGCTCGATATCGCTCGCGATCACCACGGCGACGATGTCGTCGGCCGCGAGTCGCGCCGATCAACCCGCTCACCCGCGCATACCGGAAGCCGTGGAATGTGAACTCCGGCTCCCACTCATCGTCACCGCCCGCGGCGATGAACACATCGGTCTGCTCCTTGTTGATGCCGACGATGTTGTCGAACCAGGAGCCGTCGGCGGCCAGGGTCTCGGTGTGCTCGATCACGACGCGCTGACCGGGCGCCGTGTCGCGCAGCCGCAGTCGCACCCGACCCGCGATGACCTGGCCGAAGTCGACGACCGCACCCTCGTCGGTCTGCACGACCGAGACGGCCGGCAGCTCCATGACCCGCCGGATCGGCTCGCCGGTGAACGGACGCAGCAGCTCGTGGTCGCGGCCGACCTCGCGCACCGGCATCCATGAACCGTCGTCGAAACCCGCCCGGTCCCAGCCGACCGGCACCGCGCGGCGGTCGAAATGCTCGCCGACGAAGAGGTCGGCGTATGCCCACGGGCCGATCGCACTGCGCACATCGGCGCCGGAGACCACCACCTCGGTGGTGCCGTCGACGTACTCCAGGTGCAGCTGCCAGATCGCCGAGGTGCGCGTGCCGAACTGCGCGCTCGAGCCGGTCAGACCCAGCCGGCCGGCCCACCACCCGTCTGCGAGGGCGATGCCGAGCACGTTCTCGCCCTCCACCAGCGCATCGGTGACGTCGTACGCCTGCACCGACATGCGGTGCTCGTACGCGTCGGAGCCGGGCGCGAGCACCTGATCGTCGGCACGCTCGCCGTTCACGAACGCCGAGTACACCCCGCGCGCGGTCGCGTACAGGCGCGCGCGCACGAGCTTCTTCGCGGACGACGAACTGCTGCCGCAGCAGCTGCGGCGGGCGCAGCCGCTGCTCGGGCGGCGTGTCCGGACCGAGCCCGCGGATCCAGTCGAGAATGCTCCAGCGCTCGACCACCGCATCCTGCTGCGCGGGCTCGACCCACGCCGCGACCCAGTCGGCGGCATCCAGCAGCGCCGTGTCGAAGGTGGATGCCGCCCACTCCGTCCACGCGTCGCCCGAGCGACTGCGCACGCGCCACCGGTACGCGGTGTTCGATGCGAGGGGCTCGCCCGCGTACTCGATCAGCGACGACTCGGCGCTCTCAACGACGCCGGTCGCCCAGACCACCCGGTCTCCCGCGGTCACCACGAGCTCATAGGCGTCCTGAGCGTGACCCGTGATCCACGAGAAACGCGGCGCGCGCGTACCGATGCCGATCGGCTCGCGCAGATATTCGACGCGCAGTTCGCTCACGCCCGGCCCTCGTACGTCACGTCTGAGAAGGCGACCGTGCCGTCGATCGCGTACAGCCCGAGGACGCGGCCGGTGAAGGACTCGGTCGTCTCGTACGCCCAATAGCGGCCATCGAGTTCGGTCAGCACGACCTCCGCCGACCGATCGTGCGCGGGCGCGGCCACCAGCTGGATCCGGTCGCCCCCGACTTCGAGCCTCGCGAGGTCGCCGCTGCTCGCCCGGGACCGGATGCTGAGCACGAGGTCGCCGGAAGGCAGTTTCGCCCGCCACTCGTGGGTGAAGCCGGCGAGCGCAGCGCGGGCGGTGATGGTGATCACGGCACCGTCATCGTGGGCGTCCACGCCGAACCAGTGCACCTCGGAGTGTCGCGCGGCAAGGCCGCCGACGCCACCGGTCGCGTCGACCCGGGCGGAGAAGGTCACATCGATGTGCGCCTGGCGGCGGCCGACGAAGCTGGGCAGCGGATCGGCGAGGTCGGTGCCGTGCCCGGTCAGCACTACGCGGCCGTCGGCGTCGATCGTCGCCACTTCTGACGGCGTCTGGCGCACGGCGATCCACCCCGACCGCTCGAGAGGCACCGACGTATCGAGCACCTCGACGACCTCGCCGCCACCCGGTGCGACCACGATCGGCTCGACGTCGCGGCCAACCGTCGACCCACTCCACGCGCGTCAGGAAGGTCTCGCGGCCGAGCGGAGAGAACGAGCGCGTGAACCCACCAGGCCGCACACCCAGCGCGACCATGGCGGTTCCGCCGTCGGGTGCTTCCACCAGATCCGCATGACCGACGTTCTGCACCGCACTCGAGGTGCTGCGCGCGGTCAGGATCGGGTTGCCCGCGAAGCCCTCGAAGGGTCCTTCGGGAGAGGTTCCGCGGGCGATGGCCACCGTGTGGCCGCGCTCGGTGCCACCCTCGGCGATCAGCAGATACCAGTCGTCGCCGCGGCGATACAGATGCGGACCTTCGGGAGCATGCAGCCCGGTGCCCGACCAGAGCGGCCGAGGTTCACTCAAAGCCGCGCCGGTCTCGAGGTCGACCCGCACCTGGCGGATCCCTTGACCCATCACCGCATAGGTGACGTACGCGACGCCGTCGTCATCCCACGCGAGGTCAGGATCGATGCCGTCGACCGCGGGTATTTCGACCCCATCCGACCACGGGCCCTCAGGCCGATCGGCGGTGAAAACGACGCACCCGCGCGCGTTGAACATCACGCTGACGATCACGTGGAAGCGTCCGTCGTGGAAGCGGATCGTCGGCGCGAACACTCCGCCCGGAGTGGGCGAGTGACGGATGCCGATCTGCTCCTCGCGCGTGGCCACATGGCCGATGAGCGTCCAGTCCTCGAGATCTTCGCTGCGATAGACCGGCATTCCCGGCAGGTACTCGAACGTCGACGTGACCAGGTAATACACCCCGTCCACGCGCACGACACTCGGGTCAGGGTTGAAGCCGGGCAGGATCGGGTTCACAGTCATCGTGGCTCCTCGGGGTTTCGGCGCTGCGCCGAGCTCAGCCGCCGGCGGTGAAGCGCGTCGTCAGCGTGCCGATGCCCTCGATCTCGCTCACCAGCACATCATCCGGTCCGATGAACCTCTGCGGCGTGCGGCGATTGCCGATGCCGGAAGGGGTCCCCGAGAAGATGATGTCGCCGGGCAGCAGCGGACACACGGCCGACAGTCGCACGAGCAGCTCGGGCACGTCGTAGAGCATCATCGACGTGCGAGAGGACTGCATGCCCTCGCCCGACAGGCTGCAGGCGATCGCGAGGTCGTCCTTGTCGGCGAACTCGTCGGGCGTCACGAGCCACGGCCCGGTCGGACCGAAGCCGGGGAACGACTTGCCCAGACTGAACTGCGGCGCCGAGCCCTGCATCTGCGTGATGCGCTCCGAGATGTCCTGACCGATCGTGAGGCCGGCGACATGATCCCAGGCGCTCTCGCGGTCGACCTTGTGCGCCTCTCGACCGATCACGACGACGAGCTCGACCTCCCAGTCGACGTGACCTTCGGGCAGCGCGACCACGGCGTCGGGACCGACGATCGAGGACGGGAACTTCGTGAAGGTCACCGGCATGGAATCGGGCGGGTAGCCGGCTTCGGCCGCGTGCTCGGCGTAGTTCAAGCCGATCGCGAACACCTGGCGCGGGCGCGGCACGGGGGCGCCGAGCTCGGTGACATCGAACGAGTCGGATGCCGCGGCATCCGCCCTCTCCAACGCCGACGCCCACTCCGCGAACGCCGCCCAGTCGTCGAACAGCGCCTGCGGGTCGGGACCGAAGCGGCCGTCCGAGGCGCCGGCGATGTCGATCGCGCCGTTCTCGCCCTGGACGAGGACGGCACGGCCGCCGAGGTTTGCGATCCTCACCAGTCGACCCGCTGCGGGGCCGGCTCGCCGTACCGCTCTTCCCAGCCGATGACCTTGTTGCGCAGCGTTGCCGATGCCGGTGATCTCGGCCTCGATCTGGTCGCCGGGCTTCAGGTAGAAGTCGAACGGGTTGGGCTGCACGGCGGCCACGCCCGAGATCGTCCCGGTCGTGATGATGTCGCCGGCGCTGTAGATCTGCGGGGAGTGGTACGCGACCAGGTGCGGGAACTTGATGCGGGTCTGGTTGGTGTTGCCCTGCTGGCGCACCTCGCCGTTGACGCGCAGCTGCATGGGCAGCTCGTGCATGTCGGGCACCTCGTCGCGCGTGACGATCCACGGGCCGATCGGGTTGAAGGTGTCGATGCCCTTGCTGAAGGAGAACACACCCGACTCCATCTCTTTGCGCTGGATGTCGCGCGCGGTGATGTCGTTGAAGACGGTGAACCCGGCGATGTAGTCGTCGGCCTCGTCGGGTCCGAAGAACTTGCCCGACTTGCCGATGATGATCGCCAGCTCGAGCTCGTAGTCGAGCTCCTTCGTGAGGCCCTCGGGGTAGACGATCTCGTCTTCCGGGCCGATGATCGCGTCGACGTTCTGGAAGAACACGATGCCCTTGTGCACCGGGTGCGACCAGTCGACGGCCGTGAGCTCCTTGTGGTGGTCGGCGAAGTTGCCGGCGGTGTGGAAGAACTTCTTCGGGCGGATCGGGGCCTCGAGCTTCACGTCGGCGTACGCCAGACGCTCGCCGGTCTCGGTGACCTGGCCGCCGCGCTCGAAGTACTCGCGGGTCGAGGGCACGTCGAGTTCGATGACGGTGCCTTCTTCGAGTTCCAGACGGCCGACGCGGCCGCCGTCGAAGGTGATGAGTTTCATGAGTCTGTTTCTCCTAGATCGAATCCGATGCCGACGCCTACGCGCCGACCATGTTGAAGCCGCCGTCGGCGAGCATGTACCCGCCGGTGAGGTGTGCCGCCTCGTCGGTCGCGAGCCACAGGCACGCGCCGGTGACGAACTCGGGCGGCGGGATGACGCCCATCGGCGTCTGCGAGATCAGCACCTCGCGGCGGCCGCTCTTCCAGTCCTCGCGGTTCAGCAGCCGCTCGGTCTCCATGAAGCCAGGCGCGAACGTGTTGACGCGCACCGCCGGAGCGAAGGCCTTCGCGTAGGACTTCGTGATGCCGAGGATCGCGTACTTCGCCGCGGCGTACTGGGGCGCGCGGGCGGAGCCGCGCACGATCACGGTGGAGCCGACCTGGACGATGCTGCCGTGCCCCTGCTTCAGCATCCGCTCGCCGAATTCGTGGGTCATGAGCAGCGTGCCCTTGACGTCGATGTCGATGACGGCGTCCAGCGCCTCCTGGGTCAGTTCGTCCCAGTTCATCTGCTCGCTCGAGACGTCGCCGACGTTGTTCACGAGCACGTCGAGCGTGCCGAACGCCGCCCAGACCTCGTCGGCCATGCGCTTGATCTCGGCCCACGAGCCGATGTCGGCCTGGACGAGGATGCCGTCGCTGCCGGCTTCGCGGATGCGCTCGAGCGTCGCTTCGGCGCCCGCCTTCGACGAGCGGTAGTGGACGGCGACTCTGGCGCCCTCCTGCGCCGCGCGCACGGCGATCTCGGCGCCGAAGCCGGTGCCGGCGCCGGTGACGAGCACGGTCTTGCCGGCGAACCGGGGGAAGATCTGGGTCATGATTGCTCTCCTGTCGTCTCTGTAAGTCTCAGACCAGCGTGCGTCCGCCGTCGATGTACATCACGTGGCCGGTGATGAAGCCGGCGTGACGTGACGACAGGAACAGCGCGGGGCCGGTCAGTTCGTCGGGGGTGCCGAGGCGTCCGGCGGGAACCAGGCTCTCGAGATCGGCGCGCTTGCCGGGCTTTGCCAGCTCGCCCGCGGTGAGCGGCGTCTCGATGTAGCCCGGCGCCAGCGCGTTGACTGTGACGCCCGAAGCAGCCCACTCGCGTGCCATGACGCGCAGCAGCTGGTTGATGCCGCCCTTGGATGCCGCGTACGGGCCATGGGAGTGGTGGGCGAGCAGGCCCGAAACGCTCGACAGAGCCAGCACTCGGCCATAGCCGCGCGAGACCATATGGCGCCCTGCGGCTTGAGCGAGCCCGAAGACGGAGGAGAGGTTGACACGCAGGATGTGGTCCCACTCGTCCTCGGTGAAATCGAGGATCGGGCGACGGTCGTTGATGCCGACCGCGTGCAGCATGACGTCAAGTCCGCCGAGGCGCTCGACGACCTGGGCGACGACGCGCTCGCCAGAGCCGTGCTCGGTGAGGTCGGCTTGGATCAGCTCGTGGCGTGCGCCGGCCGCGGCCAGCTCCGCGCCGAGCACGTCGAGTGCGCGCTGATCGCGATCCACGACGGCGACGGATGCCCCGGCCCGCGCGTAGGCGACGGCACAGGCGCCGCCGATTCCGCCGGCTCCTGCGATCAGCACACGAGCGCCGTCGAGGCCGAGCCAGTCCGCGCTCACGCCAGGACCCCCGCCCGCTCGCGCAGAAAGCTCGACACGCGGTCCGCGGTGCGGCCGGCGACAGGGCTGCCGACCATGTTCAGGAATCCGTGGATCGCGCCGCGCTCCTTGACGTACGCGACGTCGACACCGCAGCGGGCGAGATCGCCGACGTATGCCTCGGCCGAGGGGCGGAGCTCGTCGCCCTCGCTCGTGACGATCAGGGCGGGTGCCGCGCCGCGGACGTCGTGACCCCCGGGGAAGGCGTAGAGCTCGTCACCCGAGGCCTCACCGAGGTAATTGGCGTTGATCGCGCGCGTCGCCTCCGGCGGGAATCGCAGGCCCGGCGGCTGCTCGGCGAGGATCGCCTCGAGCTCGTCGTCGGGCGTCGGCAGCACCGAGTGCAGCACGGGATAGATGAGCACCTGCGCCAGGGGCTGCGCGGTTCCGCGGTCGCGGAGGCGCAACGCGGCACCCGCGGCGAGGTTGCCGCCCGCGCTGGCTCCGCCGATCGCGACGGCGTCGGCCCGTCCACCGAACTCGGCGGCATGCTCGCGCGCCCAGTCGAAGGCGGCGACGACCTGGAGCGAGGCGACCGGGTACCGCGCACGCACGCGGTCAGCGCCGAAGGAGGCCGCGAACTGCTCGGGTGACGGCATCCCCTCGATCGGTTCGGGCACGGGCAACGCCTGGAGCGCGTCCAAGGGCGCCAGGGTGTAGTCCAGCGAGAACACCGTGGTGCCGCGGGCCGCGAGCTGGCGGGCGGTCTCGTCTGCTTCGGGCATCTCGAGGTCGCCGAACATGAAGGCCCCTCCGTGAAGCCAGACCAGCACCGTGCCGTCGGGCACTGCTGCGGGGTACACGCGCAGGCTGAAATCGTGCTCCGCCGCGGTGAGTCCCACGTCACGAATCTGGAGGCTGTCTTCCATGACACTTCTCTCAGGTCAGTTCATTGGATGAAAGTATGTTTCGTCTATTGAATGTATGCTGAGGACGGCGATTCGTCAAATGCGAGTCGGCATCCCCCCACCAGCGACAGCGAGGAGCAGACGATGCAAGGTCGTGTTCAGTCGTTCGAGCCGGGCGCGCTCGCGCCCGCGCAGCGAGAGCTTTTCGAGGCGATCGCGGGTGGTCCGCGCGCGCAGGGACCTCAGCATTTCGCGCTGACGAGACCCGACGGCTCTCTTCGCGGACCCTTCAACGCGTTTCTCCTCGCCCCCGAGCTCGGGGGCGCACTTCAGAACCTCGGCGCCGCCATCCGCTATCGCGGAGCGCTCACCGCTCGCGCGAGAGAGATCGCGATCCTGCTCGTCGCGGCGCACTGGGACAGCGAATTCGAGCGCGAGGCGCACGAAGCGGTAGGAGCGGCATCCGGTCTCACGCCCGACGAGCTGTCCGCGCTCCGCGACGGCGATCCGACCGCGTTCGCCGGCGACGAGGCCGTCGTGGCTACCGCAACCGTGCAGCTGCTGGCCGGCGACCTCGACGACGAGCTCTGGCGCATCGCTTCTGAGGCGATCGGCGCGGAGGTGGTGTTCGAGCTCACCACGCTCGTGGGCTACTACTCGACGCTTGCGCTGCAGCTGCGCGTGTTCCGCGTCGCACCGTGATTGCGGATGGCCCTGTGAGATTGCACCCCGACACCCCAGCAGATACGGTTTCACACGATGAAAGTCACTGACGAGTCCGCGGTCGATCCCGCTGAGAAGGCACCGAGCCGCTACCGCATCGAAGCGCTCGCCAAAGGCCTCGACGTCCTGCGCCTGTTCGACGAGTCGGTCACGTCGCTCAAGCTCCGCGAGATCTGCGATCGCACGGGCATTCCGATGCCGACCGCGTTCCGGGTCGTCGCGACCCTGGAAGAGGGCGGCTATCTCGAGCGGCTGCCGGATGGCAGCATCCGCCCCGGCGTCGCCGTTCTGCTGCTCGGGTCGGCCGCGCTGCGCGGCTCGAGCCTGGTTCAGCTGAGCGAGCAGCCGCTTCGTCACCTCGCCGAGCAGTCGGGCGAGACCGTGAATCTCGGTGTGCTCGTCGGCGACCAGGTGCTCTACCTCGCGCGCCTGCGCAACTCGGATCTGGTGACCGCCAACATCCAGGTCGGCTCGACGCTGCCCGCCGCGTACACGTCGATGGGCAAGCTGCTGCTGGCCTATCTGAGCGACGCGGAGCTGAAGGCGACGCTCGCGAACCACGACTTCGGGGCGGATGCCGGCCCCAACGCCGCGAAATCCCTCGGCGAGCTGCGCGAGCGCCTCGCCGCGATCCGCGAGCAGGGCTATTCGCTGCAGGACCAGGAGGTCGCCGCGGGCCTGCGCTCGGTCTCGGTGCCGGTCTTCGGGCGCGATGCCGCCAAGCCCGCCGCGGCGATCAACATCGCGGTCGCGTCGTCGCGGCACGATGTCGCCTCGCTGCGCGGTCCGCTGCTGACGCGCCTGCGCGCGACCGCCGACGACATCTCGCGGCTGCTGCGCTCGACCTGAGTGGTCAACGGGTTCACAGCGCTTCGTGTCGGTCGCTGACGCTCGCTCGCTCAACGGCCGCACCTCGGGTCCGTGCTCAGGCGAGGGCGATCGCATCTGAGGTGAGTTCGACCTCGACGAGCGTCGCCCGCTCGTGCGGAGTGTCGTTCGGCGTGTGGAACACGAGATAGTTAGTGCCGGTCGACGCGGCGAGCAGCATCCCGTGTCCGCCGTTGCGCGCCCAGAGCGGTTCGGTGCTCTGGGCCCACGGGCCGAGGATGCTCCCACTCACGGAGGTGGCGACGCCCATGGCGTAGCCCTCCTCTCCGAAGCTCGACCACAGCATGAGCAATGCCCCGGACAATGACCTCACAAGGAATGGGCCGTCTGTGAAGAGCGGGTCCGTCGCGAGGTTCAGTGCGGGCGGTGACTCCACTCCGGCAGGAAACCGCAGCGGTCGGCTCCAGGGTGCCGACGACGCAGTGAACAGCAGTTCGGGTGTGCCGACCGGCTCGCGGAGGTCGCCGGACAGACGCAGCGCATACATCTCGCCGTCGGCGATCCCGGCCGCACCGCCGGGTATGCCCTCGGAACCGCGGCTGTAGACGAGCCAGGGCTGAGAGTCGTCATCGATGAAGAGGGTGCCGTCCAGGCACGGGATGCCGGGCGGGGTGAGGGGGCCGTCGCTCCACGGCACAAACGGCCCCGTCGGCTGATCGGAGACCAGCACAGCGACACCCCGCACGTGCGAGGCCGAAGCGACGAACGTCGCGAACATGAAGAAGCGTCCGTCGTACGCGTAAACCTCAGGCGCCCAGAACTGTGTGTCGGACCAGAAGTCTTCGGGCGGTCGGAATGCCGCGATCGGCCCATCCCATCGGTCGAGATCAGAGCTGGTGTAGCAGTCGAATCCGGCAGCCGGCCCACCCCACACGTTCTCGTCGGTCGTGCCGAACAGCACGAACGAGCCGGGCGAAGACTCGAGGATGAACGGGTCGCGGATGCGGATGTCGGAGAGTCGCACGCGCCTAGGCCGTTCCGACGAGCGCCCGCACGTGGGTGCCCGCACCCACTGTCTCGTCGTCACGGCCGGGAAGGCGCAGCACCGCCTCTGTGCCTTCGGGAACCGTGACCTCGATTCGCAGTGCCTCGCCGTCCATTTCCCAGTGCACGGCCGCCAGCCCATGCGGGGTCTCGAGGCTCGCGCGCGCCCACGTCAGCCCGCCGCCGGGCTGCGGCGCGACGAGGATGCGGCGATACCCGGCTTCGAGCGGCGCCAGGCCGGCGACCGACCGGTGCATCCAGTCGGCCACCGCGCCGAACGCGTAGTGGTTGAACGAGGTCATCTCGCCGGGGTTGATCGACCCGTCGGGCAGCATCGAGTCCCAGCGCTCCCAGATCGTCGTCGCCCCCATCGTCACCGCGTAGAGCCACGACGGCGCTTCGCGCTGGAGGAGCAGGGCGTACGCGTCGTCGAGGTGTCCGCTGATCGTGAGCGCGTCGTTCACGAACGGCGTGCCGGCGAAGCCCGTGCTGATGCGGTGGTCTGCGGCGCGCACGAGTTCGGCCAGGCGGTCACCGGCCTTCTGGCGATCGCCGTCTTCGAGCAGTTCGAACGCGATCGCGAGCGCATACGCTGTGGCACTGTCACTCTCGACTCGGCCGCCATGCACGTAGTGCTCCCTGAACGCCGCACCGATGCGGCCCCGGAGCGCCATGAATTCAGCGGCATCCGCATGCTCACCCAGGAGCTCTGCGCTCTGCACCAGAAGCGACGCCGTGCGGAAGGCGCACGCCGTTGCGACCACTCCCGACGGGGCCTTGGACTTACCAGGGTCGTCGGCGGGTGCGTCCGGATCGAGCCAGTCACCGAACTGGAATCCTGTGTCCCACAGTCCGCTCGGCGAGAGCACGCCGGCGACCGAACGCATGTGGGCCGTCATCAGTGGGTACGCGTCGCGGAGGGTCTGCTCGTTGCCGTACGCGGTCCAGAGCGCCCACGGGACCCAGACTGCCGCATCGCCCCAGATCGCGGTGGCCCCGGGCTCGGGGAAGCCGGTGTCCAGATATTTCATGACGTTCGGCACGACGACCGGAACCGTCCCGTGCGGGGTGGCGCGACGCTCGAGCTCGAGGTCGACAAGCCAGTCTGCCAGGAACGCCTCGGCGTCGCCGAGGAACGCCGCCGTGGGCGCGAAGACCGCGAGGTCGCCGGTCCAGCCGAGGCGCTCGTCGCGCTGCGGGCAGTCGGTCGGCACGCTCAGGAAGTTGCCCTTCATCCCCCACACGACGTTGCTGTGCAGCTGGTTCAGCAGCGGATCCGAGCACGCGAACGAGCCGATCGGTTCGACGTCGGTGCCGACGACGATCGCGGTGATGGCCGCAGGGTCGAACGTGCCCGGCCAGCCGGTGACCTCGGCGTAGCGGAATCCGTGGAACGTGAGGGTCGGTTCGAAGACGTCGTCGCCGCCGCCGAGAATGAAGCGGTCCGTCGCCGCGGCGTGGCGCAGCGGGCGCGTACCGAGCTCATCGTGCTCGAGCACCTCGGCGTGACGCAGCACGACCTCGGTGCCGGCCGGCCCGCTGACCGCCACGCGGACGAAGCCGACGAGGTTCTGGCCGAAGTCGACGAGGGTCTTGCCCGACGGCGACGTCCAGACGCGCTCCACGCCGAGTTCGGCGAGCCGGCGGACGGGCGGCGTCGCCGTAGTGACGAGACGACTCGCATCGAAGTCCACGACGTGAACGGCATCCCAGTCCGCATCGTCGAATCCCGCATGCCGCCACGCGCCATCGGCGAGGCGGGCATCGATCGTCTCGCCGTTGTACAGGTCGTCGGCGAGCACCTCACCGGATGCCGCCCGCCACGTTCCGTCGGTGACGACCGTCTGCACGTGCCCGTCGGCGAAGACGATCTCGAGCTGCGCGTAACCGGCGCGTTCGTCGCCGTACACCGCACGTTGGGCCGTAAAGCCGAGCCATCCGCGATACCAGCCGTTGCCCAGCCGAAGGCCGATCACGGTGCGCTCGGCGACGGCATCCGTCACGTCGTGCTCGACGACGCGAACGCGCCATTCGTAGCTTGTCCACCCCGGCGCGAGCAGTTCATCGGAACTCCGGATGCCGTTCACCCACGCTTCGACCACACCCAAGGCGCTCGTGCGCAGGGTCGCGCGATCGACCGGGCCATGGCCGGTGTCGAGGGCGAACTCACGCCGCAGCAGCGGAGCCGCTTCGGTCGGGTTCACGGGCGCGATCATCAGGGGGGCGAGCGACGGTGAGTCGGTCATTGCGGTTCCTCTCGAGTCAGTCCGCGGTGACGCGGCTGACGAAGTCGATGGCCCGATCGAACACCGGTGCGGTGTCGTCGAGCCCCTGCCAGAAGTGCCGCCCGCCGGTCACGGGGTGGAACTCGGCGTCGGCGCCGACTCCGTGGAGTGCCCTCGCGAGCTCCTCGCTCTGCCCGAACGGTACGTGCTCGTCGGCGGTGCCGTGCGAGATGTGGAACGGCGGCGCACCCGCATGCACCTGAAGCGTCGGGCTCGCCGCCCGCGCGGTTTCGGGCAGCTTTGCGGCGGGCGCGCCGAGCCACCGCGCTTCGCGCGTCTCGTCCGGCCGGTTCCCCCATGTCGTGCTCGGCCATCGTGAACATGTCGGCGGGGCCGAACCAGTCCACGACACCGCGGATGTCGTCGCGACGCAGACCCGTCAAGCGCGGCGAGCGTCGCGCCCGCTGATACTCCCCAGAGCACGATGCGCGATGCGTCCACTCCGTGCTCGGCGCCGTGCGCGTGCAGCCACGCGAGCGCGGCATCCACGTCATCCAGTTGCGCGGGAAAGCGCGCCTCGCCGCTCAGCCGGTATTCGCACGAGGCGACGGCGAACCCCGCCGCCACGATGCGGTCGAACGACTGCGCATCGCTGATGCCCGGCGTGAACACCTTGCGGCTGCCGCGCAGCCACCCCCCGCCGTGAAAGAACACGACGAGGGGTGCGCCGGCGGCCTCGGGTGTCCGCAGGTCGAGCGACAGCGGCCGGAACCCCTGCGGCTGAGCGAAGTCGATCTCGAGGATCTCGCGTTCGAAATCCGCGGTCACGATCAGTCGCGGAACTGGAACTCGGGCATGAACTGCGTCCAGTACTTCTCGCCCGCGGCGCGCATCGTCGGGTAGTCGGGCACGTACGACGCCCTGCGGCTCGGTGAGGTCGGTCTTCTGACCCATCGCGTGGAAGAACCGCTCGAAGCCGGCCGTGCCGACACCGAACACCTTGGTCGTGTTGTGGATCTGGAACGCGTGCACGATGTTCGCGGGGATGAACGCGAAGTCGCCTGTCGTCAGCGTGGTCTTGGTGTGATAGTCGGCCTCGTCATCCATCCAGATGCTGATCTCGCCGTCCACGACGTAGAAGATCTCGTGCGTCTTGAAATGCTTGTGAGCCGGGATGCGGTCGCCCTTGGGTCCGACCATCGTGAACGCGCCGTACTGGTCATCGGTCTCATCGGCGGAGAGCAGAATCGAGAACAGCTGATCGAAGACGAGGGACTTCTCGCCCTCCCCGTTGCCGAGAATGAACGGCTTCGGCGCTGCAGGCAGGATTCCGGCGAACGGAACCTTATCGGGGTCGTCAGCGGGGAAAGTGGTCATGCTTACCTCCTTGTAAGTGCACGGGTGCCGTTAGGCAGCTGGGGCGTCGGGTCATTCCGATGGCTCGCTCCGGGTACTCCAAGTCTCGCCAGGATCCGCGGCGGAAGGAAGTTCGAGCTCCCTACCCGGCATTAGCCGGAGACTAAGATCGACGCATGGATGTGCCTATCCACGTGATCCGCTATTTCTGTGTGCTCGCCGAGGAGCTGCACTTCGGTCGCGCCGCCGAGCGGCTGAGCATCACGCCGCCCTCACTGAGTCAGCAGATCAGTCGGCTCGAGCAGCAGCTCGACGTCAAGCTGTTCGATCGCAGTCCGCGCAAGGTCGAACTCACGGCCTACGGTCGTGAGCTGCTGCCTTTCGCCCGGCGCGTGCAGGACGACCACGATCAGCTGCTCGCGTGGGGTCGGTCGATCAGACGCGACCGCGATGCCCCGGTGCTGCGGGTCGGCGTGGTGGCGGCCGGCGCGGGCAGTCTGACCACGGCGGCGATCGCCGCCACGATGCAGGCGATTCCGCAGGCGCGCATCGAGATGCGCCGGCTCGGCTTCTTCGACGTCGCCGATGAACTCGAGGGCGGTCGCGTTGATGTCGTGTTCGCGCCGTGGCCGATGCGGCTGCCACCGCGTGTGCGCGCCGAACCCCTCTGGCGCGAACCACGCGTGCTCGTGGTGCGGGCGGACCACCCGCTCGCCGGCCTCGAGTCGATCCCGATCCTGGAGACCAATAGCGAGATCTTCGTGTCGGTGGCCAACGGACCGACCGAGGTCGTGGACTGGTGGATCGTCGACCCACGACCGGACGGCTCGCGCCCCAAGCGTGGGCCTACGGCCGACAGCGTCGAGGGTTTGCTCGAGCTGGTGGCCGCGGGCGCGGGCGTCAATATCGCCGGCCAGTCGGCGAGCAAGCACTACCGACGGGACGAGTTGGCGTTCATTCCGATCCCCGACATCGAGCCGGCGACCATCGTCCTGTGCAGCCTCAGCGACTCGCGCAACCCGATGGTCGACACGTTCCGCGAGACGGCGCAGGCGCTCTCACCGCTCGTGGATGCCTCGTTCCACTGAAGCCCGGGAGTCAGCCGGCTGCCTTCGCGCCGTCGGACCAGGCTCATGCCACCGGTGCGGCCGCCTTGAGCTCCTGCCACAGCCCTCGCCGACGGGCCTGCTCGTCGGGATCGGGAACCGGCGATGCGGCCATGAGGACGCGGGTGTAGTGATGCTGGGGGTTGCCCAGAACTTCGACCGTAGGGCCCTGTTCCATGATCCGCCCACGGTTGAGGACGACGACGCGCTGAGCGAGGAACTCCACCACTGCCATGTCGTGGGCGATGAAGAGGTAGCCGAGCTCTGCTCCGGCACGCAGCTCCGCGAGGAGGTTCAGCACCTGCGCCTGCGTGGAGAGATCCAGCGCGCTGACCGCCTCGTCGCAGACGACGAGGCGCGGATCGGTGACCAGCGCCCGGGCGATCGCGATGCGCTGACGCTGGCCGCCGGAGAACTGGCGCGGATAGCGGGCTTCGGACCCGGGTGCGAGGCCGACGGAATGCAGGACGTCCTTCACACGCCGTTCGCGCTCGGCGCGGGGCACGCGCGCGACGCGCAGCGGCTCGGTGATGGCGTCCCCGATCGGCCGGCGTGGATTGAGCGACGAGAACGGGTCTTGGAACACTGCACGCAGGTCGCCCTGGAGCGCCCGACGCTCTGCGACGCTCGCCCGCGTGATGTCTTTGCCGTCGAAGAGGATCTGCCCGCTCGTGACGGGCTGCAGACCGAGGATGGCGCGACCGATCGTCGTCTTGCCCGATCCGGATTCGCCGACCAGACCGAGGGTCTCGCCACGCGCGATGGTGAACGAGACGTCATCGACCGCGGCCGGCCCCTTCTTGCCGTAGCGGACCACGAGGTTGCGCACCTCGAGCAGTGGACCGGCCACGGCCGAATCCGACTCAGAGCGCTTCTGGATGTCGGTCATCGCCGGCCTCCCGTCGTGGCGGGCAGTCGCCACTCTTCCTGGCGACCCCGAACCTCGTCCTTTCGCACGCAGCGAACGGCGCCGCTCCCGGATGCGCGGGGTTCGAGCGGAACGGTCACGAGGCATTCGTTCTTTGCGAACCGGCAGCGCGGAGCGAAGCGGCATCCGCTCGTCCACGAACCGGGAAGCGGCACCTGGCCGGGGATCGAGGCCAGTCTTGTGGTGCCGTCCAGATCGGTGATCGCGTGCGGATCGGCAGCCAGCAGCGCCATGGTGTACGGGTGCTCGGGCCGCATCAGCACATCACGGACCGAGCCGGTCTCGACGATCTCGCCGGCGTACATCACCGAGACGTCGTCGCAGAGGTCGGCAACCACGCCGAGGTCGTGCGTGACGAGGATGATCGACATCCCGCGTTCGGCGATGAGGCCGCGCAGCAGGTCGAGGATCTCGGCCTGGATCGTGACGTCGAGCGCTGTCGTCGGCTCATCGGCGATCAGCAGGCGGGGCTTTCCGGCGAGCGCGAGTGCGATCGCGACGCGCTGCGCCATACCGCCCGAGATCTGATGCGGGTAGCTCTTCAGCACTCGTGGGGTGTCGACGATCCCGACGTCGGTGAGCAGCTGGGCAGCGATGCGCTTGGCCTCGGATCTGCTCACGCCCCGCAGTCGCTTGATCGCCGCGGAGAGCTGCGACACGACGGTGAACATCGGGTCGAGAGCGCGGGTGGGCTCTTGCGAGATGAATGCGATCTCGTGCCCTCTCACCCGCTGCAGCTCCTTCTCACTCGCGTGGGCGAGGTCGGCGCCGTTCCAGCCGATCGCGCCCGAGCGCACCGAAAGGCCGGGAGAGAGGAGGCCCAGGAGGGCGTACGAGGTGACGCTCTTGCCGCAGCCGGACTCTCCGACCAGGCCCATGACCGACCCCGGCCGCACCCGCAGGGAGACGCCGGTGACGAGCGCCGGTCCGCCATCGACCCCGATGACCAGGTCCTTGACGATCAGCTCGCTCTTGGCGCCGTGCGTGGCGGCTGCCACCGCGGCTTCGTTCTCGGCCGGCGACGACGGGGGCACGTCGGACTCGTCGTCCGATCCGAGTCCCGCGATCGAGATCACATCGGGCGCCGGTGACGCGTTGCGGGTCGCATCGATGTTGCTGGAGGGGATAGAGGCGTCACCGATCATCGGGAATCCCTCCTCGACCTCGTTGTCGATACTGACGCCGGCAGGAAGGTCGTCGGCGACAGCGGCCGCAGCGATCTCGGTGACGGGCGTCTTGCTCTTCTTGCGGCGCAGTGCCACGAGAGGCGGCGGCATCGCCGTGCCCCCGGCGAGCACGTCAGCGAGCGAGTTCGCGGCGATGATGGTGAGAGCCAGGATGGCGCCGGTGGGCACCATCATCCAGGGGTCCTGGAAGATGAAGCGAGAGGCGGCCTGAATCATGCCGCCCCACGTCGGCGCGGGCGGCTGGGGGCCCAGACCGATGAAAGCCAGCGCCGCCTGGAATCCGATGCCGATGCCGAACAGCAGCACGAACTGCACGATGACGGTCGTCGACATGTTCGGAAGGACGTGACGGATGCTGGCCGTCGACGGGCGCACCCCGTCCACCGCCGCAGCCTCGACGAACAGCTGCTTCTGCAGGGACTTCGCCTGCCCGAAGAACACTCGGTAGAGAGCGCCGAACAGGAGCAGCCCGAACGCCGCCATGACGAGCGGCATGTTCGTGCCGACCGCGGCGATGAAGGCGAGGATGATGATCGTTCCCGGCAGGGAGAGCACGATCTCGCTGATGCGGTTCATGACCCCTTCGCTGCGCAGGCTGCGGGATGCCCAGAGTGTCAGCGGCACCGTGACGGCGACAGCCACGACGGGCACGATCAAGGCGATGAGAATCGTGGGAGCGGCCGCCGTGACGAGCCGCGAGAGAAGATCACGGCCCAGCTCGTCGGTTCCGAGGAAATGCGCGAGGGAAGGTGCTTGAAGGACGGCTGTCAGATCCTGCTCGAGCGGGCCATAACGAAGCCAGAGCGGAGAGGTCAGCGACGCGACCAGCAGCCCGACGAGCCAGACGAGAGAGATGACAGCCGTGGGAGAGCGGAAGATCCGCCCGCCGAGGCGTCGCTCGACGCGGCGCGGCCGGACGATCGACGTGGTGGAAACGGTCATGATGCACGCAGTTTCGGGTCGAGAGTCCGGTTGAGTAGTTCGAGCGCGAGGTTGACGACCACGACGACGAACGTCGCCACCAGGACGAGCGCCTGGACGAAGGGCAGGTCCGCCGAGCCGACGGCCGCTTGCATCGCCTGCCCGATGCCCGGCAGCGCGAAGAGCACTTCGATGACGACCGAGCCGCCGAACAGGACGATGAACTGGATGGCGACGATCGCGAGGATCGGAAGACTCGCGCCGCGAAGCGCGTGGACGTACACGATTCGGGTCGTCGGCGTTCCGACGGCACGCAGCGTCCGCATGTGCTCCTGAGTGAGCGTCTCCGACATCGACGCCCGCGTCTGCCGCGCAATGCCGGCCAGTGATGTGATCGCCACGGCCAGCACCGGCAGCACGAGTGACTTGGCCCACGCCGCAGGATCGACCGCGAACGGCACGAAACCCGTCGCCGGGAGCAAGCGCAGCTGAACGGCGAAGACATAGACCAGGAGCACCCCCACCCAGAAGACGGGGACGGAGAGCAGCACACCGGACAGAGCGGTGATGAACCGGTCCGCGGCACCGCCGCGCACCGCGGCGGTGACACCGAGCGCGATGCCGGCGACGGCGCTGAGGAGGGTTCCGAAAAGGGCGAGGGCTGCCGTCACGGGCAGTCGCTTTGCGATGTCGGGTCCGATCTCGCGTCCGTCGATCAGAGAGACTCCGAGATTTCCCTGCAGCACCTGGCCGAGCCAAGCGAGGTATTGGGCTATCCAGGGGTCGTACCAGCCGATCGACTGGTTGTAGGCGACGATCTCGTCGGGCGTCGCCGCTTGCCCGAGGGCCACTCCGCCGGGTGTCGAACCGGAGAGGTGGACGAGCATGAAGGCGAGCCAGGTGGCGACCAGCAGAGTCACAATTGCGAAGGCGACCCGCTTGAGTACGAAGAAGAGCATCATCACTCCCTGCGATGTCGGTGCCGGCGGCCTGTGACCGCCGGCACCGACATCAGGTTAGGACGCGGGCTGGATGGACGCGAGGAGCGGGAATGCCTCGGCACCCGGGAACGTCAGCTCGGCGACCTTCTCGGTGTTGTACGCCCACGGAGCGAGCTGCTCGTAGAGCGGGATGAGCCACCCCGAGTCGACGATCGCGCGGTTCAGATCCTTCAGCGCCGCCGCCTGCGCATCTTCGTCACCGGCACCCTGGGCTGCACCGAATGCACCCGCGGCCGCCTGGATCTCGTCGTTCTGCGCACCGTGGAAGTTGGCGAAGCCGAAGAGCACCCCGTAGACGTTGCCGAGCGGGTTGGTCCACGTGAGCGCGAGCGGGCCACCGAGCGGCTGGGTCGACACGACCGCGAACAGCTCTTCGGTCGAGGCCGCGTTCAGCAGGTTCACGTTGACGCCGATCTCCGCCCAGTACGGCTGCAGGGCCTCGAGGTCGCGCTGGCTGGCCTGGGTGATCGTGAAGTCGAAGTCGAACCCGTTCGGGAAGCCGGCCTCGGCGAGCAGCGCTTTCGCACCCTCGGGGTCGTAGGCGTACTCCTCATCGAGCTCCGGCAGGTAGCCCGGGTTGTCGGCAGGCAGGGCGTTCGCCGTGGGGATCTCACCCGGGTGCACCGCGGAGACGTAGGTCTCGCGGTCGATCGCCATCGAGAGGGCCTGGTAGACGCGGGGGTCTGCCCACTGCGGACCGAGAGCGCCCACCTTGTCGAAGGCGACGATGTTCTGGATGGTGCCGCCGTTGGCGACAAGTCCCGTTCCCGAAGACTCGACCTGAGCCTGGGTGTCGGAGGTGACGTTGGCGAGGTCGACCTCACCGGAGATCGCAGCGTTGACGCGCGCCTGCGGGTCGAGGATCGGCTTGAACTCGTAGGAGTCGAACGGATAGTCGGCGGCTTCCGGGTTGTCGTCCTTCTTCACCAGCAGGTACGAGTTGCCCTTGACAGTGGCGTCGGCGTCGATGGTGAGCGGCCCCGACCCGTCGGGGGCCGAGTCGAGCGTCGAGCGGTCGGCCGCGCCGGTCTCGCCGACGATCGCGCCGGCCGGCATGACGAGGTTCGCCTCGAAGCCGGGCTTGGGCTCGGTGAAGACAAGGGTCGCGGTGTCTTCGTCGACGACGATGACGTCGACGATCTCGTTCTCGCCACCCGCCTCGAAGCCGTTGTACGCGGACAGGTCGGGGTTGCCTCGCCCGGCGAGGTTCGCCTTGACGAGCTCGGCGCTGAGGGTCGAGCCGTCCTCGAAGGTGGCGCTGGTGTCGAGGTCGAGCGTGAGCTGCGTCTGGTCTTCGTTGTACTCGAAGTTCGTGACGAGGTCCGGAACGATCTGGGCGTTCTCGTCGAGCACGAACAGCGAGTCGTACATGCCCTCGAAGAACATGCGCTGACCACTGCCGTAGCGCACGGGGTCGTAGCCCAACGCGGCCTGGTCGCTGTCCAGTCCGATGACGAGCTTCGACGTGTCGACGGCGCCGCCACTCGCACCGCCTCCTCCGCCGGAACCGGTGCATGCGCTGAGCGCGAGGGCTGAAACGGCGACGGCCGCAAGGACGGCGGCGCCACGTGCTGTGGTGATTCGGGACATCCTGATCTCCTGTGATCGGTGTGCTGCTGCGGACTTCGGTGTCTCGGATCGCAATCGGGAAGCGACCCTTCGGTACAGGTTGACCCGGTCGGGCCGGTTTTGGCCATTCGGATCCACACTGCGTGCGTTAGCGAGCGCCTAACATTGCTTCGCTCTTGTGTGTTCCTAGTGAAACATGCTTTCATAGAATGAACAAGTTCGAGCCTGTGCGATCAGACCTGTCCAACGCTGTAGCGGTCTGTCAGAAATTCAGCTTCTGCGGTCAGACGCCATCAGGGAATCCCGGCTCAGCTATGGCCGTCATCAGATGTGACTATGTGTTTTTCCGACAGAACCTTAAGGAAACGAATTGACTCTCTCCCCCTTCCCCGCCGACTTCCTGTGGGGAGTCGCCACCGCCGGTCACCAGAACGAGGGCGACAACGTAGACAGCGACACATGGTTTCTCGAGAACGTGACGCCGACGGTCTTTCAGGACCGTTCGGGGAAGGCCGCGAACGGCTGGGAGCTCTGGGAGTCCGACCTCGACCTCGTCGTCGGGATGAACCTCAACGCGTATCGCTTCTCGGTCGAGTGGGCGCGCATCGAGCCCGTCGAGGGCGAGTTCTCGGAGGAGGCGCTCGCGCACTATGAAGCGCTCGTCGACGGATGCCTCGCCCGCGGCCTCGCACCGATCGTGACGTTCAACCACTTCACATCGCCGCACTGGTTCGCTGCGCGCGGCGCATGGCTCGACGACGAAGCGCCCGACCTGTTCGCCCGGTACGTCGGCGTCGTGATGGATCGCTTCGGCGACCGCATCCGTCTCGCCGTCACGTTCAATGAGCCCGACCTGCCCGAGATGTTGACATGGGCGCATCTGCCCGAGTTCATCGTCGAGCTGGAGCGCAAGACGCTCGAAGCTGCGAGCATGCAGGCCGGCGTCGAGAAGTACCGTGCGGGCAATGTCATGCTCCGCGAGGACTTCGCAGGGATGCGGGCGGGCATGACAGCGGGTCACCGTGCAGCCAAGGCCGCGATCAAGGCACGGCGGTCTGACCTGCCGGTTGGCCTCTCGCTCGCGATCGTGGACGATGTGGCCGCGCCCGGCGGCGAAGAGCTGCGCGATCGCAAACGCGCCGAGGTGTACGAGCACTGGCTTCTGCTTGCCCGCGAGGACGACTTCATCGGGGTTCAGAACTACGAGCGCATCGTCTATGGGGCCGACGGCATTGTCGCCGCTCCGGAGGGCGCTGATGTCAACGGGATGGGGACCGCGGTCGAGCCGGACTCGCTCCGCGGGGCCGTCGAGTACGTGTACTCCGTCGCTCAGGTGCCGGTGCTCGTGAGCGAGCACGGCATCGGTACGGAGGACGACAGCATCCGGGCCGGCTTCATCGAGCCGTCGCTCGAGGGTCTCGCCCAGGCGATCGCGGACGGTGTGCCTGTACTCGGCTACTGTCACTGGACCCTGATGGACAACTTCGAGTGGATCTTCGGCTACGGCCCGAAGCTCGGCCTGCACGAGGTCGATCGCGAGACGTTCGAGCGCACGGCGAAGCCGAGCGCGGAAGTGTATGCCGAGCTCGTCCGAACCGCGCGGCGTCTGTGAACTCGTCGCGCTCCTGACCTTCCCGATTCGAAAGGCCTCACGATGACCCTGCCCGACTTTCCCGCCACCTTTCTCTGGGGTGTCTCGACCGCCGGCCACCAGAACGAGGGCGACAACATCAACAGCGACACGTGGTTCCTTGAGAACGTCACGCCTACGGCCTTCAGGGATCGTTCCGGCAAGGCGACGAACAGCTGGGAGCTGTGGGAGTCCGACCTGGACCTCGTCGCCGGAATGGGCTTGAACGCCTTCCGCTTCTCCGTGGAGTGGGCGCGGATCGAGCCCTCGGAGGGCGAGTTCTCTCAGGAGGCTCTCGATCATTACGAAGCGGTCGTCGACGGGTGCCGCGCGCGGGGTCTCGCCCCCATCGTCACCTTCAACCACTTCGCGTCGCCGCATTGGTTCGCAGCGCGCGGCGGATGGCTCGATCCTGAGGCGCCCGCACTCTTCGCGCGCTTTGCCGGAGTGGTCATGGATCGATTCGGCGACCGGATCGCGCTGGCCATGACCCTCAACGAGCCGAACCTTCCCGAGCTGCTCACGTGGGTGGGTCTGCCCGACTTCACCCCGGCGCTCGAACGCGCGACGCTGGAGGCGGCCGGCCGCGAGGCAGGCGTGCCACGTTACCGCGCCGCCAACGTGATGTTGCGAGAGGAATTCGCAGCGATGCGTGCCGGAATGACTCTCGGCCACCGCGCGGCCAAAGAGGCCATCAAGAGCCGCCGCCCCGATCTGCCGGTGGGGCTCTCGCTCGCGATGATCGACGAAGTGGCCGTGCCGGGCGGTGAGGAATTGCGCGACCGAAAGCGGGCGGAGCTGTACGAACACTGGCTTGTGCTCGCGCGGGAAGATGACTTCTTCGGCGTGCAGAACTATGTGCGCGCCGTGTATGGCCCCGACGGCATGCTCCCTCCTGCCGAGGGTCTTCCCCTGAATCAGATGGGCGCAGCGGTCGAGCCGGACTCACTGCGTGGCGCTGTTGAGTACGCATACTCGGTGAGCGGCGTGCCCATTCTCGTCAGCGAGCACGGCGTCGGCACGGAAGACGACACCCTTCGCGCCGCCTTCCTCGAGCCCTCGCTCGTGGGCCTCGCGCAGGCGATGGCCGACGGCGTGCCTGTGCTCGGCTACTGCCACTGGACGTTGATGGACAACTTCGAATGGACGAGCGGCTACGGCCACCAACTCGGCCTCCACAGTGTCGACCGGGATACGTTCGAGCGCACGGCCAAGCCGAGCGCGGGTGTGTACTCGGCGCTGGTACGGGAGGCACGCGGGCTGTGACGGTCGATCTCGCCGCGAAGCCGTTCCACCTCGACGCGGAGGCTGAGCGCTGGGTGCGCGAGACCATCGCGTCGCTGACCCTCGAAGAGAAGGTCGGCCAGCAACGCGGAGGCTTCATATCCTTCGCGCGACGCGTTCGCGCATCCGCACGGGCGACTTGGTGACCTGTCGCCACTTTCGGAACGCGTCCCACCACGAAGGCCCGCGCACTTCGGGGATGCCCTGGTTCATCCGAATCTCCCACCCGCTCGTCTCCAACGTGCGGTGATGGTGCCAGCAGAGGAGAACCCCGTTGTCGGTGTGCGTCGGGCCGCCGCGCGAGTGCTCGACCACGTGGTGGATTTCGCACCACTCGGCTCTGACGTGGCAGCCCGGGATGACGCAGCCACCGTCGCGAAGGCTGATGGCACGCCGCTGGTGGTGGCCGAACACCCGTTCCAGCGTGCCGAGCTGCACGATCCGGCCTGTGTCGTCGAACACAACCCGCTGCACCGCTCCGGAGCACGCGACATGCCGGGCGGCAGCGAGCGAGACGGGCTCGGCGGCTCCGCCGATGTGAGCGAACCCGCGACCGGACTCGAGGTCTTCAGCCCGCACCGAGACAACGAGCGTCGGGGCGGACCCACCGAGGGTCGGCATGGACCCGGAGGCGGCGACCCGATTCAGGATGCCGGCGAGCACATCGTGCTGCTTCTGGGCCCGCGTCCGCCGGTCGGCCGTCGTCAGCAGCGGCGCGTCCGGATCGCACGGATCAACGGTCTCTGCGTCAGTCTCGTCGAACACCGGCCCGGACGGCATCGGCGCCCCGTCGACCTTGGGATTCAGCTCGCTGTCGAAGAGCAACTGCAGCTCAGCGGCCACCTCAGGAAGGAAGTTGCCCCGACCGGGAACCAGCCCGTCTCGACACATCCCGAACGTGAAACCGCGCTTTCGCATCGCCCGGTCCTCACGCGGTTCCGCGCCGTCCTGGTCGAGGTACATCGCCCACACCGACGCCATCGCACGCAGGTCCTCCGCGCATGCCGGGGGTGCGGCATCCGCCCCCTCTCCGCACGCGGTCGCGGCAAGCTCTTCGTCGGCGGCGAGGACCTCTGCGGTGCCCGCAGCACACGACAGCAACGGACCGGCGACGGCAACCACCCCATCGACACCGACCTCGCCGGTCGCGAGCGCCTCGCGCATCGCAGGCAACCGGGCTGGGAGCACCTCGCCCGACACGAGCGACACTGGGTTCACGACCGCTCGGCCGGCCTTCACCAGCTCGCCGGCCCGGCATCTTCGACACCCGCGTCACCCGCTGCACGAGTTCGCTCGGCGACCCGCATCCGAAGAGCGTCGTCATCCGATCCGCGTTCAGCCGACCATCGGAGCGATCGCAGACCTGCCCCGTCGTCTCGACCAGCAGAGCCTCACCGGCGCGCACGATTCGCGCGGCCGCGGCCATCACCTCGAGAACGTCCGTCTCCGACAGAGCGCGAGCCGCATTCCCGGCGAATGCCTCGCCGACCACATCGAGGAGGTCGTCGCCGACCGTCTCGAGGGCTGCCGCGATGCTGTTCATACCCTCCATTCTGGAGGGGGCCTCCGACATCCGAGCGCTCTAAAAGACCCAGATCAGGAGTCGAATCAAGCCCTGTGCAAACTCGATTTCTCGGGCACGCTGTGGAGGAGTCGACGCGCGAATTCGACAGCTCACTCAGAAGAAGTCGGCCAGCCCGTCGAGCAGCCGATCCACGTCTCCGCGGTCGTTGTACGGGGCAAGGCCGACCCGCATCCCGCCGTCGACAGGCACGCCGAGCGCGCGGAACGGCTCGTAGGCGTAGAAGCTGCCGGCCGGGGCGAGAACACCGCGCTCCGCGAGAAAGCGCGACGCCTCCCCCGCATCGTGCTCCGGGAAGGTGAAGAACAGCGTCGGGGTGCGCTCCGCCGCGCGCGAGTGCACGACCACCCGGTCGCCGAAACCGGCCAGCCCGCCCTCGATGTGCGCACGCAACTCCCGCTCAGAGTCCTCGATCAGGTGGTTCGCCGCGACCAGCCGCTCCCGGCGCGTGCCGCCGACCGGCAGCCAGACCCGCGATGAAATCGACGGCTGCCGTGACGCCGGCCATGATCTCGTACGGCAGTGTGCCGAGCTCGAACCGCTCGGGCACCGCGTTCGTCGAGGGCAGGAGCTTGTCGGGGTGCAGCGACTCCAACAGCGAAGGAGAGGCGACGAGCGCAGCGCAATGCGGCCCGAAGAACTTGTAGGGCGAGCACACGAAGAAGTCCGCACCCAGCGCCGCAACGTCGACGGAGGCATGCGCGGTGTAGTGCACACCGTCGACATAGACCAGCGCGCCGACCGCGTGCGCCCGCGCGGCGATCACCGCAACCGGCGGGATCGTGCCGAGCAGATTGGATGCCGCCGCCACGGCGACCAGCCGCGTGCGGTCGTTCACGATCTCATCGAGATCGCTCAGGTCGAGCTCGGCGGTCGCCGGATCCATCCGAAGCCAGCGCACGACGACGCCGCGAGCCTCCGCCGCCTGGATCCACGGCCGCACATTGCAGTCGTGATCGAGCTGCGTGACGACGATCTCGTCGCCTTCCGACCAGGTCTTGGCGAGTGCGCGCGAGAAGTCGTACGTGAGCTGCGTCGCGCTGCGCCCGTAGACGACTCCGCGCGGGTCTGCGCCGAGCAGGTCGGCGATCGCCGCCCGGAAGTCGATGACGGCCTCGTCGGCGTTGCGCTCGCTCGCGATCGACGTGCCGCGGTTCGACAGCGGTCCCGTGAGCGTGCGGGCGATCGCGGCGCCGACGACGGCGGGGGTCTGAGTTCCACCTGGACCATCGAAATGCGCGATCCCCGATTCCAGCGACGGGAACTCCTTGCGCAGCGCTGCGACGTCCAGACTCACGGTGCCTGCTTTCGATCGGGGCGGTGTTCATCCGTCAGTTGTGTACGGGTTTCGTCCATTGTCGCGTGCACGGGTCACGGATGAATCAAGCAGCACCGACCGACGCCCTCAATCGGAGATGAGCGTACCGCCGTCGATCACGATGTTCTGGCCGGTCACGAACGCCCCCGCCGGCGAGGCGAGCCAGACCACGGCGCCCGCGACCTCGGCCGGAGTTCCGAAGCGGCCGAGCGGCGTCTTGGCGAGTCGCGCCGCCGCGGCATCCGCATCGCCGGTGATGGGCGCGGCGAACTCGGTCGCGATCACGCCGGGTGAGATCGCGTTGGCGCGCACCCCGCGAGAGCCCCACTGCACGGCGATGTTGCGGGCGAGCTGCGCGTTCGCGGCCTTCGTCACGCCGTAGCCCGACAGCACGCGGTTACCGCGCAGTCCCGACAGGCTCGACATGACGAGGAACGCTCCCCCGCCGCCGTCGGCGATGACCGGCAGCGTGAGTTCAGCCAAAGCCGCCACAGCGCGCACGTGCAGCGCGTACATGCGATCCATGCGCTCCAGCGCGTCATCCGCGCCGGGCTGGTCGAGCGCGGCACCGGCGTTCGCCAGGACGGTGTCGATCCTCCCCCACCGGTCGAGCGTCGTCGAGACCAGCCGGCGCAGCTGCGCGGCATCCGTCACATCGCACTCGACGCCGACCGCCTCGAAGCCCCGCTCGACGAGCTCCGCGGCGGCATCCTCGGGCCGAGAGTCGGGCAGCCCGGCGAGCACCACGCGCGCGCCCGCGGCAGCCAGCGCCTCGGCGCACGCGCGCCCGATGCCGGTGCCCGCTCCCGTGACGATCGCGACCTGACCCGCGCACGAGAACAGGGACTCGGGTGCGAGGTTCATGGCCCCATCCTGCCGCGCCTCGACGCGGCGCGCCCTCGGCAGTTCTGATGCGCGGCATCACCGAACGCCGATTCCCTCGAGCGGATGCCGAGGCTAACGTCGAAGCGCGCGAAGACGCGACCGACACAGGAGCAGCCATGACCCACGAAGGACTCCGCGACCGCACGATCGTCGTCACCGGAGCGGCCGGTGGGCAGGGACTCGCCGCCGCGCTGCTGCTCGACGAGGCCGGTGCCCGCGTGATCGCGACGGACATCGCGGATGCCGCACCCGCACTCGCCGGCACGCGGGTCGCCTACCGGCAGGCTCGACGTCGCCGACGAGTCGCACTGGCAGGCGCTCGCCACCGATCTGGCCACCGACCTCGACGGCGCACCCCTGCGCGGGCTCGTCAACAACGCCGGGATCACCCACCGCACGCGCCTCGGCCAGACCGAGCGGGCGGACTGGGACCGCGTGATCGCAGTCAATCTCACGGGGCCGATGCTCGGCATCCAGGCCCTCGCTCCGCTCATGGGCGAGGGTTCGTCGATCGTGAACATCGGGTCGTCCGCCGCGTTGACCGCGCACTATCCGGTCGCCTACACATCGAGCAAGTGGGGCCTGCGCGGGCTCACGCACGTCGCCGCGACCGAGTACGGGCCGCGCGGCATCCGGGTCAACATCGTCCACCCCGGCTTCATCGAGACGCCGATGACCGCGAACGCGCCGTCGGCCATGCGCGACGCGCAGCTCGAGCTGACTCCGCTCGAGCGCTTCGGCAGCCCCGACGAGGTCGCCCGCGTCGTCGTCTTCCTGCTGTCGGATGCCGCGGCCTATGTCACCGGCGCGGAGATCCCGGTGGACGGCGGCTCGACGTCGTCGGCGGGCGTGAAGTACATGTCCGACCGCATCGCCGGCGGCTGAGCCAGGGTCTCCCCCGTGAGACTGCAACGGGTGCTCGAGACTGCGGCCAAAGCCCACAGTGTCGAGGTGCAGTTGCAGTCTCACCGGAAGGAGGCTCAGCGCGCGGAGAGCTCCTCGATCGCCTTGCGGGCGCCGCGCACCGCGATCGCGACGCTCGTGAGCGTCGGGTTCATGGAGTTCGCGGTGGGGATGAGGGCGTTGCCGCCCACGACGAGTCCGGAGACCCCCCAGACCCGCGAGTACGGGTCGGCGACCGAGGTGCCGTCATCGGCCTCGCCCATGCGCATCGTGCCCATGTAGTGCAGGCTCGAGCCGTTCGGCATGAGCCGCGGCTCGGCAACGAAGGTGCCGAGCGTCTCACCGACCCTTCGGAGGTCCGCCGTGGCCGCCTCGATCTCGCCGAGCTCGGTCTCGGTCAGCTCGTAGTCGACCGTGAAGTTCGGGAAGCCCCGATAGTCGAGCTCGTCGTCCGTGAACGTGAGCCCGTCCTCGACGCGCGGGCGCTTGCGCAGCCCGTTGCCCATGTTGACGAACCCCCAGCGGTTGCCGGCGAACGGGCTGTCCTCGGGCAGCGGGAACGGAGTGTTCTCGGAGTACATGACCTGCAGCGCGAAGGGGTGATCGGGCTCGGAGAACGGGATGCGGTTCACCGCGGCGACCGGATCGGCGGCGTGCTTGGCCCGCTGCGCGAGCTCGGCATCCAGTTGCTCCTCGGTCGCGAAACGGCTCATCTTCTCCGCATCCAGCGCGACAGTCGTGATCACGACCGGGTGCTCCGTCAGGTACCGCCCGAGGGCCGCGGGACGGATGCCGGATGCCCACAGCAGCTGCGGCGAGCGGAACGCATCCGCCGCCACCACCACGAGATCGGCCGGTACGAAGGAGGTCTCGCGCGTGCGCAGGTCTTCGACGGTGACACCGGTCACGCGGTCGCCCTCGCGCTCCACCCGGCGAACGAGCGACAGGTCGCGCAGCTCGAAGCGCTCACTCAGCGGTGAAGAGGGATCGATGAGGGGGCCGAGCACGAAGTCCGTGCCGCCCCAGCGCATGGATCCGTCGGGCTGCGGGTCGCCCGAGACCGGAAGGGTGCTGACGCCGTAGCCCTCGGGGAGGTCCGCGGCGAACTCCTCCGACAGCAGGGAGCGGATGGCCGCACCGACCGCGGAGTCCGCGAAGGCGGCATCCTGGACGTGCAGCAGGCTCTTGGCCTGCTCGATCAGCCCGTCCCACTCGGCGTCGGGGATGAACGGGATCTTCTCACTGAAGGCGGGGGACGGCGTCGCGCAGGTCCAGTGCGAGCCCTGACCGCCGACGTTGGTCGCGCCGGCCGCGGCCGCGAACGTCGGCGCGTGCGCCGAACCCTCCCCCCCGAAGTCGAACAGGTGCGTGCCCTGCCGTGCGGTGAACATGCCCTCCACGACGGTGGCCGACGGAATGCCCAGGGACTCGCGGTGATCGCCCGCCTGCGGCCCCTGCGACATCTCGCGCGCACGCGCTTTCGCGTCGGGGTCCTCGATGTTGCGGACGCTTTCGCCCGGGCGGTCCGTGATCTGGGGTCCCGCCTCGAACATGATCACCCGGGCGTCCGGCAGCCCTTCGAGCAGCGTGCGGGCGTAGGTCGCGCCGATCGGACCGCTTCCGACGATCGCGATGGTGGGGTGGTGTGACATGGCGTCTCCTCTTCGAGGCGGTATCGGGACTAGGCGGTGGCGGTTTCGGCGGCGTGCTCGGTCGCGGTCAGGGGTTCGAGCTCATCCGAGAGCCGACCGTTCGGCAGCAGCACCGCGGCGACGACTCCGACCGCGTACGCGACCGCGAGCCCCAGGAAGATCGGTGCGAGCACGCTCGAGTAGAGCGCGGCGACCTCGGTCTGCACGGAGGCCGACGCCGCCGACACCGCCTGCGGCGTGAGCGCCGTCGCATCGAGAGCCGCCGGCAGTCCGGCGGCGACTCCTGCGCCGATCAGCCCTCCGACGATCGCGGTGGCGGTGGTCGATCCGACCTGGCGAACCAGGCTCAGGGTCGCGGTGACGCTCCCCGTATCGGCACGGGATGCCGCGCTCTGCGCGACCGCGACGATGATGTTCATGAACGAGCCCGTGCCGATGCCGACGAGACCCATCGCGGCCATGGGCACCCAGAGCGGCATCCCGGCCGGCAGCAGCGCCATGATGAGCAGGCCGACGGCGGCGATCGCGGTGCCGAAGATCGGGAACACGCGGTAGCGGCCCGTCCGGCTGGAGAGCCAGCCGGTCAGGAGCGTCGCGACCAGCATCCCGAACACGGTCGCGATGGGGACGAGACCCGATACGGTCGCGGAGGTGCGGTAGGCCATCTGGATGTAGGTCGGCACGTAGGAGACGACCGAGAACAGTCCCACCCCGATCACGGTGGACAGGATGATCGTGAGCAGAATCGTCCGGTCCGCGAAGTGGCGGAGCGGAACGAGGGGTTCTGCCACGCGGAGCTCGATCGCGATGAACGCGACGAGTCCGATGATCGCGACGAGGGCGGCCACGACCACGGCGGTCCCGCTGCCCGTGGCGCCGCCGCTCACCCAGCTCGCGGCGAGCACGAGCGCGGTGACGGTGACGCCCAGCGTGAGCGCTCCGGCGATGTCGAATCTGCGGCCGGAGCGACCGGCGATGTGCGGCACCGCGACCACGGCCAGCGCGAGCGCGATCAGGCCGACCGGGATGTTGATCCAGAACACCCAGCGCCATCCCCACGCGTCGGTGATCAGTCCGCCGGCCAGGGGGCCGACGAGGATCGCGACGGGGAAGGCGACGCCGATGATCGAGAGCACGCGCGGCCGCTCACGGGGTGAGGTGACCTCGCCGATGATCGTCTGCGGCATGAGGTGGAGCCCGGCCGAACCCACGCCCTGCCCGATGCGCGCGAGGGCGAGTTGGGTCATGTCCTGCGCGAACCCGCACAGCAGCGATGCGATCAGGAACAGCACCAGGCTCGAGAGGAAGATGAAGCGGGCGCCGATGAGGTCGGCGAGCTTGCCGAGCACGGGCAGCACGACGGTGCTGGCGAGCGTGTACGAGACGATGACCCAGCTCATCTGCTCGACCGCGCCGAGGTCGCCCGCGATCGTCGCGAGCGAGGTCGCGACCACGGTGTGATCCAGCGCGCCGAGGAACGACACCGTGAACAGGGAGATCATGAGGAGACGGAGTCTCCAGGGGGAAAGAGGCATACGTGATCTACCCGAACGATCGGGTCGTCGACGCGACGGGGTGTGCCTGCCCCGCTGCATCACGGAGGAGAACGGACCCGAGGGGCCCCGACGTCATGTCCATTCTAGGCGTTCTTTTGTCGAAAAACAACCTAAGCAGCGGGCTATTCGCGCTTCACCGCGACCTGCTCGGGCTCGAGCTGAACCGCCCAGCCCTCGATGGTGCCCGAGTTCTCGTACTCCTCGATCTGCAGGATGCGGCGGCCGAGATCGACGACGTGCGGGAGGGATGCCGTCACGAACGCGCTGATCGTGAGCCAGGCGTTCTCCTCGAACGCGATGCCCTCCAGCACGAGGACGTTCGCGTCCACGACCTCGCGCGTGTTCGCCGCCGCGCGCGGCGAGGCCGCGGAGACGGCCCGGGCGCCGTTGACCTTATTTGCCGCGACGACGCCCGGCCGCGGCCTCATCGAGCACGAGCACCCCGAAGGCATCCATGCCGGCATCCTGGTCGGCGACGACCGCGGTGCCGACGCGGATCGCGAACAGCGGGTAGTCGTCTCCGGGGTCGAGCTGGTCGGCGCCGTGCCACACGACCTCGTGCCCGGCAGCCTGCGCGCGCGCCTGCAGCGCACGGCCGAGTTCGTATCCGCCGAAGTCGGCGGCGAAGTGGATGCGTCTCATGTCCGGACCTCCTGCGGTGAGCCGATCACACCGGAGGTGCGACGAACAGGCCCTTGTCGATGTCGTTGAACGATTCGCGGGCGATCAGCTCGCTCATCTCCTGCGCTGTACCCCACTGGTCCTGATTGGACACCTCTTTGATGTTCAGGCGGTGCGGGCTCCAGGTGTCCTCGTCGAGTACGGCGAGTTCGGTCGTGTACTCGATCGTGTTGCCGGCCGGGTCGAGGAAGTACGCGAACGTGTTGTCGCCGGCGTTGTGCCGGCCCGGTCCCCAGATCATCCGCGCACCCGAGCGGAGGATCTTGCCTGAGCCGCGCATCCATTCCTCGATGCCGCGCATCTCGAACGAGAGGTGGTGCAGCGAGTGGTGCGGGCCCATCGCGATCGCCACAGAGTGGTGGGTGGCGTTGCAGCGCATGAAGTGCATCATGTCGGTGCCGTCGGGACGCGTCAGAGAGTCCGAGATCGAGAAGTCGAGGTGGTCGATGTACCACTGGGCCGACTGGTTGAGGTTGGCGGAGTTGAACACGACGTGCGACAGCTTGGACGGAATCGGCTCGCGCTCGCGGATCTTGCGGGCCTCGCGGGTCTGGTAACCCGTCGAGAACTCGAGCACGCGCCCGTCGCCGTCGAACACGCGGAACCCGTAGCCGCCGCCGAATCCGGTCAGCTCCTGCGGCTCGTGCACGAACTGGACGTCCTCCGAGCGCAGCTTCTCCGCCAGGGCGTGGAGGTCGTCGCGATCCGCGACCGCGAACCCGACGAGATCGATCCGCTTGTCGTCTGCGCGCAGGCGCAGGATGAACGGCTCGGTCGACCCCTCTGCTGCCAGGTAGCTGAGTCCGTCTTCGGCGTCCACCTCGGTGAGGCCCCAGTACTTCGTGAAGAACGTGCGCTCCTCCTCGAAGTTCGGCACCGCGAGTGCGGCGTATCGGAGGTGCGAAACGAGTCGCTCGGTCATGTCGTGCTCTCCTTCACATCTGTCTCTCGCGATCGCGCGCGGGATCGACGTCGCGCGGCGGGCAGCTCGGGCGCGGGCACGACGGCGCCGACCCGGCCGACGAGTTCGCCGATGCCTTCGACGACCATGCGCACCTCGTCGCCCTCGGCCAGAGGCGGCGGGCGTGAGTCCGCCGGCGCGCCCCCACAGCTCCCCCAGGCATCCGCCGTTGCCGACGGTGCCTGAGCCGAGCACGTCGCCCGGCACGACCCGCGAGTTGCGTGCCGCATAGGCCACGACCTCGGGGAACGGCCAGCCCATGTTCGAGACGAGATCATGGCCGATGAGCTCGCCGTTCACGTAAACCTCGGCACGCACGGCGAGGAAGCCGTCCTCGTCGAGGTAGGACTCCAGCTCGTCGGCGGTCACGATCCACGGCCCGAGGGACGTGCCGAAGTCCTTGCCCTTCGCGGGCCCGAGACGCACCTTCATCTCACGCGCCTGCAGATCGCGGGCGGACCAGTCATTCATGATCGTGTACCCGAAGATGTGGGATGCCGCGGCCTCGGGTGTCAGGTTCGCGCCGTCCGACCCGGCAACGCCGCCGATCACGACGGCGAGCTCGAGTTCGAAGTCGAGGCGCTCGGTCACGGGCGGACGGACGGTCTCGTCCGGACCCAGGACGGTGTGCGGGTTCGTGAAGTAGAACGTCGGAGCCTCGTACCATTCGTCGGCCACGTGGCTCTTGCCCTCGACGCCGGCGCTGACGCCCTCGACGTGCTCCTCGAACGCGACGAAGTCGCGGATCGCGGTCGGCACGAGCGGCGCGAGCAGCTGCACGTCGGCCAGCGGCGTGCCGGTGGCATCGGCCCGCGCGAACAGCGCGTGCGCGGCATCCAGACCCTGCGTGAGCACGTCGGCCACCGTCAGATCATCCGGGAACGCCACGACGCGGTCGTCGATGACGAAGCCCTCACCGGTGTCGGCGCCGTCGCGCCACCGCGCGATCCTCATGCGCGCACCCGCGTCTCGAGCAGCGCGTCGGCGTTGCCGCCGAGGATGCGGTCGGTCAGCTCTTCCGGCAGACCGGCACCGCGTACGAGCGAGACCGGATCGTCGAGTCCCATGTCGAACGGGTAGTCGCTTCCGAGCACGACCTGCGACCCGCCGGCCACCTCGACCAGGGTGCGCAGCGCATGCGGATCGTGCACGACCGTGTCGAACCAGATCTTGCGCAGGTATGTCGACGGCGCGTGCTCGCAGCGTCGCGCCTCGGGGCGCACCTTCCACGCGCGGTCGGAGCGTCCGATCGCGGTCGGCAGGTAACCGCCGCCGTGCGCGGCGACGATCTTGAGATCGGGATGCCGGTCGAGCACGCCGGCGAAGATCAGATGCGACAGGGCGACGGCGTTCTCGGCGGGCTGGCCCACGGTGTTGGCCAGGTAGAACCGGTCGAGGCGCTCGTCGAGGCTGCAGCCGAACGGGTGCAGGAACACGACCGCGCGCAGCTCGGCGGCGCGCGCCCAGAACGGCTCGAGCCGCGGGTCGGACAGCTCGACGTCGCCGGCGAAGGAGGAGATCTCCACACCGGCGAGGCCGCGGCCCAGCACTGCGTCGTCGAGGCACTCGACGATCCGCTCGGGGTGCTGCAGCGGCACGAGTCCGAGGCCGACGAGCCGTTCGGGCGCCTGGGCGACGTGCGCGGCGACCAGGCGGTTGGCCTCGTTCGCGGCCCACACCGCGAGGCCCTCGGGCGCCCACGGGTAGAAGTGGTTCGGTGAGGCACTGACCCACTGCCGGTCGACGCCCTGCGCGTCCATGTCGGCGAGGCGCACCGCCACGTCGGTCAGCTTCGGGATGCGGGCGCCGACCATCGGACCCGACACCGCCTGGCTCTCGGCACCGTTGCGCTTCAGCTCGAGAGCCGCCGCCTCGCGCACCCCATCGGGTGCGCGGCGCTCGATCTCGGCGTGCAGAGACGGCAGGAGCACGTGCGCGTGCACATCGGTGACCTGCGCGGTGGCGTCGGTCATGCGGGCTCCGCCATCTTGTGCGCGATCCCGAAGATGAGACCCGGGGCGTCGGCATCGCGGTTGCCGTCGATCTGCCACTGTCCGAGCTGGACGGAGGCTTCGACGACGGCGGTGGCGCGCGGCAGGCGGCGCGCGTGGAACTGGTCCCACAGCTCTTGATCGACCGCATCGCGGGCCACGAGCAGCTCGGTCAGGACGAGGGCGTCCTCGAGACCCTGGGCCGCGCCCTGGGCGATCGTCGGAGGGCAGCTGTGCGCGGCATCCCCGATGATGACCGCACGTCCGCGGTTCCAGGGGGACTCCACGATGTGCTTCGTGAACCAGGTGTAGTTCGCGTGCGCCCCGGCTTCGAGGTCGGCGCGGATCGAGTTCCACGGGCCGTCGTACGCGCGCGACTCCTCGAGCATGATGCGCGTCGCGTCTTCGTCGGAGGTGCCGAACCGGTCCTCGGCCTTCTCGACCAGGAACGCGTACATGCTGTCCTCGCCGGTGGGCGTGTAGCCGGCGATGTAGACCGGGCCGCCGTAGTACAGCTCGCTGCGCTCGACCTCGGCCGGGCGCGAGACGAACGTCCGCCAGATCCCCATGCCCGTCGGCTCGGGCTTGGTCTCGATGCCGATCAGGTCGCGGACGGTCGAGTTGAGGCCGTCGGCACCGATCAGGAGGTCGTACTCGCCGGCCGACTCATCGTCGACGAACACCTCGACAGCGTCAACGGCGCGAGTATCCACGCCCGTGACCTTCTTGCCGAAGTGCACGTTCGCTCCCGCACGCTGGGCGTGATCGAGGAGGATGCGGGCGAGGTCGGCACGCGGCATGCCCATCGCAGCCGGATAGTCGGGTCCGCCGGTATTGACGTCCGGGAGTTCCGCGACGATCGGCGCGCCCGGGCCGGGAGCCCGCAGACTCAAGCCCGCGAAGGGGAACCCGGCGGCGCGGATGTCGTCCCACGCGCCGAGGGCGTCGAACACGCGCAGCGCGTTGCCCTGCAGCGAGATGCCCGAGCCGAGTGCGCTGAGCTCGGGCTTGGCCTCGAACACGTCGACGGCGACGCCCGCTTTGGCGAGCTGGATGGCGGCGGCGAGTCCTGCGACCCCACTGCCGACGATGGCGACCTTCTGGACTGCGGTCATGTCAGAACCTCCGTGTTCTGGTGCGGATGATGTTCGGGCTGGTCGGATCTAGAGGATCGCGACGGGATTGATGGGTGAGCCGACCGCGCCGGTGATCGGCAGCGGCGCGGCGGACAGCAGGAAGTCGTACCGACCGGATGCGCCGCAGGCCTCGCCGAGTGCCTCGAGGTCCCACATCTCGCCGATCGTGAGACCGAGGTTCGGGATGACCACCTGGTGCAGCGGCTGGAAGGCCGGCGCGTCGAACTCGTTCGGGCGCACCTCGAAGCCCCACGTGTCGGTCGCGATCGCCGCGATCTCGGTGCGGTGCAGCCATGCCGCGGTGGTCAGAGAGAGTCCGGGGGCGGGTCCGCCCGCGTAGTCGCCCCAGCCGTCGCGGCGTGCCCGGGCGAGCTGGCCGGTGCGCACGAGCACGATGTCTCCCCGGCCGACGGTGATGCCCTCGGCCTCAGCGCACGCATCGAGGTCGGCGGTGGTGATCGCATACCCGTCCGGGAGCTCGCCGGTGTCGGGCTGCAGGTGCCGGGCGACATCGAGCAGCACGCCCCGCGAGACGATGACGGATGCCGCATGCTCGATGCCCGTGACGAGGTCGCCCTCGCTCGTGACGACATCGCCGGCACGGCGGCCGTTCCACGCCATGCCGTGATCGAAGATGTGACCGAGGCCGTCCCATTGGGTCGAGCACTGCAGCGGCATCGAGATCACGTCGTCCGCGCCGCCGATGCCGTGCGGGAAGCCCTGGTTGCCGCGCTCGGCATCGACTCCGGTGTCGGTCATCGTGTGCACCGGGTTGGTGCGGCGACGCCAGCCCTTCTGCGGTCCGTTCGTGTCGAAGGACTGCGCGAGCGACACGACCCGGCCCTCGGTCACGAGCGCCGCAGCCGCGATCCGCTTGGCGGCGTCGATGTAGTTCAGGGTGCCGAGCACGTCGTCTTCGCCCCAGCGGCCCCAGTTGCGGAAGGCTTCGGCCCGCGCGCCGATCTCGCCCTCGGGGTTCGCCCGGTCGAGGTCGGCGGGGTTCTCGGATGTGCCCGTCATGATGCCGCCACGCAGCGCACCACCTGGGTACCCAGGCCCGAGATCGAGCCGGTCATGACGTCGCCGTCCTGCAGGAAGCGTCTCCAGTGCTGTCCGTTGCCCGCGGGGCTGCCCGTGAGCAGGATGTCTCCCGGCAGGAGCGGCATGGTCTGAGAAGCGCCCGAGATGAGCGCGGCGATGCCGAACAGCAGGTCGTCGGTCGATCCGTCCTGCATCACCTTGCCGTTGAGCTCGAGGCGCACGTTCAGATCGGATCCGTCGACGAACGGCGCGGGCACGAGGAACGGGCCGGTGGGCAGGAAGCCCGGCGCGTTCTTGGAGCGGTACCAGTCGGTGCCGATCTCTTTCATGTCCTTGCGGAACACCAGGTCGCGGGTGGTGATGTCGTTCACGATCGTGTAGCCGGCGACGTGCTCGAGGGCGTCATCTCGCGAGACGCGGAACGCCTCGCGGCCGATCACGATCGCGAGCTCGAGCTCCCAGTCGTGCACGTCGCTGTACGCCGGCAGCTCGAGCGGCACGTCATCGCCGACGACGCACGCGGGAAGGCCGATGAAGAAGTAGGGCTCGCCGTTCGCGGCGCGATCGTCCATCATCTTCGCGGCGAACTCGCGCGCCTCTTCGGGCGTGCGGTCGCTGTTGTTGGTGAGGCCGGCAGCGACGAGCTCGATGACGTGCTGGCGGTAGTTCGCGCCGGCCTGCAGCACCTGGCGGGGCTCGACCGGAGCCGTCAGCGTCACATCGGCCAGCGGCATCCACTCTCCGTCCGTCGATGCCAGCGCGGCGAGGCGATCCCAGTCCGGTGCGGCCAGGAAGGCATTCAGGCCCGCGGCACCGAGTTCGTCGTCGCTGAGGCGCCGAATGCGCTCTCCGGCGACCAGTCCGAGGGCGACGGCGTCGCCGTCACGGAAGCGGGCCAGCGCGAACGGCGCATCGAGTCGATCGGTGGTCATTGCGTTGTTCCGTTCATCGCTCATCGTGGTACGAGTGGTTCCGCGGGCGGCCCGGCATTCACGGCGGGCCGCCCACGAGTCTTTCAGCCCTGGCCGTGCTTGGCGTAGGGGTTGAACAGGGCGGCCTTGATCTCGTCGGGCACACCCTCTTCGGTGGCCGACGGGCCGTCGGCAGCCGGGAAGGACTCGGTCATCGACATCGGCATCGCGCTGTTGCGGTAGAAGTTGTTCGATCCCTGCGACGGGCGCCAGGTGTTGGGCTCCCAGTCCGGCACGTAGTTGCGGTAGCCGCCGGTGTTCAGCTCGATGCGCAGGCTCGACGGCTCGCGGTAGTAGAGGAAGTTCTGCTCGCCGATGCCGTGGATGGACGGGCCGTACTCGATCGGGTAGCCGTTCTCCATGAGCACGTCGGCCGCGATGAGCAGTTCCTCGCGTGTGTCGACCCAGAACGCGTAGTGGTTCACGCGGCCGGCTCGGCTGGAGCCGTCCATCACGACGCCGAGGTCGTGGGACTTCTCGTTCGTGGTCAGCACCGAGAACACCGAGATGGGTGCCTCGTCGAGGATCGTCTTGGCCATGATGCGGAAGCCGAGCACCTCGCTGTACCAGGCGGCGAAGGCGTCGACGTCGCTCGTGGCGATCGTGACGTGATCGAGCTGGCGCGGGGCGCCGGCGACCTTGCTGCGGCGGTTCGGGCGGTCGGGGTAGATCGACGCGTTCTCGCCCTCGGTGACGTGCACCCGCTCGACGTCCCAGTGCAGGGTCAGCGTGTGACCCCAGGGGCCGGTGAAGCGGAAGGCGCGCCCGATCGCGTGGCCTTCGAACCACTCGCCCTCGATGCCGGCGGCCTCGACGGCCTTCGCGGCTGCTTCGAGCGCCTCGGCGCTGGAGGTGCGCCACGCGGCGGTGACGAGCGACGGCTCGTCACCGGGAGCGACGACCACGCTGTAGCGGTAGTAGTCCCCCCAGCAGCGCAGGTAGACCTTGCCGTCGATGCGATCGACGACGGTGAGACCGACCTGGTTCACATAGAAGTCGACAGACGCCTCCACATCGGGAGAGGTGATTTCTACGTACGACAGGTGGGAGAGGAGCTTGATCATCATCGATCCTTTCGGCAAGACGGCGGGTGGTCCCAGAACCACTTTCGCCGCAGACCGGCATATCCGGGAATCCCATATCGCCTATGTCGAGAATCACCCGCATCTATGCCGAGTCGACCAGCATCCGCTCGACGAGATCGGTGTCGGCGGCGAGGTCGTCGAGGTCGGTGGGCGTTGTGTGCGCCGCGAAAGCCTCCACGGCCCGCCGAAGCGCGAGTCGCTCCGAGGACTCGAACCGGGCCGGCGCCACCAGGCGCCCGACAGCACTTGCGGTCGCCAGTCGGCCGGCGCGCCCCTCGACCTCTACGTCGGTGATGACCTCGCCGAGTGCCTGCACCCGGATGCGTCCGGCATCGGGTCGCGCCGTCACCACGGCGGTCAGCGTCGCCGAGATGCCGGCGCTCGTCTCCAGCAGTGCGAGGCCCCCGTCGGCCGCGACGAGCGTGAGCGCCTCACGCGGCGAGGATGCGCAGCCACCCGACCGCGTCACGCGTCGCAGCGGTCAGCCCGGCTCGCGATGCCGTGGCCTCGGCCACGAGCACCCGAGGCGGCACTCCGCCGGACGCAGCCGTTCGTGCGGCGACGGCATCCGCCGAAACATCCGCCCTCAGCAGCGGACGCTCGATGATGATCGGGATGCCGGCCCCGGCGAGTCGGCGCACGTCTTCAGCCGGCACGAATGCCGGATCGGCGACGACGACACCGACGGCCCCGGCCGACACGGCCGCCAGGGCGGCGCCGACCCATCCGTCGTCGCCCGCCACCACGACGATCGCGCCGTGTGGGAGATCGACGCGGCGAGCGCTCAGCGGCAGTTCGGCCAGCGCCTCGCGATAGCTGCCTGCGGGAGCCTGGACGTCGATCACCGGGCACCTCCGATCAGCTCGGATGCGGCATCCGCGAGCGTGATCGCGTAGCGGGCGTCGTCGAGCAGCTCGTCGTACTCGACCACACTCGACCCGTTCAGCACCTCGGCAAGCGCACGCCACTCGGCGAGGTAGCCGTCGGTGTCGTCGATCGGATAGGTCGTACGCTTGCCGGTCGCGGTCACCACGCGCACCTCGGCGCTGCCGATGTGCACAAAGGCAGGTGGGAACGACACCGTGAGCACGTCGGTGTCGGTGGTGATCTCGAGGTTCCATAACGCGTCGGCGCCGTCGGGCAGCATGACGGTGGCCATGCGCACCGGAATCCCCGATGCCCGGTAGCCGAGCACGTAGCCGATCGGGGCGATCGCGCGCGCGAACACGACTCGCTCGATCGTCGGCGCGAGGTCGCGCAGCATCGGCAGTTCGTGCACGGCGAGTCCCGTGATCAGCTGACGGACCACGGATGCCGCGACCTGCGGCACGTCGAGGGGCGGGCCTCCGCGCCCGGGTGCTGCGGCAGGCGCCGACAGCTCGGTGACGACGTCGTGGTAGCGGCCATTCGGCGGGAGGGCCAGGGTGACCGTGATCGCGCGCACCTTGTGCCCGCCGGCGAGCAGATGATGCTTCGCGCGGCCCCAGGCCGGGTCGTAGAGATGGTTGGTGCCGATCAGCAGCGCCGTGCCGGCGAGACGGCACGCGGCGATCACCTCGTCGGCATCTTCGAGGGTCGTCGCGAGGGGCTTCTCGCACAGGATCGCACGCTTGCCTGCGGCGACTGCCGCGAGGATCTGGCTGGCGTGCTCGGCCGGCGGACTGGCGAGCACGACGACCTCGACGGCCGGATCAGCCAGCAGCTCGGCGATGCCCGAAGACGAGCGTCCGCCCACACGCGCGGCGAGGTCTTCCGCCCGGCCACTCCCGCCGTCGGCGATATGAACCACCTCGAAGTCATCGCTCAGGCGCGCAAGGGTCGGCAGGTGGAGCGCGGCCACGCCCGGGCCTGCTCCGACGATCCCGACTCCGTGGGGCATCTTCGCTCCTTCTCTCCGCGGTCTTGCTCGTGCAAGTTTCGCATGAAGCGTACCTAAGTTATGAGAAAGATGACTATAGATGTCGTCAGATGGTCGGAAGACGCCGGACCTTGTGTGAAAATCGACCATGGCCAAGGAGTCCACGCTGCGCTTCGGCGCTCAGACCGACGAAGTGACGAGCCTTCTGCGGATCGTCAACATGGTGCGCGCGGGCGACGCATCCACCCGACCCGAGATCGGCCGGGTCACCGGCCTCGGACGCGGGGTCGTCACGCAGCGCGTCGATCAGGCGATCGAGATGGGCTTCCTCGAAGACGGCGAATTCGGCCCGTCGTCCGGAGGCCGCGCACCGCGCACCCTGCGCTTCCGCAGCAGTCGCGGACGCATCATCGTGTGCGCGCTCGGCGCCCTGCACATCCACGTCGGCGTCGCGATGCTCGAAGGCGACATCCTCGAACAGACCCACCGCGCGTGGGACATCGCGCGCGGACCCGCCGAAACACTGGACACCGCGCTCGCGATGATCGACGACGTGCTCGCACGCACGCCGGACGTTCCCGTCTGGGGCATCTCGGTCGGCATCCCCGGGCCCGTCGATTTCGCCTCGGGCCGGCCGGTCGCGCCGCCCATCATGCCGGGCTGGAACGGGTTCGACATCCGCCGACGCTTCGAGGAGCGCTACAACGCGCCCGTCTGGGTCGACAACGACGTCAACCTGCTCGCATTGAATGAACGATCGCGCCGCCGCGACGAGCTCCTCGACCTGATCTATTGCAAGGTGGGCTCCGGAATCGGCGCCGGACTGCTGTCGCAGGGCCGCATCCACCGTGGAGCGAACGGCGCGGCGGGCGACATCGGCCACGTGCGCGTCGCCGGGTCGGAGGCCCTCTGCCGGTGCGGCAAGGTCGGGTGCCTCGAGGCTGTCGCCGGCGGCTGGGCGCTGGTACGCGACGCGGAGCTCGCGGTCGCCGAGGGCGCGACCGGCGCGCTGGCCCAGCGGACACGTGACGGCGAGCCGCTCACCCCCGAGGCGATCGCACGGGCGGCCGAGAACGGCGACGCCCTCGCGATCTCGCTGATCCAGCGGTGCGCACGCGTGGTCGGTGAGTCGATCGCGGCATTGGTCAACATGTTCAACCCCGGCACCATCGTGATCGGCGGTGCGGTGGTGGGCGCGGGCGAGGTCTTCCTCGCCGAGGTGCGCCAGCGCGTGTACGAGCTCTCGCTGCCCCTCGCGACGCGCGATCTGAACATCGTCCAGTCGGTCGACGACCTTCGCGAGCCCCTGCGCGGCGGCGCCGAGATGGTGCGCGAGCAGCTGTTCGACGTCACGTTCCCCCGCTGGTTCGCCGACGGGCAGCCGACGATCGCTGCGGTGCACGGCTCCGCCTGACACTTCTTTCTCTTTTCTACTAAAGCGTGTAGATTCTCGTCGTAAGCCGGTTTCCGGTGACCCAGACACGAGGATGTGCCCGCCATGACGCTGCCCCTGCTGCGTGACGATTCGCTGATCACCGTCCCCGGCGGTGTGGCGCTGCGTGTCTCGCTGCCCTGGATCCGCTCACTGCCGGTGACCTCGCTTCAGGAGCCGATCGTGACGATCGATGGAGTCCGTGCCGACAGCATCACGGTGGCGCTCGGCGATCGGCGGGTGCCGCCGGCCGAACTGACCGAGGACGACGGCTGGTGGTTCCAGCAGGATCGGGTCACCCTCGTCCTTCCGCATGACCTCGCCTCCGGAACGCACGATGTCGCGGTCGAATTCGGCCTGCGCATCCCCTATCTGCAGGTCGGCCCGGACGGCCCGCTCACCCTGCCGTTCCGCGCCGAGCAGCCGCTCGTGCTCGACGCGCCGCACACACGTCCGGGGGTCGTCGCAGCTCGACCCGAACCCGATGTCGCGGAGGCCGCAGACGATCCGGCCCTGCCCGCGGGCTGGGTGCTCAGCGCGAGCGCCTTCAACTGGACGCCCGAGATGATCGCCGGCGACCGGGATGCCGTCGACATCGCGGTCGGGATCGTCGAAGACGGCCTGGCGTCGGAGATCGAAGCGGAGCCGGGACAGCTGTGGCGGTCTTTCCCGGGGCGGAGCGAAGCGGATGCCGCGATCTTCGGCGACCGCCTGGCCGCGGCCGGTGGGCGCGTCAGCATCCTGGGCGCGAGCATCGACGACTGGTCGCCGCAGGGCACCCGCCGCTCGGACGACGAGCGGTTCGCCTTCCTCCTGCCCCAGATCGAGATCGCGCACCAGCTGGGCGCTCGAGGACTGCGCCTGCCGATCGGACAGGCGGGCCGACCCCTGCTCGAGCGCGTGCTGCCGATCCTGCACGAGACCGGGCTCACGCTGTTCGAAGAGATCCAGGGTTCGCAGACGCCCGGCTCGCCCCAGGCGGGCGCGGCGATCGACCAGATCGTGGGCATCGACGACCCCCACGTGCGCCTGCTGGTGGACATCTCGATGTTCATGCCTGCCGTCCCCGAGAGCTATCTCGCGCGTCTCGAGGCGGGCGGTGTGCCGGCGGAACTCATCGCCGTGCTGCGGGATCAGTGGCGCGACCCCGCCACCGTGGGTGCGATCGTCGGGCTTCTGCGATCGGGCGGTGTCCCGGCATCCGTCCACACGCTGTACATGGACATGCTCGTGCGGTTCGGGCGATCGGATGCGACCGTGATCGCCGAGGTGCTGCCGTGGATCGGCGCGTTCCACCTGAAGTTCTGGGACCTCGATGACGCCGACGACCGTGTCAGCGGTCCGATCCGCGACCTCGCCGCGGTGCTCGCCGGCACCGGCTTCACCGGCACGTTCTGCAGCGAGTGGGGCGGGCATGAATGGCTCGACGACGACCCCACCCAGATGACCCGAGACCACCTCGCGCTGGCTCGCCGCGCACTGAACGGAGCGAACGCATGACCCTTCTGAACGTCCTGATCCTCTCGGGACACATGACGATCGAGCACGACAACGAGCACCGCAGCTTCCGTCTGCACAACCAGTGGCTGACCACGCTGCTCGAGGACACCGGGCGGTTCAAGGTGCGGGTCGTCGAGGACCCCCGCGGCCTCGGCGCGGAGATCATCGACAAGTACGACGTCGTGATCGTCGTGTTCGAAGGCCGTGACGGCTATCACGACAAGGCCGTCGGGTTCGGCGCCGAGACGGATGCCGCTCTGCTGCGCTTCGTGCACGACGACGGCAAGGGCATCGTGTGGTTCCACGGGTCGGCCGCGCAGGAGGACTCGTGGGGATACCCCGAGGAGTACAACATCATGCGCGGCGCCAAGCTGAGCGCGTACGAGACGGGCCTTCGGCCCCGGCCCTGGGGCGAGGCGCTTCTGAAGACCGCCGAGCCGCGGCATCCGATCACCGAGGGCATCACCGCGACGTGGACCGTCACCGGCGACGACATCCTCACCGGCGTTCAGCTGTACGACGGCGCACAGGTGCTGCTGACGACCTTCGACGACCTCGAGGCGTACGAGAACGCGCCGGTGTGGCCGATGTCGCACTATCCCGTCGTGATTCCGGAGGGCGGCATCGCTGCGCTCAACGGCATGAACACCGACCAGCCGATCGCGTGGATCAACGAGTACGGCACGGGCCGGTCGTTCACGATCACGATCGGGCACGACATCGACACGTTCCGGCGCATCGAGTTCATCCGCATGTTCCCCCGCGGCGTCGAGTGGGCGGCGACCGGCGAGGTCGCCCTCGAGGGCCCCGACCGCCGCGGCGAGCGCCGGTTCCTCCCCTGGCCGTACTACAACCACGAGGGCTGAGCTCGCTTCTCGCGCGAGATCACCCGCTGTTCGCGAGGTCGCACGCTGCGACCGCGCTTGCGGGGTGATCTCGCGAACACAGGGTGATCTCGCGCAGAGTTTGACGGCCTGACGGTGCTGCGGGTCAGATCGGCGCGGAGAGCGCAGCCATCGTCTGTCCGATGAGCCGGCCTGCGCCGGGGTTCGGCGGCCCCGGCTCCTGTTCCCACTTCGAGAGCTGCAGGGAGCTCTCCACGACGAGGCGGGCGCGCTCGTAGCGGCGGGCGGCGAGCGCGGCGGCGAGTTCGGGGAATTCCAGCCCGGCACCGGCGAGTTCGCCGAGCACGACGGCATCCTCGAGCGCCAGCCCCGCTCCGAAGGCGAGATGCGGTGTGGTGGTGTGGACCGCGTCGCCGATCAGCAGCGTGCGTCCGGCGCTCCACGGCGGAGGAACGAGCAGCCACTGCAGGGCACGCAGATCCAGCTGCGCCTCATCGGTGAGCTGCGCCGCGACCGCGGGGGCCGGTCCGCCGAAGCGGCTGATCCGCTCCTGGAAGAGCTCCACCATGCGCTCGCGCGGAGGGCGGTCCGGGCCGAGGGTGCTGTCCAGCATCCACAGGTAGAGCCTGCCGTCCGGCAGTGGCACAAGGCCCAGGCGAACCGGCCCGCCGATCAGCATCGTGTAGCGCTCGAGCTCGGGAGGGCTGATCGCGGCGGCCCGCCAGATCATCTGACCGGCGTACTGCGGCGACGGGGCGTTCGGCAGCAGATTCCTCCGCGTCGCTGAATTGACTCCGTCGGCGCCGATCACGTAGCGGAAGCGGTCGGTGCGTCCGTTGCTCAGTTCGACCGTCGACGCCGTCGTCTTCGGGCTCGCTGATCCGCGCGACCGTCACGCCCAGGTGCACCGTGACCCCGAGCCGCCGGACCTCCGCGGCCATCACGTCGTGCAGGGACTCACGGGCCATCCCGAGGAACGGCGGGTCCTGCGGCTCGTTGACGTTGACCTGCGGCAGTTCGGCGAACCTCGTGCCATCGGGCGCGCACATGTCGATGAACATGTGCGGGCGACCGACCCGCACCAGCTCGTCGAAGATGCCGAGCTGCTTGGTGGCTCGAAGCGGCGCGCTCTGCAGCGCGATGCCGATTCCTCCGGGTCGCCAGTCCTCCGAGATCTCCACGATCTCGCAGGGCACCCCCGCCTGCGTCAGCGCAATCGCGCTCGCCATTCCGGCGGGTCCTCCGCCGACGATCAACACCGGTGTCGTCATGGGTTCACGCTAGTGCAATCTACCGAATTACTACTGAAGTCTGCACGAAGAGAGCGGAAGCGGGTCAGGACACCGTGGTGTCGCGAGATCACCCGCTGTTCGCGAGGTCACGCCGTACGACCGTGGGTGCGCAGTGATCTCGCGAACACAGGGTGATCTCGCGCAGAGGGGGTGGTCAGCGCGCGGCAGCCCACCAGCGACGCAGACCCCCGCGGGGGTCGGGCAGCACCTCGGTGTCGGCATCCCAGCGCTGCGTCAGCCGCCGCGTGGTCTCGTACACGGGCCACGCCCGTCCGGGCTCACCGGTGGTGGCGAAGCTCGACCACGCGCCGCTCATCGCCTCGCTGAGCGCGACGGGCGGATCGTCGCCGACGAGCGGCACGTTCTCGGCATGGTCGAGCTGCCGGAACACGAACGGCAGGTCCAGAGTGTGACAGCTGCCCAGACCCGGAACCGTGGGGCTCGGCCAGGTGAACAGGTACGAATACGTGCGAGCGGATGCCGCGGCCCGCGCCTCGAGCAGGCGATTGCTGGGCTGGCGGTACTGCACGTCCGACAGGAACGCCTCGACGGTCTCGGTGGGTGTGGGCTCCCGGCCGAGTTCGGCGCCGAGCTCCGACCGGTACGTCGAAGTCGTGTCAGCCGCTTCGACGTCGGGGCAGTTCTGGCGCGCAAGCGTATCGAGCGCCTCGGTGAACCGCTTGTCGGTGAGAGCCGCCGGCTCACCCATGGTGGTGAAGAAGCTGCCCTCGTTGAGGTTCGTACCGATGATCAGATCGACGTCACTGCCCACCCCATCTCGCACGGCATCCAGCGGGAGGCGAGGGATGCTGCGCCCGTCGATCACCGGCTGGTAGGGCAGCGGAATCCCGATCGACTCCGCCGCGACGACCTCGGTGAAGGCCCGCTGCGCGTCCAGCACGCGCTCGGCGGGCCAGGCGAGGAGTTCGCGGGCCGTTGCCGGCGTGAGCCCGCTCGCGCGCAGGAAGCGCTCCGACACGTCGGCCGCCTGGTCGGACGTTCGGGCGCGCTCGGCTGTGCCGCTCTGCATGATCGCCCGGCGGAACAGGCCGCGCGAGCGCGGCATCCCGAGCAGCGTGGCCACCGCCGCTGCGCCGGCCGACTCGCCGAACACGGTGACCAGGGAGGGGTCGCCGCCGAAGGCCGCGACGTTCTCCCGGACCCACTCCAGACCTGTGATCAGGTCGAGGATGCCGAGATTGGCGGCATCCTCGAATCCCTCGCCGAGCTCGGCGAAGGCCGGAAGGAAGCCGAAGACCCCGAGCCGGTAGCTCAGGGCGACGACGACCACTCCCCCGGCGGCGGCGAGCCGGGCACCGTCCGTGCGCGGAGACGAGTTCGAGCCGCCCACGTAGCCACCGCCGTGCACCCACACCATGACCGGGAAGACCCTTGGCGCCCACGGGCGCCCACACGTTCGCCGTCAGGCTCCCGGCTTCCGACCACGGGTCGGCCGGCATGCCGAGCATGGCTCGGAAGACATCGGGGTCCTGCGGCACCACCGGGCCGGGAGTCGTCGCATCGAGCACCTCGCGGTGACCACGCGCGGGTGCTGCGACGCGGAATCGCCCCGATGCTCCGGGAGCCTCTGCGTACGGAATTCCCAGGAACAGCGCGACGGACCCGTGGGGAGTCTCGGTCTCACGCCCCGCAACGGGTCCGAGGGGCGTGGTGACGATCATGCTCGCAGGCTACCCGGAGCGCCGCCTCACGCCAGCGCCGAGCGCACGGCTTTGCGTCGAACGCACGACTTTTCGGCGCGGGGAGGTCGTCCATTCGCGCGCAGGTCGTGCACTCGGCGCCAGCCCCTGCCTCAGCGCGGCTGCAGCCCGGCGGCGCGATACACGTCGTCGACGACCTGCATGGTTCCGACGCCGAGTGCCGCGTCCAGCGGGCTGGGCGAGCCGTCGCGCAGCGACGCAGCAACATGCTCGAGCTGTCGCGCATAGCTGTTCTCCCCCTCGACGGCCTTCTCCTCGATGAGCACGCGGTCGCCCGCGGTCACACGCATCACCGCACCCCACTGCGGCACGATGACGCTCGTCGCCTCCAGGCTGGCGGCGTCCCCGGTGACCCGCAGCGACATGCTGCCCTTGTCGTCGCCGATGAACGACGAGCGGACGTACGCGGGGATGCCGCCCGGAAGCTCCAGCACGGCATCCGTCTGCAGGTCGATGCGAGGGTCGTCGGCCGACAGCACCGCCTCGGCCGAGACCACGGTGGGCTCTCCCCAAGCTGCGCGGATCAGGTCGACGGCGTAGCACCCGACATCCATGAACGACCCGCCGCCGAGATCCCCGTCGAGGCGGATGTTGCCGGGCTTCACGACGAAGTGAGGGATGCTGTAGTCGAACTCGACGCGCTGGATCTGCCCCAGAACCCCCGAGTCGAGTACCTCCAGCAGCCGGATGATGAAGCCGTGCAGCCGGTAGTGGAACCCCACGAAGGCGCGCCTGCCCGCCGCATCCGCGGCCTCGGCGATCTGCGCCGCGGTCGTGCCGTTCGCCGACAGCGGCTTCTCGCACAGCACGTGCTTTCCCGCCTGCAGAGCCCGCACCGCCCAGTGGGCCTGCACGGTCGACGGCAGCGGGATGTAGACGAGATCGATGTCGGGGTTGTTCAGCACCGACTCGTAGTCGCCGGATTCGGGAACCTCGAGGCGGTCCGCCAGCGCACGTGCCCGCTCAGGATCGCGGGCACCGATCGCGATCACGCGGACGCCGTCCAGCTCGCGGGCCGGCTCCACGATCGCCCGCTCGGCGATGCCGGCGGCACCCAGGATTCCGATGCCGATCGTGCCTTCGGTCATTGCCTCAACCTTTCAGAATGCGGGAGCGCGCATCGCGCTGGATCTCGATGATCCGGTCTTCCCAGTCACCGACGGGCACGTCCTCGACGAGCCCCTCCGTCTCGAGGTGCTCGAACGCGTCGGCGAGCCCGTCGTGGAGCGAGACCGACGGCTGGAACTCGGGCACATCGCGCTGCAGCTTCGCGGCGCTGTACAGCAGGTTCTTCGCGAAGACGCCCGGCACCATGAGGAAGCGCTGCGGATCGAGCTCGAACAGCATGTCGGCCGAGACCCCGACCTGCTCGACCTCACGCCCGAGCACGTCCATCGCGACGTCGTGGATGTCGGACCACTGCATCGCCCGCGGGTTCACCAGGAAGTACGTCTGCCCGATCGTCTGCTCGCGCTCGAGGACCCCGACGAAGCCGAGGGCCGCATCGTCGACGTGCAGCAGGTGATGAAGCGCGGTCCCCTCTCCGACGCGCAGGATCGGACGGCCCTCGCGGATGCGCCGGATCCAGCGCGTGTCGATCCCGACCTGCCGCACGACGCGCTTGCGACCGTACGTGGTCGAGGGCTTGACGATCGTCGCGGGAAACCCGCGATCGAAGTACGCCGCCTGGTACATGCGATCCAGCGCGACCTTGTTTTCCGCATACGGCACCGCCGGCCGCAGGGGGTGGTCTTCGGTGATCGGAAGCCAATCGGCGGTCTCGCCCACGGTGGTCACGGTCGAGGTCTGGATGAAGTGACCGACGTCGCGGAAGGCCTCCAGGCTCGCGGCACCGTGTGCGGGAGTGAACCCGATGAAGTCGATGGCCGCGTCGAAGCGCTCGCGCTGCACCGCCGGCACGAACCACTCGAGGTCGTGCCGATCCCCCGACAGGTGACGGATGCCGTCCGGCAGCGACCCGGACGCGCCACGGGTGATGCACGTCACGTCGTGGCCGCGCTCCTGCAGCAGGCGGACGACGCTCGTGGAGATGTTGCCGGTTCCTCCTACGATGCCGACCTTCATCGGCTACTTGGTCGAGAAGGCGGCGTCGAACGCGGCGGCGGGCGGAGTGATCTCGGCGAGCCGGCGGACGAAGGCGAGCGCTTCGGGCGCGCCGATCAGGCGGTCCATCCCGGCGTCCTCCCACTCCACGCTCGTCGGGCCGTCATAGCCGATCGCGTTGAGCGCGCGGAACAGCGGCTCCCACCGCACCTGCCCGTGCCCCGTCGAGACGAACGTCCATCCGCGGCGCGGGTCGGCCCAGGGCCGGTGCGAGCCGAGCACGCCGTTGCGTCCGTCGAGGTTGGTGATCGACTCCTTCACGTGCACGTGGAAGATGTGCTCGGCGAAGTCGAGCACGAAGGCGATGTAGTCCAGCTGCTGCCAGACGAAGTGCGACGGGTCGAAGTTGAACCCGAAGCTCTTGCGGTGGCCGATCGCCTCGAGGGTGTCCTTGGCGGTCCAGTAGTCATACGCGATCTCGGACGGGTGCACCTCGAGCGCGAAGCGCACGCCGACCTCTTCGAAGACGTCGAGGATCGGGTTGAAGCGGTCGGCGAAGTCCTGGTAGCCGCGCGCGATGAACTCCTCGGATGCCGGCGGGAACATCGCGACCGCTTTCCAGATCGACGACCCCGAGAACCCGTTGACCGTGGTCACGCCGAGCTTCGCGGCGATGCGGGCGGTGTCCTTCAGGTCTTCCGCGGCGCGCTGTCGCACGCCCTCCGGATCGCCGTCGCCCCAGACGCGATCCGACAGGATGTCGCGATGCCGCTCGTCGATCGGGTCGTCGCACACCGCCTGGCCCGGTGAGGTGGTTCGAGATCGCATAGACCTTCAGTCCGTTGCGCTCCAGGATGTCGAGCCGGCTCTGCACGTACTCGGCGTCGTCCCAGCGCGACACGTCGAGGTGGTCGCCCCAGCAGGCGATCTCGAGGCCGTCGTAGCCCCACTCGCCGGCGAGGCGGGCCACCTCTTCGAACGGGAGGTCGGCCCACTGGCCGGTGAACAGGGTGATCGGACGCGTCATCGCGCTCTCCTTCGGGTGGGTTCTTCAGACGGATGCCGGCACGCCCGCGGCAGTGCGGACCCAGGCGGATTCGTTCTCGCTCGAGCGCTCGACGGCGTCGAGCACGCGCTGCACCGAGAGCCCCTCGGCGAACGACGGATGAGGGTCGGTGCCCTCGGCGATCGCGGTGACCAGATCCACGACCTGATGCGAGAACCCGTGCTCGTAGCCGAGCATGTGGCCGGCGGGCCACCACGCGGCGACGTACGGATGCTGCGCCTCGGTGACCAGGATCTTCGTGAAGCCCTGACGGTCATCGGCAGCGGTGCGGTCGTAGAACTGCAGGCTGTTGAGGTCTTCGAGGTCGAACGCGAGCGCACCTTTGTCGCCCGAGACTTCGATCGTGAGGGCATTCTTGCGCCCCGTCGCAAACCGGGTGGCCTCGAACGAGACGAGCGCGCCGTTCGAGAGGCGTCCGGTGAAGATCGCGACGTCGTCGACGGTGACCTCGCCGAAGCCCTCGGCAGCCGTCCCGGACAGGCCGGAGCCCGAGCCGAGCAGCGGGCGCTCCTTCACGATCGTGTCGATCGTGCCCGACACCGCATCCACCGTCTGCCCGGTCACGAACTGGGTCATGTCGATGATGTGCGCACCGATGTCGCCCAGCGCCCCCGAACCCGCGTGCTCCTTCTGCAGGCGCCATGCGAGCGGCATCGACGGGTCGACGAGCCAGTCCTGCCGGTACGCCGCGCGCACCTGCTGAACCGCGCCCACGACACCCTCGGCGATGAGATCCCGCAGGAAGGTCACCGCGGGCACGCGGCGGTAGGTGAAGCCGACCATCGAGCGCACTCCACGCTCGGCGGCGCGGGCTGCGGCATCCGCCATCGCCTCTGCCTCTTCGACCGTGTTGGCGAGCGGCTTCTCGCACAGCACGTGCTTGCCGGCCTCGAGGGCGGCGATCGCGATCTCGGCGTGCGAGTCGCCCGGCGTGACGATGTCGACGATGTCGATGTCATCCCGAGCGATCACCTCGCGCCAGTCGGTGGCGGATTCCGCCCAGCCCCATTTCTCGGATGCCGCGGCCACGGCATCCGCATTCCGGCCCACGATCACGGCCATCTCGACGGATTGCGGCAGGTCGAACATGCGCGGCGCCTGACGCCACCCGACGGAGTGGGTGGCGCCCATGAAGCCGTATCCGATCATGGCGACGCGCAGCGGCCGCGCCGTGCCCGCGCTCATGCCAGCACGACCTCGCGCTCGACCGGGACGCGGTTGGTCACGTACCGGCCGGGGCCGCCGTCGACGCCCGGCATGATCTGCATGTACAGCAGGCGCATCGTGAGGACGATCTCGACGGTGAGCTTCTCACCGGCCGCCGGAGCGTGATCGAGCGGGATGACGACCTCGGGCTTGTCGGCGACGAACCAGAGCGTGTCCCACTGCTCGGGCAGCTCTTGGATGCGGTAGCTGGTGCCGTTCAGCTCGAAGCGCAGGTCGTCCTTCGGGATCGCGACGCCGTTGACGGATGCGGCGACGTCATCGACCGCCGACAGCCAGAGGCTGCGGTACCAGGGCAGCTGCACTGCGACCGCGATCGCGTCGTCGCGACGAGTGACGTCCTTATCGGAGAAGAGGGAGTTGTGGGTGGCCATGATGGGCTCCTCGTTCGGGCAGTGAGATCAGTGGAAGGTGTCGACGAAGGTGTGGTGCGGCACCGGTGGGACCGGCTCCAGCTTCTGCACGGTCGACGGGCTGTACGGGTGGTTCTCGTCCGGCACCGGCTGGTCGGCCGGGGGCATGAAGACCGGCTTGCCGTCGTCGCCGAAGTACATCAGGTCGAGGTCGAACGCACCCTGGTTCTTCAGACCGAAGCTGATCCAGTTCTCCTCGAACGGAGCGCGGGCCAGCTCGTAGCAGCGGAACTTCCAGATCTTCCACTCGCCGTCCTGCTTCAGGAAGTCGATCGCGTACTTGCACCAGACCCAGTGCGCCCAGACCTTCTTGCCCAGCACCTCACCCGGCGAGTACATGTCGGGGAACTCCTTGGCGACCTCGGGGTCGGTCAGGCCCGATTCGGTGCCGGCCATGAGCCACACGCCCTTGGCCGTCTTGCCGTCTTCGGCGACTTCGATGACCGGCGTGGTCGTGGCGTGCAGGATGAGCTTGCCCTCGGGGGACGGCCGGCCCTGGTGGTAGCGGATGACGCTGTCGTACTCGGTGTACTCGCCCGCGTTGGTGTACCGGGCGCGGATGCCCTCGGTGCCGCGCTTCACCCAGAGCGGAATGATCTGCTCGTCCTGGAACGCGTTGTGCAGGTACATGTACCGGTTGAAGACGTTCTCTACGGCTCCGCGGTCCTGCGCACGCTGGGCGAGGCCGCGGACGGCCGCGACCTCTTCGCGCAGGGTGGCCAGTTCAGCCTGGAGTTCGGCGATGGATGCCGGTGCGATGGTGTCAGACATTCGCGCTCTCCTTCGCGGCGACGGTGTCCTCGATGGCCTTGCGCATGAGGGTGTGCTGCTTCTTGACGAGGTCGATCGGGTCGGATTCGCCCAGGTCGGAGAACGCGTGGCCCTCCCACTCGCTGGAGAGGTAGCCCTGGTAGCCGCCCTCGACGAACTGGCGCACGATGCGCGGGATGTCCATCGCGGGCTCGTCGCCGTTCTCGTTGATGTCGTAGAACTTGGCGTGCACGTGGAACATCTGCGGCATGATGTCGAGCCACTCCTCCGGCGGCACCAGTCCGTGCATGTTGAAGGCGAGGCGCGTGAAGGGCCCGAAGCGCAGCGGGTCGACGCCCTCTCCCGTCAGGTAGTCCTCGAACTTCTGGTTGCGCACGTACATCGGGGTCGGCTCGTGCCAGATCTCGTCCATCACCGGGAAGTGCTTCTCGTCCATGCCCATCTGACCGAGCGTGCGCAGCAGCGTCGGCGAGAGCGAGTGCATCGTGGAGCTGAAGTCGGCCGTGAAGCCGAGGCGCTCGGACTGCAGCTCGTCGTACATCTCTCGCATCTGCAGCACCTGGGGGTCGTTGGGTCCCGACGGTGCGTGGATCTCGTAGCCGAGCTTCTGGTCGTACTTCTCGGCGAGCGGCAGCAGGCTGCGCAGCAGCTCCTTGCCGTGCGAGCGGATCACGATCTTCTTGAAGCCGAGCGTGTGCGCGGTCTTGAGCTGACGCGCGAGGAAGTCGTGCTCCTCGTCGGGCGTCATGTCACGGTCCTTGCGGCGGCCCATGTCGAGGTTCGTGCCGACCGCACTGGGCTCGAGCTCGTACCGGTCCATGCTGTCGCGCCAGATCTTGACGAACTCGTCGTCGACGTCGGGGTAGGTGCGCAGCATCTGCGCGATGTTGAACTCGATTCCCGGGCCGAGGCCGTGCTCGGCCGCAGCCTGGATCAGTGTCTCGGGCGTGTAGAGGCCCGCGGCGAATTCCGAGGTGAGCGAGTAGAGGGTGATGCCGAGCTTGATCCCGGTGCCGGCGATGCCGTTGTCGTCAGTCATGATGTCTTCCTGAGCGTGTCGAAGGGTCGAGAGTCGGTCAGCCGCGGACGGGCTGAGCGAGGTGGGTGTTCAGGATGCTGCGCGCCTCGGCGGCATCCGTGATCATGCGTGAGCCGGCGTCGGCAGCGGCTGAACGCTGAACAGCCTGCTCTCCGGCGATGATCTCGAACGGGCTCTGCCAGTAGTTCCAGTGCCAGCCCTCGTACTCGCTGGAGATCGCGCCGGAGTACCCGTTCTCGACGAGCAGGCGGATCAGGTCGCGGACGGGAACCGACGGCTCTTCGCCGTTCTCGTCGATGCCGAAGAACTTGCCGTGCACGTGGCGTATCCAGGGCATGATCTCGAGCCAGTCGTCCACCCGCGCGGGGCCGAACAAGCCGGTGCCGTTGATGCCGAAGTCGATGCCCAGGTCGGGGCGACCGTTCTGCGCCGCCAGCCCGATGAACGACCCGAAGCGCTGGCCGTGCTGGGCCTGATCGGCCGGCGGACCCTGCTCGTAGTAGGTGTCCCAGAGCTCGACGACCTTGCCGAGCAGCTCCTCAGAGGCACCGCGACGGCGGTAGGCCTCGATGAGCGAGGGAGCGAAGCCGCTGACGGTCGCGCCCCAGTCCATCGTGAAGCCGAGGTACGGGGAGGCCACCTTCTCGTACCGGTCGCGCAGCTTCAGGATGCGCGGGTGCGATGCGTACTGGTCCGCATGCACCTCCAGGGCGAGCGTGACACCGTGCGCCTCGGCGATCGGCGCGAGGGCCTCCATCGAGTCGGGCTCGATCGAGATCTGCACGCGCGCGATCGGGAAGCCGAGCTTCGCGGCCGCCTTGATCTGCAGGGTCATGTATTCGATCAGCTCGTCCTGGGTGAGCAGACGATCGCGATGGATGCCGATATCGGCGTTCACGGCGAGCGAGGTCGTGACCAGGCCGACCTCGTCGACCAGGTCGCGGAACCATCCCGCGAACGAGTCCTCGATCTGCGGGAAGCCGCGGAAGCTCGAGAATCCGATGACCTCGAGCCCCGGGCCGTAGCCCTCGGCGGCGACCTTTCGGATCAGCTGTTCGAGGTCGTACTCGCGGCCGTGGAACGCGCGGGTGAAGCTGTAGAGCGTGACGCCCTGGATGGGCGTGCCGAGATCGGTCATGCCGCCACCGCCTTCATGGTCTTGATGTCGTGCTCCTCGATGTGGAGCGTCTCGGTGTCCGAGATGATGATGTACGGGATGTAGAGCGTGAGGTCGACGCGGACCTCGTGGTCTTCGCCGGGAGCGACCGGCAGTTCGCCGGACAGCACGGCCGAGTCGGTGGGGAACCACCACTCCCCTGTCTCGTCGACGAGCTCGGGGAAGCCGAACTCGCGGCCGTTCATGCTCCAGCGCAGCGAGTCCGCCGGAGCCTCCACGCCGTCGATGCTCAGCTTCGCGCCGGCGATGCACGAGCCGGGCAGCGCGCGATACCAGGGCAGCCGGACCTCGACGGCCGTGCGCCCGTTCGTGGTCGTGAGCGTTCCCTGCTCGATGATGCGATCGGGGATCACGAGAACCTCCTGGTTCGGGGCCGGCTCAGCCGGCCCGACATCTTTGTCATTGTTTCTACACTCTAATGTCTGAATCAGACATAAGCAAGACCGCAGTTCAGCGATCTGCCAATTTCTCCGAGATCGCCCGGGCGCCGTTCACGGCGAGAGCAACTCCCGTCAGGGTCGGGTTGCACGCGGTCGCGGTGGGGATGACGCCGTTGCCGGCAACGAACAGCCCCGGCACGCCCCACACTTCGCCCTGGGGCGAGCACACGCTGGAGCCGTCATCGGCGGCGCCCAGGCGGGTCGTCCCTTGATAGTGCAGCGACGCGCCCAGAGGCATCACGAAGGCACTGTCGTCGAGGGGCTCGCCCACCGCCTTGCCGAGGCGCACGATCTCGTCCTTGCCCCGCGCGATCACCTCGTGGTCGCGCGCCGTGAGCTGGTAGTGCACCGTGGGCGCCGGCATCCCGTAGCCGTCCACATCGTGCTCGGAGAACTCGACGCGGTCCGAGGCCTGCAGATCCTTCGCGCAGAACAGGCCGAGGCCCACGATGGAGCCGGGCGCGGCCGGGTCGTCTTCGGCGAGCTTGACCGGCGAGGCGTCGAGCTGCATCACCTGCCCGTGGAAGGGCATGTCGTCGGTGAACGGCACCCACGTCACTCCGCTGTATTCGCTCAGTCCGGTTGTTGCGCTGCCGTCACCGGCGTCGTTCGTGGGCAGATCGCGGATGCGGACCGCGAACACGATCTGCGCCTGGTCGTTGAGGTAGCGGCCGAGGGCGTCAGGACGGATGCCGGATGCCCAGAGCAACTGCGGAGTGCGCAGCGCGTCCGCGGCCACGACCACGAACTTCGCTCGGACTTCTGCGCTCTCGCCCGTACGGCGATCGGTGACGACGACGCCCGCGGCGCGGCCGTCCTCGACCAGCACGCGCGTGACGAGGGATTCGTCGAAGAGCGTGAACCGGGGGTTGGCGCGGGTGACATCGCCGAACACGACGTCCGAGCCCGACCAGACGAGGTTGCCGTCGTCTCGGCGGTGCACCGCGAGCGGCATCCGCTGCACGCGCGTCGCCGCGATGCGTCCGGCGTCCTCGGCGGCAGCCAGGCGCGTGCGGACCAGATCGCCGTAGGGCGAGCTGTCGAACGCGTCGGTGGTCACGCCCAGAAGGCGCTCGGCCTCGGAGAGGAGTTCGTCGAAGCTGCCGTCGGCGTCGAGGATCGCGATCCGTTCGCTGTCATTCGGCCGCGGGCACGCGCCGGTCCAGTGCGCCGCCATGCCACCGACGTTGCTCGACATGGCGGCCACGGGCAGGCCATCCTCGCCCTCGACCTGGTAGCCGCTCTCGAGCAGGAACGTTCCCGGGCGGGCCCGGCGCTGAGTGGTCTTGACGATGCCGCCCGTGCGATCGGCACTCTCCTGCGCGTGCGGTCCCTCCGACCGCGTCTGCGCGCTGGCGCGCTCGGCGGGGTCGGCGATGTTCTTCACGTGCGCGCCGGGAGGGTTCGTGACGGTCGGGCCGACCTCGAACACCGCGATCGAGGCGCTCGGCGCCTGCTCGCTCAGGATCCGCGCGTAGGTGGCACCGGCTGGTCCGCTGCCGACGATGGCGACGTCGACCGATGCCGGGTAGACGCGCTCGCTCATGCGTCCGCCGCGAGCTTCTGGATGAGCTTCACCGACTCCGACGACTCGGTGGTCGGGTAGTACTCGAGGCCGATCGGTCCGTCGTAGCCCGACGAGCGCAGCGTCGCGAGCGTCGCGGGCCAGTCCAGCGATCCGGTGCCCGGCTCACCTCGTCCATCGGTGTCGGCGAGCTGCACGTACTTCACGATCGAACCGGCGTTCGCGAGCTCCGCGGCCATGTCTTCGCCCTCGACGGCCGAGTGGTAGATGTCGTAGAGCACGCCGAAGAACGGCGAGTCGACGCCCCGGGCGACGTAGACGCCCTCGCTCGTGCGGTCCAGGAGCGAACCGGGGTGGTCGACGCGCACGTTGACCGGCTCGAGCACGAGCGTGATCCCCGAGCCCTCGATCTGCGCGATCGCCTTCTGGTAGATCTCGATGAGCTTGTCGAGCTGCACCTGCCGCTTCCAGCCGCCGAATCCGGTGCCGCTGCCGACCACCATGCGCGGCGTGCCGAGGAAGTGCGCGATCTCGACGCCCTCATCGAGCTTGCGGAAGAACTCCGAGTGATCCCACGGCGGGATCATGAACTGCGTGCGCGGCTCGGACAGCTGCGCCGTCATCTGGGTGCCGGTCTCGTCGAGCGCAGCCTTGAGCGCGGGCAGATCCTTGGGCGTCGAGGGGGCATCTGACCCCGGTCGGGCCCCACATCTCGACGGCGGTGAATCCGGATGCCGCGGCCGCGCGAACGCGGTCGTGATAGTCGCCGGCCTCGGTGAAGAGGAGTTCGATGTTGGGTGCGAGCTGGTATGTCATGGACGTTCTTCCTGATCGATGGGAGGTGAATCGTCTGGATCAGGCGGCATCGCTTCGACGAATGATGGGTGCCGCCGGAATAGATCGGCTGGATAAGATGGGCGGCACACCCGACGTCGGACGAAGGATCACATCGCCGTGGCCGATTCCCCGCTCCTGTCGCGCCTGGATCTCAACCTGCTGGTTGCGCTGGACGCCCTGCTCACCGAGCGCAGTGTCACGCGCGCGGCCGAGCGTCTGCACCTGAGTCAGCCGGCGCTGAGCGCCTCGCTGGCGCGACTGCGCAACCACTTCAACGACCCGATCCTCGCGCGTCGAGGCAACGCCTACGAACTGACTCCTCTCGCGCTGCGGCTCACCGAGCACACGACGATCGCCCTCGATGCCGCGCGCCGTGTGTTCGAGAGCCAGGCGACCTGGACGCCGCACGAATCGACGCGCGAGTTCTCGATCTACGGCTCCGACTACGGCTTCGCCACGATCGGTGCGGCCGTCTCGCGCGTGGCGGCGCGGACGGCACCGGGGGTGCGCTTCCGCTTCATGCTCCACAACACCCCGATCGTGGACGATGCCGCCAACAGCCTGCGCTCGGTCGACGCGATGGTCATCCCGCACGGTTACCTGACGGACCTCCCCTACGAAGACCTGTGGCGCGACCGCTGGGTGGTCGTGGCCGACGAGTCCAACACGCTCGTCGCCGACGGACTGAGCATGGAGATCCTCGCCCAGTGCCCGTGGGTCTTCACGTACCGCTCGCGTTCGGCCTTCACTTCGGCCGGGCGCCAGCTGCAGATGCTCGGACTCGAGCCCGTCGTCGACGTGGTGGTGGAGAGCTTCCTGGCGCTCGGCCACTTCATCGTCGGCACGAACCGGCTCGGTCTGGTGCAGGCGGCCCTGGCCCCCGAAGTCGCCCGACTGGCCGGCCTCCGCATCCTCGAACCGCCCTTCGATGCGACGCCCACGGCGAATGCGCTGTGGTGGCACCCCGTGCACGACCGCGACCCCGAGCACGCGTGGATGCGCTCGATCTTCCTCGAGGCGGCCCGTGAGGTGCAGTCCGAGGTCGCCGCGGGCGACCGCTTCGTCGAGCCGATCGAGCCCGAGGCGGCCGCGGTCAGCCCTTGAGTCCACCGGCGAAGCCCTGGATGAAGCGCTTCTGCGCGAACATGTAGAACGCCAGGATCGGGATCATCGAGATGATCACGACCGCGAAGATCTTGTTCCAGGCCGAGACCAGTCCGCCGACGTACGTGTACATCGCGACCGGCAGGGTCTGCGTCTCCGATCCGCCGAGGAAGATCAGAGAGTTGAAGAAGTCGTTCCAGACGATCAGCCCCGCGAGGATCGCCACTGTTCCGGTCGCCGGCGCCATGAGCGGCAGCACCACCCGGAAGAACGCCTGTGTCGGCGTGGCGCCGTCGATGACCGCCGCCTCTTCGTACTCGGTCGACAGGCCCCGGAAGAAGCTCGCGTAGAGGAAGACCGACAACGGGAGCAGGATGCCGATCCACAGCAGGATCATCCCGATGGCATTGCCGGTCAGCCCCACACTGCGGGCACCGATGTACAGCGGCACGGTGCCCAGCTGCGCGGGCAGGATGATCGCGATCAGCACCAGGTAGTAAGTGAACGTGGTCCACCGGCGGGTGCGACGAGCGATCACATAGGCGGCGACCGAGCCGAACAGGACCAGGCCGAAGATGGCGCCTGCGGTGATGATCACGCTGTTGAGGATGCTCATCGGGATGCTGTTGCGTCCGGTCGTGGTGAGCACTTCGACGAACGCGCTGAAGTCGATCGAGGTCGGTGGGGCGACCGCGCTGGTGGTCAGCGCCTCCTGGTCGGACTTGAGCGAGGTGACGATCAGGATGTAGAACGGCAGCAGCATCGCGAGGGTGATGATCCAGACGATCACTTCGCGGACCGCGGTCAGTTTGGTGTAACGGAACATGAGTCAGGCCCTTCCGGCGGCGTCGCGGTCGCGGGTGACGTACTGCTGGAGGATGGCGAACGCCAGGATGATGACGGTGAGGACGAGTGCGAGTGCTGAGCCGAAGCCGAACTGCCCGAGCGAGAAGGCCTGCTTGTAGATTTCGGTGGCGAGGGTCTCGGTGGCCCCTGCCGGTCCTCCACCGGTGAGCGCGAGGATCTGGTCGAAGATGCGCAGCCCCTGGATGATGCCGAGTGTCGTCGCGATCGCGATCGACGGACGGATGGCGGGGACGGTGACGTTCCAGAACCGGCCCCACACGCCCGCGCCGTCCAGCGCCGCCGCCTCCTCGACCTCGACCGGCACGGATGCCAGCCCAGCGAGGTAGATCACCATCACGAAACCGGTCTGCTGCCAGACCACCGTGATCAGGATCGCCCAGATCGACCAGGTCGGGTCGGCGAGCCACACCTTCTGGAACTCCTCGAGGCCGAGGAATCCGAGCAGGCCGTTCAGGGGGCCGTTGAACTGGAAGATGAACTTCCAGACATACGCGACAGCCAGCGGAGAGAGCACGACCGGCATGAAGATCAGCGTGCGCAGGATGTACCGGGTCTTCAGCATCCGGTTGATCGCCAGGGCGAACAGCAGGCCGAAGACGTTGGTGAGGATGACCGACCCGAACGCGAGGAAGAGGGTGTTCCACACCGCGCCGAGCAGCAGCGGATCGTTGAAGATGCGCACGAAGTTGTCGAGGCCGATGAACTCCCAGTCTCCCAGACCGGTCCAGTTCGTGAAGGCGAAGAACCCACCGGTAAGTGTGGCGACGTAGTGCACGCCGATCACCAGGATGACCGCGGGCAGCGCCCACCACCAGTGCCCGTAACTGATCAGCGGCTTGCGGCCACGAGGTCGTGGCGTACGCCGTGCTTCAGGGGGCACGGTGAGGGTGCGAGTACTGTTCTCGTCGATCGTCACTGTCATCTGCTCTCTGACCTCGTCGTCAAAGCGCTCGGGGTGAACGTGAGCGCCTCGATCCACTATCACACGCTTGCGTCGAAATCACACATTAGTTCTAGCGATATCCGCTATAAGTCGGGCGGCGGTCGCACCCCGTTGTGCTCGTGCTGGCGGTGACAGGATGCTTCGGTGTGACCACTGACGACGACGACGAATTCGACCGGCTCTGGAACGCCTTCGTCGACCCACCGGATGAGGCGCGACCGCGCGCTTGGTGGCACTGGATGGACGGCAACATCGACCCCGCCGGCATCGAGCGGGATCTCGCCTGGCTGCATAGTGTCGGCGTCCGGGGAGTTCAGCTGTTCGACGGTGGCATGGGAGTGCCCCTCGTCGTGCCCGAGCCGGTGCGCCCGGGAACGTCGGCATGGGCCGACGCGATCGACACCGCGGTGCGCACCGCCGATGCGCTCGATCTGGAGCTGGCCGTCGCCACCTCATCGGGATGGAGCGCCGCCGGCGGCCCGTGGGTTCGGGCCGGCGATGCGATGAAGAAGGTCGTGTGGTCCGAGGTCGTCGTCGACGGCGGCAAGGCGGTGCACATCGCGCTCCCGCCCCTACCGGCGGTGGCGGGTCTGTTTCAGGACTGTCCTATCTGGGGCTCCGCCCCAGACCCCGGCTTGCTGACGCGCGCCACCGCTGGGGAGCATCGGATGCCGCCCCCTTCGCGACCGACTGGGTCGTGCTGGCGCTGCCCTACGACCCGGCGCACGACGCGCTCACCCCGGCGAGCGTGCACGCCTCGGCTCCGATCGCGGACTGGTCCTGCCTCGTCGACGGCTCTTTCGGGAGCAGCCTTGCGCTGCCGCGGGACCCAGATGCGGAGTCGACGGCCTGGGTGGAGCAGGTCTTCGCCGAGCCGGTGACCGTCCGGTCGGTCGTCATCGGCATGCCGGGCCCGCGCGGCTTCGGAGCAGCGCCTCCACCGATCGCGACGCTGCAGGCCGGCGACGACGGGGTCGCGTACCGAGATGTCGTGACGCTCGATGCGACGTCGGTGCCGGCACGCTCAGCGAGCTTCGCGCCGGTCACGGCGCGCCGCTTCCGCCTCGTGCTGTCGGGTGCCGCCGCGGCGCAGGCACTGCCGCCGATGGCGGACGGCGTGCGGATCCCGCCTGTGCTGCGCCGCTCCGATGCCTTCCTGGTTTCCGAGTTCGCGCTGCGCAGCTCGAGCCGGGTGCACTCCGCCGAGGTGAAGGCCGGGTTCGGGGTCGTCCCCGATTACTACGCCGTCGAGACCGACCCGCGAGCGGATGCCGGCGCCATCGCTCCCGACGCGGTTCTCGACCTGACCGAACACGTGGCGGACAGCATGCTGCATTGGCACGCTCCCGCCGGTCGCTGGCGGGTCCTGCGGCTCGGCGCCTCACTCACCGGGCAGACGAATGGCCCGGCACCCGCCGATTCGACCGGTCTCGAGGTCGACAAGCTCGACGGCGAGCGCGTCGCGGCGTATCTCGAAACGCACCTTGCACGCTTCGGTGATCCATCCCGTCCTGACGCGCTGTCGCGGTTCGGCGCGCTGCTCAGCGACAGCATCGAGGCCGGGCCGCAGAACTGGACCGACCGCATCCTCGAGCACTTCGTCGCGCTGCGAGGCTACGACCCGCTGCGCCGGCTGCCCGCGCTGGCCGGCTATCTCATCGGGGACGCCGTCGAATCCGATCGCTTCCTCTTCGATTACCGGCGGACGCTGGCAGAGCTGCTGTCGCGGGAGTACTACGGCACCCTCGCCGCGCAGGCACGTCGTCGCGGAATGACCTCGTACGCCGAGGCGCTCGAGGACGGTCGGCCGCAGCTCGGCGACGACTTGGCGATGCGTTCGCACGCCGACGTCCCGATGGGCGCGATGTGGACGTTCGATCCCGAGACCGGGCCGCGACCGACGTATGTCGCGGATCTGAAGGGAGCGGCATCCGTCGCACACGTCTACGGCAGGGCATGGACCGGCAGCGAGGCGTTCACGTCGTTCGGCGACCCGTGGGTCTGGTCGCCGCAGTCGCTCAAGCACATCGCCGACCTCCAACTCTGCCTGGGGGTGACGAGGTTCTGCATCCACACCTCCGCTCACCAGCCGGTCGCGGCACCGCCGCCGGGCATCGCGCTCGCTCCGTTCCTGGGCCAGGCGTTCACCGTCAACGAGACCTGGGCAGGGATGGCCCGTCCGTGGATCGACTACCTCGCCCGCTGCAGTGCGATGCTCAGCGCGGGTCGGCCGGCCGTGGATTTCGCGGTGTTCACCGGTGAGGAGGCGCCCGTCACCGCCCTGTTCGACGACGCCCTCGATACGGCGGTACCGGCAGGGTTCGATTTCGACTACGTGGGCGCGGATGCGCTCGCCGAGATCCTGCATGTGGCGGACGGACGCATCCAGTCGGTCGGCGCGGACTACCGACTGCTTCTTCTCGGCGGGTCGAGCAGGCGCATGACGGTGGCGGCGCTGACCAGGATCGAGGAGCTGCTGGATGCCGGTGCCACCGTGGTCGGTCGCCGGCCGGAGTCCTCCCCGTCGCTCGCCGATGACCTCGAGGTGTTCGGTGGCCTGTGTGATCGCATCTGGGGCGCCGGCCGTACCGCCGGCCGCGTCGTGGACGGAGACCTGGACGATGCGATTCGCGAGCTTCAGCTGCGGCCGGCCCTCGCGATCGACGGAGGCCCCGTCCGCCGGATCTCGCGCTGGGTCGAGGGGCGGCTGCTGACGTTCCTCGCGAACCCGCGGCGCGAGTCGCTCACGCTGCGGGTCACGCCGGCCACGGGATCGGGCGCGCTGTCCGGCTGGGACCCGGTGCGGTCGGAGTGCGTCGCGCTGGGGCATGATCCGTCATCTCCCGGAACCGTCACGATCACCTTGGCGCCGTTCGGGTCGCTCTTCGTGATCGCCGATGAGCGATGCGATGCGGCAAAGGAGCACCTGCGGGTCCCGCTCGACGGCGAGTGGCGTCTGGACCTGCCGGGCACCGAACAGGTGGTCGCGAGCCCCCACCCCGAGCTCTGGACCGATCTGGACGTGGGTCGTGGCTTCTCGGGAACCGGGACGTACACGCATGACTTCGTGCTACCCGACCTCGCCCTGCGAGACGCTCGTGTGTCGGTGGAGTTCTCGTCTGTGGGCGAGATCGCCCAGGTGTTCGTCAACGGGCAGGACTGCGGCATCGTGTGGACGCCGCCGTACCGGCTCGAGGTCTCACCGGCGTTGCTCCCGGGCATCAACCGCCTGCGGGTGGAGGTCGCCAACCCGTGGCGCAACCGTCTCATCGCCGAAGCGACCTCCCCGACCGGCGACATCTTCGCGCCGATGACCGGCGTGTTCGAACCGACAGCGAAGGTGCGGCCCGCGGGCTTGAGCGGAGTGGTGTGGCTGCTCGTGGAACGACAAGGAGCCTGATTTCCGCACGAGCACGCGGATCACTGCCCCTATTGCCGTATATAAGCAACCGTTATGTCGAAAAGGTGCAAATGCTGTCACAGTGGAGATGCGGCCCGAAGCCGAGCCAGCTGCACCGCTGGCGACAAAGACGTCACGAAAGGTTCGAAATGTCACAGCTCACCACAAACCGGCACTTCCGGTGGTCGCTTCTCGCGTTCCCCGTCGCCGGTGCTCTGGTTCTTGCCGGCTGTTCCGGTTCCGCCGACAACGGCGGCGACAGCACCGAGGACCCGACCTCAACCGGTTTCTCGATCATGGTCGCCCAGGCGAACGACGCCGACGACTACTACGCGAAGATGGCGGCGGCGTACACCGAGGAGACCGGCGTCGAGATCGAGATGATCCCCTACCCCTCCGACGCCTACAACACGCAGGTCACCACCCAGCTGCAGGCGGGAAATGCCGCCGACATGATGGTCCTCGCGCCGGGCACGGGCCAGGCGATCTCGGTCGTCACGCTCGCCGAGGCGGACTTCCTCGAGCCGCTCGACGACACCTCGGCGGCCGTGATCCCCGAGGGCACGGAGAACCTCTACGAGGTAGACGGCGAGATCTACGGTCAGCCCACTGCGCTCGCGCCGGTCGGCCTGATCTACAACGGCGCCGGCGGCGAAGAGGTGGGCATCGAGGCCTACCCCGAGACGTTCGACGAGCTGCTCGAGGCGTGCACCACCGCGCGCGACGGCGGTAAGACCTTCACGGTGCTCGCCGGCGCCATTCCGTTCAACACAGGCCTGTTCTCCATGCTCGTGTCGGCCACCCGCGTGTACCAGGCCGACCCCGACTGGAACGAGCAGCGCGCAGCCGGTGACGTGACCTTCGTGGGCAGCGCCTGGGAAGAGGTCCTGAACGACGTCATCACGCTGAACGACAGCGGATGCTTCCAGGACGGCGTCGAGGGCGGCACCTTCGACACGATCACCCAGAACGTCGGGTCCGGCACGTCGCTCACTGCGGCCGTCCCGGGATCCGCGGCGATCTCCATCGGCCAGGGCACGGGTCTGGACCTCACGGTTCAGGCGTTCCCGCCGGCGGACGGCCAGGAGCCGTTCACGCTCGCGTCGGCCAACTACGCGTGGGCCATCAACGCCGCTTCCGACGACGCGGTCAAGGCGTCCGCCCAGACCTTCCTCGACTGGCTCGCCGAGCCGGAGCAGGCTCAGGAGTTCGCCGACCTCTCCGGCTTCGTGCCGATCACGGGAGCGACGCCCGACAACGTCAACGCCGTCTACGAGCCGATCGGCGACCTGCTGGAGACCGGCGCATTCACTGGCCTGCCCAACGCCACCTGGCCCAACCCGGCCGTTTACGACACCCTCGGTGTCGGGGTCCAGGGCCTGCTGACCGGTCAGAAGACGGTCGACCAGGTGCTTGAAGAAATGGATGCGGCCTGGGGCGAGTAGCCTTCCCGCCGACAGACGCGGTGGCCGTTCGGGGATCCCCCCGGGCGGCCACCGCCATTTCCACTCACTTCAGCAGGGAACATGATGACCACTCCGAACCTCGACGACCTGCTGGCACGCATGACGTGGGCCGAGAAGCTCGGGCAGCTGCAGATCATCTGGCGCCGCGACGAGGACGACGCGCTGGCGCTCGCGCGCGGCGGAATCGGCGCGCTGTTCTGGCCGCAGAGCGCGGTGGCGACGAATGCCCTGCAGCGGGCAGCGGTCGAAGAGAGCCGGCACGGCATTCCGCTCCTGATCGGGCTGGATGTGGTCCACGGTCAGTTCACGATCTTCCCGACGCCGCTGGCGCAGGCCGCGAGCTTCGACCCGTCGGTCGCCGCGGCGGACGCTCGCGTCTCGGCTGCCGAGGCCCGATCGGGCGGAGTGAACTGGACGTTCTCGCCGATGGTGGATGTGACCCGCGACCCGCGCTGGGGCCGCGTGGTGGAGGGATTCGGCGAGGACGCGTTCCTGACCGCGGCTCTCGGCGCCGCGAAGGTGCGCGCCTATCAGGGCGGTGACCTCAGCGCGAGCGATGCCGTCGCCGCGTGCCTCAAGCATTTCGTCGCCTACGGCGCGGCCGAAGCGGGGCGCGATTACAACACGACCGATGTCTCGCGGCGCCGGTTGCGCGAGACGTATCTCGAGCCCTTCCGTGCCGGCGTCACCGCAGGAGCGGCATCCGTCATGGCCGCCTTCAACTCCCTGAACGGCACACCGATGCACGCGCATCGGCGCTTGCTGACCGATGTGCTCACCGGAGAGTTCGGCTTCGGCGGCGTGGTCGTCGGTGATGCCGACGGCGTCGCCCAGCTCGTCGTACACGGTGTCGCCGCCGACGAGCCCGGCGCGGTGTCGACAGGCACTGGCGGCGGGGCTGGACATCGTGATGGGCGGATCCGAACTCGCACGCGACGGCGTGCCGCTGATCGAGCCCGGCAGCGTCGATGCCGCTCGCGTCGACGCCGCGGTGATGCGCGTGCTGCGGCTCAAGACAGCGCTGGGACTGTTCGAGAATCCGTACACGGATGCCGCGACCGAGCGATCCGTGCCGACGCCAGAGACGCTGCGGATCGCCCAGGAGGCGGCCGAGCGCTCGATCGTGCTGCTGAAGAACGACGACCGGATGCTGCCGATCGGGCCGGCCGCGCAGCGCGTCTTGCTGACGGGCCCGTACGCGACCAGCACCGATCATCTCGGCGCCTGGGTGCAGCACTTCGGCGCCGAGGCGGGCTCTCTCGACGACGCGCTGCGCGCTGCTCTGCCGGACGCGACGTGGACGGTGGCCCCGGGCGCGGACTTCCTGGAGCCGTCGGACGGCGACATCCGCGAGGCCGCGCGTCTGGCCGGTGAGAACGACCTGGTGGTCATCGCCGTCGGCGAACCCAGCTCGATCTCGGGCGAGGCGAGCTCACGGGCCGACATCCGCCTGCCGGGCGATCAGGAGCGGCTCATCCACGCGATCGCCGACACCGGCGTGCCGTTCATCGTGCTGCTCGCCACCGGCCGCCCCTTGGTCGTCGAGGACTGGATCGATCGCGCCCCCACGGTGCTCCTGACCTGGCACCTCGGCACCCGCGGACCTGAGGCGATCGCGCGCGTCGTCGCCGGCGCAGTGAATCCCGGCGGTCGCGTGCCGATGACCTTCCCCCGAGCGGTCGGACAGATACCGATCCACCACGACGCCGAGAGCACCGGGCGACCGGCTCGCACGGGCGGATCGATGTCTGCGGACCGCTGGGACGTCGGCCTGCAGGGGCCGAACAACCTCGACGACTACTACACCTCGAAATTCCTCGACCTCGAGCGGGGACCGCGGTTCTCCTTCGGGCACGGGCTGAGCTACACCACGTTCCGCGTGGAGGCGGCATCCCTCTCTGCTCCGCAGATCTCGCTCGCCGAGCTTCGCGCCGGTGCACGCGTCAGCGCTTCCGCCACGGTGCGAAATGTCGGCGAGCGGGACGGCGACGACGTCGTGCTGGTCTACCTGTCCGACCCGATCGCCTCACTCGCCCAGCCGGTGCAGCGGCTGCGCGGCTTCCGACGGGTGACGATCGCTGCCGGCGAGGCGGCGTCCGTGTCGTTCGAGCTGGGTGCGGACGAACTCGGATTCTGGGACGACGAGGATCGCTTCGTCCTCGAGCCGGGCGAACTCGTGCTCACGATCACCGACGGCACTGACTCAGAGCGGATGACGCTGACCGTCACACGGTGATCTGGCGCCGGATCTCGTCGCAGGTCGCGTAGATCTCGGCGGTCGCGGCGGCCGTGTGCACGGGGTGCTCGAGAGCGCCCGCCCGGATCGCGTCGGTGACCGCGCGCAGCATCGGAACGTAGCCGTTGCCCTCGCGCTCGACCTCGACGACCTCCTGGCGACGCTGGCCCCACGGCAGCGGATGGTGGATCGTCAGCTGCGAGGCGTACCAGAAGCCTCCGCCGATCGTCACGTAGGCGTCGGTGCCGCTGATGGCCGCTGACGGATCGATCCACTCGACCATCGAGCTGGCACCGTGCGCGAAGCGCGCATCCGCGTAGCCGAGCGTGAAGTCCTCGCGCAGGTCGACGCCGTCCTCGCGCACGGTCCCCCGGGCGAACACGGTCTCGGGCGTGCCGAGCAGCATGTGGGCGAGCGTGACCGGGTAGATGCCCTGGTCGAGCAGGGTGCTGCCGCCCGGCATCCATCGGCTGCTGCCGTCTTGCGCGAAGGCGGCGCCGAACGCGGCCCGCACGCTGCGCACCTCGCCCAGCACTCCGTCGGCGATGAGCTGGGCCAGGCGCGCGTAGAGCGGATTGAACTTCATCCACATCGCTTCCATCAGAAAGACGCCGGCATCTGCTGCCCGGGCCGCCAGCTCGCGGACTTCACGCTCGTTCATTCCGAGCGGCTTCTCGCACAGCACGTGCTTTCCGGCCGCGATCGCCTCGGAGGCGATGTCGAAGTGCGTGACGTGCGGCGTCGCGATGTAGACGGCATCGACGTCGGAGGCGAACATGTCGTGCCTGCGCGAGTAGCTCGCGGCGATGCCGAACTCCTCGGCGAACGCGGCTGCGCGCGCGACGTCACGCGAGACGACAGCACCGACCGTCGCACCGGGCACGAGGGCGAAGTCCGACACCATCTGGCGGCTGATGACGCTTGCTCCCACCACGCCCCACCGGAGCGGCTTCCTGATCCTCCTGCGTCATCACCGCTCCGTTCCGTCAGAGCCGCACGAGCCGGACGCGGGCCGCACCGACCCGGTCGTTCGGCAGGATCATCAGTCGCTCGTCGCCATTGAGAACCCGACCGTCGGTGACGCGCCCGTCCTCGAGGAGCAGTTCCTGCACCGAGTCGATCTCGACCCGAGCATCGGCGGCGAAGTAGTCCAGCGTCACCTCGCGTCCGATCACGAGGAAGCCGTCGTCGCCGGTCGCGGCGATCAGGGCGAACGGCCGCGTCTCGCCGGCAGTTCTGATCTGCGCACTGGCGACGGTCTCATCGGGCACCTCGAGCGCGGTGTCGGGGATGTTCACCCCGGCATCGAGCAGCATCCGCCGCAACAGCGCTCGTGCGCCGCGCGCGGTGATCTCGACGCCGTCGATCTGACGGGTCTCGGCATCCACGCCGGGCTCGAGAACGACGGCGTCGATGCCGCCTCGCAGCGCCGCCGCCGCGATCTCGCTCTCCAGGCCCGCCACGAACGCGATCGTCGCCGCGAGCTGCGCATCGGGATTGGCGAGGTCCAGCCCGTACCCCGACCATCCGACGGCCCCGTACGTGCCGATCGCGCGGACGAGCTCGGCCGGGCTGAGACGGCACTCCGGAACGAAGAAGGGCTGGATGCCGGTCGCATACTGGGCCATCGCGGCGTCGGCGTCGTGCACGTAGAGGTCGGGCCCGAGGAAGGCGAGCGACGGAGCTGCGGCGCGCCAGATGTCGAGCACGGTGGAGGTCGGGCCTCCGCTGGGGTACTGGCCGGGGGTGTCCTGTCCGGGCTGCGGGCCGAGCCACGCGTTGGCGAACATCGGGATGTCGGCGATCGCGCGGCCGCGGGCGGCGAGGTGCTCCACGTAGGTCGCGAGAGCCCAGGCCATGAAGACCTCATCGGCTGCGGGGGTGTTGCCGAAGACCTCCGGCCATGAGCCGCTTTCGAGGCTGCCGGCGGATTCCCAGAGCCGTCGGGCGGACGTGCTGCCGGACGCCGTCGCGCGCACGTGCGTGACCAGCTCGGTCGGGCACCGGGTCGTTCCACGCCGCCTCGGCCAGCTCGTTGCGATCGCGGCTGTCCGAGAGCAGACCCGACTCGTTCTCGACCTGCACCATCACGACCGTGCCGTCGGGGTCGGCATCCACGAGGTGGTGGATGAGCGCCTCGAAGGCTCTCGCATCGGCCTCGCGCAGCTCGGGGCTGAAGACCGAGAGCACCGGCTTCGCGGTGGCTCCCTCGTAGCTGAAGGCCTGCATGCCCTTCGGCTCGACCACGACGCGGGGGAACCGTTCCGGGTTGCCGCGCACCCAGGTGGGCGCATACGTGGATGCCGCGTTCTTGAACGCGCCGAACCACAGCAGCACCAGGCGAAGCCCGTGCGAGCGGGCCTCGGCGAGCATGATGTCGACGAGCGAGAAGTCGAAGGTTCCCTCGACGGGCTCGCTCAGCGCCCAGCTCACCGGCGAGAGCACCACGTTGGCGCCGACACGACGCACGTGCGCGAACGAGTCCGCGATGGCTTTCGGCGACGAGGAGGCCGAGTTGAACACCTGCCCGCCGACGAGCAGGGCGGGCGCGCCGTCGCGACGCAGCGCGAACGGCGCTTCGGTCGAAAGGGTCCACGGCCGTGCTGCGGCGGTGACGTGCTCGGTCATGATGATCCTGTCGTATGTCGAATGCGGGGGTGCTGCGGAGCGATCAGCGCAGCGCGCGATAGCGGAAGTCGCGGAATCGCGCCTCGCCGACGCCGGCCGAGTACAGCGCCGGGCGAAGGCTGAGCAGGTCGCCGACGGTGTTGACGTGATAGCCCGAGGTCTCGTAGCGGATGCCGTGACGCGTCCACTCCCCGCCCGGCACGCGGTACCAGCCGGTGACGATGTGCTCGTCGTTGCGCAACCGCAGCGTCAAGCGGTCCGTGGCCGGAGCCGGCTCACGCCAGTGCGTGCGGATGCCGCCCGAATAGCTCAGCATCCGCTCGCCGTCGATGCCCATGCCGCAGAAGAGCCGGTTGTTGAAGAAGAGCAGAAGGCCGGCCTCGACACCGGGCTGGACGGTGACCTCGACCTCGATCTCGTATGCGCGGTCTCCGGTGAGCATCGCGAGCGGCGAGGTGTCAGCGGGCGAGGTGCCCTTGCCCTTCAGCACCAAACCGCCATCGACCCGCGCGCGATCGGCCTCGCCGGGACCGGGGGCGTGGAAGGTCCAGCGCCTGCCGAGTTCGAGCTGCGAGAAGTCATCGGCGATGTCCGGAGACGTGGTCTGGGCGACGGCCCCGACGGGAGCGTCGATCGGGCCGCCGATGTCACGGAAGACCGCCTCGGGCCAGTCATCCTCACCCCACCGGATCGGCTCGAGCAGGATCTGCCGGCCGAGGGTGCGGTATCCGTTCTCGTAGCCGTGCGAGATCATCCACCACTCGTCGTCGGCCGTGCCGGCCGGACCGGGAACGAGCGTCGCGTGGCCGCGCGACCACCACGACTCGGACGCGTCCTCCGTGCGGGCGATCGGGTTGCGGGGGTGGTTCTCCCACGGTCCGTTCACCGACCGCGACCGCGCGACGATCACCATGTGCCCGGTCGGGGGCCCTCCGGTGCCGCCGACGGCACTGACGAGGTAGAACCACTCGCCGCGCCGAAAGAGCTTCGGGCCCTCGAGCGCGTACGCCTCGGTGATCCACTCGTCGGGGTAGCGCCAGCCGTCGTAGACCTTCTCGAGTTCGCCCACTGTCGACAGGCCGTCGTCGGAGAGCTGGATGCGGCGCACCCCGCTCGTGAAGAGGTAGCGCGTGCCGTCCTCGCCGACGACATGGCCGGGGTCGATCACTCCACGGATGCCGAGATCGATCGGCTCCGACCACGGTCCGCTCATCGCATCGGCGTGGATCACGAAGATCGACGCGTCGGTCAGCGTCGACCACGGCGTCGGGATGAACGGGATGTAGATGAAGAATCGACCATCGTGCTCGGCGATGTCGACGGCGAATGTGTTGCCGACGGGATGGGGCAGCGCGGCGCACTCGTACGTCCAGTTCACGAGGTCGCTCGAGCGGTAGAGCAGCAGACCCGGGGCAGCCTCGAACGAGGAGTAGGTCATCCAGTACTCGTCGCCGACCTTGATGATCGGCCGGGTCGGGCCGGTCGCCGGCGAGGATCGGGTTGGTGAAGGTGCTCATGCGCCGGCCCTGATCCACCCGGCGATCGCCTCGATCGTCGGCAGCGCCGTCGGATCCGACGGCTCGTTGATGTGGCCGTGGCCGGCACCAGGTTCGAGGTGCAGGTCCACCGCGATGCCGGCATCCGCGAGCTGACGCGCGAACGCCTCGCCCGAAGGGCGCAGGTCGTCCTTCTCGCAGACGACGACGAGCGTCGACGGGAACCCGTCGACCCGCCCGAGCGCGGCGAACGCGTGCGGGTCGCGCAGAGCCTCTGGGGAGCCGGCGAAGTTCATCGCAAGCTGCCCGTGCGGCGACGCGAGATCTACCTCGGCCGACGCCTCGGGACCGTTCGGGTGCACGGCGGGATACACGAGGATCAGCCCGGCGGGCACCGGCTCGCCGGCATCCCTCAGCTGCGCGACCGCACCCGCGGTGAGGTTGCCGCCCGCGCTCGCCCCGCCCAGCAGCAGTGCGTCGGCGTCGACCCCGAAGAGCTCTTCCGCATGCGCACGCGCGTGCTCCCACGCGGTGCGCACCTCGTCGGTCGGCTCGGGAAAGTGCACGTCGCCGAGGCACTTGACGTAGTCGACCGAGAGCACCGGGATGCCGCGCGCGGCGAGTTCGAGCGCGACCCAGTTGGCTTCGGGCATGTCGAGGTAGCCGCCGATGAACGCGCCGCCGTGCACCCAAACCAGGGCACGACCGGATGCCGGGGCCGCGGCATCCCGATACAGCCTGGCCGGAACGAGCCGGCGGTGCGGTCCGTCGATGCGGATGTCGGCGGTCTCCACGGCGGCGAGGTGCGGGAAGCGGCGCTTCAGCGACGCCGTATCGATATCCGTCCGCGGGTCGGCCGGCTCACCGTGCTCGGCGAGCCAGCGGACGGCATCCGCGATCGGCATGCGGCGGAAGTCGGGGGTCTCCTTCACATCGAGCTCAGTGGTCACGCGGGCTGCAGCTCCCTCATCGACTTGCGGATCAGGTCGTGCTGCTTGCGCACGAGCAGCAGCGGGTCGACCTCGCCGAGCTCCGCGAACGCGTGACCCTCCCATTCGCTCGACCAGTACCCGCGGTAGCCGTTCTCGACGAAGACGCGCACGAGCTCGGGGTAGTCGATCGCCGGCTCCTGCCCGTTCTCGTCGATGTCGTAGAACTTCGCGTGCACGTGCAGGATCTGCGGCATGATGTCGGCCCACTCCTGCGGGGCGACGTGTCCGTGCATGTTGAACGCCAGGTGCGCGAACGAGCCGAGGCGGCCGGGGTCGAAGTCGCGGCTCTTGAGGTAGCCGATGAACTCCTGCTGGCGCTCCTGCATCGTGGCATCCGTCGCCCAAATCTGTTGCAGCTTCTGCAGCGCCGCCTCGTCCAGACCCGCGCGCTGGACGGCACGCAGCAGGGTCGGCGACATCGCGTGCATCGTCGAGGAGAAGTCCGCGACGAACCCGAGCAGCGGCGAATCGAGCTCGGCGTAGGTGTCGCGCACCTTCAGCACCGCCTCGGCGTTCGGGCCCATGGGCGCATGGATCTCGTATGCGAGCTTGAGGTCGAGCTTCTCAGCGACCGGAAGCAGACGGCGCAGCAGCTCGGGCTTGGCGCTCTGGATGCGCACGAGCGGGAAGCCGAGCTTCTTGGCTCCCTGGAACATGACCTCGCTGAATTCGAACTCCTCATCGGGGGTCATGTCGCGGTCGCGGCGCCGGCCCATGTCGAGGTTGGCGCCGAACGAGCTCTCGTCGAATCCGTGCTTGTCGAACGCGGCCCGCCAGCTCGTGACGAACTCGTCCGAGACGATCGGGTAGGTCGGCAGCACCTGCGAGGCGACGATCTCGATTCCCGGGCCGATGCCGAGCTCTGCGACGCGGTCCAGCAGACCGTCGAAGTCGAACCAGCCCGCGCGGAATTCGGCGCTTGCCGAGTAGAGCGTGAGTCCGAGCTTGAAGGGGTCGGCGTCGGTCGCCGGAGGCGGCGGCGGCACGTCCGATACGAGCGCCGGAGGTGCGGCATCCCGATCCGTCGACGTGAGCTCGAGCGACTGCCGCACGAAGTTGGGCACGTACATGCCCGGCCCGCCGTCCTGCCCGGGCGCGATCTGCATGTAGGGCAGGCGCAGCTCGCCGAAGATCTCGACGGTGTGCGTCTCGCCGAGTGCGATCGGCGCCTCACGGCGCACGATGAGCAGCGGGTGCTCCTGCAGGTACCAGAGCACCTCGCTCTGCTCGGGCAGCTGGTCGAGCGTGTAGCGCACGCCGTTCAGCTCGAAGGCGATGTCGGCGGCCGACACCTCTACGCCGTCGATCGTGACCTTCAGCGTGCCGACCGACGACAGCCACAGGCTGCGATACCAGGGCAGGGTCAGCGAGAGCGCGAGACCCTCGGGGTGGACGCGAAGGCTGTCTTCGGCGATGAGTCCGTTGGGCATTTTCGTGTTCCTTCGATTTCGATCCGGGATGCCGCGGCTCAGAGCGCGTCGGCGACCTGGCGCATGAGCGAGTGCTGACGGCGGACCTGTTCGATCGAGCGCCACGGCTCGCGCTCGCCCTCGTACTCGCTGGAGAGGTATCCGGTGTAGCCGGCTTCCTTGATGGCGCGGAGCACGGGCTCCCACGGGATCTGCTGGTCTTGCAGGTTCTCGTCGATGTCGTGGAACTTCGCCTGGATGAACACGACATGCTCCGCGACGTCGGCGAAGTCGGCGGGGTCGACGCCGATGCCGTCGAGGAACGCCGGGCGCCGGCCGGGCAGCTCGCCCGGCTTCAGCGGAATCGGGCGGTCCTGGAAGATGCCGGTGTCGATCAGGATGCCGAAGTGCTTCGTTCCGGTTCTCTTGATGAACTCGATGTACTCGTCGACGACCTCGTGCTTGATCGGGGTGGGCGAGTGGATCTCGGGGCAGATGATCACGTCGAGCTCTTCGGCCAGCGGCAGCGATGCTCTCGACGACCTCGGTCCAGATCGGGTGCGGCACGAGGTCGCTCGAGACCACGCCGATCTTCGGACGGACGAACCGGAACCCGAGCCGCTTCGCGAGCCGCAGGTCGCGCTGCAGCGCCGCCGCGCCCTCTTCGACGGTCATGTCGCGGCCGTTCGGGCCGCTGGAGTGCAGGCGGGTGTCGATCCACGAGCCGTAGTTGGTGGGCTCGAGGCCGTACTTCTCCAGCAGCCGGAACCAGTCGTCCACCCACTCCTGCGACGGGTTCGGGTAGTTCGGGATGTGCCCTTCGCCGAGGATCTCGATGCCGGTCGCGCCGATGTCGGCGATGCCGGCCATCGCGGTCTCGAGGTCGAGCACGGTGCCGTAGTCGGTCATGAAGCTGTAGAGGGAGACGCCGTATTTGAACGGGGCGCCGGTCGCCTCGGGCGAGAGGGTGACGTGCTTGGTGACGGTGTAGGTCGAGGGCTGGTGCTCGACCGGGATGTACGACATCCGCAGACGCAGCTCGATCGACACCTCGTGCACGCCGTCGGGCAGTCCTCCGGGGTGCGGGACCGTGATGATCGCGGCGTCTTCGAGCGGCCAGCGCACCCCGTCGCCGTCCCACAGTTCCTGGAGCGTGTAGGTCTTGCCCTGCAGCGTCCACAGCGGCACGTCCGCCGCGACATCGACGAGGTCGCCGACGCGCACGGCAACGCCGTCGATCAGCGACGCCGTCATCCCGCGATAGGACGGCATGCGCAGGCGCAGCTGGAATCCGGTGATGCTGCCGTTCTCACGCACATTGCGGAAGCCGACGGACTGGATGAGGTCTCGCTCGAGGAGCATGGAGGGTGCGCTCTCTGCAGAAGGGCGACCGCGGCGGGCGTTCGGCTGCCGCGGTCAGACGGCGCTTCGTCACGCCGTGCTTTCACGTTACCGTAATAAGTCTCTTTCGGGCATAAGTGGGTGTTATGCGCACGTAAGCAGATCGGATGCGGGTAGCGTGCCGGGCCGAGCATGCCGGGAGGCGTATTGAACTTCCGGCTCACATAGCCCCTGACCTCGGGGTGCGTTGCAGAACTCCATGTGAGCCGGAAGTTCAATGCGCTCCACGGCAGCGTTCGCCACGTTCACACCGGGCGCGCGCTCAGCGGCAAACCGTCGCTGCGGTCACCCCAGGCGCAGCTCCACGGCAGCGTTCGCCGTTCACGCCGGGCGCGCGCTCAGCGGCAAACCGTCGCTGCGGTCACCCCAGGCGCAGCTCCACGGCAACCTTCGCGGCGCTCAGACGAGGCGCAGCTCGGCGTCGATCGCGGCGGCGGTCCGCAAGAGCGGTGGCAGGTACGCGTCGCGGACGTGCTCGACAGAGTCGCGCGTTGCGCTCGTCGAGACGTTGAGCGCTGCGACCACGCGCCCGTCGCGTGCGTGCAGCGGAGCCGCGATCGAGCGCAGCCCGGGCTCGAGCTCGCCGTCCACGAGTGACCAGCCCTGCTCACGCACCCGCGCGAGCTCGTCGGCCAGCGCCGCGCGGTCGGTGAGCGTGCGATCGGTGAGATGAGGCAGAGCGGATGCCGCGAGGGCGGCATCCGCTGCGGCATCGCGCAGCCCGGCCAGCAGCACGCGGCCCATGCTGGTCGCGAACGCGGGGAATCTCGTGCCGATCGTGATGCGCACGCTCATGATGCGGCGCGTGGGCACGCGCGCGATGTAGACGATGTCGGCGCCGTCGAGCACCGCGGCCGAGACGCTCTCGTCGACGTCGCGAGACAGCGCCTCGAGGTGGGGCTGCACGATCTCGGGCAGCGACAGCGACGACAGGTAGCTGAAGCCGAGTTCGAGCACCCGGGGCGTGAGCCTGAATGCCCGGGCGTCGGACGCGACGTAGCCGAGCGACTCGAGCGTCAGCAGGAACCGGCGGGCGGCAGCCCGGGTGATGCCGGCGCGGCGGGCAACGTCACTCAGGGTCAGCTCGGCGTGCTCGGCGTCGAAGGCGCGGATGACCGACAGCCCGCGCGCGAGCGACTGCACGAAGTCGCCGGACGCCGCGGCATCCGTGTCTGTCTCGCTCACCGGCTCACCCTACCCATCACGCTCTGTCCTCACCGTGCCCCGATGCCGTACTCAGGCTGGTTCGCGTCGAAAACCTCGACACGCCGGGCTTCGGCGGCCCCGCCGCGATTCAGCCTGAGTACGGCATGCCCGACCGATCGCCGACCCACCGATGCCCGCAGAACGAGTGGCCGCCCGACTCACCGCTCCAGGACGACCGCGAGGCCCTGGCCGACGCCGATGCAGATCGCGGCGACCGCGACCCCGCCGCCGCGGCGGGCGAGTTCGTGCGCGGCGTGGCCGATGATGCGGCCGCCCGAGGCTCCGAGCGGGTGGCCGATCGCGATCGCGCCGCCGTGGATGTTGACCTTTTCGGGATCGAGCTCGGGCCACAGCTGCAGGCACGCGAGGCTCTGCGATGCGAAGGCCTCGTTGAGCTCGACGACGTCGACATCGGCCCAGGTCTTGCCCGCCCGCGCGAGCGCGCGGTTCGCGGCCTCGACCGGAGCGACGCCGAACACGTCGGGGTCGTTGCCGAACGCCGCGCGGCCGGCGATGCGGGCCAGCGGCTCGGCGTCGAGCACACCCTCCCCACCGAGGAGCAGAGCCGCAGCCCCGTCGTTGATCGACGACGAGTTGCCCGCGGTCACGGACCCGTCGGCGGCGAACAGCGCCTTCAGGCCGCCGAGCTTCTCGAGCGTCGTGTCGATGCGGATGCCTTCGTCCATCGCGAGCTCGTGACCGTCGACCTGCACGATCTCGTCTTCGTAGGCGCCCGAGTCCCAGCCGAGGGCCGCGAGCATGTGACTGCGCAGCGAGAACGCGTCCTGCGCATCGCGCGAGATGCCGTAGATCTCGGCGAGCTTCTCTGCCGACGCGCCGTTCGAGATCGTCCAGTCCTTGCGCAGTGCGGGGTTGGTCATGCGCCACCCGATCGCGGTGTTCCACATGGTCTGGTTGCCGACGGCGGGGAACGGCTTCGCCGACTTCTCCACGACGTACGGCGCCCGGCTCATCGACTCGACGCCGCCGGCCAGGATGATCTCGGCATCCCCCGACTCGATCGCGCGCGATCCCTGGATCACGGCCTCGACCGCCGAGCCGCACAGGCGGTTCACTGTCACCCCGGGCACCGACGACGGGAAGCCGGCCAGCAGCGCACCGAAACGCGCGACGTTGCGGTTGTCTTCACCGGCCTGGTTCGCGTCGCCGAAGATGACGTCTTCGATGCGGGCCGGATCGATGCCGGTGCGCTCCACGATCGAGCGCATCACGACCGCGGCGAGGTCGTCGGGGCGGACGGATGACAGCGCGCCCCCTGCCCGGCCGAAGGGGGTGCGGACGGCGTCGTAGACGAAGGATGCGGGCATGTCAGTTCTCCTCTGCAGAAGCGAGTGTCAGACCGGTCAGCTCGGTGAGCGAGGCGACCGTGTTGTCGCCGAACGCCTCGCGTACCGCGAAGCCGTCGTCGGTCACGTCGAAGACCGCGTGGTCGGTGTAGACGCGGGTGACGCACCCGACGCCGGTGAGGGGGTACGAGCAGGACTCGACCAGCTTGGACTCGCCCGTCTTGGTGAGCAGGTCGGTCATCACGTAGACGGCCTTCGCACCGATCGCGAGGTCCATCGCGCCACCGACAGCCGGGATCGCGCCGGGCGCACCCGTCGACCAGTTCGCGAGGTCGCCGCTCTGCGACACCTGGAACGCGCCGAGCACGCAGACATCGAGGTGACCGCCGCGCATCATGCCGAACGAGTCGGCGTGGTGGAAGTACGCGGCGCCCGGCAACGCGGTCACCGCTTGCTTGCCGGCGTTGATCAGGTCGGGGTCGACGTGCGCGGCATCCGGCGCCTGCCCCATGCCGAGCAGGCCGTTCTCGGTGTGGAGGATGATCTCCAGGTCGTCGGGGAGGAAGTTGGCGACCAGCGTCGGAGCGCCGATGCCGAGGTTCACGTACGCGCCCTCGGGGATGTCGGCGGCGATGCGCTGCGCGAGCTCGTCGCGGCTGATGCGGGTGCTCATGCGGCTGCTCCGTTCGATGCGGCGGCTTCGATGGGCCGGCCCTCCAGGTCGACTCCCCCGACGAAGACGCCGTCCTCGAGCCAGACGCGCTCGCCCACCGCGACGACGCGGTTCACGAAGATGCCGGGGGTCACGACGGTTTCGGGATCGAGGGATCCGAGCGGCACGATCTCGTCGACCTGTACGACCGTCGTCGTCGCCGCGGACGCCATGATCGGACCGAAGTTGCGGGCGGTCTCGCGGTACACGAGGTTGCCCCAGCGGTCGGCCTTGAGCGCGCTGATCAGCGCGTAGTCGGCGCGGATCGGGTACTCGAGCACGTAATCGCGGCCCTCGATCGTGCGGGCCTCCTTGCCCGCGGCGAGCTCGGTGCCCACGCCGGTCGGCGAGAAGAACGCGCCGATGCCGGCGCCCGCCGCGCGGATGCGCTCGGCGAGGTTGCCCTGCGGCACGATCTCGAGCTCGATCTCGCCCGCGCGGTACAGGCCGTCGAAGACCCAGGAGTCGTGCTGGCGCGGGAAGGAGCAGATGATCTTGCGCACCCGCTTGGCGGCCAGCAGCGCGGCGAGTCCGGTGTCACCGTTGCCGGCGTTGTTCGCCACGATCGTGAGGTCGCCCGCGCCCTGGGCGATCAGCGCGTCGATGAGCTCGACCGGCTGCCCCGCGCGGCCGAAGCCGCCCATCATCACGGTCGATCCGTCGGAGATGCCGGCCACGGCGGCCGCGGCATCCGGAACCGTCTTGTCGATCACGGTCGCTCCTTCGCGTGTTCGCTCTGCGCACACTTATACGCATTACGCACAGTCTACCGCAGACCCGCCTCTCTCCGCCAGGTGTGGGGACTACGGCTCGAGCGTCAGCGAAGCGGCGATCGGCACGATGGTCTCGCGCAGGCGGAGGATCTCGCGCGCATGCTCATGCAGGCGCACGTCCTCGTGCACCTCCGGCTCCCACTGCGGCACCGGCAGCGCGACGCCGCTGTCGTCCGGCACGACGAACACGCTCAGGCACTGGGTCGTGAGGGTGAGCTTTTCGGGCGTGCGCGGGTCGGCGGTCCAGACGCGCGTGCTGACGTGCATGCTGTGCGGGCCGGTGAGGATGATCCGGGCGTCGACCTCGACGAGGTCGCCGATGCGCACCGGCGCGAGGAAATGGATGCCGCCCGAGTACACCCCGATCGCGTGGTCGGCCAGGGGCTGGGGACCTACCCAGCCGACCGCGCACGCGTAGGCGGCTTCGTCGATCCACCGCATCACGGTGCCGCCGTGGGCGCGGCCGCCGAAGTTGACGACGCCTGTCGGCACGAGGAACCGCAGTGTCGTGCGGGGGGCGGTCGACGCGGCGGTGTACTCCTCGTCGAGCATGAGCTGCTTGATCTGAGCGCGGGTGTCGATGCGCTCGATCGCGGCCTCGGCGAGCTTGCGGTCCGACCTGCTGGCCGGAGTCCACGGCGGCACGGGGGTGGGCCGTCCTTCGGCATCCTTCGCCACGAAGATCAGCACGCAGGTGGTCGCGGGCGTGTATGCGCGTGTGCTGACCTCGGCCGATGAGACCGTGACGACCACGTGCATGCTGGTGCGGCCGGTGTGCACGATGCGCGCGCGCACCTCGATGAGACTGCCGGGCGGGATCGGCCGGCGGTGCCGCACGTTGCCGACGTACGCGGTGACGCAGTACGCCCCGCCCCACCCGACCGCGCACGCGTACCCGGCCTTGTCGATCCACTCCATCACGCTTCCGGCGGCGACCGAGCGCCCGCCGGCTGCGGTGTCGGCCGGGGTCGCCAGAAACCGGAGGGTGACGCGGTCATCGGGGCTGGTGCTCACGGCGCCAGCCTAGGACCGGGCCTCAGCGCGCGCCCGAATGCGTCCGCGTGGGAACCCCAGCAACTTTCGCCGCAGCACAAGATCGTCACTCCTTGCCGGCGGAGTCCTCGCCCAGCACCTCGTTCGCGATGCGGAACGCCGAGTTCGCGGCGGGGACGCCGGAGTAGATCGCCGACTGCAGGATCACCTCGCGGATCTCGTCGACCGTGAGCCCGTTGCGCAGTGCCGCGCGCACGTGCATCGCGAGCTCCTCGTGATGACCGTGTGCGATGAGCGACGTGAGCACGGCGACCGAGCGCGAGCGTCGGTCCAGACCCGGCCGCGACCAGATGTCGCCCCACGCGTAGCGGGTGATGAGGTCCTGGAAGTCCGCCGTCACATCGGTCGTCCCCGCAATCGCGCGGTCGACGTGCGCGTCGCTCAGCACTTCGCGTCGAGCCTTCATCCCCTGCGCGTACCGCTCGCCGTCGGTGAGCCCCTCGCCCTCGGGGCGGGGTGCGGATTCAGCCATGCGTGTGCTCCTTCGCGACATCAGCAGCATCGGCGGACTCGAAGAACGCGAGCAGCGCGGCGGCCGTCGCCGCCGGCGCCTCTGCGGGGGGCAGGTGCGCCACGCCCGCGATCATCTCGGCGCGGCCGCGCACGACTCCGCCCGCGATCTCGAGGGCCTTCGCCTCGGGAGCCACGGCGTCGTGCTCACCCCACAGTGCGACCACCGGCACGCCGATTTCGCCCAGCCTCTCGCGCACGTCGTAGGCCGCGAGCGCTTCGCAGCAGAGTGCGTAGCTCTCGGCGTCGGCGTCGCGCAGGGCGTGCAGCAGCCGGCCCGACAGGTCGGGCTCGCGCTCGATGGATCCGGGCGCGAACCAGCGCTGCGCCGAAGGGATGATCAGCACCGATGTCGACTGCGACCGCACGGTCTCCGCACGCTCGTGCCACCCGCTCGGTTCACCGAGCTGCGCACCGGATGCGACGATCGCGAGAGCCGAGACGAGGTCGGGATGCCGCAGCCCGAGCTCCAGTCCGGTCGCGCCGCCGAGCGAGACTCCGGCGTACAGCACGCGTCCGGCGCCGAGCGCGCGGATCTCGGCCGCGACGGCGTCCGCGAGGTCGGCGACGGTGAAGGGCTCAGTCGCCGCCGGCGACGAGCCGTGCCCGGGCAGGTCCCAGGCGACGACGCGGTAGCGAGCGGCGAGAACCGGCAGAGCGTTCTCCCACAGGATCGTCGAGGTGCCGAGCGACGGCCCGAGCACGAGCAGCGGCGCGTCGTCCGGGCCGGTCGCGGCGGTGAGGGCGATCGTGGGGATGCTCATGACTGCTCCTCCGAGACGGCTCGGTCGATGAGATGACCCGCCAAGCCGGTGTAGCCCGCCGGGTCGACCAGGGCGTCGATGTCGGCATCCGCCAGCTCGGGCTGGGCCCGCAGCAGAACGGCGAGGTTCTCGCCCCGGCCGGCGGCCGACACGATCTGCGACACGCGCTCCTTGCCGATCACCGGCCCGAGCGCGAGCGAGAGGCGCTCGGCGACGATCAGCCCTCGCGTGGCCGCGAGGTTGCGCGCGACGGCGTCGGCATCGACCTGCAGCCCGGCGACCAGTCGCGCGGCGGTACCGGTCGCGCCGAGCGCGAGGCGCAGCAGTTCGCGCAGGGTCGGCCACTCGGCGTGCCACGCGCCGTCGGGACGCTCATCGACCGCGAGCGCCGACGCGAGGTGAAGGGTCGCGCCGAGCTGCGGCGCGCGCAGCGCGGCGGAGCGGATGAGCACGGATGCCGCCGGGTTCTGCTTCTGCGGCATGGCCGACGAGCCGCCGCCCACGCCTTCGGCGAGCTCGCCGATCTCGGTGCGGCCGAGCGTCGCGACGTCGGTGGCGATGACGCCGACCGCGTCGATCGCCTGCACGAGCGCATCGCCCAGTTCGGTGATCGGCCAGCGGGTGGTGTGCCAGGGCGCGTCGGGAGCGGCCAGGTTCAGCTCGGCCGCGAACGCGGCGGGCAGTTCGGCCGCGGCATCCGCCCCGAACAGCTCGACGAACGAGGCGAGCGTCCCCCCGGCGCCGCCCAGCTGTGCGGGCAGGGCGTGGGCGGCGGCATCCACTCGCTCGATCGCCCGCTGCACCCCGCGCAGCCAGTTCGCCGCGCGCAGCCCGACCGTGGTGGGCACGGCGTGCTGGGTGAGGGTGCGGGCCGCGGCGACCTGGTCGCGGTGCGCGCCGGCGAACTCTCGCAGGGCGGTCGCCGTCTCGTTCAGCGACGCAGAGACCTCGCGCGCCGCTCGTGCGGCGACGAACATGAGCGCCGAGTCCACGATGTCTTGGCTCGTGGCTCCGCGGTGCATTTCCGCCTCGGCACCCACCGCGTCGTTCAGCAGGCCCACCAGCGGGATCACCGGGTTGCCCCCGGCGACGGATGCCGCAGCCAGCGCCGACGCATCGATCGCGTGCGCGCGGCACGGCTCGCCCGCGCCGGCCCACCCGAAGGTGCGGGAGACGCGATCGACGACATCGGCCGGGCTCAGTCCCTGCGCGCCCCGCGCGCGGACGAGGGCCACTTCGGCGGTGACGAGCGCATCCAGCACAGCGGTGTCGGTGACGGACGAGTCGAAGCCGACGGTCACCGGCGACAGCAGGCCGACATCGACGGCGGGCCCGTCAGTAGACAAGGAACACGGTCTCCTTCTCGCCCTGCAGTCGGAAGTCGAAGTGGAGTCCGCCGTCGGGCGTGCGCGTTGCGATGAGGCTATCGCGCTCGTCGGCGGTGAGCGTGGACAGCAGCGGGTCGGCGGCGAGCCGCTCGGCGTCCTCGGGAAGGTAGATGCGCGTGTGCAGCTTGTCGGGCAGTCCGCGAGCGAAGACGATCGCCGCGAAGAACGGCGCCTCACCGTTGACCGATCCGGGGTTGCGCGTCCAGAAGTCGTAGTGTCCGTCGTCGGTGGTCGACGCGCGACCGAAGCCGGTGAAGCTGTGGTCGTCGCGACGGAAGGCGCCGCGCGAGCGCGGCACCGTGCCATCGGAGTCGGCGCTGAAGATCTCGATGACGGCATCGGGGATCGGTGCGCCCGCGCCGTCGTAGACGGTGCCGCCGAGCACGATCGCGCCCGGGCTGTGCGGGAAGACGACCTCGTGCTTCTTCGCGTAGTCGAGGCCGAAGGCGAAGAACGGGCCGACGGTCTGTCCGGGGCTGGCCAGGTGGGTCTTCTCGGGGTACCGACATCAGTGCTCTCCCTCCTCGGGCTCGAACCAGGTGGCATCGGGGCCGTCGACCACGATGTCCCATCGGTAGCCCATCGAGAACTCGGGAACCGTGAGGTCGTGGTCGTACTGGCCGATCAGCCGGTCGCGGTCGGCCTGACGGCGAATGGTGTTGTAGATCGGATCGAGCGGGAACAGCGGGTCGCCCGCGAAGTACATCTGCGTCACGATGCGCTGCGTGAAGCTCGTGCCGAACACCGAGAAGTGGATGTGCGCCGGCCGCCACGCGTTCACGTGGTTCTTCCACGGGTAGGCGCCCGGCTTGATCGTCGTGAACTTGTACTCGCCGTTGTCGTTCGTGACGACGCGGCCCGCGCCGGTGAAGTTCGGGTCGAGAGGCGCCGGATGCTGGTCGCGCTGGTGGATGTAGCGCCCCGCGGCGTTGGCCTGCCACAGCTCGATGAGCTGGTTCGCGAGCGGACGACCCCACGAGTCGAGCAGGCGGCCCTGCACCGTCATCCGCTCGCCCTGCGGCTCGCCGGTGTGCTGCAGCGTCAGATCGGACTCGATCGCGGCGACATCGCGCTGACCGAACGCCGGCGACCACAGCTCGATCGTCTCGGGGTCGACCAGCTTCGGGTTCTTGGTCGGATGCCGAAGGATGCTCGAGCGATACGGCGGATAGTCGTGCAGCGTCATCCCCACCCGCTCGCCGGCCGCCTCACGGGCGTCTGCGGCGGCGTGGTAGTCGATGATCTCCTGCGTGATCTCGGCCTGCGACAGCTGGTCAGGCGAGGCGAGCAGGCTCTCGGGTGCGGCTGCAGTCTGCTCGAGCACGACCGAGGACGAGAACGCCTCCTGGTCGGCGCGATCAGATTCGACAGAGGTCATCGGCGTCTCCTTCGACATGGATCGGTGGGGCTCCTGCCATGCTCCTCCGTTCGGGATGCCGCGCGCACGAGCATTCCCATCCAATGGGAGTCGTGTCAGGGTGGAGCATGGCCAATTCGACCTCGGGCGACTCCGTCACCGATCGGCTCGTGCGCGTGCTCGAGACCTTCACTCCGACGCGGACGGTGCAGACCGCCGCCGAGATCGGCCGCCGCGCGGGCCTGCCGGGCTCGAGCGCGCACCGCATCGTCGGCGAGCTGGTCGACGCCGGGCTGCTCGAGCGCGACGATGATCGGCGCATCCGCATCGGCATGCGCCTCTGGGAGCTCGCGACCCGCTCGTCGCAGGCGCTGCGGCTGCGCCAGGCCGCGATGCCCGCGATGGAACGGGTGCAGGCGCGCGTCCGCGAGCACACGCAGCTGGCGATCCTGGAGCAGGACGAAGCACTCTTTCTCGAGCGCCTCAGCGGGCCGCGCTCCGGCTCGAACGTCACGCGCATCGCCGGGCGGCTGCCCCTGCACGCCTCGTCGTCGGGTCTCGTGCTGCTCGCGTTCGGCGACCACGACCTGCAGGAGCGCATCCTCGCAGCTCCCCTGCCGCCGCTCACGCGCGAGACGATCACCGATCCCGCGGCGCTGCGGCGCAAGCTCGCCGAGGTGCGGGCATTGGGGCACGCGGTCGCGCGCGGCTTCATCGAGTCCGTCTCGACGGGTGTGGCCGTGCCGGTGCGCGACGAGACGGGCGTGGTCGCCGCCGCCCTGTCGGTCGTGCTGCGCCGTGACGATCCGGTCGAGCCGGCCTTGGTCGAGCTGCACGCGGGCAAGCGCGACATCGAGCGGTCGCTCGGCTTCCGCGGGTGAGAGCAGTTTCCCGTTCAACGGGAACGATGGGCGACGGATGCCGGGACTGATCTCACACTGGGGGTACGGCATCCGCTGTAGATCGTCGAAGGAGACGCCATGACCGCCACCGTCCGCACCCGAGTCGCCATCGTCGGCGCCGGACCCGCCGGCCTTCTGCTGTCGCACCTGCTCGCCGGCTCGGGCATCGAATCGGTCGTCGTCGATTCGCGCACGCGTGAGCAGATCGAGAGCACGATCCGCGCCGGCATCCTCGAGCAGGGCACCGTCGAGGTGCTCGACACGCTCGGCGAGTTCAGTCGGGCGCGCACCGTCGGCTCGCGCCACGACGGCATCGAGCTGCGCTTCGCCGGCGACGGCCACCGCATCGACTTCCAGAGCCTCGTCGGGCGCAGCGTCTGGCTGTACCCGCAGCACGAGGCGCTCAAGGACCTCATCGCCTCGCGCCTCGCGGACGGCCAGGACCTGCGCTTCGGCGTCACCGTCGACCGGGTCGAAGACCCCGACGGGTCACTCCCCCGCGTGATCGCCGCCGACGCCGACGGGCAGGACCTGGTGATCGAGGCGGACTTCGTGGTCGGAGCCGACGGCTCGCGCAGCGTCGTGCGCGCCGCGGTGACCGGCTCGTCGACGGGCGGCTACTTCCGCGAGTACCCCTTCGCCTGGTTCGGCATCCTGACCGAAGCGCCCCCGAGCGCACACGAGCTGATCTACAGCAACTCCCCGGACGGCTTCGCGCTCATCAGCCAGCGGAGCCCGACCGTGCAGCGCATGTACTTCCAGTGCGACCCCGAAGCCGACCCGAACGCGATGACCGAGGAGGAGATCTGGGAGGCGCTGCAGGCCCGCGTGCCCGGCACCACCCTGACGGAGGGTCCGATCTTCCAGCGCGACGTGCTGCGGTTCCGCAGCTTCGTCGCGCACGAACTGCACAAGGGACGCCTGGCGATCGTGGGGGATGCCGCGCACACCGTGCCGCCGACCGGCGCCAAGGGCATGAACCTCGCCGTCGCCGACGTGATCCTGCTCAACCGGGCTTTGCAGGCGCTGCTGCTCGAGAACGACGAGCGGCTCATCGACGGCTTCGCGGATGCCGCCCTCAAGCGCATCTGGAAGGCGCAGCACTTCTCGTGGTGGATGACGAGCATGCTGCACGTCGCGCCCGACGCGACGGACTTCGACCGCCTGCGCCAGCTCGGCGAACTGCGGACGGTCGTCGAGTCTGAGGCGGGTCGCACCTACCTCGCCGAGGCGTACACGGGCTGGCCGTTCCCCGGCGTCTGATTCTCGCCGTCGACAGGGCGCCCCGGTTTACGGCATCCTGAATCTCAGTCGTGAGCTCCTCGCCCGCGCATCGCTAGAGAGAACGCCCATGACTCCTCACCCGGCACGCCGTCGACGCGGCATCCGCAGTCTCGCCATCGCCCTGGTGCTCGCCGGATCGGCGATGCTCGTCTCGGGGTGCGACGGCACGATCACCGTGCCGCCGGGGTTCCCCACGACGCTGCCGCCCATCACCCTGCCGACTGACGCGCCGACTGCGCTGCCGACACCGACGCCGACACGGACCCTGCCGTCCCGGCCGACGCCGACGCCGACCGAGGAGCCGACTCCCGAACCGACGCGGACGCTCCCCATCCGACCGACGGTCGAACCGACCGTCGAACCCACGACTGAGCCGACCGTCGAACCGACGACCGAGCCGACCGTTGAGCCGACCGTTGAGCCGACGACGAACCGACGGCCGCGCCGCCGGTGGAACCGACCGCGGCGGCACCGACCGAAGAGCCCACCGTCGCGCCGATCGAGACCGCGACGCCGACGGCGACGCCCACCGAGACCCGTCACCGTCCGCGACGCCCACGCCGACCGCCGACGCGACCGACGACGCGTCGGCCGAACCCGCGGGCTGGGTGCCCTGGGTGATCGCTGCCCTGATCGCCGCGATCGTCGTCGGTGTCATCCTCTTCGTCCGACGGCGACGCACGCCGGCCGACAAGTCCGACAGGCGCGGCCGGGCCGCCGGAGTAGCCCGCCGCCCCACGTCGGGGCCGCCTTCGGCGTGCACAACGGCGGGCGACAGTCGTGACACGCCGTTGCGATCCGGTCCGCCGCGGCGCGTTGGGCGTGATCCCCGCGGTTGTGCACGCACAACACCTCGCGATCCCCGCGGTTGCGCGCTCGCAGGATCGAGCTCACTCACATTGCGCCCCCGCGTTCGACGCACTTTCCTGCATCCACCGCAGAATCAACTGCGTCCGATGCCGAAAACTGCGACTGATCCGCTCGCGCCGACGACCCACGCCGCGCACGACGAAGGCCGGGGCGCGACGCGCCCCGGCCTCGTGGTCGATCAGCTCAGATCAGCCGCCGTACGTCTCGGCGGGGGCGTAGCCCTTGCCGTTGTACTTCTGAACCTGCACGGCCGACACGGCAGGCTTGCCGTCTTCGGTCGTGTTGATCGTCGAGCCCTCGAGCATGAACGGGGCGCTGTAGTCCTCGATGCTGAACAGCGCCTCCTTGAAGCTCTCCCGGGTCGGCTCTTCCATCTTCGCGAAGGCCTGCTCGAGAGTCGCGGCAGCGATCCAGCTCCACACGCAGTGCGGGAAGGCGGGCACGCCCTCCTGGTTGGTGTACTCCGCGATCGCGTCGAGGAACGCCTGGCCCTCTTCGTTCTCGGCGAAGGTGGGGCTGGCGGCGGATTGCGAGAATGCCACCGTGTAGATGCCGGGGAAGGCCGCAGCGTTCACGTCGGGCTGCTGCAGGATGCCGCCGGGGCTCGAGGTGTTCGAGGGCAGGAACCAGCTGGGCGTCCAGCCGAGCTCTTCGGTCTTCTTGAGCGACGAGATCACCAGCGGGGTGATCGACATCGCGTTGAAGAAGACGTCCGCGCCGCTGGCCGCGAGCTCGGTGAGCTGCGCGTCGACCGAGGTGTCGGTCGCCTCGTAGGTCAGCGCCTTGACGACCTCGATGTTGTCGGCGCCCTCGATGGCCTCGGTGAAGCCCTCGACGTAGCCGTTGCCGTAGTCGTCGTTCTGGCTCAGGATCGCGACCTTGTGGTCTTCGCCCGAGGAGGCCAGCAGCTCGCCGAACGCGCCGCCTTCCTGCTGGTAGATCGGAACGAGTCCGAGCTGCTCGGGGCTCTCTGCGCGGTCGCTGAAGATCGGGTCGCCGGTCATGACGAGCACCTGCGGAACGCCCTCGTCGATCGCCGCTTCACGCCACGCCCGGTTGGTGGGCGTGCCGAGTCCGACACCCGCGGCGAAGACGCCGTCCGAGACCATCTGCTGGAAGTTCGCGAGCGCCTTCTGCGGGTCGTACGCGTCGTCGTAGGCCTTGATCTCGACCGTGCGGGTCTTGCCGTCGCCGAACTCGATGCCGCCCTCGGCGTTCTTCACGCCGAAGTAGGCGAGGGCTCCGTCGACCGTGCAGTTGCCCGGTCCGGCGGTGGCGCCGGTGAGCGGGCTCGTGATGCCGAACGTGATGCTCGTGTCGGTGATGCCGGGGCTGGCCTCGGCCGGTCCTTCGGTGGCATCCCCGCTGCCACCGGTGTCTCCGCCGCGGGCGCACCCGGCGACGAGCACGGCAACGATGCCGATGCCCGCGACGACCGAGGTGACGCGCAGCCTCTTGCGCAATGTGCTCATGTGTCCTGCCTCTTCTCTTGTGACTGTGTGGGTGGGATGGGTTCGGGTGCGGAAGTACCGGGAACCGCGGAAGCCGCGGGAGCCGTGGGAGCGATGGTGGCGGTGGCGGCCTGTGCCGCCCCGGCGCCGCCCGCCGGCATCCCTCGGTGTTCGTTCTTGCGTCGTCGCCAGAGCCGCGGCAGTGACACGAGGCCTCCCGGCAGCACGAACAGGATCACCAGGAGGATGACGCCCTGGAGCACCGCGGTGAGGCTCGAGTCGATGGCGTTCGTCAGCTGCGGCGCGAGGACGTAGTAAGCGCCGCCGAGAAGGGAGCCGAGGATGCTGCCCGCGCCGCCGATCACCATCGACGCCAGGAGCGTGATGGAGTGACCGAAGCTCATCGTCTCGGGCGAGGTGTACTGCACGACCACCATGTAGAGGAAGCCGCTGATACCGCCGATGAGCGAGGCGATCGTGAACGCGAGCACCTTGTAGCGGTACGGCGAGATGCCCATCGACGACGCGACGGCTTCGTTGCCCTTCACGATCGCGAAGGCCCGGCCGTACTTGCCGCGCACGAGGTTCCGCGTCAGCAGGAAGACGATGCCCGCGATCGCGATCACGATGTAGAGCTGCCACTGGTCGTCGTACAGACCGGTCCATTCGGGTGCCGCCGAGAACCGCGCCGACACGCCTTGCGAGCCGCCGGTGAATTCCGCGAGGCGCTTGGCGAGGGGGACGCCGATGATGGGCAGTGCGATGGTCACCATCGCGATCGCGAGGCCGCCCAGCCGTGCCGCGGCCAGCGAGATCAGCAATCCGATGACGCCGGGCACGAGCGCGGCGAGGATGAACACGAGCGCGATGTTCCAGCCCTGCTGCACCCCGTATGCCGTGACATACGCGCCGACGCCGACGAAGAAGATCTGCCCCAGCGACACCTGGCCGGTGTATCCCATGACCACGTTCAGGCCGAGGACGGCGACCGCGAAGACCCCGATCCGGGCGAGCGTCTGGTTCGCGAAGGCGGGGAGGATCAGCGGAAGCACGATCAGCAGAACGACCACCACGCCGATGATCGCCCACCGCACCCACTGCTTGCTCAGGAACCCCGTTGCCACGGCCATCAGACGCGCACCACTTCTTTGCGGCCGAACAGGCCTTGAGGACGGACGATGAGCACCACGAAGATGAGGATGAAGGGCACAGCGATCTTGAGGTCGTAGCCGATGAACGGCACGTAGACCGCAGCGAGGTTCTCGAGCACGCCGATCATCCACGCGGCGAGCACGACGCCGATCGGACTGGACAGGCCGCCGAGGATCACGGCGGCGAGCGCGTAGACGAGGGCGGCGTCCATCATGCCGGGGGTCAGGGTCTGCGAGGGCGCGATCAGCGCGCCGGCGACGGCGCCGAGGCCGGCAGCGAGTCCCCAGCCCACCATGAGCAGGCGCCCGACCGGCAGGCCCGAGAACGAGGCGGACTGCGGGTTGACCGCGACCGCGCGCAAGGCGAGCCCGAGCTTGGTGCCCAGGAACAGCAGCTGCAGCAGGATCATGATGCCCACGATCACCAGGGTCGTGCCGATCGAGCGCACGCTCACCACCGCACCGAGCACGTTGACGGTCTGCACCGGGAACAGCGACGGGAACTGCAGGTTGTTGAAGCTCCAGATCCAGCCGCACAGGCCGGTGATGAGAGTGAGGAGGCCGATCGTCACCACGACGGCGGTATCGGGGTCGCCCTGTTCGAACCGGCGCATCAGGAAGCGCTCGATCAGCGCGCCGAGCACGAACGACACCAGGATCGACAGCAGGATCGCGAGGATCAGCGGAACACCCCACTGGATGAACGAGTACGCGAAGTAGGCCGCGAGCACAGCCATGCCGCCCTGTGCGAAGTTGATGAGTCCGGTCGCCTGGTTCACCAGCACGATGGCGAGGGCCAGCGCCGCGTAGATCGATCCGGCTGAGAGGCCGTCGATGACGAGCTGGATGAAGGTGCCCACGCTCAGCCCCCCAGATAGGCGCGTCGGATCTCGTCCATGCCCTTGAGCTCGGCCGAGGTGCCTGTCAGCACATTGCGTCCGGTCTCGAGGACCGTCGCGGTGTCGACCAGTGTGAAGGCGAGGTTCGCGTTCTGCTCGACGACGAGCATCGCGATGCCCGACTCTCTGCGCAGCCGCCCGATCGCCTGGTAGACGTTCTTCGCGGTGCTCGGCGCGAGGCCGAGGGATGCCTCGTCCAGCAGCATCAGCCGGGGCTCGGCCATCACCGCACGGGCCACCGCGAGCATCTGCTGCTCGCCGCCCGACAGCGCCGAGCCGTGCGACTTGATGCGCTCCCTCAGGTTCGGAAAGAGGTCGAGGCAGTACTCGATGTCGGCGTCGATGCCCTTGCGGTCCTTGCGCAGGTACGCGCCGACCTTGAGGTTCTCGCGCACCGTGAGGCCGGCGAGCGTGCCACGCCCCTCGGGCACGTGCGCGATTCCCAGTGCGGCGACCTTGTCGGGCCGCATCCCGCGGATGTCTTTGCCGTCGAACACGATCTTTCCGCCCGCGCGCACGGTGCCGCTGATCGCGCGCAGGGTCGTCGTCTTGCCGGCGCCGTTCGCACCGAGGATGCCGACCGCGCCCTCGTCGGGAACCGACAGCGAGACGCCCTCGAGCACCTGCACCGGGCCGTAGAAGGCGGTCACCTCCGTCAGCTCAAGCAGCGTCATCGGCGGCCTCCTTGCCGATGTAGGCCTCGATCACGCGGGGGTCGGACTGCGCCTCGGCGGCCGTGCCCTCCATGAGCTTGCGGCCGTGGTCGAGCACGACCACCCGGTCGGTGAGGGCCGCGATCAGCCCCATGTGGTGCTCGACGATCACGACCGTGATGTCTTCTTCGGTGCGCAGCCGCTTGATCGTCGCGATGAAGTTCTCGACCTCCGCGTGCGGCAAGCCTGCCGCCGGTTCGTCGAGCAGCAGCAGTCGCGGCTTCGACAGCAGGGCACGACACAGCTCGATGCCCTTGTGCAGTCCGTGCGAAAGTTCGTCGGCGTGCACGTCGGCCGCCCAGCCGAGGCCGTTGCGGTCGAGCAGGTCGCGGGCTTCAGCGCGCAGGGCCTTCTCCGAGCGGCCCGTGCGCGGCAGGCGCAGCGCCCAGTCGACCGGTCCGCCGGGAAGGCGCGTGTGGGCACCGAGCAGGACGTTCTCGAGCACCGTCGAGTGCAGCTGGAGGGCCGGATGCTGGAACGTGCGCGCCAGCCCGTGCCGCGACAGCGCCGAAGGCTGGGAGCCCTGCACCTCGGTCTCATCGATGCGGATGGTTCCGGAGGTCGGCTTGTAGTGGCCGCTGATGCAGTTGAACAGCGACGTCTTGCCGGCGCCGTTCGGTCCGACCAGCCCGAAGATCGCCCCGGGTTCGACCTCGAAGCTCACCTCTTCGAGCACCTTGATGCCGCCGAAACGCAGCGACACATCGTTCAGAACCAGCCGGGCGGCCATGTGTCACCTTTCCCAGATTGCGTCATTGCTCGGGTGTCCAGCGGCGACATACCTACCGCTTTGGTGAAACGCTATGGATCGGGGACGAGATTGTCAACGATTTTGGAACGAATTCCGCTTTCGTGATCATCGCGTGATCCGAGGCATCAAAACCGTACGATCGTGCCGCGCTCCGGCACCAGACCCTTTCCGTTCAACGGAAGCGCCGCGTACGATGTTGGAGCCGATCGTCCTCGGTCGGAGCCCGCTCGATGAGGAGACCCGTGGCCCGCGCATCCGACGGTGAATCCGTCCTCCACAAGCACCTTCGCGTCCTCGGCACGTTCGAGGCAGCCGTGCCGTTCCTGACGCTCTCCGAGATCTCCGAGCGCGCCGGCCTCGCCCCCTCCACCGCGCACCGCATCGTCGGCGAGCTCGAGCGCGAGGGGCTGCTCGAGCGCCTGCCCGACCGCACCTACCGACTCGGGGTGCGGCTGTGGGAGCTCGCCTGCCGCACGCCCGGCGCGCTGGGGCTGCGCGAACTCGCGCGGCCGTACCTGCAGGCGGTGCACGCGCGGGTTCGGCAGCACACGCAGCTCGGCGTCCTCAGCGACACCGAAGTGCTGTTCCTCGACCGGCTCTCGGCCCGCGATGCCGTGGTCAACGCGACCCTGATCGGCGGCCGCATCCCCCTGCATGCGTCCTCGAGCGGACTGGTGCTGCTCGCGCACTCGGGGCAGGCGGTGGTGGATGCCGTCCTCGCCGCACCGCTGCGCCGGTACACCCCGCACACGATCCAGACCGAGGCCGAGCTGCACGCCGCCCTGCGACGCGTGCGTGCGGACGGATGGGCGGTCTGCGACGGGCACATCTACGAGGAGTCCCGCGGCATCGCCGTTCCCATCTATGGGGCGCACAACGACGTCATCGCCGCGATAGGCGTGGTCGTGCCGAACGACGGCGCCCCGACGCTGCCCTTCATCGAGCTGCTGACGCACGCCGCGCGCGAGATCGGCGCCGCGATGCGCGCCGCGTACCTGCCCACCGGTCATCCGGCGGCGACACCGGGCGGCCGGTTCCGCCCGCTCGTGAACTCGTCGGTGCGATCGATGGAGTACCTCGAGTCGATCTCGGCCGGCGCCCCCCGGTAGCGCCTCCGTAACCTGCGGACGGCGCCCTGCCCCCGGCGGCGACGGGTCACTATGGTTATGGGTATGTCTGTGAACCCTCCTTTCCGCGCCGATATCGTCGGCAGTTTCCTGCGTCCCGAGGCGGTCAAGACCGCGCGCGCCGCCCATGCCGCCGGCGAGCTCGACGCCAACGGGCTGCGGCTCGTTGAAGACGAGGCGATCACCGCGCTCGTCGCGCGTGAAGCGGCGGCCGGCCTCAAGGTCGCCACCGACGGAGAGTTCCGCCGGTCGTGGTGGCACTTCGACTTCTTCGGGATGCTGGACGGCGTCAACGTCGTCGAGCTCGACCACGGCATCCAGTTCCAGGGCGTGCAGACGCGCCCGCTCGGCCTGCACATCGACGGGCCGGTCGGTTTCCCCGCCGACCACCCGATGCTCGAGCACTTCCGCTTCCTCAAGCCGGTCGCCGAGGCGGCCGGCGTCACGCCGAAGTTCAGCATCCCCGCCCCGACCGTGCTCGACTTCCGCCTCGAGCGCGACGCCCTCGAGGGTTCGGCCTACGGCGGCCACGATGACATCTTCGACGACCTGGCCGCGACCTACCGCGCAGCCGTCCAGGCGTTCTATGACGCCGGATGCCGCTACCTGCAGTTCGATGACACGGCCTGGGCGTACCTGTGCTCGGATGTCGAGCTGGCCAAGGCGGCCGAGCGCGGCATCCGCACCGATCACCTCGCGGAGCGGTATGCAGCCCTGATCAACGCGTCGCTGCGCGACAAGCCGGACGACCTCGTGATCACGACGCACGTGTGTCGCGGCAACTTCCGGTCCACCTGGATCTCGTCGGGCGGGTACGAGCCGGTCGCCGAGCAGCTGCTGGGCGAGACCGCTTTCGACGGGTACTTCCTCGAGTACGACAGCGAGCGCGCCGGCGGGTTCGAGCCGCTGCGCTTCCTGCCGAAGGGTGCCAAGGTCGTCGAGCTCGGCCTGGTCACGACGAAGTCCGGCGCCCTCGAAGACGTCGACGGCCTCAAGCGCCGCATCGACGAGGCCGCGGCGATCGTCCCGCTCGAACAGCTCGCGCTCAGCCCCCAGTGCGGTTTCGCCTCGACCGAAGAGGGCAACGTCCTCTCCGAAGCAGAGCAGTGGGCCAAGATCGAGGAGACCGTCCGTGTGGCCGCGGAGGTCTGGGCGGACGCGTAGCCCCTGGCGCCGAGAAGGTTCGTCCGGCGCCGAGAAGGTGGCCTGTGCGCCGAGAAGGTCGGCACCACCTCGGCATTGAGCGGACAACCTCGGCACGGATCTGACCACCTCGGCGCCGAAGGCACCTTCTCAGCGGTGGAGATCTGGCGGTCAGTGCACCTGTGCGGCGATCGCGCGCAGCCACTCGATCGTGCCGTCCGTCATCGGATGCGGCGCCCCGAGCGAGTCGAGGAAGTCACGCGCCTCGAGCATCTCGATCTCGCGCCGCACCGCATGCTTGGTCGTGCCGTCGATGAGGTGCTGCACCGCTGCACTGCCCGACGCACCCAGCTCGGAGGCGATCTGATCGATCAGCCAGTCCTGCGCGCCGAACACCTCAGCGGCGTGGACGCTCTCCACCACCACGGCGGCGAGCCCCTTCATGAAGATGCTCCGCAGCAGCTTGAGCCTCGCCGCCGCACCCGCCTCGGGCCCCACGTCGGTCACCGGAATGCCGAGTTCCCGCAGCAGTGGACTCAGCTGCGCGACGGCTGGGCCGCTCAGCAGCAGCGGCGTCTCGATGCGCGCCCGAGGAACGGGCGCCAGGATCGCCACGTCGACGAACGGGATGCCGCGCTCGGCCGCGCGGGCCGCCAGCCGCGCCTTCTCGTCGGGTCCGCTCGTGTTCATGTCGACGAAGATCGCCTCGGCATCCATCGCGGGCAGGGCCTCCTCGAGCACCTCGCCCGCCGAACTCGCCCCCACGAGGCTCAGTACGAGGTCGGCTCCGCGCACCACCGCGGGGATGTCGGCGGCGATGCCGACCCCCGCCGACACGGTCGTGACGTGCAGGTCTGTCCCGACCACGCTCGCTCCGCGCGCCAGCAGATCAGTGGCGTAGATGCTGCCCGCTTCACCCAGGCCGACGACCGCGACGCGCATCCTGACCTCCTCGAGCGAGGCATTCGCCTCTATATTGTTGACAATAGTGGTTGAATCTTGCCACGGGCAGAGCGAAGGAGACTCGATGTCGACGATCGTCGAAGGCGCGGATGCGGCCACCGAAGAGCGCGTGACCGACGTGATCCGCGGCGCGATCGTGCGCGGCGAGTACGCCCCGAACCAGCGCCTGATCGAGGCGGACCTGAGCGACACGTTCGCCGCGAGCCGCGCGACCGTGCGCATCGCGCTGCTCGAACTCGCGAACGAGGGGCTCGTGGAGCGCCTGCCCAACAAGGGCTCGCGAGTGCGCGCGATCTCGGTGGACGAGGCGATCGAGATCCTCGAGGTGCGCATCGGCGTCGAGGGATTGTGTGCCGCCAAGACCGCCGCCCAGGTCTCGGATGATGAGATCCAGGAGTTCCTCGCACTGCGGCAGGACATGATCGACGCCGTCGCGGACGGCGACCTCGTCGAGTACGCACGCCTCCATCAGCAGCTCGACAAGCGCGTGCGTGTGCTCAGCCGCCATGCCACCGCCGCGGCGGTGCTCGGCCGTCTGCACGCCCAGAGCGTGCGCCACCAGTTCAAGCTCTCGTCCCGCCCCCAGCGCGCGAAGGTCTCGGTGCTCGAGCACGTGGCGATCATCGATGCGATCGTCGCCCGCGATCCGGATGCCGCGCAAGCGGCCGTCCGTGAGCACCTGCTGAACGTGATCGGCGCCCTTCGCGAGGTCGCCTGACCCCCGCCCGCGCCGCCGCGCGGCATCCGCTCGTCCACCAGACCAATCCGCGAGACAGGATAGGCGCCGCGAGACTGAGTGCGTCGCGCTCTGTCTCGTGGCACCTATCCAGTCTCGCGGGATGAAACCCGCGGGAGTCTCAGCTCTTGCGGTAGTTCTCGCGTGCGAAAGCCGAGTACGGCGCGGGCTGCACCGTCGCGCGGATCGTCACCTGCCGGTGCGGCTCGACCGCCGGCTTGTGCGAGTTGGGCTCCTCGCCCCACACGACCTCGACCTCGGTTCCCGGCTCCGCCGAAGCCGTCTCGATGCTCGCGAGCGACACGAAGGCGTGCTCGTTCGTGATGTACCCGACGTCGTGCGAGATCCCGACATCCGCGCCGTCACGCAGCACGCGGTCGACCTGGTGCTGGCCGTAGCGCGCCTTCGGGAAGTCGATGTATTTCGCCGGGATGCCGGGCTCGAAAAGCGACCGCACGGCCGCGGCCACGTCCTCCGGGTTCCACACGAGCGTCACTTTCACCCGCTTCTGCTCCGCCGCGTGGCGCTCGAGCGCGGCGCGGCCGATGAAGTCGTGGTCGAACGCGACACTGCGGCCGTAGCCGAGGTCGTAGGGGGTGAGATAGAAGTCCTCGATGTTCTCGGAGTCGAAGCTGCCGGCGAGCGATCCGGTCCGGGCCACGGGCAGCCACTCCTGGTACGCCCCCGTGCCCTCACCGCTGAAGATGGCCGGGAGCGGGGAGGGAACCCAGGCCGACTCGAGGTTCGCCGACGAGTACGCCTTCGAACCGACCAGCACGAGGTCGAGGCCCTCGCCCGCGGCGATGAGAGCCGCGCGAACCTGCTCGCCTTCCGCCCACGGGCCGAACAGCTCGAAGCCGGGCTGGCCGGCCATGCCGTGGCGCAGCGACCGCACGGTCAGCCCATCGATCGTGAACGTCGTCATTCCGAAGAACTTGGTGGGCGGCACCGCCGCCCCGGTGGCCTTCTCCATGAGCGCGAGGGCATTCGGACCCTGGATCTCGTAGCGGTACAGCTTCGGGTCACCCTTCCGCACGACGGATGACGCATCGCGCTCGAACGAGACGTCGTAGTCGCCGATCTCGCCGTGGTACTGCACCCAATCGAGCACCATGTGCCACCCGACCAGATCGAACGACTGCTCGTCGAGATGGAAGAGGATCGCGTCACCGATCAGATAGCCCTCATGGTTGACCGCGATGAACTGCTTGGCCTGGTCGACCTGGAAGGTCGCGAAGCTGTTCACACCGACATCCGAGAGCAGCTGCAGCGCGTCGGGACCGGTGATGAACAGGTCGGTCATGTGGTGCGACTGATCCAGCAGCGCCACTGAGGTGCGCCACGCCTGCTGCTCGCTGCGCCAGTTGCTGAACTCCGGCGTCACCGGAAAGACGGTGGGACGGGCCTGCGCATTGCGCAGCAGCGAGACGGGGCTTCCGGCGCGGGCGATGGCCTGCGCGAGCGTTTCGGTCATGAGAACTCCTTCGTTCCTGATGCCTTCCATGCTATGCACGCGGGCATAGCGGGCCTACGATTCTGCATAAGCAATGCTTATCCGTGCGAAAGGATGCCTAAGCCGGCGCTCGTGGACCTCAACCTCATCCGCTCCTTCGTCGCGATCTACGAGACGCGCAGCCTGACGGCCGCCGCCGCGCGCCTGTATGTGACACAGCCGGCGGTGAGTCAGGCTCTCGCCCGGCTGCGTCGCGACCTGAACGATCCCCTGTTCCGCAGGGTCGGACGCGAGATGGAGCCGAGCCCGCTGGCGGCGAGCTTGTTCCCCGGCTTCCGCGACGCGATCGCCGGCATCGACCGCACGATCGACGGCGTCGTGGGCTTCGACCCGGCGCTCTCGAGCCGCCGCTCCCGCATCGCACTGTCGGAGCTCGGCGAGATCGGCTACTTTCCGGCGATCTTCCGGGCGGTGCGTGCCGTCGCACCCCACCTGCGCATCGAGGCGGTGCCCCTGGATGTGCAGGCGCTGCCCGAATGGCTCTCGCAGGGCACGATCGACCTGGCGATCACCTCCTCTCCCGTCGCAGGAGGCTTTCCGCACGTGGTGCTGAAGTCGCAGGCGTACGCGGTGCTCATGTCGCGCGAACACCGATTCGCGGATGCCGCACACGGCATCACGCTCGAGGACTACGTCGCCGCCGATCAGGTGGTCGTCTCGGGCGACTCGGGCCTCCCCCGTCTCGAGTCGGCGCTGCGACGAGCCGGAACCGCACTGCGGTCCGACGTGGTGCTCAACCACTTCGCCTCGCTGCCGTCGCTGCTCGCGGCGAGCCCCGATCTGATCGCCACCGTGCCCGACACGATCGCGACCGGGTGGGCGCAGAGCTGGCCCCTGGTCGTCCAGCCCCTCCCGCTCGAGATGCAGCCGGTCGAAGTGTGCCTGTACCGCCGCACCACGACGCAGCAGCTCGGCGCGCTCGACTGGCTCTACGACACGGTGGTGCGCGCGGTGCGCGGTACCCACGGTGAGTTCTTCGCCATCCACGGCGACGCGCGCTCACCCGGCCGAGGTGCATAACTCCTCCAAAACGCACGGGTCGCGTCGCGGGCTCCGCGTCGTTACGGGAGCGACGCGGAGAAGACCTCGCGGATTGAAGGAGTTCTGCACCGGCGACTCGCGACATGGAGAGTTTCCGTTCAACAGAAACTCGCTGGGTCTCCGGCGCCCACCGCGCGTAGCGTCCTACCTGAGGGCGACGTCGGTGTCGCTCGGGCAGGGGTCCGCATGGCCGAATCGATCGCTGAGATCACAGGCGCCGATCGCCGCAACGCCGCGCACGGTGGCACGCTCGTGGTCACGAAAGACGCGCAGTCGCCGAAGACGTCGTCGAACTCACCCTCGCCCGGCCGACGCCACACGCCTCCCCGACTGGGCTCCCGGCGCGCACATCGACATCGTGCTGCCCGACGGAACGACCCGGCAGTACAGCCTGGTCGGCGATCGGTGGGATGCGCACAGCTTCACGATCGCCGTGCTGCGAGAGCGCGACGGCCGGGGCGGTTCCGAGTACATCCACACCCGGCTCGCCGAAGGCGATGAGGTCGGCTTCGGCGGACCCGCGCAACAACTTCCGCCTCTCGCCCGCGGCCGGCTACCTGTTCATCGCGGGTGGGATCGGCATCACGCCGATCATGCCGATGATCCGCCAGGCCGAGCTGCTCGGCGACCCCTGGCGCCTGATCTACCTCGGCCGCTCCCGCGGGCGCCTGGCGTATCTCGACGAACTCGAGGCGTACGGCGAGAACGTCTCGATCCACGCCGCCGACGAACGCGGCCGCGCCGTGATCGACGAATGGATGCCGACGCTCCGACGCCCTTCCCCTCGTCTACGCCTGCGGACCGGAGCGCATGCTCAACGCGGTCGACGCCTGGGCGGCCCCGCTCGGCCGCCATCGCGTGCGCCTCGAGCGCTTCACCGCCCGCGCCGACGAGGGGCGCCCGGCGACGGCGTTCGAGGTCGAGGTGGCAAGCTCCGGTGCGGTCGTCACCGTCGCCCGCGACGAGTCGATCGTCGAGGCGCTGCGCCGTGTCGACGTCGACGTCATCACCTCGTGCGCGCAGGGAGTGTGCGGCACGTGCGAGACCGGCATCCTGCGCGGCGTGCCCGACCACCGCGACTCCCTCCTCACCGAGACCGAGCGCGCGGAGTCACTCTGCCTGTTCCCCTGCATCTCGCGGTCGATCTCCGACCGTCTCGTCCTCGACCTCTGACAGCCGAAGGAACCCCATGACCCCCACGACCGTGCAGGATGCGGCATCCATCGACCCGTTCGACCTCGAGTTCCTCGAGAACCCGCACGCGTACCACGCGATGCTGCGCGACGCCGCACCGGTCGTGCGCCTGGAGAAGTACGGCGTGTACGCGATGGCGCGGTACGCCGAGGTGCACGCCGCGCTCGTGGACTGGCAGTCGTTCCAGTCCGCCGCCGGCGTGGGCCTGTCGAACTTCCGCACCGAGAAGCCGTGGCGACCGCCGAGCGTGCTGCTCGAGGCCGACCCGCCGCGCCACGACGCTCCGCGCGCGGTCGTCGCACCGCTGCTGACCACGCGCCGCCTGCGCGAACTCGAAGATCAGTGGAGAGCGGATGCCGCAACCCTGGTCGCCGAGGTGCTCGAGCGCGGCGCCGAGTTCGACGCCGTCACAGACCTCGCCGAGGTCTTTCCGCTCCGGGTCTTCCCCGACGCAGTGGGGATCGGGAAAGAGGGCCGCGAGAACCTGCTGCCGTACGGCGACTTCGCCTTCAACGCATTCGGTCCCGCGAACGAGCTGGTCACGAGCGCCTCGCCGCACATGCCGCCGGTCACCGAGTGGATCGGCCGACAGACGCTGCGCGAGAACCTCACCGACGACGGCTTCGGGGCGCAGATCTGGGCCGCCGCCGATCGGGGCGAGATCACACCCGAGCAGGCGCCGATGATCGTGCGATCGCTCCTCACCGCCGGCGTCGATACGACCGTGACCGGAATCGCCGCGATCATGCACGCCCTCGCCCACACGCCGGGCGCGACGGCCCGCCTGAAGCGCGACCGGCATCTCACGCGCACCGCGTTCGAAGAGGCCGTGCGGCTGACCTCGCCGGTGCAGACCTTCTTCCGCACCGCGACCCGCGACATCCGGGTCGGCGACATCGAGATCCACGACGGCGAGAAGATCCTGATGTTCCTCGGCTCCGCCAATCGCGACCCGCGGCGCTGGGACGACCCCGACGTGTTCGACCTCGACCGCGACCCGTCGGGTCACGTCGCGTTCGGCATGGGCATCCACCAGTGCGTCGGGCAGCACATCGCGCGCCTCGAGGCGATCTGCGTGCTCGACGCCCTGCTCGACCGGGTCGTCGACATCGAACCCGCCGGCCCCGAGCGTCGGCACCTCAACAACACCCTCGTCGGCTGGGAGCACATGCCGGTGCGGGTCACTCTGGGTTGAACGAAGCGGGGACGGATGCCGCGGCATCCGTCCCCGCCGTCGATCGAAGCGTCAGACGCTGACCGCCGCCGTGCGCCATCCGCCGTGGTACTCGGTGCGTGCGGTGACCGCGTACGGCACCGGGCTGACGACCGCGCGGACGGCCAGCTGCTCGTGCGGCTCCACGGTCGTCTTGCGAGAGCCGCCGTCGGGCTCGCCCCACACCACGCGCACCTCGGCGCCGATCGGCACCTCGGCGTCGACCGTCGCGAGCGACAGGCCGCGCTTCTCGTTCGCGGTCACCCCGGTGAACAGGGACAGGCCGACCGTGTCGCCGTTCGCGTCGATCACGGCGTCGTAGTTCGACGAGCCGTAGTTCGCATTCGGCAGGTCGAACACCTGGTAGCCGGTGCCGTCGCGATCGATCGGCGTGGTCAGCAGCTTCGCGAGGTCCTCGTCGTTCCAGGCCAGCGTGACCTTCTTGCGCTGCGCCGCCGGGTCGATCTTCTCGAGGGCGTCGCGACCGATGAAGTCGTGGTCGAACTTGACGAACGAGCCGTAGCCGAGCTCCCAGGGGTTGAGGTAGTAGTCCTCGATGTCATCGGAGACGAACGAGCCGGCGAGGGCGTTGATCGCCTCGTAGCTGTTCGCGGGAAGCCACTCGCGGTACGCGCGCTCCCCCTCGCTCGAGTAGATGGCCGGCAGCGGCGAGGGGATCCAGCCCGACTCGAGCGTGTTCGACGAGTACGCGCGCGAACCGCAGGGCTCGATGCCGAACTCGCGACCGGCCTCGAGGATCGCATCGCGGATCTTGCCGTGCTGCTCGTACGGACCCCACAGCTCCAGACCCGGAGCGCCGGCCATGCCGTGGCGCAGCGTGCGCACGCGCTCGCCCGCGACCGTCATCTCGCCCATGTGGAAGAAGCGCACCTTCTCGAGTTCGCCTCCGTTGAGCTTCTCGATGATCTGCCAGGCGTTCGGGCCCTGGATCTGGAAGCGGTAGTACTCGCGGCTGACCGCCGCGCCGTACGGGCGCGAGGGCGAGCGGTCGTCGTAGCGGGTGTCGATGTTGTAGCCGCCGGTCTCGGCGTGGAACTGCAGCCAGTTCGCGCCGGGCGCGCGGCCGACGTAGACGTACTCGTCCTCGCCCTCGTGGAACAGGATGCCGTCGCCGATCACCCCGCCGTTGGACGCGGTGGGCACGAACTGCTTCGCGGTGTTCAGCGGGAAGTTCGCGAAGCTGTTGATGCCCGTGTCCGACAGCAGCTTCAGCGCGTCGGGGCCCGACATGAAGAAGTTGACCATGTGGTGCGACTGGTCGAACAGGACGGCGGTCTCGCGCCAGGACTTCTGCTCACGTCGCCAGTTGGTGAACTCCGCCGGAACGACCGGGTAGATGTACGTTCCGAGCTGCGAATTGCGCAGCAGTTCGACCGCGCTTCCCGCCTCGTCGAGGACGTCTTGCAGATTGTCGGCCATGGTGGTTCCCTTCAACATCTTCGTCGTGTGGTCCTGACCGCGATGGTACGTCCGGCATTTACCTATGTCCAGAGTGATTCAGGGTCGCCAGAATTGTAACCAAAATCTTGACCATTGCGCTAGGGGTGTGGTTCGCTGTCTCCACGAGACAGGAGCTTCCTTTTGGCTGAGACAACCCCTTCGCTGCTCGTGGTGAGCGCCCACGCGGGCGACTTCGTGTGGCGTGCAGGCGGGGCGATCGCCGCGGCGACGATGCGCGGCGAGAAGGCCACGGTCGTCTGCGTCTCCTACGGGGAGCGCGGCGAGTCCGCGAGCCAGTGGCTGCAGGGCAAGAGCCTGGACGAGATCAAGACGATCCGACGCGATGAGGCGTCGGCGGCGGCATCCGCTCTCGGTGCAGAGATCGAGTTCCTCGATGCCGGCGACTACCCGCTCATCGAGTCGCCCGAGACGGTCGCGAAGCTGGTTGACGTGTTCCGCCGTACGCAGCCCACGGTCGTGCTCACCCATCCGCTGGCCGACCCGTACAACGGCGACCACCCGGTCGCTGCCCGCATGGCGCTGCAGGCCCGGGTGCTCGCGCAGGCCATCGGCGTCGCGAACTCCGACGGCACGTACCCCTCGACCGACGAGATCATCGGCGCTCCGCCGGTGTTCTTCTTCGAACCTCACCAGCCTGAGCAGTCCGACTTCAAGCCGAACGTGCTGCTGGACATCACCGCCGCGTTCCCGTTGAAGCAGAAGGCGATGGAGTGCCTGCCTGCGCAGAAGCACATGTGGGAGTACTACACCTCTCTCGCCATCCGCCGCGGGGTGCAGGTCAAGCGCAACGCCGCCGCCAACCTCGGCCTGCCGGTCGACACGATGGGCGAGGCGTACGTGCGGTATTACCCCCAGGTCACGGACGTCCTGCAGTGACAGGACACGTCGTCGTCACCGACATTCAGCGCGCCGAGGCCACCACGGTGGATGCCCTGGCCGCCCTGGGCTCCGCCACGGTGCACGAGGCGATGGGCCGGATCGGGTACGCCGGCGCCGGCATCCGTCCGATCCAGCAGGGCGCCGTCACCGCGGGGAGCGCGATCACGGTCTCGTGCGCGCCGGGCGACAACCTGATGGTCCATGCGGCGATCGAGCAGGCGCAGGCCGGCGACGTGATCGTCGTGGTGCCGGTGAGCGATTCGCCCTACGGGTTCATCGGCGAGCTCATGGCCACGCAGATGCAGGTGCGCGGCGTGCGTGCCTACGTCACGTCCGGCGGCGTCCGCGACACCGCAGAGCTGCGCGCGATGGGCTTCCCCGTCTGGACCGCCCACGTCAGCGCGCAGGGCACCGTGAAAGACACCGCCGGATCAGTCAACGTGCCGGTCGTGCTCGGCGGTGTGGTCGTCCACCCGGGCGACATCGTCGTCGCCGACGACGACGGCGTCACCGTCGTTCCGCGCGAGCGCGCAGGCGAGGCACTCGCCGCCGCCCAGCAGCGCGCCGCGAAAGAGGCCGCCAACCGCCGGCGCTATGCGGACGGCGAGATCTCCATGGATCTCAACGATCTACGACCCGTGCTCGACGACCTCGGCGTGCGCTATATCACTCAGGCGGAATACGACGGTGTCTGACCCGGTGCGCGACGGCGTCCGCTGCATGCTCATGCGCGGGGGGACCTCGAAGGGCGCCTACTTCGTCGCCGCAGACGTTCCGCTCGATCCGGCGGAGCGTGACGAACTGCTGCTGCGGGTGATGGGCAGTCCCGACCCCACGCAGATCGACGGACTCGGCGGCGCGCACCCGCTCACGAGCAAGGTCGCGATCGTCTCACCGTCGAGCGAGCCGGGCGTCGACATCGACTACCTGTTCCTGCAGGTCGCCGTCGACCAGCCCACGGTCAGCGATGCGCAGACGTGCGGCAACCTGCTCGCGGGAGTCGGACCGTTCGCGGTCGAGCGAGGGCTGATCGCCCCGGGCAGTGAGACCACCACGGTGCGCATCCGACTCGTCAACACCGGCGATCTGGCCACGCAGACCTTCGGCACGCCTGCCGGTCGCGTTGATTACGACGGTGCCGATTCAGACCGTGACGCGGCGATCGACGGCGTGCCCGGCACCGCCGCCCGCATCGCCATCGAGATGGCGCGCGGCGAAGACGCCCGCCTGCTGCCCACCGGCAACGTCGTCGACACGCTCGACGGTCATCGCGTCACGCTGATCGACAACGGGATGCCGGTGGTTCTGCTGCGCGCCGAAGAGTTCGGCATCGCGGGCGACGAGTCTCCCGCCGACCTGGAGCAGCGGACGGAACTGAAGGATGCCGTCGAGCGCATCCGACTCGCTGCGGGTCCGCTCATGGGCCTGGGCGAAGTGACCGACGCGACGGTCCCCAAGATGTTCCTCCTCTCGCCGCCGAAGCGCGGCGGCGCGATCACGACCCGCGCCTTCATCCCTCACCGTGTGCACACCTCGATCGGCGTGCTCATGGCGGCATCCGTCGCCGCGGGCGTCTGCATCCCCGGCACGGTCGGCGCCGACCTCGCCAATGCGCCCGACGACGGGGCGGTCGAGGTCGAGCACCCCGGCGGCGTGTTCCCATCGCAGGTGAGTGTCGGCCGCGACGAGACCGGCATCTGGCGCGCGACCTCGACGTCGGTGCGCACCGCCCGCAAGATCTTCGACGGCGTGGTCTTCCCGCGGCCGCGCCTGTAGAGCATCCACCCGTCAGAGAGGACCCGAAATGACCGAGTACACCGCGTTCGACGTCGCCCACATCGGCAACATCGAGCTGCTCACCCCGAAGTTCGACGAGAGCCTGTGGTTCTTCCGCGATCTGCTCGCGATGCGGGTCGTCGAAGAAGCCGAGGGGTCTGTCTACCTGCGCACGTGGGACGAATACCAGCGTTACACGATCAAGCTCACCGCGTCGGATGCCGCCGGCGTCGGCCGCACCAACTTCCGCACCACGAGCCAGGACGCGCTCGACCGCCGCGTCGCTGCCATCGAGGCGACCGGGCTCGGTGAGGGCTGGGCCGACGGCGAGGTCGGCACCGGACCGACCTACCTGTTCCGCGACCCCGACGGCCACTCGATGGGCATCTACTACGAGTCCGAGCGGTACGTCGCCACCGACGACAAGCCCGCGCTGAAGAACCAGGCCTCCGCTTTTCCCGGGCGTGGGGTCAACGCGCGCCGCCTCGATCACATCAACTACCTCGCGAAAGACGTCGTCGCCAACGGCGAGTTCATCGCCACGGCCCTCGGCGGCCGCGAGAGCGAGCGGATCAAATTGGATGCCGGGGGCTACGCCGCCTGGTGGTTCCACTTCAACAACAAGTCGTACGACGTGGTCTACTCCGACGACTGGACCAAACACGGCAACCGACTGCACCACATCGCCTTCGCGCCCGACACCCGCGAAGACATCCTCAAAGCGGCCGACATCTTCCTGGAGAACGGCATCTACATCGAATCCGGCCCACACAAGCACGCAATCAACCAGACTTTCTTCTTGTACGTGTGGGAACCGGGCGGCAACCGGATCGAGCTCGCCAACGCGGGCGCGCGACTGCTGCTGGACCCCGACTCCCCCGTGGTGGAGTGGACGCAGGAAGAGCGCAAGAAGGGCCAGGCGTGGGGCATGAAGACGATCGAGAGCTTCCACACCCACGGCACCCCCGTCGTCGAACAGACGCAGACGCAGCAGAAGTAGTCGAACCCGAACCGAACACGAATGAAAGAAAGGTGTGACCAATGACGGACACCATGGCGACAGCCGCAGAAGTGAGTACGGGTCTGTACATCGGAGGCGAGGAGCGACAGACCATCGACGCCCTCGACGTCGCCGACCCGGGCAAGCCCGGACGGATCGTCGGACGCGCGGCATCCGCGACCGCGCAGGACGTCGACGACGCCGTCGCCGCTGCGAAGGCGGCCTTCCCGGCGTGGTCGGCGCTGTCGGCCACCGAGCGCGCCGAGCAGATGCGCACCGCGCTGGAGGGCATCGCCGAAGCGCGCGATGACGACGCCGCGATCCTCTCGCAGGAGAACGGCAAGATCCGCTTCGAGTCGTGGATCGACTCACTCGTCTTCGAGATCCGCTGGAACCTGGCGCTGATGCTCGCCGATGAGGTCGACACCGGAAAGGTGCTGGGCGTCGTGCCCGGCATCCCGGTCGAGACGACCGTGTCGTACCAGCCGCTCGGCGTCGTGACGCTCATCGTGCCGTTCAACTGGCCGATCGCGATCCTCGGCGCCGCTCTGCCGCACGCGCTGCTGGCCGGCAACACCGCGATCGTCAAGCCGCCGCCCACGACCCCGCTCGCCCTGGCCCGCGTGGTGCAGCGCATCGCCGAGAAGCTGCCCGCGGGGGTGCTCAACGTGGTCACCGGCAAGGACGAGAACATGTCGGGCCTCATCCAGAACACCGAGGTCGCGAAGGTCTGCTTCACCGGATCGGTCAACGGCGGCAAGCGCATCATGGAGATGGCCTCGAAGAGCCTTACCCGCGTCACCCTCGAGCTCGGCGGAAACGACGCCGCCGTGTTCCTCGAAGACGCGATCCTCGACGACACGCACCTCGACCGCATCTACGCCGCCGTGTTCGACACGACCGGCCAGATCTGCATGAACGCCAAGCGTCTGTACGTGCACCGTTCGCGCATGGACGAGCTCGTCGCGGGTCTGTCGGCCCGGCTCGACAAGGCGGTCATCGGCTACGGTCTCGACGAGGGCGTCACGATGGGACCGCTGCACCAGGGCGCGCAGAAGGCGTTCGTGCAGGACATCATCCAAGAGGCGAAGGATGCCGGCGCCGACGTGCGCGAGTTCGGCGAGCTGCCCGGCGGAGAGCTGACCGGCGGCAACTTCCTGCGGCCGGCGATCGTGGTCGACCCCGACCCGTCGCTGCGGGTCGTGACCCAGGAGCAGTTCGGCCCGGTCATCCCGATCATCCCGTTCGACACCGAGGACGAAGCGGTCGCCGCGGCCAACGACACCTGGGCGGGCCTGTGCGGATCGGTCTGGACGGCCGATGTCGACGCCGCCAACCGCGTCGGCGGCAAGCTGCAGTGCGGCTACGTGTGGGTCAACGACCACGGCGCGACCCGCCTCGACCTGCGCGCTCCGTTCGGCGGCATGAAGCAGTCGGGCATGGGCCGCGAGCAGGGCATCGAGGGCATCCGGGCGTTCCAGGACACCCGCTCGATCGCCCACATCGACGCCGAGGCCCTCGCGGCGCAAGCGCACTGATCATCGAAGAAGCAGGCGCGACGGATACCCGACGTTCGTCGCGCCTGCTTCTGCTCGTCGCCGTCCTGCTGATCGCCGCGAACCTCAGGGCGACGATCACCGGCGTCGGGCCGTTGCTCACCCAGATCGCCGATGATCTCGGCACGAGCGAAGCAGCCCTCGGCGCGCTGGCCGCCGTGCCGCTCATCGCCTTCGCCGTCGTCTCCCCCTTCGCACACGGGCTGAGTGCTCGATTCGGGATGCCGCGCGTCGTGCTCTGGTCGCTCGTGCTGATGGCCGTCGGCACGGTGTGGCGCTCCCTCCCCGGCTCGGCCGTGAACCTGTGGCTCGGCACAGCGCTCATCGGCGCCTCGATCGCGATCGCCAACGTGCTGATGCCCGCGGTGATCAAGCGCGACTTCAGCGAGCGCATCACCGTGGTGACCGCCGCGTTCACGGCGCTGCTGGCCGGCATGGGAGCGGTGGCCTCGGGCGTCGTCGTTCCGATCTCGCACGTGCAGACATCCGCCGGAGACCTCGGCTGGCAGGGCGCGCTGCTGTGGACCGGCGCCCTGCTGCCGTTCGCGATCGCGGCCTGGCTGCTGTCGATCCGCAGTCGCCCGCGCGATGCCGGCTCTTCGGCACGACGGCGCAGGTCGGGCATCTGGGGCGATCCGATCGCGTGGCAGGTGCTGCTGTACATGGGCCTGCAGTCGAGCATCTTCTACATGCTCGTCACCTGGTTCGCCCCGATCGCGCACTCGCTCGGCCGCTCGGAGGTCGTGGCGGGCGTCGACGTCATGATCTACCAGCTGTGCGCGATCGCGGGTTCTCTCACGATCCCGCTGCTGCTGCGGGGGCGGATGCAGCGCATCGGACCCGCGGCGATCCCCGTGCTCTCGCTGATCGGCGTGCTGGGCCTGATCGCCCTGCCGAACGCATTCCTGCTGTGGGTGATCCTGTGCGGGCTGGCCTCCGGGGCCTCACTCGGGGTGTCGCTCAGCCTCTTCAGCCTGCGAGCGCGCACTCACGAGGGCGCGAGCGCGCTGTCGGGCATGGCGCAGTCGGGTGGGTATCTGATCGCGGCCGCAGGCCCGATCGCGTTCGGCGCGCTGCTCAGTGTCAGCGGCGGATGGCTCGCGCCGCTGGTGCTCGTCGGGCTGGTGCTGGTCGGACAGCTCGTGGTCGGCGTGCTCGTCGGCCGCGACCGGTACGTCCTCGAGCCGCGCTGACCCGGAGCCGCAGCGGCCACCAGCGCCTCGTTGTGCCCGGGCTCACTCACGGAAGGCGAGTCCGCGGGCGGCCAGTTCTTCGCGAAGGATGCGCACTGCCTTCGGCCCGACGCCGTGTATGGCCAGGAGGTCCGATTCGGAGACGGCGGCCACCTGGTCGTATCGCGTGAGTCCATGAATGCGGAGCTCGCGGGTCGCCACTTTTCCCAGCGACCGCGGGAATTCGGAGTCGACTTCGCCGCTCCCGCTCATGTCAGCTCCCGGAAGTAATAGAACGCACGCTCACCGGTGGCGGGCTCTGCGCCGTTGAAGCCATGGCGTTCGTAGAACCGCTGCGCATCGACATCGCCCTCGTCGACGTTGATCTCGATCGCGGCGACGCCGATCTCTTCGGCGTCCGCGATCAGACGCCGGATCATCGCTGCACCGAGACCGCGGCCGCGTCGATCCGGCGCGACGTACAGTTCGTCGAGCAGCGCCACGGGGCCGTCGTACCAGACGTTGGTGTGCAGGGTGACGAGAGCAACGCCCGCGGCCGGCTCGCCGACCAGGTATGCGACGGTTCCGGACCCGTCGAGCAGGGTCTTCAGACGCTCGGTCAGAACCGCGACGCCGGGCGTCGGCGTGTCGAACTCGGTGTTGAAGTCGTGCAGCAGGCGCGCGACCGACTCGGCGTCATCGGGTCCGGCGCGTCGAGCAGCGGGCCCTGTGGGAAGCTCCGACATCCCGCGATGCTATCCGTCCTCCGCTCCCCGCTCCAGTGACCGCCTCAGTCCTGCCGGTTGAGCCTCTCGAGTTCCTCTGTCACCCGCGAGATGACGTCTGCGGCCGTCTGGGCGTCGGCATCCGCAACCTCGTCGATCGCCTCGACGATCGCGGAGTGGTGCGCAGAGAGTGTCTCATCGATCCGGTTGATGGCCTCCTGGGTGGGAACGAGGTAGTGGGCTCGACGGTCGGTGGGGTGCTGGACTCTCACGACGAGGTCTCGTGCGACCAGCCGCTCGATGACGTTGGTGACCGTCGCACTCGAAGAGTCGAGCATCACGATGACGTCCTTCGGGCTGAGGTCATGACCATCGCGGTACCCCTGCACGAGGTAGCGGAGAGCGGTCAGGTCGACAACCGACAATCCGGAAACGCGTTGGGACCGCTCGGCCTGCCTTTGCTCGGCGCTGCGCAGACGCAGGATCGCATCGCTGAGCCTTCGTCCCGCAGCCGTGCGCGGCTGCTGCGCGTACAGATGCTCGCCCTCATTGGTTACGACGGTATTGGGCATCTCGTCCTCCGGCATCCCGAAACAATCTTTGTATCTGTCACAGATGTTGACTTACATTGGGAGTGTGATACAAAGGATATGGGATTGACAGGCTTCGAGCAAGCAGGTTCCGCGATCGCTCGAAGGTGAGGGTGAGAGTGAGGAAAGTCCCATGGCGTACCTGTACTACGGACCGGAGATTCTCCCCGTGGAGATGCCCGACAGGATGCTGGCCCACGTCAAGGTCGTGATCGCGACCAAGTTGCGCCGGGGCGAGAGCTTCATGCTGACCTGGAGCCACCCGGGCGATGCCGGCGTGACTTCGATCTGGCTGCAGCCCTCGATCCCCCTGCGATTCGTCTTCGACATCGCCGAGACGGAGGCGCTGGACGGCGAGTACCTTCAGACCCTCGCCCGCGCCGCCAACTCCAGCAAGGGCCTCGTCCTGCAATGGGAGGAGCCGGTCGAGACCTCAGTGCCTCAGCGCGAGGTCATCGCCGCGTAGTCGACGCGAGGCGAGTAGACCTTCAGCTCGTTCGCCGGTAGCGGATGTGCGTCGCCAGCGGGGAATGGAGCACTTCGACGGGCTCCAGCCCGAAAGACGCGACGTCGTCGAAGATCCGCTCGCCCGACCCGAGCAGAACCGGCGCGATGTCGAGGGTGAGCTCATCGACGACTCCGGCGATCAGCGCCTGCCGAACGGTGGAGGCGCCCCCGGCGATGTCGATGCCGCCGTCGCCGGCCGCCTCCCGCGCGCGCTCGTACGCCGCATCGAAGCCACCGGTCACGAAGTGGAAGGTGGTCCCGCCCTCCATCTCGATGGGCTCATGAGGGTGATGGGTGAGCACGAACACCGGTGCGTGATACGGCGGCTCAGGTCCCCACCATCCTCGCCAGTCGCCCTCCCACTCGCCGCGGATCGGACCGAACATGTTGCGGCCCATCACGTAGGCGCCGCGAGGGCGCATCAGCCAGCCGGTCGCGATCTCGTCCGCCTCATTGGCGCGTTCGTCGCCGATGTGCCACGAGTGAAGCTCCAGCCCGCGCTTGCCGAGCGGATGATCGCGACTCTGGTCGGGTCCGGCGACGAAGCCGTCGAGCGAGATCGACATGTGGCACGTGGTGTCCGTCATCCGTGGCCTTTCGAGGGGGATTGCGCTCTGCACGCGGTCGCCCGCAATCTACCCGAGAGCTATGACAACCGGAACGAGTCGATGTCAGTCGGATCGGCCGGCTGTGGTCTTCGACGTCGGGTTCGGCCCGCAGCACGTCGGCGATCTCCTCCTCGGGACGCGGCGGGATGGTCTCGTCCTCTTCGAGTTGGGGGACGGTCGGCTCATCCGGCCCCGGAACGTGCTTGCTCGTCCACTGTCACCACCACGATCTCCCTCGCAGCATCTCGCCGAAGTCCTCCGGCGCACCGCGCCCGGTGTGACGGGAGCCGAGATAGCTCTCCACCACCGCTCGCCCGAGATCGTCGAGCTCGGGCGCCACCACGTGGCCTCCCGCGCGGCGCGCCAGCGCGTCGATGAAACGCGCCAGCCCAGGGTCGTCTCCCAAGCGGAAGAACGTCGTCTGCGCGCCGAGCCGCTGAACCGTATCGAGTTCGCGCACGGTGACCGCGACGGTGCGCGGGTCGGGCGGGTAGTCGAAGTACACGCCGCCGTCCGGCTCGAGGTGCGAAGTCGGCTCGCCGTCGGTCACGATCAGCAGCACCGGCTGCGCGGTGGGGTTCCGCCGGAAGTGCCGCTGCGCGAGCAGCAGCGCGTGGTGCAGATTCGTGCCCTTGTCCCATACGGCGTCCTTGGCCGTCAGCTGCTCGATATCCATCACCTCCGCGTATCGCGCGAACGCGATCAGCTGCAGGCTGTCGCCGCGGAAGCGGCTCGAGATGAGGTGGTGAAGAGCCAGAGCAGTGCGCTTCATCGGCACCCATCGGCCGTCCATCGCCATCGAGAACGAGGTGTCGACGAGCAGCGCGACCGCGGCCTGCGTGCGCTCCTCCGTCTCGACCACCTCGACGTCGCGCGTCTCGAGCCGCACTCCCGCTGACGCGTCGCCGCCGTCGGCGACCGTCCTCAGCACGGCATTGGACACCGTGCGCGGGATGTCCCATGCCTCGGTGTCGCCGAACGCCCACTCCCTGGTCGACCCGGTGCGCTCACCGGCCGCTCCGGCATGGCGCGTTTCGCGGCGGCCGGTGCGGCCGGACTGATGCGTCGCGATGTCTCGAAGCAGCGCGCGGCCGAGCTGCCGCATCGCTCGCGGCGTGAGCCGCAGTGCGCCATCGGAGGCACGCTGCAGCATGCCGGTGTCCTTCAGCTCCTGCTCGAGGTCGCGAAGCGCGCGAGCGCTGACGGCGGCGTCCTCGCCGACCAGCCGGCCCAGCGCGTCCACGTCGATGTCGTCCATGCGCGCGCCGGGATAGGACTGCCCCAGCTGATCGGTGAGAGCGTCGAGGTCGGAGAGCTCCTGCATGACGCCGGTCGCCTCTCCGAGACCGGTCGGCTCGTCACCCGAGAAGGATGCCGACCCACTCCAGTCCTCACCGGGTCGGAGCGAGCGGAGGTTGTCGTCGAGCCGTGAGAGCGACTGCATGAGCTCCGGCGAGCCGAACGCCTGCGCAGCGAGGTTCATCAGCTCCTCGCGCTGCTCGGGAGTCATGGAGTTCAGCATGCGCTGGGCTGCGGCCGAGCGCTCGGCGAGCGTGTCGAGCAGCTCGTCGAGATTCTGCGGGTTCTCGGGAAACTGCGCCCCGTGCTTGCGCATGAACTCGTCGAAGTCCTCGGCGGTGTCCTGCCCGAACCGACGCTTCTCGAGCAGCTCGTTGAGGTCACCGAGCATGTCTCGGATGGCCTGGCGATCGGCATCCGTCGCCCCCTCGAGGGCGTTCTTCATGCCGGCGAATCGCTGATCGAGCAGCTCGCGACCGAGCAGCTCTTTGATGCGCTCGTAATCGGCTCGCGCCGCAGGACTCTGCCACGGGTAGTCCGACAGATCATTCACTGCGGCCGCCGTGCCCGGGGGCAGATTCTCGAGCCGCATCTCGGCGAAGGACCGGGCGTCGTCGTCCATGTCGACATCGCGCACGAGGTGCTTGCGCTCCTCGAGCACCGCGTGGTCGAGGAGCTTCCGCACCTCCTCGAGCGTGCCGTCGAGGCGGTGTCGGCGCGTGAGGTCGGCGCGCCGCTCGCGTACACGCCGCGCCAGGTCGTCGAGTCCCAGCTGATCGCGGGTGCCGCGGCGCAGGTATTCGCGCATCGCGCGCTCGGCCGAGGTCCCCGACATCACGTCGCGGCCGATCGCCTCGAGCGCCTCCTGCACCGGCACGGGCGGAGCGAGCGGATCCGGACCGCCGTCGTACCGCCCATACCGGTTGGTGTGGGCGGGAACGCGGTGGAATCCGCGGACCATCAGCGGCCCTTCGGCAGGATCGGGGACCGGTGGCGAAGACGCGATCGGTCAGCCATAGACGGTCTCTCCGGCGGCGCTGTCCTTGCTGATCCGCCGCTCCAGGTAGAGCGCCTCCAGAAGCAGCTCCAACGCACCCGCGCGCTCCCCCGCGGTCTGCGCTCCGAGGCGCTGCGCCACCTGGTCGTACAGGTCGGACTCGCCGAGCACCGGCATCGCCGCGAGCACGTCGGCGGCGGCGACCTGTTCGCCCGTCATCACGGTCGCGCCGTCGTGCAGCGCGTCGACGAGACCCGACGCATCGATGCCGCGGAGGTGTGCGCGAGCGGTCTCGGCGATCGCCGTGCGCAGCAGATGCTCGAGGATCGCGCGCTCTCGCCCCTCCTCGCCGGTCTCGAACTCGATCTTGCCGCCGAGCACGTCGACGGCGGTTTCGAGGTCGACGGGCCGCGCGACCCCGACTTCTTCGTGCTGACGCGTCGCGCGGTGCAGGGCGGCCGCGGCGATCGTCTCCGCGCCGGCGATGGCGAACCGAGCGGAGACGCCGGCACGCTGGTCGACGGCATCCGACTCGCGAAGATTGCGGGTGAATCGCGCCAGCACCTCGAGCAGATGCGCGGGGACGTCGGCGACGAGGTCAGCCTCCTGACGGATCACGGCGACCTCCTCTTCGATCGTCTGCGGATAGTGCGTGCGGATCTCGGCGCCGAAGCGGTCCTGCAGCGGTGTGATGATGCGGCCGCGGTTCGTGTAGTCCTCGGGGTTGGCGGTGGCGACGACGAGTACGTCGAGGTCGAGACGCAGCAGGTAGCCCCGGATCTGGATGTCGCGCTCCTCCATGACGTTCAGCAGTGACACCTGGATGCGCTCGGCGAGATCGGGCAGCTCGTTGATCGCGACGATCCCGCGGTGACCGCGCGGGATGAGTCCGTAATGGATGGTCTCCGGGTCGCCGAGCGAACGGCCCTCCGCCACCTTCATGGGGTCGACGTCGCCGATCAGGTCGGCCACCGACGTGTCGGGTGTGGCGAGCTTCTCGACGTAGCGCGCCGAGCGATGGCGCCACGCCACCGGCAGGTCGTCACCGAGCTCGGACGCGCGCCGGAGCGATGCGGGCGTGACGGGATGAAATGGATGTTCACCGAGCTCGGATCCGGCGATGACCGGAGACCACTCGTCGAGCAGTCCCGGCAGGCCGCGCAGCAGCCGCGTCTTGCCCTGGCCGCGTTCGCCCAGCAGGACGATGTCGTGCCCGGCGAGAAGAGCGCGTTCCAGCTGCGGAATCACCGTCGTGTCGAATCCGTGGATGCCGGGCCAGGGGTCGCGGCCCTCGGCGAGCGCTGACAGCAGGTTCTCGCGAAGTTCGACGCGGAGCGGCCGGTAGGTGTGCCCCGACGCGCGCAACTGGCCGGTCGTTGCGATCGCGGAAGGCGATGTCGTCATGACGAGAGAGTAGATCGCCTCGGGAGGCAGTGGGGCCGGATGCCGCGTTTTCCTCGTCCTGTCGAGACGAAACCATGCGCCGCGTTCCAGAATGGCGCACATGGGTACGACCGCAGGATGGACGACTGAGGACCTGCGCTTCCTTGTCGGCACACGCGAGTTGGAGATCGCTGTGCCGCACGCCGACGGACGGCCCGGCGCGCGAACGCCGATCTGGGTCGTCGTGGTCGACGACGAGGTCTTCGTCCGCACGTGGCGGCGGCGCAGCACCGGCTGGTACGGCCGTGCGGTCCACGCCGCTCGCGCGCGCGTCCGCGTCGCCGACCGATCCGTCGACGTGATCGTCGCGGTGAAAGGCGACGCGGATCAGGATGCCGTCGACGCGGCGTACCGCGCGAAGTACGGGGCTGCAGGAGCCCGGTCGATGGTGACGCCCGAGGCGGCTGCATCCACTCTCCGTATCTCGCGGGCGTAACCGGGCGGCATGACCGGTCAGACGCGCGCTCGCACCACCCGCGCGGTCGCAGCCGGGTCGGGTCGATGCATCACCGATTCCGGGACGATCACGAGTTCGGCTCCCTCGAGCTCCTGGGCCAGCCGGTCGGCCGCGGTCACCAGGATCGGGAACGTCTGCTCTCCCCGCAGGATGGTGACCGGCTGCGAGACCGACAGCATCTCGGGCGTGGGCGTCGAGACCTGAGCCGTCACCTTCGCGTCGTACACCGTCGACTGCGCGAGCGGCAGCAGAGCGGCGAACTGCTCGCTCTGCCGAATGCCTTCGACCATGTCGCGCGGCAACCCGACGCCCTCGAGCTGGAACGTCACCACCGCCTCATCGTTCTTGCCGTCGTCCACGAGCTGCTGCAGACGCTCGGGAAGATCCGCGGCGGGCTCGTCGGCGCCGAAGCGGAACGGAGGCTCCGAGAGGAAGAGCGCGCGGATCGGCACTCCTCTGCCCGCGGCGAACAGCGCCAGGACCGCGCCGGAGGAGTGTCCGAGCACGATCGCCTCACCGCCGACCGCCTCGATCACCGCGGCGAGGTCATCGACCTCGTCTTCGGGCAGCGACCCGCGTTTGTCGCCGCTCTCACCCCGCGCGCGCCTGTCGAGCGTCACCGCCCGGAAGCCGGCGTCGGCGAGCGCGCTCGCAAGCGGACCGCCGTCGGCGGAGACCGAGAAGGCGCCGCCCACGACGATGACGGTGGGCCCGTCGCCCACCTGCTCGAATGCGATGGTGGTGCCGTCGGCCGAGGTCGTGGTTTCCATACCGAAAAACCAAGCACGGCCCACCGACACTGGCAAGGCCCCCGGTGGATCCGCCGAGCCGATTTCGTCGCGCGCCTTCTGCCGGAGCGGCCTTGATCTCTAGGCTGATGGTCGCAATCGCCCGCATGGCCGCAGCGGTCGTGTGATGGATCAGATCGAGGACACGGATGCCGAACCCTGACAGCGTCGGAGTGCTGGATGAGGGCCCGTTCTTCCACGGCACGAAGGCCGATCTGCGGGAGGGCGATCTGCTCACGGCCGGGTTCCGGTCGAACTACCGCCCCGAAGTCGTGATGAACCACATCTACTTCACCGCGGTCGCCGACGGCGCCGGCCTCGCCGCCGAACTCGCGCCGGGCGATGCCGCCCCACGCGTCTACGCCGTCGAGCCGACAGGGCCGTTCGAGAACGATCCGAACGTGACCGACAAGAAGTTTCCCGGCAACCCCACGCGGTCCTACCGCAGCACCGCCCCGCTCAGGGTCGTGGGCGAAGTCACGGACTGGACACGACTGACGCCCGAGGCGCTGGAGGGGTGGAGGGAGCGTCTGGCCGCCCTCCGCGCGGACGAGCGCGGCGAGATCATCAACTGAGCTGCGCCGACGGCTCTCGAGGCGATCAGCCCGCAGCCGGAGTCTCGAGCAGAGTCTTGGCGCGCGCGAGCCCGGCCGCGAGCGTGGAGCGCACGCCCTGAGCGATCAGTGGCTCGACGAGCTGCATCATGCCCTCGGGTTCCGCCTCGATGGTCGCGCTCACGTCGCACCCCTCGCCGACCGCCGTGATGTCGAAGGTGAGCGAAGTCGACATGAGTCCCGCCGTGCTGGCGACGGCCATGCGGGTCGGCGGGTCGAACTGCGTGACCCGCCAGTCGAACTCGACCTCTCGCCCCATCGCGCGCATCCGCGTGTGGATCGTGCTGCCCACCGCGACCGGCGAGGGTGACGTGAGTTCCTCGGAGATCACCGTCGTGTCCCATTTCGGTCGGTTGCTCACATCGGTGAAGAACTCGAAGGCCTCCTGCGCGGAGCGGGCGATCGAGACGGTCTCGGTGACGGTGAACATCGGACTCCTGGAGGGAACAGGTGCGATCAAGCCTCACACGGAATCGCGGCACCCGGGCCGCACCGCTTCCGCGAGATCACCCTCTGTTCGCGAGGTCGCACGCCGCGCACGGTCGCAGCGGGTGACCTCGCGCGGAGCGGGTGATCTCGCGAGAAGAGGCAGCCCTGTCAGGCCAGGATGCCGGTGATCACGGCGTCCACCGAGCGCCGGGCCGCAGCCTGGATGACCTCGGTCGGCTGCTGACCCAGCGGCCCGTGCAGCGCGAGCAGCGCACAGCCGTGCACCGCCGACCAGCAGGGCCACTCCGCACCCGGGCGCGCGGCCGGGGCGAGCTCGCCGGACTCCACAAGCCCGTCGAGCGCATCCAACAGGAAGGCGAGCGGGGCGGGCACGGCGGCCGCGTCGCTCGAGACAGCGGATGCCGCGCCGAAGGCGTCCGGACTGCCGAACGCGACATCGAACCACCCCGGCTCGGCGAGCGCGAACGAGATGTACCCGAGACCGACGGCGGTGAGCCGGGCGCGAGCCGCGGACATGCCCGGCGTCGCCGGGGGCTCGAGCGCCAGCATCCGCTCGACCATCTCGGCCTGGATGCGCGACGCGACCGCGGCACGCAGGCTCTCGCGATCGGCGAAGTGCCGGTAGGCGGCGTTCGGCGAGACCCCCACCGCGCGGGTGACGTCCCGCAGCACGAGTCCCCGCGACCCGCTGCTGCGGGTCAGCTCGAGTCCGGCGTCGATCAGCGCCAACCGGAGGTTGCCGTGGTGATAGGTCGTACGCGCCGGATCCATCGTTCCTCTTGACTCACCGTGAGGGATGTGTACCCTGTGAACATAGCATGTGGACAGGGTACACATCCGCGGACGCGCAGCGGCGGACGCGGCTTTCGGAAAGGTGACAACGATGGATTCGACCACCACGACCACCACGAGCGCGCTTCCGCCCGTCGTGGACGCCGCGGATTGGCGCCGGCAGCTCGACGAGCTGCGCGTCCGCGAGAAGGCGGCCACGCGAGAACTCGACGCGATCGCCGCTCAGCGACGCCGACTGCCCATGGTGGAGATGCCCGACTACGTCCTGCAGAGCCCGAACGGCCCGGTGCGGCTGGTGGATCTGTTCCAGGGCAAGACGCAGCTGATCACCTACCACCACATGTGGTGGCCCGGAAAGGACTGGCAGTGCCCCGGCTGCACGGGCTTCACGTCTCAGTTCACGCGGCTCGACTTCCTCGACCCGTACGACGCGCGTTTCGTCATCGTCACGCAGGGCGAGATCGGCGAAGCCCTCGCCTACCGTGAGAAGGTCGGCAACCGGATGGAGTGGTACTCGACGGCCGGCAGCCCGTTCGGCGCCGACGTCGGTGCACCGCCGGATGCCGGGTTCGCTGTGAACGTCTTCCTGCGCGACGGCGACACCGTCTACCGCACATGGCACACGAACGGACGCGGCACCGAGCAGCTCTCGCACACCTTCCCGCTCATCGACCTGCTGCCGTACGGCCGGCAGGAGGAGTGGCAGGACTCGCCGGAGGGCTGGCCGCAGCGTCCGACCTATTCGGGCTGGGGCGGCTCGCAAGACTTCGCGCGTCTCTACGGGCCGAACCGCGACGGCGCCTGATGCTGACGCAGATCGCCGAGGGTGTTTTCGTCCACGAGAGCGAGTTCATCCAGACCAATTCCACCGTCGTGCAGGGTCGGGACGGCGTTCTGCTGATCGACCCGGGCATCACGAGGGCCGACTTGGCCGACCTTGCGAACGATCTTCGCGAGCTGGGTCAGCCCGTCGTTGCCGCCTTCTCCACGCATCCCGACTGGGACCACGTGCTCTGGCACCCGGACTTCGGCGACGCACCCCGGTACGGCACGGCGCTGAACGCGGCCGCGATGCGGGACCTGCTGACGCACGCGGATTGGAAGGACCAGGTAGCCGAGGGCCTCCCGCCGGAGCACATCGACGACATTCCGATGGATCAGCTCGGGCTCATCACCGGGCTGCCCGCCGGCGCGACCGAGATTCCGTGGGACGGACCCACCGTGCGGATCATCGAGCACCGAGCCCACGCCTCGGGGCACGCGGCGCTGCTGATCGAGGATCGCGGAGTCCTCGTCGCGGGCGACATGCTCTCGGACACCCTGATGCCGTTCCTCGACCTGCGGGCCGAGCATCCGATCGAGGACTACCTCGCCGCGCTCGCGCTCTTCGACGGCGTCGCCGACGAGGTGGATGCCGTCATCCCCGGTCACGGGTCGGTCGGGACTGCCGGTCAGGTGCGCGCGCGCATCGATCTGGATCGGGCGTACGTGGAGGCGATCCGAGACGGCGACACCGTCGACGACCCGCGGGTCGGCCCCGCGGCCCCTCTGGAGTGGCTGCCCGATGTGCACGAGTGGCAGGTGCGGCAGCTGACCGAGCGGCTCTCGGCCGGCTGAGGCCGCGCCGATCCCGAAGGAATCCTCATGGCAAAGCTCATCTATTCGATGATCATCTCGCTCGACGGCTACGCCGAAGCGTCGGAGGGAGGGCTCGGCACCGGCGCGGAGGACCCGGAGGTGCACTCGTTCATCAACGACCTCTCCCGCCCCGTCGGCACCTACCTCTATGGCCGGCGGATGTACGAGACGATGCTGTACTGGGAGACGGCGCACACCGATCCCGACCTGCCGCCGCACATCCTCGACTATGCGCGCGTCTGGCAGGCGGCGGACAAGATCGTGTACTCGACGACGCTGGAGTCGGTCGCGAGCGGGAACACGCGGCTCGAGCGGTCTTTCGATGCCGAGGCGGTGCGCACGCTCAAGGCGGAGTCCGATCGAGACATCACCGTCGACGGCCCGAACCTGGCGGCCCAGGCGATCGCCGCCGGTCTGGTGGACGAGTACCAGCTGTTCATCACCACCAGCGTGGTCGGCGGCGGCAAGCGGTTCTTCCCCGACGGCGTGCGCCTCGATCTCGACCTGATCGAGGAGCGTGCGTTCGGCAGCGGTCTCATCTATGCGAGCTACCGTGCTCGCTGAGCCGGATCGGCTCTGCGCCCCACGGCACCGATCCGGGCCGCTACGTTATCGGGCATGAAGACAACGATCGCCGGAACGACCATGCCGGTCCTCGAGATCACTCTCGAGGCCGGGGAGCAGATCATCGCGGAGGGTGGTGACGTCGCGTGGCTGACCCCCGGGTTCGACATCGAGACGTCGACCGGCTTCGGCTCCGGAGGCAAGGGCGGCTTCATGAGCGGCCTGAAGCGCATGGTCGGCGGTGGGCAGCTCTTCCTCACCCAGTACACCGCCGCGTCCTCGGGCGGGTTCGTGGCGTTCGCCGCGCAGCTGCCGGGCACGATCCGCGAGCTCGCGATCGACCCCAGCGACCAGTACATGGTGCAAGCGGGTTCGTACATGGCGAGCACGTCCGGCGTCGAGGTGTCGGTCGGTCTGCAGACCAAGCTCGGCGCAGGCATCTTCGGCGGCGCGGGCGTCGTCTTCCAGAAGCTCGCCGGCGACGGTCAGGCGTGGGTTCAGCTCGCCGGAGAGATCGTCCAGTACGACCTCGAGGCGGGCCAGTCGCTGCTGATCCACCCCGGACACCTCGCCCTGTACCGAGCTGAGATGCAGTTGGAGTTCGCGACCATCAAGGGCATCAAGAACAAGTTCTTCGGCGACTCGCTGTTCCTCGCTCAGCTGCACGGTCCCGGCCACGTCTGGCTGCAGTCGATGACGCCCGCCAAGCTCGCCGCAGCCATCGAGCCCTACCTCCCCGACAAGTCGTCCTCGAGCAACAACTGAGGGTTGCCCACTGCGTCACGGTGATCGGTGGGCACTTGGGGCAGATTTGCCGCCGGGTGTCGATTTCGGGGTGCGTCGATGAGCCCGTTTTTGTACTCGGTTCAGCAATAGGGGATACTCGGGGGGCACCCACCCCCGCCCCTATCGGGTGCGTCCCCATGGCTTCCACCCTGCTGTCCTCGCGTCGCGGCGTCGCGACGGCGACCGTCGTGGGTCGCGGCCGCCTCGGGCGCCCGGTCGCCCGCGCGCTGGAGGCCGCCGGTGTGCGGGTCAACGGTCCGACCGGGCGGGGCGAGTTCATCATGCCGGCAGACGTCGTCCTGCTGTGCGTGCCGGACGCGGAGATCGCCGAGGTTGCCGCGTCGCTGAACCTCCCCGGCGTGCACGTCGGTCACATGTCGGGCGCGACGTCGATCGCCGGGGTGGACTTCGGCATCCACCCGCTGCAGACCTTCGTCGGCGACGAGGGTCCCGAGGTCTTCCGGGGCATCGGCTGCGCGGTCGAGGGGCGATCGCCCGAAGCGCTCTCGGTCGCGCAAGAGCTGGCGCGACTCCTCGGCGCGCGCCCGTTCGTGATCTCCGATCATCAGCGCGCCGGGTACCACGCCGCCGCATCCCTGGCCTCGAACCTGGTCCTGAGCGTGCTGGCGGCCGCCGAAGAGATGGCCGCCACGGCGGGGCTCGCCCCGGAAGATGCCCGATCGCTGCTGGCACCCCTGGCGCAGAGCACCGTTGTGAACTGGGCCGAGCGGGGTCCGCGTGCGGCTCTGACCGGTCCGATCGTGCGCGGCGACATCGCGACGGTGCAGCGGCAGCGTGACGCGGTCGAAGGGGGCGCGCCCGAGCTGCTCCCCCTGTTCGACGCGCTCTGCGCCAGCACGCGAACGCTCGCCGCGACGGAACCGGTGACCGCGTGAGAATCCTGCGCAGCAGAGACGAGGTCCGCGCCGCCGTCCGCGAAGCACGGGTGCGCGGAGATGTCGTCGGACTCGTTCCCACAATGGGCGCTCTTCACGACGGCCACCTCTCGCTCATCCGCCGCGCACGAACAGACAACGATCTGGTCGTGGTGTCGCTCTTCGTCAACCCCACCCAGTTCGCCGCCCACGAGGACCTCGGTGCCTACCCGCGCGACGAGCAGCGCGACGCCGACCTGGCGCGCACCGCGGGCGCCGATATCCTGTTCGCCCCGCCCGTCGACGAGATCTACCCGGATGGCTTCGCCACCCGCATCCACGTCTCGGGCATCACCGACGTGATGTGCGGGGCGCGGCGCGGACCGGGCCATTTCGACGGGGTCGCCACCGTCGTCACGAAGCTGTTGCAGATCGTCTCTCCTCATGCGGCGTATTTCGGCCAGAAGGACGCGCAGCAGGTGCTCGTGATCCGCCGGGTCGTGCGCGACCTCGACATGCCCGTGCGCATCGTGGCCTGCCCGATCGTGCGCGAACCGGACGGTCTGGCGATGAGCTCACGCAACGCATACCTCGATCCCGACGCCCGCGAGCGCGCGACCGCGCTCAACAGGGCGCTGGATGCCGCCGCCCGGGCCGTCGCCGAGGGTGAGACCGACGCGCGGGCGGTGCTCGATGCGGCACGAGACGTGCTCTCCGGCGCCGGCATCGACCCCGAGTACCTCGAGCTGCGGTCACCGGAAGACCTGACCGAGCTCGACCGCGTCGACGGTGCGGCCCTGCTCGCCGTCGCAGCACAGATCGGTCGGGCGCGTCTGATCGACAACCGAATCCTGGAGGCAGCCCGATGATGCGATACCCGTTGTGGGACCGGACGAACCGGCGGCGGCCGTGAGCGCGCGGCCCCTCCGCTCTTCCGCAGCACGGCTGCGGCCGCGGGTGACGTTCGCGTCGCTCGCCGCGAAGAAGGCGCTCCACGAGCCGATCGCGATGGTCACCGCCTACGACTATCCGAGCGCGCAGATCGCGGAGGCCGCGGGGGTCGACATCGTGCTCGTCGGAGACTCGGCGGCGATGACCGTCCTGGGCTACGAGAGCACCGTGCCGGTCACCGTGGAAGAGATGCTCATGCTCACCGCCGCCGTCCGCCGAGGGCTGAGCACGCCGCTGCTGGTCGCCGACCTGCCGTTCGGCTCGTACGAGGTGTCGAACGAGCAGGCCGTCACCACCGCGCAGAGGTTCATCAAGACGACAGGCGCGGACGCCGTCAAGATCGAGCGCGGCGGGTCTTCGGTCGATCGCGCGCGCGCACTGGTCGCGGCCGGCATCCCCGTCATGGGTCACGTGGGCCTCACCCCGCAGACCGCTTCCGCGATCGGCGGCTACCGCTCGCAGGGACGCACCGCCGACGAGGCCCTCGCGGTCTATGAGAGCGCGATCGCGCTGCAGGCCGCAGGCTGCTTCGCCATCGTCTTCGAAGCCATCCCGACCGCGGCGACCGACGCCATCGTGCCGCACCTTGACATTCCGGTCATCGGCATCGGCGCCGGACCCCGCACCGACGGACAGGTGCTCGTGTTCCACGACCTCCTCGGCATCTACGACGGCCGGCCGGCACGCTTCGTCAAGCGCTACGCCGAGCTGCGCGAACCCATGATCGCCGCCCTGACGAGCTATGCCGACGACGTCCGAACCGGCCGGTACCCTCAGCCCGAACACGGCTACACCATGCCGGCCGACGAGGTTGCACGCCTGGGCAGCGTCCTCGCCGACCGCGGTGCGAACCCTCTGCGTCCGGCCCGCACGCGGCGAGTGGGCTGAGGATATTAGTCGCTCGCGCTCGGCGTGGATAGGGGGCGATCGGAAAAAGGCAGTCACAATAATCTCTTGAGAGCGATCAGCGCTTTCGCTGTTCGCCTGACGCCGTGAGGCGTTGATTGACTAGGGAGAGATCATGCTTTGGACCATCCTCGGGCTCATTGTCGTCGGCTTGATCGCCGGCCTCATCGCCCGCGCCGTCATCCCCGGAAAGCAGAGCATGGGCATCCTGCTCACGATCGTTCTGGGAATCGTCGGATCGTTCGTCGGAGGCTTCCTCGGATACCTCATCTTCGGCAGTGACCCGAACGGCGGCTTCCTGCAGCCGGCCGGGATCATCGGCTCGATCATCGGAGCGATCATCGTGCTGCTCATCTACGTACTGGTCGCGCGCCGCCGCGGAACGCGCACTCCCTGACGTTCCACCACGCTCGAACGGCCCCCGGGATCCATCCCGGGGGCCGTTGTGGTTTCGAAGCACCTGCCCACACGTCCGGGCGGCCGACCGCGCCGCCTATCCTGGGCAGGGACGAAAGGCTCCTGTGAACATCACCCTGCTCCAGCGGTTCGTCGCAGCGGCCGAAGAGCTGCATTTTCCACGAGCCGCCCAGGCCCTCGGCATCCCCCTGCCCTCGCTCTACTCGTCGATCGACAAACTCGAGGCCGAAGTCGGGCATCCGCTCTTCACCCGTGCCGACGGCCGGGTAGGGCTGACCCAGGCCGGGGTCCTCCTGCTCGTCGAGGCGAAGGAGCAGATCGCTGCTTCACCGCCGCCGGAGAAGCGCAGCGCCCCCGCGGGCGGCAAGGCCAAAGCCTCGAAGGGCAAGGGGCGAGCCCCCGCGGTGAAGGGGCAGCCGAAACCGTTCAAGAAGCGCCAGGGCCGCTAGCTGTACCCGGGATCGAAAAAGCCCCGACCGTTACCACGCGGCCGGGGCGAGACGAATGAGAGTTCGCCTATCCCCTCCATCGTACCGCGCCCTTCACCTGCGATGGGCCGCGGACTAGCGTGGAGGCGTGTCCGCACCTGCGACCGACGCACGCACCGCTCACGCCGTCGGCGTGGAGCGCCTTCTCGCAAGCTATCGGGCGGTCCCGCCTGATGCCTCGGTTCGGCTCGCCAAACGGACCTCCAACCTGTTCCGAGGCCGTGCCGAGGCCGACGGTGAAGGGCTCGACACCTCCGGGCTGACGGGCGTGGTCTCGGTCGACCCCGAGCGGAGAACCGCTGACGTCGCCGGAATGTGCACGTACGAAGACCTTGTGGCGGCGACGCTCCCCTACGGTTTGGCCCCGCTCGTGGTGCCGCAGCTCAAGACGATCACCCTCGGCGGCGCGGTCACCGGCCTCGGAATCGAATCGACCTCCTTTCGCAGCGGATTGCCGCACGAGTCCGTCCTCGAGATGGACATCCTGACCGGTGCGGGCGAAGTTCTCACGGTCTCGCCGCACCAGCACGCCGATCTTTACCGCGCGTTTCCCAACTCGTACGGGTCGCTGGGCTACGCCGTGCGCCTGCGCATCGAGCTCGAGCCCGTCGAGCCGTTCGTCGCGCTGCGGCATCTGCGGTTCCACGCGCTGACGGATCTTATGTCGGCGATGGATCGAATGATCACGACCGGCCACCTCGATGGCGTGCCCGTGGACTATCTCGACGGAGTGGTCTTCAGCGCCGACGAGAGCTATCTGTGCGTGGGGACGAAGACCGCCGAGCCCGGCCCGGTCAGCGACTACACCGGTCAGCGGATCTACTACCGCTCGATCCAGCACGGCGACGGCGCGCGGCGCGACCGGCTCACTGTGGCGGACTACCTGTGGCGCTGGGACACCGACTGGTTCTGGTGCTCCGCCGCGTTCGGAGCGCAGCATCCGGTCGTCCGTCGATTCTGGCCGCGACGTCATCGGGGCAGCGCGTCATATGCGAAGCTCATGCGGCTCGAGCGACGGTACGACATCGGCGATCGCCTCGAGAAGCTTCACGGCCGCCCGCCGCGAGAACGGGTGATCCAGGACGTCGAGGTGCCCATCGAGCGGTGTGTCGCGTTTCTGGAGTGGTTCCTGGCCGACGTGCCGATCCAGCCGATCTGGCTGTGCCCGCTGCGCCTGCGCGACGACGAAGCGTGGCCGCTCTATCCCCTCCGCCCGGGGCGGACGTACGTCAATGTCGGCTTCTGGTCGACGGTTCCGGTCGGTGCGAGCGAGGGCGAGACGAACCGGAGGATCGAACGGCGGGTCAGCGAGCTCGACGGGCACAAGTCCCTCTACTCGGACGCCTTCTACACGAGGGACGAATTCGACGAACTGTACGGCGGCGAGACCTACCGGGACCTCAAGCGGCGGTACGACCCCGACGCGCGACTGCTCGACCTGTACGAGAAGGCGGTGCAACAGCGATGACCACGTTCGACCGGAAGCCGGCGGATGCCGCGGCAGCGGAACCGGCGGATGCCGTGCCTCCCGCCGCCGCGGAGCGCAAGCTCACCCTTGCCGAGGTTCTGGAGATGTTCTCGGGCGGCAGGCTGCCGCTGAGATTCACCGCGTACGACGGGAGCTCGGCCGGTCCGGCCGACGCACCCTTCGGCCTGGACCTGAAGACGCCGCGCGGAACGACCTACCTCGCCACGGGCTTCGGCGACCTCGGGTTGGCCCGCGCCTACATCGCCGGCGACCTCGACATCCAGGGCGTCCACCCCGGCGATCCCTATGAGCTGCTCAAAGCCCTCGCGGAGAGTCTCGAGTTCTCTCGACCCCCCGCGCGAGACATGGCCCGGATCGTCCGCTCGATCGGTTTCGAGCACCTGCGCCCGATCGCACCACCGCCCGAGGAGGTGCCCGCGCGGTGGCGCCGGATCGCCGGCGGACTCCGCCACAGCAAGTCCCGGGACGCGGAGGCGATCCACCATCACTACGACGTCTCGAACACCTTCTACGAGTGGGTGCTCGGACCCTCGATGACCTACACGTGCGCGTGCTACCCCGACCTGGACGCCTCGCTCGAACAGGCGCAGGAGAACAAGTACCGGCTGGTCTTCGAGAAGCTGCGGCTGAAGCCGGGTGATCGGCTGCTCGATGTCGGCTGCGGGTGGGGCGGCATGGTGCGCTACGCGGCCCGGCAGGGCGTCAAGGCCATCGGCGTGACCCTCTCTCGGGAACAAGCCGCCTGGGCACAGCAGGCCATCACCGAGCAGGGACTGGGCGACCTGGCCGAGGTGCGCTACAGCGACTACCGCGACGTACGCGAGAGCGGGTTCGACGCGGTGTCGTCGATCGGCCTGCTCGAGCACATCGGCGTGCGCAACTATCCGTCCTACTTCCGGTTCCTTCAATCGCGTCTGCGCCCGGGCGGGCTTCTGCTCAACCACTGCATCACCCGCTCCGACAACCGCAGCGAGCCGTCGGCCCGGGGCTTCATCGACCGCTACGTCTTTCCAGACGGCGAACTCACCGGCTCGGGCCGGATCATCAGCGAAGCGCAGGACGTCGGCTTCGAGGTCCTTCACGAGGAGAATCTCCGCCCGCACTACGTCTTGACCCTTCGGGACTGGTGCGCGAACCTCGTCGAGCACTGGGACGACGCGGTCGCCGAGATCGGTCTTCCGGCCGCGAAAGTGTGGGGCCTGTACATGGCCGGATCACGGCTGGCCTTCGAGCGCGGCGGGATCCAGCTGCACCAGGTGCTGGCGGTCACACCCGCCGAACGGGTCGACGACCTGCCGCTCCGACCCTGGTGGAGGCCCTAGCGTCCGTCGTTGGCAAGGTGCACGGCGGTGGGTGCCGAAGCCGATCGGCGCCACGCTCGCCCGGTGTACGTGAGGTATGCCACCCGACCGCTCGTCGCTGCGACGAGCAGGACGCACGCCAGCACCAGGAGCCACCCGATGTAGGTGAACGCCATGCCGAGCACGCCGTAGCGATTGGCCGAGTCGGCGAGCAGAGGCGGAAGGACGACGCGTCCGACCATGCCGGCGACGGCGAAGCCGAGCCCGGCGAGCACGGATCCGGGCAGCAGCTCGCGCAGGCTGACGCGCCGATTGACGACGACCCACGACGCGATCCACCACAGCGCGCCCCACAGCACGACCTCCAGAACGAACTCGATCGCCAGGATCGGACTGTCCGCAACGAGGACGGTCCGCGTCGCGACGATCAGCGCCAGGCCGATGATCACCGTCATCAGTGCCGCCAGCCATCGCCAGGCGAATTTGATGCTGACAGTAGGTGTGCGCCAGATCGTCCGAAGACTTCGTTCCAGAGCCCTCGCGAATGAGGTCGCCGCGATGACGAGCAGCACCACGCCGACGACGCCCGTGACCCGAAGCTCCTGAGCGCCTCCGGGCAGCGAGTCCTCCAAGATCTGCGCCGTCGCCTCGTCGAGACCGAGATGCTCAGCGATGAGCGGACCGCTCTGCGGGTCCAAGCTCGCTCGAACAGCGCCCGCGATGATCAGGATGGGCAGGATCGACGTGAACACATGGGCAGCGAGGGTCATTCCGCGATCCACGAGCGCGAGACTTCCCAGATCACGGAGCACTCGCAAGACGAACCGCCCGGGCGCAGATCGAGCGCCGGTTCTGACCAGACCGTTCACGGTCCACCGAGCCATGCGGCTCCTTCGAGAAGCGTGATCGGCGATCACCGCCCGATCGATCCGAGGCTAACACCGGCACCACAACCCCTGCCGGATGTCGGCGCAACATGGCACCATGCCGCGTATGACTCGTTTCGCCATCGACGCCGCCATCGCGCTTCGCCTCATTCGTGACGGATCCGACGCGGACCGCAGAAACCAGCTCGTGGCACCGTCGGTGCTGAGATCACACGCCCTCGCGACGCTGTACCGCGGCGTGCGCACCGGTGAGATCACCGAGTCCGCCGGGCGAGAGCAGCTCGAGGGACTTGCCGCGATGAAGATCCGGCTTCTCGGCGACAGGGTCTCGAGGGCCACGGCGTGGAAGATCGCCGCGGGCCTCGGGTGGAATGACATCAAAGACGCGGAGTACCTTGCGGTCGCATCCCTGCAGGCAGATGCCCTCGTCACCGACGACGACGCCCTCGCTGCGGCCGCGGAGGGCATCGTCCGCGTCGCCGCGTACGAAGACCTCACTCGGTAGCCACGGCCAGAGCTGCGGCATCCACCCCAGGCGTGCAGTGACGTATGCGAGAGGTCGAAGAAGGGCTGTCCTGAGCGACGAGGATGGAGAAAAGGGTCGCGAATCGTCCGCGAAGGCGCATACTGGCCGTGGCAGCGGACCGAGGGCCGAGTGAGCGCAGAACGGAGGAGCGATGCCGTTTCGTAGCTTGAGCACGCTCGAATCGTGGCTCGAGGAGTTCGCGGGACTCGGCTATCCCTCCGCCGGCACGCTGAAGGTCATTCAGCAGGACGGCATCGACGGGGCGAACACGGGCCTGGTCGCGATCGAACTCGTGCACGCCTCGACGGTCACCTACATCCAGCCCGAGGCTGACGGCTCGCTCGAGTGGGTGGTCACGATGGAGCCTCGCGAGGATGCCGTCACTCTCGACGCGGACTCACTGCGTGCTCTCGCCGCCGAGCTCACGGTCGTTGCCGAGCTGTGCTCTTTCCTGCAGGCGAAGTCGCGTGCTTTCGTCGGGCAGGACGCCGTCTAGGCGAGGCACAGACCGCGGTGGTGGAACGAGGCTAGACCAGCGCCCTCTCGGCCGACGCCGTGAGAGCGTCGAGGGCTGCGGCCATGCGGTCGCTCTCCGAGGAATCGGCTGCTCCCGAAGCCGCCGAGAAGGCGTCGTCGAACATCGTCAGTTCCGACCAGGGCGCACTTGCCAGGTCGACCGTCACGGTCAGACGGTTGACGCGTCTGTCGTCGGCATCGATGTCGCGCCGCAATGCGCCGCGGTCGGCCAGACGATCCACGAGCGTGGTCACTCCCGCCGAGGTGATTCCGAGGTACTCCCGCAGTTTGCCGGGCCGAGTGCCGGGGGTGCGGGCGATGTACAGGAGCGCGCGAGCATCGAGTTCGTTGACCTTCAGCGATTGACGGGCCTTGATCATCGCGGCGCCGCGCGCGTCGACGTATCTCTCCAGTGCCCGGCCGAGGGCAGAGACGTGATCTGCGGTGGGACTCATGATGTCGTCCTTCATACACCTGTCGAAGGTGTCGAGAGACATCGTACCAGATATTTAAAAAACTTAACCTTTAGCTTTTTTAACTAACTTTGGGTAATAACTGCTACGTTGGCATCATCGCCTGGCGCACCGAGCGCCACGACGAGGGAGGTGCCTGATGGGAAGTCTGTACTACGGCGACACGACGGAGCCGTTCGAGATCCCCGATCGTCTCCTCGCCCACGTCAAGGTCGTCGCGGCCACCAAACTCCGGCGCGGCGAGAGTTTCACGCTGACGTGGCCGCACTCCCCCGGGTCCGCGATCGGCACGACCACCGTGTGGATGCAGCCTGCGATCCCGCTGCGCTTCGTCTTCGCCGGCGCCGAGGCCGAAACGCTCGATCCGATGATGCTGAAACGTCTCGCCGCCGGTGCGAACGGCTCCCGCGGACTCGTTCTGGATCTCGCAGACTGGGAAGAGCGGCCCCTGCTCGCGCTCGCGACCTCTGCCGCGTGAGATCGACCTCGCACGGCCACCGCTGCTGAGAGTAGAGCGCCAACGCTAGGTGAGGTTGGCTTTCCGGTCACGCAGGTAGGTGTCGTAGCCCAGCCGCCCGCGCGTCACGATGATCAGTACGATCGCCGTGCCCGCGAAGCCGATCAGCACGGGCAGCAACCCGTAGTCGTCGAAGATCGGGGCCGGGAAGAGCGGCGCCGCGACCTTGTTGGCGAAGGTGTTGAACGATGCGTGCATCAGCATCGTGATCAGGATGCTTCCCTTGGCGTGGTTGAACACCCAGGTCATGATGATCGTGAGTGCCGTGATCATGAGGATGAACATGACCATGTTCGCGATCGTCGGAGGTGTCCACACCCCGCTCCAGAACAGCGGAAAGTGCCATAGCGCCCACATGACGCCGAGGAACACGCTCCCCCACAGGGGGCCCGTGCGCTCCTGCAGCCGCGGCAGCGCGAAGCCGCGCCAGCCGGGCTCCTCACCCAAGTGGCCCACCGAGGAAGAACGTGATCACGAAGGCCAGCGGGTAGGCGACGAGCAGCGTGCCGAGGATCGGGTCGAACGACGCGATCGCACCCGGGACGACGATCGTTCCCAGGATCACGATGATCGGGATGCCGATCAGGACGAACAGGTACCACTGGATGCCGACCCGCCAGAGGACGTACCTGCGCAGGAGGTGCACGACGCCGGCCCTGCCGTCGGTCACCGCGGTCATGACGAACGCTCCGACCGTCGGCCCGAATGTCGCCGCGACGATGGCGATCGCCACCGCGCCCTTCGGAATCGTGAACGGCAGGATGCCCTGCACCGATAGCGCGATCGGCACCTCGATGAGCCAGGAGAACAGGAACGCGATCACGAAGTACGAGGTGAGCGGGTGTCGCGCGAGCAGGCCCCTCGGCGCCGTGCGGGCGGACTGACCAAGGTCGTCGGCGACGGTCATGCGTGAGTCCTTCCCGTCCGGGGACGAGCCCGGCGATGCGGTTTCAAGGGCGTGCTGAGGCTCAGTGTTCCACCCCCGACTCCTGCCTCACCAGAGGGACCCGCCGACGCCATTGACGCGCACGACGACGACTGCTCTGATGAGCGCATGGAGGCCATCGAGGACGTCGACTACCTGGTCGTCGGCGCGGGCGCGATGGGGATGGCGTTCGCCGACGCGCTCACCGCCGCATCCGACGCATCGGTCGCGATCGTCGATCGCCGCCACGGCGCCGGCGGTCACTGGCTCGACGCGTACGGGTTCGTGCGGTTGCACCAGTCATCGGCGTTCTACGGCGTCTCTTCCATGCTGCTCGGCGGCGGCCGCGTGCAGGCCGAAGGCCCGGAACGGGGGCTGCACGAACGGGCCAGCGCCGCAGAGGTGAGCGAGTACTACGCCCGCGTGCTGGCTCGGCTGACGGCGACCGGTCGCGTCGCCTTTCACGGGCGCACCGAGTATCTGGGCGATCGCCGATTCGAGTCGCTGCTGAGCGGCATCCGATTCCACTCCCCCCGGGCCCGCATCGTCGATGCCCGCTACCTGTCGCCCGACATCCCGTCGCTCACGCCGCCGCCGTTCGCGGTGGACGAGCAAGCCCGGGTCATCCCGGTCAACGAGCTCGTGCGCATCGCGCACGCGCCCGAGCGCTACGTCATCGTGGGGGCCGGCAAGACGGCCACCGACACATGTGTGTGGCTGCTGCAGAACGGTGTCGCGCCGAACGCGATCACCTGGGTTCGCCCGCGCGATCCGTGGCTGCTCAACCGTGCCGTGGTGCAGCCGGACCCCGCGGTGTTCCTCGGCATGGCCGCCGACACCATGGAGGCCGCCGCACAGGCGACGAACGCCGACGACGCGTTCTTCCGGATGGAGGATGCCGGCATCATGCTGCGCATCGATCGGTCGGTCACACCCACCATGGCCAAGACGCCGACGCTCGCCACGTGGGAGCTCGACCTCGTCCGCACGATCGACGACGTCGTCCGCCGCGGGCATCTGCGCGCAGTCGCGCCTGGCCGACTGGTCTTCGCAGACGGAGACGTGCGCATCCCCGCCGACACGCTCGTCGTGCACTGCGCCGCCGAGGGGCTGAAGTATCCGGGGCTGCGGCCGATCTGGACGCCGGAGGCGATCACGCCGCAGCCTGTGCGGGTGGGCTTCCCGTGCTACGGCGCGGCGCTCGCCGGCTACGTTGAGGCCACCCGCGACGATGACGCCGAGAAGAATCGCGTCTGCCGGCCCTCGCCCTACTCGAACACCCCGGCGGACTGGGCGGCCATGCAGACGATCGGGGGCGATGCCTCGTTGGCGATGTCGAAAGAGACCGACCTCCGCGCATGGTCGAACGCGACGGCACTCAACCCCGCCCGCATCCCACCGGATCGCGTCGACGACCCCGCGGTTCTCGCCGCCACCACCCGGCTGAAGGAGCACATCGGAGCCGGCCGCGCCCGTCTGGCGGAGTTCGCCCGCCAAACCGACGGTGATCGGGGGGTTCGGTAACGACAGCGCGCCCGGGCCCGGCCGACCCCGGTATCGTGTTCTTCTCCGCCCTCACCGGATCGCGCGGTCACTCCGTTCGGGCGTGACCCGCGCCGGGCCCCCTCGGCGGTCGAGCACCTCTAGGACCCCGCAATGCCCTCTCTCGGCGAACTGATCGCTCCACGCCGACTCGGCACCGACTTCCGTTGGCTGCTGTCGTCGTCGTGGACGAGCAACATCGGTGACGGCATCGCCCTGTCGGCCGCGCCGCTGCTGATCGCCTCGCTGACCTCGTCGCCGCTGCTGGTGGCCGGGGGCGCGATGATGCAGTTCCTGCCGTGGCTGCTGTTCGGCCTGCTGGCGGGGTCCGTCGCCGACCACTACGACCGGCGGCGGCTCGTCATGCTGGCGAACGGCCTGCGCGCGGTGATCGTCGGGTGCCTGGTGGTCTTCCTCGCCACCGGTCATGTCACGGTGTGGGTCGTGCTGGCGACGGCCTTCCTGTACGGCACGGCAGAGGTGTTCGCCGACACGTCGGGCAGCACCCTTCTTCCGATGCTGGTGCGGCCCACCGACCTGGGGCTCGGCAATGCACGACTGCAGGCGGGGTTCCTCGTGGGAAACCAGCTCGTCGGTCCGCCACTGGGCGCGTTCCTCTTCGCGATCGGGTCGTTCTGGCCGTTCCTCGTGCAGATCCTGTGCGTGAGTCTCGCCGTGCTCCTCATCTCGCGGATCGCACGAACGCCGGTCCCTCCGAAAGACGCCGCGCCCGCCGGCGCCAAGCCCCACCCGATCCGGGAGGGTCTGCGGTGGCTGCGCGGCAACGCCCCCGTCCGCACGCTCGTCATCATCATCCTGGTCTTCAACGTGACGTGGGCAGCGCCCTGGAGCATCCTGGTGCTCTACGCGACGGAGCACCTGCAGATGGGCGCGGTCGGCTTCGGCGCGCTGACGACGGCGTCCGCCCTGGGCGGGCTGGTCGGCACCGCCTGCTTCGGATGGCTCGAGCGTCACGTCTCGTTCGCGACGCTCATGCGCGTGTGCCTGTCGCTCGAGGTGCTCATGCACCTGGGGTTCGCCCTCACGACATCGGCCGTCGTCGCCTTCGTCATCATGTTCGGCTTCGGCGCGTACGCGTTCATCTGGGGCACGATCTCGACGACCGTGCGCCAACGCCTCGTTCCGCTCCAGCTGCAGGGGCGCATCGCCTCGGTGAACATGGTCGGCGTGTTCGGCGGCCTCGTGATCGGGCAGCTGCTGGGCGGCCTCATCGCTCAGACGTGGGGGCTCACAGCCCCGTGGTGGTTCGCATTCGCCGGTTCGGCGATCACCCTGCTGCTGGTCTGGCGCTCGATCTCGAACATCGCGGCCGCACCGCCGGCGATCGAGGCGCCTGCGACCTAATCGTCGATTCCGACCGAGCGTGACAGTGTCGCGACCTCGTCTTCGGTCAGCTCGAGGCCCGCGGCCTGGGCCGAGTCGATGATGGATGCCGGACGCCGCGCACCCGGGATCGGGATCACGTGCGCGCCCAAGGCCAGCTCCCATGCGAGCACGACCTGCTGCGGGCTGACACCGTACTGCTCGCCGACCTCGCGGAAGGCCGAGAAGCGGTCGCCGACGTCGCGTCCTCCGCCCCCGGTGCCCCCGAGCGGGCTCCACGGCAGGAACGCGATGCCATGCTCGCCGCAGTACCGCAGCTCGTCGATGCTGCCCGGATGCCGGGGGGAGAACTCGTTCTGCACGCTCGCGAGGTTGCCTTCACCGAGCACCTGCTGCGCGATCTCGATCTCTTCGACGCTCGCGTTCGAAATGCCGACGGCGCGGATCAGTCCCTCTTCTTGGAACGTCGCGAGCGTGGCCATGACCTCGCCGTAGACCAGCCAGCGGTCGGGCCGGTGGTACTGGTAGAGGTCGATCACCTCGACTCCGAGGATCTCTCGCGAGCGCTCCACGGCCTGGCGCAGGTACATCGCCGAGCCGTCGCGACCCCACGCCTCACCCTCGTTGCGCGTGATGCCGCCCTTCGTGGCGACGAAGATGCCCGAGCTGTCGCCGCCCCAGGTGCGCAGCGCCTCGGCGACGATGCGCTCGTTGTGACCCATCTCGTTCCACGCGGGCGCATAGATGTCTGCGGTGTCGATCAGGGTGACCCCGGAGTCGAGGGCGGCGTGCACGGTGGCGACCGCGTCCTCATGCGAAGGGAACTGGTTGTCGTTGTTCATCGACATGGGCATGGCGCCCAGCCCGATCGCCGACACCTGCCGGCCGGCCAGTGTGCGCTGCTTCATCGTGTCTCCTCGTCGTCGCGTCCTTCCACCCTGCCAGGTGCGCGCAGATCGCGGCCGGGGCTGGACAAGACGCCCTCGTCCAGTTCTGCACGCAGATACTTCGGCGCCTGAATGCGCCACGCCTCGGTCACGAGCTCCGCGAGATGATCGAGCTCGATGCCGGCCATGCGGAAGGCGACCTTCGGCTCGCCCCATGTCGTGGTCGCGCCCAAGAACACGTCGGGCGCCATTTCGCGCAGAGCAAGTGCGTCGAGCCGGTCACCCACCTTCACGCCCACCACGAGTTCCGCCGCGAGGATCGCACGGATCTCCGCGGGCGTGCTCGGCCACGGGTGGCACTCCCACGCATAGAGCTTGTTGCGCACGAACCACGCGGCACCGCCCGTGGTCGCGCGTTCCTGGCTGCCCGGCAGCCCGTCGGCCGTGCGGCGCAGGTCGTCGAGAGTGGCCACCGCGCCAGAATATGCCGCATCCCCGACATGAGCACTCGCCCGGCGCCGGTTACGCTCCGGGGTCGCGGGCGGAAGCGCGAGCGGGGAACGCCAGCCGGCGCAGAAGGTCGGCCAGCGCCCGCCGCTCTGCGATGGAGAGATCGTCGTGCAGCTCCTGTTCGGCGGCGCGCGCCGATGCGGACGCGCGGTCGCGAAGTGCTCTGCCCTGTTCCGTCGCGACCACGACGTTGGCGCGTCGGTCGGACGGGTCCGGCTCGCGCACGACGAGCCCGCGCGACTGCAGGTCATCGACCAGCGCGACCACCTGGCTCGGGTCCAGGCGCAGCAGCTCGGCCAGCTCACGTTGAGAAGGGCGCGCGGTGCCCGCGGCGAGGGCGAGCACGGAGTAGGAGCGCACTCGCAGACCGTGTGCCGACAATGCGGCGTTGCCCGCGCTGAGAGAGAGCGCATTGGCCCGGGCGAGCAGAAAGCTCATGTCATCGAGCAGCTCGTTGTGCGCAGGGGGAACGGCGAGCGAGTCCGCGTCGCGTCCGAGCATGCCGTCCATGAGCACGATGCTAGCAAACATGGCCATCTTCAATCATTGACATTCTCAACGATATTCGCTTGGATGGAGAAAGACACGAAGGAGTTCGAATGCCTGCTCTGCCCGCCACGCCCCTTGCCGGCAAGGTCGCCATCGTCACCGGATCGGGCCGCGGCCTGGGCCTCGCCTACGCCGCGGAACTCGCCCGCCAGGGCGCATCCGTCGTGATCAACGACGTCGACCAGGCGACCGCAGACGCCGCGGTGGCCTCGATCGAGGCCGATGGCGGCAAGGCGGTCGCCGTCGTCGCCCCGGTCGGACCGACCGAGACCGCACAGCGTCTGGTCGCCGCCGCGGTCGAGAACTTCGGGAGCCTCGACATCCTGGTCACCAATGCCGGGGTCCTGCGCGACACCGTGCTGTGGAAGATGAGCGACGACGACTTCGACACCGTGATCAATGTGCACCTGCGAGGCACGTTCACCTGCGCACGTGAAGCGGCGACCTACATGCGCGAGAACGGGATCCGCGGGCGCATCATCGCGATCGGATCGCCCACCGGGCAGCGCGGCAACTTCGGCCAGACCAACTACGCCGCTGCCAAGGCCGGAATCGTGGGCATGGTCCGCACCTGGGCGCTCGAGCTCAAGCGCGCCGGCATCACCGCGAACGCGGTCATCCCCGTCGCCGCCACCGCGATGACCGCCACCGTGCCCTACTTCGCGGCCGCCGTCGAGGCCGATGCCGCCGGCGAACCGATGCCCGCCTTCTTCCGCCACGACCTCGGGTTCGGCACGTCGGACGACGTCGCCGGCCTCATCGCCTATCTCGCATCGGATGCCGCGGCCGAGGTCACCGGCCAGGCGATCGGCGTCGGCGGCGACCGCATCCAGGTGTGGTCGCACCCTGAGCCCGTGGTCACCGCCTACAACGACGGCGGCTGGAGCTTCGACGCGCTCGAGGAGTCGTTCGGCACCGAATTCGGCGGGCAGCTGCAGTCCGTCGGCGAGAGCTTCCCACCCCTCCCGGAAGACCTCCAGCGCCCGCCCGCGTGAATCGGCCATGACCCGCTACGAACCCGCGATCGACCTCGACGCGCTGACCGCGATCGATGTGCACGTGCACATCGAGATCGACGCGCACGGGCAGTCGTCGCTCCCACCCCCGCTGGTCGAAGCCGCCTCGAAATACTTCAGCACCGACGGCCCGCGTCCCGAGCTCGACAGCATCGCGGCGTACTACCGCGAGCGCAGAATGGCCGCCGTCGTCTTCACCGTCGATGCGACCACCCGCCTCGGACACCCCGCGATCTCGAGCGCCGACATCGCCGAGGGCGCCGCACGCAACAACGACGTGCTCATTCCGTTCGGGTCGGTCGACCCCCTCCAGGGCGCGGCAGCGGTGGATGCCGCGCACCGCCTCATCGAGGTGAACGGGGTACGGGGCTTCAAGTTCCACCCGACCGTGCAGGGCTTCGATCCAAGCGACGAGCAGTACTATCCGCTGTACGCCGCGATCCAGGACGCCGGGGCGGTCGCCCTGTTCCACACCGGCCAGACCGGGATCGGCGCAGGCCTGCCGGGCGGGTACGGCCTGCGACTGGGGCTGTCCAACCCGATTCTGCTCGACCCCGTCGCCGCGGACTTCCCCGACCTGCAGATCATCATGGCCCACCCCTCCGTGCCGTGGCAGGACGAGGCGCTCTCGGTCGCGACCCACAAGCACAACACCTGGATCGACCTGTCGGGCTGGAGCCCGAAGTACTTCCCCGAGTCGCTGGTGCGGGCGGCGAACTCCTACCTGAAGCGCCGCGTGCTGTTCGGGTCGGACTTCCCCCTGCTGACCCCCGACCGCTGGATCGCCGACGCCGAGAAGACGGTCCTCAAGCCCGAGGTGATGCCCGGCATCATGAAGGAGAACGCGATCCGCCTGCTGGGTTTGGCAGGCTAGGCACGCCATGGACCTCGCTGCCGATCGCTATGGGTTCGCCGAGCACCTCAGCCCTGCCGCGCGCGAGGCGCTCGACCGGCTGCAGATCGTGCTCGACGAGCGCATCCGCCCGCTGCTCGCCGAGGCCTGGGAGACCGCGACCATGCCCGACGCCGTCCTGGACTCACTCGTGCCGCTGGATCTCATGCAGCCGGCCGGCGTGTCCGAACGGGAGGCATCGTCGAGCCTCTTCGGCGGGTTCCGCAACTTCGTCCTCGCCCGCACCGACGCCTCGGTGGCCACGCTCTACAACGCGCAGTCCGGGCTCTTCCGCACCGCGGTCCTGCTCGGCGGTTCGCCCGAGCAGGCGGCGCAGCTCGATCCGCTCGTGCGCACCTTCGCGCTCACCGGGGCCTTCGCCCTGACCGAACCCGACCACGGCAGCGACATCGCCGGAGGCCTGTCGGCGACGGCGCGGCGCGAGGGCGGCGACTGGGTCATCGACGGCACCAAGCGCTGGATCGGCGGCGCCGCCCGGGCCGACGTGCTCGCGGTGTTCGCGCGCGACACCGCCGACGGGCAGATCAAGGCCTTCCTCGTGCCGCGCGACGCCGAGGGCGTCCGCCTGGAGACGATCCGCGGCAAGGTGTCACTGCGTCCGATGCAGAACGCCACGATCACCCTCGCCGGCGTGCGCGTGCCCGAGAGCGCGCGCCTGCAGCGTGTGGAGTCGTGGCGCGATGTGGCCCGGCTGCTCCGGGCTATGCGCTCCGACGTCGCGTGGATCGCGACGGGGCTGCAGGCCGGGTCCCTCGACGCGGCGCTCGCCTACGTTCGCACGCGCGAGCAGTTCGGGCGCCCGATCGGCGGCTTCCAGCTCGTGCAGGAGAAGCTCGCCCGCATGCTGGGCAACGTCACCGCCTCACTAGCGCTGGTCGTGCAGCTCTCCACCCGACAGGACGCCGGTGACGACTCCGACGAGAATTCCGCACTCGCGAAGATGTGGACCTCGCTGCGCGCACGCGAGACCGTCGCCCTCGCCCGGGAGGTCGTCGGCGGCAACGGCATCCTCCTCGAGCACGACGTCGCGCGATTCTTCGCCGATGCCGAAGCCGTCTACTCGTACGAGGGCACGCACGAGATCAACTCCCTCATCGTCGGCCGGTCGCTCACCGGAGTGTCCGCTTTCACCTGACCCTCGCGGGCCTCACCGCGTTTCCATCCACCGAAGGAGCACCCATGACCACCACGATCGCCTACACCGACGTCGCCGGACTCGCCGGCACCGACCTCGGCTACACCGACTGGGTCGAGATCACCCAGCAGCAGGTCAACACGTTCGCCGACGCAACCGGCGACCACCAGTGGATCCACGTCGACCCCGAGCGCGCGAAGGACGGACCCTTCGGCGCACCCATCGCCCACGGGTTCCTCACTCTGTCGCTCGCCGTCACCTTCTGGACCGAGCTTCTCGAGGTCGAGGGCGTGACCACGAAGGTCAACTACGGCCTCGACAAGGTGCGCTTCATCTCGCCGGTGAAAGTCGGCGCGCGCGTGCGCATGAACGCGGTCGTCGCCGAGGTCACCGAGATCGCGGGCGGCTACCAGCTGACGGTCGACCAGACCATCGAGATCGACGGCGCCACCAAGCCGGCCGTCGTCGCCCGCGGGCTCTACCGCTTCTACGCGTAGACCTCACACTCCGGGATGCCGCTGCGGCGGCATCCCGGCACCACCGCCCCACCTCGACGAAGAGATCACCGATGCACAACCATGGACTGGGCGCTTGGATGGCCAAACGGCGCCTGAAGACCCCCGACAAACCGGCACTGATCCATGGCGATGATGAGACGGTCACGTATCGGCAGCTCGCCGACGGCACCGACCGCGTCTCGGCACTGCTGTGGCATCGGGGAGTGCGCAAGGGCGACCGGGTGGCGTTCCTGGGCGAGAACAGTCCCGAGTTCCTGCAGGTGCTCTTCGGCGCGGCCCAGCTCGGTGCCGTGTTCGTGCCGATCAACACGCGACTCGCTCCGCCCGAGATCGCCCATGTGCTCACCGACTCCGGCACGCGCGTGCTCATCCACGATCCCGAGTTCGCCGAGCGCGTGGCCGAGGGCGTCGCGCAGGCCGGCGTGCCGCACGTGATCGTCACCGGTGCGGGCGGACTGAACAGTCTGCTCGCCGCGGCATCCGGCGGGCACGCCGACGCCGACGTCACCCTCGACGACCCGGCCGCGATCCTCTACACCTCGGGGACGACCGGCAGGCCGAAGGGAGCCGTGCTCACCCACCAGAACCTCACGTGGGTCGCACTGAACTGCCTGGTCGACTACGACGTGGTCTCCACCGACGTCGCCCTGATGATCTCGCCGCTCTTCCACGCCGCCTCGCTCGGCATGGGCGCGCTGCCGGTGATCCTGAAGGGGGCCACGATCGTGCTCGAGAAGGGGTTCGAGCCCGGGCGCGCCCTCGAGCTCATCGAGCGTCACGGCGTCACGATGCTGAGCGGCGTCCCCACGACGTATCAGCTGCTGGCCGACCACCCGCAGTGGGCGAGCACCGACCTCGGTACCCTGCAGAAGCTCACGTGCGGGGGCTCGGCGGTTCCCACCCGCATTCTCAACGCCTACGAGGAGCGCGGTCTGTCGTTCTCGCAGGGGTACGGGATGACCGAGGCCTCTCCCGGCGCGACCTCGCTCGCTCCGGCGATGACGCGCGCCAAGCAGGGCAGCGTCGGCCTCGCGCACTTCTTCACCGACGTGCGCATCGCCGACGAGCGCGGGGCGATGGTGCCGCGCGGCACGGTGGGCGAGATCGAGATCACCGGGCCGAATGTGTTTCCGGGGTATCACAACCTGCCTGAGGCCACCGCGGCGGCGTTCTCACCCGACGGCTGGTTCCGCTCGGGCGACATGGGCTACCTCGACCCCGACGGCTACCTCTACATCGCCGACCGCCTCAAAGACATGATCATCTCGGGCGGCGAGAACATCTATCCCGCCGAGATCGAGAACCTCATCAGCGACATCGACGGCGTGACCGGGGTCGCCGTGATCGGGGTGCCGCACGACACGTGGGGCGAGGTGCCGTGGGCGGTGCTCACGGTGCGCGAGGGAGTCGAGGTCTCGCTCGACCATGTCCGCGCCCGCCTGGAGGGACGGATCGCGCGCTTCAAGATCCCGAAGAACGTCGTCGTCATCGACGAGCTGCCGCGGACGGCGTCCGGGAAGGTGCGGAAGGCGGATCTTCGAGCGCGCTTCGGGCGCTGAGGTCGGACGTCGCGACGATCGCGTCGAACTGAGCGGTGGATGCCGCATCCAATCGCCTGCGCCAGCGCCAGTAGACCTCGAACGACCGGTCGGCCGGCCAGTCCGCTCCGAGGAAGTGCCGCGGCAGGCGAGGATCGGCTCGCAGCAGGGCGAGCCAGTCGGCGACGAGCATCGTGCGTGCAGCGAGTTCGCTGCCGGCCTCCGCATCGGCCGAAGGCGTCGACCACGTCTCGATGAACGCCTCGTGCGCGCTGCTGATGCTCTCGAGGTCCCACGCCGCGCGCACGCTGTCGGCCATCGCGAAGCCCGCCAGCTCGTGCGCGTGGAAGCCGGTGACGGCCCCCGCCGGCAGATCGTCGCGCAGCGGCTCGAGCGCCGCAGCAAGATCGACTTCGCCCGGGGCGAGCCAGAGTCCGTCGCGCAGGGGCGCGAACCCCTCCCATGTCAGTGCGGCGCGCAGGCGGTGGCGCAGCGTGCGCTGATTCTCGGGGACGCTGAAGGTCACGAGCGTCCATCCCTCGCCGTGCGGGGCGAACGGGTGCGGGCCACGGACGCGCTCGGTCGCCTCGCGCAGCACGGCGCTGCCGTCCCTCGTGAGGGAGAAGAGGATCTCCCGCCCTCGTCGCTCGCGCGAGAGCATCCCGCGCCGCACCATGCGATCCAGCGTCGCCCGCGTGGCCGGGGCCGCGACCCCCATGCCCTCGAGCACCTCGATGAGGGCGCTCGCCCGCAACGGCGGTACGTCCTGATCGACGACGTGCTCGCCGAAGAAGGCCAGCAGCAGCTGCTTGGGCTGCCGGCTGCGCATCCCGCGGGTCCGGTCGGCGGGGTCCAGGTCGACGGTCACGCCGTCGGCCGCACGGCCTCGCCGCGCTTCGCACGCTGGATCTGCTCGTACACGTGCGTCCGGAGCTCGGTGAACCGGGGCAGCGCACGGGTCGTGATCTGGTCGCGCTCGGGGGCGAGGTCCACCGCCAGATCTTCCTGCACCCAGGTGGGCGACTTGGAGAGCACGATCACGCGCTCGCCCAGGTAGACCGACTCGTCGATGTCGTGCGTGACGAAAAGGATCGACATCCCGCGTTCGCGGTGGAGCGTCCGCACCAGGTCTTCCAGGTCGGCCCGTGTCTGCGCGTCGACCGCGGCGAACGGCTCGTCCATGATGAGCACCTCGGGCTGGTAGGCCACGGCGCGGGCGATCGCGACGCGCTGCTGCATGCCGCCCGACAGCTGCCAGGGGTAGCTCTTGGCCGCATGATCGAGTCCGACCGCGGTGAGGGCGTCGTCGATGAGCCGGTCCCGGTCGGTGCGCGAGAGCTTCTTGTGCTTGAGCGGCAGCTCGACGTTGCCTCGGACGGTCAGCCACGGGTAGAGGCTGCGCCCGTACTCCTGGAAGACCAGCGCCATCTTGTCGGGCGGGGATGTCACCGTCTTGCCGTCGAGCTCGACGATGCCCGAGGTCGGCCGGAGCAGCCCGGCGATGCACTTCAGAAGAGTCGTCTTGCCGCATCCCGACGGCCCGACGATGCACACCAGCTCACCGGCGTTCATCCGGAAGCTGATGTCTCCGATCGCCTCTACGTTCCCCGTCGAGGACTCGTAGACCTTGCGCAGGTTCTGGACGTTCAGCAGCGTGGCGCGCGCGTTCGATTCAGGCACGTTCGACCTCCTTGATTCCGTGGTACCAGCGCAGCACGCGGCGCTCGACGAATCCGAAGATGGTCGCGAGCAGTACCCCGATGAGCCCGAGCAGCAGGATGCCGCTCCACATCTCGGCGATGAGGTAGTTGCGCTGGAAGTAGACGATCTGGAACCCGAGCCCCGACGACGAGTAGCCGAGCTCGGAGATGACCATGAGGATGAGGGCGATCGACAGCGACTGCCGCACGCCCGCCATGATGCGCGGGCTCGCTGCGGGAAGCACCAGGTAGCGCACGCGCTCCGACCGGGTGACCGCGAACGAGCGAGCCGTCTCGGTCATGACCGAATCGGTCGAGCGGACGCCCTCGATCGTGTTCAGCAGGATCGGCCACACCGACCCGACGACGATCACGACGACCTTCATGGCGTCGGTCGGACCCATCAGCACGACCGCGATCGGAAGCAGCACGGGCGGCGGCACCGCGCGGAAGAACTCGAGCATCGGCTCGAGCAGGTCGCGCAGCCAGCGGTTGAGACCGATCAGGGTGCCGAACGCGATGCCGACCACGATCGACACGAGGATGCCGATCCCCAGACGAGCGAGGCTCGGCAGCACATCGGTGAAGAACGCCGGACCGATCCAGGTCTCGACGAACGCTTCGAGAAGCTCCGACGGCGAGGGGAAGAACTGCGCGGGGGCGACCGTGGCCCAGATGCCCCAGATGACCACGAGGACGACGGGCAGGCCGATCGCGTAGAGGGTGTTCTCGCCGATCTTGGTCCACACCCGCGCGGGGCGGCGAGGCGTGACGACGGTGCTCGTGTAGAGGGTCACAGCACGTCCTCCCCTCGCACCGACTGATGCCACGAGAGCGTCCGACGCTCGATCGCGCGGAACACCAGGTTGATGAGCAGGCCCAGCAGCCCGGTGACGATCACCAGCGCGTACACCGCCGGCCAGTTGCCCGCGGACTGGGCGAAGACGATCTCACGCCCGAGCCCAGGGTTCCCGATGAACATCTCCGCCGTGATCGCGAGGATCAGCGCCACCGCGGCGGCCAGTCGCAGCCCGGTCATCAGATACGGCAGCGCCGTGGGGAAGACGAGGTTGACCACGCGCGACCCGCGCGACAGCCCGAAGCTGCGTGCCGTGTCTCGTGCCACGGCATCCACGTCGGCGACTCCGTACAGCACCTGGATGAACACCTGCCAGAAGCTCGCGTAGACGATGATCAACAGCGCCGATTGGATCTGATAGCCGAACATCAGCACGGCCAGTGGGATGAGTGCCACGGACGGGATCGGCCGCAGGAACTCGACGGTGGTGTGGGTCGCGCGGCGCAGGAACGGGACGAGCCCGATGATCGTGCCGAGCACGGTGGCCAGGACGGTGGCGATGAGCAGGCCGAGCCCCCAGCTCGTGAGTGTGCGGCCGACATTCCGCCAGAACTCGACGTCGCGCACATCCTGACCGAGCTGCGCGAGCGTCTCGGTCGCGGTGGGAAAGTAGCGCGGGTCGACGATGCCCAGCGTGGGCAGCAGCTGCCAGGTCACGAGGAAGCCGACGATGCCGGCGACGCCCAGCCCGATCTTGCGCGCGGAGCGCGTGCGCCGACCCCGGCGGAAGCGGCCCGCATCCGTCGCTGTCTGCGTCTGTCTGGCCACCCCCTCGGGGGCGCCTGTGGTGACGTCGGTGTGCATGGCTCTCTTCCCGAGGGCGATGAGAGGGCCGGATGCCGCCGGTTGCGGCATCCGGCCCTGTTCGGTGTCCGCTACTGCTGCTGGATCATCGTGTCGTAGTTGGGCTCGGCCTCGATGTAGGCGAACTCAACGGCCAGCGCACCGAGATCTTCGATGCCGGCGTCGGAGAGGTCCCACGTGAAGGTGGGCAGCGTGATGCCGGCCGCGGCCTCCTCGGGGATCTCGAGGTTCGTCGCGATCGCCGCACGCACGGCCTCTTCATTGCTCGCCGCCCACTCGAGCGCCTCGGCCATCGCCTCGGAGTACGCCGCGACGAGCTCGGGGTCTTCATCCAGGAGCGCCTGCGTCGTGATGCTCGTCAGCACGGTGAGCCCGGGGATCGTCGCCTGGTACGGGGACACGACTGACACTCCACCGGCGCCGAGGACGATGCCGCGGAACGGGTCGGGAGCCCACGCGGCGTCCATCGTGCCCGCTTCGAGCTGTGCCGGAACGTCGGGGAAGACGACCTCGACGAACTCGATCGACGAGGGGTCCCCTCCGTCGTCCTGCACGGCCTTGCGGATCGTGAGGTCGCCGGCGGCGCCGATCGTGTTGACCGAGACCTTCTTGCCCGCGAGGTCCGCGGGCCGCGTGATGCCGGAGTCGGCGAGCGCGACGACCGCGTTCACGTCGTCACCCTCGGCGTTGCTGTTGGCGTAGTTGCCGACGATCACGACGCCGAGATCCTGCTGGTCGGCGCGGATCGGACCGAACGGCTGGCCGATCGCGAACTGGATGTCGCCGCTGAGCAGGGCGGGGATGGCGTTGGCGCCGCCCTGCGCGGGGACGACCTCGATCTCGAGACCGTGGTCCTCGAAGATCCCCTCCTCCATCGCCGCCCAGAGGGCGCCGGTCTCGGCGATCGGCAGCGCGGCGACGCGGACGGTGGTCATCTCCATCGGCTCGGCTTCGCCGCTGGCGTCGGGACTGGCTGCCGGGGGGGCTGCGGAATCGGTGCAGCCGCTCAGTGCGAGCGCTGCCGCGGCGAGCACTCCCAGTGTGGCAAGACTCTTCTTCATTGATCGGCCTCTCGTGGTTCATTGTCGGCAAGGGCTGCCAGCCACTGCGGCCGGAGCGTTCGGATGCCCCTGACGGCGTCCCGGCGCCTGTGCCGCTGACACAAGTCATGTTGCGCCAGGCGGGATCGATTGTCAAGGTTTTCGTGACGCCCGTGACGAATTGGTTAAATAACCAACCACTCAGAAGTCGAGGCGGAAGACCTTTCGGGCTGTCAGCTCGAAGAAGTCCCGCTTCTCAGAATCGGTGAGAGGAAGGGCATCCTGCGCCTCGACCTCGGCGATGTCGTACTGATAGGGGTAGTCCATCGCGTACATCACGCGGTCTGCACCGATGACCTCGCGCGTGAACATGATCGCCGGCGCCCACGGCATCCCCGATGTGGTGAGCCAGATGCGCGACGAGAAGTACTCAGAGGGCTTGTGTTGAAGGGGCTTGATGGCGTCGTACCGACCCGCCGCGACTTGCTTCGCGTGCATGTGGTCGATGCGGTGCAGCCAGAACGGCAGGCCTTCGCCGAGGTGACCGACGACCACGCGCAGTCGGGGGTGCCGATCGAGGATGCCGGAGGTGATGATGCGGAGCAGGTGCAGTCCGGCGCTGGCCCCGAACCCGTGCACGGCACCGTCGAGCCCCGCCTCGCGATAGGGCGCGATCATGCTGTCGGGCGGCGTGTTGGGGTGCAGGTAGATCGGCACGTCGAGGTCTTCGAGCGCCGCGAGCAGCGGCGCGAAGCGCGGCTCGTCGATGTATGCACCGCGGATGTGGTCGTTCAGGATCAGGCCCTTCAAGCCGAGCTCGGTCACCGCTCGCGTGACCTCGGCGACAGCGATCGGCACGTCCTCGTACGAGACCGCGGCCAATGCGGAGAACCTCGTCGGGTGTGCGCGGACGATCGCGGACAGGCGGTCGTTCGCCAGGCGGGCGATGTCGATCCCCTCCGCGGCGTCCAGCACCTGGGTGCCCGGCGACGTGACAGCCAGCACCTGGTGATCGATTCCGGTCGCGTCCATGTCGCCGAGGCGCCGCTCTGACGCGTCCTGCAGCCGCTCGACGACGGACTGGGGCTGCGGGTGCGCGGAGCCCAGGAAGTACCCCATCAGGCTCGAGAAGCCGATGTCGGCGATCGTCTCATCGGTCAGATGGCGACGGTAGAGCGCGATCAGCTCTGGCGGCGCCCACGCCTCTTCGGTCGCGATCCTCAGGTACGGACGAGCGGTGTCGGTCACGGGGCGTGCCTTTCTGTGGGGGCGGGGGCGGGGGCGGGGGTCGCATCCTCGGGTTGGGCGGAGATCGCGGCGAGCCGAACGGTCACGACCGCGGGCGTGCCGGCCGCAATCTTCTCCAGTCCCTGTCGAAGGGCGTCCTCGAGCCGGTCGAAGTCCGAGACGATGGTGCCCCAGGCGTTGCCGGCGGCCGCTGCGATGCCGCCGAAGTCCGAGCTCTGCCGCAGGTTGACCCACAGCCGATCAGTCGTCGCCGCCGTGCCGTCGGGGTGCAGCCGCTCGAGGTTGCGTTTGGTGGCGTTCCAGCCGCCGTTGTCGAGCACGACGGTCAGCACCGGCAGACGGTAGTGCTCGGCGATCCAGTACGTCGACGAGGGAGCGCTGAAGAAGAACGTGCCGTCCCCCACGATGCTGACCACAGTCCGATCCGGAGCTGCCAGCTTGATGCCGAGCGCTCCTCCGCCCGACCAGCCGAGCGAGGTGCCGCGATTGCCGTAGAGCGTTCCTGCGTGCTGCCGCGGCAGGTGCTTCCACACGACGGGCGCGGTCGAGATTGCCTCGTTGACGACGATGGCATCGTCGTCGAGCAATCCGTGCAGGACGTGGGCGACGCTGGCTGGCGTCAGCCGGCCCGCCAAGACATCGGCCTGCGCCTCGTCCACCTGGTGGCGGCGCAGTGTGCGCGTATCCGCCGCGGCCGTCGCCGCGCGGTGGCGAGCGGCGTCATCGGGGGTGGCGGGGCAGCGCTCGAGCAGCTGACGCAGGAAGAGTCCGCTGTCAGCGCGGACGAATAGATCGGCGGGAACGTACCAGAGCGGCAGAGACTGCTGCAGAGGGTCTTCGTTCACGACGAACACGCGCGCGTCCGAGCGCGGGCGAGCGATCGCATCGACCCATGGGACGTCGGTGTCGATCGCGAGGATGACGTCCGCATCGGCGAGAAGTCGGTGGGGGTCGTCCCCCGCATGCAGCTCGTTGTCGCGCGGAAAGCTCAGCACTTCTGGGTTGTGCTCCACGACCGCGACGCCGAGACGCTCGGCCACCTCGACCAGCAGCGCGACCGACGCATGCCGGCGGCCCAAGTATGTCGTGATGATCAGCGGCCTCGCGGCTGCGGCGAGCGCCGCGACGATGTCATCGACAGCGGTCTCGGCGGCCGGCTGGGGGGCGATCGGCTGCCACTGCCGGACGTCGAGCCGCGCCGGCTCCGCCCGCTCTTCGAGCACCTCGCGCGCGGCCGTCACGTATACCGGCCCCGCCGGCGCACTGCGGGCGAGCTGGAGCGCTCGGTGCACGACCTGCGGGAGATTGACCGCCGTCCGCAGGTCGTAGCTCCACTTCACGTAGGGGCGGACGATGCCGTGCTGATCACTCACGTCCTGCAGGTGATTGACGAACGAGTTGCGACTGCCCGGCAGCTCGCCCTCGAGCGTGTACGGCGTCGCGCCGGCGAACATGAAGACCGGGACGCGGGAGCGCGCGGCGTTGTGCACCGCGCCGCCGAGGTTCGCGGTACCGACGTCGGTGTGCACGAAGACGGCCTGTGGCCGGCCGGTCACCAGCGCGTACCCGTGGGCGGCGCTCATTGCGCTGTACTCGTGCGGACACAGGATCACGGTCGGCGTGTCGATTCCGTGGGCACGATCCTGCGCGAGCGCCTCGATGATCGCCGGATGATCGCTGCCGAAGTTGGCGAACAGGTGGGTGACCCCGGCGTCGCGCAGCGCATCGACCAGGAGCGCTCCGGCGGACCGCGCGGTCGGGCTCACGCGTCCCCTCGTGCCGGCAGCGCGTGGACGTCGACGCTGTGGAACTGCAGGTACTCGTCGATGCCGTGGGGCGACCCCTCCCAGCCGATGCCGCTCTTCTTCCAGCCACCCATCGGGATCTCCCGGGTGCCGGCGGCGGAGAACATCGCGCTGTTGACGAAGGTCACTCCCGCCTCGATGCGCGAGGCCACCTCCAGCGCATGCTCCGGCTCGCTCGACCACACCGACGAGCACAGGCCGTACTCGGTGTCGTTGGCGTAGGCGATCGCCTGCTCCTCCGAGTCGCAGACGACGATCGGCAGGATCGGGCCGAACTGCTCCTCCCGGACGATCTCATCGCCCTGCTGAGCGTCGAGCACGACGCTCGGCAGCAGGAAGTAGCCGTCCTGCCAAGTCGATTCATCGAGCTGGGAGCCCAACGTGCGGACATCCCGGCCGGCCGCTCGTGTGCGCTCGAGCAGCTCGCGCAGGCGCTCGAACTGCCCGGCGTTGTTGACCGGACCCATGTCGGCGCGCTCGTCCTGCGCGTCCCCGACGGTCATCCCGTCCACGCGTTCGACGAGCAGGCGTCGGAACTCATCCGCCACAGACCGCGGAACGTACACGCGCTTGGTCGCGAAGCACACCTGTCCGGCACGGCGGAAGGCGGAGAGCACGATGCGATCGACGGTGGCCGGCAGGTCGGCATCCGCGAGCACCACCGCCGGGTCGTTGCCGCCGAGCTCGAAGTGCACGGGCAGCAGTGAATCGGCAGCCTGACGCATGATGTGCCGCGCGGTCGCGCCGCCTCCGGTGAACGAGATCTTCCGCACGCGCGCGTCATCCACAAGGGCGCGGACCACCTCCGCATCGCCGTTGACGATGTTCACGACGCCGTCCGGCAGCTCCGCCGCAGCGAGAGCGGCCAGAAGCGAGACCGCGAGCGGCGCGAACGGCGACGGCTTGAGCACGACCGCGTTGCCGGCAGCGATGGCGGGCGCGAGCTTGTTCGCCGTCAGCAGGACCGGCGCATTCCACGGCACCACGCACGCCACGACGCCGTAGGGTCGCCGCTCGACGCGGACGAACTCGTCGGGGGAGGCGTCCACCCGTCGTCGACGGTTCGAGAACGCCCGCGAGATGGTCGGCGACGTCGCGGAAGGAGTGTGCGGCAGCCGAGACCTCCCGGCGGATGGTCGCCACGATGCTGCCGTTCTCGCGCGTGGCCAGATCGATGAGGCGGTCCGCGTGCGCGTCGATCAGCATCCGCGATCCGGCGCGAGTCGCTTGACGCGCTCGCCGAGAGGAGTCGCCGCCCACCCCGGCGCGGCCGCCGCCGCGGCATCGACTGCGGCCGCGGCGTCCGCGGCCGTTCCTTCGACGACCACGCCGACCACCTCGGCCGTGCGGCTCGGGTTGCGCACCTCGAGGGTCGCCGCGGGATCCGCCACATCAAGGTCATCGCCATCGCCTCGTCTCATCGTCCTTCGGCATCACGAGCGACAGCAGGTGGTTGCGCAGTTCGAGGAACTGCCCGCTGGAGCGGGTCTCCACCTGGGAGCGCTCGTCGCCGAGGGACACATCGACCACCTCGCGCACGATGCTCGGGTTCTTCGAGAGCACGACGATGCGGTCGCTCAGGTAGATCGCCTCGTCGATGTCGTGCGTCACCAGCACGACGGTGATGCCCAGGTCGCGGCGCACCTTGAGGATCAGGTCCTCCAGATCGAACCGGGTCTGGGCGTCGACGGATGCGAACGGCTCGTCCATGAGCAGCAGTTCGGGTCGGTACGACAGGGCGCGGGCGATCGCGACGCGCTGCTGCATGCCGCCCGAGAGCTCCCACGGGTACTTCTTCTCGACGTGACCCAGCCCCACGGCGTGCAGGGTCTCGGTCACGCGCGCGGCGCGTTCCGCGCTCGCGACATCCCCCGGGCGGCGAGCGGCAGGGCGACGTTGTCGCCGTTCGTGAACCACGGGTAGAGCGAGCGGCTGTAGTCCTGGAACACCAGACCGAGCTGCTCGGGCACCTCGGTCAGCGCCCGGCCCTCGAACGTGACCGTTCCGGCGCTGGGCGTGGCGAGCCCCGAGATGCAGCGGAGCAGCGTCGTCTTGCCGGCGCCGCTGGGGCCGACGATGCAGACGAACTCGCCCTTGTCGACCTGGAACGACACGGTGTCGATCGCCATGTTGGCGTGATCGGTGCCCTCGTCGTAGATCTTGCGGAGGCCGTCGACGGCGAGCACGATCTCGGTGTCGGTCGGCAGGACGGTGGCGGTTGACATGGTGCTCCTTAGGAGGTTCCGAGGGCGCGCGAGCGGTAGTACCAGCGCAGCGCACGCCGTTCGATGAGGACGAAGACATAGTTGAGGACCGTGCCGATCAGGGCGAGGACGAGGATGCCGGTCCACATCTTCTTGATCGCGAACTCGGCCTGAGCCTGCAGGATGAAGAACCCGATTCCGGAGTTGGCGGCGACCATCTCGCTGACCACCATCAGCACGATCGCGACGGTGAGGCTGGCGCGCAGACCGGCCGCGATCTGAGGACTGGCGCCCGGGAGCACGAGAGAGAAGTACGTGCGCCAGCCGCCGAGGCGAAGCGCCTTGGCGGTGTCGAACTTCACCGTGTCGACCCCCGCATGCCGTCGAGGGTGTTCAGCAGTGTGGGCCAGATCGACCCCAGCGCAATCAGCGCGATCTGCCGCATGTCGCCGATGCCGAAGATCGCGATCATGGCCGGAAGCAGCGCCGGTGCGGGCAGCACGTAGAGGAAGTAGATGATCGGGTTCATCGCGACCCGCAGGTAGCGCAGGCGCCACAGCAGCGAGCCGCCGACGATGCCCAGGAGCGCCCCGAAGAGGTAGCCGATGAACAGGTTGCGCAGACTCACGACCGCATTGGTCCACCCCCCGAAGACGATCCACTGGTTCCAGGTGTCGACCAGGATGTCGCCGAGCGGCGGGAAGAACGGCGAGGTGGAGTTCACCGTCAGAAACCACCAGAGCGCGATGAGCAGCAGCGGCAGCCAGACCGGTGTGAGCATCTGCCCGAGCCGGCGCCATCCGCTGCCCGTGCGGCGGGGCCGTACCGTCGGGACGACGGTCGTGGTCATCCTGGTCGTCATGCCGAGCCCACCTTGTTCGATGCACGGATGTTCCGCTGCGATTCGTGCCAGTGCATGACCCGCTTCTCGAGCAGGAAGAACGCTCCGGTGAGGGCGATCCCGAGGATGCCGGCCGTGATGATGTAGGCGTACATCGTCGGGTAGGCGACGACGCCCGAGTTCTGCGCCAGCAGGATGTTGCGGCCGATGCCGGCGGCGCCACCGACGATCTCGGCGACGATGCAGAGGATCAGCGCCTGCGCGGATGCGATGCGCATGCCGGTCACCAGATAGGGCGACGCACTCGGAATGCTGATCGCCAAGAACCGCCGCCCGCCGCGGATTCCGAGCGCCCGCGCGGTGTCCAGGACGATCGGATCCATCGAACGCACCCCGTAGATCACCTGGATGAGGAACGGCCAGAACGCGGCGAAGAAGACCAGGAAGACTTTCATCGGCAGGGTGGACCCGGCCACCAGGATCACCAGCGGGAGGATCGCGATGGCCGGAATCGCCTTGAAGGTCTCGATCACCGGAGCGGCGCTGCGCTGGGCGAACCCGTTGAAGGCGAGGATCGTGCCGATCACGAGGCCGAGCGTGACGACGATCACCATCCCGATCAGCCAGCCGATCAGGGTGGCCCCGACCGCCGGCCACACCCGCCCGGTGGCGACCTCGCGCCCGAGGGCGACCAGCGTGTCCGACATGGTCGGGAACTGCGCCGGGCTGACCATGCCCCCGACCGTGACCGCCTGCCACAGCACGAGGACGACGGCGATGGTGCCGATCGGCAGCGCCCAGTTCAACCAGGCACGCGAATCCTTGCGCATCGCCGTCGCCTTCCCTCGTGGTGTGTGTGTGGTGTTCGTACGGTGGGTGGTGCCGTGTCGGGCCGGCGACTATTCGATCGCGCCGGGCCAGACGACCGTCGACACGTCGAGGCCCTCGAGCGCCGCTGACGCGGCCTGGTCGGTGCTGAACTTCACCAGCAGGTCCCGGGCGACCTCGAACGCATCGAGGTTCAGCGCGGGCTCGCCGCCGATGTTCCACCGCGCGCTCTCGGCCTGCTCGGCGGTGATTCCGAGGCCGTCGACGAGGGCGGCCTTCGCCGTCTCGGGGTCTTCCGACGCGCCTAGCATCGATTCGGTCATCGCGTCCGAGAACGCCTGCACCGTGTTGGGGTTCTGGTCGATGAACGACTGCGACGTGTTGAACAGCGTCGTGGCCGTATCGACGAACAGCTCCCGGTTGTTGTAGCCGAGTTCCACGCCGCCGGCGGCGAGCGCCTCAGCGGCGAACGGCCACTGCATGATCGCGGCATCCACATCGCCGCTGTCCAGTGCAGCGGCCATCTGACCGAACGGCAGCTGGACGAGCTCGATGCTAGAGGTGTCGGCGCCCGCCCGATCAGCGAGCTCCCACATCGTCAGCGTGTTGTGCGAGGACAGCCCGATCGTCGCGACCCGCTTGCCCTCGAGGTCGGCGAAGTCGGTGATGCCCGAATCGGCGGCGGCGATCGTGAGCGTGCCGTCGTCATCGGGCTGGATCTGTCCCTCGATCGAACTGATCGCGCGGATCGGGATGCCGTTGGCGTTGGCGGTCACGACGTGGACGACGGTGGCGAAGCCGATGTCGTACGTGCCACTGGCAAGGCCCGACACGATCGCCGCGATGTCGGTCTGGGGCGTGATCTCCAGCTCCAGCCCGTGATCTTCGAAGATGCCCTCCTGGATGCCGTAGTAGAGGGGGGCGAACTGCGTCGACGGGTTGATCGCGACGGTGAGCTGCGTCTTCTCGGGCGCGCCGCTCGCGGCGTCATCGGCCGGGTCGGCCTGCCCGGAGGGACTGGAGGAGCATGCGACGAGCGCGAGCGCGGCGGCCGCGACGGCGGCGATGCCCCCGAGAGTTCGCCGGGTGGATGTGATCATGAGAGGACCTCTGATTCGAAGGTGTGCGGGTGGGAGGATGCTGCGTCACCGAGACGCAGCAGGGAGGTGACGTTGCCGGAGTAGATCCGCTCGCGGTCGTCGTCGTCCAGGATGTCCATCTCCTGGAGGTTCGCGATCGTGTCTCGGATGTAGCCCGGGCCCTTTTCGGGATCAAACGGGGTGTCGGAGCCGAACAGGGTGTGATCGACGCCGAAGAACCGGATGGCCGTGCGCATCGAGTCGCCGGCGCCGAAGTAGGCCGTGTCGACGTAGAACTTCTTGAAGTACTCGATCGGGCGAAGCGTGAGCGGGTAGCCCTCGATGTCCTCGGCCTGATCGGCCGGTGTGCGCGCACCCAGCTGGTCCCAGCCGGGACCGACGCGGCCGGCGAAGTGCGGGATCATCGCTCCGCCGTGGTGGATGAGGATCTTGATGTCGGGCAGTCGCTCGAATACGCCCGAGAAGACCAGGCGCGACATGAATGCCGAGAGGTCGTACTCCCAGCCGAGCGTCCACCAGATCTCGAACTTCGAGCGCTCTTCGGTCTTGTAGTCCGACCAGCTCGAGTCGCGGCAGGGGTGCACCTGGATCATCTTGTCGCCGCGCCGCGCGACGGCCTCGTAGAAGGGGAAGAACCGCTCCTGATCCATCGGACCGCCGCCCACGTGCGTGTAGATCTGCACGCCGACGGCGCCCAGCTCGTCGAACGCGCGCTCGGCCTCGGCGATCGCGTTGTCGACGTCGTCGAGGGCGACAGCGGCGCAGAATCCCTCGAACCGGTCGGGGTGGTCCGCGACGATCTCGGCCATGCCGTCGTTGGCGATGCGGGCGAGTTCTGCCGTCCGCGCCGCGGGTCCCAGGTCGTCCAGCGGCGGCGCAGCCGTGTTGATGATCTGCCGGTAGTCCGGACCGAATTCGTCCATCACGCGGAAGCGCACGTCGAGGTCGACCAGAGCGGGTACCCCGCTGACGCGCTTCTGGACGTTGCGCGCCACCGGACTGTCCGTGATGGCGAAGAGCCGCTGCGCGTAGGCGGGCGGCAGGAGGTGGCAGAAAGCGTCGATCTTCATCGATCCGTGTCCCTTCGACTCGTCGCGTCATCGCGATCGGGAGTGGGGACGAGCCAAACAAGCCGCATCCAAGCCGTAAAGAGCGATGACGAGGCGATTCCGCATCGCGGAATCCGACGCCTACCGCGCCAGCTGCGAGCGGATGGCACCAGCGCACGCCCGCAGCTGCACGACCACCTCGCGCACGCGACGCGGAGGGAGTCGCGCACTCGGTGCGGACATCGCCACGGCGGCGATCGTGGCACCGCCGCGATCGCGCAGGGGCACCGCTATCGCGCTCAGGCCTTCGACGCTCTCCTCCCGATTGACGGCGTAGCCCCGCATCAGCACGAGCGACAGCTCGTCCAGGAGCTGGGTGAACGTCCTGGTCTGCGAGGTGAAGCGACGCAGTCCCCGCGGATAGAGAGCGCGCAGGTCCTCCTTCGACAGCTCGGCCAGCAGCACCTTGCCGCCGGAGGTGGCGTACGCGGGAAGAAGAGTGCCCGTGAGAACGTGGGTGCGAACGCGCTGATCCGCCTCGAAGCCGGCGACGAATCGCACGGAAGAGTCCTGCAGCACCATGAGGTTCACGGTCTCGCGCATCCTCAGGCTCAATTCACGCAGGTGGGGTTCGCTCACCTCGCGCAGGTCGATGGCGCGGGTGTTCGCGATGCCCAGTTCAATCAGTGCTGGTCCGACGCGGTATGCGCGCGTGATGCGATCCTGGGTCACGAACCCGCGGTGCTCGAGCGTACTGAGGTGCCGGTGAGCCGTCGAGGGCGAGATGCCCAGCTCACGCGCGGCATCCGTCACCCGCAGATCGGGCCGGTCCCGCAGCAGCAGCAGGAGGTTCAGCGCGTGATCCACGGCACCCACCGGATGACGTGGTGCGGCCGTGTAATCGAGGGACACGCTATGAATCTAATCCGCGGCTTTACCTATAGACATTCCCTATGTGTATAGGTAAAGTTGCTCTCGGAAGCGCAGAGCAGCACTCCGACTGAAAGCGGAAAGGACCTCGATCAGTGTCGAAGACCACCCATGTCATGGCCAACCCTCAGGCGGCGCTCGAGCTGGTGACCGGCTACTCGCTGGAGATGACGGGCAAGGACGTTCCCGGTCTGATGGAGGCCAAGGACAGCATCCCGGCCGGCACGAAGATCAACGTGACCTTCCTCGGCAACGAGGACCTCGAGATGCGCGTGAGCGCCGCGAAGGCCGTGCGTGAGCTCGGCTTCGTCCCGGTCCCGCACATCTCGGCGCGGCGGCTGTCGTCGCGCGGACAGCTCGAAGAGTTCCTCTCGCGGCTGCAGGATGTCGGCGCGACCGAGAGCGTGTTCGTCGTCGGCGGCGACCCGGCCACCCCCGAGGGCCCGTACGAGGACTCGTACGACGTGATCCGCACCGGGCTGCTTCTGGACTACGGCGTGAAAGAGGTCTCGATCGCCGGGTACCCCGAGGGGCACCCCGACATCTCGCAGGACGTGCTCTGGCGCGCGCTGGACGAGAAGTCGCACTCGCTGGCCCAGCAGGGGCTGAAGGCGACGATCCTGACCCAGTTCGCGTTCGACACCGACCCGGTGCTGGCCTGGATCGACCAGGTCCGCGCCCGCGGCATCGACAGCACGATCCGGATCGGCACCCCCGGTCCCGCCGGCATCAAGCGGCTGCTCGGCTTCGCCCGCCGCTTCGGCATCGGCGCGAACGCGATGATCGTGAAGAAGTACGGCTTCTCCCTCACGAACCTGATGGGCACCGCCGGTCCCGACAAATTCGTCACCGACCTGTCGGCGATGCTGGCCGACAAGCACGCCGATGCTCCGACCGGAACGACGGCCGGACCGGTGAAGCTGCACTTCTACACGTTCGGCGGCCTCCTGGCGACGGCCGACTGGGCTCGTGAGTACTCCCGCGCCCTGTCCTGACAGGCTTTACCCATGACTGTGCACAACGAAGCTCTGCGTGATCACGCCTGCCTGATCGTCCACGGCCCCGACCGGGCCGGGATCGTGGCGGCGGTGACCGCGCTGATCACCCGCAGCAAGGGCAACATCGTCCAGCTCGATCAGTACTCCGACGACGCGAACGGCGGCAACTTCTTCCAGCGCGTGGTCTTCCACCGCCCCGACCTGGCCGCCGCGATGCCCGACATCGAAGCCGACCTGACCGAGACCGTCACGGGTCTCGGGCTGGAGTGGACCCTGACGGATCAGTCGGTGCCCAAGCGGATGGCGATCCTCGCCTCGACCTCGGACCACTGCCTGCTCGAGCTGCTCTGGCGTCACCGTCGCGGCGAGCTGCCGGTCAGCATCCCGATGGTGATCTCCAACCACACCAACACCGCCGAAGACGTCCGCTCGTTCGGCATCCCCTTCTTCCACGTGCCCTCGCAGGGGCCGGACAAGTCCGAGGCAGAGGCACGCATCCTCGAGCTGCTCAAGGACAACGTCGACTTCATCGTGCTCGCCCGCTACATGCAGATCATCTCCGAGGACTTCCTCGACCAGATCGGCGTGCCGGTGATCAACATCCACCACTCGTTCCTGCCCGCCTTCATCGGCGCCGCCCCGTACCGCAAGGCGAAGGAACGCGGCGTGAAGCTGATCGGCGCGACCGAGCCACTACGTCACGAAAGACCTCGACGAGGGGCCGATCATCGAGCAGGACGTCGCCCGCGTGAACCACGCGATGGATGCCGCCGACCTGCAATCCCGCGGCGCGTACGTCGAACGCGCCGTGCTCTCCCGTGCCGTGCAATGGCACGCCCAAGACCGCGTCATCCGGCACGGCAACCAGACCATCGTCTTCACGGACCGACCGTGACCACCACGGACGCCTCGACCTGAGGCTCCCCTACCGAACAGAGAGGTTCAGCCATGGCACCGAAGAATCTGCAGGAAGTCATCGACGCGGCGGGAAGCCCCGTCGAGCTTCTGCGCAACTCGCAGATCGGCTCCTACATCTATCCGGTCGTCCCCGCGGACTTCCAGAACTGGATCAAAGAGCAGAAGGCCTGGCGCGACACAGCGGTCCTCTACGACCAGTCGCACCACATGGACAACCTGTTCCTGCGCGGCTCCGATGCGATCAAGCTGATCTCCGACACCGCGATCAACTCGACCGCGCTGTTCCCGGTCGACAAGGCCAAGCAGTACGTTCCGACCACCGCCGCCGGGCACGTCATCGGTGACGGCATCCTGTTCCGCGAGGCGGAGGACGAGTACGTCTACGTCGGCCGCGCGCCCGCGTCGAACTGGCTGCTCTACCACGGCGAGACCGGCGGCTATCAGAACCTCGACATCGAGATCGACCGTCGTTCGCCCTCGCGTCCGTACGGCCACGAGGTCACCCGGCGCTACTACCGGTTCCAGATCCAGGGGCCGAACGCGTGGTCGGTCATCGAGAAGCTCAACGGCGGCCCGCTCGAGCAGCTGAAGTTCTTCAACATGTCGACCATGACCATCGACGGCACCACCGTCAAGACGCTCCGGCACGGCATGGCCGGCGCACCGGGACTGGAGATCTGGGGTCCGTACGCCGACCACGACCGCATCTGGACCGCGATCGTGAACGCCGGCGCCGAGTTCGGGCTCGTCCCGGTCGGCTCGCGCGCCTACCCGTCGAACACGCTCGAATCCGGCTGGATCCCCTCCCCGCTGCCGGCGATCTACACCGGCGAGGCCGAGCGCGGCTACCGCGAGTGGCTGCCCGCCGACGGGTACGAAGCGACCGGCACCCTCGCAGGGTCGTTCGTCTCCGAGAACATCGAGGACTACTACCTCACGCCCTGGGAGCTCGGCTACGGCAACTTCGTCAAGTTCGACCACGACTTCATCGGCCGTGACGCGCTCGAGAAGGTCGACCCCGCCTCGCAGCGCAAGAAGGTCACGCTCGCGTGGGATGCCGATGACCTCGGCAAGGTGTGGACCTCGCTCCTGAACGTCGACGGACCCAGCTACAAGTTCTTCGACCTGCCGCTGGCCAACTACGGCTCCGCCAACTACGACTCGGTCGTGGACGAGGACGGCACGGTCGTCGGGTACTCGATGTTCACTGGCTACAGCGCCAACGAGCGCCGCGGCCTCTCGCTCGCGACGGTCGACCCGAACGTGCCCGAGGGCACCGAGCTCAAGGTCGTCTGGGGTGAGCCGAACGGCGGCACCACCAAGGCGAGCGTCGAGCCGCACGAGCAGACCGAGGTGCGCGTCGTGGTCAGCCCCGTGCCGTACTCGACCGTCGCGCGCGCGACCTACCAGGGTGGCTGGCGCACGCAGTACCAGCCCGCCTAGCCCGGCGCAATATGCTCGAGGGGGTTCGGGGGCTTCGGCTGCCGGACCCCCTCGCACATTCGCCAGGGCTGCCGCGCCGACGAAGGAGGCATCGTGAGTCTGAGGTACGCCCTGCTCGCTCTGCTGCGCGTCGGCCCCCTCTCGGGCTATGACCTGCAGAAGCAGTTCTCGCTCTCGGTCGGCCACGTGTGGCACGCCCCCGACTCGCAGATCTACCCCGAGCTGCGCAAGATGGAGACCGAGGGGCTCATCGAGGGCGAGGAGCAGGCGCGAGGTGTCCGCGGCACGCGCCGGGTCTACCACGTGACGGATGCCGGAAACCGCGCGTACGTGGAGTGGATGCAGTCGCCGCTGGACTACCAGCGGGTCCGCGATCCCGCGCACCTGCGGGCCGCCTACCTCGAGAACACCACCCCCGCAGCCGCTCGCGCGTTCTTCCTCGGTCACATCGCCGAGTGGGAGTCCGAACTGGAGCAGTGGGAGCAGGAGCTGCGCCGCATCGACGCCCGCGACAACCCGATGCTGGTGCGCCGGCTGGCCGTCACGCCCGCGAGCGAGCACGAGCGCACCGTCGCCTACAAGCGCTTCACCTACGAGGGACTCGTCGATCGGGCCAACAGCGAGATCGCCTGGGCCAAGCGCGGCCTCGCGCTCGTCGACCGCCTGGGCGCCTGACCCCTCCCTCGTACCGCTGAGACTGCAGCGGAGCGGGGTGTCTCCTCGCGAAACTGGCATCGGGTCTGGCAGGGGCGCCGCCGAAGGTCGTCGCCCGGGCATGCTGAGCTAGCAGTACCCCGCGCAGTCGACGGGCGACGCTCAGAACACGTACTCCATGAGGTCCGTGCCCGAGCGTGCGGAAGGCCTCGTGCGCGCGTAAGCGGTGCGTGATCGACAGGTCGTCGAAGCAGACGATGAGCGCATACGACACCCCGGCTCGAGGGCCCGCGAGAACGCCCGCCTCGACACGGATGCCGGCATCCTGGCCGGTCTTGTTGATGAAGAGCAGCCCGTGCTCATCGTTCTCGTGATCGAACGGGTCGAGCCCGGTCGCCGAGGCGACGAGCGACAGGTCGTGGTTCAGGCTCAGCCACTCGGCGACCTGCGCGCTGACCCCCGCCGAGACCGCCTGCGAGTTCACCAGCGCCGCGAACACGTCGGCGAGCTCGCGCGCCGAGCCGAGGGCGAAGTGCGGGGCGTCATCGGGACCGCGCTCGTCGCGGAACCGGTCCAGCAGCGCCGAGTGCGACATGCCGAGCTGCTCGATGCGGGCGCGCACGGCCGGCAGGCCGACCCGCTCGATCAGCGCGTTGGCGGCCAGCGCGTCGCCGGTCGCCGCGGTGAGCACGGCGAGGTCGGCCAGCGGCAGTGCCGGCGCCTTCAGGTGCTGCCACACGCCCGCCACCGTCACCGGTTCGAGCGAGGACTTGTCGATGATCTCGAGCGGATCCAGCTCGCCCGACTCGAAGCCGGCGGCGACCTCGATCAGCAGCGGCACGACGCCGAGCCCCGCGACGGGCAGGGTGACGAAGTCGTCGCCCGCGAGCACCGTGGTGCCGCGGTCGAGATCCGTGATGCGCACCGAGACGCGCGCGCCGGTCGCGGCGAGCTCGTCGAGCGCCTTCAGCGTCGATGTGAATGATCTGCGTCCGACGGCGGCACGCCGGGGCAGTCGTCTGTTGCTTCGTCGCGACCCCCGCAGCGACTCCGCGTCCCGTTTGGGCTCAGGGGCAATGCCCACCAGAGTTCCTTCCTGTGTCAGGGGGAATGAGGGATGCGCCTTCTTCGCACGCGGAACGTGCATCGGATGGCGAGTGTTCTGTTGGTGATGCGGGATGCCGCGCACGGTCGGGTGACTGGCGCGGGGTGTGTCACCAGATGGTGACGCGTTTGTCGGTGTCGAGCCAGAGCTCATCCGACTCCGTCACATCGAATGCATCGTAGAACGCGTCGATGTTGCGGACGATCTGATTGCAGCGGAATTCGTTCGGCGAGTGCGGGTCGATCGTCAGCAGGCGGATGGTCTCGGCATCCCGCCCCTTCTGCTGCCAGATCTGCGCCCACGACAGCAGCAGCCGCTGCAGGCCGGTGTAGCCGTCGATCACGGGCGCCGCGTCACCGTTCAGCGACAGCTCGTACGCCTTGATCGCGATGCCGAGCCCGCCGAGGTCGCCGATGTTCTCGCCGATCGTGAGGGCTCCGTTGACCTTGTTCTCTTCGGGCAGGCCGCGCGGCACGAGTGCGTTGAACTGCTCGATGAGCACGCTCGTGCGCTCCTCGAAGGCGGCGCGGTCGGCATCCGTCCACCAGTCGCGGAGCGAGCCGTCGCCGTCGAAGCGGCTGCCCTGGTCGTCGAAGCCGTGGCCGATCTCGTGGCCGATGACCGCGCCGATGCCGCCGTAGTTGGCTGCGGCGTCGCGGTCGGCCTCGAAGAAGGGATGCTGCAGAATGGCCGCCGGAAACACGATCTCGTTCATGAGCGGGTTGTAGTACGCGTTGACGGTCTGCGGCGTCATGTACCACTCGTCGCGATCGACCTCACCGCCGATGCGGCCGATCTGCCGGTCGTGCTCGTGGATGTGCGCGCGGCGCACATTGCCGACGAGGTCGAGGGCGTCGATCTCGAGCGTGGAGTAGTCCCGCCACTTGACCGGGTAGCCGATCTTGGGCGTGAAGGCGTCGAGCTTGGCGAGCGCGCGCTCGCGCGTCTCAGCGGTCATCCACTCGAGCTCGGCGATGCTCTGCCGGTACGCCTCGATCAGATTCGCGACGAGCTCGTCCATCGCGGCCTTCGACGCCGGCGGGAAGTGCCGCTCGACGTACACGCGGCCGATCGCCTCGCCCATCGCGGCCTCGGACAGGCCGACGCCGCGTTTCCAGCGCTCGCGGTTGACCGGCACACCGGTGAGCTGCGTGCCGTAGAACGCGAAGTTCTCGTCGACGAAGGGGTCGGACAGGAACGCGGCAGCGCCGTGCACGATGCGGAATCGCACCCACGCCTTCCAGTCTTCGAGGCGCTCCGGCACCAGCAGTGACCCGAGACCCTCGAAGAAGCTCGGCTGGTACACGTTCGCCTCGGCGAACGCCTCTTCCCTGCCAGGGGCGGTGCCCTCGAGCCACGGTCGCAGGTCGACCCCGGCGAGCGCGGTCACCTCATCCCAGGACTTCAGGTTGTACGTCGCGACCGCGTCGCGACTCTTGACGTTGTCCCAGTGGTGCGTGGCGACCTCGGTCTCGAGCGCGAAGATGCGATCGGCGGATGCTGCGGCGTCGGGCAGCCCGGCCAGGTCGAGGATCCGCTCGATGTGTCCGCGGTACGCCGTGCGCACGGCATCGAAGTTCTCGAGCCGGTAGTAGCTCTCGTCGGGCAGCGACAGGCCGCCCTGCACGAGGAAGGGCACGTAGCGCTGCGGGTTGCCCGGGTCGGGCTCGACGAACAGGCCGATCGAGGCCGCCGATGCCATCGCGCTCGAGTTCGCCGAGGGTGCGCAGCAGGGCCGGGATCGAGTCGATCGCGTCGGCGCGGGCGAGCTGCTCGGCAAGGGGCGCGGCGCCGAGCTCGGTGATCCGCTCGGTGTCCATGAAGCTGGTGTACAGATCGCCGATCTTGCGCGACTCGGTGCCGGGCTCGGCATCCCGCGTCTCTTCGACGATCGCGAGGACGTCCTTCTCGGCCTGCTCGGCGATGAGGTGGAACGAGCCCCAGCGGGCCTTGTCTTCGGGAATCTCGGTGCGGTCGAGCCAGGCGCCGTTGACGTGGCGGAACAGGTCATCCTGCGGGCGGATCTCAGCACTGAGCTCGTCGAGCGCGAGACCAGATCGGGAATCGGTCATTCGTACAGGATATGTGTCGGCCGGGTTCGCCATGCACCGTCTGGGGAACTCCTCATGTGCTGTTCAGACTCGTACGCTCGAAGGGTGCCGACCCCCTCCAGAACGCTGAACCGCGACATCCTGCGGCTCGCCGTACCCGCGCTCGGGTCGCTCGTCGCGGAGCCGCTGTTCCTGATCGTGGACTCGGCCCTCGTCGGCCACCTCGGGGTCACACCCCTCGCCGGCCTGGGCATCGCCTCAGCGGTGCTGCAGACGATCGTCGGGCTCATGGTGTTCCTCGCCTACGCGACCACCCCGGCCGTGGCACGGCGGTTCGGGGCCGGCGACCCGACCCGCGCGGTGTCGGTCGGAATCGACGGCATGTGGCTCGCGCTCGGCATCGGCGCGATCCTCGCGCTGGCCGGCTACCTGACCACCCCGTTCCTGGTCGGGCTGTTCGGCGCCTCGCCGGAGGTCGCGCGGGATGCCGAGACCTACCTCGGCATCTCGATGTGGGGTCTGCCCGCGATGCTGATCGTCTTCGCCGCCACCGGCCTTCTGCGCGGCATGCAAGACACGGTCACGCCGCTGTGGATCGCCGGACTCGGCTTCGGCGCGAACGCCCTGCTCAACTGGCTGTTCATCTACGGCTTCGGCTGGGGCATCGGCGGCTCCGCCTTCGGCACGGTGGTCGCGCAATGGGGCATGGTCGCCGCCTACGTCGTCGTGATCGGCAGACTCGCCCGCACCCACTCCGCCTCCGTGCGCCCGCACCGCGAGGGCGTGCGCGGATCGGCGCGCTCGGGTGGTTGGCTGTTCCTGCGCACCCTGACCCTGCGCGCCGCGCTGCTGGCCACCGTGTTCGTCGCGACCGGGCTCGGCACCGAGGAGCTCGCCGGGTGGCAGGTCGCGTTCACGATCTTCTCGACCGCCGCGTTCGCCCTCGACGCGCTCGCGATCGCCGCCCAGGCGCTGATCGGCAAGGGGCTCGGCGCCGGCGACACCGGCGAGGTTCAGCGAACGCTGGCGCGCACCGTGTCATGGGGTGCGTGGTTCGGAGTGATCGTCGGGGTGGTGATCGGCGCGCTGTCGGGTGTGATCGGGCTGCTGTTCACCGGGGATGCCGCGCTCGCCGCCCTCATTCAGCCGGCGCTGATCGTGCTCGCCGTGGCGCAGCCGGTCTGCGGAGTGGTGTTCGTCCTCGACGGCGTGCTGATCGGCGCCGGAGACGCGAAGTACCTCGCGATCGCCGGAGTCCTGAACCTCGTGCCCTTCGTGCCCGCGCTCATCGTGCTCGCCGTGCTGAGCGTGGGCGGCGCGGCCGGACTCGCCTGGCTCGCGGTCGCCTTCTTCGGGGTCTACATGCTGGCGCGGCTCGCGACCCTCGGCTGGCGCGTCCGCGGCGCGGCCTGGATGACGGCCGGAGCGTAGGGGTCAGGCCCAGCGGCGGCACCATTCGTACATCACGACGGCCGCCGCTGCCGACGCGTTGATCGAGCGGGTCGAGCCGTACTGCGTGATCTCGACGGATCCGGATGCCGCCGCCAGCGCCTCCGGCGAGAGGCCCGGCCCCTCTTGACCGAACAGCAGCACGCACCGCTCGGGGAGGTCGGCGCTGTCGACGGGCACGGCTCCCGGCAGGTTGTCGACCGCGATGACGGGGATGCCGGCATCCGTCGCCCATTCGGCGAAGGCCGCGACATCCTCATGGTGCCGGACGTGCTGGTACCGGTCGGTGACCATCGCTCCGCGCTTGTTCCAGCGGCGCTTGCCGATGATGTGCACCTCGGCCGCCAGAAACGCGTTCGCGCTGCGCACGATCGAGCCGATGTTCATGTCGTGCTGCCAGTTCTCGATCGCGACATGGAACGGATGCCGCTTCCCGTCGAGGTCGGCCACGATCGCGTCCATGCGCCAATAGCGGTACTCGTCGACGACGTTGCGGGTGTCACCGTTCGCGAGGAGTTCCGGATCGAAGCGCGGGTCGTTCGGCCAGGACTCCCGCCCTCCCGGCCACGGCCCGACCCCATGTGTCGACTCTGGATCGCGCGCCTCAGGCTCGGCGGGGGTCTCGGCGGTCACCGGCTCAGGCTACCCGGCGCCGCGCGGGAGGAGATGTGCACCACGGAGGACGAGCAGCCCGGAACCGGTCCTCCGCCCTGCACATCCCCTCCCTCGCTGCACGCGCCCCACGCAAAACGAACTCGGATATTTCGGTCGACCGAAAAGAGCGATAAGGTTTCGGTGTGCCGAAAAATGCCGCGGACGTCGACGTCCTCCCCACCCGCGCGCCGCGCTCCACCGCCCGGCTCGCGTGGCTGATCGGGCCTGCCCTCGTCGCGGGCGTCGCGTACCTCGACCCCGGCAACGTCGCGAGCAACATGACCGCCGGGGCCAAATACGGCTACCTGCTGGTGTGGGTGGTCGTGCTCGGCAACATCATGGCGTGGCTCATCCAGTACCTCTCGGCCAAGCTCGGGATCGTCACCGGCAAGAGCCTGCCCGAGACCCTGGGCCACCGCATCCGCAATCCCTGGGCGCGCCGCGCCTACTGGCTGCAGGCCGAGCTCGTCGCGATGGCGACCGACATCGCCGAGGTCATCGGCGGTGCGGTCGCGCTGAACCTGCTGTTCGGCGTCCCGCTGCTGTGGGGTGGAGTGATCACGGGCACCGTCTCGATCGTGCTGCTCGTGGTGCAGTCGAGGCGCGGTCCGCGCACGTTCGAGTTCGTGGTCATCGGACTGGTCGCGATCATCGCGATCGGCTTCACCTTCGGCGTGTTCATCGCCCCGCCCGACGCGGGATCGGTCGTCGCGGGACTGGTCCCCCGCTTCGAAGACACCGGGTCGGTGCTGCTGGCGGCATCCATCCTCGGCGCGACGATCATGCCGCACGCGATCTACGCGCACAGCGCGCTCGCGCGCGACCGATTCGCCCCGATCGCGGCGGGCCGACCCGAGGTGTTCCAGGCCACCGAAGAGACCATGCTCGAGCGCAACACCCGCAGCAACGGCGAGCTCGAAGACCAGCGCGGCATCTCGACCCCACGCCTGCTGCGCGCCACCAAGTGGGACGTGAGCATCGCGATGCTGATCGCGGGCACCGTGAACCTCTGCATCCTGCTGCTCGCCGCGGCCAACCTCGCGGGAGTCGAGGGCACCGACACGCTCGAGGGCGCATATGCGGCGCTCAGCGCGGGAATCGGCCCGGTCGTGGCGACGCTGTTCGCGGTCGGCCTGCTCGCGAGCGGCCTGGCCTCGACCAGCGTCGGCGCGTACGCGGGCGCCGAGATCATGCACGGCCTGCTGCACGTGCGCATTCCGCTCATCGCCCGCCGGCTCGTCACGCTGATCCCGGCGCTGGTCATCCTGGGCATCGGCGTCGACCCCACCCTCGCCCTGGTGCTGAGCCAGGTCGTGCTGTCGTTCGGCATCCCGTTCGCCCTGATCCCGCTCGTCGTGCTCACCGCGCAGCAGCGCACGCTCGGCGAGTTCCGCAACCGCCTGCTGACCACGGCGGCGGGCGTGGCGGCATCCGTCTTCCTGATCGCGCTCAACGGCGTGCTGCTCTGGCTCGTGCTCACGGGCGCGTAGGCCCACGAGCCTCGCGAGCCCGGCCGGTACCCTGAACGCGTGCCCTCCTCCGCCGCGGTCGACGACTACCTGAAGACGATCTACCACCACACCGAGTGGCAGGACGATCGCATCACGCCGTCGCAGCTGGCCGCCGAGCTGGGACTCGCGCCGTCGAGCGTCACCGAGATGGTGCAGAAGCTCGCCGCTCAGGGGCTCGTGACCCACCGCCCCTACGGGCCGATCGCGCTCACTTCGGCCGGTGAGCACCGCGCGGCATCCATCATCCGCCGTCATCGCCTGATCGAGACCTGGCTGGTGCGCGAATTCGCGTACTCCTGGGACGAAGTGCACGACGAAGCCGAGGTGCTCGAGCACGCGCTGAGCGACCGGCTCCTCGAGGGCATCGACGCTCGCCTGGGCCGCCCCCGGTTCGACCCGCACGGCGATGCGATTCCGGATGCCGCGGGGCAGGTCCACCGCGAGCCCTTCGTGCTGCTCGCCGACGCCGCGCCCGGCCACACCGGCCGCGTGCTGCGCGTGAGCGACCGCGACCCCGAGCTGCTGCGCGCCGTGGAGGCGGCCGGCGTCGCGGTCGGTGCCGAGGTGACGGTGACGGATGCCGCCTCCCTGCGGATCGCCGGCGAGGACGTACCCCTCCCCACCGCCGCCGCAGGGGCGGTCTGGCTCAGCGCCTGACCGGAGCCGTCAGAGCGTCGCGCGCGCCGCCGCGGCGAACGGCCACCGCACGCCGGTGGCGTCTTCGCACACGCCCCACAGCCGTTCGGCGATCTCAGGATCCCGAGTGATCTTCGACGCTCTGCCCCGGTGGGGCTCACCGCTGGCCACGCGCCGCGGACCCCAGAACTCGCCACCTTCGATGTCGGGATCGACGAGTGCGCGCACGAGGGTCCACGCACCGCGCTCCTTGGACTGCGTGATCGCGAACTGCAGGTTGTCGGCGAACCGCGTGAGTCTGGTCGGGCTGTTCACGCCGACGATCCCGGGCGTGCGGCCGCTCGTCGAGTACCCCGGGTGCGCGACGACGCTGGTGACCGGCACGGCCGCCGCGCGCAGGCGGCGGTCTGCTTCGAAGCCGATCGCCGCGGTCGCCACTTTCGACTGCACGTAGGCGCGCCACCCGCTGTAGTCCTCGACCAGCTGAGGGTCGACCGGGTCGTACTTCCACATCGAGGTCGACATGCTCCCCAGCCACACCATGCGACCGGATGCCGCCGCCAGCGTCGTCAGCAGCGCTCCGGCCAGCGCGAAGTGACCGAGCACGTTGGTCGCGAAGACGACCTCGTTCCCGTCGCCGGTGGTCTCGCGCTCTTTCGGCGGGTGCACGATCCCGGCGTTCAGCAGCAGCCCGTCGAGCGCACCGCGGCCGCCGATCGTTGCGGCCGCGGCGCGCACCGAACCCAGGTTGCTCGTATCCAGAAGCAGCGTCTCGACCCGGTCTGCGGCATCCGGATTCCGGCGTCGCAGGGCGGCGCGCGCGGCCATCAGGCGGTTCGGGCTGCGGCCGGTCATGTACACCCGGGCACCTGCCCCCACGAGCTGCTCGCTGGAGAAGAATCCCAGGCCCGCGTTCGACCCGGTGACCAGGTAGGTGCGACCGGACAGGTCGGGAAGCCGCTCGGGGTCCCACGCCTGCTTTCGTGCCACGTCTTCGACCCTAGGCCGCTTCCGCCCACCTTCGGCGCGGCGCTCAGAGGTCACGAGGAGTTCGCGATCGGGCGCGGTCGGCGGGTCGGGCCCGGCGGATAGGCTGAGCCCATGCGGACCCGCGCCGACATCGAATGCTGGCTGACCGATATGGACGGCGTGCTCGTCCACGAGAACACCCCCATTCCCGGGGCGGCCGCGCTGCTGCAGCAGTGGCGCGACCAGGGAACCCCGTTCCTGGTGCTCACGAACAACTCGATCTTCACGCCCAGGGATCTCTCGGCACGTCTCCGCTCGTCCGGGCTGGTGGTGCCCGAGGGGGCGATCTGGACCTCGGCCCTCGCGACGGCGGACTTCCTGCACAGCCAGGCACCCGGGGCGAGCGCGTTCGTGATCGGCGAGGCCGGGCTCACGACGGCGCTGCACGAGGCCGGCTTCATCATGACCGAGACCGATCCGGACTACGTCGTGGTCGGCGAGACCCGCAACTACTCGTTCGAGGCGATCACCAAGGCGATCCGCTTCATCGCGGCCGGTTCGCGCTTCATCGCGACGAACCCCGACGCGACGGGCCCGTCGGTCGACGGCGTGCTGCCCGCCACGGGGGCGATCACCGCGCTCATCACGAAGGCGATCGGCAAAGAGCCCTACATCGTGGGCAAGCCGAACCCGATGATGTTCCGGTCGGCCCTGAACCGCATCGGCGCGCACTCCGAGAACACCGGCATGATCGGCGACCGCATGGACACCGACATCGTCGCCGGCATCGAGGCCGGCCTGCACACCGTGCTCGTGCTCACCGGCATCAGCGACGCGGCCGAGATCGAGCGGTATCCGTTCCGTCCCGACGAAGTGCTCGATTCGGTCGCCGACCTGCTGGCGGACGATCCGATCGAGGCCGAAGAGGTGGACATCCTCTGATGGGCGCGCTCGATGACGGCGAGCGCGTGGTCGCGCCGGATGCCGCAACCTGGCGCTCGTGGCTCGAGGAGAACCATCGCACCTCGACGGGCGCCTGGCTCGTGCGGGCTCGTCCAGGGTCGGACCTCGAGGTCGTGGGCGTACGAGGACGCGATCCTGCAGGCGCTGTGCTTCGGCTGGATCGACGGGCCGGTGCGCAGCTTCGACGAGCGCACCGGAGGGCTCTGGTTCGCACCGCGTCGCCCGTCGAGCGGGTGGGCCGCGACGAACAAGGCCCGGCTGATCCTGCTCGAGGAGCGCGGGCTCATGGCCGAGGCCGGCATCCGCGCCGTCGAAGTCGCCAAGGCGAACGGCTCGTGGACGGTGCTCGACAACGCCGAAGCCCTGCGCGAACCCGACGATCTCGCGGCCGCCCTCGACGCCGACCCGGTCGCGCGGGCGGCATGGGATGCCTTCCCGCCGTCGGCGCGCAAGTTCGGCATCGGCGCGATCGACGCCGCCCGCAGGCCCGAGACGCGCGCGGCGCGCATCACGAAGACCGTGGCGGATGCCGCCGCCGGAAAGAGGCCGCTATGACCGAGTTCGAGCAGACGCTGCTGTTCGCCGCGACCGGAATCGTGCTGCTCGGTTCGCTGATCGTGTTCGTCTGGCAGTACCTGCGCAACAACCGCAAGGACTGACGCCGCAGCATCCTGTCCGCGAGCGCTACTCACAATGGCGAGCGCGGTCGACTCTTCGCTAGCGCTCGCCAGCGTGAGTAGCGGTCGGCGGGATCACTGAGGCGAGAGACCCAGGTCGTCGAGGTCGATCGCGGCGAGCCACTGCAGGCCCTCGGCCTCGACGGCGGCCTGTGCGCCGGTCTTGCGGTCGACGATCACCGCGACCGCGATGGGCTCGGCGCCCTCGCGGCGCAGCGCTTCGACGGCCTTGAGCGCGGACTGACCCGTCGTCGAGGTGTCTTCGAGCACGACGACCCGCTTGCCCGCGACGTCGGCGCCCTCCACCTGACGGCCGCGGCCGTGGTCTTTCGGCTCCTTGCGCACCACGAACGCGTCGAGCGGGGCGTCGGTGCGGGCGGACTCGTGCATCACGGCGTTCGCGATCGGGTCGGCGCCGAGGGTGAGTCCGCCGACCGCGACGACGCCGTCGATCTCGCGGACCAGATCGAGCATGATGCGCCCGATCGCGGGCGCCGCGCGGTGGTCGAGCGTGAGCTTGCGCATATCGACGTAGTAGGTGGCCTTCTTGCCGCTGGACAGCGTGAAGTCGCCGTGGAAGACGGCCTCGTCGGTGATGAGGCCGATGAGGGCCTGGCGGTCGGCTTCGAGTTCGGGCGTGCTGGCGGCGGTCATGCTCCGAGTTTACGGATGCCGCACCCGCCGCATCGGCGACGATAGCCTCGACGGATGGAGCATCTGCCGGGCGGCTCGGGGGGCGTGTGGCGGGTCGACGACCCGGTGCACGGTCCGACGGTCCACCGTCCGACCGGCCCGTGGACGCCCGCCGTGCACGACCTTCTGATGCACCTGACGGATGCCGGGATGGACGGCATCCCCCGCGTCCTCGGCTTCGACGACGAGGGTCGCGAGGTGCTCACGTACCTGCCCGGTCGCACCGTCGCCGTCGACACCGAGCAGGCGCCCGACGAGACGCTCGCCGCGGCGGCACGCTGGCTGCGTCGGTTCCACGACGCCGTCCGGGCCTACGACCCCGGTCCGCGCACCTGGCGCCAGAGCGCCGCGTCGCTCGAACCGGGGCAGCTCGTCTGCCACAACGACACCGGCGCATACAACTGGATCGTGCAGGGCGACCGCTTCGCCGGCATGATCGACTGGGATCAGGCCGGCCCCGGTCACCCGCTCGACGACCTCGCGTTCCTCTGCTGGAGCGGCATCCCCCTCTTCCGAGAGACTCCGGCGACGGATGCCGCGCACCGCGTGCGGATCGCGGCCGAAGCCTATGGCGGCGTCGACCCGGCCGCACTCCTCGACGCGATCGCGGATCGCATGCAGCGGGCGTCGGATCGGATCGCTGCCGGCATCGAGCGGGGCGACCCGGGGATGCTGTCGCTCCGCTCGCTCGGGGAGCCCCAGCGCACGCGCCGCCGCGTCGACGTCTTCGTGTCGCGCCTGCCTGAGCTGCGCGCAAACCTCGGCTGAGCAGCCCGCACCCCACCCGCCCCGCGGATGCACGAGGTCGTCCGAACGATGCACGGCGCCGCGTCGGCGGGTCGCCGTAGGCTTGTTCTCATGCGGCTTGCCACGTGGAACGTCAACTCCGTCCGGGCCCGGGTCGACCGGATCGTCGGCTTCGCGGTGCGGGAGTCGATCGACGTGCTCGCCATGCAGGAGATCAAGTGCAAGGCCGAGCAGTTCCCGTTCGAGCAGTTCGAAGACGCGGGTTACCACGTCGAGGCGCACGGGTTCTCGCAGTGGAACGGCGTCGCGATCGCGAGTCGTGAACCGCTGACGGATGTGTCGCATGCCTTTCCCGGCATGCCGGGATTCGCCAAGGACCACGTCGGCGACGACGCCCCGCAGGAGGCCCGTGCGATCGGGGCGACGGTGGGCGGCATCCGGGTGTGGAGTCTCTACGTGCCCAACGGACGCGCCCTCGAAGACCCGCACTACTACTACAAGCTCGAATGGCTGAGCGCGCTGCAGCAGTACACCGCCGACGCCCTGGCAGGCGACCCCGATCTCGCACTCGCACTGGTCGGCGACTTCAACATCGCCCCGACGGATGCCGACAACGGCGACCCTGCCGTCGTCCCGGGGTTCTCGACGCATGTGTCCCAGCCCGAGCGCGACGCGTTCGCCGCTCTCGAGTCGGCGGGCCTGACCGACGTGGTGCGCCCCCTCGTGCCGGGCGGGTTCACCTACTGGGATTACAAGCGCCTGCGCTTCCCGAAGAACGAGGGCATGCGCATCGACTTCATCCTCGGGTCGCATGCGTTCTCGAACGCGGTCACCGGCGCGACGATCCACCGCAACGAGCGCAAGGGCGAAGCCCCCAGCGATCACGTGCCCGTCGTGGTCGACCTCGACCTGACTTCGCCCGAGGAGGAAGACGACGATCGGCCGATGATCTTCGGCTGAGCGGCCCGGCACCGGCACGGCGAGCACGCACTCCGCTACGGTGTGGCGAACCGAAGCTGATCAGAGAGGTCCCGCCATGGCCGGAACGCGTCCCGGAGGCGTCACCCTCGTCGCCGTCCTCGCCTGGATCTCAGGCGCCGTCAACATCATCGCCGGCGGCCTGCTCGTGTTCGCCGCCATCATGGCGCCCGATGCGCTGTGGTACGGGCTGGTTCAGCTCGTGCTCGGGATCATCACGATCATCGTGAGCCTCGGCCTCCTGCGAGGACGCCCCAACGCACGCATCGTGGTCACCGTCGTGTTCGTGCTCAGCCTGATCTCGGCGGTGTTCGTGATCTTCTTCCAGCAGGCGCAGGTGTGGTCGGGCATCGTGTCAGGCGTCGCCGTGCTGATCGGACTCGTCCTGCTCTGGACCCGCCCCGCGAACGAGTTCTTCCGGCGCTGACGGCGGCCCCGCGGCCCGAGTCAGGCTCCCCCGTCGTCGGCGCCCATGTCGCCCGTACGCACCTCACCTGCAGGCCCGTAGCGCAGCAGGACGGCGCCTTTCGCCGATACCAGCGGGGGCTCGAGCAGCTCCAGCGTCGAGGGCGCCGCTCCGTCGGGGAACACCTTCTTTCCCTGCCCGAGCACGACCGGGTACACCCAGAGCGTCAGCTCGTCGTACGCACCGGCCGAGAGCAGCGATTGGACGAAGTCGACGCTGCCGATCACGTGGATGCGCTCGTGCTTCTCGCGGAGCGCGGCGACCTCGGCGACGGCATCCTCACCCAGCTGCGACGTGCCCGCCCAGTCCAGCGTCAGCGGATGACGGGACGCGACGTACTTCGGGATCTCGTTGAACTTCCGGGCGATGTCGGAGGCCGAGCCGGTGTGGTCCGGCCAGTACGACGCGAAGATGTCGTACGTCTTCCGGCCGAGCACGAGCGCGTCCATCACCGCGATCCCCTCGCCGATTGATCGGCCGTCGACCTCGCCGGTCAACGGCGCCTGCCACCCGCCGTAGGGGAAGCCGGACTCGCGGTCCTCATCCGGGCCGCCGGGCGCCTGGGCGACTCCGTCGAGGGTGGTGAACAGATCGATGTAGATGCGACCGGTCATGGTCGCCTCCTTTCGAAGGGGCGGATGCCGCAGCATCCGCCGATCATGCGGCGAGCGCGGCCGCGTCCGCCAGGTCGATGTGGAACGTCGCGGCGAACCGCTCCAGCAGGGTCGCGTCCCCTGAGACGACCGCCAGGACGTCCCGATCGATCGCCTCCGCCGGCGTCAGCTCACCGGAGATGATGTGGCGGATGCCGGGGCCCGCCGCGAAGACGAGCTCGGGCTCACCGGCCGGAAGCGAGCCGCCGACGGGCGGAGCGACGGGGGCCAGCTGGGCGATGCGCAGGGACGCGCCGTCGACCTGCACGCGCAGGGCGACGGGTCCGACGTGCAGCTCGTAATCGGCCGGCGGCAGCGCGGCTGCGGCATCCGCCCGGAAAGCCGTCCGCAGCGCCATCGTGAGCGAGTCCGCGGTCACGATGTCGTCGGGGCCCGGCTCGCCCATCTGCGCGAAGCCCCATCGACCCAGCGCGAGCACGATCGGCTCGAGCTGTCGACCGTAGGGCGTCAGCTCGTAGACCAGACCGGTCCGGTACAGGGGCGCACGGCGCACGACACCGCCCTCCTGCAGCTCCTTGAGCCGCGCGGAGAGGATGTTCGTGGGGATCTTGGGCAGTCCCTGCTTGAGGTCGGTGTATCGGCGCGGACCCACCATCAGGTCGCGGATGATGAGCATCGCCCATCGCTCGCCGATCAGCTCGACGGCCGTCGTGAGCCCGCAGTACTGTCCGTAGCTGCGTGTGGCCACCGCTACGCCTGAGCGTGCTCGGCCATGTAGGCCTCGGGCCCCTGCTCGGCCGCCTTCGGGTCCATGTAGAGGAATCCGAGGATGTTGCCGTCGGGGTCCTCCAGGTCGCGGCTGTACATGAAGCCGTAGTCCTGAGCCGGCTTGGGCTCGCTGCCGCCGTTGGCAAGCCCCGCGGCCATGACCGAGTCGACGTCGTCGCGAGAGTCGCGGCTGAGCCCGATGCTCGTCTGCGCGTGGGTCTTCGGGTCGATGATCTGCTTGTCGGTGAAGGTCGCGAAGTACTCCTTGGTGAGCACCATGAAGAAGACGTTCTCGTCCCAGACGATGCAGGCCGCGTTCTCATCGGTGAACAGCGGGTTGATGCCGGCGCCGAGGGCGGTGTAGAACGCCTTCGACCGCTCCAGATCGGTGGTCGGCACGTTTACGAAGATGCTGGTCATGGCTTGCTCCTTGTCGTTGGCAGGCTCACCGCGCGGTGGTGCGGGTGGGTCATGTGACATGCTTGCAAAAAACAAGCTTGCTTGTCAATAGCAAGTGCGGCCTCAGTCCCGGACGCGTTCCATCTGGTTGTGGGGGATCAGGTACTGGCGCTGCAGCCAATCGCCGAAGCGGCTCACCTTGAGGCAGCCTGCGGAGTCTCTGCAGGCGATCACGGGGTCATGCGACGCGTAGATCGCGAAGACCTTGAGCTTGCGAGCGAGTGGGTCGCGGTCGATGTTGGCACTCCGCTGCGCGGTCGGGTACCCCATCGCGTACTGCACGATGTTCGCATCGATGAGCCCGGCGTCGACCTGCGCGGCGACGATACGGCCGACCGACCGGTGATCCGGGTGGTCTCCACTCGCGCCGTCGGCGAAACCCGGAAGCGACGCGAGCACCGAGGTCGCGTGATAGCCCCCGGCGACCTCGACCACCATGCTGTTCAGCTGGTCGAGGGTCACCTCGGCGTGAGTGTCGAGGGTGTGGAGCACGGGGAGGTCACCGGTGATGAGCTCGTTGAGGCTCTCCGATCCGGTGTTCCGATAGCCGGTGCCGTTCACGCCACCGTCGGCCAGCCGCAGGAACAGGATCGAGACCCGGCTGTCGCCTTCGGGCTGAGTGACGGTGAGGGTGAGCCCGTTTCGCAGCTGAACCGTCCGGTCGTGCCATGGGCCCGATGCGCCGCGCACGGCGTCGTACGCCGCACGGATGCCCGTCTCGCGATTCGCCGCGTACGGAGAACTGCCCGCCCCCGCATCGGAGCCCGTGAAGAACAGCGAGCGCAGGCACTGACCATTGTCGAACGCCTGCTGGAGGGCTGGGTTGGCGAAGATCAGATCGTCGTCGTAGTGGGCCCAGAACGAGACCACCGTACCGGCCGGGCAGGGCGGGTCGATCAGCTGCAGCGGCGACGAGAAGACGGTCCCGTCGGCGTCGGTCCGCGCCGCATCGCGCGCGATCACTCCTGCGATCTCGCCGCACTGCGCCGTCGATGCGAAGTAGCCGAGGGCGTCGGCCGCCCACTGGGACAGATCCTGAAGGAGCATGCCCGGGGTGGCAGGATCCGCGGCCGCCAGACCTCCGCACGCCGTGGCCATCGCGACGATCTGGTCACCGGTGAGGTTGTTGCGCGACGGCGGCTCGGTGACGGTCGGGGTCGGCGTTGCTTCGGGCGTCGCGGTCGCGTCTGGCGTCGCGGCGGTCGGCGTCGCCGCGCCCGGGATCGCCGAGCCGGAACACCCACCTAGGGCCAGCACCACCACAAGAGAGGCGCAGAGCACCGCCCACTTCATCCCACCGTGACGCAAACGTCCCCCCAGACGCAGAAAAACCCCCGCACGATCTTACCGTGCGGCCGCACCCTCCCCTGAGACTCCGCCGCACGGGGGATGCCGCCCGCGCGGGCTCCGCCGTAGCGTGGAGGCGTGGCATCCGTCGATCATCTCCTCACCCGCGCCGCGCCGACTGCGCGAGAACTGCGCGGCGACATCGTCTTCGCCGCGGTCATCTTCGTCGGGGCGATCCTCAGCGCGACGCTCAGTGCGATCGCGGGCATCTACGGCGATGAGCAGGGGTCGCTGCAGCTCGCGCTGGTCTACGCGTTCGTCCTGGCCGCTCCGCTCGCGGTGCGACGCCGCTGGCCGGCCACCGTCGCCGTCATCATCGCGGTCGCGTACTTCGCCGCGGTGACGCTGCGCATCCCCGAGGTCTACGTGGGCAACATCGCGATGTTCATCGCCCTGTACACGGTGGGTGCGTGGTCGACCGACCGGCGCCGCGCCCTGATCGTCCGCGTCGCGATCATCGTGGGCATGTTCGCGTGGCTGATCATCGTGATGTACCGCGACGCCATCACGCAGGCGGATGACGCCGATGTGATCGCGGGTGCGGTGTCGCCGTTCGTGGCCCAGGTGCTGATCGGCATCCTGGTCAACGCGCTCTACTTCGGCGGCGCGTACTACTTCGGCGAGCGGGCATGGTCGTCTGCCGTTCAGCGCGCCGCGCTCGAGCAGCGGACCGCGGAACTCGAACGGGAACGCGAGGTCACCGCGGCACAGGCGGTCGCGCTGGACCGCGTGCGCATCGCCCGCGAGCTGCACGACGTCGTGGCGCACCATGTGTCGGTGATGGGCGTGCAAGCGGGCGCAGCACGGGTCATGCTCGACTCGGACCTCGATCAGAGCCGGCGCCTCCTCGCCGGCATCGAGGCCTCCGCCCGCGAGGCGATCGACGAGCTGCACCGACTGCTCGACACGCTGCGCACGCCCGGCGCGGCCGACGACGCGGCGCCCTCGACGATCGGCCTCGACGCGCTCCCGGCGCTGACCGCAGCCTCGGAGGCGGCGGGCCTGCCCACCACGTACACCGTGGTCGGCGACGCGGTGGCGGTGCCGCAGGTGACGCAGGTGAATCTGTACCGCATCGCCCAGGAGGCCCTCACCAACGCGCGACGCCACGGCGGACCCGGCGCGGCCGCCGAGGTTCGGCTGCGCTACACCGACGACCGGCTCGTCGAGCTCGAGGTCGTCAACACCGGCAGGTCGATGCGGGAGCCGCGGCCAGGACTCGGCCAGCTCGGAATGCGCGAGCGCGCGACCGCCTCGGGCGGCTCGATCGAGATCGGCCCGCGCGAGCGCGGCGGGTTCCGGGTGCGTGTCGCGGTGCCCCTCGACGAGCCCGCCGTGGCCGCGGCGCCGATGATCCGCGTGCTCCTGGTCGATGACCATGCGGTGATGCGCGCCGGCTTCCGCACGATCCTCGAGGCGACCGGCGACATCGTCGTGGTCGGCGAGGCCACGAACGGGCAGGAGGCGGTGGCTGCGGCATCCGCTCTGCATCCCGAGGTGATCTGCATGGACGTGCAGATGCCGGTCATGGACGGCCTCGAAGCCACACGGCGGATCGTGGCCGACTCCGCTGTCGATTGCGCCGTGATCGTGGTCACGACCTTCGATCGCGACGACTACCTGTTCGCGGCGCTCGATGCCGGCGCAAGCGGATTTCTGCTCAAGAACGCCGGCGCCGACGAGCTGATATCCGCGGTCCGAGTGGTCGCGGCCGGCGATGCGCTGCTCGCACCCGAGGTCACCCGGCGCGTGATCGAGCGCTTCGCCGCGGCATCCGTGCCGGTGACGACGCCGGTCGCGGTCGCCTCGTGGCCGCTCGCTGACTCCCTGACCGACCGTGAGGCGGAAGTGCTCCGGCTCGTCGCTCAGGCGCGCAGCAACGCCGAGATCGCCCGCGAGCTGTACATCGGCGAGGCGACGGTCAAGACGCACGTCTCGAACGTGCTGCAGAAGCTCGGCGCGCGCGATCGGGTGCACGCGGCGGTGCTCGCCCACCAGCACGGCCTGGCCTGACGCCACCCCCGGCGCGCATCTCCCCCCGTCGGGGGATACGCCGGCCGCGCGGCATCCGTAGCGTGGAGCGCATGCTGCAACTGCGAAACCTCGACAAGAGCTACGGCACCCATCGGGTGCTCACAGACGTGAGCTTCGACGTGCTCCCCGGCCGCCTCACCGGATTCGTCGGCGGAAACGGCGCGGGCAAGACGACGACCATGCGGATCGTGCTGGGCGTGCTCGCGGCCGACGCGGGCACCGTCACGCTCGACGGCGGCGCCCTGGGAACGGACGACCGCCGCCGCTTCGGGTACATGCCCGAGGAGCGCGGGCTGTACCCGAAGATGAAGGTGCTCGAGCAGATCGTCTATCTCGCCCGGCTGCACGGCTTTTCCAAGACGGCCGCGACGGATGCCGCCACCGCGCTGCTCGAGCGACTCGGGCTGGGCGAACGGCTGGGCGACAACGTCGAGACCCTGTCGCTCGGCAACCAGCAGCGCGCCCAGATCGCTGCCGCGCTCGTGCACGACCCCGACGTCCTGATCCTGGACGAGCCGTTCTCGGGCCTGGACCCCATGGCGGTGGATTCCGTGGCCGGCGTCCTGCAGGAGCGAGCGGCTGCCGGCACCGCCGTGCTGTTCTCGTCGCATCAGCTCGATCTCGTCGAGCGGCTGTGCGACGACCTGGTGATCATCGCCGAAGGGACGATCCGTGCCGCCGGCGACCGGGAGAGCCTGCGCGCACAGCACTCCACCAAACGATACGAACTCGTCTCGACCGGCGATGCCGGCTGGCTGCGGGCCGAGCCCGGAGTCGAGATCGTCGACTTCGAAGGCGGTTATGCCGTGTTCGACGTCGACACCGAACAGACGGCCCAGCGCATCCTGCGCGACGCCGTCGCACGCGGCGATGTCGGCAGCTTCGCGCCGCAGCACGCCTCCCTCGCCCAGATCTTCCGAGAGGTCGTCCGATGAGCATCGACACCAGCCCCCGCCCCACCAGCACCACCCGCTCGCGCACCACCCGGCCGGCCGCTCCCAGCGAAGCCGCTGGCGTGTGGCTCGTGGCCGAGCGTGAGATCGCCTCCAAGCTGCGCAGCAAGGCTTTCCTCATCTCGACCGCGATCCTGTTCGTGCTCGCGCTCGCAGGCCTCGTGTTCGGCGGACTGGCGGCCCAGAATCAGTCCGGCACCGCGATCGCCGTGACGGCGGATGCAGCATCCCTCGTCCCGTCGAACGACAGCCTCGAGATCACCGAGGTGGCGGACCGGGCCGCCGCGGAGAAGCTCGTCGCCGACGGCACCGTCGAGGCCGCGATCGTCGGCGACCCCTCGGCCGATCCCTTCGGATTCACGATCGTCGCCGAATCCTCGGCGCCGACGAGTCTGCTGCTGCAGTTCGCGCAGGTGCCGTCCGTCGAGCTGCTCAACCCGGAGCCCACCGACGACGCGCTGCGCTATCTGGTCGCGATCGGCTTCGGCATCGTGTTCCTGACCGCCGCGAGCCTGTTCGGCTCGACGATCGCGCAGAGCGTCGTCGAGGAGAAGCAGACCAGGGTCGTCGAGATCCTCATCTCGGCGATCCGCGCGCGGACGCTGCTGGCGGGCAAGGTGATCGGCAACACGGTGCTCGCGATGGCGCAGATCCTCGTGCTCGCCGCCATCGCCGTCATCGGCCTGACGATCATCGGGCAGACTCAGCTGCTCGGGACCCTCGGAGCGCCGATCCTCTGGTTCGCGGTGTTCTTCCTGTTCGGGTTCGTGCTGCTGGCCGCGCTGTTCGCCGCGGCGGCTGCGATGGTCTCGCGTCAAGAAGACATCGGGTCGACGACATTCCCGCTGACCCTGCTCATCATGGCGCCGTACTTCCTGGTGATCTTCTTCAACGACAACCCGGTGGTGCTCACGATCATGTCGTACGTGCCGTTCTCGGCACCGGTGGGGATGCCGATGCGGCTGTTCCTGGGCGAGGCGCAGTGGTGGGAGCCTCTGGTCTCGCTCGCCATCCTGATCGCGACGTGCGTCGGGGCGATCCTGGTCGGCGCGAAGATCTACCAGAACTCGCTGCTGCGGATGGGCGCGCGGGTCAAGCTCAGCGAGGCTCTGCGCGGCTGACCCGCCTCCGGTGTCCCACTTGTTGTTGCTCTGAGCCCCTCAGAGCAACAAGAAGTGGGACATGGTCGGCGGGGTCTTCCGGGAATACATTCAGGTGAATGCGGTTGACTGTGATGGGCCAACGGCGACCCGTCCCCATCCGCTCTACCGAAGTGAGGTCGCCATGACCATTCCCCTGCTCACCCGCACCGCTGAGACCGACGCACCCGTGCTCGAGGTCCTCGCCGATCGCTGGAGCCCGCGCGCGTTCGCGACCGACGACGCGATCGACGAGACGCGGCTGGCCAGCGCGCTCGAGGCCGCCCGCTGGGCGCCGTCGGCGAACAACATCCAGCCCTGGCGCTTCATCGTCGCCCGCCGCGGAACCGAGGCGCATGACCGCATTCACGAGGCTCTGCTCGGCTTCAACCAAGTCTGGGCCGGCAACGCCGCGGTGCTCATCATCGCCGTGGCCGAGACGGCCGACGCCGAGGGCAAGCCGCTCCACTTCGCCGCCTACGACCTCGGCCAGGCGGTCGCCCACCTGTCGGTGCAGGCGCACCACGACGGCCTCCACGTGCACCAGATGGGCGGCTTCGACCGCGACGCGGTGCGCGCGGCGTTCGACCTCGATGCCCGCTTCGAGCCCCTCACCGCGATCGCCCTCGGTCCGATCGGCGATGCCTCCGATCTGCCCGAGGCGCTGCAGGAGCGCGAGGCCGCACCGCGCGTCCGCCGGCCGCTCGCCGATTCGCTGATCGCCGCCTGATCCCACCCGACCGACGCCGCGTGCGATCCGCCATCCGGCGGATGCGCGCGGCGTCGCCGTTCGTTCGGCGATGGTCGGTGCCGGGCGTCAGCTGTCCTTGAGCACCGACAGCACGTTGCCCGCCGGGTCGCGGAACCACGCGATGTCGGGGCCGTACCCCCGGGAGATGCCCTTCTCGTCGCCGCCGTACTCGCCGTCGTAGATCTTGGTGACGACCCCTTTGGCGTTGAGCGCGTCGACCGCGGCGTCGACGTCGTCGACCGGGAAGTTCAGGATCGTGAAGCCCGCGGGCTCGTGATCGGGCTTCGGGTACGCGATGACGTGCGCGCCGGAACCGAGCGCGATGTCGAGGATTCCCATCTCGTTCAGCTCGACGGTGAGCCCGAGCGTGTCGGCATAGAAGGTGCGGGCGGCATCGATGTCATCCACGGCGAAGCCGCTGAACGCGGCGGAGTTCTCGAACATGTGCGCTCCTGGGTCGGTCGGCGATTCGTTCCAGCATCCGCTGTCGGGTCAGTCGCTGTCCAGTGCACGCTCCACGAGCACGCCGTCGGCGTCCGCCCACACCCGCCTTCCGGGGATGAACCGAACACCCGCGATCACGACCTCGACGTCGACCTCGCCCACCCCGTCCTTCGCGCTCTTGCGCGGGTTCGATCCGAGCGCCTTCACCCCGAGCGGCAGCATCCGGATGGCGTCGCGATCGCGGATCGCCCCGTGCACGATGACGCCGGCCCAGCCGTTCTCGACGGCGGATGCCGCGATGAGGTCTCCGATGAGTGCCGACTCGAGCGACCCTCCGCCGTCGACCACGAGCACCGCTCCCCCGCCGGGCGTGGCGAGCACCGCCTTGACCAGCGCATTGTCGCGCGCGCAGCGGACCGTGCGAATCGGCCCGTCGAACGCGGTCACGCCGCCGAAGTCCTGGAGCTGCAGGGCGAGGGAGTCGAGCGCGTCGCCGCGCTCGTCGTACAGGTCGGCTGTGGCGATGGTCATCACTCCACGCTAGGACCGACCTTGCGATCGGCCGGCGCGCACAACACAGGAAGAACGCGGGTTCTTCCGCGACGAACAAGGGTTCCGGCGCCGGAGGACGCGCATCGATCCTGCGTTGTGCACGCCGTGGGCGGCAGGCGGCTCAGCGCGGAGCGGGCGGATTCAGGTCGGGGTGCAGTGCCGTGAAGAGCGAGTAGGGCGTGCCGTCGGGGTCGGGACCCCGCTCCTTGAACTCGTTGATCACCTCGTACAGGCGGTGTGCGAGCTCCTCGCGGTGCTCGTCGTTGATCTTCAGCCCCAGCCAGGTCGTGTCCACGTCGTCGGGCGGCAGGCCCTCGATCTGCTGCAGGAACGTCTCGACCATGACGAGCGATCCGCCGGGCAGCGACGTGCGCCACGAAAGACCCGTCGCGCGGTAGGGCACCTCGCGGGCGCCCTGGGCGCCGGCACGGTCGGGCTCGGCCGCGAGGAATCCGGTCTGCACCAGGGTGCGCACGTGGTGCAGCATCGTGCCGGGGTTCACGTCCAGCAGCGCGGCGAGCTCCTTGTTCGTCCGCGACTCGTACGCGCAGAGGCGGAGCACGCGCAGCCGCGTGGCAGAACTGAGGGCGCGGATCCTGGCTTGCGCGGCGGGATCATCCCCCTGCAGGACGATCCGCTCTTCGCTCACGCCCACCATCCTAGCCGACCGATTGACAACTCTCAATCAGTAAGCGAGACTGATTGACATGTCCCAATCAGATGAGACGGATGCCGGAATCCTCGCCGAAGCGCGGGCAGAAGCATCCTTCCCGGCGTCCCGAGCGAGCGTCGAAGACGCGGTCGAGGCCGACCAGGACCTGGCGAGGAAAGGCGAGCCGACACGGACGCCTCCGAATGGCTCGCTCTGGCGCGATCGGAACTTCCTCACGTTCTGGACGGGGCAGGCGTTCGGCCAGTTCGGCGCCCAGATCACGGAACTCGCCATTCCCGTCCTCGCCGTGCTCGTTCTGAACGCGACCGAATTCCAGGTCGGCGTGCTGACCGCCGCCAACGTCGCCGCCTTCCTCGTGGTGGGCTTGCCGGCCGGCGCGTGGATCGACCGGATGCGCAAGCGCCACGTCATGATCTGGGCGGATGCGGTCCGCGCGGTCGCTTTGGGCATCGTGCCTGTGCTGTGGCTCACCGGCGCCCTTCAGATCTGGCACCTCGTGGTGGTCGCGCTGATCATGGGGGTCGCGACGGTGTTCTTCGACGTCTCGAACCAGTCGCTGGTGCCTTCGCTCGTGCGCCCCGCGCAGATCGCCGAGGCGAACGGCAAGCTCCAGTCGACGGAGCAGCTCGCAAACCTCACCGGCCCCGCGGTCGGCGGATGGCTGGTCGGCATCATCGCCGCGCCGCTCGCGATCGTCGTGACCGTCGGCACCTACCTGGTCTCCTTCGTCGCGATGCTGTTCACCCGCGATGACGAGAAGCCCCGCGCCGTGGAGGATCGCGCGCCGATCCTGCACGAGATCTGGGAAGGCCTGCGCTTCGTCTTCACCGAGCGACTGCTGAGACGCATCGTGGCGACGACCGGAACCTCGAACTTCTTCAACACGATCTCGATGACCATGCTGCCGATCTTCATTCTTCGCGAGCTCGGTCTGAACCCGGCGTCGATGGGCGTGATCTTCTCACTCGGCGCGGTGGGCGGGCTCCTGGGGGCGATGGCCACCCCGCACATCGTGCGCTCGATCGGCGAGGCCCGAGCGATCCCGGTCAGCGCGATCGGCTTCAGCGTCATCGCCGTCTTCCTTCCGGTCGCGGCGATGGTCCCCTCGATCGCCTTCCCACTCCTGGTCGCGCAGGGTTTCGTCGCCAGCTTCACCGTGCTGCTGTACAACATCACCCAGGTGACCTTCCGCCAGCGCATCACGCCCCCGCGTCTGCTGGGTCGGATGAACGCATCGGTGCGATTCGTGGTGTGGGGAGTCATGCCGATCGCCGCGCTGCTCTCGGGCGCACTCGGAACCTGGCTCGGGGTGGTGCCGACCATGTGGATCGGCGCCGTCGGACAGCTCTTCTCGGCGCTGTTCGTGATCATCGGTCCGTTCTGGTCTCTGCGCGACCTGCCCGATGGGGAGCCGGTCGAACCCGCGACTTCTGAGGGGACACGCCAGGATTGATAACACAACCCCTTCGCGGAGGCGTCGTTCGCGGCATATCGTGAAGCATGACCGCACGCATCCTGTCGATCGGCACTGCGACACCGCCGACGACGATCACGCAGGATCGCATCCGCGACTTCTTCGCACAGCAGCCCGGCACCGGCCGGCTCACGCAGCGACTGATCCGCGCGACCTTCGACGCCGCCGAGATCGAGCGCCGTCACACGGTGCTCCCCGAACTCGGCGAGACGGGTGGCGACGGCATCTTCGTCGACGCCCACGGGGTGCTGCGCTCCCCCGGCACCGCGCTGCGCAACGCGGAGTACGTCCGCCACGCGCCCGAGCTGTCGCGGCAGGCCGCGCAGGCGGCCCTCGACCAGGCAGGGGTGGCGGCATCCGAGATCACGCACGTCGTGACCGCCTCGTGCACCGGATGCTTCGCTCCGGGTCCCGATTTCCGCATCGTCCGCGACCTCGGTCTGGCCGATTCCACCGAGCGGTACCACCTGGGATTCATCGGGTGCGCCGCCGCGTTCCCCGCGCTCCGCGCGGCGGAGCGGTTCTGCGCCGCTCAGCCTGACGCCGTCGTGCTGGTCGTGTGCACCGAGCTGTGCAGCCTGCACATCCGCCCGAGCAGCTCGCCCGACCAGATCGTGTCGTCGTCGGTGTTCGCCGACGGCTCGGCCGCCGCCGTCGTGACCGCCGACACCGCAGATCGTCCGGGACTCGATCTCGAGCGCTTCGCCACGACGCTCACGAGCGAGGGCGAGGAGGACATGGCCTGGACGATCGGCGATGACGGCTTCGAGATGGTGCTCACCGGCGAGGTGCCGCGCATCATCGGTCGCGAGATCCGCGGTGCGGTCGACGGCTTCCTCGGCGGCACGGTTCCGACGGCCTGGGCGGTGCATCCCGGTGGGCGCAGCATCCTGGATCGCGTGCAGACGGGGCTGGAACTCGCACCCGACGCGCTCACGACCTCGCGCGCCGTGCTGCGGGACTACGGCAACATGTCGAGCGCGACGGTGATGTTCATCCTGCGCGACATGCTGCACGATGACGCGATCGGCGCGGGCGCGACGATCGCCGGGCTCGCGTTCGGGCCCGGGCTGACCGTGGAGTCGGCTCTGCTGACCAAGCGCACGGCCCCGGTCGCTCCCGCGGCGGACCGGGATCGACGTCTGGCAGTCGCGGGGTGAGCCTCGCGGAACGCGATGTCGTCCTGCTCGAGCTCATGGACGACCCGGAGTGCGACCCCGCGTTGCTGCGCGCGACGCTCCGCCGCTTCGAGACGATCAACCGGCTGGTGTCGCGATGGCGAAGCGTCTATCGGTCTCGCATTCGGCCGTTCTTGGCGACCCTCGATCGACCGGCGCGCGTGCTCGACCTCGGCTGCGGCGGCGGCGATGTGATCGCCCAGCTCGCCGCGTGGGCGGAGAGCGACGGCTTCGAGGTGGAGTGGGTCGGCGTCGATCCCGACCCGCGCGCTCTCGAGGTGGCGCTGACCCGCCCCGCCCCGGCGCGGACGACATTCCTCTGCGCCGATGGCGCCGACCTGCTCGCCGCCGGCGAGCGCTTCGACCTCGTGCTGTCCAATCACGTGGTGCACCATCTCACCCAGTCCGAGCTCGCCGAATTCGTCGACCAGTCGCGGCAGCTGTCGCGGGGCATCGTCCTGCACTGCGACATCGAGCGAGGGCGCCTCGCGTATGTCCTGTACGCGATCGGGATCACGCCCTTCTCGCCAGGGACGTTCCTGCGGACCGACGGGCTGCGCTCCATCCGCCGCAGCTACCAGCAGAACGAGCTCGCCGAAGTTCTCGGCGCCCCGTGGCACGTCGAGAAGCCCGCGCGGTTCCGCCTGCTGGCGGTGGCACCCGGAACCGCTGGTGACTGACGTCGTGGTGGTGGGCGCCGGCCCGGTCGGCGCCCTGCTCGCGGCGGAGCTGCAGCGCCGCGGCGTGGAGGTGCGCGTCCTCGAGCGTCGCCCCACCAGCGGGCACGGCAGCCGGGCGATCGGGGTGCATGCGCCGGTGCTCGCGGCGCTGGAGCGCTCCGGCATCACCGAGCGCCTGCTCGAGAAGGCGCTCCGGGTGCCGCGCGGCGTGGCACGGTCGGGCGACCACGTGCTCGGCATCGTGCGCTTCGACAGGCTCTCGGCCCGCTTCCCCTTCGTCGCGACCCTCCCGCAGGCCGAGACCGAGGCGGTCCTGGCCGCCGTGTCTCCGGCGCCCGAGCGCGGTCTCGAGGTCACCCGCGTGCGACCGCGCGCCGGAGAGGTCGAACTCGAGGTGACCCGGCATGCAGGACCCGACGACGGCGCCGTGGAGCAGCTGACCGCGCCGATCGTCGTGCTCGCCGGCGGCTGGACGGCGCGCTCCCTCGTCTACCGCGACGGACGCGTGCCCACCACGACCTATCACGACCGCTACCTGATGTCCGACATCGCGGTGCCCGACCGGCCGGACGCCGACACCGCGGTCGTGAACCTCGCACCGAGCGGCGTACTCGAGTCCTTCCCCCTGCCGGGATCCCTGCGGCGGGTCGTGGCGTGGGATGCCGCGGCCCGATGCTTACGCAGCGGTCGACCTGGCCGCGGTCCGGGTGCAGCGACTGCAGGCCGCCCTGCGGGCTCGGGGCGAGGCATCCGTCGCCGATGCGGTCGAGACCGCCACGGCCTTCGGCATCCGTCGGGTGTGCGCGCCGCAGCTGCGCCGCGGACGGCTGTTCGTGATCGGCGATGCCGCGCATGAGGTCAGCCCGATCGGCGGTCAGGGCATGAACCTCGGTCTGCTCGATGCGATCGGCCTCGCGCCGCTGCTCGCGCGCTGGGTGCGTGAGCGCACAGCGCCCGACGCCGACCTCGCCGCGTGGGAGCGCCGGCGCGTGCGCTCGGCCGTGCGGGCAGGGCAGCTCGCCGCGGTCAACACCGTGCTCGGCCGCCCGCGACGCGGTGCGGCCGACGTCGCGCGCCGCACCCTCGTGCGCGGGATGCTGACCCCTCCGCTCGGGCGCGGCTTCGCCTGGGCTTACGCGATGGGCCTCGACGCCGGCCCCTGAGGTCCCTTCTTGGCCGCGAGACAGGATAGGCGCCGCGAGACTGAGTGCGACGCGGTCTGTCTCGTCGCGCCTATCCTGTCTCGCGGTTTCTTCAGCGGTCAGGCGACCAGCGCCTGGCCGGTCGCGGCGAGCTGCACGCACAGCAGCAGCGACGCGAGCATCACGAGCCGGAAGACCCAGCGCCCCGGTGGACGCGCGAGCGCCAGCACGAGTCCGGCCGCGGCGATCACGACGACTCCCGCGAATGCGATCGCCCCGAACACGGTGATGCCGTTCTCCGGTCCGAGCAGCACCGCGACGGCGCCGACCACGAGCGCCAGGGCGGCGATCACGGCCGACGCGCGGCGTCCGAGCCGGTGCGGCAGGCCGCGCACCCCGGTCTGCGCGTCGTCCTCGAGGTCGGGCAGCACGTTCGTGAGGTGGATCGCGATGCCCAGCGCCGCGCCGGCGACCCACGCCCACGCCGCAGCCAGGCTCGGCGGATCGGCCGACAGGGTCACGAGCGAGGGCAGCAGCCCGAAGCTCACGATGAACGGCAGCACTGAGATCGGGGTCGACTTGAGCACGGCGTTGTATGACCACGCCGAGGCCAATGCGATCAGGTGTGCGAGCCCCATCGCCCAGCTGAGCAGGAAAGAGAGCGCGAGCGAGACGACCACGGCGCCGGATGCCGCCACCCAGGCGGCTCGCAGCGACACATCGCCGCGCGCGATCGGCTTGTCGGTGCGGCCGGTCGCGGTGTCGCGGGGCGCGTCGATCGCATCGTTCGAGATGCCGACCGACAGCTGACCGAACAGGATCGCCAGCCCCAGCACGGCGATGCGCCACGGCTCGAGACCCGACGCGATGCCGAGCGTGACCGCGACGAAGGTGACGACGACGCTCGGACCCGGATGCGACGACCGCCAGAGCGCGACGATCGGTGACGGACGCCCCGTGTTCTCGCTCACCCGCACCCGCTCACTCGGCGCGTGTCACGCATCGAAGGGACGGCGCCAGCGCGTGATGCCGATGACGCCGAGGACGACTGTGGCGAGGTAGGCGAGCCCGATGACGGTCGCCGCGACCGCGAAGACGGCCTCCGAGGTCTCGTAGGTGATGCCGCCGCCGGTCCAGGTCGTGAGGGCGGAGTTCAGATGGCCGCTGTCACCCGAGTCGGGAACGCTGAGCGCCGCGACGAGGAAGGCGCCCCACAGCACGAAGCTCGCGATGTCGTACGCGAAGCGCGTCGCCTTGCCGCGCCGCACGGTGCGGTCGAACAGCGTCATGACCGGCGGAAGCAGGAGCACCACGACCGCGAGCAGGCCGTACACGACGCCGATGATGGCCATCCATCCCAGCTCGGCGCCGACGAGCCCTCTGCCGAGGAAGAAGAACACGGGCAGCAGCACGGCGGCCACCCACTGGGCGACGAAGACGAAACGGCCGGAGCGTGCGATGCGCATGCCCCGACCGTACCGTCGGTTGCGTCCGGATCGGAGGATCCGGCATCCGTCAGTCCTCGAGCAGCTCCGCCTCGATCACGTCGTCGTCGTCCGCATCGTCCTCGGCAGCGGCGGCCGGCCCGCTGCTGGTCAGCACGAGCGCCGAGCCGTCGGCCGCGACATCGACCCGCACGAGGTCGCCGTCATGCACTCCGCCCGAGAGGATCGCCATCGCGAGGCGGTCCTGGATCTCGGATTGGATGAGCCGGCGCAGCGGGCGCGCGCCGAATGCCGGGTCGTAGCCGCGCTCGGAGAGCCAGGCGCGCGCGTCGGGGGTGACCGCGAGCGTGAGCCGCCGGTCGCGCAGCCGGCGCTGCAGCGCGAAGACCGCGAGCTCGACGATCTGCGCGAGGTCGTCCTGGGTGAGCGCCTGGAAGATCACGATGTCATCGAGACGGTTGACGAACTCGGGCTTGAACGCCTGGCGGACCAGCCCGTTCACGGCATCCTGCTTCTGCTCGAGTGAGAGGGTCGGGTCGATCAGGATCGGCGACCCCAGGTTCGAGGTCAGGATCAGGATCACGTTCTTGAAGTCGACCGTGCGGCCCTGGCCGTCGGTGAGGCGCCCGTCGTCCATGACCTGCAGCAGCACGTCGAACACCTCGGGATGCGCCTTCTCGACCTCGTCGAGAAGCACGACGCTGTACGGGCGCCGCCGGACCGCCTCGGTGAGCTGACCGCCCTGCTCGTAGCCGATGTAGCCCGGAGGGGCGCCGACGAGCCGTGACACGGAGTGCTTCTCGCCGTACTCCGACATGTCGATGCGCACCATGGCGTGCTCGTCGTCGAACAGGAAGTCGGCCAGCGACTTGGCCAGCTCGGTCTTGCCCACGCCGGTCGGGCCGAGGAACAGGAACGATCCGGTCGGTCGATCGGGGTCGCTGATGCCGGCGCGCGAGCGCCGGACCGCGTCGGCGACCGCCTTCACCGCCTGCTTCTGACCGATCAGACGCTTGCCCAGCTCGGACTCGAGATGCACGAGCTTCTCGGTCTCGCCCTGCAGCAGGCGGCCCACCGGAATGCCGGTCCACGCCGCGATCACGGCCGCGATGTCCTCATCGGTGACCTGATCGTTGACCATGCGGTCGCCGGCGGGCTCTTCGCGCTCGGCGTCGATCAGCTGCCGCTCGAGCGCCGGGATCTCGGCGTACAGCAAGCGCGACGCCTTCTCGAGGTTGCCTTCGCGCTGCGCGCGCTCGGCCTGCATGCGGGCGGCGTCGAGCTTGGTCTTCAGGTCGCCGACGCGGTTGAGCGACGCCCGCTCGCGCTCCCACCGCGTCTGCAGTCCGTCCAGCTGCGCCTGCTCCTTTGCGAGGGTCTCGCGCAGGGCAGCGAGGCGCTCTTTGGAGGCGTCGTCCTTCTCGCGCTTGAGCGCGAGCTCTTCGAGCTTGAGCCGGTCGACGTGCCGGCGCAGCTCGTCGATCTCGAGCGGCGCAGAGTCGATCTCCATGCGCAGACGCGACGCGGCCTCGTCGATCAGGTCGATCGCCTTGTCGGGCAGCTGGCGGGAAGGGATGTAGCGGCTGCTGAGGGATGCCGCGGCCACGAGCGCGGCATCCGCGATGGCGACCTTGTGGTGGGCCTCGTACCGCTCCTTGAGCCCGCGGAGGATCGCGACGGTGTCTTCGACCGAGGGCTCGCCGACGTACACCTGCTGGAAGCGGCGCTCGAGCGCGGCATCCTTCTCGATGAACTCGCGGTACTCGTTGAGCGTGGTCGCGCCGATCAGGCGGAGTTCACCGCGCGCGAGCATGGGCTTGAGCATGTTGGATGCCGCCACCGATCCCTCGCCGCCGCCCGCGCCCATCAGCACGTGCAGTTCGTCGATGAACGTGATGATCTGCCCCTCGGACTCGGTGATCTCCTTCAGCACGGCCTTGAGCCGCTCTTCGAACTGGCCGCGGTACATCGCGCCGGCGACGAGGGCCGAGATGTCGAGGGTGATGAGCTCTTTGTTCTTGAGGCTCTCGGCGACGTCGCCCGCGACGATGCGCTGGGCGAGGCCCTCGACGACGGCGGTCTTGCCGACGCCGGGCTCGCCGATGAGCACGGGGTTGTTCTTGGTGCGGCGGGTCAGCACCTGGCTGACCCGGCGGATCTCGCTGTCGCGCCCGATCACGGGGTCGAGCTTGCCCTGGCGGGCACGGTCGGTGAGGTTGATCCCGAACTGTTCGAGGGCGCTCTGCTGCTCCTCCTGCCCGGGCTGCTGCGTGGCGTTCATCTGTCTCCTGAAGTCTGGTTTTCGGCTCGCTTAAAGTTGAGCCGTACTGACTCAACTTTATCAGAGCCGCCCGCTCGCGGCAATCGCGTCCCTGCGCTCGCAGGGTCAGGGTCAGGCGCGCTGCTGCTCCTCGCGCGCGTCGGCGTAGGCGCGGCGCACCGTCTCGCCGATCCACTCGGTGCTGCGGTAGACGTTGCCCGGCCCCAGCTCGTCGGCCAGCCCGCTGATGAGCACCTGATCGAGCACCTGCTTCTCGCTGATCACGAGCTTGAGGGCGGCATCCGCGTCGTGGAGGTCGTGCGCATATCGGCGGAGCACCTCGATGAGCGACAGGCCGATCTGATCGGTGCCGCGCAGGCGGATGATCACGACCGCCCCCTTCGATGCACGACTGACGGCCGGCAGCTGGTGCTCGAAGATCGGGGCGCTCGCGAAGAACAGGCTGCCGTACGGCTGCAGGATCACCACGTCGTCCGCGGCGATCGCGGGCGGCGGTGCGCTCTCACGCATGCGGCCGCCATCGAGCACATGGACCTGCCGCACGCGCACTCGATTGGACTGCTGCGCGACGAAGAGGATGATGCCCAACCCCACGCCGACCAGCACCGCGTACTGCAGCGGGATGACGAGGGTCAGACCGAACGTGACGGCCATGATCGCCGTCGGCAGGGGGCCGCTCTTGACCACGGAGTAGATGCGGCTCGGCTTGATCGCGCCGATGCCGATCACGATCAGGAGTCCGGCGAGCGCGGGCATGGCGACATAGCTCACGAGATCCGACGCGAAGAGGATCAGGATCGCCATCACCCCTCCGGCGATGACGAAGACGAGCCGCGTCTTGGCACCGCCCGTGACGATGAGCGACGACCCCGACATCGACCCGCCCACCGGCATCCCCTGGAAGAGCCCGGCCGCGATGTTGCCCGCGCCCTGCCCGACGAAGTCACGCGACGTGTCGGCGGGTTTGCCGTCGGGGGTCGGAAGGCTGGCCCCCACCGCGGCACCCTGGATGACGCCGACGAAGGCGAGCGAGAAGGCCGGGATCAGCAGGAACACGACGTCCTCGATGTTCGGCAGCACCGGGGCGGGCAGGCCGTTCGGGACGTCCACGATGTCATCGAGCAGCAGCACCGGCTCGGAGAGCCAGACGTTCAGCAGCACGGCCATGCCGGAGCCGAGCACCACCGCGACCACGAGTCCGAGAGAGCCCACCGGAGTCAGGCGGAACAGGTAGATCAGCCCGATGACCACGAGCCCGACGCCGACCGATGCGATGCTCCACTGCGGGGTGTGCACAACCAGGTCGAAGAGCTTCGTCAGGCGGTTCGAGCCCTGCGATGCGAAGCCGGTGAAGTTCGACAGCTGCCCGAGCACGATGTTCACCCCGACTGCGGTGAGGAAGCCGGTCATCACCGCGGTCGGCACGAATCTCACCAGACGGCCGCCGCCGAGAAGGCCCGCGATGATCATCACGATGCCGGTCATGATCGCGAGCGTGTACAGCGCCCGGTCGGGATCGGCGCGGCTCTGCAGGTCGGAGTCCGAGACGATGAGCGCCATCGCACCGGTGGCCTGCACGGCCATGAACGTGCTGCTGGTGAAGAACGTCGCCCCCACCATGCCGAACAGGTACGCGTAGAGGCCGGCAAGCGGGTTGATGCCGGCGAGCAGCCCGGCCGCGAGCCCGTCGGGCACCGCCTCGATGCCCAGCACGAGGCCCGAGACGGCATCCTTGCCGATCGTCTTTCGGGAGAACAGTCTCCGCAGGGCTGCACGCACGCTCACACGCTATCGAAGCGCGTCGCGCAGCACGCACTCAGGCCGCGGGAACCGCCGACTCTTCACGACGCTCGAGCGCGGAGCCGCCCGTGCCGATCTCGCAGCAGAACGTCGCGCGATAGGCCGTCGGTGTCGTGCCGAGCACCCGGGCGAAGTTCTGGCGCAGGACGGATGCCGAGCCGAAACCGCATTCGTAGGCGATGCGATCGAGACCGAGGTCGGTCTGCTCGAGCAGACGCTGTGCGTGGATGATGCGCTGGCGGCCCAGCCACGCCGCGGGCGTCGTGCCGTAGTCGGCCTTGAATCGGCGGGCGAACGTGCGCGGCGACATGTGCGCCTTGGCGGCGAGCTGATCGACCGTCAGCTCGCTGCGCAGGTTCGCCAGCATCCAATCCGTGACCGGCGCGAGCGAGAGGCTCGCGACCTCGGGCAGCGGTCGCAGGATGAACTGCGCCTGACCGCCGTCGCGCTGAGGCGGCACGACCATGCGGCGCGCGATCGTGTTGGTCATCTCGGCGCCGAGCTCTTGACGCAGGAGGTGCAGGCAGGCATCGAGCCCGGCGGCGGTGCCGGCGCTCGTGATGATGCGGCCGTCCTGCACGTACAGCACGTTGGGGTCCACGTCGACCGACGGGTACATCGAGGCCATCCTGTCGGCGTACATCCAGTGCGTGGTCGCCTTGCGCCCGTCGAGGACTCCCGCCGCGCCCAGGATGAACGACCCGCTGCAGATGCTCAGCAGCCACGCGCCGCGCGCGGCAGCGTCACGGACGACCTCGAGCACGCGCGGGTCGGTGCGCCCCCACCATTCACTCGGCGTCGGCGAGACCACCACGAGGTCGGCCTCGTACGCGAACGCCAGGTCGTTCTCGACGTTGAGCGAGAAGCCGAGCTTGGACTGCACGACGCCCGGGTTCGGGGTCACGATGCGGAAGTCGAAGTTCGGGATGCCGTCATCGGTGCGGTCGAGGCCGAACGCCTCGCACGCGACGCCGAACTCGAACGGGGCGAATCCGTCTTGGACGATGACGGCGACGGTCTTCATGCGGACTCCTCGAAGTGCGGCTGAGCGGGTGCGACACCGATGGCAGTATTCGTACGATGCGTGTCCATCCTGCCACTCGTGGCGGGATCACGTCAAGCGTAGCGTTTCTGCCATGTTGATGATCATTGCTCTCGCAGCCATTGCCGCCTACGCCATCGGCGCCTCCGTCGTCGCTCTCACGAACGACGGCCTCCACCGGATGCCGATCGACTACACCCGCCTCCCCTGAGCGTCCACTCGCCTCTGCGCGAGATCACCCGCTGTTCGCGAGTACACCCCGCACCCCCGCGTGCACAGGGTGACCTCGCGGGCGAGGGGTGATCTCGCGCAGGGAAGGACCGGCTCAGCGCCGTGCGCGGTCGTAGACCTCGACCATCGCAGCGGTGCGTGAGGACTGCCGGAAGCGTTCGCGGATCGACGGGTCGGGCACCGCGGCCGTTCCGTTGACGATGTCGGATGCCGCCAGGCGCAGAGTGTCGGCGAGCGCCGCAACGGACCCATCCGCGACCTGCCAGAACCCCGAGCCCAGCTCGGCGCCGATGTCGGGGTCGCTGACCACCGCGGGCGTTCCGAGCGAGGCCGCCTCGAACACGGTCATGCCCTGCGTCTCGAATCCGATCGAGGTCTGCACGACGGCGTCGGCGGCCGCGATGCGCCGCAGGGTCTCGGCGTACGGCAGCCGACCCGCGAAGACCACGGTCCGATCGAGCCCCCGCTTCTGGGCGAGCCGACGCGCGGCCTTCTCCTGCCCGCCCCCGCCGATGATCTCGACGTCGGCGTCGATGCGCGCCTCGCCGAGCGCCTCGAGGAAGGGCAGCAGCCGCTTCTCGGGGCTCATGCGGCCGAGCCAGACGAAACGCGGTCTGCCGGGTGCCCGCACGGCCGGCCCGGCCGCGAGGGCGGCATCCAGCACGTCGTCGTCGATGCCGTTCCACACGTCGATCACCGGCGAGCCGTCGGCGGCCACCACCCCGTGCTCGTGCAGACGGCGGGCGAAGTGCGATGAGGGTGCGGTGACGGCGCTCGACAGCCCGGCGAATCGCCGCAGGTACGCCCATCCGTCACGGCCCGCCGGGGCCGCGCCGGCCTGACGCAGCGCCCGTCGCTGCCAGGCGTTCAGCACGCGCAGCACGAGCCGCGGGAACGGTGCGGTCGCCTCGATGCCGACATCGACGCGGTTGTGCATCGTATGCACGACCGGCAGGCCGTGACGCGCGGCGAACCGATGCCCGGTGAACGCGCCCCAGAAGTCGGCCTGCACGTGCACGACATCGACCGGAGGGCGCCCAGTGAGAGCGGCATCCACGAACCGATCGGTGCGGCCGCCCGGCCACGACAGCGAGTACTCGCGGTCGGGGGTGATCGGGATCGAGGGGGTGTCGACATACGCCGCGTCCGGAGCGACCCCCGCGCGGCGCCCGTGCATCTTCGGCGCCACGATCGTGACGGTGTGGCCGGCGCGCTCGAGGAAGCGGCGCTGCAGGCGCATCGACACCTGAGCTCCGCCGAGGGACTCGACGTGCTGGTCGCCGAACATCACGACATGCATCGGCGTCTAGGCGGGGAGCGGATCGCCGCGGTACAGCGCCTCGAACGTGTCGAGGGTGCGGTTGATGTCGTGGATCGCCACGCCGTCGAGCGAGGCCTGCTGCATCCGGCGTCGTTCCTCGGGGGCGGCGGTCAGCACGTCGGTCAGGCGGGCGGCCATCTCCTCGACGTTGCCGGGCTCGAAGAGGTACCCGTTCTCGCCGTCGTGCACGAGGTGCGGCAGCGCGACGGCGTTCGCGGCGACGATCGGCAGTCCTGATGCCATCGCCTCCATCGTCGCGATCGACTGCAGCTCGGCGACAGACGCGATCGCGAAGAGGCTGGCGCGACTGTACAGCGTGCGCAGATCCTCCTCGGCCGCATGGCCGTGGAAGGTGACGTGACCATCGAGACGGAGTGAGTGCACCAGCGCCTCGAGGTTCTTGCGCTGGTCGCCACCGCCGACGAGGTCGACGTGCACGTCGAGGGCCGGATCGAGCTGGGCGACGGCCTTCAGCAGCACATCGATGTGCTTCTCGGTCGTCAGGCGCCCGACGAACAGGATGCGGTTGGCATCACGCGGCGTCAGGTCGGGGCGGTAGTTCGACCGGTCGATCCCGCAGCTGATCGGGATGACGCCGGTGATGTCGATGGTCGACTCGAGGAAGTCCGCGGCTTTGCGGGTGGGCGTGGTCACTGCCCGGGTCATGTCGAACGTGCGCTTGGCGTCGGCCCACGCGAGCTTGAGGAAGACATCGTTCAGGGCGTGCGGCAGCGTCGTGAAGTCGAGGATGTTCTCGGCCATCACGTGGTTGGTGGCGATGATCGGGATGCCGCGCTTGCGCGCCTCGCGTGCCAGGCCGCGGCCGATGATGATGTGCGATTGGATGTGCACCACGTCGGGGTGGACCGTATCCAGCACGCGACGGGCGTGGTGCTTCGACATCCATGGCAGAACGAACGCGAGCCAGTCGTGCGGCCACCAGCGCCACGAGGGCAACCGGTAGAGCATCATGGGCTGGTCTTCGATGACCTCGACACCGCTGCCGCGAGCCCAGTGCTTCGCACTCGGAGCCATCACGTTCACGTGGTGTCCACGGGCGACCAGGCCGGCGGCGAGGCGCTCGGCGAATCGCGCCGCGCCGTTGACGTGCGGTGAGAACGTGTCTGCACCGATCAGCACCGTGAGGGGTCGGCGTTCGTCCGGCTCAGCGGCGCGGGGATCGTCGGGCGTCTCGGACGGGGTCACGGGATGCTGGTTGCCTATCTCTGCGCGGGGGCGGGTCGCACGAGGTCGGTGCATGTGCGGTGCCAACTCTACCCGAGCACCCTCCGGGACCCTGAGCCGTCCACCGAACGCACACGGTCGACCTCGTACCCTGGACTCATGCCCCGATTGCAGGCCGATGCCGACAAGACCGTCTGGGTCGCCGTCACGGACTCGCTCGGGTTCGGCGGCCGACGCCATCGCAAGGCGGCGATCCGCATGCTGCTCAGTCAGGCCAACCGCGCGATCGGCGCCGCCGAGAGACCCGGCGGCGGATTCATGGCGTGGGCGATGAGCCAGGCGACGCCGTTCCTGATGCGCAAGGCCGCCGGTCGGGTGCTCGTCTGGGTGTGGAAGGCCGACCCCGAGCTGCTGGTCGTGATGGCGCAGGTGCAGGAGGCGACCGCGCAGCTGCGCGCCGCGCGAGCAAGCATGCCGATGGAGTACGACGACACCGAGACGTTCCGCGGCACGTACCTCGGTGTCGGCGAGAAGCTCGCGATCCCTCTGCCGGCTGATCAGCGCACGCCGCCGTTCGCGACGTACACGTGGGACACCGGATCGCACTTCGTCGCGGTCACCGCCGTGTGCAGCGACCGCGAGCGATTCGGCACGGTGATCGGCGCGGTGGACGAGCTCGCCCGCACGCTGCGCATCAGCGACGACGTCGCGCTCGGCGAGTCGCCGAACGTCCTGCGGATCGAGCCGTGAAGTGACAGTCGGCGTGGTTCATCCGGCCGCAGGCCGACGACTCCGGATCGGCGTGCAGCTCGCCCCTCAGCATGCGACGTATTCGCAGCTGCGCGACGCGGTGCTCCGCGCGGAGGATCTCGGTGTGGACGCGATCTTCAACTGGGATCACTTCTTCCCCCTCACCGAGCCTCTCGATGGCACACACTACGAGGCGTGGACGACGCTCGCGTCGATCGCCGAGCTCACCGAACGCGTCGAGTTCGGCCCGCTCGTCAACTGCAGCTCGTACCGCAACCCGGATCTGCAGGCCGACATGGCCCGCACCGTCGATCACATCAGCGCGCATTCCTCCGGTACCGGACGCCTCATCTTCGGCACCGGCTCGGGATGGGCGGAGCGCGACTACGACGGCTACGGCTACCCCTTCGGCACGGCGGGCTCTCGCCTCGACGCGCTGGCCGAGGACCTGCCGCGCATCCGGAGGCGATGGGACGCGCTCAACCCGCCGCCCACGCGCCGCATCCCGATCCTGATCGGCGGGCAGGGCGAGCAGAAGACACTGCGCCTGGTCGCACGGCACGCCGACATCTGGCACGCGTTCACCGGGCTGAGCGACCTGCCGCGAAAGATCGGCGTCCTGCACGACTGGTGTGCGCGAGAGGGCCGGGATCCCGCGACGATCGAACTGTCCAGCGGCTTCACGATCCGCGGGTTCGGTCCGCTTCTCGAAGAGGGCGGCGCGGAAAGGCTGTATGCGCTCGGTGCGCGTCTGCTGATCCCGGCGGTCGGCGGGCCGGACTATGACCTGTCGATGCTGGGCCCGCTGCTGCGCTGGCGCGACCGCGTCAACGGCGAAGGCTGACCGGCGAGGCCGTCAGACCTTCAGGCTCTGCTTGGGCACCACGATCTCGCGGAGGATGAGAAGCATCGACGCCATGATCGGAAGCGCCACCAGCACGCCGATGACACCCGCCAGCGCGCCGCCCACCAGCGCTCCGATGAGCACGAGGGCAGCCGGGATCGACACCGCCCGGTTCATCACACGGGGGCTCACCACGTACGACTCGATCTGGATGTAGATCAGGTACGCGACGAAGAACGTCACTGCCTGCGCCGGACTCGAGAAGAGCGCGACCCCGGTCGCGACGAGCCAGAAGATCACCGATCCGAACAGCGGGATGAGGGTGATGACGAAGGCGATGAACGTCATGAGGGCAGCGAACGGCAGGCCGATCACCAGGTGGAGCACCAGGACGACGGCGGCGTTTATCGAGGAGAGCGTCACCGAGCCGATGAGCGAGCTGCCCACCGAAGCGGTGATCCGCTCGGTCATGTCGGCGAGCCTGGCACGGCTGTGCGCGGGAGCCAGGTCGTAGAGCGCGTTCTTCATCCCGGTCAGTGAGGAGAGGAAGTACAGCGTCAGTGCGATCACGATGAAGCTCGCCGTGATCGCGTTGACGATGCCGATGCCGACCGCCAGGGCTCCGCCGCCGACTGCGGCGATGGTCTCGGGTTTCGCCAGCAGAGCAGACAGTTCGGCAAGGGCCGCTCCGACCGCGTCCTGCAGATCCGGCGCCAGCGCCAGGAACCACTCGGAGTTCACCGCCTCCACGACCGCATCGGGGAACTCCCTCACGAATTGGCCGACCTGACCGAGGATCGGCGGCAGCACGAAGATGAAGAACGCAAGCGCGAGCACGGCGAAGGCGCCGAACACGATCGCGATCCCCCCGCCCCGTTTCACCCCGCGGCGCTCCAGCACCCGCACGATCGGATCGAGCCCGAGCGAGATGAACAGTGCCAGCACGATGTAGATGAGGATGACCGTGATCGATGCGATCGCCGAGCCCAGGACGAGTCCGCCCAGCACACCGAGAGTCGCGATGAACGCGATCACGAGCGGGCGATCGATGAGGGCGAGGACGCCTCGCCGCTCAGGGACCGACGGGATGGGCGGAATCGGCGCCTGGGGTTCAGGGATGATTTCTGGCGAGGGGTCTGACATGCCCGAACAATATCGCCGACCCACCCACTGCGGTGTCATGCCACAAGGGTGAATCGCCGAGTTGGTCCCTTTTCGCGCCGAGATCGTGCATCCCGCAGCGAAAGCGCCGCACCCTCTCGCGGGCGACCCCACCTTCTCGCTTGCGGGGTCAGCCGGCGCCGTCGCGTCGGTCGGGGGTCGCGGTCACGACGTCGCCCGACAGCCAGCGCAGCCACCGTGCACCCGGGTCGCCCTCGAGCACGAGAGCACGCACGAGCAGGGTGAGCGGAATCGACAGGATCGCGCCGAGCGGACCGATGATGAAGGTCCAGAAGATCACCGAGAAGAAGCTCAGGGTGAGGCTGAGACTCACCGCGTCGCTCACGAACTTCGGCTGCACGAGCACCTGCAGCGTGACGTTGACGACGCAGTAGATCGCGACGACCGCGAGCATGAGCGGCCAGCCGCCGACGACGAGGGCGAGCAGTGCGGGCGGGATCAGTCCGATCACGAAGCCGATGTTCGGAATGAAGTTCGTGACGAACGCAAGGATCGCCCACACCGCCGGAGCGGGTACACCCAATGCCCACAGCGCGAAGCCGTCGATGATCGCGACGACCGCACCGAAGCTCGCGTTGACGACGTAATAGCGCCGCACGTTCGAGTTGAAGAGCTGGAAGCGCCGCACGTTCGGCCGCGCGACCGGTCCGAACGATGCTTCCGCCCGCGCGTACCGCGACCCGTCGGCGGCCATGAAGATCACGTAGGCGAACACGAAGAAGAGTGCGGTGAGGATGCCGACCGCGGTGCCGCCGAGCGACGCGACGAACGACACGATCGTCGACGGTTCGAGGACGGATGCCGCGGCATCCGAAGCCTGCTCGTCCAGACCCACGGAGCCCAACCAGGCGACGAACGCCTGCGCCGAGGCTTGCAGCTCATCCGCGTAGTCGCCGACGAGCCGCACGAACTGGGTTCCGGCGAAGAACAGCAGTGCCCCGAGGACGAGCAGGATCAGGTACGCGATGACGATCACACCGGTGGTCGCCGCCCAGCGCGGCCATCCCCATCTCTCGAGCGGATGCCGGACCGGATGGCAGATGATCACGATGACCGCGGCCAGCACGAGGGGCCCGACCAGTTCACGCGCGAAAGACAGCCCGGCGAGCGCGATCGCCGCCGCGGCGAGCCCGAGCAGCACCCGGAGGGTGGGCGAGAGGGCGGGAGCCGGCGTCGCAGGGGGCGGCTGCTGAGGCGCCGGCCGACCGAACAGGCTCATCGGGCGCCGGATTTCTCGCGCGATGCGGGCGGGCGGCCCAGGCGATCGCTGATGTCGTCGAGCTGGCTGGCAACCTTGCGCACCTGGCCGCGGGTGGCCGGCTCGTCGTCGTCTCTGCCGGTGGCGACGCGCTCGAGCACCCACGATGCGAGGGTGGCGGTGACCACACCGACCACGGCCACGCCGCCGCACATCAGCATCACCGCGACCAGACGCCCTCCGGGCGTGACGGGGTAGAAGTCGCCGTACCCGACGGTGGTGATCGTGACGAAGGCCCACCAGACCGAATCCCCGAAGGTCTCGATGTTGGCACCGGGCGCTCCCCGCTCGGCGTCGAGCTCGGAGAGCGCCGCGATCCAGATGAGGATGATCGCGGCACCGGAACCGTAGATCGCGAGGCGGCTCCGCAGAGCCGTACCGGCTGTGCGCTGCAGGGTGTGCACAAGGGTCAGCGCCTTCAGCAGGCGCAAGGGCTTGAGGGCCGGCAGCACGACGACGAGAAGGTCGAAGAAGTGTTTGCGGAACCAGGGTCCCCGTGGCGAAGCGAGCCGGAGGCGCACGAGATAGTCGACCGCGAACACGACCCACGTCACGGTCATCGTGAGGCGGGCGACGAGTTCGGCCGGCCCCTGCAGGTCTGCGATCACCTGCCACGAGTAGGCGACGATGAAGACCACGGACGCGATGATCAGCGGCCAATACGTCAGCTGCCGCCAGCGCTCCTCGGTCATGCCCGAACTCTAGAGCGCCGGGCGTCGACGGGCGGGGTGCCTCGCCGGGCCTACAGCTCGGTCAGTTCGAACGAGCTGCCCAGCGGCACGATCGAGGGTCGCTCGACGGTCGATTCGATCGTCACGCGCGTGCCGCTGTGCGCGGACTCGAGCACAGCGGTCATGACCTCGAGCGTGTGCAGCGCGAGGCGTCCCGATGCGCGCACGTCGGCATCCGTCGGGGCGGCGAGCATGTCGAGCAGCCCGATGCCGCGCGCGGCGTCGACGTAGCCGGCGCGTTCTTCGATCGGCTCCCACTCGCGCGATCCGAGCGGGCAGAACAGCACGTCTCCCGAGAACATGTTCGGGTCGGGCACCGAGAGCGATCCGGTCTCACCGTGGATCTCGATCGGCGAGGCGCTGCTCTTGACGCTGTCGAAGCTCGTCGTGAGCGTCGTCAGCGCGCCGCCGGCGTGCTCCAGGATGCCGGTGACATGGGTGTCGACATCCACCGGGATCCGCTCCCCCGTGCGCGGACCGGAGCCGATCACGCGTTCGCTGCGCAGCCGGCTGGCGGAGCCGACGACGGCGGTGACCGGGCCGAGCAGGTGCACGAGCGCGGAGATGTAGTACGGCCCCATGTCCATGAGCGGCCCGCCGCCGGGCAGGTAGTAGAAATCGGGATTCGGGTGCCATGGCTCGGGCCCGGGCGATGCCATGACGGCGGTCGCGGCGATCGGCCGGCCGATGCGGCCCTCGTCGATGACCGCGCGGGCCGTCTGCGTGCCGGTGCCCAGCACGGTGTCGGGCGCGGAGCCCAGACGCACGCCGGCCACGGTGGCGGCATCCATCACCTTCTTCCCGCTCGCGAGATCGACCGCGAGCGGCTTCTCGCCGTACACGTGCTTGCCGTGCGCGATGGCCGCGAGGGCGATGTCGGCGTGCGCGGCCGGGATCGTGAGGTTCAGCACGACGTCGATATCGGGATCGGAGAGCAGCGCAGGCACCTCGAGGGCGCGGGCCCCGGGGATGCCGCTCGCCACAGCCGCGGCGCGATCCATGTCGAGGTCGGCGATCGCCGCCACGGTCACGTCGGAGCGTGCGGTGAGGGTCTGCAGGTAGATGCCCGAGATGACTCCGACTCCGATGATGCCTATGCGCGGCGCGTTGCCCACAGCATTCCCCTTTCGATGATGGTGCGGACGGCGGGGTTCTCGAGCACGTCCACGCTGTGACCGGGCGTCGTGACGACGACCCGGCCTGCCCCCCACTCGCGGGTCCAGATCGCCGGGGAGGTGATCGGCCGATGCCAGGGATGCCACGGACGCACCGGGTGCGTCGTGGTCGCGAGCACGTCGTTGAGGTCGTCGCTGAGCACCCAGTACTGCTCGGTGGTGAGAGCGAAGTCATCGAGGCCCGCGGTGATCGGGTGCTCGCGTCCGAGCGGGGTGATCTCGATCGTGTGGTCGAGGTAGTTGTCGCTCGGTCCGCCGGCGAGTTCATCGGGGTGCTTGCCGGGGTGCGTCGCGAACTGGCCGCCGACGAGCTGCAGGTAGTCGGCCGAGTCGCGGTACGAATCGGCGATTCCGCCGTGCCAGCCGGTGAATCCGGTGCCCGCCTGGACGGCCGCACGCAGCCCGGCGACCTGGTCGCGCTCGATCGTCGACATCGTCACGCACTGCACGATCAGGTCGGTCGCCGCCATCGTGCCTTCGTCGGCGTAAACGGCCGGAGACGCCTCGAGCTGCACCTCGTAGCCGTTCTCGCGCAGAAACGGCACGAACAGGTCGGTCGCCTCGACGGGCTGGTGGCCGGGCCAGCCTCCGCGGACGATGATGGCGCGTTTGGCTGTCACCGGTCTCCTTCCACAACGTCCACCACCCTATCGACGGTCGCCGACGTTCGCTCTTGCCGCGAGACAGCATGGGTGCCGCGAGACAGGGTGCGTGCACCTCAGTCTCGCGGCGCGTATGCGGTCTCGCGGGTGGATGAACCGCGGGGCTTCAGTCGGCGTCGTCGGCGGATGCCGAAGACTCAGGCTTCTCGAGGGCCAGGCGCGGCCGCCAGACGACGATGTCGGTCGCGCGGCGGACCCGCCTGCCCTGCCGCAGGGTGATGACGGACCCGGTGGCGCCGGCGGCGAACACACGCGCGCCGGGGCGGTTCTCGAGTTCGGTGCGCATGCGCGCCTCGAGTTCCCGCACGCGCACGCGCAGCTCCTGGACGTTGTTCTCGAGCTCGATGATCCGCGCGATCGCGGGCAGGCTCATGCCGTCTGACGACATTCGCGCGACCTCGCGCAGCTGCTCGACGTGACGCGTCGAGTAGCGGCGGGATCCGCCCTGGGTGCGGGCGGGAACGACCAGGCCGAGCCGGTCGTACTGCCGGAGCGTCTGCGGATGCATGTTCGCGAGCTCGGCGGCGACGGCGATCGCGAAGATCGGCGCATCTTCATCGATCTCTCGTTCCGGCATCCGTCCTCACCTCGTCCCTCGTCCTCATTCTCGTCACGAGATCAGGAGATGGCGCGGGGGTAGGAGAATCCGCGCGGAAATCTCCTTCCCTCGTCCGATCTCCTGATTCCGCGACATGACACCCTCTATCCCCGAGCGCGCGACATGAGATCGGCGCGGGGGTTGTCCTTGGGCTCGAGCTCGTGGAACCGCTCGAGCGCTTCGCGCGCGGCGTCGTCCAGGTGCGACGGAACCGCCACCTGAACTTCGGCAAGCAGGTCGCCGGGGCCTTTCGCGGAGTGCACCCCGCGCCCCTTGACGCGCAGGACGCGGCCCGACGGGGTTCCTGGCGCGACGCGCAGCTTGACGGGGTCGCCGCCGAGCGTCGGCACCTCGATCGTGGCGCCGAGAGCCGCCTCGGTGAAGGTCACCGGCACGGTGACGCGCAGGTTGAGGCCGTCACGGGTGAACACGGGATGCGGGCGAACGGTCACCTGTACGACGATATCGCCCGTCTCGCCGCCGTCCGGGGAGGGGCGGCCGCGGCCGCGCAGGCGGATCTTCTGCCCGTCCGAGACGCCCGCGGGGATCTTCACCTTGAACGGCTTGCCGTCTTCGCCCTGGAGGGTGATGGTCTCGCCCTTTGTCGCGGTGATGAAGTCGATCGTCGTGCGCGCGGTGACGTCGGCGCCGCGCTGCGGACCTCCGTACCCGCGGAACCCGCCGGTGGACTGCCCGAAACGGCCGGAGCCGAAGCCGCCGCCCTGCTGCTGGTTGAACATGCTGAAGATGTCATCGAAGTCCTGCGGCGACTGCTGGCGCGCGCCGCGGCCCTGTCCGAACATGCTGAACACGTCCTCGAACCCGCCGGGCTGGTCGCCCGCGGTGAAGCGCGCGCCCGAGCCCATCGCGCGGATCTGGTCGTACTCCTTGCGCTGCTCGGGGTCGGAGAGCACCGAGTACGCCTCGCTGACCTCCTTGAAGGTCGCCTCCGCCTTCGCATCGCCCTGGTTGGAGTCCGGGTGATACTTGCGGGCGAGCTTGCGATAGGTCTTCTTCAGCTCGGCGTCGGTGACGCTCTTCTCGACGCCCAGGACTTTGTAGAAGTCCTTGTCGAACCAGTCCTGACTGGCCATGCGGTGTCCCTCCGGGTTATTCGGCCGGCACCGCGACGACCACCTTGGCGGGTCGCAGCTCAACCGAACCCAGTCGGTAGCCGACCTCGACGACCTCGAGGATCGTCGCTTCGGTCACCCCGGGTGTCGGTGCCTGGAAGATCGCCTCGTGCTGCTGCGGATCGAACGGCTCGCCCGCGGCGCCGTACGAGACCACACCGAGCTTCTCGGCGACCGCGCGCACCTTGTCGCCGATCACGGCGAAGGGGGTGCCCTCGATGAGGTCGCCGTGCTTGGTCGCGCGGTCGAGGTCGTCGAGCACCGGGAGCAGGCCCTTCACGGCCTCTCCCTTCGCGCGCTCGATCTCGCGCTCGCGCTGATCCTCGGTGCGGCGGCGATAGTTGGCGTACTCGGCCTGCAGACGCTTGAGGTCGTTCAGCAGGGCCGACTCGAGGTCAGCGAGCACGGCGTCCTCCGCCGCGGCATCCACGTTCTGCTCAGCGCCGAGGATGTCATCGACGGTCAGCTCGTCCTGCGAGTCGGGGTCGGAGACCTGCGCCTCCGACCCCTCCTCGTCCGGTCGAACCTCGTCGCCATCCGGCTCTTCGAAGTTCTTGTCGGTCATGACTACTTCTTCTCACCGTTTTCGGAGTTGTCCTCGTCGTCGACGACCTCGGCGTCGATGACATCCTCATCGGATGCCGCAGACTCGGGCTCGCCGGCCGGGGCCTCGGCACCGGCATCCGGAGCGGACTGCGACGCCTGGCTCGACGCGTAGATCGCCTCGCCCAGCTTGCCCTGGCTCGCGTTGAGCTTGTCGAACGCCGTCTTCACCGCATCGTCGTCATCGCCGGCCAGTGCCGCCTTGAGCGCGTCGACGTCTCCCTGCACCTCGGTCTTGACGGCCTCGGGCAGCTTGTCGTCGTTCTCCTTGATCAGCTTGTCGATCGAGTACGAGAGTGTCTCGGCCTGGTTGCGCACCTCGGCCGACTCGCGACGCTTCTTGTCTTCGGAGGCGTGTTCCTCGGCCTCGCGCACCATGCGCTCGATGTCGTCCTTGGGCAGCGACGAGCCACCCGTGATCGTCATCGACTGCTCCTTGCCGGTGCCCTTGTCCTTGGCGGACACGTGCACGATGCCGTTCGCGTCGATGTCGAACGTGACCTCGACCTGCGGGATGCCGCGCGGCGCCGGCGCGATGCCGGTGAGCTCGAACGTTCCGAGGGGCTTGTTGTCACGCGTGAAGTCGCGCTCGCCCTGGAAGACCTGGATCGCGACCGACGGCTGGTTGTCGTCGGCGGTCGTGAAGGTCTCGCTGCGCTTGGTCGGGATGGCCGTGTTGCGCTCGATGAGCTTGGTCATGATGCCGCCCTTGGTCTCGATGCCGAGGCTCAGGGGGGTGACGTCGATCAGCAGGACGTCCTTGCGCTCACCGCGCAGCACGCCGGCCTGCAGGGCGGCGCCGACGGCGACGACCTCATCGGGGTTGACGCCCTTGTTGGGCTCCTGGCCGGCCTCCTGCTTGACGAGTTCGGCAACGGCCGGCATGCGGGTCGATCCACCCACGAGCACGACGTGGTCGATGTCGCCGACCTTGATGCCGGCTTCGCGGATGACGTCCTCGAAGGGCTTCTTGGTGCGGTCGAGCAGGTCCTTGGTGAGGTCCTCGAACTTCGCGCGCGTGATCGTCTCGGACAGCGACACGGGGCCGCTGTCGGTCAGCGAGAGGTAGGGCAGGTTGACCGAGGTCGACATGGAGCTGGAGAGCTCCTTCTTCGCCTGCTCGGCCGCCTCCTTGAGGCGCTGCAGCGCGATCTTGTCGCCCGAGACGTCGACACCGGTGGTGTCCTTGAACTGCTTGATGAAGTAGTCGACGAGACGCTGGTCCCAGTCATCGCCTCCGAGGCGGTTGTCACCGGCCGTGGAGCGCACCTGGATCGTCGAGAAGTCGTCGTCCTTGCCCACTTCGAGCAGCGACACGTCGAAGGTTCCGCCACCGAGGTCGAAGACGAGGATGAGCTCGTCCTCCTTGCCCTTGTCGAGGCCGTACGCGAGCGCGGCGGCGGTCGGCTCGTTGATGATGCGCAGGACGTTCAGGCCCGCGATCTCTCCGGCCTCCTTCGTCGCCTGACGCTCGGCGTCGTTGAAGTACGCGGGGACGGTGATGACGGCATCCGTCACGGTGTCGCCGAGGTACTCCTCGGCGTCGCGCTTGAGCTTGCCGAGGATGCGCGCGGAGATCTCCTGCGGCGTCCACTTCTTGCCGTCGACGTCGAACTTCCAGTCGGTGCCCATGTGGCGCTTGACCGACGAGATCGTCCGCTCGACGTTGGTGACGGCCTGGCGCTTCGCGGTCTCGCCGACGAGCACCTCGCCGTCCTTGGTGTAAGCGACCACCGACGGGGTCGTGCGGAAGCCTTCGGCGTTCGCGATGACCTTGGGCTCGCCGCCCTCGAGCACGCTCACGACGGAGTTCGTGGTTCCGAGGTCGATTCCAACAGCACGGGCCATGTGTTTCTCTCTCCTTGTTCAGGGGCCGAACGGATGCCGGACCCCGGGGTTTTCTGATGTCTGGGGCGACGTCAACCGAGGTTGAGCCGCAATGACTCAACCCTAGCGAGGCTCGCTGAGCGTGTCAAATGAACTTGATACGAGTCGGCTCAACTTCAGTCCCCGGGCCGTGTCGATTGCAATCAGCCCAGGATGGTCTCTCCCGATCCCGCTGCCACGGGGTCAGGGAGCCGGCGCATCCGGAACCCGTTGAGGATGCCGACGACTCCGGCGAGGATCGGGATGAGGAGCGCGACCTGAAGGGCGAGATGCCGCGCCTCGGTGTTGATGCGGATCATCTCCGCCGAGACCTCGGGGGACTCGTCGGCGAGCAGATCCTCGAGCCCGGTGTTGGACATCAGTTCGGCGTCCTCCTCGAGCACCGTCGAGACCTGCTGCTGCTGCTCCGCGGAGAGCACGCTGGACGAATCGGCGAGCGCCGTGAAGCCGACGGCGAGCGTGGCGAGCATGATCGCCCCGGCGAACGCGAGCCCGAAGGACAGGCCGAACGAGCCGGCCGCCGAGTTGACGCCGGCCGCTTCGCTCACGCGCTCATCGGTGATCGGGGAGAGCGTGTAGTTGTTCAGCTGCGAGACCAGCAGACCGAGCCCGGATCCGCTGACCAGCAGGGGAATCGTGAGGTACCAGCCCGAGTCGGCGATCGGGACGAGCGGCACGATGACCACGAGCCCGATGACGGTGAGAACGAAGCCCCACAGGATGAGGTTCGCCGGGCGGCCCTTGGCGACGCGGCCGGCGATCAGCGCGACGGCGAACATGCTGAGCGAGAGCGGCGCGATCGACAGGCCGGCCTGCAGCGCGTTGTACTCCAGCACCATCTGCAGGTACAGCGGCAGCACGATCATGGTGCCGCCGAGGGTGATCTGCTGAAGCAGCTGACCGCTCACTCCGGCGCGGAACGGCTTGGACGCGAAGAGCGCGGGATCGATCAGCGTCGGCTTGCCGCGCTTCTTGCGCGAGTTGAGCCAGAAGACGAGGCCCCCGAGGGCGACCACGCCGAGTCCGATGATGAGCGCGACGTAACCGCCGCCTTCCTGCCACACCAGGATGCCGAGGACGACACCGCCCATGCCGATCACCGAGAGGGCGGAGCCGACGAGGTCGATCGAGCGGTCGCCGGTGAAGCGCACGTCCTTCACCAATCCGATGCCGGCGAGCACGATCGCGATGATGACGGCCTCCAGCAGGAAGCCCACGCGCCACGACAGGAACGTCGTGATGAAGCCGCCGAGCAGCGGCCCGACCGCCGCCGCGATCGCGGCGGAGGCTCCGACCAGGGCGTACACGCGCTTCTGATGCGCGCCCTGGAAGTTGCCGTGGATGAGCGACTGCATCGACGGCAGCAGCAGGGAGGCGCCGAGTCCGCCGATGAGGGCCCAGAAGATGATGATGGTGGTGAGGTCCTGGGCCATCGTCATGGCGACCGCACCGATCGCGTACCCGAGCAGGCCGAGGATGTACGCGACCTTGCGCCCGATGAGGTCGCCCGTCTTGCCGCCGATGAGGATGAACGCCGCCGAGACGAGCGCCTCGAGCGCGATCGCGCCCTGCACGCCGCTCGCGGTCGTATCGAGATCGGCGACCACCGCCGAGATCGAGACGTTCATCAGCGAGGTGTCGAAGACCAGGACGAACATGGCCATGGCGAGGAGGATTGCGAGTCGGCCGTTGAACTTCGGCTCGGCTGCGGCGTCAGCATGCATGGTTCACCTAAGCACAGGCGAAACTTCCACGTCAGCATCCGGCCCACGTCTCTGTCGGATCGCCCGCGGGCCCATCCGCTGCTGGGAGGATGGTCAGATGGCACTCCCCTGGGATTTCCGGCCCCTCGAAGGGCCGCGGGTGAGCCTTGATCTGCTGCGCCCCGACGACTTCGATGCGCTCTATGCGATCCAGTCCGACCCCGACGTGTGCCGCTACCTCCTCTACGAACCGCGGTCGGCCGAGCGGGTGCGAGAGGTACTGGAACGGGATGCCGCGGCCACGCGCCTCGCCGAGCCCGAGGACTTCGTCCAGCCGGCGATCCGGGATGCGTCCGGCCGGCTGATCGGCACGATGTACTTCAAGCTCGCGAGCGTCGAGGACAAGACCGGTGAGATCGGCTGGCTGCTCGACCCGCGATTCCAAGGCCAGGGGTACGCGCGGGAGGCGGCCGCGCTGCTGCTCGACCTCGCTTTCGGCGAGCTGGGGCTGCACCGGGTCTACGCCGAGCTCGATCCGCGCAACGATGCGTCGGTCGCCCTGTGCCTGCGTATCGGGATGCGGCACGAGGCGCATTTCCGCGAGCACATGTGGTTCAAGGGCGACTGGGCCGACACCGGGATCTACGCGATCCTCGAGCATGAGTGGCGGGGTTGAGGCGCCCGCGTCCCTTTCCTGTCGGGTCCACGCCCACTAAAGTGCGACTCACGTGCGTCGAACCGGAGGTCCAGAAACCATGGTCGGAATGCGAACGAGAATCGCCGCGGCAATCGCCGTCGCCGCGCTGGCCGTCGGAGGCGCATCCAGTGCCACAGCCGCGCCGCCCGACAAGCCGGGTGGGCCCCGCTACACCGCCGGGGCGGCGGGCGAGGGCGACGCGTACTTCCCCTACGCCGGCAACGGCGGCTACGACGTGCTGCACTACGACCTCGCCGTGAACTACACCCCGCCCGCGCCCGACCCGGCACCCCTGGAGGGTCAGCTCACGGGCGTCGCGACGATCGACCTCGTCGCCCTGCAGGACCTCGACCGGTTCAACCTCGACCTGCGCGGGATGACCGTGCAGTCGATCACGATCAACGGCAAGAAGGCGACGGGTATCGCCCCGCCCGCTTCCGGCGCCGCCGTCGACGGAGCGGCCTTCTGGCAGGTGCAGAACGACGCCGACCGCATCTGGGAGCTCACGATCCAGCCCCGTCCGAAGCTCAAGACCGGCCAGAGCGTCCGTCTGGTGATCGAGTACGGGGGCACGACGACGCGGCCGCTCGACATCGAGGACGCGCTGTACGGCTGGGTGACGACACGTGACGGCGCCATGGTCGTGAGCGAGCCGGAGGGATCCATGACCTGGTATCCGGTGAGCGATCACCCGACCGACAAGGCGACGTACAGCTTCGCGATCACCGTGCCGGAGGGCAAGGTCGCCGTCGCCAACGGCGTCCAGCCCAAGCCCGCCGAGACCAAGTGCCGGCTGGACCACGTGGTTCTGGGACGCGCCGGACGCTCAGGCCAGCTATCTGACCACGGCATCCGTCGGCGATTTCACCGCTGCGCCCGACCTACTACTCCACCAGCGGCGTGCCGATCATCGACGCCGTCGACGCCGACCTGACCCCGAGCCGGCTCGCCACGACGAACGCCAGCCTCGCCCTGCAGCCGGCGATGATCGACTTCTTCGAGTCGAAGTTCGGGCCGTATCCGTTCGTCGCCTTCGGCTCGATCGTCGACGACGATACGGTCTTCTACGCCCTCGAGACCCAGACCCGACCGGTCTACTCTCGCTCAAGCGAGCGAGGGGACGGTCGCGCACGAACTGGCGCACCAATGGTTCGGCAACGCGGTCAGCCCTGAGCGCTGGCAGGACATCTGGCTCAACGAGGGCTGGGCCTCCTACGCCGAGTGGATGTGGACCGCAGAGAACGACCCGACCACCTCGACGCAGGCCCAGTACAACGCGTGGTACGACAGCGTCTCCGCCGACGACCCCTACTGGCAGCTCAGCATCGCCGACCCCGGCCCGCTGGGGCTGTTCGCCGGCCCGGTCTACGATCGCGGTGCAGGCACCCTGCAGGCGCTTCGGGTCGAGGTCGGCGACGAGGCGTTCTTCGACGGCGCGCGGCTGTGGCTCGAGAGGTTCAACGACTCGACCGCCACGAGCGAGGACTTCCAGGCCGTCTACGAAGAGGCGTCGGGTCAGGACCTGGACGAGTTCTTCCAGATCTGGCTGCACAATGCCGAGAAGCCGCCCGCAACCTGGACGCTGCCTGGCTAAAACCCGCGAGGAGTCACCGTCACGTAGCCTGGCGGGCGCGCCGGTTCGCCTGGATCCGGCTTGTTGCGGCCTTGAACCGGTCGGAGTCCGGGATGCGGGCCAGGAGCGGGCCGGCGATCATCGTGATCAGCACGTAGGCAGTCGCGAGTGCGACCAGGGATGTGGTGACGCCCGCCGCCACCGCCAGTCCCGCGATGACGATCGAGAACTCGCCGCGCGGCATCAGGGCGAAGCCGGCACGCCATCGACCGGCCTCCGCGATGCCCGCGCGCCGAGCGGCGAGATAGCCGGTGAGAAGCTTCGTGGACATCCCCACGATCGCCAGCAGGATGGCGGGCACCAGCATGGGGAAGAGTTCACTCGTGTCGGTGGAGAGCCCGACGAACAGGAAGAACACGGCCGCGAAAAGGTCGCGCAGCGGGGTGAGCACGCGCTGCGCGTGTTTGGCCGCAGGCCCGGAGATCGCGATTCCGACGAGGAACGCTCCCACCGCCGACGAGACGTTGGCTCCTGCGGCGAGCCCCGAGACCAGCAGCCCGAGACCGAGCACCGTCAGCAGCAGGACGTCCGCCTCCTTGGACCAGACGAGCCGCGACACGAGCTTTCCGTGCCGGAGCGCGATGTACAGGATCAGCAGCACGGAAAGGAGGGCGATCACGACCGACACCGTGCCCATGATGAGGCTGGTCCCGATCAGGAGCGCGGTGAGCACCGGCAGGTAGAACGCCATCGCGAAGTCCTCGATGACGAGGATGGAAAGGACCACGGGCGTCTCGCGGTTGGTGAGCCGCCCGAGATCTTGCAGCACCTTGGCGATGACGCCAGAGGACGATACCCACGTGATGCCCCCCATGGCGACCGCGGCGACCGGCCCCCAGCCCAGGAGAAGCGCGATCAGAACGCCGGGTGCGGCATTGAGGGCCATGTCGATCAGACCTGCCGTCCGCGACCCCTTGAGGTTGCCGACGAGCTCCTGTGCCGTGTACTCCAGTCCGAGCATGAGCAGAAGCAGGATCACGCCGATCTCGGCGCCGATCTCGATGAACTCCTCACCCGCGGAAAAGGGGATCAGCCCACCCTCGCCGAATGCGAGGCCACCCAGAAGGATGAGCGGGATCGGTGAGATCCCCATCCACGCCGCGAGTCGGCTGAGCAGCCCGATCCCGAGAATGAGCGCGCCGATCTCGATGAGGACGAGCGCGCCGTGGTCCATCTGTTCAGCCGCTTCCGGCGATGATGCGGACGAGGTGGTCGAGGCCGTCGCGGGTGCCGACCGCCACGATCGTGTCACCGCTGTGGAAGAGGTCAGCCGGGCCGGGGGCCGGGAGCACCTCGGTCTCGCGCACGATGGCGACGATCGAGCAGCGTGTACGGGTGCGGGCCTTCGTGTCGCCCAGCGGGCGGCCGACGAACGGCGAATCGGCTCGAAGGGGGATCTGCTCGATCGACAGCCCGGCGACCTGTTCGCGCAGCCCCGCGAGCTGGGTGAGGATCAGCGAGCCGCCGAGCACCTCTGACAGCGCGGTCGCTTCGTCGTCGCTCAGCTCGATGGTCTCGCTGGCGCGGTCGGGATCGTCCTCATCGGCGATCGCGAGTTCGCGGCCCCCGTCGCGCAGATTGAGCACCGACAACCGCCGTCTCTGGTCGGTCACGATGTCATGGCGCACACCGATACCAGGCAGCTCGGTGCGCTCGACGTGGGCGGGCATGCGTCCATCATGACACCGGATGCCGCGGCATCCCGAAATGCGCCTTCTCGGCGCCTGCCCCGCTGTAGCCTGGCCCGGACAATCGCATTGCCACCGGCTCGCGCATCGACGCACGAACCGTTCACCGAAGGGCTCTAGCGTGACCGACATGAACGATCCCGACGTTCCCCGCATGACGCCCGATCTGCCGCAGTTCTCGGGCATCACGCCCACCGACGCGCTTGCCACGGCGGTCGGTGCGGACGGCCCGGCGAGCACCCGCAAGCGCATCGTGCTGGCCTGGGGTCTCTGGGACTGGGGCTCGGCGGCGTTCAATGCCGTCGTGACGACCTTCGTCTTCACGGTCTACCTGACCAGCTCGAGCTTCGGCCCTGAAGGCACCGTGGAGGCGCAGCTGGGCTGGGCGCTCGCCGCGGCCGGACTGCTGATCGCAGTGCTCGCGCCGGTGACCGGACAGCGCTCCGACACCTCGGGCCGACGCAAGTTCTGGCTCGCGGTCAACACGTACATCGTGGTCGCGCTCACCGCCGCGATGTTCTTCGTGCAGCCGGATCCGTCGTTCCTCTGGCTCGGACTGTTCCTGGTCGCCGCGGGAAACGTGTTCTTCGAGTTCGCGGGCGTCAACTACAACGCGATGCTGTCGCAGGTCTCCACCCCCCGCTCGATCGGCCGGGTGAGCGGCTTCGGCTGGGGTATGGGCTACATCGGCGGCATCGTTCTGCTGCTGATCGTGTACTTCGGCTTCGTCCAGGGACTGTTCGGTGTTCCGGAGGAAGAGGGTCTGCCCATCCGCGTCGCGATGATCGTCTCGGCGATCTGGTTCGGCGTGTTCGCCCTCCCGGTGCTGTTCGCGGTGCCCGAGTACCGCGGCACCGGCGCGAAGCGCGAAAAGGTCAGCTTCTTCGCCTCCTACGCGCGCCTGGGCCGCGACATCGCGCGCCTGTGGCGCGAGTCCCGGCACACCGTGTGGTTCCTGCTCGCCAGCGCGGTCTTCCGCGATGGGCTGGCCGGCGTGTTCACCTTCGGCGGTGTGCTCGCGGCATCCGTCTTCGGCTTCTCGGCGGGCGAGGTGATCATCTTCGCGATCGCCGCCAACGTCGTCGCCGGAGTCTCGACGATCGCGGTCGGCGCGCTCGATGACCGACTCGGCGCGAAGCCCGTGATCATCGTCGCCCTCTGCGGCCTGATCGTGTCGGGGCTGCTCGTGTTCCTGCTGCATGACGGAGGCCAGATCGTGTTCTGGACGGCGGGGCTCGCGCTGACGCTCTTCGTCGGGCCGGCGCAGTCCGCGTCGCGCACATTCCTGGCGCGGATCATCCCGCCGGGTCGCGAGGGCGAGGTCTTCGGTCTCTACGCCACGACGGGCAGGGCCGTGTCGTTCCTTGCACCCACGATGTTCGCGCTCTTCGTGACGATCGGCGGGGCGGCCTACTACGGCATCCTGGGCATCGTGCTGGTGCTGGTGCTGGGGCTGATCCTGCTCATCCCTGTCAAGGCCGTGCAGGAGCGCCTGCGCGACTGAGCGGCGATCAGTCGTCACGCGAAATCCACTACTGTCGCTGCGGGGGTCTTTTCCAACCCGACAAGCGAGAGAGCCCACCTGAACGTGACGATGTCCCTGGTCGAACGTCGCAGAACCAGCAGGCACCGGCGCGCGGTGTCCTACTGGGCGGTGATGCTCGCCCTCTTCGTGTCGCTTTGGCTGGGCATGACCCTGTCACCCCCGCCGTGGGTGCACATGACGGCGCTGTTCACCCATCTGGGCTCTGTCATCATCGGGCTGGGCGCGGCCGTGGTCCTGGAGTTCACCGGCCTGCTGTGGATCACGCGGCGACGGACGCTCGACGAACTCAGAAGGAGCGAGAGCCTCGTCTCTCTCGTGGCATGGGCCGGCATCCTGGGTCTGATCGCCAGTGGCGCGTTCCTGGAGCCGAACCTCGAGGATCCGAAGACGATCGTGAAGATGATCGCGGTCCTCATCGTGGCGATGAATGGCGTCGCGATGACGCGGCTGACTCGCGAGCTGACCCGGCTGCCCGCCAACGCCCCTTTCGCCGCGATTCCGCGCAGCCTGAAGCTGTGGTGCGTGTGGAGCGCTCTGGTCTCGCAGGCCGCGTGGTGGACGGCCGTCATCATCGGGATGCTGAACACGGCGTCGCGCTGAGCTCCGCTCCCAGTAGCCGCCCAGTCGGCCCACGCTAGGCTCGTGCTCTGCCGAGATCCCCCCGTCGGGCTCGGCTGCGCTCCACCCCATGTCAGGATCCCTCGCCCCTGGACCCCCAAATGCCCCAGCACCACCGCGTGAACCGCGCGCGCACCGAACCCCTGCCCCCTCGCCGGCGCGGAGAGATCCCCGTGAGCGCGCACGTTCCCAGCGCGAGCGAGCTCCGTCGAGAGGCGCGCCGCCTCCGTCGCCGCCGATTCCTGCTGTGGACCAGCATCGTGAGCATCGTCGTGCTGGTCGCCGCGATAGGCACGGTGGGGGCCATGGTCGTGAACGCGCTCGCCTCCCCCGGTCAGAGCGAAGCACAGGGGGATTCCGAGCAGGCGGCGCCAGAGCTGATCGACTTCCCCGACGACGAGCCGGCCGCCGTCGCGGGTGCGGAAGCCTGCATCGCGGTGCCGATCCTGTCGTCGTTCGAGAACGCGGAGATGGTCGCGAACCTCGCCGCGGGGTACAACGCGCAGCCGCGCGACATCAACGGTTCGTGCGTCACCGTCACGGCGAGTCGCGAGAAGTCCGGCGTCGCCGCGGAGTCGGCTGCTGCGGGATTCACCGACCTGGCGCCCGAGCAGCGCCCGACCGTCTGGCTTCCCGATGCCCACACCTGGCTCTCACTGGCACGGGCGGACGGCGGCGGGTCCACCGTTCCTGAGGATGCGTCGAGCGTTGCGACATCCGACATCGTGCTCGCCATGCCCCAGCCGCTCGCACAGGCCATCGGCTGGGACGAGGACCCGCCAGGGTGGGAGGACGTGTTCGATGCCGCGGGGACGCCGACCTCTGGGCCGATCTGGGCCACTCCGAGTGGGGCGCGTTCAAGCTCGGCAAGACGAGCCCGGTCGTCGCCACCTCCGGCGAGGCGGCGATGTTCGCCTCGTTCGGGACAGCTGCCGGGGCCCTCGATGAGATCAGCGCCTCCGACGTGTCCGCCGCCGCCGTGCAAGAGACCGTCCGCGAACACGAACTGGCCACGAGCCACTACATGGCCACGCCCGAGCACTTCCTGTGGCACGCGCGCCAAGCCGAGCAGACCGGTTCGGCGGCCGACTTCCTCTCGGCGGTCATCGTCGACGAGAAGTCGGTGTGGGACTACAACCGGGGCATCACCAGTCGCGACGGCGTGACGCGCACGGCCGGTGAACCGCCCTTGGAGAAGCTCGTGCCGATCTACCCGACCGACGGCTTCTACGCGGCCGACAACCCCGCGGTCGTCCTGACCGGGGACTGGGTCGACGCGAATGAAGCCGACGCGGCCGCGGACTTCATCCGCTTCACAGGCACGGCGCAGGGTCAGCAGATCGTGCGCGAATCCGGTTACCGCGACCTGAACGGTCAGCTCGATGCCGACGTCGCCGGGGTGGCGAACCTCGCCGAGCGCCCGCAAGGCCGGCTTCCCCTCCCGGAACAGGATGTCGTCGCCGCGGTCAACGCCGCTTTCCCCGAGGTGCGCAAGCGCGCTCAGGTGCTCTTCCTCGTCGATGTCTCGGGATCGATGGACGAGCCCATCTCTGCCGCCGAGACCAAGCTCAGTGCGGCGAAGGACGCGATCGCACTGGCGCTGGATCACTTCACCGCGGGCGACAACGTGGGCCTGGCGGCCTTCGCGCAGAGTCCCGAGGGAGCGCTCGTGCCGGGGGTGGTGGCGCCGATGGCCGACATCGGAGCATCACAGGACGCGTTCCTCGCTGCCCTCGGCGGCCTGCAGTCGATGGGTGACACACCCTTGTATCAGGCGGTCGACATGTTCACCGCTCAGCAGGCGCAATCGTGGTCTCCCGACCGGATCACGGCGGTCGTGGTGCTCAGCGACGGGGAGAACGACACGAACACCGCCACGATCGGCGCCGACCAGATGCTCGCAGGCCTCGAGCATCTGCATCACAGCACTCCCGTGCTCGTGTTCACGCTCGCGTACGGCGCGGATGCCGATGTCGCGACGCTCCAGTCGATCTCCAGCGCGACAGGTGCTCACTACTACGACGCAACCGACCCGACGAAGGTCAAGGCCGTACTGGGCGACCTCGTCACGAGCTTCTGACCCGCTGACCCGTCCTGACGGTCGAGCTCGGAGCCCGGCCGGCAGTTATTTCGGCCAGGCGTCGGCGAGCTTGGTGAGCAGGCGCGCGAGTTCCGCGCGCTCTTCGTCGGTGAACGCCGCGAGCGCCGAATCGATCGCGGTGCGGCGTTCGCCGCGGAACCCGCGCACGATCGACAGGCCATTGTCGGTCAGCGCCACCCGCGTTCGCCGGGCGTCGTCGGGATCGGCCTCGCGCCGCACGAGCCCCATCTCGGCCGCCTGCTGCACGAGTCGCGACGCGCGAGGCTGATCGACGCCGACCGCCTCGCCGATCTCGCTCACCGACAGGGGGGTGGATGCTGCGGCCAATGCCTCGAGGAGGCGCAGGCGCGCGGGCCCGCCGAGCCGGGGACCCGCGACCCACGGCGGCGGACCGCCCATCCCCTGACGCGGGTCGCCGCGCATCCAGCCGGGATCGCCGTGATGATGCGCGTGGCCGGGACCATGACCGCCCTCCCACGGTGGACGCGGCATGCGGCGGCCACGCATTCGGGCGAGGGCGGCGGCGATCGCGTCGGCGGGATCTGAAGGCGGGACGGTCATAAGACGAATTTACATGTGACTTGACATGTTCTCATCATTCATGTCACACTACATATGCATGTGCTCTTACATGTAAGTGCGGCGGCTCTCCCCGAGCCGCCCCCAACCAAAGGATTTCTGATGAACAACGAAGACACTGACTTCAACGAACCCTCCGATGAGGGAACCGCCGGCACCGCCCGCGAGGGCGTGCCCACAGACCGTCGACCGCTCGGCTCTTGGCTGCGCATCGTCGACGGACTGATCACCCGTGAGTTCGCCGCCGCATTCGCGGGCTCCGACATCGACCGTCGCGACTGGATGCTGCTCAACGCGCTTTCGGGCGACGTCGAGATGCCGTCCTTCGCCGAGCGCTTCGCCCGCAAGGGCAAGCGCCTGCGCAACCTCGAAGATCGCGGCTGGGTAGAGGAGCAGGGCGATGGCACGTGGGCGCTCACCGACGAGGGACGCGCCGCCAAGGAGCAGCTCGGAGAGATCGTCGACGGCATCCGTTCGCGGATCGCCGGCGCCGTCTCGCCCGAGGACTACGCGACCACGATGGCCTCGCTCGAGGCGATCGCCCGCGAGCTCGGCTGGGAAGAGGGACAGCGGATGCCGCGCCGCGGCTTCGGCCGTGACTTCGGCGCCGGGTTCCGGCCCGGATTCGGTCCCGGATTCCGCGGGGGCTTCGGTCCCGGGTTCCGCGGAGGCCCCGGGTTCGGTCCCGGGTTCCGTCCGGGCTTCGGTCCCGGACACGACGAGGCCCACGAGGGCCCCAGCGGCGCGCAGCACTGCCACCCGCACCACGAGCACGGCTCGCACGGGCACGGTGCTCACCACCACGGCCACCACGGCGGTCGCGGACACGGCGAGCGCTCGGGCCGGTCGGCCCAGCGCGCGTACGAGCGCGGCTTCGACGCCGGGTTCTCGCGCGGACGCACGGCCGACACGGCGGTCTCGCCGGACGCGGTCTGACACCGTCTGACACAGGGGCACGATCCGGCAACGGGTCGTGCCCTTCTGCGTGCGGGCCGGGAACCTGAGGGGATCGACGACCCTGAGGGCGATGAGCCGGCATCCCTCCTCGACATCGTCGATCCCCTCAGCTCCGCCGGTTTCGAGGTCGCTGCGCTCCTGGAGCAAGATGGGGGCATGGCGACCCCCGCGCTGCTCGCGATCTCGCACGGCACCTCCTCTCCCGCCGGCCAGTCCGCCGTCGCGGCGCTCGTCGATGCGGTGGCCGCCCGGCTGCCCGACGTGCACGTGCGGCTCGGCCATGTCGACGTGCAGCAGCCGGATGTGGCGGCATCCCTCGACGCGCTCGCCCCCGACGAGCCCGCGGTCATCGTGCCGCTGCTGCTGTCGGCCGGTTACCACGTGCGCGTCGACCTGCGCGAGCAGTCCGCCGGCCACGCCGACGTCGCGATCTCGGCCGCCCTCGGGCCCGACGTGCGACTGGTGGACCAGCTCGAGACACGGCTGGCTGCACTGGACGCCCCCGCGGACGCCGCGATCGTGCTCGCGGTCGCGGGCTCGAGCGACGACCGCGCCAACGAGGACTGCAGAGTCACCGCGCGGATGCTCTCGGAGCGACTCGGACGCGACGTCGCCGTCGGGTTCCTCGCCGCCGCTGAGCCGCGGCTCGGCCCGGCCGTTCAGACCGCGCGGGAGGGCGGGCGCGCGGTGGCCGTCGCCAACTACCTGCTGGCACCCGGCTACTTCCACGACCTCGCCGTTCGTCTCGCCGACGGCAGCCCGGTCGCACGGCCGCTGCTCGATGACGACGATCCCTCGGCATCCCTCGTCGAGATCGTGATCGACCGCTATCGCGACGCCACGCTGAAGGCCACCACGTCAACTCCGTGACGCAATGTGACGCCGCGTAACGGCGCTTGACGTCACATTTCGCAGGATGCCGGTCGGCACCTACCTTCGCAGAGTGGGCAGGACCGCGCCCACGCCCGGGGACGCCCGGGACCCCTGGAGGCCATTGTGACAATCAGCGACATCGGGCAGGACGACGCCTCAGCGCGCGCCGCGCTGATCGCGACCGAAGGCGCCCGTGCCCGTGCGCCCCGACCGTCGTCGAAGCCGAACGGGCAATGGAAGATCGACGGCAAGGCGCCCCTCAACGGCAATGAGGAGTGGAAGCAGGTCGATGACGGCCTGAGTGTGCGCGATCGCATCGAGAACATCTACTCGAAGGGCGGCTTCGCCTCGATCGACCCGACCGATCTGCACGGCCGCTTCCGCGTGTGGGGCCTCTACACGCAGCGCAAGCCCGGCATCGACGGCGGCCGCACCGCGACCCTCGAGCCGCACGAGCTCGAAGACGAGTACTTCATGCTGCGCGTCCGCATCGACGGCGGCCAGCTGACCACCGAGCAGCTGCGCGTCATCGCCGGCATCTCGACCGAATTCGGCCGCGACACCGCCGACCTGACCGACCGGCAGAACATCCAGCTGCACTGGATCGAGGTCGAGTCGATGCCCGAGATCTGGCGCCGCCTCGAGGCGGTCGGTCTCGGCACCACCGAGGCGTGCGGCGACGTGCCTCGCGTCGTGCTCGGCTCGCCTGTCGCCGGCATCTCGGTCGATGAGCTGATCGACCCGACCCCGCAGATCGACGAGATCACGTCGCGCTTCATCGGCGACCCCTCGCTGGCGAACCTGCCGCGCAAGTTCAAGACCGCGATCACCGGCCACCCGAGCCAGGACGTGGTGCACGAGATCAACGACGTGGCCTTCGTCGCGGTCGACCACCCCGAGCTGGGCATCGGCTACGACCTGTGGGTGGGCGGGGGCCTGTCCACCGCGCCGCGACTGGGCGAGCGGCTCGGCGTGTTCGTCTCCCCCGAGCGTGTGGCCGACGCCTGGCACGGCGTCGCGCAGATCTTCCGCGATTACGGCTATCGACGCCTGCGCAACAAGGCTCGCCTGAAGTTCCTGCTCGCCGAGTGGGGCACCGAGAAGTTCCGGCAGGTGCTGCAGGACGAGTACCTCGGCTACGCACTGCCCGACGGCCCCGCCGCGCCCAAGCCCCTCTCGCAGGGCGACCACGTGGGTGTGCACCGCCAGAAGGACGGCCGCTTCTACGTCGGCGCGACCCCGATCGTGGGGCGGATCTCCGGCCCCCACCTCGCCCAGCTCGCCGACCTGATCGAGGCCCACGGCTCGACCCGGCTGCGCACGACGCCGCACCAGAAGGTCGTGATCCTCGACATCCCCGAAGACCGCGTGGAGTCCCTCATCGCAGGGCTCGACGAACTCGGCCTGTCGGCCCGCCCGAGCCTCATCCGCCGCGGAACGATCGCGTGCACGGGCATCGAGTTCTGCAAGCTCGCGATCGTCGAGACCAAGGCCTACGCGACCGACGCCGTGCTCGCCCTCGAAGAGCGCCTCGCGGGCATCGACCTGCCGCACCCGATCTCGCTGCACGTGAACGGCTGCCCCAACTCGTGCGCCCGCATCCAGACCGCCGACATCGGCCTCAAGGGTCAGCTCGTCACGATCGACGGCGAGCAGGTTCCGGGCTACCAGGTTCACCTCGGCGGTGGACTCGCGAACGCGAACCGCGAAGAGGCGGAGCTGGGCCGCACCGTCCGAGGACTCAAGGTGCCCGCCGACGGCATCGCCGATTACACCGAGCGTGTCGTCCGCCGGTTCCTCTCCGATCGCGATGCCTCATCCGACGAGACCTTCGCCCAGTGGGCGCACCGCGCCGAGGAGGAGCAGCTCGTATGACCGTTTCACTCGCACCGCGCGCCACGATCCGTCGGAGCCACGACGAACTGCGCGCCCTCGCCGAGGCCGGCAACGTCGAGCTCGGCAGCCTGACCGATCACGAGGCAACGCCTGCCGAGGTCGTCGCCTGGGTGGCGAGGAACTTCGATGCGGATGCCGCCGCCGTGGCCTGCTCGATGGCCGACGCCGCGCTGCCCCACCTCGTCGCCGAGCAGCTGCCGGGGGTCGACGTGCTCTTCCTCGACACCGGCTACCACTTCGCCGAGACGCGCGTCACGCGCGACGAGGTCGGCCGTGCGCTCGACGTGCGGATCGTGGACGTGCTGCCCGACCAGACCGTCGCCGAGCAGGATGCCGAGTTCGGCGCCGCGCTGTACTCCCGCGATCCCGGCCTGTGCTGCGCGCGGCGCAAGGTCGCACCCACTGCAGGACGCGCTCGGCGGCTACGAGGTGTGGTTCACCGGCGTCCGCCGCGAAGAGGCGCCCACCCGCGCGAACACGCCCCTGATCGCGTGGGACGAGCGCAACGGCCTGGTCAAGATCAACCCGGTCGCGTCGTGGAGCTTCGATGACCTGCTCGATTACGCCGGCCTTCACCAGGTGCCCGTGAACCTGCTGGTGAGCAACGGCTACCCCTCGATCGGCTGCGAGCCGTGCACGGCTCGGGTAGAGCCCGGCGCCGACCCCCGCTCGGGTCGCTGGGCCGGCCTGTCCAAGACCGAATGCGGGCTGCACCTGTGACCGTCACCGCGACCCGCCTCGACACGCTCGACGTGCTCGAGGCCGAGGCGATCCACATCATCCGCGAGGTCGTCGCCGAGTTCGAGCGCCCCGTGCTGCTCTTCTCCGGCGGCAAGGACTCCGTGGTCGTGCTGCACCTCGCCGCGAAGGCGTTCTTCCCCGGGCGCGTCCCCTTTCCGGTGCTGCACGTCGACACCGGCCACAACTTCCCCGAGGTGATCGCGTTCCGTGACGAGACCGTCGCCCGGCTCGGTGTGCGGCTCGAGGTCGCTTCGGTGCAGGACTACATCGACGACGGCCGTCTGCACGAGCGGGCGGACGGCACGCGCAACCCGCTGCAGACGCTTCCGCTGCTCGAAGCGATCGCCGCCGGAAAGCACGACGCGGTCTTCGGCGGCGCCCGCCGCGACGAAGACAAGGCGCGCGCGAAAGAGCGGATCATCTCGCTGCGCGATGAGTTCGGCCAGTGGGACCCGCGCAACCAGCGCCCCGAGCTGTGGAGCCTGTACAACGGTCGCCACACTCCGGGCCAGCACGTCCGCGCCTTCCCCATCTCGAACTGGACCGAGCTCGACGTCTGGCGCTACCTCGAGCGCGAGGAGATCCCCCTCCCCCCGCTGTACTTCGCGCACGAGCGCGAGGTGTATGCCCGCGACGGAATGTGGCGCGCGGTCGGCGAGTTCTCGCCCGCCCGCCCCGACGAGACCGTCGAGCGACGCGTCGTGCGCTATCGCACGGTCGGCGACATGAGCTGCACCGGAGCGGTCGAGTCGGATGCCGCAGACCTCACGTCGATCGTGGCCGAGATCGCCCGCTCCACCCTGACCGAGCGCGGCGCGACGCGCGCCGACGACCGCATCTCGGAGGCCGCGATGGAAGACCGCAAGAAGGACGGGTACTTCTGATGACCGTCGTGCAGGACGCTCAGCGCACCGGGCTCGAGAGCTCGACCCTCTTCCGCTTCGCGACGGCCGGCTCGGTCGACGACGGCAAGTCGACCCTCGTCGGTCGTCTGCTGCACGACTCCAAGGCGATCCTCGCCGATCAGCTCGAGCAGGTCGCCCGCACGTCCGCCGAGCGCGGGTTCGCCCACGGCGAGTTCGACTTCGCACTGTTGACCGATGGCCTCCGCGCCGAGCGCGAGCAGGGCATCACGATCGACGTCGCCTACCGCTATTTCTCCACCGGCAACCGCAGCTTCATCCTCGCCGACTGCCCCGGTCACGTGCAGTACACGCGCAACATGGTCACCGGCGCCACGACCGCCGACGCCGTGATCGTGCTGATCGACGGCCGCAAGGGCGTCCTCGAGCAGACCCGCCGCCACCTCGCGGTGATCGCCCTGCTTCGCGTGCCGCACGTGATCGTCGCGGTCAACAAGATCGACCTGCTCGGCTACGCGGAGGAGGCCTTCGCACGGGTCGCCGACCAGGTCGAGGCCGTGACGGCCGAGCTCGGCATCGACGACGTCCACGTGATCCCGGTCTCGGCGCTCGAGGGCGACAACATCGTCGATCGGTCCGCCCACACGCCCTGGTACGAGGGTCCGGCCCTCCTCGAACTGCTCGAGGCGCTTCCCGGCCAGGACGAGCTGGAGTCCGCCCTGGACGCCTTCCGCCTGCCGGTGCAGCTCGTACTGCGTCCGCAGGGCGGCCTGTCGCCGCAGGTCGCCGAAGAAGACGCCGAGTCGCTGCGCGACTTCCGCGCCTCGGCCGGACGCATCTCGTCGGGCACCGTGCGGGTGGGCGACCCCGTCCAGATCTTCCCCTCCGGCATCCGCACGACCGTTTCGGGCCTCGCGGTCGGCGGCATCCCGGTCGATCGTGCCGCCGCGCCGCAGTCCGTGTCGGTGCAGCTCGCCGACGACATCGACGCGGCGCGCGGCGCCGTGATCGTCGCGGCGGACACCCTGCCGACGGGCCGTCGCGAGATCGACGCAGAGCTGTTCCAGCTCGACGCCCGCCCGCTCGTCAGCGGTGCGCGGGTGCTCGTCAAGCACGGCACCGCAACCGTGCAGGCCGTGATCGCCCAGATCGAATCGCGGTACGACCTCGATGGCCTCACCCACGAGCCCGCCGACACCCTGGCGGCGAACGACATCGGCCGCGCACGCGTGCGCCTGGCCGCAGACCTGCCCCTCGAGCGGTACAGCGCGACTCGCGCGGGCGGCTCGTTCCTGGTCATCCATCCGTCCGACGGCGCGACACTCGCCGCCGGCATCGTGCGCGACTGACCTGTCGCGCACATCCACCACACAGCACTGCCGACTGAAGGAGGCGACACCGTGAACAGAATCCGCACCGCGACGACGATCACCACCCTGGGACTCCTGGTCGCGATGATGGCCGGCTGCGCCGGCGCCGCCGCCGAACCGGCGAGCGACCCCGCTGAGGCCGCATCGGATGGCGCACCCTCGGTCAGCGAGCTCAAGCTCGGCTACTTCGCGAACGTGACCCACGCGCCCGCGCTCGTCGGGCTCGAGGAAGGTCTCTTCGCCGACGCGCTGCCCGGAGTCGACATCACGACCCAGGTGTTCAACGCCGGCCCCGCCGCGATCGAGGCTCTGACCGCCGGCGCGATCGACGCGACCTACATCGGCCCGAACCCGTCGATCAACACGTTCATCCAGTCCGGCGGCGAGTCCGCGCGAGTGATCGCGGGCGCGACGACCGGTGGTGCGGCACTCGTCGTACGCGACGGGATCGACGATCCCTCCGACCTCGAGGGCACGACGCTCGCCACTCCGCAGCTCGGCAACACCCAGGACGTCGCGCTGCGCACCTGGCTCGCCGATGAGGGGTTCGAGACCACCACGACGGGCGAGGGTGACGTCACGATCACGCCGACCGAGAACGCGCAGACCCTGCAGCTGTTCCAGGACGGCCAGATCGACGGCGCCTGGCTGCCGGAGCCCTGGGTGTCGCGCCTGATCATCGATGCCGGCGCGCACGTGCTGGTGGACGAGGCCGACCTGTGGGAGGACGGCGAGTTCCCGACCACGGTGCTGCTGGTCCGCGCGGACTTCCTCGACGAGCACCCCGATGTGGTCGAAGACCTGCTCCGCGGCCACATCGCAGCCGTCGAATGGCTCGCCGACAACCCCGATGACGCTGCGGGCGTCATCAACGCGGCGATCGAGAAGGAGACCGGCAAGCCGTTGTCGGACGAGGTCATCTCGCGGTCGCTCGAGCACGTGGTCTTCTCGTCCGACCCGCATGCCGACACCTTCGAGACGCTCGTCGAGAACGGTCTGGCCGCCGGCACGCAGAAGGAAGGGTCGATCGAGGGTCTGTTCGACCTGACCCTGCTCAACGCCATCCTGTCCGCCGACGGACTGGACACCGTCTCGGCAGCCGGGCTCGGCGAGGACTGACATGACAACGCCCGCTCGCACTCCCGGTGTCACCTCGAAGGTGGCGCCGGGAGCGCGCGTGCCCAACCTCCTGGGGCCGAGCTTCGACGAGAGCGCACCCGTCCGGCCGGCCGTCGCGCCCGCCCCACCCGCGGTGCGCATCGAAGGAGTGCAGAAGCGCTTCGGCACGGGCCCGCTCGTGCTCGACGGGATCGACCTGACGATCGCTCCCGGCGAGTTCGTCTGCCTGCTCGGCGCATCGGGATGCGGCAAATCCACACTGCTGAACCTCATCGCGGGGCTCGACAAAGCCACGACCGGAAGCATCGAAACGCCCGCCGAGGGCTCGGCCGTGATGTTCCAGGAGTCGGCGCTCATGCCCTGGCTGAGCGCCCGACGCAACGTCGAACTGGCTCTGCGCCTGCGCGGGGTTCCGCGGCGCGAGCGCCGGGCCAAGGCCCTCGCGCTGCTGGACACCGTGAACCTCGCCGATGCCGCGGAGAAGCGTCCGCACGAGCTGTCGGGCGGCATGCGTCAGCGGGTCGCCCTCGCACGCGCCCTGGCTCAGGACCGGCCCGTGCTCCTCATGGACGAGCCGTTCGCCGCGCTCGACGCCATCACCCGCGACCTCCTGCACGAGGAGCTCGAGCGGGTCTGGCGCGCGACCGGACGCACGATCGTCTTCGTCACCCACAACGTGCGTGAGGCAGCCCGCCTCGGCCAGCGCGTCGTTCTGCTCTCGAGCCGCCCCGGGCGAGTCGTCCAGGAGTGGCGGATCGCGCAGACGCTCGGCCGCCGCATCGAATCGCCGGAGGTCGCCGCACTGTCGGTCGAGATCACCGACCAGCTGCGAAAGGAGATCCGTCGCAATGCCGCATGAGATGAGCACGATCGACTCCACCCGAATCGCCGCCCGGCAGGCCGAAGACCTTCGCAGCCTCGAGGCGGGCCTGGACCGGCTCCAGACCGACGAAGACCACCGTCCGAGCCGCTGGCGCGCCTTCTGGACCAGCGTCGTCCCGCCGGTGCTGTTCGTGCTGTTCCTGCTCGTCGTCTGGCAGCTCTACATCGTGCTCGCCGACCCTCGGCCGGATCGCGCGCCGAGCCCCGCCGCGGTCTTCGCCGCTCTGGCGGAAGGGTGGGAGAGCGGCCGGGTGCAGCTGGCCGTGGCCACCAGCCTCGAGCGCGGCATCGTCGGCTTCCTCATCGCGATCATCGTCGGCACGCCGATCGGCCTGCTGCTGGCCGAGGTGCGCGTGCTCCGCCGCGCGATCGGGCCGGTGATCTCCGGCCTGCAGGTGCTGCCGTCCGTCGCGTGGGTGCCCGCCGCGATCATCTGGTTCGGCCTCACCGATGCCACCGTGTACTTCGTGATCCTGATGGGGGCGATCCCCTCGATCGTCAACGGGCTCATCGCCGGCGTCGACCAGGTGCCGCCGCAGCTGCGACGCGTCGGTCAGGTGCTCGGCGCGAGCCGGTGGCAGCTGGCGACCGCCGTCATCCTTCCCGCCGCCCTGCCCGGCTACCTGGCCGGGCTCAAGCAGGGCTGGGCGTTCTCGTGGCGCTCGCTCATGGCCGCCGAGATCATCGCGACCGGAGGTTCGATCGGCTTCGGCCTCGGCTCGATGCTGCAGCAGTCACGCGAACTCGCCGACCTCGCCGGCGTGCTCGCCACGATCCTGCTGATCCTGTTCATCGGCATCCTGATCGAACTGCTCTTCTTCGGCCCGCTCGAGCGTCGTGTTCTGCGCGGCCGAGGTCTGCTGCTGTCGGGAGGTTCTCGATGACCGGGCGTGTCACCCTCGTCGGCGCCGGTCCCGGCGACCCGGGCCTTCTGACCGTGAAGGGCCTGCGCGCGCTCGAGCGCGCCGACGTCATCGTCGCCGACCGGCTGGGAGCCCGCGGTGTTCTCGACGGTCTGGCCGCCGAGGGCGTCGAGCTGACCGGCGAAGTCGTCGACGTCGGCAAGCTGCCCGGTCACCACGCCGTTCCGCAGGACGGCATCAACGCTCTGCTCGTGCACCTGGCCCAAGAGGGCAAGCAGGTCGTGCGGCTCAAGGGCGGCGATCCGTACGTGTTCGGACGCGGCGGCGAAGAGCTCGAGTTCTGCCGGGACGCCGGCGTCGAGGTCGAGGTCATCCCGGGCATCACGAGCGCCATCTCGGTGCCCGCGATCGCCGGCATCCCCCTCACCCACCGCGGCCTCGCCACGGCGTTCACGGTCGTCACCGGCCACGACCAGATCGCCGCGCTGAGCGGCGGCCGCGACCACACGGTCGTGCTGCTCATGGGCGTGGGCACTCTGGCGCACTCGGCGATCACGCTCGCCGGCGGCGCACGCGGAGCCGACTGCCCCGTCGCCGTCGTGGAGGACGGGTTCGGTGCGCGCCAGCGCGTGACCGTGGGCACGCTCGACACGATCGCGGCGCAGGCGGCCGAGCGCGGCATCCGCTCTCCTGCCGTCGTGGTCGTCGGCGACGTCGTCCGCCTGAGCCCCTACTGCCCGCCCGAGCTCGCCGTGAGCGCGCTCGGCGTCTCCGAAGAACTCTCCGCGCGCCTGGCCGCGGAGCACACCCGCCGAGGGAGCTCGACGGCGGCAGAAGTGTCAGCTCGCGCCGCTTCGAGCGCCGGGACACGACCAGAACCGCCCCCCGTTCCAATCCCCCCGCTGCCGTAGTGGCAGCTCGTGCCGCAACGCGCACTGCGCAGCGACACCCACTGACACTCCGACCCCTCCCTCGAACCGAAAGGCCCTCCGTGACCTCTCCCACCCTGCGCGTCGCGATCGTCGGCGCCGGTCCTGCCGGCATCTATGCGGGCAACATCCTCGCGAACTCGGTGACCGCCGAGGGCGGGACTGTCGAGATCGACCTGTTCGACTCGCTGCCCGCGCCCTACGGACTGATCCGCTACGGCGTCGCGCCTGATCACCCGCGCATCAAGGGCATCGTCAATTCGCTGCACGAGATGCTCGACGCCGGCACCATCCGCTTCATCGGCAACGTCGAGGTCGGCCGCGACATCGCGATCGACGACCTGCAGGAGCGCTACGACGCCGTGATCCTCGCGACCGGCGCGATCCGGGATGCCGCGCTCGAGATCCCGGGAATCGATCTGCCCGGCTCGTACGGCGCGGCCGACTTCGTGGCGTGGTTCGACGGCCACCCCGACGTGCCGCGCGAGTGGCCGCTCGAGGCGGCCGAGGTCGCCGTGATCGGCAACGGCAACGTCGCCCTCGACGTCGCCCGCGTGCTCGCGAAGCACGCCGTCGACCTGCGCTCGACCGAGGTGCCCGACAACGTGCTCGCCGGGCTGGAGGCGTCGGCCGTCACCGACGTGCACGTGTTCGGCCGTCGCGGTCCGCTCGACGTGAAGTTCACCCCGATCGAGCTGCGCGAACTCGGCGAGGTGCCCGACGTCGACATCGTGCTGGCGGACGAGGACTTCGCCGAGCTCGAGCTGGCAGCCGGCTCGAGCAATCAGCTGAAGGTGATCCTGCGCACCTTCCAGGCGTGGCGCACGCGCGGCACCACCGGTGCGAGCCGCCGGCTGCACCTGCACTTCTGGCACGCCCCCGTCGCCGTGCTCGGCGACGAGCGCGTCGAGGGCCTGCGCTTCGAACGCACCGCGGTGGATGCCGAGGGCATCGTGCGCGGCACCGGCGAGCTGCGCGACATCCCGGTGCAGGCCGTCTACCGGGCTGTCGGCTACTACGGCACGCCGGTCGTCGACGCGCCCTTCGACACCGCGCGCGGTGTGATCCCGAACGTGGAGGGTCGGGTCGTCGACGGCGACGCCGCGCCGATCGCGGGCCTCTACGCGACCGGATGGATCAAGCGCGGACCGGTCGGTCTCATCGGCCACACCAAGTCCGATGCGATGGAGACGATCGCCCACCTGGTCGCCGACGCGGCGGCCGGCGTGCTCACGACGCCCACCCTGCAGGGCGATGTCGTCGAGCTGCTCGAAGAGCGCGACGTCGCGTACACGACCTGGGACGGCTGGCTCGCCCTCGACGCGCACGAGCGCGAGCTGGGCGCCACGCACGTGCACACGCGCGAGCGCGTGAAGGTCGTGCCCCGCGACGAGCAGGTCGAGATCTCGCGCGCCACATCACTCGCCCTCTCGTGACGTACGTCATCGCGCTGCCCTGCGTCGATGTGAAGGACCGGGCGTGCATCGACGAGTGCCCGGTGGACTGCATCTACGAGGGCGAACGCTCGCTCTACATCCACCCGGACGAGTGCGTGGACTGCGGTGCGTGCGAGCCGGTCTGCCCGGTCGAGGCGATCTACTACGAAGACGACGTGCCCGACGAGTGGCGGGACTATTACACGGCCAATGTGGAGTTCTTCGACGACATCGGCTCGCCCGGCGGCGCCGCGAAGGTCGGCGTCTACGCGAAGGACCACCCGATCATCGCGGCCCTGCCCCCGCAGGTGAACTCGCATGGGTGAGCCGCCGGTAGACGTCCTGATCGTCGGCGGCGGTCCGGCCGGACTCTCGGCAGCCCTCAACCTCGCCCGCGCCAGGGCCTCGGTGCTGGTGGTCGATACCGGCCGCCCCCGCAATGCCGCGACCCTCCGCTCGCACGGCTTCCTGACCCGCGACGGCATCTCTCCGCTCGAACTGCGCAAGCTCGCGCGGGCCGAGATCGCCGCCTACCCCACCGTGCGAGTGCTCGACCGCACGAACGTCACGTCGTTGAGCCTGACCGACGGACCGACGATGGATGCCGCAGGCGGCATACGCTTTTCCGCCACCCTGCAGGGTCATCGCTCCGGCGATCCGATCGTGGTCGCAGCGCGCTCGGCCCTGATCGCGACGGGCCTGCGCGAAACCCTTCCGGCGATCCCCAGCCTGCGCGCGTTCTACGGCATGACGCTCTTCAGCTGCGCGGCCTGCGACGCGTGGGAGCTGCAGGATCGCCCGCTCGCCCTCATCGGCGAGACCCCGGATCTGCCGGCCCGTGCCCGGCTCATCGCGCGCTGGACCGACGACCTCACGGTGTTCACCAATGGAGCCGATGTCGTCGACACGGTCGAAGAGGCCGAGCTGGCGGCATCCGGAATCGTCGTCGAGCGGCGCCGCATCGACGACCTCGAAGGCGACCGGGGCGCGGTCTCGGCCGTCCGCCTGCAGGACGGCACGCGCATTCCGATCGCGGGCGGCTTCGTGCGCCCGCACTGGGACCCCGCCCTCGACTTCGTCGCGCACCTCGACGTCGACCGCGACCGCGACGGCCACCTGCTCGTCGACAGGTCCGGACGGACCAGCATCCCGGGCCTCTACGGAGCGGGGGATGCCGCTGCCCCGGGCCCGCAGCAGCTCATCGTCGCCGCCGGCCAGGGCGCGCGCGCCGCGGCGGTGCTCATCCACGACCTGGTGGGCGTGCGCACCGCCCACTGACCCGCTTCATCGCGGTGGCCCGCGAGGAGCTGCGCGACCAGGGTGTCGGCGAGCCAGCTCTCGAAGCGCTCGGGCGACCATCCGGCATCGATCACGAGCGCGCCGTACACACCCGGGGCCGCGAACGCGCGGAAGATCGACTGAGCGTCGTGCAGCGAC
>CAWADY010000008.1:0-80621 GCA_963781135.1 uncultured Actinomycetota bacterium | reverse complement strand
CGTTCAGGTCGGCGACGCGGTCGTACTGGACGCCATCACCGGTGCTGTAAAGCGTGGCCGACCACGGGACATCGCTCTTCTTGTCCGCCGAAACCGTAGGCGATGCCGTAGGCGCGGCCCTTGTGCCACGTGACGCGCCAGAGCCAGTCGCCCTCGGCGAGGATGCGCCGCGTCGGCGTCCACGTCTTGCCGCCGCCATCCGACGAGAACGCCACGCGCGGCTGGCGGCCGCGGAGCGCCTTGCCCTCGTACACCGACCCGCCGGCCAGCATCATCAAACGTCCGTCCGGCGTCTCCGTCAGCTTCGGGTCGCGCAGGTCAATGCCGGCTTCCGTGAGCAGGGCAAGCGACGTCCAGGCTTTGCCATCCGTCGACGTCAAGACTGCGCACCTTTCCCTCCCCGCCGACGTGCGCGTCCGACTCGCGGAACGTGCAATACCACTGGTTGTTGAACCGCAGCAGATCGGTGAACGCGTTGTGCTTGCCGTCGTCCCAGATCTTCGTCACCGAGACGATCGCCGGCGCGTCGGCCGTCTTGGCGTTCTCGGCCGCGTGCGCGGACGACGCTACGCAGATGACGACGAGACACAGGAGCCGGATGAATCGAGAGGGTCGCATGCCCGACGAGCGTACGGGCTCGACGCGGACGGAGAAAGGGCGCCTTGCGTTTTCGCGTTCCGACCCCATTCAATCGCGAAAACGCAACCGGCGTCCTGGGCCGGTCACTTCCTCGCCCAGACTGACCTTCTCGATCTCGATGCCTTCGACGATACCGTCGACGTCGAAGCGCACCCTGGATCTCGTCCACCGCGTCGGGGGTCTTGCGGAACGCGGCGTGCTCGACGCCGAACCAGCCGTCGCGCCGCTTGGCTGGCCTTGAAGTCGGCGTGTCTCCCACTTGCCGCAACAGCACCCAGGTCTTGCCGTAGTCGGTGCTGGCCTTGACCGTGCCCTGAGTGACGCCGCGGTCGGCGGGGCAGGCCGCTCTGGAATGTAGACGGTGCTGCTCCGCCGAGGCGGACGAGCGGGTCCTTGGGGTTGCTCACCTTCGACGGTGTAGACGTTGGCCTTGGTGAACGAGGGGTGGTTGGTGGCGAGGCCCTTGTGCTCCGTCCTCGCCGATGACCTTGTTCTCCGGGGCGGTGCGTGGGCCACCCCCCCGGTGGACCCGCCCGCGCCCGGGTGACGCGGCGGGGCGATTGCCCGTCCCGCCGCTGCCGCGCGGCGACGTGGCGGCGGCCTCGGCCGACGAGGGTCCCGCGCCAGGGCCGCGGGGCGTGGCCGCCGCGACCGCGGAGGCCTTGGCGGCGGCGAGCAGGACCTCGCCGGGCTCGACGTTCACCAGCCGCACGTGCGTCTTCGTCCGCCCCGCCGCTCGCGCCGTCGGGTTGACGATCTTGCCCGTCAGCACGGTCGACGGGCCGATCTGCTTGCCGAACTGCTGGGCCTTGGCGGGGTCGACGAGGTCGGTGTATTGACTGGCCAGTTCCTTCAGCACGTTGATCAGTAGGCCTCGCCTCGACCACTGGGCACCTTTTCTTGCCCCACCAGTGCCGTGGTCAGGTCCTCCCCGCCACTGCGGTGCCCCGCGTCGGTCTGCTCGCCGTTGACGCTCCCAGCAGGGGGATGACGGCGACCGACACCTTGAGCGGGATGTGTCTCCACCTCGTCGCCGGACGACAACTTCTACCTCCCAGGTCACCGAGCCGGCGGGGTTTTTGGCGTAGGTGTCCTGCACCTCGGTCACCTGGAGTTGCCCGATGCGCGACCGCTCATGCCGATGACCTTGCCGGTCGCCGGGTCGGTGATGTCCCCGACGAACGTGGAGAGACGTTGGAGCGTCTGCCCGGTGGTCAGGCCTGCGTTGGTGCCGAGGGTCAGGTAGATGACGGCGTCCGAGACCTTCGCCACTCGCCCCTTGGCCGGCGTGCTGGCGGAGAACTTGGTTACCTTCCACGCGACGACCGAGGGCAGGTCGGTTTCCCGGATCAGGTCGTCGTCGGAGAGGTCTCGTGCGCATGCGGAGCACGTCCTTCTTCTTGATCGCGCCCGCGGTTGGTTTTCAGGTCGCGGACCGTCACGGCGGTGGCCGTCTCCGAGACCAGTTCCCCCACGGCAGGGGGCCCGGACCGGCTGACGACGTGCACCATCACCGGCGGCGCCTTCGACCCCCTCCGCCGCGGCGGCCAAGGCCTGGGCGTGATGCTAACGTGATCGACAGGGTGGCGAGGAGGGCGGCGACGACGGCAACGGCGGACCCGCATGGCGAATTTCTCCGACGGCGGACACGTCCTGTACGTCACGTGAATTACGGCGAGTTCCCGCCGATTGTCCCGCTGCCACTTAGCGAACGCAAGACGGGCCTCCGAGAGGGCCGGGGCGCAGCGTGACGGGGATGTTGACCCTGGGACTGCCAAATCTTGTTGACCCCGGCCGGCGGGGAGGTATTCTGTATACGGAGGGCGATCCAGACCCCCGACGCCGACAGGGCCGGCGGGGCACGTCGCGGGGAGTCCGTTCCATGTCTTACCGGGTCTGATCGATTCTGGAACTGAGGGTCTTGAGCCTCCGGTCGCGGCGTTGCGCCGCGGATTCACCGGCAGTTCACGGGGAGAGAGTGTGATGAGGCAATCCAAGGTTTTCCTGTCGTTGGCACTGGGTACGGGGTTGTTGCTGCCCGCCGTCGTGGCGAGCGGCGCGACGATGACCATCAACACGACCGAGCCGGTGGGAGCGGTCATAGCTAACCCGCACACGACGTTTACCACGGCTACCCCCGGCCCCCTCGGCGAGCGGGACACGTTCACCACGGCCTTTTCTTCCGCCGCCACCAGCGGCCGCGAAGACCGCGGGCAGACCTTCCAGATGCCCGACAACCCCACCGGGCCGGCGTGGGACCTGTCCGCCGTCACCATTCGCGCCGACGCGAACCCCGATGGCAGCGGCTTCGCCCAGAATCTCGCGGCCGCAGCCGGCACCCATTCGCTCCGCCTGTGGATCTTCGAATGGAATCCCAGCAGCAGCGCCTCCACCGGCACTCAGTGGACCGCCGGCGACGGACCCGCCGACAACGACCCCTTCGACGGAACCGGCATCACGAACTTCCTCGTCAACGGCGAACTCTTCGACGTCAGTCGCGCGTTCAGCGGCGAATTCCTTCACTTCAACACGCCCGGCGTGCAGCTGAACGAGAACACCGGCTACGGCTATCTTGTCAGCTTCGAGTCCCCCGGCACGGCCGGCCTGCGCTTCGACCACGTGCGCGACGGCACCGCTCCGACGGGCCGTCGTCCCCCAACGGTGCGTTCATCCGCTCCGACTCCACGGGGACGAACCTCCATGTGTTCGGCCCGAGTGGCGACGACATGGTGTTCTACGTCGAAGCCACGCCCGTCCCCGAACCGGCCGCGGCCGCGGTGCTGGTGGCGGCGGCGTCGCTCGCGATTCCGTTCTCGCGCCGCCGACGCTGACAACTTTGCAGAGTCGCTTCGGATCGACGTAACGCTCCTGAACCCACCGACTAAGCACACCCGCCACGGCGGGGATGCGCGCACAGTCGCCGACAACGACACAGGCACCGCTCGGTATCTCCTTGCGACCATGGGTTGGACGTAAGGAGTTGAGTTGGTGAATAAATGGCGTTTCTGGCGGGGTGTGGTGTGTGCGGCTCTGGCGCTCTTTCGATTTCGGTCCGGGCGACTGCGGAAGTCGGGGCGCCAATTCCCGGCTCGCCCTGGCCGGCGACGGACGCGCTCGGCCGGCGTTGCCGCTGGCGGATGAAGTCGGCCCGCCGAAGAAGGACCGCTTCGTCGGCATCTTCTACTTCCTCTGGCTCAACGAGCGGCACAACAAGAGCCCGCAGGGCGACCACCCGTTCGACATCTCGAAGATCATGGCGGCCGACCCGGACGGCGCTGAAGAAGCCGGACTCGCCGCTGTGGGGGCCGATGGGGCAGGCGCATTACTGGGGGAGCCGCTGTACGGGTATTACCTGAGCGACGACGCGTGGGTGATCCGGCGACACGCGCAGCTCCTCGCCGACGCCGGCGTCGACACGCTGATCTTCGACACGACCAACGCGGCGACCTACAAGCGCGTGTACCTGAAGCTGTGCGAGGTGTTCACGCAGATCCGCAAGGAGGGCGGGCGGACGCCGCAGATCGCGTTCATGGTGAACACGAAGGCGGGGGAGACGGCGGCGGAGATCTACCGCGACCTCTACGAGCCGGGGCTGTACCGGGAGCTGTGGTTTCAGTGGCAGGGCAAGCCGCTGCTGATCTGCGACCCGGAGGAGGCGGGGAGGAGCTGCGGGCGTTCTTCACGCTGCGGCGGGCGCACTGGCCGTTCACGATGGAGAACACGAAGCAGGCGTGGCACTGGGAGGCGACGTACCCGCAGCCGTACGGGTACGCGGACGACCCGAAGCGCGCCGGAGCAGGTGAACGTGTCGGTCGCGCAGAACCTCGGGGCGTACGGCCCGAGCACAGCGTGCAGAACATGAGCAGCGGCAAGGCCCGCGGGCGGGGGTTTCATGACGGCAAGCAGGACAGCTCGCCGGGCGCGATCGCGGGGGGGCTGAACTTCGCCGAGCAGTGGACGCGGGCGCTGGAGCTCGACCCGCCGTTCGTGATGGTGACCGGCTGGAACGAGTGGATCGCCGGGCGGTTCGAGCGGCCGGGGGAGCCGGTGGCGTTCGTCGACCAGTTCGACCAGGAGTACAGCCGGGACATCGAACCCGTGAAGGGACTGCACGGGGACAACTTCTACTACCAGCTGATCGACGGCATCCGCCGGTACAAGGGCGCGCCGGAGCTGCCGAAGGCGACGCGCCGAAGACGATCCGAGATCGGCGGCGGGTTCGATCAGTGGTCCGACGTCGGCCCCGAATTCGTCGACCACCTCGGCGAGACGATCCCGCGCGACCACGCCGGCGCGGCCGGTTTGCACTACAGGAACGACGCCGGTCGCAATGACCTTGCCTCGTTCAAGGTCGCGCGCGACGCGGACCACGTCTACTTCTATGCCCGCGCACGAGCGGACTTTCGACTCGAACCCGGATCACCGAACCTCACGCTGCTGATCGACGCCGACCGTGAGCCGAGGACGGGTTGGGAAGGCTATGACTTGCGCGTGAACTTTGCCGCGGGCGTCGACGACGCCTGGCTCGAGCGGCACGCCGGTGATCGGGTGGAACTGGACGCGCGTCGCCAAGGTTGCCGCCGAGGTGAAGGGCAACCAATTGCACGTCGCAATTCCACGTGCGCGCCTCGGGTTGCCGGCCGGCTCGACGACGTTCGATTTCAAGTGGTCCGACAGCCTCCAGCGCCCCGGCGACGTGACGGACTTCTACCTCAGCGGCGACGTCGCGCCGGAGGGCCGCATGCGATATCGCTACGCCGCAGAGTGACGGATCAGCCCCGGCGGGGCGTCGGGCGTCGGGTCTCGGCGGGCGCGGGGTTACTTGGCCTCCTGCCACCCGTGCTGGTCGCGGACCTTGACCATCACGCGCGAGGATGTCGTTCCACGTCTGCGGCTTCATCATCGTCTCGTTGGAGAACATGCAGCCGTCCCAGCACATGTGCTTGAACTTCTTCGTGAGGTTGCCGCTCTCGTCGCGGAGCCAGTAGCCGGCGTGCTTGGGGATGTCGAGCTTGCCGGTGGGGTCGGTGGCGAGGCAGTGCCGGCCGGTCTTGTCGTGGGAGCCGGAGCCGAAGACGGTGGCGTTGTTCTGGGCGACGTGGAAGTCGATCGTCCACGGGCGCAGGGCGGCGGTGAGCTTCTTCGAGCGCGTCCTCGAGCTTGGACTTGTCCTGCCAGTCGTAGTTCGGCGGGAGCAGCGCGTCCTCGGGGGCGTTGTAGCCCATGGTGTAGAGGAGCGTGTGGGCCATGTCGGCCTGGAAGCCGAGCGTCTGCGGGCGGTCGACCAGCTCGAGGAGCTGGACCATGCGCCGCCACGAGTGCATGCCGCCCCAGCAGATCTCGCCCTCGGCCGCGAGCTTCTCGCCGAGGCTCTCGGCGACGTCGCAGGCCTGGCGGAAGGTCTGGGCGATCTTCTTCTGGTTGCCCTCGGGGTCCTTGGCCCAGTCGCCGGGCCGAGGCGGCCGAGTCGATGCGGACGACGCCGTACGGGCGGACGCCCTCGTGGCGGAGCTGCTGGGCGATGCGGCAGGCCTTGCGGACCTGCTCGACGAACTTCGTCTGCTCCTCGGTCGTCGCCCATCGCGCTGCCGCCGCCGGTGGGCGGCCAGACGGGGGCGACGACGGAGCCGATCGCGAGGTTCTTCGAGCGGAACTTGTCGGCGAGCCGCTTGATGCCGTCGTCGTCGATGTCGATCGAGACGTGCGGGTCGAACAGGAACAGGTCCATGCCGTCGAACTTCACGCCGTCGACCTGACGCGTTCGCCGTCAGGTCGATCATCGTGTCCAGGTCGATCGGCGGCTCCGAGTCCGGGCCCTTGCCGACGAGCCCGGGCCAGGCGGCGTTGTGAAGCTTGGGGTAGTTGTTCGTGTGCTGGGCCATCGTCGGTGCTCCTGCGTCTTGTGGGATGCCGTTTCTCGCGCGAACCGAAGGCGGGGCAAGGATAACGGGAGACTACGCCGGGGAAAACTGGCGGATCAGTTTTGACAGGCGGCCGAGCCCCTCGCGCAGCTTGTCGGCGGGCCGCCGATCCCGATCCGGATGTTGCATTCGCCGGCGTCCGGCACGCGGGCCGGATTGAAGAGGTCGCCGGGACGACGGCGATCTTCGCGTCGGCAATTGCCTGCTCGTAGAACCGCCGGAGGGCGGACCGTCTTGCATCGAAGGTGCGCTCGGCTGCGACGGCGCGAGTTCGGGGAACACGACGCAGCCCCGCGCGGGCGGCGCCACGAAATCAGCCCCTCCGCCTGCAAGGGATTCAGCGCGTCTGCAGCGATCTTCAGATTCTCCGCCAGCAACGCGCTCGCGTCCGCTCGTTCATCGCCGGCAGCCGCCGCACGGCCTCGCACGCGGCGGCTTCGGTCAGGGGGGAGCCGATGTTGAAGCCGTGGACCCACGCGCGGCGCATTTCTGCGAGCGTGTCGCCGAATGCGACGACCCAGCCGCACCGCAGCACGCCAAGGCCGGGATCCTTGGACAGGCTGCCGAGCGCGACGAGCCGCGGGTCGCCCAGCCGTGCCACGGAATCCCTGCCGTCGGCTCGGCGTTGATGAACGTCTCATCGACGAGCACGTACGAGCCCGCCGGGAGGGGATCCAGCAGCGCGCGGATCTCGCCGGCGGTGGCCGCGGCGCTGGTCGGGTTGTGAAGGTTGGACAGGACGACTACGACGGGCGGGCGGGGTGCGGCAACGCCTCGCGAATGGCGTCAGGCGCAGGCGATACCCGTCTGCCGCGTTGCGCCGAAACGACGACGTTTCAAATCCCAGGTACTCGGCAACGTCGAACAGCGGCCGGTACGTCGGCGATTCCACGATCGCGTGCGGCGTGCCCGCGCCGTGCCTCAGCAGCAGCCGCCGGATCGCGGCCAGGGCGATCATGATGGCGTTCGACGACCCGGCCGTCGTGAGGATGCAGCCGCGCGCCGGCCGCTCGTCGGCGCCGCTCGGGATGCCGAAGTAGCGGGCCAGCTCTTCGCGCAGGCCCTCGTGCCCGTCCATCATGTCCGCTCGCGCGAACGGCCGCGCTCGATCAACTCGTCGATGCCGCCGTCGTTGCCTGCCACCGCACTGCCGGCGAGGTCGATGAACCCCGGCCCGGTCCAGCGGCGCGACTGAGCCTTGAACCAGCTCAGGTAATCGTCGGATTCATCAGGCATCGGGCGGCGCGACTGCGCGTTACAGCTTCACGTCGCCCTTGTACTTCAGCACCGGCGCGTCCGGGTTCACCTCCGGCCCGAAGTACCGCAGCACGACCAGCGGCTCCGTGCCGCTCGTGTTCTCGTACGTCACGCCGGCCTTGGCGGCGGACTCGGTGACGAACACCTCGTCCTCCGTCAGCTCGTGGAAGCCGATCATCTTCGGGCTGCTCAGCCGCAGCTTGTTGATCCGGCCCTCGCCCTGCACGCAGATGATGCTGTTGGCGCCGTTGTCCTTCACGGTGACCTTCTGGCCGGGGTAGACCGTCAGCTCCTTGGCGCTGAAGAGCTGCTCGCCGTACACCTTGCCGTAGACGATCCACTTGTCGACGAACCCTTCCTTGTCCGAGCCGGTGTGCGACGATGGGCTCGAGGTAGTGGTTCTCCTTGAAGTACGGGTCGACGTTCGCGTTCCAGTCGAGCTGCTCGACGATGAAGTCGAGGTCCTGGTGCTTCTCCTTGGGCATGTCCTTCACCAGCAGCGCCCACGGCACCTCGCGGCCCTCGACGAGCGACTGGTACATGCCGAAGACGTCGCGAGCCCCACTGCGGCTCGTACGTGCACAGCGAGCCCGGCGCGTGCAGGATCGCGCGGGTGGATCAGCCAGCCGGAGCCGGGCTTCAGGCGGTAGGCCTTGGACAGGTCGAGGATGCCGTTGTCGCCCTTGTTCCAGTCTTCGAGCGTCTTGCGGACCTGCGCCTTGGTCGTGCCGGGCTCGAAGCCCATGAACGTGTAGGGAAAGTTGTTGCCCGTCGGGTTGTGCTGCGGCGGGAAGTAGTAGCTCTCGGGCTTGCCTTCCTGCCCGACGAGGGCCGCCTGCTCCTTCGTCTGGTGCATGTGGTGGGGGATCGGGCCCATGTTGTCGAAGAACTTCGAGTAGACCGGCCACTTCTTGTACTTGTTCCAGATCGCGTCGCCGATGATCCGGCCGCCGAGCTCGCTGACCGCGTCGGCGAGCGTGAACCGCTTGCCCGCGTGGACGACGTAGCTCAGCCCCTCGTCCGGCGTGCGGTTGTCGTTGGCGGCGGGCGTGGTCGAGCCGAACCACCGCTCGTCGATGCCGCCGCGGTTGAGGCCGAAGGCGTACAGGTCCTTCGGGTCGAGCTTGAGCCGCTTGCCGGGCTGGAGGAACGACCGCGGCACCCAGCACGGCGCCAGGCGCAGCAGCCCGCCGCCGTCGCTCAGGGCGGCCTCGGCGATCGACTTGACGTTGGAGCTGACGGTCTGGAGGTCCTTGACGGTTCTCATTGGGGTTGGCTTCTCTCTGGGGTTCCGCGACTTCCGCCGGGCGTGTGGGCGCCCGAATTCAGGCGGCCGAATGTAACGGGTTGCCCATCGGAGTGAAATACCAGCGGTGGAACGGGTCCGGGGGATTGCCCGGCGCCACGGATTTTGTGCCGCACGGGCGGCCGGTGCGCCCTCCTGTAGCATGAGGACTTATGAACAGAACGGTCGCGTCGCGGCGGAGGCACCTTGGCTGAACTCGAAACGGATGCGGGGCTCGTCGAACGCGTGCGGCGGGGGGACGTGCAGGCGTACGGGGCGCTCGTCGCCCGCTACGAACGGCCCGTGCTGGCCGCCGTGTTGCCGGTCCTGCGGGATGTGCACGGGGCCCAGGACGTCGTGCAGGACGTCTTCGTGCAGTGCTACCTCCGGCTGTCCAAGCTGCGCGACGCCTCGCGGTTCGGCGGCTGGCTGCTGAAGGCCGCGGGGCGCGAGGCGGTGCACGCCGCCCGGCGAGGCTTTCAGTCAAGGTTGCGAATCGCGCCGACGAACTTGTCCGACGACAACGCCCCCGCGGCACCGGAGCCGAGGAGCCCGCTGCTCGACGACGAGCGCGAGCGGCTGCTCGAAGCGGTCCGCCGGCTGCCCGTGCACGAACGCGTGGCGGTGTCGCTGAGATACTTCGAGGGGCGGGGCGTCAACGAAATCGCACAGATCACCGGCCGGCCCGTGGGGACGGTCACGAAACAACTCACTCGCGCCATCGACCGGTTGCGCAGCGACCTGGTCCCGGCGACGAAGGCAAGCACAACGATTCAGGAGCGAAGGCCATGTCAAACGGAGACATCGAGAACTCGTTGAAGGACGTCGGCGAAACGCTGCGGCAGCAGCCGAGCGTGCGCGACGCGGTCATGCGGCGCGTGACGGAGGCGACCGTTCATCCCGCCGGGCGTCACCGCGCGCCGTGGAGCCGCCGCCGCATGATCGGCCGCCTCGCCGCCGTCGCGGCGTGTGCGGTGATCGCGACGATCCTGTGGGGCACGTGGGGCGGCGGCGGCGGGCTCGGCGCGCCAGCAGGCCTTCGCGGCGGCCATCGCGAACGTCGAGAAGGCCCGCACGTTTTCCGCCCGCAAGATCCACCGCTGGGTGGAGGACGGGCGGGAGCAGATGTCGGAGTCGCAGGTGAAGTTCCGCGAACCCGACCGCGAACGCCTCGAGCACGTCACGGGACTGCACCCCGAGCCCGAGGTGATGATCACCGACTACAAGGCCCGCCTGCGGCTCCAGCTCTATCCCGACAGGAAAATGGCGCAGATGCAGGACATCAGCACGCTGTACGCCGTCGACGACAACACGGGCCGCGTGAACCTTTCGCAGCTCAGCACCAGAGGAGCGCGACGACGTGCTGAAGATCTCCGCGCAGGCGGTCAAGGACCTGGGCATCCAGAAGCTCGACGGCCGCGACGCTCGCGTCCTGCGCTCGGCGGACGAGAAGGAGCCGGTGAAAACCGTTTGGGTCGAGCCGAAGACCGGCAAGCCCGTGCAGATCGAGCTGTCGTGGCCGTCGAGGAAGGCGTCGTTCACGTACGCGTCGATCCGCATCGACGAAGTCCTGGACGAGACGCTGTTCGAGCTCGACGTACCCCCCGGCTACGCGATGATCGACGGCGACGCCAAGCCGAAGAAGTACATCGACGAGATCAACGGGAAGATGCTCAGCAAGGCCCGGAACCTGGTGATGGCGTGCTACAAGTACGCGGACAAGAAGGGCGATTTCCCGGCGGACATCCGGGACCTGAAGGGTGTCGTCATGCAGGAGGCCGCGCTGACGGCGCTCCTGGCCGACCCCGGACGAGCCCGAGGGCCCGCCCGTGCTGCTGTACCGGCAGCCCAGGAAGGGAACGGATTCCGGCAAGGAGATCGTCGTGTTCGAAGCCCCGGAACACCGCCGGCCCGGACAGGTCGTCGCCGGGTTCTGGGACGGGCACGCACAGATCCTGACGGCGGAGGAGTTCGAGAAGCTGATGAAGTGAACGTTGACGTCACCGACTGTCGCGGGCCGTGCTCTACGCAAACTTCCGGGGTGGCCGCGTGCGGCCGATCTCCCGGCGGCATGCGGAGAGCACGGCCCGCATCATTTCGGGCGTCAGCCGCCCGGTGAACGTGTTCTGCTGGCTCGGGTGGAACGACGCGACCAGCACGGGCACGCCGGGCCGGAAACGCGCGACGGCGCCGTGTCCGAACACCGGCTTCGGCATTCCCGCCTTCAACCATCCCCGCGAGGCGTACAGCCGCAGGCGTGGCGTCGAACGCGATCCGGCCGAGTGCCAGCACGGCCCGCAGGTTCGGCATCAGGTCGAACGTCTCCCGCAGGAAGTCCGAGCAGTTCGTCAGCTCCGCCGGCAGCGGCTTGTTGGCCGGCGGGGCGCAGTGGGCGACGCCGGTGATGGCCGCGTCGATCAGTTCCAGCCCGTCGCCCTTGCGGAGCGACTCCGGCTGGCTGGCGAAGCCCGTCTCGTGCATCGCGCGGAAGAGGAAGTCGCCGGACCGGTCGCCGGTGAACAGCCGGCCGGTTCGGTTGGCGCCGTGGGCCGCGGGGGCGAGGCCGACGAGCAGGAGGCGGGCCGAGGGGTGGCCGAGGTTGGGGACGGGCTTGCCCCAGTAATCGTGGTCGCGGAACGCGGCGCGCTTCTCCGTCGCGGTGCGGCGCAGTGCTCGCGCAGGCGCGGGCACAGCGTGCACGAGACGATCCGCCGTTCAAGGTCCTGCCAGCCGTGCACGCGCCTCACTTCTTCATCTTGCCGAGCACGGCGCCCATCTCGTCCGGCGTGAACGCGCGCAGCGTCTGCGTGCGCACGTTGCCGAGCGAGCCGACGCTGAGCCCGAATGCCGTCATCGTCTCGTCGTCCGGCGCTCGGCCACGAGCGCGACGTCGTATTGCCCGAGAGTCCAGAACACGTCGCGGACGTTCACGCCCACCTTCTTGCCGAGGTCGCGCGCGGCCTGGGCGCGCTTGGTCGTGTCCTTGGCGGCGCGGACGCCCTGGTCGGTGAAACTGCCGAGCATGATGTAGGTCGGCATGCGAACGCTCCTTGCTAGGGTGAACGACATCATATCCTCCCCGCCCGTGCGTCACGACGGTCGGGCAGCCATTGCGCGCAGTTGCGGACGCGCCACCGCTCTGGTAGTTGCTCGGGGCACCATGGCGGATTCTCCCGCAGCAACCCGGGCCCTCGATCATCCCGCAGGACCTCCGCGTCGATTACGGGCGGGGGCGCCTGGACGAGGCGGACGTCGCCCCCGACCCGTTCCGGCAGTTCGGGCGGTGGTTCGACGAGGCGCGGGCGGCGCAGATCGCCGAGCCCAACGCGATGACGCTGGCGACGGCCGACCCGTCCGGCGCGCCGTCGGCGCGGGTGGTGTTGCTCAAGTCGTTCGACGAGCGGGGGTTCACGTTCCACACGAATTACGACAGCCGCAAGGGGCGTGAGCTGGCGGCGAACCCGCGGGCGGCGTTGTGCTTTTACTGGCAGCCGCTGGAGCGGCAGGTGCGGATCGAGGGGACGGTGGAGCGGGCCACGCGCGAGGAGAGCGAGGCGTATTTCCGCACGCGGCCGCCGGCGGCGCAGGTCGGCGCGTGGGTGTCGCAGCAGAGCAGGCCGATCGCGTCGCGCGCGGAGTTGGAGCGGCTTCAGCAGGAGCTCGAGCAGCGCTTCGCCGGCGGGCCGGTGCCGCGGCCGGAGCACTGGGGCGGCCTGCGGGTCGTGCCACACGGCGATCGAGTTCTGGCAGGGCCGCCCCAGCCGCCTGCACGACAGGCTCCTTTACACGCGCGCCGACGGATGGCTGGAAGCTGCAGCGGCTGTCGCCGTAGGATTTGGGCGAGGCGGTGCACCGCGGTGCGTCATGGATGACGGCGGCAAACAACCCCTTTCGTATCTGGCGGCCGACGATGACGTCGAGGAGGTCGACCGCCGGCGAGAGGGGCGGACGCTCATCGTGGTGATGGCGATCGGCGCGGCACTATTCCTGGGCGTGTGGGCGGTTCCGGAACTGGTGTCGATGTTGCCGAAGCCGGCATTCGCGCCCGGCCGACCGCGACGAACCCGCGTCGACCTCGGCGGCGCCGGTGGACGACCGGTTCGGCGCCGATCCTCGCCGCGCTCGAAGCGCACCGGCACGTGCGCGGGGTCTACCCGGCGTCGCTCGACCAGCTTAGCCCGCTGTTCATCAGCGTCGCGCCCGACCGGGCGAGGTGGAGGTATGTCGCCTCACCCGACCGCCGCGAGTACCAGCTCCACCACCTTCCGGAGCCGCAGAAAGCCGCGGCCGTTGTGAAACCGTAGTCCCCGCATCATGGATCTGCTCGACACCCAGATTTACGACGTGATCGGCGAGGACGGCTTCCGCCGGCTGGTCGCCGCGTTCTACCGGCGCGTCCCCGGCGACGACATCCTCGGCCCGCTGTACCCGCCCGACGACATGCCCGGCGCCGAGCAGCGGCTCCGCGAGTTCCTCATCCAGCGTTTCGGCGGGCCCGACCACTACTCCCAGCGCCGCGGCCACCCGCGCCTGCGCATGCGCCACGCCCCGTTCAAGATCGACCAGGCGGGAAGGGACCGCTGGATCGAGCTGATGGAAGCCGCCTTGGCTGAGGCGAAGCTCCCGTCCGAGGCCGAGCCGGCGCTGCGCAAGTTCTTCCACGACGCGGCGACGTTCATGATCAATCACATGCCGACCGCGTAAGGAAGGCACTTCCCGTTGCGGTAAGAATTCGCCATTCGAGGCGTCGCCGCGCAGTCAGGGCGCGGATTCCATGGCTTCCTGGACGTACGGGTTGGTCTCGAGTTCCTGCCGCAGCGTGCTCGGGTCGCCGTGGCCGGGGAGGAGCGTCGTTTCGCCGGGGAGTTGCATCACTTTCCGGATGGAGGCTTCGAGGTCGGCCTGGCTGGCGTCGGGGAAGTCCGTGCGGCCGACGGCGCCGATGATGATCAGGTCGCCGCCGACGAGGACGCCGGCGTCCTCGAAGTGGTACATCACGTGGCCGGGCGAGTGGCCGGGCGTGTAGAGCACGCGGACGCGGAGGCTGCCGAGGGTGAGCGTCTGGCCGTCCTCGACGTAGGCGTCGGCTTTGCGCGGTGGGATCTTGAACGGGACGGGAACCTCACGCGCTCCGGGCGGAGCAATACGGTACTGGTTCAGAAGGTACGCAGTGGGGGCCTCCACATTTTGCCAACTTGCGACTTCAACCACATCTCGACTCACAGGCCGTGATTCGAGAAAAGCCCGGTCAGCTAAGATAAATCCGCCGACAATCGCTCCCGCTGCCCCCTTCTCCACACACGTTGTGCACAGGCTCGTCGGCGTTTCGCGCAGGCTCTCCACAGAGTTATCCACAAGTGCTGTTGCATGTCGGGAAGCCCCTCTCTAGCGTGGGGTGCGGCCCACGGGGGATCAACGCGCGACACGTCGACGCAGACGTATGTCGGCGGTTCGTGTTCTGCTGAAAGCGGGACGAGAGGGATGCTTCGGCATTCTGTCTCGTCGTGCTGGAGCGCGTTCGCTCTTCGCAGCGATCCCGGGTGAACCGTGCTTTGCCGTGGCCAGACGACGTGAAGGAAGTGCATATGTCGATTGCCGACATCTCGGACGAGCGCCTGGGGGCAGCGTCGAGAGCACGAGCGCACGCCGCCGCACGACATGCTCGCGGAGCAGAGCGCGCTCGGAGGCATGCTGCTGTCGAAGGATGCGGTCGCCGACGTCATCGAGACGCTTCGCGGCGTGGACTTCTACGTTCCCAAGCACGAGCTCATCTTCGAGGCCGTGCTCACGCTGTACTCACACGGTGAGCCCACGGACGTCGTCGCCGTCACCGACGAACTGATCAAGACCGGCGAGCTGCAGCGCGCGGGCGGCGCCGACTACCTGCACACGCTCACCTCGATCGTGCCCACGGCCGCGAACGCCGGCTACTACGCCTCGATCGTCTCGGAGCGCGCGCTGCTGCGCCGCCTGGTCGACGCCGGCACACGCATCGTGCAGATGGGCTACTCGGGCCAGGGCGAAGCGCTCGACCTCGTCAACAACGCACAGGCCGAGATCTACGGCGTCACCGGCGCGGACGCCGCCGAGGACTACGTGCCGCTCGAGGTCGCGGTGAGCGCCGCAGTCGATGAGATCGAAGCAGCCCGCGGCCGCGACGGCCAGATGACCGGCATCCCCACCGGCTTCTCGGGACTCGACCAGCTCACCAACGGACTGCATGCCGGCCAGATGATCATCATCGCCGCGCGACCCGCGATGGGTAAGTCAACCCTCGCGCTCGACTTCGCCCGGTCCGCCGCGATCAAGCACGGCTTCCCCACGATCCTCTTCTCGCTCGAGATGGGGCGCAGTGAGATCGCGATGCGCCTGATGAGTGCCGAGGGTGCGGTTCCGCTGCAGAACATGCGCAAGGGAACGCTGGACTCCCGCGACTGGACCACGATCGCCTCGACGAGAGGGCGCATCAACGACGCACCCCTCTATATCGACGACAGCCCCAATATGACGCTTGTGGAGATCCGCGCGAAGTGCCGCCGCCTCAAGCAGCGCCAGGGTCTGAAGATGGTCATCATCGACTACCTGCAGCTCATGACGAGCGGCAAGCGCGTCGAGTCACGTCAGCAGGAGGTGTCGGAGTTCTCCCGGGCGCTCAAGCTTCTCGCGAAGGAGCTGCAGGTTCCGGTCATCGCGCTGTCGCAGCTGAACCGTGGTCCCGAGCAGCGCGCCGACAAGAAGCCCGCTCTTTCCGACCTTCGCGAGTCGGGCTCGATCGAGCAGGATGCCGACATGGTGGTGCTCCTGCACCGCGAGTCGGCCTATGAGAAGGACAGCCCCCGCGCGGGCGAGGCCGATCTGATCGTCGCCAAGCACCGCAACGGCCCCACCGACACGATCACCGTGGCGTTCCAGGGTCACTTCTCGCGCTTCACCGACATGGCGGTCGGGCTCTAGCGAGCTGTGTGGCTTCCACGCCGTATTGAGGGCTGCCGTGGCAGTTCAGGGCAATGGCGGTTTCGCCACTTGCCGCGCCCGATCGGTGTCATCGTTGCTGGTTCAAGGCGCTCAGGGCGCGTCGCTGGGTGGGTTGTGGGCGGCCTGAGCCGCTGATACCGTCTGCCGCAGCGGGGGTGGTCTGGACGATTGGGGGTCGTCGCTTCGGCTTTTGGGCGTTGCAGCGATGTCGGGCACCTTCTGTAGCCACAGTGCTGTGCTCGAAGGATGTCTGCGATGAGTGCTTGCCGTAATGGGGTTTGTATCCGGCATCCGCGGGGAGCCGTCTGGCGGAGCTTGATACCGCTGAGACGATCGAGAAACGCCTTGTGACCGTCGCGCATCGGGATCTCATGATGGTCAGTGCAACCGGGTGTCAGGGCGGTGGCGACACGCTCCGTCGACGCCTCCTCGCAGCGATCGCGGCGACGGCGGTCCCGGCGGTCGCCCTCGCGCTAGCGGCCTGCACCGTTGGAGATGGCAGCGGGGTGTCGGCCTCGATCACACCCACATCCGAGGTCCGGGATGATGCTGCGAGCACGGACCCACGGTCGCCCGGCACACCGGGGCTCGTCATGCAGGATGCGGCAGTCTGGTACGACGACGCCGGGCTGCACCGGGATGACGTCGTCGAGAAGACGGCAGTACCACTGGCGGACCCCACCAGCGACCGCGGGTCGCATCTCAGCCTCGTACGAACCGGCGCACTCTATCTCGACCCGGTAAATGACGATGTGTGGTTCCACCCTTGGGGTGGTGAACCCCGAGTCGTCGGAAGCGGTTCCGCGGCAGGTCCGGGGGGTGACCCTGAAGGTGACCTCTCGGCCTGGTTCGAGGGAGACGAACTCGTCGTCTACGACACTGTCGACGGCGCAGAGGTGGCACGGGTGATAACCGCGAGCGTTGCTGACTCACCGGGAGGCGAGCACCACGCGGGCGGGAACGGATTCTTGCAGGTGTCATCTGATGCAGTGGTGTGGAAATCCATGCGAGGTCAGGTACTTCGCTTGGACCTCGGGACGGGGGAGATCACCGACCAGACCGACGGCTTCGAAGGTGAACGGTATCTCCACCCGGACACGGATCTCCCCGCGTCTCTCTGGGACGTGCACGATGAAACCGAGATCTGGTCATGGGGAGACCCCGGCATATTTGGAATCCTGGGCATCCGCGCACCTGGCACGGCTCCTCAGGCGCTGCCAGAGTTCGAGTCGCAGGCCGGACGACTGAGCCCCGATGGACGCTTCCTCCTGGGCGTAACGACCCGTCACCAGTCAGGTTTCCTGAATACGACCACCCGCGAAGTCTTCACGCTCCCCGAGGCCCAAAACGATATCCAGGTCTACCCCTTTGTCGCCTGGTCATACGGAAACACAGCGCTCATCATCGTCGAAGGCGCCCCCGACGTACTGCACGCATGCGACGCTGTGCAGCGAGTCTGCAAGACGTTGCTGGTCGCCGGGGGGATCATCCTGCCCGCCTCCTGAACAGATCGGCCGAATGTCCACCGAACGACCTCAGCGACAGCAGCCAGGCCGACGCGATCGCCGTGGCGTTCCAGGGCCACCTCTCGCGCTTCACCGACATGGCGGTCGGGCTCTAGCGAGCGCTACGGGGAGTTCACTCCTTATGGAGGATCTCGCAGTCGCCGCCCGGCGCCAGGATCGTCTGATGGCCGTCGTCGAATCGGACGACGAGAAGCGGATTCTCGTCGCTCCCGCGAACCTCGATGACCTCGCCGACCCGTTCCGCTGCGCCGACGATGCGCCCGTGGATCCGGACTCGATCTCCTGCGATGGCGTGCATCGTCCACCACCTCCACGGCCAGGATAGACCTCGTTCAGTGGCGGCACGAGAGGTTCCGGCACCCAGCGGCGCACTGGTCGTGAGCCGTGCCATCCGGTTCGGAGATCGTCGGCCGCGCCGCGTCCAGATCGTCGCAGACGGTGTGCGACGCTGAACGAATGCAGTGGCTGGTGAACGAACGGTGAAGCCGCGCCTGTTGTCGTCGGGGCCGGCAGCGCCGGCTGTGTGCTGGCATCACGGGTCGCCGACCGATACGACGTCTGGCACAGCGCCGATGGGACCCGCGTCCGATCCGCGCGCTGTCGTCGACGGCGCCGGCCGGGTACGCGGCATCGCAGGTCTGCGGGTGGGTGACACCTCGCTGCTGCCGGTCGTGCCATCGCGGGGCCCGGCCGCCTCGGCCATGGCGGTGGGAGCGGTCGTCGCCGACCAGATGTGACGACGGAGCCGCTCACCGCGCGGTGAGGTAACCCTCGAGGTTGTCGTCGAGCCACCCGCACCACAGCGAGACGGCCCGCCACCGCTCGCGAACCGCGTCGAGCGCCTCGGGCGTCCACATCCACTCCGCGGGTTCGTCGTGCCGTCCCACGGCCAGGCGGCGCAGCCGCAGCAGCTCGATCCGCGGGTGATCGGCACGATAGCCCCGGGGCGCCGTCCGCAGCGCGTCGTCGGTCATCGGAGTGAAGCCGCGGCGGTCGAGTTCGTCGAGTACGCGCTGGAGCCTGCCGGCAGGACCGGATCGTCGACGAGTTCACGAAACCTCGCCAGAGCGGCGGCCGGCACGTCGTAGGCACCGCCTCCCGTGAGCAGCCCCTCTTCGGAGAGCTGGATGTAGTGGGCCGGAGCGCTGCGCGTGACCATGCCGATCTGGAGCTTGTACGGAGACTTGTCGGCGCTGAATCGCACGTCGCGATACGGCCGGAAGACCTTCATCTCGCCGAACTCATCGGCCAACTCCATTGCGAGCTGCTCGAACGGCGCGGCGACGCGTTCGTCGAAACGAGCGCGGTGAGCAGCCCACCACTCCTTCGTGTTGTTCTGCCGCAGCTCGGCATAGAAGGCGAGTGCGTCGGGATCGAATCCGGTGAAGGTCACGGCGTGATGATAGCTCCGACCGCGACGAGGTGGTCGATCGGATCGCCTCAGTGCGAACCGCCCTCGACGGTCACGATGCGGTGGTCCTCACCGTGGGTCAGTTCGGTCCGCAGGAACACGTCGTCGGCGGGAAGCCGCAGATCGAAGCGCGCGTAGGCCGCCATTCTCAGCTGGGCGTCGCCGATCGTCAGGTCGAGGACGTGACCGCCCACACTGCGGTCGTCGGCGATGAAGTGCACGTGCAGACCTGCCACCGTGATGCCCTGATAGATCGCGGGCGCCCAGAACCCGACGAGCGTGCCTCGAGAGCCCTCGAGAACGGTCTCGATCTGGCCGCTCGTGACCTCGGCCAGCGGCCGGAACGGATGGTGCTGGCGGGGCGTGATGCGCACGCGAAGCGTCGCGAAGAGGCCGTCCACACGGACGGCGTGGAACAGGTTGCGGCTGACGAGCCCCGTCTCCACGCGTTCGGTGAACCCCGAGAGGTCCTCTCCGGCGAGCGCGACCGGCTCCACGGCCGGAAATCGGCTCACGTCGACGAACGGGAGGATCTGCTCGTCGCGCATGCGGTCGGGCGGTTCGCCCACGGTGCACTCGTAGACCTCTCCGTCGAGGATGAGCACCTCACCGCCCAGATGGTCGCAGCACCCGATGCCGAAGTCCCCGAGGTCGCGCACCGCGGCGACGCTGATGCCGGACTCGTACGCCCCGGCCAGCAGGGCGTCGAGGACCGCGAACTGGGTCACCGCGGCATCCGCGGAATGAAGGCTCGTCACGGTGCGAGGCTATCCCGCGATGCCGGCTCCTCAGGCGCCCGCTGAGCCGAGGTCGGCGAGGACGGCCCGCGCGGCCCGCTCGCCCGACACGAGTGCGCCCTGTATCGACGCGGTGTCGCGATGATCGCCGGCGACGTACAGGCCATCGCCGCACCGGGCGGGGCTCGTGACGCGCAGAGGCGGCGGTTGCGACGGGAGCGCATCGGGGATGTCGTCGCGGCGCAGCAGCTGCCAGTCCGCCGTGCTGGTGCCCCACACTTCGGCGAGCTGCCGGCGGACCTCCGCCTCGCGCGCTGTGGAACCGTCCGGCAGCAGACAGGTCGCCTCGACCAGGTGCCGACCGGCGGGAGCGTACGACGGAGCGGCGTGAGACATGACGACCGTGTTCACGACAGGCCCGCGACGGCGGCCGTCGACGGACAGGAGAGCGGATGCCGAAGGGGCGGCATCCGCCGAGAACCACCACGTCTGCAGACCCTTCGTCGCCGGTCTGGGCAGATCGAGCAGGTCCGCGACTTGACCGGGCCCGACGGCGACCACCGCGGCGCGGGCGTGAAGGGAGTCGGCTCCGTCGACCGCGATCTCGACCTTTCCGCCGCGAGCTCGTACGCCGGTGGCGCGGTGGCCGAGACGGATCGCCGCACCTGCGGCGGTCGCCGTGCGCGCGAGCTGCGCGGGCAGCGCGCCGATGCCGCGCTCGGGAACGCCGGGCCGACCGACCGCGAACATGCGGACGAGCAGCCGGGCGAAGGAGTCCGAGGTCGCGCCGGTGTCATCGGCCAGCACGCCCGCGAGGAAGGGCTCGAGCACCTCGGTGCGGAGTGCGCCGCGGAGCCCGACGCGGTCCCACCCTTCGCGCAGCGTTCGGTCCGCACCGGCGATCACCGACTTCGGCCGCAGCAGCGCGGGTGTGATCCAGCGAACGAGGGCGGCGGCATCCCTCGGCGAGACCAGCCCGCTGCGCAGGACGGCCGGCAGCCCGGTCGGGTGGCGAAGCGGATGCCGGAGCTCGGCGACCGTGTTCTCTCGTCGCACCCGCACACCCACGGGAAATGGCCGCATCCGCAGCGCGTCGATGTCGACCCAGCGTCTGACCGCGGGATACGCCGGATTCAGCACCTGGAAGCCGCGGTCGAGCAGGAAGCCGTCGACCTCGTCGGTGCGCTGCCGCCCGCCCACCCGATCCCCCGCTTCGAGCACGACGACATCGTGGCCGGCGTGAGCCAGACGGGCCGCGCATCGCAGACCGGCCAAACCCGCTCCGATGACGACGATCTCGTGAGCCTCCACGCTCTTCACGATAGGCGGCCCGCAGAGGTGGGGGCCTGGCCTGGCACGATAGGGCGATGCAGCAGCCAGAAGTCGTCGAGGCGATCGCGAGGGCCGCGCGGGCGAGCACCATCGAGGGCGTCCGTCTCATCGGCGTGGATGGTCCGTCCGGGGCGGGCAAGTCGACGATCGCGCGTCCTGTCGCCGAGGTGCTGAGTGCCCCGATCGTCGAGATCGACGACTTCGTGTCGTGGGTCGACTTCGCCGGATGGTGGCCGCGGTTCGATGCGCAGGTGCTGACCCCGCTGCTGGCCGGCCGAGACGCGCGCTACCAGGTGCGCGACTGGCACAACGACGAATTCGGAGACGCGCTCGCCGGCTGGAAGAGCGTGGCGCTGCATCCGTTCGTCGTCCTCGAAGGGGTCACGTGCACCCGTCGCGAGATCGCCGACCGGCTCGCGGTGCGGGTCTGGGTCGACGCTCCCGCCGAGGTGCGGCTGCGCCGAGGCATCGAGCGGGACGGCGAGAGTCACCGATCTCTGTGGGAGCGGTGGATGCCGGAAGAAGCGGCGTTCTTCGACGCCGACGGCGCCCGCGCGCGGGCGGACTTCGTGATCGACGGCACGGCCGGGACTCCAGGGAGCGCGAAGTAGACTGGGACCTCTCCCCTCCTGCCTCTGCAGGACCGTTCGCGCCAGGAAATCCCGTGACAAAAGCCCCCGCCGCCCGCAGCTTCGAAGTGCGGCACGTGCAGCTCGCCCGTGCAGCGTTCGCGGCGATCGCGGCGATCATGGTCACCTTCTCGCCCGATCACTCGTCGGTCATCGGCCTCTCGATCTTCAGCGGCTTCGCGCTCGCGACCGGCCTCGTGCTGGTCGCGGCCGGATGGCTCGTCTTCACGGTCGACACGCGCTGGCCGACCGTCGGTCTCGGCACGATATCGGTCATCGCCGGTCTGGCCGCCGGAATCGCGCAGCTGCGCAACGACACGATGTTCTTCGTGATCGTGATCGCCTGGGCGCTCCTGTCCGGTCTCGCCGAGACCGTCATGGGCGCACGGGGTCTGCGAGCCGCTCGCGGGCTGCCGAAGACGGATGCCGCTCGCACCGAGTCGCGCGACGGCCTGACCGTCGGCATCCTCACGCTCATCCTCGGTCTGGGCCTGCTCTTCGTGCCGACGACGTACGCGCTGCGGTACACGATCGAAGATGCGGACGCGACGTTCACGCTCACCGGAATCATCATCGGGGTCGGCATCTTCGGCGCCTACGCCGCGATCGTCGCGGTGTACCTCGCCATCGCCGGCCTCTCCCCTCGCAAGCCCACGCCGGTCCTCACCGAGGCGCCCGGCGAGCCCGCCTCCGACATCCGCGAATCCGCCACCGACGAGAGGGGCACGGCATGACCGATGACAAGCCCACCCGCCGCGACCTGATGAAACCCGTTCAGCTGCTCGCGCTCGCTTTCGGCGCCGCGCTGTTCGCCGGCGTCGTGACCCTCGTCTCGATGGGGTTCTTCCAGCAGCGCAGTCCCGCGCAGGCTCCGGCCGCACTGCAGCTGGCACTCATCGTCGCCGGCATCACATTCATCGTGGTGCTCGTGATGGTCGCGCTCATGCTCCTGGCGGTGGACCCCGCGCAGATCAAGAAGCAGATCGATCGGCCGGTGCTGCTCCCCGACGAGAAGGCTGACGACGCCGATCCCGGTGCCGCGGCATCCGTCGACCCGAAGGACGACCCGAAGGCCTAGATCCGGTCCACGAGCCGTGAGGCCAGACCGGTGTAGGTGCCGGGGGTCAGGGCGAGAAGACGCTGCTTGGCCGCGTCCCCGATGTCGAGGCCCTCGATGAACTCGGCAAGCTGCGGTCCGCCCACACGGCGACCGCGGGTCAGGTCCTTCAGCAGCGCGTACGGGTCGGTGATCTGCGAGCGACCCGCTGCGATCTCGGCGCGCACCACGGTCTGGATCGCCTCGGCGAGCACCTCCCAGTTCGCATCGAGATCGGCATCCAGCACGGGCTGGGCGAGCGAGATCTCGCCGAGACCGCGCTGCAGGTTCTCCAGCGCGAGCAGCGAGTGCCCGAGGGCGACCCCGATGTTGCGCTGCGTCGTCGAGTCGGTGAGGTCGCGCTGCAGGCGCGAGGTCACCAGGGTCGAGGCGAGCGTCGAGAGCAGGCCGCCCGAGATCTCGAGGTTGGCCTCGGCGTTCTCGAAGCGGATCGGGTTGATCTTGTGCGGCATCGTCGACGAGCCGGTCGCACCCGCGACGGGGATCTGGGCGAAGTACCCGAGGGAGATGTAGGTCCAGATGTCGGTGGCGAGATTGTGCAGGATGCCGCCGGCATGGCGCACCCGGTCGTACAGCTCGACCTGCCAGTCGTGCGATTCGATCTGCGTCGTCAGCTCGTTGAAGCCGATGCCGAGCCCCTCGATGAACGAGCGCGACAGTTCGGGCCAGTCGACGTCGGGTTCGGCGGCCAGGTGCGCCGACCATGTGCCGGTCGCGCCGGAGAACTTGGCGAGATACTCGGAAGCCTCGATCTGCGCCGCGACGCGCTCGAGCCGCCAGACGAAGACGGCAAGCTCCTTGCCCATGGTCGTCGGCGTCGCGGGCTGGCCGTGCGTGCGGGCGAGCATCGCCGCATCCCGGTGCTTGTCGGCGAGGTCGCGGAGAGCGGCGATCACCGCGCGCAGCTTCGGCAGCCAGACCGCGGTGACGGCGCGCTGGACGGTCAGCGCGTAAGACGCCGAGTTGATGTCCTCGCTCGTGCACGCGAAATGCGTGAGCTCGGCGATCGCGTCGAGCCCGAGCGCCGACAGGCGGTCGCGGACGAGATACTCGACGGCTTTCACGTCGTGCCGCGTGACGGCTTCTTTCTCGGCCAGCCAGTCGATCTCGGTCTGCCCGAAGTCGCGGTACAGCGCCCGCAGGTCGTCCATCTGGGCGCCCGACAGCGGGGAGGAGCCGAACAGCGAACGGTCGGTGAGGGCGATGAGCCACTCGACCTCGACCTCGACGCGAGCCCGGTTGAGACCGGCCTCGGAGAGATAGTCGGCGAGGGCGCCGACGGCGGCGAAGTACCGCCCGTCCAGGGGACTCAGCGGCTGCGGAGGGAGAGAGGTCACGGGACCAAATCCTACCGGGGCCGCGTCCGGCACCCTCCGGAGCCGTTCACCGATCGGTCACCGACTGGGGGTTCCGTATGTCACAGGAGAGACATAGCCTGAACGGACGTCCGATATCCCCCCTTTGATCGGAGTCTTTCCGTGCGCCCTTCCCCCCGTCGTATCACCGCGGCTGTCGCCGCCCTCGCGCTCGCTGCAGCCGGTGTGGTCGCACTCGCGCCGCCCGCCTCCGCGGCCTCCGGAGATCTGCTTTTCAGCGAGTACATCGAAGGCTCGTCCAACAACAAGGCGCTGGAGATCTACAACCCGACCACCGCGCCGGTCGATCTCGCGGCCGCCGGATACTCGGTTCAGCTGTACTTCAACGGCGGGCTCGACGGCCGGTCGTCACCGATCGCCCTCACCGGCACGATCGCGCGCCGACGACGTGTTCGTCCTCGCGTCCATCGGTCGGCGCAACTCCCGCGATCCTCGCGGCGGCCGACCAGACCACCGGCGCAGGCCTCTTCAACGGCGACGACGCCGTCGCACTCGTCAAGGGCTGGCGCGATCGTCGACGTCCTCGGACAGATCGGCGTCGATCCCGGCAGCGAGTGGGGCTCTGGCCTGACCTCGACGGCCGACAACACCCTGCGTCGGGCCGCTGACACCTGCGTCGGCGACGCGGACGGCGCGAACGCCTTCGACCCGTCCGTCGGCTGGAGCGGCTTCGCCCAAGACACCGCCGACGGCCTCGGCGCACACGATGCCGACTGCGCGCTGGACCCTGCGACACGATCCCGACCCGACGACCCCGATCCCGTTGCGGGTTGCGACCTCGACGCCGTGACCATCGGCTCCGTCCAGGGTCAGGGCGCGACATCGCCGCTGGCCGGCCAGATCGTGCGCGTCGAAGGCATCGTCGTCGGCGACTTCCAGCAGGCGGGCAGCCTCGTCGGCTACTTCCTGCAGAGCACCTCTCCCGACGAGGACACGCTGACCTCGGAAGGCGTCTTCGTCTACGCGCCCGGTGACGCCGCCGTCGATGTTTCAGTGGGTGACATCGTCAATGTCGCGGGCATCGTGAGCGAATACCGTCGCCGAACGGCAGCTCACCGAGATCACCGCGGGGACTGCCGAGGTGTGCGCGACCGGAACCGCGCTGCCCGACGCCGGCGACGCTGAACCTGCCGGCGACGCCGGAGCAGCGCGAGGCCCTCGAGGGCATGTACGTGACTCTTCCGCAGGCGCTCACGATCCTCGAGCACTTCGAGTTCGGCCGCTACGGCACGGTGGAGGTCGGACTCACCGGCAGTGACCGCCCACCGCGATCGTCGAGCCGGGCGCAAGAGGCGATCGCGCTCGCAGCAGCGAGCAGACATCTGGCGCGGATCACCGTCGACGACGGAGTTCGCTCGCAGAACCCCGACCCGCTGCGCCACCCGAACGGTGAGCGGCTTCAGCCTGGCGAACGATCCTGCGGGCGGAGATCAGCTGACCAATGTCACGGGCGTCCTCGACTATCACTTCGGGACCTGGGCGGTTCAGCCCACGGAGGCGGCGGACTACACGCCGCGAACCCCCGGCCCGAAGTGCCCGAAGTCGGCGGCGACCTGACGTCGCGAGCTTCAACGTGCTGAACTACTTCACCACCGAATCGGCTCGCGAGGCGCCGAGAGTCGACTATCGAGTTCGAACGACAGGAGGCGAAGATCGTGAGCGCCTCGCGGCGATCGACGCTGATGTCTTCGGTCTGATCGAGATCGAGAACAGCGCGACCGACGCGGCCGTGGCGACACTCATGACTGCGCTGAACGACACGCCTGGGTCCCGGGACCTATGCCTACATCCCGACCGGTAGCCTCGGAACCGATGTGATCACCAACGCGCTGATCTATCAAGCCCGCGTCGGTCCGCCCGCTGGGGGTGGAGGCGGTGCTCGACAGCACAGTGGATCCGACCTTTCTGAGCAACTAATCGCCCGGCCCTCGCGCAGACGTTCAGCGTCGGTCGGACCGGCGAGACGGTGACGGTCGTCGTGAACCACCTGAAGTCGAAGGGCTCCGCATGCGCGGGCGACCCCGACACCGGCGACGGTTCGGGCAACTGCAACGCTCACGCGCACGGCTGCGGCCGAAGCGCTCGCGAAGTGGCTCGCCACCGACCCCACTGATCAGGGCACCGTCGGGCGCGAGCTCATCATGGGAGACCTCAACTCGTACGACAAGGAAGACCCGATCGATGCGCTGATCGCGGGCGGGTACACCGACCTGCTCCTTCGCGATCAGGGCGAAGAGGCCTACTCCTACGTCTTCGACGGGCTGGTCGGGCTACCTCGACTACGCACTCGCCGGCAAGGAGCTCGCTCGCGGACGTGACGGGCGCCGACGCCGTGGAGCATCAACGCCGACGAGGCGCCGATCCTGGACTACAACGTCAACTTCAAATCGGCGTCGCAGATCACGGAGTGGTTCGCGCCGGACGCGTTCCGCTCGAGCGACCACGACCCGGTGATCGTCGGCATCGACCTCGACACCGTCCCGCCGACGATCACGGCCACGGCGTCGCCCGCGCGGATCTGGCCGCCGAACAACAAGCCGCGCAGGTCACGATCACCGTGGATGCGGCCGACGATTCGGGCGCGGTCACCTACGAGTTGATCGACTCGACGGCGGACGGCAACAAGAAGGCGGAGATCACTCAGCTGAGCAAGACCACGTTCTCGGTGATCGCCGCCATCGACTCCGTGTACACGTTCACGTACGAGGCGACGGATGCCGCGGGCAACACGGCCAGACGACGGCCGAGGTGCGCGTCGGTCGCTAGTTCGCGGCGCGGCGATCCGCTTCCCGGGAGACCGGGGGGCGGATCGCCGGCTCCAACTGGCGGAACAGGGAACGGCTGCCGCCCTCGATCATGACGAGGACCTCGTCGAACATGCCCGGGCCGGCGTAGTACGGATCGGGAACGTCGAGGGTGCGGGCTCCGTGCTCGAATGACATGAGCAGCGCGATCTTGTCGGCGTCGGCCTCGGTGCGCGCCCATCCGCGCAGGATGCGCTCGTGACTGCGGTCGAGGGCGACGACCAGGTCGTTGCGGGCGAAGTCCGCGTGCGTGAACTGCCGAGCTCGGTGCCGTGTGCCGTCGTATCCATGACGGTCGAGCGCATCGATCGTGCGCTGGTCGGCCCGCTCGCCGACGTGCCAGTCACCCGTGCCGGCGCTGGTCGAGGCGACGCGGTCGCCGAGTCCCGCGGCCTCCGCGAACCACCGGAAGACGACATCCGCCATCGGCGACCGGCAGATGTTGCCCGTGCACACGAACACGACGTGGAAGGGCTCCACGGCGGTCGCAGTCATGGGTACATTCTGCGACGGTCGGGCGGTTCCTGCACAACGCTGCTGGACTTCGAGTTCTCCCCGGTGGATCGGCGCGGCATCCGAGCCCCATCCGTCGGACGCAGGGTGGTTCCATGTCGATGCCGCTCGATCCCGACGCCCCGCGCAAGATCGAGGTGCTCTCCACGATCGAGCGCCAGCTGAGAGAGGCGATCGTCCGGCTCACGGATGTGTCAGCACGGGCTGTGCGTCTCGCCGATCAGACGGATTGGAGAACGGATGCCGCCACCAGATTCCACGTGAGCGCCGACGCCTGGCGGCACGAGGTCGCCGGGCTCTCCGCGTACGTCGAGGGCGCGAACGAAGACGTCGCGCGCGAGCGGGCGCGCATCGAGGCGCTCGCGTGGAGGTACGGCATATGAGTGATGAACTCGATATCCGCGGCGGCGGCGTCGTGGCGGTCGACACCACGACTCTGCGCACCGTGGCGGGAGGATTCGACGGACTCGCCGGCGAACTCGGCGATATCGCGGCCCTGGTCGGATCGACCGGATCGCGGCTGTTCGAGCTCTCGCCCGCGACGTGGGACGCGTCGGCCACGATCGAGACCGTGCGCCGACGGATCCTGACGGTGATCGAAGAGGCCGACGGCATCGCCGCCGCGCTGCGCATGGCGGCCGATGTGTACGACATCGTGGAGCTGCAGGTCCGAACGCGCGGCGGCGCAGGCGGCCGGCGACGAGGCGGCGGTCGCGCGACTGGACGCACGGATCGCCGCGGCCGTCCGTGCCCACCCCGAAGCGGATCGGCAGGCGGGGCTCGGCGCCCTCGCGCACTGGTTCGGCTGGCCGGCCGAGCTCACACGGCAATCCCCCGGAATGCTGTGGTGGCTCGCACCCGGCTTCCACTCGCTCGCGATCCCGTTCGCCTGGTCGGTGCAGCGGGCGATCGGCGCGAGCGGAGCAGGTACCGTCCCGTCGACAGCCGTCCTGCGCGGTGCGGCGAAAGAGGTGATCGTGACGCCGGTGCCGAACCGAGGTGCGACCGGCGCCCCCGGCTCGCTGGCCGACGCCGCGGCACGGATCCCGCAGGGCGACACCCGCATCCGCGTCGAGCGGTACACGATGCCCGACGGCACGCGCCAGTTCGCGGTGTACGTCGCCGGCACGCGGACGATGCAGCCGAGCACGACCGACCCGTTCGACATGGAGTCGAACGCCGAGCTCTACACCGGAGAGCGGTCGGCCTCGTACGACGCGACACTCGCCGCGCTGGCCGACGCCGGCGCGGAACCCGGAGATGTCGTGCACGCCTTCGGTCACTCGCAGGGCGCGATGGTCAACGCCCATGTGGCACTCGAGGGGGGTTATGACGTGCAGACCCTCGTCTCGCTCGGGTCGCCCGTCGAGGCGCATGTCGGCGACGGCACCCTCAGCATTGCGCTGCGGCACAGCGACGATCCGGTGACGACGCTCGCCGGTGGCGGTCACACGAGCGCGGTCGGGGCGCCCGGCAGCTTCATCGCCGAACGCACGGCCGACCCGGCGCTCGGCATGCACGACTATCGGCTGCCTGCGCACGGCATCGACGGCTACACCGAGACGGCGCGACTCCTGGACGCCTCGACGGATCCGCGAATGGACGCGGTGCGCGGGCTGTTCGACGAACTCGGCTCAGCGGCATCCGTCGAGATCACCGAGTACGCGGCTGATCGGGTGGGCATCGAGCCGGTCGCACCGATGCCGCACCCGTGGCCGGTGCCCCTCAGTCCTGCTTCTTCGGGCGCAGGATGATGCCGAAGACCCAGTTGATCAGCGAGATGATGATCGCCGCGACCACGCCCCACCAGAAGTCCTCGACGCGCAGTCCCCAGCTCCAGAAGCTCGTGATCCAGGCGGTCAGCCACAGCAGGAAGGCGTTGATGATGAGGCCGATCAGCCCCAGCGTGAGGATGTAGATCGGAAACGCCAGGATCTTGATGACGGTGCCGATGAGCGTGTTCACGAGCGCGAAGATCGCAGCCACGATCAGCAGCGTGAGAACGTACTGCAGGGTCTCGCCGGGAGGGAAGGCGATGACGGTGACCTGCAGCGCGGGGATCAGGGTGACGACCCAGATCGCGAAGGCATTGACGACGACACGGATGAGGAAGCCCATAGTCTGGCCAGTCTGACATGGAGAGCATCCGCCTCCTAGACTCGCAAGGTGACCGACGCCCCCGATATCCCCGTGCGGGTACGCCCTGAGATCGCCGCGCTGCCGCCGTACAAACAGGGCAAGCAGGCCGGCGACGATGCGTTCAAGCTGTCGAGCAACGAGAACCCGTTCGACCCGCTCCCGGGCGTGCTCGACGCAGTGCACGCCACGACCGCCCTCAACCGATATCCCGACGCCACGGCGGCTCGTCTGCGGCATCGCCTGGCCGACCGCTTCGGGGTCGACGACGACTCGGTGCACATCGCCGCGGGCAGCGTGTCGATCCTCGCCCAGCTCGTGCTCGCGACCTCCGGACCAGGCGATGAGGTCATCTTCGCGTGGCGATCGTTCGAGGCGTATCCCTGGCTCGCCGTGGTCGCCGGGGCCACACCCATCCAGGTGCCCCTGACCGAGGATGCGCGACACGATCTTCCCGCGATGGCCGCGGCGATCACCGATCGCACGCGCGCCATCATCGTGTGCAGCCCCAACAACCCGACCGGCCCGGTCGTCACGCAGGCGGAGTTCGACGCGTTCGCCGACTCCGTTCCGTCGGATGTGCTGATCATTCTCGATGAGGCATATGCCGAGTTCGTGACGAACCCCGAGTCGGTCGACGGCCTCGATGTGCTCGGCGCCGAGGGTCGCGCGAACGTGGTCGTCCTCCGCACGTTCTCCAAGGCGTACGGGCTCGCAGGGCTGCGCGTGGGCTATGCGATCGGCAACGCGCGCATCCTCGATGCCGCCCGCAGCACGAGCATCCCGCTCTCGGTCACCGCGCACGCCGAAGAGGCCGCGCTGGCCAGCCTCGACCAGGAGGAGGAGCTGCTCAAGCGGGTCCACGTGATCGCAGAGCGGCGCGACCGGCTCGCCATCGCCCTGCGGGCCAGCGGATGGCGCATCCCCGAGGCTCAGGGCAACTTCGTGTGGCTCCCCGCCGGACGCGAGACTCTCGATCTGGCCGCCGCCTTCGACGCGGCCGGCCTCATCGTCCGCCCCTTCGCGGGCGACGGCCTGCGGATCAGTGTGGGCGAAGAAGACTCTGTCGAGAAGGTCCTATGGATCGCGGCATCCGTTGTGAAGGACCTCCCAGAGGGCCACTCAGGGCGCGGGCTAGCGTAGAACGGTGACTTTGCCTCAAGAAGCGGTTCCTGATGAGGTCGTGCCCGGCGATGCGCCCGATCTGGTCCGCGTGCTGGCCGCCGACGGGACCCTCGCGCCGACCCCCGCTGCGGAGCCGTATCTCGGCATCATCGACGCACTGACGGATGCCGAGCTCGAAGGCTTCTACCGCGACATGTTCGTGATCCGGGCGTTCGACCAGCAGGCCACCAACCTCCAGCGGCAGGGCCAGCTCGCGCTGTGGCCGCCGAGCTTCGGCCAGGAGGCGGCGCAGGTCGGGTCGGCCCGCGCCGCGCGCACGCAGGACCACCTGTTCCCGTCCTACCGCGAGCACGTCGTGTGCACGATCCGCGGCGTCGACCCGGTCGACATCATCCGGGTGATGCGCGGGCTCACCCATGGCGGGTGGAACCCGTACGACCCGAAGAACGGCAACACGCACATCTACACGCTCGTGCTCGGGTCTCAGACGCTGCATGCGACGGGACTGGCGATGGGGCTCGCCTTCGACGGCAAGTCCGGCTCCGGGGATCCCACCCGCGACGAAGCCGTGATCGTCTATTACGGCGACGGGGCTTCGAGTCAGGGCGACGTGCACGAAGCCATGGTCTTCGCCGCGAGCTACCGGACGCCCGAGGTGTTCTTCCTGCAGAACAACCAGTGGGCGATCTCGGTGCCGGTCGCGACCCAGTCGCGGTCGCCGCTGTATCGCCGTGGCGCGGGGTACGGCATCCCGAGCATTCCGATCGACGGCAACGATGTGCTGGCCAGCTACGCGGTGACGCGCGTCGCCCTCGACGAGGCTCGCGCAGGCGACGGTCCGCGCGCGATCGAGGCGATGACGTACCGGATGGGCGCTCACACCACCAGTGACGACCCGACGAAGTACCGCACCTCCGATGAGGAGGAAGCGTGGGCGCGGCGCGACCCGATCGCCCGCATGCGCGCGTATCTGCGCGGCCGGGGGGCTTCGGACGCATTCTTCGCCGGCATCGAGGCCGAGGCCGCCGAAGTGGCCGACGACGCCCGGGTGCGCACCGTGGAACTCGGCGGCATCCCCACCGACCTGATGTTCGACCACGTCTACAGCGAGCCCCACCCTCTGATCGACGAGCAGCGCGCGTGGCTTGCCGGGTACGAGGCCTCGTTCGAAGAGGGGGCATCGTGACCGAGACCATACAGAGCGGCACCGTCCAGAGCGAACAGGCGGCCGACGACGGGTTCTGCGATCGAGACGATGCCCTTCAGCCGCGCACTCAACGCCGGACTGCGGCGCGCGATGACCGAGAACGACCGCGTGCTGCTCATGGGCGAAGACATCGGCAAGCTCGGCGGGGTGTTCCGCGTCACCGAGGGCCTGCAGGCCGACTTCGGCGAGCAGCGCGTGCTCGACACGCCACTGGCCGAGTCGGGCATCGTCGGAACCGCGATCGGGCTCGCGATGGGCGGGTTCCGGCCGGTGTGCGAGATCCAGTTCGACGGGTTCGTCTTCCCCGCGTTCGACCAGATCACCTCTCAGCTCGCCAAGATCACGAACCGCCATGAGGGCGCCGTCAGCATGCCGGTGGTCATCCGCATTCCCTACGGCGGACACATCGGCGCCGTGGAGCACCACCAGGAGAGCCCGGAGGTGTACTTCGCGCACACCCCCGGCCTGCGAGTGGTCAGCCCGTCGACACCGAACGACGCCTACTGGATGATCCAGGACGCGATCGCCTCTGCGGACCCGGTGATCTTCCTCGAGCCGAAGAGCCGGTACTGGCAGAAGGGCGAGGTCGACACATCGGGTCGGGCACTCCCCCTGCACGCGAGCCGTCTCGTGCGACGCGGAACCGACGTCACGCTCGTCGGTCACGGCGCGATGGTCGCCACGCTGCTGCAGGCGGCGGCGCTCGCCGAGTCGGAGGGCACGAGCTGCGAAGTCATCGACCTGCGCTCGCTCTCCCCCGTCGACTACGGGCCGATCCTCGATTCGGTGCGCCGCACCGGCCGGATGGTCTACGCGCAGGAGGCGCCCGGATTCTCCTCGCTCGGCTCGGAGGTCGCCGCGACCGTCATGGAAAAGGCGTTCTACGCGCTCGAGGCCCCCGTGCTTCGCGTGTCGGGCTTCGACGCCCCGTTCCCGCCGGCGAAGCTCGAGGGCACCTTCCTGCCGGATGCCGACCGCATCCTCGAAGCCGTCGACCGCACCCTGGCCTACTGACCTGACGCTGTTCCGAAAGGACACCGGATGAGCACTCAGACGTTCCTCCTCCCCGACGTCGGCGAGGGTCTCACCGAAGCCGAGATCGTGTCGTGGCGGGTCGCGCCCGGTGACGCCGTGGCCGTCAACGACGTGCTGGTCGAGATCGAGACGGCCAAGTCCCTCGTCGAGCTGCCCTCGCCGTTCGCGGGCGTCGTCGGAGACCTGCTCGCCTCCGAGGGAGACACGGTCAACGTCGGTGCGGCGATCATCACGATCGCCGGCGCCGACTCCTCGGCACCGCCGGCGACGGCGGGCCAGAGCGAGCACGGCGAACCGCACGAGCCCGAGGCCGACGGCGGTGGATCGGTGCTGGTCGGATACGGCAGCGCCGGACACGTGCAGTCGCGCCGGCGCAAGCCGGCCGAGCGCCCGGTGCGGGCGTCGGTCGGGATCGTCGCCAAGCCCCCGATCCGCAAGCTCGCCCGCGATCTGAACGTCGACCTCGTCGATGTGACGCCCAGCGGATCGGCCGGCGAGGTGACGCGCGAAGACGTCATGAAGCACGCCTCTCAGGCCAGCGTGTTCCGCAACATCGAGACGCCGGAGTGGGGTGCCGTCCGCGAAGAGACCATTCCCGTGCCAGTTCCGGATGCCGCGGCATCCGCCCCCGCCCCGCGCACGCCCGCGCTGCCCGACCCGGTCGAGGGTCGCGAGGAGTCGATCCCGGTGCGCGGTGTGCGCAAGGCGACGGCCACCGCGATGACGAGCAGCGCCTACACCGCGCCGCACGTCTCGGTCTGGGTCGACGTCGACGCGTCGCGCACGATGGAGCTCGTCAAGCGACTGAAGACGTCCACGGACTTCGCCGATGTGAAGGTCTCGCCGCTGCTGATCATGGCCCGCGCGGTCATCTGGGCCGTGCGCCGCACCCCGATGGTGAATGCGGCCTGGGCCGACACCGACGACGGCGCGCAGATCCGCGTGCGTCACTACGTGAACCTGGGGATCGCCGCCGCCACGCCTCGCGGCCTGCTCGTGCCGAACATCAAGGACGCGCAGGACCTCAACACCCGCGAGCTCGCGCGGGCGCTCGAGAAGCTCACGCTCACGGCGCGCGAGGGCAAGACGACCCCCGCCGACCAGCAGGGCGGCACGATCACGATCACGAACATCGGCGTCTTCGGGGTCGACGCCGGCACTCCGATCATCAACCCGGGCGAGGCCGGCATCGTCGCGCTCGGGGCCATCCGGCAAAAGCCCTGGGTCGTCGACGGCGAGGTCCGCCCCCGCTGGGTGACCACGGTGTCGGGATCGTTCGACCACCGCGTCGTCGACGGCGACGGCGTCTCACGCTTCATCGCCGACATCGCGTCAGTGCTCGAGGAGCCCGCCCTCCTGCTGGACTGACCCCCCACCTGGCCGACCGCTACTCACGCTGGCGAGCGCGTGCGGAGCGTTGGGGGCGGTCGCCACTGTGAGTAGCGGTCGAGGGCGTCGGGCCGGTTTGAGAACGATTATCAATAGCGTTAGGGTGGGGGCATGCCCCGCAGAACCCGCGCTTTCACGCTGCTCGCCGTCACGGGGGCCGCAGCGTTCGTGCTCGCAGGCTGCGCCTCGAGCGGGACCGGATGCTGCGGCATCCGCTGACGGCATCGCCGTGGTGGCATCGACCAACGTCTACGCACAGATCGCCCAGGAGATCGGCGGCGAGTTCGTCGACGCGACCGCGATCGTGTCGTCCACCGGCCAGGACCCGCACTCGTTCGAGCCGAGCGCGCGCGACCAGCTGACGGTGCAGCGCGCCGCTCTCATCATCGAGAACGGCGGCGGCTACGACGCGTTCATCGACGCCCTGATCGAGTCCAGCGGCTCGGAGGCGCCCGTGATCACCGCCGTCGAGTTCTCGCACGACTGGCCCGACAACGCCGGCCACGATGCTGAATCGGAGGGCGCGCACACCGACGAGCACGGTGACCATGGCCACGTCGAGGGCTTCAACGAGCACGTCTGGTACGACCCGCACACGGTTGAGCACCTCGCCGAAGAGCTCGCCCACGAACTTTCCGAACTTCTGCCGGAGCATGCCGCCACGTTCGAGGCGAACGCCGAAGCCTTCGCCGCCGGCACCGCCGACCTCGAGGCGGCCCTCGCCGAGATCGATGCGGCGCACGCTGGTGTCGAAGGTTTTCGTGACCGAGCCGGTGCCCCTGTATCTGGTCACGTCCGCAGGCCTGGTGAACGCGACGCCCGACGCGTTCAGCGAAGCCGTCGAGGAAGGTCAGGATGTGTCTCCTTCGGCCCTCCTCGACTCGCTCGACCTGCTGCGTTCGGGCGAAGTCAGCGTCGTGATCGTGAACTCGCAGACCGGCGGGGCGGAGACGACCGAGGTGATCTCCGAGGCCGACGCGGAGGGGATTCCGGTCATCGAGTTCTCCGAAACCCTCCCCGACGGCCAGACTTACCTCTCGTGGATGACGGCGAACATCGAGGCCCTCGCGGGAGCGCTCGAGAAGTGACCACGACCGCCCCGCTCGAGATCCGCGGCGCCGCGCTGCGGCGCGGCGAACGTGAGCTGTGGAGCGGGCTGGACCTGACCGCCGGTTCCGGCGAGCTGATCGCGGTGCTCGGGCCCAGCGGCTCGGGCAAGACCACGCTCCTGCAGAGCCATCCTGGGGTTGGAGCGCCTCAGCTCCGGGCACATCACCGCGCTCGGCGAAGAGGTTCGAGGTCGCGGTAACCGCCGGATCGGCTACATCCCGCAGCAGCGGCCGCTCCCGCGCGATACGGCGCTGCGCGGCCGCGACCTCGTCGCCCTCGGCGTCGACGGTCACCGCTTCGGTCTGCCGCTTCCACGGCGCAGCGACCGCGGCCGAGTGGACCGCCTCATCGACGCCGTCGGTGCGCGCGAGTTCGCCGACCGCCCGGTGGGGATGCTCTCCGGCGGCGAGCAGCAGCGCCTCCGCGTCGGGCAGGCGCTCGCCGACGAGCCACAGCTCCTGCTGTGCGACGAGCCGCTGACGAGTCTGGACCTCGCGAATCAGCAGGCGGTCGTCGGACTGATCGACCGGCACCGCAGAGACACCGGCGCCGCCGTGCTGCTGGTGACGCACGACATCAATCCGCTGCTGGGCAAGGTCGACCGCATCCTCTACATCGCGAACGGTCGCTTCACGCTGGGCACGCCGGGCGAAGTGCTGCGCTCGGACGTGCTGACCGACTTGTACGGCGCGCACGTGTTCGTGCTGCGCGCGGGCGACCGGCTCGTCGTGGTCGGTGCGCCGGACGCCGAGGAGTCGCACCACCACCACGAGGAGGGCCACGAGTGAACTGGCCCGACATCTGGGACGCCATGTTCGGCGGGGTCGCCGACTACGGCGCGATCCTGGCCCTGGTCGCCAACTCCGTCATCGCCGGCGCGGTGCTCGGTCTCGTCGGCGGACTCGTCGGCGTCTTCGTGATGCAGCGCGACATGGCTTTCGCGGTGCACGGAATCAGCGAACTGTCGTTCGCGGGCGCGGCCTTCGCGCTGCTGGTCGGCTTCGACGTCGTGACCGGATCCATCGTCGGCTCACTCGTGGCCGCGGCGATCATCGGTGTCCTGGGCGCGAAGGCACGTGATCGCAACTCGATCATCGGCGTGCTCATGCCCTTCGGACTGGGGCTGGGCATCCTCTTCCTCTCGCTCTACGACGGCCGCAGCGCCAACCGGTTCAGCCTGCTGACCGGGCAGATCGTCTCGGTCCAGACCGGACAGCTCGGCTGGCTGATCGCGATCAGCGCGTTCGTCCTGCTCGGGATGCTGTTCATCTGGCGTCCGCTGCGCTTCGACTCGCTCGACCCGCAGTCCGCCGCGGCTCGCGGCGTGCCGACCACCGCGGTGTCGCTCGCGTTCATGCTCCTGCTCGGACTCATCGTGGCCGTCAGCGTGCACATCATCGGAGCACTGCTCGTGATGGCGCTGCTGGTCACACCCGCGGCGGCCGCGATGCGCATCGCCAGCGGGCCCACCTCGGTGCCGCTGCTCGCCGCTGTCTTCGGCTTCGTCTCGGCCGTGGGCGGCATCCTTCTCGCGATCGCGGGAACGCTGCCCGTGAGCCCGTACATCACGACGATCTCGTTCGCGATCTATGTGGTGTGCCGCGTCATCGGCTCGCGCCGCGATCGGGTCACCGCAGCGACCGCCTCCAAGGTTGCCCACAGAGGCGATCGGTAGAATCCGACCATGGCTCAGCGCAACACGTGGCAGCGCGATCGGGTGCGCGAAGCGCTCGGCGAGACGAGCGGCTTCGTGAGCGCGCAGAGCCTGCACGCGATGCTGCGCGAGGAGAACACCGGCATCGGCCTGGCGACCGTCTACCGCGCGCTCGCCGGTCTCGCCGCTCAGGGCGACGCCGACTCGCTGCAGAGTCCCGAGGGCGAGAGCCTGTATCGGGCCTGCAAGACCGTCGGTCACCACCACCACCTGATCTGTCGCTCGTGCGGATTGACCGTCGAGATCGAGGCGACCGATGTCGAGCAGTGGGCCCGCAAGACCGCGGCCCAGCACGGCTTCAGCGAGGCAGAGCACGTCGTCGACATCTTCGGGCTGTGCGCGTCGTGCGCGCAGGCGCGAGCGAGCGAGCGTGGCGGCGAGTAGGTCGTCCACGACCGTCGTCGCGCGCCCGCGTGTGTCGAAGGCGTGGGTCGCGGTCGGCATCGGCGTGCTCGTCATCGCCGGGCTCTTCCTGATCGATGCGTTCGCCCCGGCGTTCTTCGCGGCACCCCTCCCGACCCGCGCCCAGGACGGCCTGACCCTCGCGATCAGCGTGCTGATCGAGTCGCTCCCGTTCGTCGCGCTCGGCGTGGTGCTCTCGATCGTCGTGCAGGTCTGGGTGCCACCGGGCGTGATCGAACGCTGGATGCCGCGCCGCGCGTGGGCGCGCCGCATGGTGCTGTCGCTGCTGGGCATGGTCGTGCCGGTGTGCGAATGCGGCAACGTGCCGTTCGCGCGCGGGCTCCTGATGCGCAGGTTCTCCGTTCCCGAGACGCTGACGTTCCTGATCGCAGCGCCGATCGTCAACCCGATCGTGATCATCACGACCCATCAGGCGTTCGGCTTCAGCGACGGCATCCTGATCGCCCGCCTGCTGGGCGGGTACGCGATCGCCAACCTGATCGGCTGGCTCTACAGTCGGCATCCCGACCCCGACGGCCTGCTGACCGATCGTTTTCGCGCGACGTGCGAGCTGGTCGTCCATGAGCCGGGTGGCCGTGGCCGGCGGAGCCTCGCCCAGTTCGTGATCGAGCTGCGCGCGGTCATGCCCGCGCTCGTGATCGGCTCGGCGCTCGCCGGGGCGGTGCAGGTGCTCATCCCTCGCGAGGCGCTGCTTGCGATCGGGTCGAATCCTGCCCTGTCGATCGTCGCGATGATCGCACTCGCGATGGTCGTCTCGATCTGCTCGAACGTCGACGCCTTCTTCGCGCTGTCGTTCGCCTCGACGTTCACGCCCGGATCGATCGTCGCGTTCCTGCTGGTGGGTCCGCTGGTCGACATCAAGATGCTCGCTCTGATGCGCACGACCTTCACCACCCGCACGCTCGCGGGCATCGTCGTGGTCGTGATCCTCTCCGCCTTCGCGATCGGATCGGTGGTGAATCTCCTTGCGTGACTCGGGATACCTCGCCACCCGCTGGCTCGGAGTCGGGCTGGCCTCGGTGCTCGCGGTCGTCACCCTCGGACTCGCCCTCACGGGCCGACTGGGGCTGTACATCAACCCCGAATCGACGTGGTTCGCGGTGGGCATGTCGGTGCTCGTCCTGGTCGGCGCCGCGCTCAGCTTCGCCCTGCCGCTGGGGGCCGAGGCCGACCACGGCCACGACCACGGCGACGCCGCCGATGATGCGCACGATCACGTGGATCACCCCGCACACCCGGTCGCGCTCGCCGCGACCGTCGCCGGCGGCGTCGCCGCATCGGGGGTGGTTCTGCTCACGCTCGTGCTGCCGCCGGCGTCGCTGTCGGCCGAGCTCGCGATGTCGCGCGACGTCGGTGCGCCGCCGTTGTTCGCCGGGTCGGATGCCGTCACCCTGGCCGCCACGGGAGATACGACGTCGTTCGGGGTGGGCGAGTGGGCGACCGTCTTCGCGACCGCGACGAATCCGGATGCCTTCGACGGCGACACGGTCACCTTGACCGGCTTCGTCACACCCGGCGACGGCAGCGCCGGGGGCTTCGATCTGACGAGGCTCGTCATCACGCACTGCGTGATCGACGCCCAGCCGGCCAGCATTCCGGTGGCGGCATCCGGCGGCCTCGAGACGGGCCAGTGGGTGACGATCACGGGGACGGTCAGTTCGACCGCCGACGGCCGGCTCGAGATCGATGCGTCTTCGGTCGAGCCGATCGACGAGCCCGCGGACCCGTATGAGTACTGACGCTCCGACGCGCGCCGGTCGCTCCCGCAAGCGGCGAGGACGCGCGTTCCTCGTCTCGTTCGCAGTCGTCATCGCGGTGCTCGCGGTCGTCGGACTCGCGGGCGCGGCGGCGAGCGTCGCACAGGGCCCACGCGTGTCGTCGGTGCAGGTGGATCCAGAGGCCGCGGCGGCGGCATCCGGATCCCGGCTGATCGTGACCACGTCGCAATCGCTCGCCGAGGTCGACCCCGGCCAGGTGACCGTCACGCCCGAGACGCCGTTCACGGTCGACACGTCCGGGCGAAGCGTGGGCGTGCGCTTCGCGATCCCGCTGTTCGACGACACCGAGTACACGGTGTCGTTCGCGGACGTCGAGGGACTCGGGGGCGGCCCTTCGGCGACGTTCACCGAGACCTTCCGCACCCCCGCCACGCACGTGTTCCTGCTGCAGCGCACGACGAGCGGCGACACGATCTATCGCACCGACCTGACCGGCGACGAAGCCGTGCCGGTGTTCCGCAACGACCACATCGAGGACTTCCGGGCGACCTCGAGCCACCTCGTCGTCTCGGTCGTCGTCGACGACGTCTCCGAGCTCATCGTGACCGACCTGGACGGCGGCGATGAGCGAACGCTCCCCCTCCCCGGGGAAGGGTACGTCTCGAACCTGCAGAGCGCAGATCGCGGCGAGCTCATCGGCTACACCTTCTCGGATGCCGACCTCGGCGCCGCCGGCGGAACCGAGAGCGCGCTGTTCACCGCATCGCTGAAAGAGACCGAAGCCGACGTCGACCCCACCCCTGTCGCGGTGACGGGCGCCGACGCGCGCATCGCCGAGTGGCGGTTCGTTCCCGACACCGACAGCATCCTGCTGCTCTCGTTCGACGGCTCGCTGCTGCTCACGGGCGCGACGGGCGAGGGCGCGACCGCGCTCGGCTCGGCGCTCTCGATCGAGGGCATCGCCCGCGGCTCGTCGGAGGCCATCGTGGCGCGGTTCGACGGGATGCGGGTGATCGACCTGTCCGACGCCGCCGAGACCGATCTCGTCGCGGCGGACGAGGATCTCGGCCTGCGCGGCGCGATCACGCCCGTCCCGGGCGGCGGCACCGTGCGCGTCGGCGCGCCGACAGACGAGTCCGGCATCCCTGTGGGCACGACCGTCGCCGCGGTGGCCGCCGATGGTGCCACCGACGTGCTGATGGAGCTGCCCTCCACGGATGTCGTGCTGCACACCTGCGTCTCGCCGAGCGGGCGATACGCGGCGATCACGGTGGCGCCGGATGCCGTCGCCAACCCGTACGACCGGTACCGGCTGCCGTTGCCGGAGCGGCTCGAGTCGCACATCGTCGAGATCGCGACCGGCGCGGAGGTCGTCGCCCTCTCGGGGTTCGACGTGTCGTGGTGTCAGGTGCCGCCCGGATGAGCGACTCGACCGGTGCACTGCGCCCCGCGACGAGGGACGACCTTCTCGGGCTCCCGCTCGAGGTCGCTCCGCGCCTGCTCGGCGGCATCCTCACCACGGTGATCGACGGAGAGTCCGTCGCGGTGCGACTGACGGAGGTCGAGGCGTACCACGGAGCCGGAACGGGCGATGTCGCCGACCCGGGCTCGCACGCGCGCATGGGCCGCACGCCTCGCAACGCGACGATGTGGGGCGAACCCGGTCACCTGTACGTGTACCTGAGCCACGGCATCCATTCGTGTGTCAACGTCGTCAGCGGACCCGAGGGCGTCGCCGGCGGAATCCTGCTGCGCGCCGGCGACGTCGTCGAGGGGCGGGATGCCGCGACCCGGCGTCGTCTGGAGCGTCGCGGTGTCGTGCGCACTCGATCGCGACCTCGCGCGCGGACCGGGTAGGTTCGGCGACGCCGTGGGATTGCGGCATCCGGTGCACGACGGCATCGATGCGATCACCGGTGCCGAACGCGGCGGCGCGATCGCCCGACTCGAGCTGCGCGAGGAGCCGCTCACCGACCTCGCGCGCGGACCGCGCGTCGGCGTCGCCGGCGCGGCGGGCACGGATGCGTTTCCGTGGCGCTTCTGGATCGACGGCGACCCGACGGTCTCGGTCTTTCGCTGGGGTCGGGGCGCCCGCGAGCTCGCCGGCCCCTGAGCGCCCCGCCGACGGAGCGCGAGTCGGATCAGCGCAGCGAGGCCACCGCGGTGAACGAGGTGCGGAGGGCGCGCATGCTGCTCTCGTAGCGCGCGGCGAGATAGATGAGCAGCGCGCCGCCGATGCCCAGCCACAGCCACCACGGCACGTAGACGTACGTTGACGAGATCCATGGCCACAGCTGGGCGACGCCGTGGATCAGCAGCACGACGGAGCCGAGCACGAGAGGGGCCTGCAGGCGCCACACCGCGCCGATCACGACGAGCGCGATCGCCACGATTCCGAGTGCGACGACGCGCCACAGGTCCGCATCCCCGAAGAAGTCGTGGAGCAGCGACGGCACCGTGAGCAGGGCGAGTCCCGGTCCGAGCGTCGGCCACGTGCGTGCGCGAGGGGTGCGCCGCAGGGCTCGGGCACCGAGGGCGATCAGCCCCAGCGCGGGAGGGACGGTGACCAGCTCCACGGGAGTGACTCCGTAGAGCACGAGCGCGGCCACCCCGAACACGGCCGCCGCGATCGCCGCCGTGAGGGGCGGGGTGAGACCCAGACGCCACCTCAGGAGCACGCCCCCGAAGCCGGCGATGGTCAGCGCGCTCATGGTGACCACCGTGCGGAGTTCGTCGCCCGCGTCGGCTCCCAGCATCAGCCACTCCACCGCGGTGAAGAAGAGCAGCGCCGCCGAGAAGGCGACGCCGACGACAATGGCGACCGGCTCCGCGACCGGGGTGCCCTTCGTCGCGCGCAGGGCCATGACGCCGATCGCGGCGGTGATGCCCAGGGCGATGACCGCCCACAGATCCGGCTCGATCGATGTGCCGGCCGAGTCCCCGATGATGATGAGGCGCGCCCCGATGGCGACCAGCGCGCTGACGAAGCCCGCGACAGCGAGAATCGCCCCCAGGCCCCGCCACCGGTGCGATCCGAGCAGCGCCGCGCCCCCGACCGCGCCGACGGCCGCGATCAGGACCGTGAGCGTGGTGCGAGGCAGCTCTCCATCGCTCAGCACGACGACGGCGGCGACCAGCAGCGCAGCTGCGACGGCGGCGGTCACGGTGCTGACGGCATCGGGAACGCGCGGGCCGGTGTCGATGTCGACGTCGAGGCGTTGCGCGGTCCAGACCATGGCTGCTGCGACGACGAGTGCTCCGAATCCCGCGGTGATCACGGCCGCCTCCGACGAGGCGAAGGTCGCCACCGCCAGAGTCCGTGCGCCCATCGCCAGCGCGCCGGCCGTCAGGACGATTGCAGACCACATCCGCAGCGTGCGCACCCCGCGGATCGGAACGAGCACGGCGGCGAGCGCGACGGCGAGCGGCACGACCACGACCAGCCAGACCCGCAGCGATTCGACGGGTGCGACGACGCTCGGCAGGACGGCGATCACGAGACCCGCGAGCCACACGAGCAGCTCGGCATCCGCAACGGGGTGTCCTTCGCGGCGCGCACGCCACTGCGCCAGCGCCGAGCCGGCGAGCACGGTGAGCGCAATCGGCACGCTCACGAGCTCGATCACGGCGACGCCGTCGATCATCGCGGCGCCGCCGACGAAACCCGCAGCCGCGAACGCAGCGGCTGCGACGATGCCGGTCCACCGGGTTGCGGCTCCGAACGGGTCGCGCCCGATCGCGGATGCTGCGAGGTGCAGGCCCCCGAGAACCACGAGGGCGACGGTCAGCACCGCGACGAGGTCTGCGGACAGGATGCCGGCGGCGGTGGCGGCTGCCACGGCTACGGGCGGGAGGATCACGGCGTACCAGGAGCGTCGCGCCCCGCGCCTGACCGCGAAGGCGGCACCGGTCGCGGACACGTAGGCCACGCCGAGCAGCAGGAGCAGCCAGGCGATCTGCGCGGGCGGGCCGTCGACTGCGCGCTCCAGGGCGACGAGCGCGACAGCGAGCAGCGCGGTCGTCGCGCCGGCCAGCGCAGGGATGCGCGCTCGAACCACCGGCGTGCAGGTGAGCAGCAGACACAGCGCGGCCGCGACGATCGCGACGACCGTCCCGCGGGGAGGCGAGCCCGTCCAGCCGGCCATGGCCGGCACGCACAGGCCGAGCAGGAAAGACGCGCTGATGGCCACCGCGGCTTCGGCGTGGCGGCGCAGCCAGACCAGGGCGGCGGCGAAGGCGAGCAGTCCGACGGCGGGCGGTATCGCGTACGCCTCGACGATGAGTGAAGACGCGTCCGGGGCCGTCGACAGGCCTGACCACAGCGCGGCCGTCGCGAAAGCGAAGGCGGGCCACGCGAGGAGGCGACGCGGAGCCCCCGCGAGCGGAGTGCCCGCGGTGCGGATCGAGGGGACGCCCACGAGGCTCGCCGCCACGGGTGCCGCCCAGCCGCGCGTGATCGAGGCGCCCACGAAGCCCGCGGCGACCAGGGCCAGCATCGCCCAACTCAGGTCGGTGGGTACGTCCCAGACCAGAGTGAGGGCTGCCGCGAGCGCGCCGAGATCCACCACCGTGCGCGTCGCGATGCCCGGCATCGCCGGCATGACGACAGGCTCCCGATCATCCGAAACCTCCACGGCCGGCGCCGCGACGAGTTTCTGCTCGGGACGCAGCATCGACCACACAGCCGAGACCCACACCACGGTCACCGTCGCACCGACGGTCGCCAGAGCCCGCGCGCCGTGATCCTGGAGCCCGAGCGTCTGCACGACGGTGAAGGTCAGCAGGGAAGCCGCCGCGGGAACCAGTGCGGCCGCGACGAGCGCGGGCACTGCCGTGACCCGCGTGCGGCGAAGTGCGATCAGGGCGAACAGAACGAGGAACGCCGACGCACGCAGGATCCCGAGTGCCGGCTCCCCCATATTCGCGGGAGTGCCCGAGACGGCGCCTCCGAGAACGCCGGCACCGCCGAGGCCGCTGTCGATGGCTGCCGCGCCGTACGGCAGCAGCGAGACCACGAACAGCGCGAACCCTGACGCGGCGAGCGTCGTTCGACTTCCCGCCTGCAGGCGCAGGAAGACCGCTGCCAGCACGGCGGCCAGGGCGACCCACTGCAGCAGGACGTAGGCGGCGGAGGGGTTGGGAGGCGTCCCGGCGACGGCGCCGATGGCCTCGGGCGCCAGGAAGGCCGCAATGGTCGCGACCCCGACCGGGGCGAATGAGAGCCAGCCTGCCGCGTATCCGACGGGCCGCACGATGAGCTGCGCGGCGATCGGCACTCCGATCGCCACCGCGACGCCGATCAGCCACAGCCAGGGCGTCGCGGTACCGGCGGCGAAGGCGATGATGCCGCCCAGACCTGCCGAGACACCCGCGCCGACCCGCAGTGTCGGCCGCGTCAGTGCGACGACCGCGACGGCCGCGACGAGCGCGGCGGTGCCGACCGTCAGCGCGGGGATCGCGACCACCGATACTCCGGTCAAGAGCACCACGGCGGCCACGACGAGCCGGACGTCTCTCAGCACCGGGCGACCCAGCGTGGGTGCCAGGAACAGTGCGATCGCGATCAGAATGCCCGCGAGGGCCGCGAGGTAGGCGCCCTCGACCTGCTCGGACGGTGCCGCGACGGCATCCGTCTGCCATGCCGTCCATCCCGGAGCGATCGCGGTCACCGCGTCGACGAGCCAGATCACCAGAGCGGCGATCAGACTCAGTGCGCCCAGCACGGTCGCCGTGATGCGGGCCGGGATGAGGTCGCCCGCACGCGCGCGCAGGCGATCGAGCAGGACCGGGACCGCGACCGCGATCACCGGGCCGACGAGCAGGGTGTAGATCGGCAGGTCGCTGCGCAGCGCCAGCTGCCAGCCGAGCAGCGTCGCCACCGCCGCGGCCGTGCTCGACGACACCGCCGTGAGGATCGCCGCGGCCGGAAGGCTCTCCGCGTCGACCCGGGGGCGCAGCAGGAACGCGTGCGCGGCACCCAGGATGACGATCGCCGCGCCGGACCACAGGGGCAGTGCGATGTCGTCGAGCGATGTGTACGCAGCGGCCACGGCCGCCGCCAGCAGCGCGGCGACCCCGATGATCGCGAGGGTGGTGCGCTCGGGTACGGCGTCGGCGCGTGCGCGTGCCGATGACCACGGAGCCGGCAGGGCGTGGACAAGTCCACCGGCCGCGGCGCCCAGAAGTCCGGCGACGATCGCTTCTGCGGCGGGAAGCGAGGTCGCACCACCCACGATCAGGCCTACGCCCACCGGCAGGGCGAGGACGGCTGCGATGTCGGGGCTGCGCAGTCGAGAGAGTCTGGCCCACACGCGGCAGAGCAGGCCGACCGCGAGGACGGCGAAGCCGTAATAGAGCGCCGGTTCAACCTGCGCCGTTCCGAAGAAGTCGTTCGCCCGCACCGCCCACGCATCGAGTGCGAGCAGGATCACGCCGAGCACCGCGATGCCTTCCGCGGTGGCGGTGAGCGACCGTCGCCGCAGCAGCGAGGCGATCGCGATCGTCGCGACGGTGATCGCACCGATGATGAGCGCCCGCACCGCGATGCCCCACGTGAACCACGCGTACACGAGGAAGAACACGGCTGCCACGCCGACGAGCGACACCCCGACGATCAGCAGCAGAACGGGCACGCTGAGGCGACGGCGCGGAGCGCGGGGCTCGGGTGCGGGCTGCCTGGGCGCAACAGACGCGGGAGGCTGAACCGGCGCGGGCGCCACCGGTGTGGCGACGGCCGAGTCCAGGACTGGCGCCGGCTCGGCGGTGGGCATCGGTATCGACAGGATGGCTGCTGCCGGGAGATGTTCGAGCAGCGGACCCGGCGGAATCGGCTCGGCCAGCCCGACGTGCGTCGGCGTCGGCGGCGGCGGCACGGTCACGGAAGACGGCGCCGGAATGACGGCGGGCTCGACGGGGATCACCTCAGCGGGAGCGCGTCGGTAATCGAGGCGCACGGCCTCGATGATGCGCTGTCGGTCCGTTTCGGCGATGACGATCGCCCGTCCGAGCCGCAGTACTTCCAGCGCTCGCGGGTCGGTCAGCACGAAGCCGCACACGGGACATTCCGGAAGCGTGATCTGGGTGAAGCACCCCGGGCACACATGGACGTCGGCGAGGACCTCGGGCGAGGACGGCCACGCCGAGATCGAGTCAGGTGAATCTGCCATAGTTTCCCCCTGAGGGTGCGAGGAGAACATCGTCCCACCACGCAGATACGCGATAAGGCATATTCGCGTCGGACCGAGGCCAGGTCGTGCGTGCCGCGGCCTCGCGGATGCCGCATCCGTCGGCCCCTGGCAGTCGTCGGGGGCGCGGCATCCATCGTGCTAAACTGACTCTTTGTCTGCGCGCACTCCAGCACGCAGTACGTACCCTCCCTCCACCCGCGGCCCGAAACGGCCGCGTTCGGCGCGGGGGTGCAGACAAGGGATCTTGGGTGGAACCGTCCGGTTCCACGGTATTCAGGAGGAGTAAACCATGGCAGCAGTGTGCCAGGTGACCGGAGCAGTTCCCGGCTTCGGTCACAGCATTTCGCACTCGCACCGCCGGACGAAGCGCCGCTTCGACCCGAACGTGCAGAAGAAGACCTATTTCGTTCCGTCGCTGGGCCGCAACATCAAGCTCAACGTCTCGGCCAAGGGCATCAAGGTCATCGATGCTCGCGGCATCGAGGCCGTCGTCCGTGACATGCAGGCAAGGGGTGTCAAGCTCTAATGGCCAAGAAGGCTCAGGACGTACGTCCGATCATCAAGCTGCGTTCGACCGCCGGCACGGGGTACACCTACGTGACGCGCAAGAACCGCCGCAACAACCCCGACCGCATCGTGCTCAAGAAGTACGACCCGGTCATCCGCAAGCACGTCGAATTCCGAGAGGAGCGCTGATCCATGGCTAAGAAGAGCAAGATCGCGCGCAACGAGCAGCGCAAGGTGGTCGTCGACCGCTGGGCGACCAAGCGCGCCGAACTGAAGAAGGCCCTCGTCGACCCGACGAGCACCGACGAGCAGCGCGAAGCCGCTCGCATCGGCCTGCAGAAGCTGCCCAAGAACGCCTCGCCCGTGCGCGTGCGTTCGCGCGACGTCATCGACGGCCGCCCGCGCGGTGTCCTCACGAAGTTCGGCATCTCGCGTGTCCGCTTCCGTGACATGGCGCACCGTGGCGAGCTGCCCGGCGTCACCAAGTCCAGCTGGTAAGCACCAGCCGCACGACCTACGACATTCCGGTCGGGAAACGGGGCCATCGCCTCGTCCCGGCCGGTTCGTCGTTTCTCGGCCCGGTCGGGCCGGTCAAGGAGTGAGCATGCCCCTGGATCCGTTCTTCGCCGAGCGCCTGCGCGTGCACCGCCGCTACCTGGTCGGCAAGACGGTGAAGGACCTCCGCGCTCGGGTGACCGCGCTGTGGAACATCGAGCGCGCGCAGCCTGCCGCACCCGCGAAGGCGACGGCCGGCTCACCGGGCTCGCGCGCCCGTGCGAAGCACCGCCGCGCAGCGCTCGCGTGGGATCGCACGGAACTCGAGACCGTTGGAACGCCCGGCCCGCAGTTGCGCATCAGTGAGCACGAAGTGCCGGTACCCGGCCATCCGCCCGTTCGCGTCCGGGTGTATCACCCGCCGCAGGCGGACGGACCGGCGCCGGCGTGTCTCACCTTCTTCGGCGGGGCCTTCCGCATCGGCGGCATCGACTATCCCACGACGGATGCCGCATGCCGGCGTCGTGCCGCGGACGCCGGCATCGCGATGGTCGCGGTCGATTACGCCCTGGCGCCCGAGCACCGCTTCCCCACGCAGGTGGAGCAGGCCCATGCCGCGATGGAGTGGCTGTTCTCCCACGCCGAAGAGGTCGGCGTCGATGCCGGTCGGATCGGCGTGGCGGGCACGTCTGCGGGCGGCAACATCGCGGCCGCGCTGACCCTCATGAACCGTGACAGAGGCCGTCTGCCGCTGCGGCTTCAGGTGCTCGAGGTGCCCGTCCTCGACCTGACCGGCCGGCACCTCGAACTGCGCGCGACCCGTGCCCTCGGCATCCCGAGTCTGATCGCGCTCCGCGAACTGCGGTCGGTCGTGCGCACCTACGTGCCGAACCGAGCGGATGCCCGATCGGCGTACGCCTCGCCGCTGCTCGCCGCCTCGCACGCGGACCTGCCGCCGGCAGTGGTGTTCACGGCCGAGTACGACCCGCTCCGAGGCGACGGAGCGGCCTACGCCGCAGCCCTGCGCGCGGACGGTGTCGACGCGAGCGCCGTGCGGTACCTGGGCGGCACGCACGACACACCGATCTTCACCGGGGCGCTGCCCGTCGCCCGGCGCTGGCATGCGGATGTGGTCACCGCCCTGCGCCGGCTCCACGACGCCTGACCCGACCGACCCACGAACCGACCGACGGACCGCGGTATCGCAGCTGCGAGCGGATGCCGGCACTCAGGCGGTGACGGACGCGTGGGTCGTCGCCCAGTTCAGCGCGTAGTCGGCGACCTCTTCCCAGCCGTCCTGGCTGACGATGCGGTGCGTGCGGCCGGCGAACTCCTTGTATTCGACGATCGCGGGGCTGCCGGTCGAGGTGTACTTCTTCAGGACGGCCTTGCCGATCGCCGGCGGCACGACATGGTCGATCTCGCCGGTGATGATCAGCAGCGGGGCGCGGTCGGCGCGGTCGTAGTCGACGTGGGTGACACCGCCCTTCTCGTTGAAGGCTGATGCGACGCCCTCGAAGAACACCCGGTTGTACGAGTTGACGGCGAACTCCTCCCAGAGCTTGTCGGACTCGGCACGGCTCAGGTCGTTGCCGAACGTGAAGTGGAAGTGACGCTTGGACAGCGGCTTCGCGCCGTTGCGGCCGAACGGGTTGGAGAGGATCGGCGTGCCCGTCCACAGAGTGGACAGCGGAAGGGTCGTGACGCCGGCAGTCTGACCGGGCGTGACGCCCACGTAAGCGACGCCGAGTCCGCGATCGGCCAGCATCTGCGTGATGACACCGCCGAAGGAGTGACCCATGATGATCGGCTTCTGCGGCAGCGCGCGGATGATCCCCTCGTAGTAGTCGGCGATCTGCTTGAGGCCGATCCCCTTCAGCGGCTCCGGGTTGCGGCGGATGTCGGCGACGGTGCGATCGTCGATTCCGGGCCACCCCGGGACGATGACCTCGTGGCCCTGTGCACGGAAGCGGTCGGCCCACGTGTTCCAGCTGGTCGGGGTCATCCACAATCCGTGGACGAGAACGATGGGGGCCTTCGGTGTGGTGTTCATTTCGATCTCCTTGTGGGTGACACGGCGGGTGATTCTCATTTTCCGGAGCCGGATTCATCCGGCTGGTGTATCTTGATAGTAGACCGAACGTTCTATGTACACAAGCGTATTCCCAGGAATCGTGAACATCCGCTCTCAGACCCACCGCATCGGTCGCGCATGAAATGGCACGGTGGCACGATGGAGCACAGGGAGAAACACAATGAGCACCACCGTGATCGCCTCTGATGCGGCATCCCGCTCGGCTGTACGGCCGTCGCCGGCGCGTCAGCGACTGCTGAAAGCCGCTACGGAGCTCTTCTACCGCGAGGGCATCCACTCGGTCGGCGTCGACCGGATCATCGAGGCGGCGGGCGTCACGCGCGCGACGATGTACAAGCAGTTCGACGGCAAGGAGGGCCTCGTGCTCGCCTACCTCGACGGCGAGGACCAGCAGCTGCGCGGGCTGTTCGCGCAGGCGGCGGGGGAGTCGTCCGATCCGCTCGTGCTGCTCGACCTCACGATCGCGGGTATCGAGCACGACATCCGTGAGCGCCACACGCGGGGCTGCCCGTTCATCAACGCGGCGGCCGAATACCCCGACGACGGCCCGGTGCGGGCGCTGATCGCCGATCATCGCGAGTGGTTCCGCGCGACCCTGCGCCGGCTGGCGGCTGCCGCCGGCCTGACGGAACCGGACGACGTAGCGGCCTCCCTCGTGCTGCTGCGCGACGCGGCGCTGGTCGGCGGATACCTGGACGGCGAAGACAGGGTCGCTCCGGCATTCGCACGCACGGCGCGCGACGTGATCGCGGCTCACCGAGCCCGATAGCCCCGATTTTCGTCACATCAGTCACATCAGTCACACCCGAACCGTGAACACGCCGACGTATTACGTCAAGGGGTGCGCAAATCCGCGGAATTACGCGGAATGTGGGTATATTCGGGCACGGTCGATCCGACCAGCCGGAGGCGATGAGCCGCCCGGTCCGAGCAATGAAAGGCGGCGTGCGCGCCGCCTTGGAGGACAACCACATGGCTGACAAGTCCATCACCAAGACCGAACTCGTTGCGAGCATCGCGAGCGCCACGGGCCAGAGCCAGTCCGCCGTGTCGGGCGTGCTCGACTCCCTCTTCTCCACCGTGTCCGAGGCGGTCGCCAAGGGCAGCAAGGTGTCGATCCCGGGCTGGATCTCGTTCGAGCGCGTCGAGACCTCGGCACGCACGGGTCGCAACCCGCAGACCGGTGCGGAGATCAAGATCCCCGCCGGCCAGCGCGTCAAGGTCACCGCGGGTTCGAAGCTGAAGGCCGCCGTCAAGTAGCAGTACGTCGACAGGAGGGGGATGCCGCACCCGCGGCATCCCCCTCTCGTCTGCCCGCCTACGCTTGACTCGTGATCCCCACACCCTCTCCACACGTCGCTGACGCGCCGGGCGGAGCCTCGGGGCGCGTGGGCCCGTCCCGCGCGCTGCGGGCCGCCGGCCCCGCGATTCTGATCGTCGTCGCGCTGGCGACGCTGATCTGGGGACTCATCGTCGGAGGAGGCGCCGCGCCGTTCGCGATCGGCGACCCGGGACCCCTCGTCCGGTGGGGTCTGCCCATCGCCACGCTCGCGGTGAACCTCGCCGCGGCGGGTATGGTCGGAGCGCTCGTCACGGCGCTGTTCACCCTGAAAGCAGGAGAGCGCGAGTTCGACGCGGCCCTCGACATGGCATCCGTCTGTGCGGCGCTGTTCACCGTCGCGGCGGCGACCACCGGCTTCTTCACGTTCGTCAACACGTTCAACCCGGCCGTCGGGCTCGGACCCGAGTTCGGGGCGCAGCTCGGCCGGTTCCTCGTCGAGACCGAGAGCGGCCGCACGTGGCTGCTCACGGCCGTCGCGGGTGCCACGATCACGGTGCTGGCGTTCGCGGTGCGGTCATGGACGCCGACGCTGTTCGTCGCGATCCTCGCGATCGCCGCACTGGTGCCGATGGGCACCCAGGGGCACTCCGGCGAGGAGGCGAACCACGACGCCGCCGTGGTGGCGCTCGTGCTGCACATCATCGCCGCGGCCGTCTGGCTGGGCGGTTTGCTTCTCATGGTCGTGGTGCGACCACTCATGACCCGCCCCGCACTTGCGACGGCGATGTCACGGTACTCGAGCATCGCCCTGGCGGCGTTCATCGTCGTGGCCATTTCGGGAACCGTGCGCGCCACGATCGGCGTCGGCGCGTGGGAGAACCTCGCCTCGCCCTACGGGGCGATCCTGCTCGTGAAGGTCGGCGCGCTCGTCGCCCTCGGCGTGCTCGGCGCGTGGTACCGGCGACGGCTGATCGGACGACTCGGCGGGGAGGCGGAATCCCGACGTTTCTGGGGGCTCGTCGCTCTCGAGCTCGGCTTCATGGGACTGGCCAGTGGCGCAGCGGCGGCGCTCGCCCGCACCGCCCCGCCGACGACCTCGAACCTCGCGGCCGCGCGCACGCCTGCGGAGTACCTCACCGGCGCCGCACTGCCGCCCGAGCTGACGCTGGACCGCTGGTTCACGTCGTGGAACCTCGACCTGCTGTGGGCGTTCGCGGCCGGATTCGGCATCTTCCTCTACCTCGCGGGCGTCTGGCGGCTGCGCCGGCGCGGTGACAGCTGGCCGCTGTTCCGCACAGTGCTGTGGGTGGCGGGGCTCGCTCTGCTGTTCTGGGTGACGTGCGGGCCGGTCAACGCGTACCAGGACTACCTGTTCAGCGTGCACATGATGGGGCACATGCTGCTGACGATGGCGATCCCGCTGCTGCTCGTGGCCGGCGCTCCGGTCACGCTCGCGGCCCGCGCCATCACCAAGCGCGACGACGGCACGCGCGGCGGACGCGAGTGGATCCTCTGGGCGGTGCACTCACCGGTCGCCCGCGTGCTGACGAACCCGTTCGTGGCTGCCGGACTGTTCGTGGGATCGCTCTGGGTCTTCTACTTCACTGACCTGTTCCGGTGGTCGTTGTACGACCACCTGGGGCACGAGTGGATGACGGCGCATTTCCTCTTCACCGGGTACCTGTTCGTGCTGACCCTCATCGGCATCGACCCGGTGCCCTACCGCTTGCCCTACGCGGGCAGGCTGGTCCTGCTGATCGCGGTGATGGCGATCCACGCCTTCTTCGGGATCGCGATCATGAGTCAGTCCGGCCTCATGGTCGCGGAGTGGTTCGGCGGGATGGGCCGTACCTGGGGGCCGACGCCGCTCGAAGACCAGTACATCGGCGGCGGCGTCGCATGGTCGATCGGCGAGCTGCCCACCCTGATCCTCGCGATCACGGTCGCGATCCAGTGGAGCCGCAGCGACGAGCGCGCGCAGAAGCGCGCCGACCGTCACGCCGACCGCACCGGCGACGCCGAGCTCGAGGCGTACAACGCCCGGCTCGCAGCGCTAGCGAAGCGGGACGCGCAGCGTCAGTAGGAACCGGAAGCGGGACGCGCAGCGTCAGTAGGCACCGGAAGCGGGACGCGCACCGTCGGTAGGCACCGGAGGCGGGACGCTCGCACCCGCTGAGCGATCGCGCGGCGGCATCCGATCAGGGGCTCCCGGGATCGTCATCCCATTTCGTGCCGTCGAGGTCGCCGCGCAGGGTGCCGGTGAGCTCATCGACGGCGGCGCCGACGGTCGAGGCGAATCGATCGGGCGTGAAGCGCTCGGTCAGACCATAGCGGCGCAGCACGTCGACGACCGGATCCTTCATCTCGGCGAGGATGAGACGGATGCCGTGCTTCGCGAGGTAGTCGTCGAGTTCGATCAGCTCGTCCATCGCGGTCGTGTCGATGTCGGTGATCGGCTCAGCGGCGAGGATGACCGCGGTGATGCCCGGCCCCGCCGCTTCGACGCGCGAGCGCACGTAGTCGTCGAAGATCGCGCCGTTCGCGAAGAAGAGGGGCGCATCGAAGCGCACGATCACGATTCCCGGCAGGCGCTCACCCTCCGGGTAGCGCGACAGGTCGTGATAGCCGCGAAGTCCGCTGACCCGGCCCAGCTCCGCCTTGTAGGGCCGCCACGAGTGCTGGACGAACGCGAGCATCGACAGGGCGATCGTCACGACGATGCCCTCGAGCACGCCGAACACCAGAACGCCGACGAATGCCGCCAGTGAGAGCGCCGCGTCGATCTTGTCCATGCGCACAAGACGACGGAAGCCCCGCACATCGATGAGGCTGGTCGCCGCAGCGATGACGACGGCGGCCAGCGTCGCGGCGGGCAGGAATGCCGTGACACCGGGTGCGAGCAGGATGAAGGCGATCAGCAGCGCGGCACCTACGACGCCGGTGAGCTGCGTGCGGGAACCGGCCTGCTCGGCGACGGGCGTGCGCGACGACGAAGCCGACACCGGGAACCCGCCGAGGAACCCGCCCGCGATGTTCGCCAGCCCGATGCCGGCCATCTCCTGAGAGCCGTCGACACTCTCGCCGCGGCGCGCCGAAAGTGATCGCGAGAGCACGGCGCTGTCGGTGAAGGCCACCAGGGCGATGCCCGCGGCGGGAAGCAGAAGCGCCCAGACATCCGCCCACTCGAGGCCCCCGAGCGCAGGGGAGGGGAGGCCCTGAGGGAGCGCCCCGACGACCGGCAGCGAACCGGACAGCCCGAAGATCGCCGTGATCGCGGTGGCGAGCACGACGACGACCAGCACGCCGGGCACCGGGGAATGAAGCAGCCGCAGTGCGAAGATCACGGCGAGCGAGCCCACTCCGAACGCGACGGCGAGCGGCTGCACGTCGCCCCCGGCGATGCCCCGGACGATGGCCGCGACGTCCTGAGCCGGCGCCGTCGCCTCGATCGAGAAGCCGAGGAGCCTCGGCACCTGCGAGATGATCACGAGGACGGCGACCGCGTTCAGGTATCCGACCCGAATCGGTTTGGACAGCAGGTCGGTGACGAAACCGAGCCGCAGCAGACCGCCCACGAGCAGGAACACCCCGACGATGAGCGCCAGCAGACCGGCGAGAGCGACCGCGCGGCTCTCGCTGCCCAGCGCGAGAGGCAGGATCGATGCCGCGATGATGGGCGCGAGTGCCGAGTCGGGGCCGAGGACGAGGATGCGAGACGGACCGAACACCGCGTACGCGAGGAGGGGGACGATCGTGGCGTACAGCCCGGCTTGAGGGGGCAGTCCCGCGGCGACCGCATAGCCCATTCCGGCGGGGATCAGCAGCGCGGTCACCACGATGCCGGCGCGGACGTCGGGCCACAGCCAGGCCCGTTCGTACGTGCGCGCCACGGCGACGCCCGGCAGCCAGCGGCCGATTCCCTTGGGGGTCATCTCAGCTCCTCCGCTCCACATCATCGCGGATCGCGGTCCGCGAGTGGGGCGGCGGCGGTGACGGCGCGACGTGGATGGACGCGAAGGCCGGGCGACCGGCATCCGCTCGCCGCTAGTCGGGGCCGCCGACCGTGATCGAGGCGGTGCCGTCGGGCAGCACCGCGATGGATCCCGTGACGGTGAACGGCACGTCTTCGGCGACGTCGCGGATCGACCCGTCGAAGAGCGAGCGGATGCCGACCTCGATGTGCGCGACCGCCTCTGCGGCGGGGATGCGCCAGCCCGCGCCGTCGGGAACGACCGAGACCGTGGGTTGGGATGTGATCGACCACGCGGGCGGCGAGACGATGCGATCCTGCACGAAGAAGCCGAACGGGCACGCGGTGGGCTGGAGTACCTCCTGGGTCGCGCAAGAGGTGAGGAACTCCTCGACGCGCTCCTGCACGGTCGCGACGAACTGCGGGGTCGCGAACGCCTGCAGCTCGACCGGGACGTTCGCCATCGGGCTGTCGGAGAGAACAGCGACCCCGCGCGTCGCCGAGATCGGGGTGTCGACAGACACCGAGTAGATCCCGGGCGAGAACACGAGCAGGGCGACGGGTTTGAGGGGGTCGGCATCGACTCCCTCCGGCGAGACCTGCCGCTTGTCGAGCGAGAACCCGTTGACGTCGAACGTCATCGATCCCTTGACCGCCACGTTCACGAGTGCCAGCGGGCTCTTCACGAAGGCCCACGTCGGAGCGACCCCCAGCCAGCCGTCGCGCTGCACTTCGAAGGTCGTCCTACCCGGGAAAGCCCCCGCGTGGTACGAGGCGGTCACGAGCGTCGTGCCGGCGTCGGTCGTCTCCTCGGACACGATCTCGATGTCGGTGAGGGTGGCCAGGGCTGCGGGTCGCAGGAGCGCGTCGGATGCCGTCGCCGGAAGTCCTGCAGCCTCCAGCTCGGCAGAGTCGACGGACACGCCTGTGATGGCCAGGGCATCGGCGGCACGACCCTGAGCGAGCAGGCCGAGGTACCGTTCGACGAACGCGGTGGGGCTGTAGAACTCGCGGTAGAGGGCCGCTGCGCCGGCGCCGAGCGCCGCGAGGAGCAGCACGCCGACGATCGCGAGCAGGGTGAGATCGAGTCCGAGCCGGCGGCGCCGCGGGGATGCCGGAACCGTGGTCGGGTCGGCGGGCGCGGAGATCGGCGCGGCGGTCTCCGCCGCCGCGGGATCCTTCACCCCCGGTTCCACCACTCCAGTCTAGGAACCCGCTCCTGTGAGATGACGGATGGTGTCATCCTCACGATCTGTCCACCGCCCGCGGCGCCGCGCCCCGGGTCGCGGCATCCACTCGTTAACATGAATCGGTGAACACACCTCCGCTCTCTCCCGAGCAGGAGGCGCTGTTCCGCCTCATCGAAGACACGCGCGAGCACGTGTTCGTGACCGGGCGAGCGGGCACCGGCAAGTCGACGCTGCTCCAGCACCTCGCGTGGAACACATCGAAGCAGATCGCGGTCTGCGCGCCGACCGGCGTGGCCGCCCTCAACGTCGAGGGTCAGACCATCCACTCGCTGTTCCGGCTGCCGATCGGGCTCATCGCGGGAAGTCAGATCGACCAGTCCGACGCCACGCGCAAGATCCTGAACGCGATCGACACGCTGGTGATCGATGAGATCTCGATGGTCAATGCCGACCTGATGGATGCGATCGACCGGTCGCTGCGACAGGCGCGGGGCCGCCGGGCCGAGCCGTTCGGGGGTGTGCAGGTCGTGATGTTCGGCGATCCGTATCAGCTCGCACCCGTGCCGCCCCGCGGCGATGAGGCGCACTACATCCGCGACCACTACCGCTCGTTCTGGTTCTTCGACGCGAAGGTGTGGGTCGGCAGCGTCGGCGGCGACGGGATCATGGACATCGGCGCATACGGCGCCGACCTGCACATCCGCGAGCTGATCGACATCCACCGGCAGGCCGATCCGGCGTTCAAGGCGATGCTGAACGCCGTCCGCTACGGCCGGGTCACCTCCGACATCGCCCAGGTGCTGAACGACACCGGAGCGCGGACACCCCCCGATCCCGCCGACGGCGAGCACCCGATCATCACGCTCGCGACGCGCAACGACATCGTCAACAGCATCAACCGGCGGCACCTGACCGAGCTCGTCGGACGCGAGCAGACGGCATCCGCCGAGATCAGCGGCGACTTCGGGCGCGGCGAGGCGTCCTACCCGGCGGATGTGGACCTCAAGCTCAAGGTCGGCGCGCAGGTGATGTTCCTGCGCAACGACACGGGGTCGTACGGTGAGCCGCCGCGGTGGGTCAATGGCACGATCGGAACCGTCGTGCGCATCGCGGGCGGCACGGTGCGGGTCGAGGTCGAGGGCGAGCAGTTCGACGTGGAACCGGCCGTGTGGGAGAGGTTCCGCTACGCGTACGACCCCGGCTCGAAGTCGCTCACCCGCGAGATCGTGGCCGAGTTCACGCAGTTCCCGCTGCGCCTCGCGTGGGCGGTGACGATCCACAAGAGCCAGGGCAAGACGTACGAGCGAGCGATCGTCGATCTCGGCTCCGGAGCGTTCGCGCCGGGACAGACCTACGTCGCGCTCAGCAGGCTGACCTCGCTCGACGGCCTGTACCTGTCACGGCCGCTGCGCCCGAGCGACATCCGCGTCGATCCCGACGTGCAGAGGTTCATGGCGGGGGTCCGGGCCGCCGCGTCTTGACCTCGTTCTGACCGCGAGACCGGATAGGCGCCGCGAGACAGAGCGCGTTGGTCTCAGTCTCGCGGCGCCTATCCTGTCTCGCGGAAATGCGAGGGGGATGCCGGGGCTCAGGCCACCTGCGACGCCTTGGCGGCGGCGAGATCGGCGAACACCTCGGTGTTGAAGCGGTACGCCAGCAGCACCTCGTCGATCACGCGCTCCTGCTCCGCCGCGTCCCAGGGGGCGGCATCCAGCTGCTCGCGATAGACGTCCTTGAACGCGCGCGGGTCGGCGATGTCGTCGAAGACGTAGAAGCCGATGCCGTTGGTCTCGAAGCCGAACCGGCGCGCCATCAGTCGACCGATGAACTGGCCGCCCGACAGGTCGCCGAGATAGCGGGTGTAGTGGTGGGCGACGAAGCCGCCCGGCCACGTCTTGCCCACCTCTTCGATTCGATCGATGTAACGCCTCGTCGTCGGCAGCGGCGCGATCCGGTCGCGCCAGTCGGGGCCGATCAAGAACTCGAGGTCGGCCTCGAGCGCCGGCAGGCGGGTGAGCCGGTCACTGATGAAGACCGCCGCGACCGGGTCGTGCCGCATCCGCTCGGCGGCACGCTCGAGCGCGTCGTACATGTACCAGTGCTGCACCACGAGCGCGGTGTAGTCCTCGCGCGTGCCCTCCCCCTGCATGAGGTCGGACATGAAGCCCGCACCCTCGCTGCTCGAGTGGGCAGAACTCGAACGCTCCCGCAGCGCGGCCGAGAAGGGGATCGGCTCGCGTATGTCCGCATCGCTCATGAGCACGTCTTCCATGAGCACAGTGTAGGGGAACTTAGGTTGCCCTAACTTGGGTGTCTCCTACGCGTGCGGGCGAGGTTGGATGCCGAGCCTGCGGCATGACTCGTCGTAGAGGGCCACGATCTCTCGCCGCACCTCGGCGCGTTCGGTGATGGGTCCTCCCGGCCACGGAACGCGCACCACGAACTCGTCGCCCGTGAGGGGCTGCGCGCGCCAGTCTCCGCCGTCGCCGTCGAACCCGATCATCGTCGCGGCGATGACCTCCGACTCGGGAGAGAATGCGCGCACGATCAGGAGGTTGTCCTCGGCGTGGTCGCCGTTCATGTGTCGGAGGACGCCGGTGAGTGCCGCGTCGTCGAAACCCTGAGTCATCCCTCTACACTACGGACGGCCATGACCGGACCACCGCCTCCGTGTGTTTGAATTCAATGCAGATACCGGGGGGTGAAGGAATGCGGGCTCGACCCACACGACGGCGTGCTGCGCTCGCACTCGCCTCGCTCGCCGCGCTTTCGCTGGTCATCGCAGGCTGTGCGGCCGACCAGCACGTCGAGGTCGATGTTCCGGCGCAGGTGGACGCCGCCTTCCCCGAGGCGACGGCCCAGCAGCTGCAGGATGCCGTCGCCCATGCCATGACGGCGTCCGGAGCATCCGGCGCGATCGTCGGTGTGTGGGCACCCTGGAGCGGAACCCTGGTCACCGGTGTCGGGGTCGAGTCGCCGACCGACTCGAAGCCGGTCACCGATGACATGGAGTTCCGTGCCGGGCGGGTGACCAGGGCGATGACCTGCGACATTCTCTACCAGGTCGCCGACGAAGGCCTCGTGCGGATCAACGACCCCGTGACGAAGTGGGTCCCGGGCTTCCCGGACCTCTCCGACGTGACGCTCGGCCAGCTGTGCGACAGCACCTCCGGCATCGGCTCCTACGGTCCGCAGCTTTCGGGGCTGTTCCTGTCGAACCCCGCGCGGGTCTGGAACCCGCGAGAGCTCGCCAGCTATGGCCTCGGTCAGCCGCGCGAGGGTGAACCCGGCAAGACGTACCGCGACTCGGACGCCGGCTATGTTCTGCTCGGCGTCGCGCTCGAGCGCGCAACAGGCCGCAGCGCCGCCCAGCTTCTGCAGGACTACGTGGCGGATCCGCTCGACCTCACCGCCACCGAGCTCCCGACGGGAAGGGCGGCCGCTCCGTCGACCACAGCGCCGGTGCTGAAGGGTCACTACTCGCAGCGTGATGCGGCCGGTGTCATGAACTGCACCGAACCCTCCGACGTGACTTCGCTGTCCGCCAGCACCGGGTTCACCGATTCGGGTGTCGTATCGAACATCCACGATCTCGGGCGCTACGCGCAGGCGCTTGCCGCCGGCGCGCTCGACCCCGAGGGGTCGAGCCGGTTCGACGCGCCCGTTCCTGTACCGAACGCACCGTCGTGGTACGCGACCGGCGGCGGCACGATCCGTCCCGGATCGCTCATCGGCCAGTTCGGCGCGGTGCCCGGCTACGCGACTGCTGCATTCTCCGACGCGGCAAGCGGTCTCACGGTCGCCGTCGTGCTGAACAACTCCGGCGGCGGGCCGAACTTCGCCGAGCAGCTCGCCCTGGAACTGGCGGCGATCGCCTCCAAGGCGCCGGCCAGCGGCGCAGGCACCGCCCCCGAAGCGGGCCTGCCCTGGACGGCCCAGCAGTATCACGACCTGATCGCGGCCTCCGCGATCTGCGCCGCACCCCCCGCGTGATTCGACGGTGGTGACGTCCCGCGCGGGCACAACCCCCGCGATCCTGCTCGTCGTCGTCGGCCTCGCGTGTCAGGAGGCGGGTGCGGCGCTCGCGGTTCTGCTGTTCCCCGAGGTCGGACCGCTCGGCATGGTCATGCTGCGGTTGGTGTTCTCGGCGATCCTCCTGCTCCTGATCGCCCGCCCCTCACTGCGCGGACACTCCCGCGACGGGTGGCTCGCGGTGCTCGGTTTCGGTCTCGTGCTGGCGCTGATGAACGGACTCTTCTATCTCGCCCTCGCCCGGCTGCCGCTCGGCGTGACGGTGACGATCGAGGTGCTCGGGCCGCTGGTGCTGTCGATCGTGGCGAGCAAGCGACGCTCGGCCTGGCTGTGGGCGCTGCTGGCGTTCGCCGGAGTGGTGGCGCTCGCGGGCGGCGGCTGGGATCGCCTCGACCCGCTCGGCGTGCTCTTCGCCCTGGGCGCGGCTGCCAGCTGGGCGTTCTACATCCTCGCCTCCGCGCGCGTGGGCAGGGAGTTCCCGGGCCTGAACGGCTTGGCCCTCGCGATGACGGTCGGTGCGCTCATCGCGCTCCCGTTCGGCATCCTCTCGGCCGGGTCCGCCCTGCTGCGGCCCGACCTGCTGGCCCTGGGTGCGGCGGTCGCCGTGCTGTCATCGACCATCCCGTACGCGCTCGAGCTCATCGCGCTCCGGCGGCTGCCCGCGGCGGTCTTCGCGATCCTGTTGAGCCTGGCGCCGGCCACCGCCGCGCTGGCCGGGTGGTTGCTGCTCGGTCAGGAGCTCACGTGGCTGGAGCTGGTCGGCATCGCGCTGGTGATCACCGCGAGCATCGGCGCCGTGCGCTCCTCGAATCGGGCCGCCTCACGATCCACGCCCCTCGCCTGATCGTCACGCGGTCGGCTGCGCGGGAGCCAGCGCCAGGTACTGGTGCACGAACGCGATCGCCATGCCGCCCTCGCCGACGCCCGCCGCGACGCGCTTGACCGAGCCGGAACGGCGGCATCTCCTGCGAATCGGGTCTTCGAGACGATCGTGGCAGTTCGCGGACCCCCTCGACAATGTCGGGGGCCGAGGTTCTAACCTGAAGCGGGAAGCAGCGACGCGCCCGCGTCGTTCCCGCGGAGGGAGACGCATCATGTGCCGTTGGCTCGCCTACCGAGGAGAACCGCTCCAGCCGTCGATCCTGATCCTCGACGCGCAGCACTCGCTCGTCGCCCAATCGCTCAACTCGCCTTTGGGAGCCGAGACCGTCAACGGCGACGGGTTCGGGTTCGGCTGGTACCCCGCCGACGCCGAGGCCGACGGCATCCCGGCCACGTTCCACAGCATCGAGCCGGCGTGGCACGACCAGAACCTGCGCGAGATCACGCGGGCGGTGCGCAGCCCGCTGTTCTTCAGCCACGTCCGTGCCGCCGGCGGCCCGCCGATCCAGCAGACGAACTGCCACCCGTTCCGCTACGAGAACTGGCTGTTCATGCACAACGGGTTCCTCGGAGACTTCGCGAAGGTCAAGCGCGACCTGACCTTCGCGATCGACCCGGCGCTGTACCCGCACGTGCGCGGCACCACCGACTCGGAGGTGCTGTTCCATCTCGCCCTCACGTTCGGCCTGCGCGATGACCCGGTGCGGGCGATGACCGAGACGGTGCAGCTCGTCGAGTCCGTCGGGCATGGGCAGGGCGTGCGGTTTCCGATGCAGGGGACGATCGCGGTCTCGGACGGCACGACCCTGTGGGCGTTCCGCTACTCGACGCAAGGCCGGTCGCGGACGCTCTTCCATTCGGTGGACATCCCGACCATCCGCGAGCTGTACCCGGATGCCGAGCGCTTGTCGCTCTTCGGAGACAATGCGCACGTGGTGGTCTCGGAGCCGCTGAACGACCTGCCCGGCACGTTCGTGGAGGTGCCGGAGGCGACCGTCGTGGTGCTCGACCCCGACGGGTACCGGCACCAGCCGTTCATGGCGTGAGCGCCGCTGCGCGTGCGCAGCCGCGGGGATGTTCGGTGACACACCGGTGACGGATGCCGCTGCCGGTGCGTCGGCCACGATCTCCGCGGCTGTGCTCGCGGTGAGTCGGTGCTCAGGGGCACTGCTGAGTGGCCGTCGCGGGGGCGGAGGCCGTCAGCTTCTCGACGACCCCTACCGCCGCGGGCCAGTAGGCCGCGTAGTGGAGGGGATCGTCGTTGACCTGGGTTCGGTGGGCTACGAGGGTGGGGGTGAGGGCGTCGCGCTCGGGCTGGGGGACTCTCACGCTCATCGCCCGGTAGAACAGGGTGGCGGCGGTCTGCGGATCCAGCCGCTCCTCGCGGCTGCCCCACTCGTCCTGCTGCTGGAACAGCCCGATCGAGGTCGTCGGTGAGCCGTCGGGGTTGCGCACGCCGCTCGTCTCCCAGTCGCCGTACTCGATGTTCCGCAACGACGACTCACCGATGGCCGTCATCACGGCGATGGTCTGATCTCGCGCCGACAGGCCCAGGGTGGAGCCGACGTCGATGATCGTCGCTGCGTTGCACAGCTGTTCGGCGTCGTATGCAGCCGCGACCCCATTCGCTCTCTCGGCGCCTCCGTGCGCGCCGATCGTGAGAACGATGACGAACGCGGCCATCGCGACGCCGAGCGTGGCGATCCACGCGAGGCCGGCCCGACGAGACATGCCGCCATCGTGGCACCCCACCCTGGGAGGGCGTGATGGATTCCTGGTGCGCGTCATGCCGAATTCAGGCTGGGATCTGCCGACATCGTCCGCCGGCCCGGTGATTCCGCGCAGAGCGCGTGTGCGCCGGCCCGCTCAGCCTGAATTCGGCATCAAATGGTCGCAGGGGGCATTGGAGGGGATGACGGGAATCGTCCCTCCGCCCTCTCCACTCGCCGACTTCGTCGGCGGGCGGAGCCTCGGGGCGGTGGGGCCCGCCCGCAAGCGTGATCGGTGCCTACGGCATCACCACGAAAGCTCCGCCGGGCGGCCTGACGGCCGCACGTCGGAGCTTTGGAGGGGATGACGGGAATCGAACCCGCGCTATCAGCTTGGGAAGCTGAAGTTCTGCCATTGAACTACATCCCCGGCGCGCCTTGCGGCGTCCGGCAATCATAACAAGAACCCCGGTTCGACCCGCGCCCTACACTGGCCCCGTGAGTGGAGCGCAGCCGGACAACGCCGCAAACACCGGCGCGCGGCGCATCCCGATTCCCTCGCCGAGCACGGGGCGGATGCCCAGCCGGGTCACGACCTTCGAGCTCTTCTTCGACCTGGTGTACGTGTTCGCGTTCACCCAGGTGTCGCGACTGATGGCCGAGACGCACAGCGGGACCGGCATCCTTCAGGCGATGATCGTGCTCTCGCTCATGTGGTGGACGTGGGTCGGCTTCAGCTGGATCGGGAACCAGGCCTCGGCCGACCAGCCGTTCCTGCGGACGGTGATGACCTTCGCGATGATCGCGGTCTTCATCGCCGCGCTTGCGATTCCCGAGGCTTACGAGGACCTCGAGGGCGGGTGGGACGGTCCACTCGTCTTCGCGTGCGCGTACGCCGCGGTCCGCCTCATCCACGTCACCCTTTACGCGATCGTCGGGCGCGGTGACAAGGCGCTCGGTCGCCAGCTGATGCTCTTCACCGCCGCGCTCGTGCCCGCGGTCACCCTGATCTTCATCGGGGCCGTGCTCGGCGGTACCGCGCAGCTGTGGCTGTGGCTCATCGCAATGGTCTACGACCTGGTGGCCACGCGGATCGGTTCCGCGCTCGGTCGCGGGTGGCACCTGCCGTCCGCTGAGCACTGGAGCGAACGATATGGACTGATCGTGATCCTCGCCCTGGGCGAGTCGATCGTGGCGATCGGCGTCGGTGTGGCCCAGGAGCCCATCGACCTGCCGATCATGCTCGGAGCCGCGGGATCCGTCATCGTGACCGTGCTGCTGTGGTGGTCGTACTTCGCCCGCCTCGCCGCGTACGGCGAGCGCGCGCTCGCCCAGCGGCACGACCAGGCCCGCACGACGCTCGGCGCGGATGCGTACTCGTACGGGCACTTCGTGATCGTCGCGGGCATCATCCTCACCGCCCTCGGGATCGAAGACGCCATGAAGCACATCGGCGACACCGAGCCTTTCGGGTGGTTCGGCGCCATCGCGCTGGCATCCGGAATCGCCACCTTCGCGCTGGGCACGGTGATCTTCTCGCTGCTGGTGGGTCTGCGCCGCCCGATCATGCGGGCCGTCGAAGCGATCGTGCTGATCGCGGCCATTCCGCTCTTCGCGATCGTTGCGCCGCTGGCGGCACTGGTGATGACGGCAGGAATCATGGCCGTGGTGGCGATCATCGAGAGCAGGCTGCACCGCCACCTCGACGCGCAGCTCGGGCTGAGCGCGCCCGCCTCGCAGGACCCGGCCCCCTAGGCTGGTCGCGTGCTGCTCTCCGATCGCGACATCAAGGCCGAACTCGACGCCCGCCGCATCGGGCTCGAGCCCTGGGACCCCGAGATGGTGCAGCCCTCGAGCGTCGACGTGCGCCTGGACCGCTACTTCCGCCTGTTCGACAACCACAAGTACCCCTTCATCGACCCGGCCGAAGACCAGCCCGAACTGACGCATCTGATCGAGACGCCCGCGACCGAGCCGTTCATCCTCCATCCGGGCGAGTTCGTCCTCGGCAGCACCTTCGAGCTCATCACACTGCCCGACGACATCGCCGCGCGACTGGAGGGCAAGTCCTCGCTCGGCCGGCTCGGTCTGCTCACCCATTCCACTGCGGGCTTCATCGACCCCGGCTTCTCGGGTCACGTCACGCTCGAGCTCTCGAACGTCGCCACCCTGCCCATCAAGCTGTGGCCGGGCATGAAGATCGGCCAGCTCTGCTTCTTCCGGCTGAGCTCGCCCACCGAGAACCCGTACGGCTCGGGCCCGTACGGCAATCGGTACCAGGGACAGCGGGGGCCGACGGCGTCGCGGTCGTTCCAGAATTTCCACCGCACAGACGTGGGAACGACGGATGCCGGGGCCGATGGCCGCTGAGATGACCGACGACCCGACCGCGGCGACGCTCCTCGACAGTGACGGAACGCGGCGGGTGCAGGAAGCGATCGGCCACAAATACGGGTGGATCGGGCGCACCCTGGTGAACCGGTCGGCTCGCCGCGGCGGGCCGCACGCGTCCATCGGCATCCGGGTCCAGCTGACGCCGGCCGTTCTCTAGAGACCGACGACGAGTGCGAGCGAGGTGTCGCCGCACGCGATCAGCTCGGCGCCCCCGGGCAGCCGCCGACTGCCCGACGGCGGCTCCGGCTCGCGCAGCGGCGCGAGGGCGTCGTCCAGCCCCTCGAGCCGCAGCATCGAGCCGGGCTCGCGCCGCGAATCCGTCGAGGTGACGATGCGTCCCGACGCGTTGACCACGGCGATCGGCACGCCTGCCGCGCGCAGGAGCGGCAGCAGCTCGCGTTCGAGTCGGTCGACGAGCACATCCATCCCCACGACGCCCAGAAGCTGTCCGCCGACGGTCACCGGAGTCGTGATCGTCACGGTGTAGTCGTCGGTGCAGACGTAATCCACGTACGGGCCGGTGAGATGCCGCGCGCCTGTGCGCGCGGGGAACCGCCACCACTCGAGCGTCGTGTAATCGCGGAACTGGTCGTTGGAGGGGTCGTCGATCGTGGCGAGGCGACGGATGCCGGCCGGTCCGCCCAGCCACCACGCCAGATGCCAGTGGGCATCCGACAGCAGGCCCGGCGCGGCCACGAAGCCGCTGCCGGTGATGAGGCCGTCGGCGGCGAGAGCGGGCACGGCGCTGGCTTCGACGACCGGATCCAGCGTCGCGGCCGTGGGGGCGGCATCCGCTTCGAGGTGGCTCTGCACGCTGTCGCGCCACTCGTCGATCGTCGCGAACAGGCCGTCGATCGTCTCGGCCACCCTCCCGGCGATGTGCGCGGGGGAGAGCGTCGTGTTCGCAGCTGTCGTGTTCATCGCAGTCCTTGCCCTGTGAGGTGGGCGGAAGCCTCGAGCCGCACCTTCTCGTCGACGAGCCAGTCCAGCGCCGCCGTCGCCTGGGCGATGGTGGCGCTGCGGGCCGCAACGGGATCCACGGCGCGGATGGCATCGATCACGCGGGTTCGGGACGCGGCGCTGAGGTCACGGTACTCCTGTTCGCGCAGACACAGCCAGAGCAGGGGTCCTGCCTCGCTCTGCAGGCGCACCTCTTCGCGCACCAGTCGCGGAGACTGGCTGATCGCGGCCACTTCGAGCTGGAATCGTCCGAGTGCGCGGCGGGCACCGCCTGCGGTGGACAGGTCGGCGCCGTCGTGGATGGCCAGCAGCGTCTCGACGTCGTCGTGGCTCGCGCGGTCGGCCGCGATCTCAGCGGCGGTGCCGGCGATCGCCGAGACGTGCAGAGCCAGGTCGCGCAGCTCGATGCGCGAGTGCCCGCGCACACGGGTCTCCAGCAGCCGGGCAGCGGCGTCGCGGTCGTAGGTCACGAAGCTTCCGCCGTCGCGTCCGCGCCGGGTGCGCACGAGCCCCCGCTCGCGCATTCCCTCCAGAGCCTCGCGCGCGGTCACAAGCGCGACGCCCAGACTGCGCGACAGCTCGGACTCGCTGGGCAGGCGCTCGCCGTCGCGCAGCACGCCGCTCACGATCGCGTCGGTCAGGCGCTGCTCGACGAGTTCGGCTCGGCCGGTGCCGTCGAGGGGGGCGAACACGACCGATCTGGCGGCATCCTGATGGCCCGTCGCGTTCGGCATGAGTGCGGCGCTCCCTCGCGTCTACCGGTGGCCTTCGTATCTGTGACAAGACCGTAACACCCGGACCCCCTTTTAGACATATGGTTCCATATGATTTAGTAGCAACGACGCCGAGGGGGATCGTCCATGACCGAGCAGCTTCGCGCGCACCAGCCTGCGATCCGGTTGTCCGGGCTCACCAAGGAGTTCGGCTCCGCGAAGGGCGGCGCTCTGACCGCCGTCGACCACGTCGATCTCGAGATCGCGGCCGGCGAGTTCTTCTCCATGCTCGGCCCGTCGGGCTCGGGCAAGACCACGGTCCTGCGCCTGATCGCCGGCTTCGAAAGGCCCACCAGCGGCACGGTCGAGCTGTTCGGTCAGGATGTGACGACGAAGGCGCCTTTCGACCGTGACGTGAACACGGTGTTCCAGGACTATGCGCTCTTCCCCCACATGAGCGTGATCGACAACGTCGCCTACGGGTTGCGCGTCCGCGGGGTCGGTCGCAAGGAGCGGCGCGAGCGCGCGGCTCAGGCGCTCGCGGCCGTGCGCCTGGAGAATATGGCCGACCGCAAGCCGTCGCAGCTCTCGGGTGGCCAGCGGCAGCGCGTCGCGCTCGCGCGCGCCACCGTGGTCGAGCCCAAGGTCCTGTTGCTGGATGAGCCGCTCGGTGCACTGGATCTCAAGCTGCGCGAGCAGATGCAGGTCGAGCTGAAGCAGATCCAGCGCGACCTCGGCATCACGTTCATCTTCGTCACGCACGACCAGGAGGAGGCGCTCACGCTCTCCGACCGGATCGCCGTGTTCAACGCGGGGCGAATCGAGCAGCTCGGCACGCCGCGCGAGCTCTACGAGCAGCCGGCATCGCGCTTCGTGGCCGACTTCGTGGGGACCTCGAACCTCTTCGACCTCGACCGCTCGACCCAGCTCATCGGCCGCGCGGGCGAGCACACGATCCGCCCCGAGAAGCTGACCCTGTCGCTGCAGCCAGGCTCGGGGGAGGGCGTGCGCTCGGCGCCGGGCACCATCGTCGAGTCGATCTACGTCGGCAGCGCGATCCGTCACGTCGTCGATCTGGATGCCGGTGGACGGGTGACCGTACTGGAGCGAAACGACCGTTCGCGCGCCGCTGACCAGGACCGCGGCGATCGCGTACACGTGAGCTGGCACGACTCGGACGTCGTCGCCCTCATACCCCCGGGAACCTGACCCGGGAAAACAGCCGTGGGCACTCGCCCCGGCGCACGGCACCGAGAGGAAGAACAATGAGGCACATCACACGCGGAGCGCGTTCCAGCGCGGTCGCCGCCCTGGCGATCGGCGCGGTCGTCGCGCTGACGGCCTGCGGCACCAGCTCGGGCGGTGGCACCGCAAGCGAGGAAGCGACCGAGCTCGGCGAGATGGAAGGCTCGGTCTCGATCCTCGCCTGGCCCGGCTACGTCGAGGACGGCAGCAACGACCCCGCGGTCGACTGGGTGTCGGGCTTCGAGGACGAGACCGGCTGCATGGTGGAGTCCAAGACCTACGGCACCTCCGACGAGGCGGTCAGTCTCATGAAGACGGGCGAGTACGACGTGGTGGCGGCATCCGGCGACGCCACTCTCCGCCTCATCGCCGGCGGCGACGTGGCCCCGGTGAACACCGACCTGATTCCGAGCTACGCAGGCATCTACGACTTCCTGAAGGATCAGGCGTGGAACTCGGTGGACGGCGTCTCGTACGGCGTGCCCCACGGCTACGGCGCCAACCTGCTGCTGTACAACACGGACGTCGTGACCCCGGCGCCGACCTCGTGGGACGTCGTGTTCGACAAGGCCGCCGACTACACCGGCAAGGTCACCGCGTACGACTCGCCGATCTACATCGCGGATGCCGCGGTGTATCTGATGGCGCACCAGCCCGACCTCGGCATCGAGAACCCGTACGCGCTCGACGAGGAGCAGTTCCAGGCCGCCGTCGACCTGCTCAAGGAGCAGCGCCCGCACATCAGCGAGTACTGGTCGGACTACCTGAAGGAGATCTCGGCGTTCGAGACCACCGACTCGGTGGTCGGCACGACGTGGCAGGTCATCCAGAACGTGCTCGAGAGCGAGAGCGCGCCGACCGCGGTCGTGCTGCCCGAAGAGGGCGCGACCGGCTGGTCGGACACGTGGATGATCGCATCCGAGGCGAAGAGCCCGAACTGCGCATACGCGTGGCTCGACTGGATCGCCAGCCCGGAGACGAACGCCGCAGCGACCGCGTACTTCGGCGAGGCGCCGTCCAGCCAGGACGCGTGCGACTACCGCGAGGACTGCGAGGCGTACCACGCCGGTGACGAGGAGTACGCGTCGCAGATCTGGTACTGGACGACCCCGATCGCCGAATGCGTCGACGGCCGCACAGACGTCGAATGCGTCGACTACTCGAAGTGGACCGAAGCCTGGTCCGAGATCAAGGGCTGACCCACACCGATCACCGGGGGCGGCGGACCCGAACCGCTGCCCCCGGTTTCCACCCGGAGCACACATGACCGCGACCGTGACACCCGCCGAGGAGCGCCCGACGCGGGCGGTTCCGCCGCCGCGCACCACGGCGCCGCGCCGGCTCTCGTCGTTCCTGACGGCGCACCCGCGCACCCGCCTCGCGCTGCTGCTGACCGCGCCGCTGTTCTGGCTCGGCGTCGTCTACATCGTCGCGCTCGTGCTGCTGCTGGTCACGGCGTTCTGGCAGGTGGACTCGTTCACCGGCGAGATCATCACCGAGTGGACGCTCGACAACATCATCACCGTCCTGACCGGCGCGCTGTACCAGACGGTCACGGTGCGCACCCTCGGGGTCGCGCTCATGGTGACCCTGATCGATGTCCTGCTGGCGCTTCCGATCGCGTTCTACATGGCGAAGGTGGCCTCTCCGCGAGCGCAGCGCATCCTGCTGATCGCGGTGCTGATGCCGCTGTGGGCGAGCTACCTGGTGAAGGCGTACGCGTGGCGATCCGTGCTCTCGCAGGACGGCATCCTGGAATGGCTGCTGGCCCCCCTGGGGCTGCACACGCCTGGGTACGGGCTCACGGCGACCATCATCACCCTCTCGTACCTCTGGCTGCCGTACGTGATCCTGCCGATCTACGCGGGTCTCGAACGTGTGCCCGACTCTCTGCTGGAGGCATCTGCAGACCTCGGCGGAAAGACGTGGCGGACGCTGGGGAGCGTCGTGCTTCCGCTGGTGTTCCCGGCGATCATCGCCGGCACGATCTTCAGCTTCTCGCTCTCGCTCGGCGACTACATCACGGTCAACATCGTCGGCGGTGCGAACCAGATGCTCGGCAACCTCGTCTACACGAACGTCGGCGCGGCCAACAACCTGCCGCTTGCGGCGGCGATCGCGCTCATCCCGATCGTGATCATCTTCGGCTACCTCGCGATCGTGCGCCGCACGGGCGCGTTGAACAACCTCTAGGACGACGCATGCGACTCGGAAGAACCGCACGGATCGTGCTCGCGGCCGTCACCGGCCTCATCCTGGTGGCGATCTACGTGCCGCTGATGGTGGTGCTGGTCAACTCCTTCTCCACCTCGACCTCGCTGACCTGGCCGCCGCCGGGCTTCACGCTCGAGTGGTGGGGGAAGGCGTTCGAGAGCGCAGGCGCCCGTGAGGCGGTGCTGACCAGCGTGCAGGTCGCGATCATCGCGACGGTCATCTCACTCGTGCTCGGCACGCTCATCTCGATCGCGCTGCAGCGATTCGAGTTCTTCGGCCGCGACGCGATCAGCCTGCTGATCATCCTGCCGATCGCGCTGCCCGGCATCATCACCGGCATCGCGCTGAACAACTTCTTCCGCACGATCATGGGCATTCCACTGTCGATCTGGACCGTGGTGATCGCGCACGCGACCTTCTGCATCGTGACGGTCTTCAACAACGTGATCGCGCGCCTGCGCCGCACAGGGACGAACCTCGAAGAGGCCTCGTCCGACCTCGGCGCCGGCATCTGGACCACATTCCGGCTGGTGACGTTCCCCCAGCTGCGATCTGCCCTGCTCGCCGGCGGCCTGCTCGCCTTCGCGCTGAGCTTCGACGAGATCATCGTGACGACCTTCACCGCCGGATCCGGGGTCACGACTCTGCCGATCTTCATCCTGAACAACATGTTCCGGCCCGCCCAGGCGCCGGTGGTCTCGGTGATCGCGGTGGTGCTGGTGATCGTCTCGATCGTGCCGATCTACCTCGCCCAGCGGCTGTCGGGCTCGGAGCAGACGCGCCGCTGAGGTCCTGTCGTGGCGCGGGCGTAGGAGATCGGGCGAAGGCAGGACGTTTCGCGCCGTATCCTCCTACGCTCGTCCCATCTCCTACCGGGGGAGGGCAGGTCAGGCGGCGGGGCGCTCGAGCTGGCCGGTCTGGGCCAGGATCGCGAAGCGGTCGGGCACGCCCCAGTGCTCGACGATCCGGCCGTCGCGAACGGTTGCCACATCGATCACCGTGAAGTGCACGGGCTTGCCGGTCGGCGGGCCGAGGAACGGGCCCGTGTGCGTGCCGGTGACCTCGGCGCGGACCCAGACCGTGTCGCCGTTCTGGGCGATGTCGGCGACCGTGAAGCGCAGATCCGAGAACGCGGCATGGACGGTCTGGATGCCGCGCTTGACCTTCTCGATCGCGGTGGGACCGACGCCCGACAGCCCGAACTGATGCTCGATCAGGTCGGGAGCGCACAGCTCGTCGACGATGTCGGGGTTGCCCGCCGCGAAGCCCTCGTGCAGCATCCGCTCGATGACGGCGGCAGCGGGGGAGGTGGACTGGATGATGGTCATGTCATTGCCTTTCTGCATCAGTAGTGCATTCAATGCAGTAGCACTGCAGTGAGTGCAGTCACTAGTGTGTACCTTGTGTCCGAAAGCGTCAAGACCCCGCGTTCGTCGTATCGGCAGGAGCAGGCCGATGCGACACGGCTGCGCATCGCGGATGCCGCGCAGCGACTGTTCGCACGGGATGGCTACGGCGCGACCAGCATGGACGGCATCGCGCGGGAGGCCGGTGTTGGCACCCGCACCGTCTACGCGGCCTTCGGCGCGAAGCGCGAGATCCTCTCGGTCATCTGCGAACGCTGGCTCGAACGCGCGCAGGCCCGCGAACGCGCGCGCGACGTGCTCGAGACGCCCGACCCGGTGCAGCGGGTGCGCCAGTCCGCCGGCTGGCTCGCCGCGCTGTACTCGGCCGACTTCGACGTGGTGCGAGTGCTGGATGCCGCGCTGGACGAAGACGAGGAGACCCGAGCGCTGCTCGCCTCGAAGCTGCGCGGACGCAATCGCGTGATGGACCAGCTGATCGCCTCGGTCGAGCCGCAGCTCGGCATGCCGCTGCGCGACGCGCAGTAGGCCCGGGCACACCGGGAGATAGGCTACGTCTTCTGGACGAACGGGGACGCCGCCTCGCTCGAGGCGAATTTTCGGGCGCTGCGGCTCAATCGCAAGATCGGGGACCGGCGATCCGAAGCCGGCGACATGGGAAACATAGCCGAGGTTCTCACCGCGGCATGGGTGATTACAACCAAGCTTTACGCTGGGCCCGTAAAGCTGTCCGAATCTACCGCGAGCTGGGGGAGAAGCTCGGCGAGGCTATGAGGCTGGCTACCGTCGCCACTATCGACCGCGAACGGGGCGATCTCAAGGCTGCGCTTCGCCTGGTACTCGAAACGCTGCGTCTCTACACCGAGCTCGGGGCCAAGAACCTCCTGGTCGCCCAACACAGCGCCTGCGGCACGCTGTACCTGGGGCTGGGAGACCCCCACAAAGCTCTGGAGCATTTCCAGAGCGCGGCGCGCTACAGCCGGGAGATCGGCTACACCAGGGACGAAGGTTATTCCCCCGACCACTGGGCGCATCCCTGGAGCAACTCGGGGACCACGCTGGCGCGCGGCGGACGCCTACCGCCGGGCTGTCGAGCTGTGGGGACGGCCCACGAGGCCTCCGGAATCCCGAAGGAGCTATCCGGAAAGGCGGACGCCCTGGCCCTTTTGGCAGGCGCCCTTCACCGCTCTCTCCCCACGAGCCTATCCAGGCCCTAGATGCTTATGATGCTGCCGCAGAGATATACCGGGAACTCGGCGACACCCGCCGCTTGGGCAAGGTCTCGCTAGGGCTTGCTGGCCTTCGCTGGCGGCTAGGCAACCTAAAGGATTCCGCTCGCCTTTACGAAGAGGCTCTAAAGCTGGCACAAGAGCAGGGTGAGAAGACGCAGGAAGCCGCTGCCCTCATGAGCCTGAGCGTGGTTTACCGCGACCTGGGACGTTTGAAAGAGTCCGTGCAGCGGGGCAGGCAAGCACGCTTCCTGCTGCGGGATCTGAACGACTTTCAGGCCGAGGCTTACGCCCTCACAAGCCTGGCTGAGAGCTACACCTGGCTCGGGCACTATCCGAGTGCGGTCTCGTGCTTGAGGCGTTCACTGCGCTTACGTCGAAAGATCGGGGACGAAAAAGGCGAGGTCGGCGTTCTTCGAGATTTGGCCGAAGCCTATGAGAAGCGGGAGACGCGGAGCGCGCCCGGGCCTGCTCGGAAGAAGCTGCGTTGAAGGAAGAAGCATTGGTCGCTTTTGAAAGGAGAACCTGAATGCCCAAGTATATCGTGTTCCGGACGGTTGGGGAGATCTCCGAGGAGGAGATCGAGGCCGCGTCTTTGAAGTCCATAGAAGCCCGGAATCAGATGCCCAGCGTGCGTTGGATCCGCTCTTATTACTCTGCCGAGGAAGGTAAGATCTACTGCGAATACGAAGCGCCCAGCGTGGAGCTTGTCTTCGAGCACGCCCGAAAGGCGGGCATACCTATCGACACTGCCCAGGTCGTGCGCGAGTTGGAGCCGTCAATGTTCCGCTAAGGGAACCTCAAGCCGTTGGGGTGGACGCGCAGCTCACAGCACAAGCCTGATGATCTAGCGCCGGCATAGGCGAGGCGGTCGCCAAGGCGTTCACGGAGGTAGTACCCTCTTCGACGAGCAGCGACTCTAGCCCGGGCATGTGTGAGACTGAGCGGGTGTCGAGGTCGTCGGCGAGAATAAAGATTATGTTGGGAGCTTCACGGCCCCGGCGCGGGAGGTATGTCCTCTTCGAAGTCCGCCTCCGCCTGGCAGGCCAACGAAGCCGAACCGAAGACGATATAGAGCGCCAACTAGCGGCAGGTTTTCTTTGATGGCATTTCTCACCGCAAACGGCTCCTTCGCAGGCCTCGTCACCCGCGCCGACGAGGTCCCGAGCACCGCCCCTCCCACGCGACTTCCCACAACCGTTCGGGACCCAATACCCGGCGCCCGAGCACGGTGCCACACCCGCCAAAAGGCGTTAGGAGCAGCCCGCGCCTTCCTGGCGGCCGGTGTCTGGACCTTTCAGGTGGTCTGTCGTCGCAAGCGGCCTAGCACTCTGCCGATACGATCAACCCAAGAAGGCTATACGGTATCACGGTTGCAGGCACCTGCTCCGGTTGGAGGAGGCGGACCGGAGAGAGCCGTGAGCGTCGAGGTCTTCGTACTCGGATGAGGGCGTAGGGAGCCTGGGGCACGGGCTTCCGCGGCCTGGACAAGACCACCGTTCGCGGGACGCTGCATCGAAACTCGTTAGCTGCCGGCACGAAGAAGGCGTTCGCCGCCACGGCTGTGCTACGGGTGTCCGAGATCCTCGCCGTTTATGCGGGTAGGGTTACGCACGTTGCGTGGGCGTAGGAGCGGGTAAGATCCGGGCATGGTCGAACGAGCGGGCGACGGAGTGTACGACGCGATCGTCGTCGGCTCCGGCCCGAACGGCCTGGCGGCGGCCGTCGTGCTGGCCCGCGCCGGCCGCTCGGTGCTGGTCCGCGAGGCGGCAGACACCCTCGGCGGCGGCGCCCGCTCGGCGGAGCTGACGCTGCCCGGCTTCGTCCACGACGTCTGCTCGGCGTCCACCCGCTGGGTGTCGCCTCGCCGTTGTTCCGACGCTGCCGCTGGCGGAGCACGGCCTGGAGTGGGTCCACCCGCCGGCCCCGCTGGCCCACCCGCTCGACGACGGCACGGCCGCGGTCCTCGGAGCGCTCGCGTCGACGCGACGGCCGCGCGCCTCGGGCCGGACGCCGCCGCCTACCAGCGGCTGATGGACCCGCTCGTCGCGCGCTTCGACAGGCTCGCGACCGACCTGCTCGGCCCGCTGCGGCTGCCGCGCCATCCGCTCGCGCTGGCCCGCTTCGGGCTGCTGGCGCTGCTGCCGCACGCGGTCCTGGCGCGATGGCGTTCCGCGAGGGCGAGCGGGCGCGGGCGCTGTTCGCCGGGCATGCGCCGCCCACGCCATCCTGCCGCTGGACCCACCCGCCGAGCGCCGCGTTCGGGCTGGTGCTCGGCGGCTCGCGGCCACGCCGTCGGCTGGCCGATGCCCCGCGGCGGGTCGCAGCGCATCGCCGACGCGCTGGCCTCCTACCTCCGCTCGCTCGGCGGCGAGATCGTAGACCGACGCGCCGGTCGAGTCGCGTCGACGACCTGCCGCCGGACGCGCGCGGTCCTGCTTGACCTGACGCCGCGCCAGTTGCTTCGCGATCGCGGGCCGCCACCTGACGCCGCGGTACCGCAGCGGCTGGAGCGTTACCGCTACGGGCCCGGCATCTTCAAGGTCGATTGGGCGCTGGACGGCCCGATCCCCTGGCGGCCGACCGGATGCCGCGCGGGCCGGGACGGTCCACCTCGGCGGCACGCTCGAGGAGATCGCGGCGGCGCGAGAGGCCGCGTGGGCGGGGCGGCACCCCGAGCGGCCGTTCGTCCTGCTCGCCCAGCCGACCCTCTTCGACCCGACGCGGGCGCCGGCAGGGCAAGCACACCGCCTGGGCCTACTGCCACGTCCCGAACGGCTCGACGTTCGACATGACGGAGCGCATCGAGGCGCAGATCGAGCGCTTCGCCCCCGGCTTCCGCGACCGGATCCTCGCGCGGCACGTCATGGGCCCGGCCGACCTCGAGCGGCACAACCCGAACCTACGTCGGCGGCGACATCAACGGCGGCGAGCGCGACGCTGCGCCAGTTGTTCTCCCGCCCGGCCGCGCGCGTCGACGCCGTACGCGACGCCCGCCGCGGGCATCTTCATCTGCTCGTCTTCGACGCCGCCGGGCGGCGGCGTGCACGGCATGTGCGGCTACTTCGCGGCGCGGGCCGCCCTCTCGACCCGCTCCGCCGAGACGCCGCCGACGCATAGCGGACCGAGTCCGGTTGCTGCCGGGTCTACTTGACGCAAGACCGGCTTCTCGTTACCGTGACCCTCGGGGATAACGCGAATATTTACAGGAGGGGTAGGTAAGAGGTGTGGCTCCGCCTGGAGGAGGAAACCAGATGAGCGGGGGCGCAGGGATGGGGCGAGTCTTCCTCTGGAGGGAGTCCGCGTCGTGGAGATGGGCAGCTGTTCGCCGGCCCGTTCTGCGGGCAGCTGCTGGCCGACTTCGGCGCCGAAGTCATCAAGTGCGAGCCGCCCGGGAACCGGTGACCCCATGCGCGAGTGGGGCCGCGAGGCAGGCACGGCCAGTCCCTGTGGTGGCCGATCATGGCGCGCAACAAGAAGTCCATCACCCTGAACCTGCGCGCCGAGAGGGACAGGAGCTGGCCCGCCGGCTGCTGGCCGACGCCGACATCCTCGTCGAGAACTTCCGGCCCGGGACGCTGGAGCGGTGGAATCTGGGCTACGACCGCCTTGCCGAGCTCAACCCCGGCCTCATCATGGTGCGGGTCTCCGGCTTCGGGCAGACCGGCCCGTACGCGGCGAAGCCCGGCTTCGGCTCCATCGGCGAGGCGATGGGCGGGCTGCGCTACGTCGTCGGCGATCCCAGCCGCCGCCGCCGCACCGGCATCAGCATCGGCGACTCGCTGGGCGGGGTCTTCGCCGCCCTGGGTGCGGTGATGGCGCTGTTGCCCGCACCGGACCGGCCGCGGGCAGGTGGTCGACTCCGCATCTACGAGGCGGTCCTCGCCGTCATGGAGTCGCTCCTCCCGGAGTACGAGGTGGCCGGGACACGCGGGAGCGCACCGGCGCGTCCTGCCGAACGTCGCCCCGTCGAACGTCTACCCCACCGCCGACCATGCTGCTCATCGCCGCGAACCAGGACACCGTCTTCCGTCGGCTGGCGACGGCGATGGACCGCGAGGTCGCCGAGGACCCGCGCTTCACCACCCACCAGCCCGTGGCCGCAACGCCGAGGAGCTGGACAAGCTCATCGCCGAGTGGACCAAGGAACACAACGCGGAGGAGGTGCTGCAGGTCATGGAGGAGGCCGGAAGTACCGGCCGGGAAGCTCTTCACCGCGAAAGATATGGTCGAGGACCCACACTACGCCGCCAGGGACTCCTGGTCGAGGTAGAGGACCCGGAGATCGGGCCGTTCCCGATGAAGAACGTCGTCCCGCGATTGAAGCAGGACGCCCGGGCAGGGTTCGCCGGACGGGACCGAGGCTCGGGGGAGCACAACGACGAGGTGTATGGGGAGGTCCTGGGTTTGGGCGAGAGAGAGCGGGACGAGTTGCGCGAGCGGGGGGTGATCTGAATGCGCGTGGAGATAGTGGACGTGGGCCCCCGCGACGGCCTCCAGAACGAGGACAGGACCCTCTCCCCGGAGACCCGGGCCGAGTTCTTGGTGCGACCGGCTTTCGGCGGCCGGCGTCCCGAGGGTCGAGGCGGCGAGCTTCGGTGCCCCCGAGCGCGTACCGCGGATGGCGGGTGCTGAGGAAGGGGCACGGCGGGCATCGAGCGCAAACCCGGGCACGGTCTACGCCGGGCTGGTCCTCAACGAGAAGGGCTACGAGCGGGCGATAGAGGCCGGGGTAGACGAAGCGCGCTACGCCTTCCCGGTCACCGAGACCTTTGCTCGACCGCAACCAGAACACCACCGTTGCGGCTGCGACGAGCTCGCGGGGAGGCTGGTCGAGCGGGCGCGTCTGGATGGGGTACGGGTCTCGATCACGCTCTCCCGCTGCCTTCGGGTGCCCGTTCGAGGGCCGCGTGGAGCCGGGACGCGTGCTGGAGATCGCCAGGGAGGTGGGGGAGGCGAAACCGGACGAGATCGTACTGGCCGACACGATAGGGGTCGGCGTCCCGAAAGGGGTGCGCGAGCTGGTCGCGGGCGTCTCTGGAGACCCCGGGATCGTCACCGGCTGCCACTTCCACGACACCCGCAACACGGGGATAGCGAACGCGATGGCGGCCGTCGAAGCAGGGGCGACGGTACTGGATGCCTCGGTTGGTGGCACGGGCGGGTGCCCGTTTGCGCCGCGGGGCTACCGGCAACCCCGCGACGGAGGACCTCGTGTACCTGTTGCACGGGATGGAGTACGAGACGGGGATAGACCTGGAGGAGCTGATCGAGTGCGCCGTGTGGCTCTCTGAGCAACTCGGTAAGGAGCTTCCGGGGCAGGTCCACAAGGCCGGCAACTTCGAGCCGGTCGCCGGATAAGGGGGAGCGTGCGCCAGCATGCCGAAGGTGTCGAGGGAACAGGGTAAGGATCTTACCCGGAACTCTTCCCTGAAGGCCGTGGGGGCGTTTGGGGTGGTCGCGGGTTCGGGCGGGCTGCTGGCGTCGTGTGGCGGCGGGGGCGGAGGACAGGGGGCCGGGTCCGAGCCGGTCGGGATCTCCGTGAGCCACTGGCCAACGCTGTTGTACTCCGTGCCGTGGGCCGTCGCCATCGAGCAGGGGCTTTTCGAGGAGAAAGAGATCAGCCTGGACGAGATCGTCGGTTCCAGCGGCGGCGGGACGACGGTGCGCAACGTCGTCACCGGGGGGCTTCCGCTCGGCGCGGTCGCCGCCACGCCCGCCGCGATCAACGCCTTCAACGAGGGCTCTTCGCTCAAGATACTCGGGGGCGCCATCGCGAACACGGCGGACGTCAGCTTCGTGACGCTGCCGGACCGCGGAATCGAGGCTATCGAGGACGTGCGCGGGAAGCGCGCGTCGGTTTCACCGAGCCCGGCTCCATAACCCAGGGCTGCGCCGTGCTCTCGTTGCGGGCGGCGGGAATAGACCCCGGCGAGGTCGAGCTTCAGGCGATGGGCGGGCTCTCTGAGGCGCTTACCGGCCTGACGGAGGGCGCGATAGACCTGGCTTCTGAGCCGTTGCCGATCTGCGCTTTCGACGAACGAGGAGCAGGGGTTCGAGACCGTCTTCCAGACCTCGGAGTACGTTGGGGGAGTTCCCGCAGCTCTCGATGATAGCCACGGAGCAGGCGGTGCAGTAACAGCTGAGTTGCTGCAGGCTCTGATCGAGCTGTACCAGCAGGCCGTGGATTTCCTGATCGAGAACCCCCAGGAAGCGGCCGCTGCGTGGGCGAACAACTCGGAGGTGGCGGAGGAGGACGCGCTGGCCTCTCTGGAAGCCATAGATCCTTCCCAATACTACTCGACGAGCCTGACCGCGGGGGCTTTGAACACGGTGGCCGATGAGATGAAGGCGATAGAGCTTCTGGAGCCGGGCGATGAGGTGGACTGGGATGGGCTGTTGGACCAGCAGTTCCTCCCGGAGGACCGGCGGGTAGACCCGGCGGATCTGGCGTAGGGCCGTGAGAGTCGAGATCAAAGACGTCCGCAAGACTTTCTCCGGGAACCGTGGCGAGGAGATCGAGGCCCTGGCCGGGGTCGACCTCGTCCTGGCTGACAACGAGTTCGTCTCCATCGTCGGCCCGAGCGGGTGCGGGAAGAGCACGCTGATGGAGATAGTTGGGGGGCTCACGGCGCTGTCCGGGGGCGAGGTCTTGGTAGACGAGGAGCCCGTGAGGTACTGTTCATCCGGCGGTCGGGCCTCGTCTTCCAGCAAGAGCTCGCGTTCCCCTGGCGGACGGTCCTGGAGAACGTGGAGTTCGGGCTGGAGATGCACGGCGTCGGGAAGGGCGAGCGGCGGGAGCGTTCGCGGGAGCTCGTAGAGCTGGTCGGGCTGCAGGGGTTCGAGGATCGGTACCCTGGAGAGCTGTCGGGCGGGATGCGCCAGCGCGTCGCCATCGCGCGGACGCTGGTGATGAACCCCGAGGTGCTTCTCATGGACGAGCCGTTCGGCGCCCTTGACGAGCAGACGCGCCTCATCCTCGGCGACGAGCTTTTGCGCATCTGGTCCAGGACGAAGGCCACGGCGCTCTTTATCACCCACTCCATCGAGGAGGCGACCCTGCTCTCGGACCGTGTGATCGTGATGAGCGCCAGGCCCGGGATCGTCAGGAAGGTCGTCTCCGTGGACCTCGAACGTCCGCGCCACCCGACCGTCGTCGGCACGCCGGAGTTCGGGCGTATCACGGGGGAAATCTGGGAGGTCTTGCGCGAGGAGTCCATGAAGACGCTCAGGGGGCAGGTGTGAGCGAAGCGGCGGCGGTGCGCCTCACCCGCTGGACCGTGATCCTGGCTGCAATAGCCGCCCTGGAGATCGTGCCGCGCGCCGGGCTCGGAGACGCCATAACCCTGATACCTTTGAGCAGGATACTGCCGGAGTTCTTCGAGCTTCTGGCCGATGGGGAGCTGACGACCCATCTGCTCTCTACCGGGGGCGCGTTCGTACTGAGCTTCCTGCTCGCGGGGATAACGGGCGTGCCGCTCGGGATACCTGCTGTGGCGTTACGAGATCCCTAAACCCGCACGCTCGACCCCTACCTGACGACTTACTACGCTATCCCGATCTTCGCGTTCTACCCGCTCTTGCTCGCGGTCTTCGGGTTCAACATCTTGCCCATCGTTATCATCTCCTGGGCCTGGGCGGTCGTGGCGGTGGTGCTCAACACGGCGATAGGGTTCGGCGAGGTGCCGCGGGTGCTCGTCAAGGTTGGACAGAGCATGAGCCTTAGCCGGTGGCAGATCCTGAGCAGGATATTCTTCCCCGCCGCCATGCCGTA
>CAWADY010000007.1:0-136739 GCA_963781135.1 uncultured Actinomycetota bacterium | reverse complement strand
CGGATGCGGCGGTCCGACACGGTGCGGATCAGCGCGAAGGCGATTCCCAATCCGAGGCCCAGCACCCCGCCGACGATGAGCGAGGTCGACACGTCGGGGAACACCGGCGTCGTCGGCAGGCTCGCCGCCGCTGCGACTTTGATGGTAAGCGGGGCGGTGCCCTGCGTCCACTCGGCCTTGTAGTCGTGGACCACCTTGGCGATGGCCTCGACCCACGCCTGGGCGAGCGCGACGGCATCCTCGGGTGAAGACCCTTTGGCGGTGACGCGGAGGATGGCGGTGTTCGAGGGGTTCACCACCGGGATTCGGGAGTACGCCTGGCCGGCGGTGATATCCAGGCCGAGCGACTTGATCGCTTCGTCGGCGACTTCCTGCCACGACGCCGTCTCGAGGTAGGTCTCCACCTGCTGCGGCGCCATCGCGTCACCGACGGAGATGTCGTCCCGTCAGTCGTGTCTTCCGCCTTGATGATTCCATCGGCTGAGGCTTCGTAGACCGGGGACTGGACGAGGTTCCACGCATAGGCCACGCCCACCCCGAGGGCGGTCATGATCACGATCACCAGGAAGTGCCGGCGGATGCCGCGTAGGTAGTCGCGCCGCTCCATCGCACCCCCCGATGCTCATCATGTGCGGCTGCACGCTGCAGCGCCCCAGTCGGCTCCATGGTATGCCGCGGGCTCGGATCCACCCACACGGTGCGGCCGACGTCGTCGCGGTGCGGCTCAACTCGCCCGGAAGCCCGAACCTGCGCTCGCCGGCAACGAGCCCGACGACAGGACCGTCCGACAATCCGGACTCCTTCCTGGGGCCCTGCTGGCTCAGCGCCAGCGCGCCGAGGCAGATGCCGGCGATGACGAAGGGGATGGAGGTCTGTCACGAGGTCCAGAACAGGTCGAACTGGCCCTGGACGAGCGGCTGAGCGGCACCGCGACGCGAGCGTGCCGTACCGAGGGTCGATCCGCCAGAGGACGATCAGCATGCCGATCCACATCACGACGAATCCGAGCAGACCGAGCAGTCCCGCCGAGGCGACGACTTCGAGTTCGGCCTGCGGAGGCTGATAGGGGACGGTCGGGTTGTAGTACCAGAAGCGCAGCCCGTGGCCGAAGATCGGCGAGTGCTTCCAGAACGCGTACACCTCTCGCAGCCAGTCGAGCCGCTGGAAGACGGAGTTGTGCTGGTTCTGGGAGTTGATCTGGTCGATCACCATCGTCACGATCAGGTAGACCGCCGGAATGATCAGCAGCACCAGTGAGTGCGCCCGAGCGCCCGGCGCCCCGCCGGGCCCAGGAGGATGACGCCACGATCGAGGCCGATGAGTCGCCTGCCGCGACTGGGTCATCAGGATGGCGACGACCAGCAGCCAGAGCTCGCCGCATGCCACGCCGACAGCCGGTCCCGCCCAATCGGCCGCGGTAGGCGACGATCGCGGCGAAAGCCATCGCGGTGCCGGCCGAGTTCTTGTGCATCGCCCACGGCCACGCGGGGTACAACGCCGGAGAAGTCCCCAGGTCGTATTGGATGAGCCCGTGAAGATCGTACCGACCGCGATGACGCACCCCGAGATGATATCGAGCAGTGAAGGCGGTCTTCGCGAGGCCGGCGCGGCCGAGCGCCCAGCCGACGCGAGCGAGCCGGAGATGAGCAGCCATGCGTGGAACCACTCGACCGTTTTCTGCCGTCTAGGGGTTGACGATCACCGTGAACAGCGTCGTGAACTGGTAGAAGAGGTTCAGCATCAGCATCTGTCGCATCGGGGCGCTGTACGGGCGCTTGCCCGAGCAGGACGCAGTGCCGAATGCGGCCGCGAGGGCGACGTCGGAGGTCGTGAGGTCCCCGCCCCGAATCCGACCCGCTGGACGACGAAGAGAGCGGGCATCGCCATCAGCGGGATCGCCATGGGCGCGCTCCGGTCAGCGCGACGCCGATGACCAGCGCGCCGATCACGCGCCGTAGCTGCCCCGTTCGCACACCCCGGTCCAGCAGCAGATACACCCCGAGCGCCGCGCCGGCGGCGAGCAGCGTCCAGCGCCATGCGCCCGCCCACCAGTGGCGAGGCGAACGCGGACGAGCGCGTGCGCGTACACTCGTCGAGTCCATGCCATCCCTCCGCAGGGTCGATCAAGTATCGCAGGTGACCTTCCGAACGGATGCCGCCCTGGTCACTCCGGAACGAGCAGCCCGCGCGAGACCATCTCGTCGACGAACCCGTCGACATACGCGGCGGATGGCGGCGGCATCCTGTGCCGTCCTCGCCGCGACGACATCTGCGACGCGCTCGCGGGGTTCCGTGGTCGCCTCGCGCCATATCAGCGCCGCGACACCCTCCAGCACCGTGATCGGCCCGTGCCGGCAACGGGGCGGCGTAGACGATGTCGCCCAGGACCTCGACACCGACGCCATCGTTCGCGGCAGCCCACCGGTCTCGCATCCGTTCGGCGCCTTGAGAGGACTTCGCTCAGCCCGCGCACCGGCCGGGCGAAGAACTCCCACACGATCTCCCGGAGAGTGGGTGGGCGCGCAATTCGTGACTGAGGTGCTCGACATTCACCATGGGCGCCCCGAGGACGATGAGCGCCCGCTGGCGCGAGTCGGGGCGGCGCCGGGCCGAGCCCGCCATTCGTCGAGGCGCGTGCCGTTCTCGGACACGGCCTTCCACAGCCGGTATTCGCGCTGACCGCGGTGTCTCTCAAGCTGGCCGATCGCCGCATCGAACGCGGTGCGCGCATCGAGGTCGGCGACGACCGACTCGATGCCGGCGCGCTCTTGCGCCGTAGGCGTCGAACCAGACCCGCCGCAGATAGGCGGGCGTCCGCCCCCCCGCGCCGCGTTCAGCGCGAGCACGGTCGCCTGCTCGGTCCGCCCCGGGAACCGGGCACTCCTTTCCGGCGAAGTCCATGGTGGTCCGATCCGACCATAGGCGAGTGAACGCGGCACCGGCTCGAGCCCGATGCCCGGGAAGAGACGATGAGGTCGACGTAGCCCCAGAGCGGGTGCGCATGTCTGGGCGTGGCCGAACGGCGAACCGTTCGCGAAGGTCGTGTAGACCGACCACCCGTGGCCGCGGAGGGCGCGGTCCAGAGCCGTCACATGCATCGGGCGGACGAGGATATCGATGTCCGTCCCGCCGTGGAGCTGCGGACGCAGCTCGGGGTCGACCGCGTCACCCTTGATGTGCAGGACATCGGCGCCTGCCCGCTCAGCGATCGTCTGGATCGCGGCGCGACCGAGCCTGAGTCTGACCCCCGGGGGATCGCGGTCTCGGTGTCGCTCACGCGTCCAGGCTCTCTGGTCGAGGCGGTCTTCGCCACAGACTAGTCAACCCCGTGGGCCCACGCCGCGTCCCGCTCACTAGGCCGGCCCGAGGATGGCGTCGAGCTCATGGGCGACGACACGCCAGTCTCGGTCGCCCGTTCGCGCGGCTGCGTGCTGCAGGCGCCGCAGTCCCCATTGGTCCTCTGCGAGAGCGACCAGGGCGGCGGCGAGGGCATCGGCATCCCCCGGGGGCACAAGGATTGCGGCGCCCCCACATGCCTCCGGGATGCCGCCGATCGCTGACGCGACGACGGCTGCGCCCGCGGCCATTCCCTCCAGGACCGTCAAGGCGAACGGTTCAGGCCACCGCGAGGGTGCGACGAGTACGTCGGTCGCAGCCAACAGCTCCACCACCCGAGGCCGGGGCTGGAACGGGAGGAAATCGACCTTCGCTCTGATTGGGTCCATCGTCCGCCGGAGGCTCTGCTCGTAGTCCGAGAGTGCCGAGCGGGGGTCGAAGCCCTGCGAACCGATGAACGTGGCGTAGATGTCGTCGCGGTCCAGACGCACGAGGGCCTTCGCCAGCACATCGGCACCCTTTTCGGGCACCATGCGACCGAGGAATGCGACCTTTAGGAACCCCCGCGGCATTCTCGGCGGTACCGCGAACGCAGCGACGTCGACCCCGTTGGCGACGACCTCGACACGATCGCGGAGGCTGGGCGGCAACGACGACTGCAGTCGATCCGCCAGGTACGAGCTCACTGCGATGATCGCCGCGGCTGACGACAGCGTCTCGGCTGCTTCGCGGCGGCTGTAGCTGCGAAGGAGGTCGTTGTGCGCGTACAGCACGGGCACGTGACGGCTGGAGTCGATCGACGGAATCAGCTGGACCGCGTTGTGCCCGATCACGAACGCCGGATCCCAGAACTCCTGCCCGACGAGCGCGGCCCGATATCGGTCACGCGCCCGGCTGCGCCCCGCACCCAGTCTCGAACCGAGCAGGTCGACATATCGGTCGAAGCGACGGGTCGATCGCTGCTCGTATTCGATGACGTCCGCGGTTTCGTACCGGTCGGCGTAGGTGCCCGTCGCCACGACCACGGCAGGGCGCGGCCGATTCGGCGGCGTCGCCGCCGACAGTCCGTTGACCACGGTGACAGTCGCGGATCCAGTCGACGGAGAGAAGTGATCACCCGGTGTGATCACGTGGACCAAGCGACGTGGATCCCGCTGAAGCGCCATCGAGTGGCCTACTGCAGCGCCGAGGTGAGTCGGGCCAGGTTGTCGAGCACCGTCGAGCGCAGCGGCTGCTTCTCCCACTCCTCGAGCGTGAGTTCGCGGCTCAGCGAGCGGTAGTCCGCCTCGACGTCGCGCATCTCGCGGACGAACTCCTCGCCGCGCACGAGCATCGAGATCTCCATGTTGAGACCGAAGGAGCGCATGTCCATGTTGCTCGACCCGATGATCGCGGCCTCGTCGTCGATCGTCATCGACTTGCTGTGCAGGATGTACGGCTTCCGGTACATCCAGATCTTGACGCCGGCGCGCAGCAGCACCTCGTAGTAGCTGCGCTGCGCGTGGTAGACGATCGCCTGGTCGCCCTCCTCCGAGACGAACAGCTCGACGTGCAGCCCGCGGTGGCACGCCGTCGTGATCGCGTTCAGCAGCCCCTCGTCGGGCACGAAGTAGGGGCTGACGATGATGATCTTGCGCTGCGCGTAGTAGATGAGCCCGAGGAACAGCCGCAGGTTGTTCTCGAACTCGAACCCCGGGCCGGACGGGATGATCTGGCAGTCCAGGTCGCCGGGCCCGGACTTCACGCTGAACAGGTCGATCTCGTCGGTGAGGATCTCGTCGGTCTCGCTGTACCAGTCCGACAGGAAGACGGCGTTGACGGATGCCACGACCGGCCCCTCGAGCCGCGCCATCAGGTCGACCCAGTGCAGCCCGCGCTTGATGTTCTTCCTGAGGTTGTACGTGGAATCGGTCACGTTCTGCGAGCCCATGAACGCCACGGAACCGTCGATGACGAGCAGCTTGCGGTGGTTGCGCAGGTCGGGGCGCTGGTACTTCCCCTTGAACGGCTGCACCGGGAGCATGAGATGCCACTGGGCCTCCATCGCGGTCAGCCGCTTGAGGGTCTTCTTGTAGAAGGGCTTGCCGCGGTTGGCCCAGTGATCCAGCAGCACGCGGACCGTCACGCCGCGGGCGGCGACCTCCTCGAGCGCGCGGAACAGATTGTCGGTCGCCTCGTCGGCCTGCAGGATGTAGAACTCGATGTGCACGTAGCGCTCGGCGCCGCGAACCGCATCCGCCATCGCGTCGAGGCTCTTCTGGTAGTCGGAGATGAGGTGCGCCGCGTTGTCGCCGGCGAGCGGCATCGCACCGAGGTTGCGGTTGAGGGTCACCATCGACGTGAACCACTCCGGCGCGTGCGGCCGCAGCGTGCCGAAATCGAGGTGCTCGCTCGTGTCGTGGATGTAGGTGTTGATCTGCTCCTGCTTGCGGCGCCGCTTGCGCGGCAGACGGGGGTTGCCGATCAGCAGGAAGAGGAAGACGCCGATGAGGGGGATGAAGTAGATCGCCAGCAGCCATGCCATCGCGGCCGTGGGGCGACGGTTGCGCGGCACGACGATGATCGCGGCGATGCGGATCGCGATGTCGGTGATGAAGACGAGGATCAGCCACCACGTCGCATCGAACGTGACCGTGATCAACTGGCCTCCCCGCGGGCACTCGTGCCCAGCGTACTGGGACTTCAGGTCAGCGCTCGGATGCGGCAGGTGCCGGCGGGAGGCCTCGCTTGGCGCGCTCCTCCGCCTCGATGCGGGCGTAGACGCGCCGCTCGGTGCGGTCTGCGCGCAGGATGCTGCGCAGGATGAAGAAGAACAGGGCGCTCACGACGACCGTCGGCAGCAGTGACCAGAACACCGCGACCCAGTAGTCATCCATTCCTCCAGGATACCGCCCGTCCCCTCCTCCCCAGCCCGTCCCTGGCGCCCTCCGATCCACAGGGCCGGACCAGTCTCGTTTGCACCCGGCGCGCGCGAAGAGGGTCGTCGCATGACCACGATCGTCAAAGCCGCGAACGCGGCACAGTTCCTGTCCCTCATCCCCAAGATGCTCGGCTACCGACCGACCCGCAGTGTCGTGCTCATCCCCTTCGCAGGAGCGCGCAGCATCGGCGCGATGCGGTTCGACCTGCCCGACGAGGCGGAGTCCGAAGAGATCGATCGCATCGCGGCGACCCTCATCGGAATGGTCTGCCGGCTTCCCGAGGCCGATGCCGTGGCGGCGGTCGCCTACACGGACGAGCGCTTCGACGACGATGGGATGCCGCACCGCGACCTGATCGAGGCGCTCGAGAAGCGCGCCGATGCCTGCGGGGTGCGCGTGACCGATGCACTGTGCGTGGCGGCGGACGCGTGGGGCTCGCACCTGGACCCCGCCTGCCCGAGGTCGGGTCGCCCGCTCGACGAACTCGGCGAAGAGCCCCGCGGAGCGGAGCACCTGACCGTGGCGGAAGGCGATCAGGCCGCCGGGTCGGAGCTCCCGGCTGTCGACCTCGCCGAGAAGGAGCGCACGGCCCGCGCGCTGCTCGCGCTCGAGGACGCCGTCCAGCTGCTGTGCGGCTCCGAGTCTGCGGGCTCGCCGCGTTCGGCAGCGCGTGCTCGCCCGCGCGAGGGAGCGGCGGCGGCATCCGATCAGGATTCCTCCGACAGGTCGCCGAGTCGACCCGCAGGCGCTGGCCACGGTCTGCACGCTCGATGATCTGCCCACGCTCTTCGAGGACGCGCTCGGGTGGGATGCCGAGACGCCTCGCTCCGTTCGACGCGGCGGCGCTCGTCTGGTGCCTCGCGCGGCCTGCGCTGCGCGACATCGCCCTCGTGCAGTGGTGCGGCGGAATGTCGGCGGGCGACGAGGCGCTCGACGCGCAGCTGCGCTGGGAGTCGGGCGAGGAGTACCCGGCCCACCTGGCCATGCAGATGTGGGGGGAGGGCGAGCGGCCGGATCCCGACCGGCTCGAAGCCGCGCTCGCCCTCTCCCGACGCATCGCGGCGGCCGCGCCGCGAGAGGTGCGCGCCGGAGCCCTCGCGACATGCGGGTGGCTCGCCTGGGCGCTCGGCCGATCCACACACGCCGAGCGGTACGCGCTCCTGGCGTGCGAGATCGAGCCGGAGCACGGGCTCGCCGAGATCGTCCGCTCGTTCGTGCTCGCCGGGCATCTGCCCGACTGGGCATTCCGGCGTCAGCGGGTGATGACGTCCCAGAGGCGGTGTGGCCCGACAGGCAGCTGTCGATCACCGGCCAAGACGTCGGAGAACACGTCTTTACAGGACGCGGCACGCGGCGTGCGTAGATCCGGCGCCACAGAGGGCCGGCCAGCACAAGCTTCTGCACGGGGCTCAGAGCGCTGTGCCGGATCTCGGAGACTCCCGCTCGCTGCAGCGCGAGCAACTGAGCCGCGTCATGCGGCCATCGCTTGGACAGACTGCCGCTCTTGTAGAACTTGTCGCACAGCACCTCCGGAACGCGCACGAACTCGCCGACGAGCGACAGGCTGAGCAACCACGTCCAGTCCGCGGAGTACTCGCCCTGCTCGTTCGGGTGGATTCCGCCGACCTCGGCGAACGCCGACGCGCGGAAGAGTCCGCGGTTCGGCACCCACCAGGTCTCCGTTCCTGCCGACCATCACTCGCGCTCTTCCTGCAGGATCGGTAACGCCCTCCAGTTCGCTCGAAGACGTGGAGGCGTTCTCCTATCCGTCGACTTCGTGGACGATCATGTCGCTGAAGGCGAGCACCGCTCGCTCGTTTCCCGCGAGGGCGCGGACAAGCTCCTCGATGTAGGTCGGCGCGACGATGTCGTCGTGGAATGCGAAGAACATCAACTCGCCGTGCGGCTCGTGCCATCAGGTCGTTCGAGTTGCGCAGCCAGCCGAGGTTGGCATCGCGCTCCAGCACCCGCGTGTCCGGGTGCTCGTTCGCGAAGCGACGCACGATCTGGAGGGTGTCATCCGTCGAGCAGTCGTCGCCGATGAGGATCTCGAGATTCGTCCACGTCTGGGCAGCGAGACTGTCGAGAGTCCTTTGGATGAACTGTGCGCCGTTGTAGGTGGGTACCAGGGCGGTGACCCTCGGGTTCCACGGGTGAGCCGGAGCAATGTCGTGCTCCCCCATCAGCCCGCGATCTGGTTGGCGAGCTCGCGAGCGAGCCAAGGCGCGGTCGAGTACTTGCCGGTATCGACCGAGAAGTAGGATCCCCGCCGTTGCACGCCGTAGCGGTCGCGGCGATGCAGGCCGGAGCGGGGATCATCGAGCGAGCCGGAGCCCTGGGCGAAGACGAAGCCACCGTGCACGATCGCCGATTCGGCGTCGTCGAACACCCGCCCGATACCCGGCATCAGCGGCTCGAGCGCTGCGCGCACACGAGCGATGAACTCGTCGGCGAGCGCTCCGGTCGGCAGAGGCGTTGCCTCAAGTTCGAGATCGGAGCCCTGGGCTGTCAGACCGACCGGGTACCACGAGATGTAGAAGTCCCTGCCGTTGTAGTTCTTCACATCGCCGAAAGGGCCGACGGCGACCAGGGCGCTCGGCAGGTCGGATGGCGTGCGCGTGCGGATGAACACGCACTGCCGGTACCGATGGGTCCACGGCGGTACGGGGTCGATGCCGGCGGTGACGTCGATCGGCAGACGCCCGTTCCAGAGGGCGTTCACGACGAGATCGAAATCCTCGCCCTCGCCGTCGGTGTGCGCACACTCCACGGCCCGGTCGAGCCGCCGCGCTCCTCCACTCCGACGACGACCGTGCCGAGTCGCAGCACGAGACGCGGTGTCGATGCGGCGGCGCCGACGAGTCGATCCGCCACCCACTGCGTTTCGACCGATCGCTCAGGCACGCGGAATCCCGCGACGATGTCCGCGCCGGCGAGGGTGGGCAGCTCGTCCGCGCCGATCTCCACGGTTCGTGCGTCGGAAACGTCCACCAGGTATCGAGAGGCGTCGGGATGCTCGCGCACCAGCGAGCTGATCGCGTCGAACTTCGGTCTCAGGACCTCCGGTCCGACGACGGAGTTGCGATGCACCAGATAGATGTCGTCGTCCGCTGTCACATGATCGTTCAGGTCGGCGTCGATGAGTTCGCGCAGCCGATCTGCGAAGAGCAGTCCGCCGGTCAGGAGGTGCCGCGCCGTGTCGAGTGTGGGGTCCGCCCCGTAGATGTACCCCAGGTGGATCTTGCCCTCGTTCCAACGGCTGGCGGCGGCCATCGGCGCGGTCTCGCGGTCGAAGACGGTCACGTCGAATCCGCGGCGGGCGAGCTGGATCGCCACGGAGCAGCCCATGATCCCGGCACCGAGGACCGCAACTCGGCGTCGACTCATGAGACGGCCTCGCATGTCGACATACTCCGCCGAGTCGTACGGGCCGTCAGCGAAGACGATGAGCGTGGAGTCCGCCCCGACATATGTCTGCTGCGCCCAGATACCCGCCTCGAGCAGCGCCGCCGGATGACGCTCGTCGAGAGTAAGGCGAGCATGGGCACCCTCATGGCGGACCTCGACCTCGATCGCCCCGCTCGCACAGAACAGCACCTGCCGCACGCGCCGATGGCCGTGACCGCCGCGCACCGACCCCTGCGGCGCACGCACGACGAATGCCCGCGCGGCGCTGAACCCGAAATCGTCGAAGGTGATGGGCGTCAGGACACCGCGATCATCGCGGAAGGACTCGAGTTCGAGAATGCGCACTGATCCGCCCAGCAGGAGCGTCGGCTCGCGGTCCGCAGTCGGCCCGGGTCGGGTTTCGTGCGACTCGGATACAGGCGTCACCGGCTCCTCCAGGATGCGCGACTGCATGATCGCTCGGGGCCGAGACGGCAGCGAGTCGAACATATACCCGCCGCGCACGACGGGACAACGCTGCGCTACTTGACCAGGGGGAAGAGGATCGTCTCGCGGATGCCGAGGCCGGTGACGGCCATGAGCAGCCGGTCGATGCCCATTCCGAGACCGCCCGAGGGCGGCATCCCGTGCTCGAGGGCGCGCAGGAACTCCTCGTCGATGCGCATGGCCTCCAGATCGCCGCGCGCGGCGAGCTTCGCCTGCTCGGTGAAGCGCTCGCGCTGGATCACCGGGTCGACGAGCTCGGAGTAGCCGGTCGCGAGCTCGAACCCCCGGACGTACAGATCCCACTTCTCCACGACACCGGCGATCGAGCGGTGCTCGCGCACGAGCGGGCTGGTGTCGAGCGGGAAGTCCATCACGAACGTCGGACGGACCAGGTCGCCCTTCACGAAGTGCTCCCAGAGCTCTTCGACGAGCTTGCCGTGGGTGGCCAGCGGCGGCTCCTCGACTCCTTCGCGCGCGGCGAGCGCGCGGAGTTCGTCGAGCGAGGTCTGCGGGGTGATCGAGACGCCGGATGCGGCCGAGAGCGAGTCGTACATCGAGATGCGGTCCCACTGACCGCCCAGGTCGTACTCGGTGCCGTCGGCCCAGGTCACGGTCGTCGAGCCGGCGACCGCGACGGCGGCGTTCTGCACGAGGTCCTGCGTGAGGTCGGCGATGCCGTTGTAGTCCGAGTACGCCTCGTACGACTCGAGCATGGCGAACTCGGGGCTGTGCGTGGAGTCGGCACCCTCGTTGCGGAAGTTGCGGTTGATCTCGAAGACGCGGTCGAGTCCGCCGACCACGGCGCGCTTGAGGAACAGCTCGGGCGCGATGCGGAGGTAGAGCTCGGTGTCGAACGCGTTGGAGCGCGTCACGAACGGGCGCGCGGATGCACCGCCGTGCTGCACCTGGAGCATCGGCGTCTCGACCTCGATGTAGCCGCGGTCCGCGAAGGTCTGTCGCAGCGAGGCGTTGACCTTCGCGCGGGAGCGGACCGTCTCGCGCGCCTGGTCGCGGACGATCAGGTCGAGGTATCGGCTGCGCACGCGGCTCTCTTCGGAGAGCTCGGAGTACATGTTCGGCAGGGGCAGGATGGCCTTCGCGGCGACCTGCCAGTCCGCGACCATGATCGACAGCTCGCCGCGGCGGCTCGAGATGACCTCGCCGCTCACGAAGACGTGATCGCCGAGGTCGACGAGGTCCTTCCACTGCTGCAGCGAGTCCTCGCCCACTCCGGCGAGCGAGACCATCGCCTGGATGCGGCTGCCGTCGCCGGCCTGCAGGGTCGCGAAGCACAGCTTTCCGGTGTTGCGGCTGAATACGACGCGACCGGCGACGGCCGCGGTCACGCCGGTCTCGGCGCCGGCCTCGAGGTCGCCGTAGCGCGCGCGAAGCGCCGGGAATCGTGTCGGTGATCGGAACGCCGACCGGATACGCCCCACCCGCGGCATCCGCCCGCTCGGCGATCAGCCGCTCGCGCTTGGCGAGACGCACGGCCTTCTGCTCGAATACGTCGTCTTCGGCGGGCTCGGGTGCGCCGGCGGGCTCGGGCGTGGTGCTCATCGTCTTGGGGGCTCCTCGGAAGTCGGCCCCAAGTCTATCGGCGGGCGCCTGCACGCCTTCCGGGACGATGTCAGCCGTCGAGGGGTTCGACCGGTCCCTGCGAGCCGGCATCCGTCAGCGCGTGATCGACCGTGGAGTGGATGAGCGCCGACAGGTAGCGGCCGGGATACGGGATGCCGGCCTGCGCGAGCAGGTCCGTGGACTGGCGCACGATCGATCGTGAGAATTCCGTCGCGGTCGCGAGCGCCTCGGCGTACGCGGCGCGGGACTCCTCCGCCACGACGACCGGTTCGCAGCCCAGCTCGACCGCGAGCGCCTGTGCGATCGGAAGGACCGGCGCGGGCGCGGTGACGGCGGCGTAGGCGTGGACGAGCTGCTTCAGATCCATCGTGGTTCCGGTGAAGGCGACCGCGGGATGCACCGCGAGCGGAATCGCGCCCTGGGCGGCGGCGGGCGCGAGCACCTCGGTTCCGAATGCCGGGTCGGTGTGCAGCACGAGCTGCCCCGGCTGCCACGCGCCCAGCTCCGCGAGTCCGCTGACCAGGCCCGACAGCTCATCGTGCGGCACGGCGATCACGACGAGCTCGCTGCGGCGCACCACCTCGAGGGCGTCGAGCACGGGCACGCCCGGGAGGATCGCCTCGGCACGCTCATCGTCCGACCCGCTGGTGATGCCGACGATCGCGTGACCTGCACCGCCGAGAGCCGCCCCGATCACCGGCCCGACGCGTCCGGCCCCGATGATGCCGACCCCGAGCCGTCCGTCGCGCCTCACGGCCGCTCCTCGGGCCCGGTGACCGGAGCAGGCTCGGGAAGGTGCGCGGGTGACGGCTCCGCGCGCGTCGGCTCCGCGTGTGTCGGCTCCGCGGGCGCCGGTTCCGCGTGCGTCGGTTCCGAGACTGCCGAACCCCCGCCTTCGTCATCGCTCAGCGCGTGCTCGTCCGCCCACCGGTGGCTGTGGTCGCTCGAGGCCGCCGTGACCGCCGCGGCCTCGGCGTCTTCGAACACGGCGAGCGCGGCATCCCGATCGAGGATGCCGAGACGCCCGGGCACACGGCCCGTGATCGTGTGCGCGCGGATGCTCGCGACCGAGAGCGTACGATCGAGCGGCCCCTGCTCGATGCCGATGCTCTGCAACCGGGCCAGCGGGAAGACCGCGAGCTTGCGCCAGATCGCGCCGCGCCGCATCAGGAGCGCGTCGGGCAGGAGCAGGAAGCCGTTGCGCTTCCACGACAGCGGGCGCAGCAGACGAGCGCGGCGCGGGGTGTTGGTGTACGGATCCTCCGCACTGGGTCCGAGGATGCCGTGCTCGAAGACGAGCGGCCACTCGCTCTCGGGCAGGCCCGGCATGAGCAGGCGCAGCACGCGCTCGACGTCGGCGCGCGTGCCGACCGGCAGCACGGTGGTGAACTGGTCGTTGGCGCCGTCGGCGAGTCCCCGACCCGAGAGTCGGTTGACGGTGATGCCCCACCAGCCGAACGGCCGCCACAGGATCGACTGATCGACCTCGACGGCGTGCACGCGGCCCGGGGGAAGGATCTCGGTGATCGTCGTGAACAGTCCGAAGGTGATGCGCACGCCGCTCGGCGTCGGCGCGATCGAGTAGCGCAGGGAGCGCGTGATCGAGCGCAGCCAGTACGCCCCGAAGCCGATCAGTGCCGGGACCAGGGTGAACAGCACCCACGGCGTCCCCGCGATCGAGCCCACGATGATCGCCACCACGATCGCGATGAGCCAGAGGGTCGAGGTGCTGAGCAGCCGCGACAGGACGAGCCGGCGCACCGGGATGTGCACGACCGACTCGGGCTCGGTGACCGGCTCTTCGGCGCCGGCGATGAGCCCGTTGATCCCCGCCGCTGACGACGGATGCCGCAGCCGATCGGCGCGAGAGACCCGGGGTCGCCGCCTCGGTTCTCGCCGCCGCGACCCTGCTGCCCGAGGCGAGCCGCAGGATGTCGGCGCGCACGGCCTCGGCGTTCGCGGTCGAGAGGTACTCGAGCTTGACGTTGGAGTCCAGTCCCGCCCCGACGACCTCGAGCTTGGCCATTCCCACGAGCCGCGCGAACATCGGCCGCGTGAGGTTGACGCCCTGCACGCGGTCCAGGGGCGCACGACGGTGCGTGCGGAACAGCACGCCGCTGCGCACCTCGACGTCCTCACCGGTGATGCGGAACGTGTGGAACCGCCACGACAGGTAGAACAGCCCGATCAGCACGAGCAGGATGCCGAGCACCACGAGCCCCGCCACCAGGTAGAGGTTGTTGGCGATGATGAAGTCGATCGGATCCCCGCCGCGGAACTCCTCGACGTCGACGTCCACGTCGATGTCTTCGTCGAGCCAGGGCAGGAAGATGAAGACCAGACGATCCCGCAGATTCGCGATCACGAGTCCCGCGATGACGACGAGGAACAGTCCGCCGCGGAACAGCGGGGTCAGCGGATGCAGGCGGTGCCACTCGCCGTCGCTGAGCTTCGGGGCCGCCCGCGAATCCACGGGCAGAGTGCCGGGCGCGGTCGTCCCGGCCACCGGATCCTGGTCGAACTCGTTCACAGACCCGTCCGGCGTGCCTCTGCGACGTCGACGAGCGTGTCGCGCAGCTGCTCGGCGGCGTCCTGCTTGAGACCCGGGATCACCACGCCCGTCGATGCCGCCGCGGTCACGAGCTTGAGCTGAGCGATGCCGAACCCGCGGTCGAGCGGTCCGTGGGTGATGTCGATGAGCTGCATGCGGCCATAGGGAACCGCGACGACGCGCTGCCACAGGATGCCACGGCGGAACACGAGGTCGTCGCGCCGCAGCTGGTACCCGTACGCGCGCGCTTGCCGGGGAGTGATGATCATGGTCCACAGCAGGATCCCGAGGAAGATCCCGCCCGGTATCCATGCCCACCACTGCCCCCACAGCAGCGTGACCAGCAGCACGGCTGCCAGCACGATGAGGGCGAACACGCCGGTCGAGATGAGCTGGACCCACACGTACTGGCGCGCGAGCTGGTGCCAGGTCCCGTCGCCCAGCGGAAGCCGGCCTGCGGAGCGGGGCTCACGGATCTCGTCGTATGTGTCGCGATCGAGCACGTCCGACGCGGTCACCGGCTCGTCGGCGTCCGCAGCCTCCTGCTCAGTGGTCGTGAGTCTGGAGTCCGGGGTCGTCGCCTCCGGGCTGTTCGTCATCATCGTCCTTCCGAATCGTGCACAGGTGCTCCGCGTACAGCCCCGCCACCACCAGCGCCGCACCGCACACCGCGGTCGCGATGATCGCCCCCAACGAGCCTACCGAGGGCGAAACGGGGCGGGTCAGCAGGAAGAGCGCGAGACCGCCCGCCAAGCCGGCGACGACGGCGCCGACGATGCTCGACGCCTTCGCCAGGATCGCGATCCGCAGCGCCCAGAACGGGTTCACCGGCGCTGCGAGTGTGCCCCGCGTCGCACGGCGGATCGGCAGCGCGAGCGCCACGACGATCGCGCCGAGCAGGACGAGGAACACCGGGAGCATGACGGACGGCGTGAACGTCGCGCGTCCCCCCGCGGTCAGTGCCTGGTCGAGGAGGAATCCGGCCGCGACGCCCAGCGCCGCGGCGAGGATCAGGATGCCGGCGCCGGTGCGCTTCACGGAGAACCCCTCAGCCCCGCGAGCAGGTCCTCGACGCGGCCGGCACCCGGGAGCTCGGCATCCGGGTCGACCGACAGCCAGGGCACGAGCACGAAGTCCCTCTCGGCGGCACGGGGGTGCGGCAGGATCAGCACATCGTCGCTGCTGATCACGTCGCCGTACGCGATGAGGTCGAGGTCGAGTGTGCGATCGCCCCAGCGCTCGCGCCGATCCCGCCCGTGTCGCGTCTCGATCGCCTGCAGGAAGGCCAGCAGCACCGAGGGGGCGAGTCGGGTCGTCACGAGCGCGACGGCGTTCAGGTACGCCGGCGCCTCGGCATCCGGACCGTCGGGCTTGACCGCGACCGATTCGACCGCCGCCGAAGCCGTCACCGCGTCGACGAGCGGCAGCCGCTGCAGGTCGGCGAGCGCGGCGTTGAGCGTCGCGGAACGATCTCCGAGATTCGAACCCAGCGCGACGACGGCCCGCACCGGCGGCCGGCGCGCGGGGGTGATGTCGGCCGAGAAGCCCTCGGCGAGGCGACGGTTCACGAGACCGTCCCCGGGTCATCGTGCCGCGCGCTCGACTCGCCCGATCGGGGACCCCACGCGTCGGGTCGGGACCGCCGGATCGTCACCGACACATCGGCGAACTCCAGCTCGATCGGCGCGCCGGGCTTGTGCACGGTGACGGCGACCATCCGCACGCCGTCATAGGCCAGGAGGGCGTCGGCGATCCGCTGCGCGAGGGTCTCGAGCAGGTTGACCGGCTCACCGCCGACGATCGCGGCGATCGTCTCGGCGGCCTCGCCGTAGTGCACGGTGTCGGCGACATCGTCGCTCGCGGCGGCGCTGTCCGTGCTCACGTAGAGCGTCGTGTCCACGACGAAGTGCTGGCCGTCCCGGCGCTCCTGCTCGTACACACCGTGGCGTCCGAAGACGCGCAGGCCCGTCAGCGTGATCTCGTCGACGAAGTCCATCGGTCATCCCCCTCCCACATCTCTGCGACGCGCAAGGCGTCCCTGGTCGCGACGACGTCGTGGACGCGCACCGCCCACGCTCCCGCCCGTGCGGCCAGCACGCTCGTGACCGCTGTCGCGAGGTCGCGGCGCGACTCGGTCACCGTCGGGTCCTCCGTGGTTCCGTCGGTGCTGAGCGCTTCCGCGAGGAACCGCTTGCGACTCGTTCCGACGAGCACGCGATGGCCGAGACCGATCACCCGCGGCAGGGCACGCAGGACCTCCCAGTTCTGGACGCCCTTCTTGCCGAAGCCGACACCCGGATCGACGATGAGCCGGCCGGGCGGGATGCCGGCCGCCGCAGCGGCATCGGCGCGCTCGGTGAGCTCGCGCAGCACTTCGTGCACGACGTCTGCGTACTCGGCGCGCGCGTACATGTCCGCCGACGGTCCGCGCCAGTGCCCCAGGATGAGCTCGGCATCGGTGCCCGCCACCGCGGCGAGAAGATCGGGGTCGGCCAGACCACCGGAGACGTCGTTCACGTACCGCGCGCCCGCCTCCACGGCGGCCAGCGCGGTGGACGCGTTCATCGTGTCGATGCTCACGGCGGCCCCCGACTCCACCAGCGCTCGGACGACGGGCAGCACCCGCTCCTGCTCCACGCGCGGCGCAACGCGCTCCGCGCCGGGGCGCGTCGACTCTCCACCGACGTCGAGCACATTCGCCCCTTCCGCGCGCAGCCACAGTCCGTGGGCGATGGCGGTGTCGGGGTCGACGTACCGCCCTCCGTCGCTGAAGGAGTCGGGGGTCACGTTGACGATCCCCATGATGAGGGTCGTCATGCGCGTGACGCCCCGAGGAGCGCGATCAACTCCGCCCGGGCGGCCGGTTCGGACAGTTCGCCCCGTGCGGCGATCGTGACGGTCGAGGCATCGGGCTGTCGGTCGCCGCGCATCGTGACGCACTCGTGTGCGGCATCGAGGACCACCAGCACGCCGCGGGCGTCGAGGGATGCTGCGATCGTGTCGGCGATCTGCTCGCCGAGGCGCTCCTGCACCTGAGGACGCGACGCGAGGATCTCGACCACCTTCGGCAGTGCGCCGAGACCGACCACCTGCTCACCGGGGAGGTACGCGATGTGGGCGCGTCCGCGGAACGGAAGCAGGTGATGCTCGCAGACGGACCGGAAGGCGATGTCGCGGAGCATGACCGCGCCCGACGGCAGCGTCTCGGGCGCCGGCCCTCGGGCGACCGAGATCGTGTGCGCGAGCGGGGCGGCGGCATCCGCCCCCACTCCGGAGAAGAACTCGGCATACGCGTCAGCGACGCGGCCCGGCGTCATCCGCAGACCCGGGCGCTCGGGATCCTCCCCGATCGCCGCGAGCAACTCGCGGACGAGCGCGGCGACGCGCTCACGGTCGACGGCCACAGGCCGAGCCTACGCGGTCGCGGGTCGCGCCTGACCGGTGGGGCGGCGCTTGGGAGCCTTCTCGGCAGCGGTCTGCTCGGCCTCGACGTTCGCCGCGATGCCGGCCGGCTGCGCGCGACGCGGAACCTCGACCGGCGGCTGGTGCGAGACGGGGCGCTCGTTGCTGGAGAGCCACTGCGGGCGCGGCGGCAGGCGCTTGACGTCCTTGAAGATCTCCGCGAGCTCGATGTGATCGAGCGTCTCCTTCTCGAGCAGCTCGAGCGCGAGCCGGTCGAGAACGTCGCGGTTGTCGTTGAGCACCTGGTACGCCTCGTTGTGCGCCTGCTCGATGAGCACGCGCACCTGGTTGTCGATGCGCTCGGCGACCTTCTCGCTGAACTCCCGGCCGTGGCCCATGTCGCGGCCCATGAAGACCTCGCCGCTCGCGGAGCCGAGCTTGACCGGACCGACCTCGTTGGTCATGCCGTATTCGGTGACCATCTTGCGGGCGATCCCGGTGGCCTTCTCGATGTCGTTCGATGCACCGGTCGTCGGATCGTGGAACACGATCTCTTCCGCGACGCGGCCGCCCATCGCGTAGGTGAGCTGGTCCTGCAGCTCGTTGCGCGTGACGGAGTACTTGTCATCCAGCGGCAGCACCATCGTGTAGCCGAGCGCCTTGCCGCGGGGCAGGATCGTCACCTTCGTCACCGGGTCGGTGTTGTTCATCGCCGCGGCCGCGAGGGCGTGTCCGCCCTCGTGGTAGGCGGTGATCAGCTTCTCCTTGTCGCGCATGACGCGCGTGCGCCGCTGCGGACCGGCGATCACGCGGTCGATGGCCTCGTCGAGCGCGCGGTTGTCGATCAGCTGCGCGTTGGAGCGGGCGGTCAGCAGGGCTGCCTCGTTGAGGACGTTCGCGAGGTCGGCGCCGGTGAAGCCGGGCGTCTTGCGCGCGACGACCTCGAGGTCGACGCCCTCGGCGAGCGGCTTGCCGCGGCCGTGCACCTCGAGGATGCGCTTGCGACCCTTCAGATCGGGCGCGTCCACGCCGATCTGGCGGTCGAAGCGGCCGGGGCGCAGCAGCGCGGGGTCGAGGATGTCGGGGCGGTTGGTCGCCGCGATCACGATGACGTTGACCTTCGGGTCGAAGCCGTCCATCTCGACGAGCATCTGGTTGAGCGTCTGCTCACGCTCGTCGTGGCCGCCGCCCATGCCGGCGCCGCGGTGGCGGCCGACGGCATCGATCTCGTCGATGAAGATGATCGCGGGCGAGCTCTCCTTGGCCTGGTTGAACAGGTCGCGCACGCGGCTCGCACCCACGCCGACGAACATCTCCACGAAGTCCGAGCCCGAGATGGAGTAGAACGGCACGCCGGCCTCACCGGCGACGGCGCGGGCCAGCAGGGTCTTGCCGGTTCCGGGAGGGCCGTACAGCAGCACGCCCTTCGGGATGCGGGCACCCACGGCCTGGAACTTCGACGGATCCTTCAGGAAGTCCTTGATCTCCTGCATCTCCTCGATCGCCTCGTCGGCGCCGGCGACGTCGTCGAAGGTGACGGTCGGGCTCTCCTTGGAGACGAGCTTGGCCTTGGACTTGCCGAACTGCATGACCTTGCTTCCGCCGCCCTGAGCGCTGGAGAGCAGGAACCAGAACAGCAGTCCCAGCAGCAGCAGCGGGAGCATCAGAGAGAGGAATCCGTCGAACCAGCTCGGACGCGGCACGGCGTCGTTGAAGCCGTCCGACGGGTTCGCGGCGTTGATCGCGTCGACGACCTCGGCGGCCCGCGCGGTGACGTAGTAGAACTGCACGTCGGACGCGCCCTCGTATGGCTCGGAGAGCTTCATGTCGACGCGCTGGTCGCCGTCGGTGTTGAGCACCTCGGTCACGGTGCTGCCGTCGAGCAGCTCGAGACCCTCCTGGGTCGAGATCTGCTTGGCTCCGCCCAGGCTTGAGATGAGGGAGAACCCGACGATCAGGAAGATCCCGATCAACAGCACATAGAAGAGCGGGTTGCGGGTGATCTTCTTGAAGTCCATGGTGCGGGCGGCGCCCGTTCCCTTTCGTCGACGATCCGCTCGTGGCATCAGGATGCCGCAGCAGCAGTGGATTCAGGGTATCGCGGGGATTCTGTGGCTTGACTGCGTATTCGCCCTCGGCGTACGCCGAAGGCGCATGCCGAGGGCGAATCGGTTGTCGAGTAGCGAGCGTCAGCGAGCGTATCGAGACACGCCCTCGGCGTACGAGCTAGGCGTAGACGTGAGGCGCGAGGATCGCGACATCCCGCAGATTGCGGTACTTCTCCGCGTAGTCCAGGCCGTACCCGACGACGAACTCGCTGGGGATGTCGAATCCGACGTAGCGGCACTCGACGTGCACCTTCGCGGCGTCGGGCTTGCGCAGCAGGGCGAACACCTCGACGGATGCCGCACCCCGGGAAGCGAAGTTCTTCAGCAGCCAGCTCAGTGTGAGGCCGGAGTCGATGATGTCCTCGACGATCAGGACGTGCTTGCCGTGGAGGTCGGTGTCGAGGTCCTTGCGGATCTGCACGACGCCGCTGGACTGAGTGCCGGCGCCGTACGACGACACCGCCATCCAGTCGATCGGGACGAGGGTCGGCAGCGCGCGTGAGAAGTCGGCCATCACCATGATCGCGCCCTTCAGCACGCCCACGAGCAGCAGCTCCTTGCCCTCGTAGTCGTGCGCGACCTGGGCCGCGATCTCCTCGAGCTTCGCGAGAATCTGCTCCTCGGTCACGAGGACCTGCGTGATCTCACTTTGGACGTCGGCGGCGCGCATGAGGGAAAGTCTAGGCTGGCGGCACCGGGCGACGAGGCCCGCAACGACGAGGGGTTCGTGATGGCTGGACTGGACGAGATTCTCAAGGCACTTCCGATCGATGACATCGCCGCGCAGCTCGGCGTGGAGCCGAGCGAAGCACGACGGGCCGTCGAAGAAGGCGGTGCGACGATCCTGAGCGGGCTGCAGCGCAACGCGCAGACGCCGGAGGGTGCGGCGGCGATCGAGAAGGCCCTCGGCACTCACGGTGGCGAGGTCACCGGCGGCAAGGTCGATCTGAACGCGCTGAGCACCGACGACGGCGAGAAGATCCTCGGCCACATCTTCGGCGGTCAGGAGCAGGCCGTCGCACAGAGGCTGACCGAGGAGCCGAAGACCGCCGGCATCGACTTCGGAAAGCTGCTGCCGATCCTCGCGCCGATCATCATGGGCCTGATCGCGAACCAGCAGAAGGGCAAGGCTTCCACGCAGGGCGCATCCGCCGAAGGCGGCGGAGGTCTCGGAGATCTGATCGGCGGGCTGCTCGGCGGCGGCTCGGGATCGACCGGCGCCGCGCCCGGCGGCATCGACATCGGAGGCATCCTCGGAGGACTCCTCGGCGGCAGGAAGTAGGCGCTCCGCGGTTCAGGATGCCGTGAACTCGACGCGTCCGCCCATGCGGCGGGCGCGGCATCCGGGCAGGTCGATCGGCCCCTGCCCCGACCAGTCCGTGACGAGCCTGGCCACCTCGAGAGTCTGCGACCGCGTGAGACTCGCGCCGAACTCGGCCGCGACGACGTGCCGGATGATGCGGTGCCGCAGCGCCGCCGGATTCGCCGCAAGAGCCGCGGCAGACACCGAGATGCCCGCTTCGGCGTGCTCGACGATGTCTTCGATGGTCTCGTCGATCATCTCGTCGAACGCCTCGGCGTCCTCACGCAGCTGCGCGGCGGTGCGGGCGAGGGCGGCGGCGACCCCGGGCCCGAGTTCGGACTCGAGCACCGGCAGCACCCTCTCGCGCACGCGGACGCGGGCGAATCGCGGATCGGTGTTGTGCGGGTCGTCCCACGGATCGATGCCCTCGGCCGCGCAGACGGCGCGGGTCGTCGCGCGGCGCACCTCCAGCAGTGGGCGCAGCAGGGCGACACCCGGGGCGAGGTCCGAAACGGCCGCCATGCCCTGCAGACTCGCGGTGCCCGACCCGCGCGCGAGACCGAGCAGGACGGTTTCGGCCTGATCGTCGAGCGTGTGCCCGACCAGCACGGCACCGGCTTCGAGATCGGATGCCGCTGCCGCCAGAGCCGCGTAGCGCGCTGCGCGCGCGGCGGCTTCAGGCCCGCCGCCATCGCCCACATCGACGCGGACCACACGAGCCTCGATGCCGAGAGCCCGTGCGCGCTCCGCCGCGGCGGCCGCGGCATCCGCCGATCCCGGCTGCAGACCGTGATCGACCGTGACGCTCGCGACGCGCAGGCCGAGTCGGGGTGCCTCGAAGGCCGCAGCGGCGGCGAGCGCGAGCGAGTCGGCCCCGCCCGACAGCGCCACCACGACCGTCCGGCCGGCCTCCATCCCGGTCAGCGCACGCCGGACGGCGAGCCGCACCTCGGCGACGGCGGGATCGAGAGATTCGCGGTGTGCCACGGCCCCTACGGTAGCCGCCCACCCTCGCGAGCATGCCGAACTCAGGCTGGTTGCGGGCACCGGTCGCGACACGCCGGGCATCGGTCACTGCATGCCGCGTTCAGCCTGAGTTCGGCGCCGCGAAGCCCGCGAGTAGGCTGGTGCGCGGCATCCCACCCCCACCACTTTCAAGGAGCACACGCATGGCACATGACGCCGTCATCGAGATCCCGCGCGGCAGCCGCGTCAAGTACGAGGTCGACCACGGCACCGGCCGCGTCTTCCTCGACCGCGTGCTGTTCACCCCGATGGGCTACCCCGCCGACTACGGGTTCTTCGAGAACACGCTCGGCGAAGACGGCGATCCGCTCGATGTGCTCATCCTGCTCGATGTCACCCTCTTCCCCGGCGTCATGGTCAACGTGCGCCCGGTCGGCGTGCTCAAGATGAAGGACGAGGCCGGCGGCGACGACAAGCTCGTGGCGGTGCTGACCAAGGACCCGCGCTGGAGCCACATCCAGGATCTCGACGACATCCCCGAGTACACGAAGAAGGAGATCGAGCACTTCTTCGAGCACTACAAGGACCTCGAGCCGAACAAGTGGGTCAAGGTCGACTCGTGGGGCGGCAAGGCCGAGGCGGACCGCATCCTCGACGAGTCGATCGTCCGCTTCGCCGAGCACGAGGGCCAGACCAAGACGCAGGGTGAGGGCGAAGCCCCCAAGACCGTCTGACGTCTCGCTTCGAAGGCGGATGCCGCGCACTCGCGCGTCGTCCGCCTTCTGCGTTCGCACCGCCGAGGCGGCCGACGATCAGAGCCAGACGCCCCGATCGGCCATGAACGACTCCGGGTTGGTGGTGCGTCCGTTGATGTAGACCTCGAAGTGCAGGTGGCAGCCGAACGAGTTGCCCGTGTTGCCCGTCGCCGCGATGAGCTGGCCCGCACCGACCCACTGTCCGTAGCCGACGTAGAAGCCGCCGCTGGCGATGTGCGCATACCCGGTCGCGATGCCGCCGCCGTGGTCGATCTTGATGTAGTTGCCGTAGCCGCCGTTGTAGCCGGCGTAGACCACGACTCCGGACTGCGCGGCGTATATGCCCGACCAGCAGCCCTGTCCGAGGTCGGTGCCCTCGTGATAGCCGCTGGAGCAGTAACCACTGCCGCACTGCACGTAGCGCGGTCCGTAGCCCGAGGTGATCCCACCCGATCCGGGTCTGGCCCATCCGGTGCCGCTGACGGCCCCGCCGGCGCCACCGCCGCTTCCGCCTCCCCCGCCGCCACCGCCGCCGCCCGACGCGGCTGCCGCCGCGGCGGCTGCCGCCTGCTCCGCAGCACGCCGTTCGGCCTCAGCACGGAGATCCGCTTGACGCTTCTCCTCGGCGATCCGGGCGGCCTCGACGCCCGCCTGGTAATCGGCGAGCGTCTTGGCCGTGGTGTCCTGCAGAGCCGCGAGCTGGGCCTCGAGCGTCGCGAGGTTCGCGGTCTGGGCGTCGAGTGCCGCCTGAGCGGCGGTGGCCGCCTCCTGGGCGATCACCATCTTTGTCTCGGCCTCCTGCTGGAGACGGTCGCGCTCCGTGCGCGCGACGACGGCCTGGTCACTGAGGCTCTGCGCCGAGTCGCGTGCGGTGACGGCGTCGGAATAGACGGCCTTGTTCCGCTCGATGAGCTTGTCCATGGTGCCCAGGCGGGCGAGCAGGTCATCCGTCGATGCCGCCGAACCTGCGAAGAACAGCTCGAGCGAGGTGTCATCACCACCATCGCGGTAGAGCTGGGCGGCGACGCGTCCAGCCTTGTTCGCGGATTCCGCAGCCAGCGCAGCCTGCTGGTCCGCCTGCGCCTGCAGCTCGTCCGCGCGTCGGGCCTGTGCAAAGAAGGCCTGCTGGGCTTCGTAGAACGCATCTGAGGCGACCTTCGCCGCGGCCTGCGTCCGGGCGACCTCCTGGTTGAGACTCTGGATCAGTCCCTGGATCTTCGAGACCTCGGCGGCCTTGGACGACTCGTTGGCCATCGCGGCCTGCACGTCGTCCCACGAGGGGTAGTCCGCCGCGAAAGCGGCAGGCAGCATCGGGCCGGCGATGCCGCCGACTCCCAGCACGGCCGCTCCGAACGCGCCGAGCGCCAGGGCGCGTCGACGGGTGACCTTCGGCCAGAGGCCGCGGCGCTCCTCGGGTGTCGGCGCGCAGCCGCACTCGTCGAGGGACTTGTCGGAGTCCACGGAACCTCCCGTCGCGAGATCGACTTCCCTCACACTAGCAACACGAGTCACATGCGCAACGGAAACGCTCGCAATTCCCCATCCTGCTCCTGTTCGTGCGGATTCGCACCTGCCTATTGCACCTAGGGAGTCCGCCGGATGCCGGCAGGCGCGCGCTCGATTGGCGGATCAGCGGGGGATTGCGTATGCTTGAGCGTCGGTAACGGTGAGCCTCCGGGTTCATCCGGCCCCATCGTTTAGTGGCCTAGGACGCCGCCCTTTCACGGCGGTAGCACGGGTTCGAATCCCGTTGGGGTCACTCCCGACACATACAATTTCATACGCATGGCCCTGTAGCGCAGTTGGTTAGCGTGCCGCCCTGTCACGGCGGAGGTCGCGGGTTCAAGTCCCGTCAGGGTCGCTCCACAGCGACGGGCCCTTTCTTCGAAGAGGGCCTTTCGTCTCGGACGCGGCATTCATGGATGCCGTGAGGCTCTGTAGCTCAGTTGGTAGAGCGCACGACTGAAAATCGTGAGGTCACGGGATCGACGCCCGTCGGAGCCACTGAAACCCTCTTCTGGCTTCTACAGGAGGGGGTTTCTTCATTCCCCGCCGGCGCGGCTTCATTCCCGAAAGCAGCCTCAGGGCGCACCCCATTGACGACGGATGTCGGACTTGCGAGTCTGACCGACATGACCATGTCGCAGCGCGCGACGAGGGCAAGGTCCTCGATCGACCGCGTCACGAGCTTCTTCTCGCGCATCCAGTCGGCCGCGCAGGATCCCGATGCACTCGATTTCACCTTCGGCAATCCCCACGAGATGGCCCTGCCAGGTCTCACCGACGCGATGCGCGCGCAGATCGAACCGAGGTCCGTCGACTGGTACGCGTACAAGTCCAACGAGCGCCCCGCCCAGGAGGCGGTCGCCGACGGCCTGCTCCGAGACCTCGGAATGGAGTTCGCGCCTGAGGACATCGCCCTTACGCAAGGTGCGTTCGGAGCCATCGCGCTCGCCCTCGCATTGGTCGCGGACGCCGGCGACGAGGTGATCATCCCGGTCCCCGGCTGGTTCTGCTACGACCCCATGCTGCTCGCGGCCAACCTGGTCCCCGTCGGCGCGGCGCTGGACCCGGTCGATTTCTCCCTCGACATCGATGCGATCGCGCGGGCGATCACTCCGCGCACGCGCGTCGTGATCGTCAATTCGCCGTCCAACCCGACCGGGCGGGTTTTCCCGGCTGAGGCCTGGGACGAGTTGGCCGCCGTGCTCGAGCGCGCGTCGCGCACACACGGGCGCCGAATCTGGCTGCTCTCAGATGAGCCGTATCGCCGCATCCGCTTCGACGGGATCGACTTCGCCAGCCCGGTCGCCTCCTACCCGTGGAGCATGATCGACTACAGCTACGGCAAGGTGACTCCTCGCCCCCGGTCAGAGACTCGGCTACCTCGCACTGTCACCGCGGCTGCCGGCATCCGACCGCGAGGAACTGCGCGGCGCCTTCATGCCGATCCAACTCGCGATCGGGTGGAACTTTCCGAACGCGCTGATGCAGCACAGCGTGCCCGCCCTCGAGCACGTGTCGATCGACATGGCGGAGCTGACCCGCAAGCGCGACCGGCTGTATGGCGCACTGAGCGACGCCGGATACACGCTGACGCGGCCGGAGGGCACCTTCTACCTCTGGGGCGAGGCTCCCGATGCGGATGCGCAGGCGTACTGCGACGCGCTCGCAGCGAGAGGAGTGCACCTCATGCCGGGCACGATCTTCGAGCGCCCCGCGCATTTCCGCATCTCACTGACGGCCACGATGGAGATGATCGAGCGCGCCCTGCCGCTGCTGGTGGCGGCCGCTCCCGCGCCGTAGCGCGGGGCGGCCGCCACTCGCTCAGTGCGCGATCGCGGGTTCGGGCTCGGATGCTGCGGCCGGCGTGTGCGCGAGCGACAGGCCGTGGCCGCGACGGCGGAACAGCAGCGCCGACATCACGGCACCGGCTGCGAAGAATGCCGCGCCCCACCAGTACGCCGTCGAGTACCCCGCCAGCGCTGCCTGCACGCCGACCTCTTGAGTGGCCGGGGCGTTGGCCACGAGGAACTCGGCGGTGGCCGTGGCGGCCAGCGTGTTGAGAAGGGCCGTGCCGATCGAGCCGCCGACCTGCTGACTCGTGTTGACCGTGGCCGACGCGACACCGGCGAAGTGCCGGTCGACGCCGAGCGTGGCGGTCTGCATCGACGCGGGCATGATCGTGCCCATCGCGAAGCCGATGAGCATGAGCGGCGGCATGATGTTCGCCGCGTAGGCGCTCGACGCGTCGAGGAACGTCAGCCAGACCATGCCGGTGGCCCCGAGCGCCATCCCGATGGGAACCAGCACCTTGGGTCCGAACCTCGGCACGAAGATGTTGGTGCCGAGCTGGGCGGCGAGCACCAGCATCACGATCATCGGCAGGAACGCCAGCCCGGTCTGGATCGGCGAGTACCCCAGGGTGAGCTGCAGGTAGTAGGTGACGAACAGGAAGATGCCGAACATCCCGGCGCCCGCGACCATCACCGACAGGTAGGCGGCTCCGCGGTTGCGGTCGAGCACGATCGACAGCGGCAGCAGCGGGTGTGCGGCGCGCATCTGCCACAGGACGAACCCGACGAGCAGGATCGCAGCGCCGGCCAGCATCCCCCACGTCAGCGGAGAGTCCCAGCCGTCGGTCTCGGCGTTCGAGAAGCCGAAGACCAGGCCGAACAGACCGCCCGACACGAGAAGGGTTCCGGGGATGTCGAGCTTCGGCCGCGGTCCGGTGCGTGCGATGAACGGGATGTACAGGAGCGCGCCGACGAGGGCGACGGCCGCGATGAAGACGTTGATGTACAGGTTCCAGCGCCAGTTCAGTGCCTCGGTGAGGATGCCGCCGAGCAGGAGCCCGATCGCGCCTCCGGCGCCGGCAATCGCCCCGAAGACGCCGAACGCGCGGGCGCGTTCCTTCGGGATGGTGAAGGTGGTCGTCAAGACCGCCAGAGCCGTGGGAGCCAGCAGTGCACCGAAAGCGCCCTGAAGCGCGCGTGCGCCGACGAGCAGCTCGAAAGTGCCGGCCGCGCCGCCCAGGGCGGACGCGATCGCGAATCCGATGAGACCGATGATGAAGGTGCGTTTGCGCCCCCAGAGATCCGACAGCCGGCCGCCGAGAAGCAGCAGGCTGCCGAAGGCCAGCGAGTAGGCGGTGATGATCCACTGGCGCTGACCGTCGGTGAAGCCGAGGTCGGCCTGCGCCGACGGGAGCGCGATGTTCACGACAGTGGCGTCGAGGACCACCATCAGCTGAGCGAGGCCGACGACGGCCAGCGTCATCCAATGACCGCGGTTGGTCGGGGTGGGGGTGGGAGAAGTCATGAAGGTCACTATATACGGTACTGTAGAGTTCCGGATCTAGCTCGTATAGGAATTAACCTGCCGGTAATATCGACCGCGAGGAAGGGAGGCGACTGCGATGAGGCAGCTCGACCTCGCCGAGCCGAAACCGCGGCTGGGGCGCAAGCGAGACCACACGCGCGACCCCGAGATCCTGGATGCCGCGCTCGATGTGCTGGCCGAGACCGGCTACGACGGCATGACGATCGACATGGTGGCCGCGCGCGCGAAGGCGGGAAAGGCGACCCTCTACCGCCGGTGGGCATCCAAATCGGAGCTCGTCCTGGACGCGGTCGCCTGCATGAAGTCGACCGATGTCGACCTCGCTTCACCTCCTGACACCGGAAGCCTGCGGGGCGATCTGGTCGCGCTCGTCAAAACGCCGACGATCCGAGAGAGCGAACGAAAGCTCAAGGTCATGGCGGGCATCGTGTCGATGATCGCCCGCGACCCCGAACTCGCCTCGGCCGCGCAGGAGGCGCTCGTGGAACCGCGCGCGGCCGCCAACCGCATCATCTTCCAGCGCGCGATCGACCGGGGAGAGATCCCCGCCGACGTGGACATCGACAGGCTCTGTCTGATCGGCCCGGCGATGGTCGCCTATCGCACGCTGATGCTGCGCAAGCCGGTCGACCGGGAGTTCATGATCGGCAACATCGACCGCATCATCCTGCCGGCCGCGGGAGTCCGCTCAGCCCGAGCCTGCCGACACGCGGGTTTCATGACTCGAGCGTGACGTCCACCTGGATCTCGGCCGCGAGGGCTTCGAGCGCCGACGTGACGGCATCCACGTCGACGGCGTCCTCGACCCTCACCGCGATCAACTGCCTCGAACAGCCGGCCGCCTGACATCGCCGCATCGTAGGTCTCGCTCGACATCCGCTCGATGCTCAGTCCGTGCGCGCTGAGGGTCGAGGAGATCTCGCGGACGATTCCCGGATGGTCGTTTCCGAGCACGCGGAAGGCGAACCGGCGGAGCTCCCCGGCCTCCGCCGGTAGCGGCCTCGCTCTCGTGGACGGCCACCGTGAGCAGCCCATCGAGCCTCGACAGCGCTGCGCGCAGCTCATCGACGCGACCCGTGGCGACCGACACCTCGATGATCCCCGCGAACGCCCCCGACAGCTCGGCGAGCTGGCTGTTCTCCCAGTTGCCGCCGTGCGCGTCCACCACGTCGGCGACCGCGGCGACCAGGCCCGCGCGGTCGGCTCCGACCACGGTCAGCACAAGCGTTGTCATGGGCCTCAGCGTACCGATCAGGGTCTCCAGGTCCAGGGGTTGTCCGGGAACGCGCCGTACCATGTGCAGTGAGGCGCTCGCTCGAGAACCGGAGCGCCACCGGCCTGTGGGGACTTCAGAACTGTGACCGATTCGACTCGCAACGGTGCGCGCCCGCACCGCGTCTCCGCCCGTGTACGGCGCCGTCGGCGTTTTGCCGTTTTCATCTCGGCAGTCGTGCTGGTCGCGGCCGTCGTGACCACCGTGTCGGTGATCGCGCTGAACCGCGGCGGTGCGGATGCCGCGCCCGCGCCGTCGGGATCGACTGCGGCGAATTCCACGCCGACTCCGGAGCCCACCCCGCTGACCGCTTCGCAGCAGCTCCTCGAAACGACCGACGATCCGAACGCGTGCGCGGTGAGCTTCGCAGGCGACGGCGTCGCAGACGAACCGATGCTGCAGACGCAGGGCGTGCTGTACACGGGGCTGCCGATCCCGCAGCGCGACGGCCTCGTCTTCGCCGGCTGGTACGCCGCACAGGCGGATGCCGCCATGTTCGCGATCCCGAGCCGGATCAACGGATCCGAGCTGGTCACCTGCACGGACCAGCAGATCACCCTGTACGGATCGTGGAAGACGCCCGACGAGAACGTCGCCGAGAACGCCCAGATCCCGATCATGATGTACCACCAGTTCACGACGCGCCCCGAGGGCGAGGACGGCTGGCTGCGGGGCAATTACGCGTACATCGGCGACTTCGACGCGCACATGAACCACATCGCGACGGGTGGGTTCTACCTGCCCACGTGGGACGAGCTGAGCGCGTTCATCGACGGACGGCTGTGGCTGCCGACCCACTCCGTGATCATCACCGACGACGATGCCGACCAGACCTGGTTCGACCTGGCCGCACCGGTGGTCGACAAGTACAAGCTCCTGACGACTTCGTTCATGATCACCGCCTACCGCCAGGACGCGGCGCCCAATCCGTACGTGCTGCGGCGCTCGCACACGCACGACATGCATCAGGCAGGCGCGAACGGGCAGGGCCGCATCGTCAACTACACCGTGCCCGAGATCGTCGCCGACATGGAGGCGTCAGCCGCTGCACTCGGGGTGAAGGAAGTGATGGCCTACCCGTTCGGTCACTACAACGACACCGCAAAAGAGGGTCTTCGAGAGGCAGGCTTCGAGATGGGTCGCACGATCGAGCCGGGCTACGTGTCGATCGGCACCGACAAGCTCGCGCTCCCTGTCATCCGCGTCAACTACGGAATGAACGTCGATGCGATCACGGGGCTGATCGGCTAGAGCTCGCCCGGCGACATCGCCTGCGCATCGAGCTCGTCGACGATGTGGCGCGCCCGGCTGACCTGCGCGCCGGGCTTGCGCGGCGCGTAGACGACGAGCGAGTGGAACACGAACCGCACGATGAACGCGACGATGAGCGTGATGCCCGTGGCGATCACGGCGGAGATGTGTCCGCCGGTGACCATCAGCGCCACGATCGGGATGCGGATGAGCAGCTCGGCGTTGTTGAAGGTGAACGATTTGGCGAACCGCGCCCACACACCCGAGGCCTCCCCCCGCATGTCTTGGAAGACGAACCGCTCCTGCAGCAGGAAGTTCGCGATGATCGTCACCTCGGACGCGATGATCGCCGCGACGATGTAGTTGACGCCGAGGCTCGTGAGCGCCCATACGATCGCGATGTTCGCCACCGCTCCGAGTCCGCCGATCACGGCGAACAGCGACATCTTCCCGAACCTCAGCGCGGTGAGCTGCGTGAGGAAGTGCAGACCCTGGCGCATCGACGCCTTCGACTCGCCCGCGTGGCGGCCCGCGAAGTGGAACGGCACCTCGGCGATGCGCAGGTTCTTGCGCGCCAGGATCTCGAGCAGGATCTTGAAGCCGCGTGGCTTGAGGGAGGCGGCATCCACCGTCCGTCGGTCGATGAGGAAGAATCCGGTCATCGGATCGGTGACGTCTTTGAGCCGCACCGGGAACATGGCCCGGGTCAGCGCGGTCGAGACCTTCGAGACCAGGACGCGCGTGCGATCGGCGAGTCCCACCGACGTGCCGCCGCCCGCATAGCGCGAAGCGATCACGACATCGACGTCGCCGCGCGTGAACCGCGCGTACAGATCCCGGATCTCCTCGGGAGGATGCTGCAGGTCGCCGTCCATGACGAGGCAGGCATCGGCCGCCGCTGCCGCGAAGCCTTCGAGGACCGCACCACCGAGCCCTCCGGTGCGGTGATCGCGGTGGATGAGCCGAACGGGCACCGCGGCGGATGCCGCGACCTCCCGGATCACGTCGGGCGTGTCGTCCGTGCTGTCGTCGACGAAGATGATCTCGGCGTCGATCCCCCGGGTCTCCGTCGCGACACGACGAACGAGCTCCGCGACGTTCGGAGCTTCGTTGTACGTCGGCACGATGATCGAGAGTTGCATGCGCGTCTATCGTCGCATGTGCCCGCGGGTGCAGCATCCGGCGGTCGTACAGGCTGCATGCCGGAGAATGGATCCATGACTTCCCCCACCTCGACCATCACGGTCTTCGGCGCTGACTGGTGCCGCGACTGCGTGCGCACCAAGAACCAGCTCAGCTCGCTGGGCGTGAAGTACGACTATGTCGACCTCGTGACCGACCCCGCCGCGGCGGATGTCGCACGCGAGATCTCGGGTCGCACGAACATTCCCGTGGTCGTGTACCCCGACTCGTCGCACCACGTCGAGCCGTCCAACGCCGACGTCGAATCGAAGCTGCGCGAGCTGTCCCTTATCTAGCCTGTGGGGCCTCAGTAGGCTGAAGCCTGTGACCAGAGGCGCAGTGTGAGCGAGGGCGTGCAGGACAATACGCGCACGATCGAAGGGTCGGTCGTCACCGACTTCACCGACCGCATGAGCTACGGCGGGTACCTCGAGCTCGGCACTCTGCTCGCCGCGCAGCATCCGCTCAGTTCGCCCGAGCATCACGACGAGCTGCTGTTCATCATCCAGCACCAGACCACCGAACTGTGGCTCAAGCTCGTGCTGCACGAACTGTCGGCCGCGTGCGTCTACCTGCGGGAAGACCGGCTCGCCCCGGCGCTCAAGTGCATCGCGCGCGTGAAGCACATCCAGCGCACGCTCACCGAGCAGTGGTCGGTTCTGGCGACGCTGACTCCGGCCGAGTACGCGCAGTTCCGCGGCGTCCTGGGCAACGCGAGCGGCTTCCAGTCGGCCCAGTACCGCGCGGTCGAGTTCACGCTCGGCAACAAGAACGCGGGGATGCTGCGCGTGTTCGCGACGGACCCCGCGGCCGAACGGCTCGTGCGGGAGAGTCTCGAAGCCCCGAGTCTGTATGACGAGTTCCTGCGGATGCTCGCGCGGTCGGGCTATCCGATCCCCACCGAGGTGCTCGAGCGCGACGTGACGAAGGCGTGGACCTTCACGCCCGAGCTCGTCCCGATCTTCGCCTCGATCTATGCCGACCCGCAGGCGCACTGGGCGGCGTACGAGACGTGCGAAGAGCTGGTCGACCTCGAGGACAACTTCCAGCTGTGGCGATTCCGTCACCTGAAGACCGTCGACCGCATCATCGGGTTCAAGAAGGGCACGGGCGGATCGAGTGGTGTGCCGTTCCTGCAGAAGGCGCTCGAGCTCACCTTCTTCCCCGAGCTCTTCGCGGTCAGAACCGAGATCGGTCAATGAACACGTGCCGCAGCCGGTCACTGAGTAGCGCCGTCAGGCGCGTATCGAAGTGTGCGGTCAGAACCGAGATCGGGCAGTGACGGATGCCGCACCACGACCCGTTCCTCCTCCTCGAGCTGCTCGGCCCCGACGCGAGCCTGTGCCGCCGCGCCCTGAGCGGTGAGGCCGGGGTCGCATTGCCACCGCTCATCGACCACCACGTGCACCTGCATCTGATCGACGAGCGTCGCCTCGGGGCGAACGGCATCGCCGGCGTCCTCGACCTGGGCGGCGATCCGGTGACCCTGGCACAGCGGCCGCAGGCAGGTATGCCGCGTGTCGCATATGCCGGCGCGTTCCTGACCGCCCCGGGCGGCTACCCGGTCGGCCGCTCGTGGGCACCGGCTGCGGCGGTGCGCGAGGTGACCGACCCCTCTGCGCACCCCGGGGTCGCGGGTGGTGCCGCGACCGCGGTCGACGAGCAGGTCTCGTTCGGGGCCGCCGTGATCAAGGTCGCCCTCAACGCGCAGGCGGGCCCCGTGCCGGATGCCGCCACCCTGGCCACGATCATCGAGGCGGCGCGCGCGCATGGGCTCCCCGTCGTCGCGCACGCGCAGGGCGCCGGTACGGCGCAGATCGCGATCGACGCGGGAATCGGCACCCTCGCCCACACCCCGTTCACGGAGCTTTTGGATGAACCACTCGTCGCCCGCGCCGTGGCCGGCGGACAGCGATGGATCTCGACGCTCGACATCCACCGCGACGATGAGCGCAGCCGCCAGACGGCGGCGGCGAACCTCACCGCGTTCGTCCGCGCCGGCGGCACCGTGCTCTACGGCACCGACCTCGGAAACGGCGAGCTGCCGGTGGGCATCAATGCGCGCGAGCTGTCGGCCCTTCATGGTGCCGGCCTCCGCGGAGAGGCTCTGCTGGCGACCCTCACCGATCCCTGGCCGCGCGCGGACCGGTCGCACGGCGTCTGCACGTTCGTCCCGGGCGATCCGCCCACCGACCTCGACGCCGTGCCCGCATGGCTCGGTGGAGCGACGGTCGTCCCTACCGAGGAGCTGATCCACGATGACCACGGTTGACGGCAGTAACGCACGCGCGGCCGCCGACACGCTCGCCGCAGAGGCCGCAGCCCTCGATGCAGCCGATCGCCTCGCGCCCCGCCGCGACGAGTTCATCGGCGCCGAGACGTCGCTGGTGTATTTCGACGGCAACTCGCTCGGCCGCCCGCTGCGCCGCAGCGCGGAACGGCTGGAACGGTTCGTGCACGAGCAGTGGGGCGGTCGCCTGATCCGCGGGTGGGACGAGTCCTGGATGGATCTTCCGTTCCAGATCGGCGACGCGATCGGCCGCTCCGTGATCGGGGCGGCGCCGGGTCAGACCGTCGTCGGCGACTCGACCACCGTGCTGCTGTACAAGCTCATCAGAGCCGCGTTCGACAGCCGGCACGCCGCGGACTCTGCCCGCGTGGAGATCGTGGTCGACACCGACAACTTCCCCACGGACCGCTACCTCGTCGAGGGCATCGCCGCCGAGCGCGGCGGCCGGGTGCGCTGGATCGAGGTCGACCGCGCGTCGGGCGTCACCGCGGACGCGCTGCGAGAGGCGGTCGGTCGCGAGACCGCCGTGGTCGTGCTGAGCCAGATCGCGTACCGCTCCGGCTACCTCGCCGACGCGGCGCCACCTCACGCAGATCGCGCACGACGCCGGAGCGCTCATCCTGTGGGACCTGTGCCATTCCGCCGGATCCGTCGCGATCGAGTCCGATGCGTGGGAGTTCGACCTCGCGGTCGGCTGCACGTACAAGTACCTCAACGGCGGGCCGGGCTCCCCCGCGTTCGCCTACGTCGCGGCGCGACACCAGGCGGCGCTCGCGCAGCCGATCCAGGGCTGGATGGGCAGCGCGGACGTCTTCGCGATGGGACCCGGGTACACACCGGCGGCCGGGATGCGCCGCTTCCTGTCGGGCACGCCGCCGATCGTCGGCATGCTCGCCCTGCAGGACACCCTCACGCTGATCGAGGAGGTCGGCATCGACGCGATCCGGCAGAAGTCGATCGCGCTCACCGAGTTCGCCATCCGACTGACCGACGAGCTGCTCGCACCGTTGGGGGTGACCGTCGCCTCGCCCCGCGATGCGTCGGAGCGCGGAGGGCACGTGACGCTGCAGCATCCGTCGATGCGCGCCGTCACGGCGCGCTTGTGGACCCAGGACGTGATCCCCGACTACCGCGACCCCGGCGGACTCCGCATCGGCCTGTCGCCCCTCTCGACCAGCTTCGCCGAGACCCTCGACGGCATGATCGCCGTGCGCGACGCCGTCGCCGCCGAGACCGCGTAACCCGCGCGGAGCACGCCCCAGCCCGTGGCTACACTGGCGCGATGAGCTCCGACGCTCCCGACGCCGGCGCGGCCTCGGCGTACGACGCCCCGCGCGCGACCCGCCTGTCCGCAGGCACGATCGCCCGCTACGCGACCGGCTCGGTCGGCACGGGCGGCTTCGCCACCCTTCCCGGCCTGGTGCTGACGTACTACCTGACCGATTCGCTCGGGGTCGCGGCTCTGGCGGCGGGCGCCGTGATCACGACCGCGAAGGTCTGGGACGTCGTGATCGACCCGGTGATCGGCGCGCTCACCGATCGCGATCTCGCCCGGCACGGCACCCGCAGGCGACTCATGCTGATCGGAGCATGTTCGATCGCCGTGCTCTTCGCGCTGACCTTCGCGGTGCCGCCGGCCCTCGGGGCGGTCGTCGGGGCGATCTGGGTACTGATCGCGTTCCTGCTGACGGCGACCGCGTTCAGCCTGTTCCAGGTTCCGTACATCGCGCTGCCCGCCGAGCTGACGCCCGCGTACGACGAGCGCACCAGACTGCTGACCTGGCGGGTCGTGGTGCTGACGTTCTCGATCCTGCTGTTCGGGGCGGGTGGGCCCGCGCTGCGCGGCGTCACGGACGACCCGACGACCGGATATCTGATCATGGGCGCCGTCTCGGGCGTCGTGATCGCGATCGGGATGCTGGTGGCCACGACCGTTGCACGGCGACCGGTCACCGGCGCACCGCTCACGACGTCCCCAGCGGCCGGCCGCGAACGGGTCCCGATCCGCGAGCACTATGCGGCCGGCATCCGAGCCCTCCGTCGCAGCGCGCCGTTCCGTGCCCTGCTGGCGACGTTCGTGCTGCAGGCGCTCGCGACGGGTCTCATGCTCGCCGGCGCGCAGTACGTGGCGACGTGGGTGATGGACTCCGAAGACGCCGTGCAGCTGCTGTTCGTCGCGCTGATCGCCCCTGCGCTGTTCGCCGCCCCCGGCTGGGGATGGGTCTCTCGACGCCTCGGCAAGGAGCGCTCCTTCGCGATCGCCAGCTCGATCTTCGCGCTCGCCGCGCTCTCGATCGTGATTGCGCTGTGGGAGGCCGGCGACTGGATCTACGCACCGGTCGCCGTCGCCGGCATCGCCTACGCCGGCATGCAGTCGCTGCCCATGGCGATGCTGCCCGACGTGATCTCGCACGACGAGCTGACCTCCGGCCCCGGCCGGGCGGGCGCCTTCAGCGGCGTGTGGACCGCGGGCGAGACGATCGGCTTCGCGCTCGGCGCGACCACGCTCACGGTGATCCTCGCCGTGACGGGCTACGTCTCGTCGACGGCGGGTGAGAGCGTCGCCCAGCCGGATGCCGCGATCGCGGGCATCGTGATCAGCTTCAGCGTCGTGCCCGCCGCTCTCATCGGCCTCAGCCTGCTGACACTCACCCGCTACCGCCTGCGCCGCACCGACATCGACCGCCTCGTCTGAGATCCAGACGCGCACCGGCTGGAACTCAGTTCCGCGCCGTAAGCTGAAACCTCCCGCCCGAAGGAGAGCGCCGTGACGCCCACCGCGAAATCACCCACCCTCGCGAAGTCCGCTGCCGCCGGGTCCGGAGCCGGCGCGCCGAGCGTGCCGGACTCACGACAGGCTCGATGCCGCGATCACCGAGCTCGGCCTCGGGGCCCGTGCCTGGTCGCACCTGACGCTGGGCCAGCGCGCGCGACTGCTCGAACGTCTGCACGCCACGACGGCCGCCAACGCCGAGGAGTGGGCCGACACCGCAGCTCTCTCGAAGGGCCTCGAGCCCGGACATGCGCTGCGCGGCGAGGAGTGGCTCGGTGGGCCCTACGCGACGCTGGTCGCGCTCGACGCGTATCGCAGGAGTCTGGAGGCTCTCGCGAAGGGGGCCAGCCCCCTGAAGGGCGTGAAGACGGATGCCGCCCCCGGCGGCCGTCTGCGGGCGCACACCTTCCCGCTCGCCGCGATCGACGGTCTGCTGCTGTCGGGGTACTCCGGAGAAGTCTGGTTCGAACCCGGGATCTCCGACCGGCAGGCACGCGCGTCTGCGGGCCTCGGCCAGCTGAACCCTACGCACAGTGGCGGCATCGGCCTGGTCCTCGGCGCCGGCAACGTCACCTCGATTCCCATCCTCGACGTGCTGTACGAACTCCTCGCCTTCAACCGCGTCGTGATCCTCAAGGTCAACCCGACTCAGGACGCGCTGGTTCCGGTCTACGAGCGGGCGCTGGCACCGCTGATCGAGGCGGGCTTCCTGCGCATCGTCCGTGGCGGCGGAGAGGTCGGCGCATACCTGACCACCCATGCCGGCATCGACCATGTCCACATCACCGGCGCCGCCCCGACGTTCGATGCGATCGTCTGGGGAACGGGCGCCGCGGCGACCAGGCGCCGCCGCGAGGGTCGCCCGCAGCTGAAGAAGCCGATCACCTCCGAGCTCGGCGGGGTGTCGCCGATCATCATCGTGCCCGGGGCGTGGAGCGATGCCGACCTGCGGTACCAGGCCGAGCACGTCGTGACGATGCGGCTGCAGAACAGCGGGCACAACTGCATCGCCGGCCAGGTGGTGATCCTCAGCTCGGACTGGCCTCAGCGCGCCGCGTTCGTCGCCGAGCTGCGCCGTGCGTTCGGGGCTGCTCCCGTGCGTCCGGTCTGGTACCCGCGCAGTGACGAGAAACTCGAGGCTGCGGCATCCAGCTATCCGAACGCGACCCGCCACGGCGACGGCACGCGCCTGCTCGTCGAGACCGGGCCGGGCGCCGAGGCGACGGCGCTCGAGACCACGGAGTACTTCGCGCCCGTCCTCGGGGTCGTCGATCTTCCGGGCAACGGCCAGGAGTTCCTCGATGCGGCCGTCGCGCACGCGAACGAGCGGCTCGTGGGCACGCTCGGCGCCAACGTCTTGATCGATCCGACCACCCAGGCAGCGCTGGGCGACGGGTTCGAGAACGCGATCGCCGACCTGCGCTACGGCGCGATCTCGATCAACTCGTGGACGGCCTTCGCATTCCTCACTCCCACGCTCACCTGGGGCGGCTACCCCGGCGCGACTCTCGAGAACGTCGTGAGCGGCATCGGCGTCGTGCACAACGCGCTGCTGCTCGACGGCGTCGAACGCTCGGTCACCCGCGGGCCGTTCCGTCCGTTCCCCCGGTCGATTCCGCGGATCATCCGCTCCATGAGCCTGTCGAAGGGATCGGTCCTGCCCAAGCCGCCGTGGTTCGTCGACTCGCGCACAGGGGCGACGGTGAGCGAAGGGTTCACCCGCTACCGCATGGACGGCAACCTCGCGCGCATGGCCGGCACCCTCGTGCAGGCGTTCCGCGCGTGACGCGCTCGCGCGCCCGCACGTCTCGCGACCTGACCGCCGACTACATCGTCGTCGGTGCAGGCTCGGCCGGCGCCGCGCTCGCCGCGCGACTCACGGAGGATCCCGCGGTCTCGGTGCTGCTGCTCGAAGCGGGCGCGCCCGACAAGGCGCTCGAACTGCACGTGCCGGCGGCGTTCTCGAAGCTCTTCCGCGGCGAGTACGACTGGAACTACGACACGGTCCCGCAGCCCGCCCTCGAGAACCGGACGATCTTCTGGCCGCGCGGCAAGACGCTCGGCGGCTCGTCGTCGCTGAATGCGATGATGTGGATCCGAGGGTTCGCCGCCGACTACGACGACTGGGCGGACGCCGCCGGCGACCGCTGGTCGTGGAAGTCGCTGATCCGGTATTTCCGCCGCGTCGAGCACACCGAGGAACCGGCCGATTCCACGCAGGGCACGACCGGGCCGCAGTGGATCGAGCGCCAGCGCCACCCGCGGTCGCACACCGCGGCGTTCCTGGACGCCGCCGTCGAGGCAGGTCACGCGGTGACCCCGCCGAACCTTCCCGAAGGGCAGGGCTTCTCGCAGACGATGGTGTCGCAGCGACGCGGTGCGCGGGCCTCGACCGCCGACGCGTATCTTCGCCCCGCCAGGCGCCGCCGCAACCTGAGAGTGGTGACCGGCGCCTTCGTGCGCCGCGTGACCTTCGCGCCCTCCGCCGGTGACGCCCTCCCTCGGGCGACCGGCGTCTATGTCGAGATCGACGGAGTCACGCGGAAGGCCCTCGCGCGCCGCGAGGTCATCCTGGCCGGCGGCGCGGTGAACACGCCGCAGCTGCTGATGCTGTCGGGCATCGGCCCCGCTGCGCACCTCGCCGAGCACGGCATCCCCATCGTCGTCGACAGTCCGGACGTCGGGTCGAACCTGCAGGACCACCTCGTCGCCGGACTCGCGCCCGCCGCGCACGGCGGCACGCTCTTCGGTGCCGAGAAGGCCGCAGAGCTCGCTCGCTATCTCACGGTGCGACGCGGGATGCTGACCTCGAACGTCGCGGAGGCCTACGGTTTCGTGCGCACCGAGGTCGCCGACCGCACCGGTATGGCGGACGCGCTTCCCGACATCGAGATCATCTTCGCTTCGGCTCCCTACGTCGGCGAAGGACTCGTGCCTCTGCCCGAGGAAGGCCTGACAGTCGGGGCGATCCTGCTGCGTCCGCGCAGCCGCGGGACCATCCGACTGCGCTCGGCAGACCCGGCCGACAAGCCCGAAATCGACCCGAAGTATCTCACCGACCCCGACGGCATCGACGAGGCGACGATGCTCGCCGGGCTCGCCGAGTGCGAGCGACTCGTCGCGACCGATGCGCTCCGCGCCGTCACGACCGGCGGCTGGGTGCAGCCCGAGGGCGGCGAGAGCATGACGTCCGTCGAGCGCGCCGAGCTCTCACTGCGCCGGTATTCGCACACGCTCTACCACCCGATCGGCACCGCGCGGATGGGATCGGATGCCGACTCGGTCGTCGATCCCGAACTCCGGGTGCGGGGCGTCGAGGGCCTGCGCGTGGCCGACGCCTCGGTCATCCCGTCCCTGATCCGCGGGCACACCAACGCCCCCGCGATCGTCGTCGGCGAGGTCGCCGCCGACTTGATCCGAGGCCGCTGAGCCGCGAGATCACCCCGTCCGCGCGAGATCACCCCGTGCAGGCACGAGCGCGGGGTGACCTCGCGAACAGCGGGTGATCTCGCGCGAGGGGATGCCGCGCGTCAGGACGCCGCGAAGCGGTCGGTCGCCGCGACCAGCGCCGCCGCGATGCCCGGCTCGCTCGCCGAGTGCCCGGCATCGTCGACCACGACCAGCTCTGCCTCGGGCCAGGACCGGTGCAGATCCCACGCCGTCATGATCGGCGTGCAGATGTCGTAGCGACCCTGCACGATGACCGCCGGGATGTCGCGCAGCGATGCCGCGTCCTCGATCAGCTGCTGATCGCGGAACCAGCCGTCGTGCACGAAGTAGTGGTTCTCGATGCGTGCGAACGCCGTCGCCGCGGCGGGCTCGGTCATGCCGGCGACGAGCTGGGCGTCCGGACGCAGCGTGAGGGTCGACGCCTCCCAGCGTGACCACGCCACGGCGGCCGGAACGTGCACCGCCGGGTCGGGATCGTTGAGCCGGCGATGGTAGGCCTCGATCATCCGCGAGCGCTCGAGCACCGGGATCGGGGTGATGAACTCCTCCCACAGATCGGGGAAGATCGCCGACGCCCCGCCCTCGTAGAACCACTCGAGCTCGTGACGGCGCAGGGTGAAGATGCCGCGCAGCACAAGTTCGGTCACGGCATCCGGGTGGGTCTCGGCGTACGCGAGCGCGAGCGCGCTGCCCCATGAGCCGCCGAAGACCTGCCAGCGGTCGATCCCCAGATTGCGGCGGAGCAGCTCGATGTCGGCGACGAGGTGCCATGTGGTGTTGTACCGCAGATCGGCAGACGGGGTCGCTGGCGTGAGGCGTGCTGCGTCCGCAGCCGCGCTGATCGAACAGGATGATGCGGTACTTCTCGGGGTCGAAGAAGCGCCGGTGCCAGGCCGAGGTGCCCGCACCCGGCCCGCCGTGCAGGAAGACGACCGGCTTGCCCTCGGGATTGCCGCTCTGCTCCCAGTAGATCCGGTGCCCGTCGCCGACGAGCAGCATGCCGGTCTCGTAGGGCTCGATCTCGGGGTAGAGGTGCTCGAGGTGAGCCGGGTCGGTCATAGATCGCTTCCGGAGACCGTGAACGTGTCGCACGCCTCGACGCCGCCTTCGAGCCCCGCCGTGAACCAGCGCGCCCGCTGCTCACTCGACCCGTGCGTCCATGACTCGGGGTTGACCCCGCCCCCGGACTCCTGCTGGATGTGGTCGTCACCCACGGTCTGCGCCGCGTTCAGCGCGTCGTTGATCTGCTGAGTCGTCGGCGCCTGAAGGTAGGGAACGCCGTTCTCGTCCTCTGTCTGCGACGCGGCCGCCACCCATGCTCCGGCGAAGCAGTCGGCCTGCAGCTCGGTGCGCACGCTGTTGCTGTCTTCGCCCGTGCCGTTGTTCGGGTTCTGCTGCATGATGCCGGTGATCTGCTGAATGTGATGGCCGTACTCGTGCGCCAGCACATAGAGCTGCGCGAGCGGACCCGCGGTGGCGTCGAACTGCTCGCGCAGCAGGGCGAAGAACGTCGGATCGACGTAGATCGACTCTTCGGGCGGGCAGTAGAAGGGACCGGTCGCGTTCGAGGCGGTGCCGCACTGCGTGCTCGTCGAGCCGTCGACGATGATGAGCTGCGGCTCGCGGTAGCCCTCGACGTTCTCGGCCCAGAACTGATTGATCGAGAGGGATGCCGCCGCCAGGCGGCAGTCGTCGCTGGCGTTCGCGTCGGCACCGGTCTCGCAATTGGCGATCGCCGCGCCCGTGTCGGCCGGGTTGGGCACTCCGCCGCCCCCGAGCAGGCCGGACAGATCGGTGCCGGTGAAGAGCTGGAACAGCAGGACGGCGAGCGCGCCGAGACCCGCGATGCCGCCGCCGGCGACGGCGATTCCGCCACCGCGCCGCCGGGCGGAGTTGCCGCCGACGCTCGCGTTGTCGTTGAAAGTCATGGGTTCACGGTACCGGTGTCGCGGGCGGCGACAGAGGACATTCCGCTGCGGGGGTGCGGATTGCTATGCTGATGGGCTCCCGCGGTGGCCAGAGCGTCGGAATAGGCTCGGCTCATGGCGACCGACTCCTCCGCACCGACCTCCGGGACCACCACCGTCACGATCACCGGTGCCGGCGGGCAGATCGGCTACGCGCTCCTGTTCCGGATCGCCGCCGGCGAGATGCTCGGGCCCGATCGGCCAGTCCGGCTGAAGCTGCTCGAGATCCCGCAGGGGGTGCGCAGCGCCGAGGGCGCCGCCCTCGAGCTCCAGGACTGCGCGTTCCCGCTGCTGCGCGACGTGGAGGTCACCGACGACCCGGCCGCGGCGTTCGACGGCTGCAGCATCGCTCTGCTGGTCGGCGCGCGTCCGCGCGGCCCCGGCATGGAGCGGGCCGATCTGCTGGCCGCGAACGCCGGGATCTTCGGGCCGCAGGGAGCGGCGATCAACGCCGGTGCGGCCGACGACGTCCGCATCGTGGCGGTCGGAAACCCGGCCAACACGAACGCGCTCATCGCCGCGGCATCCGCCCCCGACGTCCCAGCCGACCGCTTCACCGCTCTCACGCGGCTCGACCACAACCGGGCCATCGGCCAGCTCACCGACGCCCTCGATGCGCGGGCCGACCAGATCGCCCGGCTGGCGATCTGGGGCAACCATTCGGCGACGCAGTTCCCGGACGTCTCGCATGCCGTGGTGCGCGGCGAACCCGTGACCGCGGCGCTCGCCTCGCGGCTGGGCGGCCGCGCAGAAGCGGAGGCGTGGCTCGACGAGGTCTTCATCCCCCGTGTCGCCAAGCGCGGAGCGGAGATCATCGAGGTGCGCGGCTCGTCGTCGGTCGCCTCGGCCGCGAACGCGGCGATCGAGCACGTGCGCGACGAACAGGCGGGCACGCCGTGGACCTCCGCGGCGGTCGTCTCGCGCGGTGAGTACGGGGTACCGGAAGGCCTGGTCTGCTCGTTCCCCGTCTCGTCCGACGGCAGCGGCTATCGCGTGATCGAGGGGCTGCGCGTCGACGACAGGGCACGCGCCCGCATCGACGCGTCGGTCGCCGAGCTCGTCGCCGAACGAGACGCCGTACGGGCGCTCGGGGTGCTCTAGCGGATGGAAGCGCTGCTCATCGCAGTCGTCGGCGTGGTCGTCGTGGCACTGGCGACGGCGCTCGCGCCACGAGTGGGAATCGCCGGGCCGCTGGCGCTGGTGGCGATCGGCATCGGAGTGAGCCTGCTGCCGTTCTTCCCGGCGTTCGAGGTCGACCCCGAGATCATCCTGGTGGGCGTGCTCCCGCCCCTGCTCTACTCGTCGGCGGTCTCGATGCCCGCGATCGAGTTCCGCAGGGACTTCCGCCCGATCGCCGGGCTGTCGATCCTGCTCGTGCTGGTCAGCACCGCAGTCCTGGCGGTCTTCTTCGTGCTCGTCATCCCCGGAATCGACCTGTACCTCGCGATCGCGCTCGGCGCACTTCTGAGTCCGACGGATGCCGTCGCCACCTCGATCGTGAAGCGGCTCGGCATCTCCACCCGGGTCGTGACCATGCTCGAGGGCGAGAGTCTTCTCAATGACGCGACCTCGCTCGTGCTGCTGCGCACCGCGGTCGCCGCGATCGCGGTGGGCAGTGTGTCGATCGGCTCGGCGGTCTGGGCCTTCGTCTGGGGCGTGCTCATCGCCGTTGTGATCGGGGCGCTCGTCGGTCTGCTCGCGCTGCGGGTGCGCGCGTGGGTGGCGCACTCGGCGGCGAACACGGCGATCAGCTTCGTGGTGCCGTTCGTCGCCTACCTGCCGACCGAGCAGCTGGGCGGATCCGGGCTGGTCGCGGCCGTGGTCGCGGGCATCGTGACCGGTCAGGGCGCCGCCCGCTGGTTCTCGCCCGAGCAGAGGCTGTCGGACGAACTCAACTGGCGCACCGTCGAGCTCATGCTCGAGGGCGCGGTCTTCCTGGTGATGGGCCTCCAGCTCAAGGAGATCGTCCGCGCGAACATCGAGGACCACGAAGGGCTCTGGCACGGCGCATGGCTCGCGGCATCCGCGATCGGCATCATCATCGTCGTCCGGGCCGCCTACGTCGCGGTGCTCGTCGCCTCGCAGGGCAGACGCGCACGCCGGCTCGACCGTCAACGGCTCGAAGCCTTCACCGTGCGGCTCGACGAGATCGAGGCCGGCGGAATCTCGGAACGCGACAGCCGACGGCGCGGCGGACCGAAGAGCCCCGAGGCGCAGGCTCGACGGATGAGCCGGATACGCACGCGCGTGTCGCGGATGCTCGGCGACCTCGATTACTACCAGGCTTCACCGCTCGGCTGGAAGCACGGCACGGTGATCGTGTGGGCGGGGATGCGGGGCGTCGTCACCCTGGCCGCCGCACAGACACTGCCCGAAGGGCCCATTCAGGCGCTGCTGGTGTTCGTGGCGTTCCTGGTCGCGGTGGGGAGCCTGATGCTGCAGGGATTCACCCTGCCGTGGGTCGTGCGATGGCTGGGGCTCGAGGGGTCAGGCGGGTCAGGGCCATCAGCCGAGGAGCAGCGACGGCTCGATGATGAAATGCGCACGGCCGCGGCATCCAGCATCACCGGTGGTGGTCTCACCCGGCGCGACGGCTCGTCGTTCTCGCCCGAGATCGTCGACGTGGTCGGAACCCGGATGACCCAGCCGCCGGACGATGACATGACCGCGTACGGCCACGAGGTGCTGGAATTGCGCCTTGCCATGATCGGAGTGATGCGGGTGCGACTGAACGCCCTGTCGCGTGACGGGACATTCAGCACCGCCGCCCTGCGTCACGCGCTCGCCGAGCTCGACGCCGACCAGCTCAGCCTCGAGCTGCGGCTCGACGACGAACTCTGAGGGGTCGAGACGGTATCGCGACGGGTGGTGTCCGGGTGAGAATGGACGAATGAGCGAGACGACGGATGCCGAGGTGACGCGCTCTGCCGCGCTCGACTCCGATCCGCACAGCCAGACCAGCCCCCTGCACCTGCCGCACCTCGCCGCCGACTGCCCGAAGTGCTTCACCGAGCTGCAGCGGGATCACGACTGGTGGCTCGCCCGCCCGGCGGGGTCGCGACTCGTCGGCTTGGTGATCTCGCGCGACGACATGCCGAGTGTCACCGAGCAGCGCGATGAGCTGACACGGTTCGGTGTACCGATCGAGGGGTTCCGGCATCCCGCTCCCGAGACGCTCGAGTCGTGGGAGGACCGCCTCGTGCGACTGTTCGGCACGCTCCGCACCGGTGACGTGCTCGTCGTGGCGACTGTGCACGCGCTCGGCCGGGACATCGACGAGGAGACCCGCACCGTCGCCGAGCTGCACCGCCGCGGCGTCGTCGTCAAGGTGCTCGGTCACGGCGGCAAGCACCTCTTCGACGCGGGGCGCTGAGCACCCGCAGCCTGCAGAACTCAGTAGCTGGGTCAGCACGTGCTCAGTCAGGCTCCGTTGCCCGGGGAGGTAGACGTCGACCCCGGCGCCGTGGAGCTGGAAGCGGACGAAGCTGCCCACTGGGAGCCAGTCTCCGAAGCCGTCGGGCTCCGCTTCGAGATCAACTAGCGGCTCGATGCCTGGCGGCGCGCACTGATACACGAAAATGCCGCTGAACCCTTGTTCCCAAGCTGCCAGGCACAGATAGCCTCTCTCGTCCGTGACTGACCAGAGCTTGACGCCACGGTAGGACTGATATTGGTGAAGCGTCGAGATGTCTGGGTTTACTCCCTGGTTGCTCAGCGGCTCCTCCATCGGGAACTCGGTTTCAGCCGGGATCGGGTGCTGTGTCGCATCGGGTTGTGTCCCCAAGAGCCAGGTGAGAGCAAAGGAGACGGTGACGGCCGCAACACCCGCCCCCGCAACGAGGGCCAGGCGGCGCATCCAGGTGGCATCGTGCCCGAGCGACCGCGCGTCGCGTTGACTCGTCATCGTTGGATGCGTCTCTGACTGTGGTTCATCCGTAGGCGCCGCACGATCGGGTACCGCCACAACTTTCGAGGCTGCGGCGGACCGCCCCACATCGGCAGCGGGGGCGAGGCCCGATTCGATGTGCGGTGTGGTGGCCGGGAGCGAGAGGTGCGCTGCTTCGAGTTCGATCAATCTCGCGCGCGCGGCAGGATCGGTGTGGATGTCGGAATCCGGACCGTACGCCCGCGCGCGCAGGTCATTCAGTTCGCGGTCGGCATCTGGTGGGTCGAGGAGTCTTCCATCAGCCAACCTCACTGGCGGCGCGATCGAGCGGCATCCGCAATGTCACCACCAGGCAAATCGCGATGCCCTCTCCCGAGTGGACGCCAGCGCAAACTCGTTCGGCGCCGACCGCAGTTCGGGCGCACGAGTGATCCGCGGGCGCGAAACGAGGCGGATCGCGTGCGAGGCGTAACACATCGGGCGAGGCGCGTAGGCCTCGCCTCTCGCCGTGAACCTCCTCGCCCTCCAGCCGCTCGCCGGCTCGCGAAGCTGCAGATATTCGCGGTCGACGTCTGATGCGGAGGACGATTCATCCACAGCTGCAAGTACACCCGCACCCAACGCGCCGCACTCGGGCAACGCACGCAGCAGTCACGTAGTTGACGTCCCTCGGGCGGGTTCTCGGGGTCAGTAGCGGTCGACGGCGATCGATCCGAGCACGGCATAGAGCTCTTCGACGTCCTTCGGCGTGGATTCGAGTCGGAACGATGCGTCGATGACGAGCGGCCCCCGGTCAACATCGACCTGGTAGATGATGTCTGTCTGCCCTGCGACATGGTTGTCGTGCGGGCGATCGCCTGCGTAGTTGCTCGGCCACGCCACGTAGACGCCGTCGTCGCAGGAGGCGAGGTCGAGATCCTCGGGTACGGTCAGCTCGAGTCGGAGCGCGATGGTTCCACCGTCCTCAGACGGATCGTCGATGATCAGCGAACGAGCTTCTGTCGCTGCACGGCCGTCCTGCGCAGAGAGCCCGATCTGCGGATAGTTCATGAGGATGAGCTCGCCACTATCGGTGTGACTGTGGACTGCGAGATCAATCGGGCCCAGGCCCGTGGTGCGCCGGCAAGGGTCGGGATAGACGCCCGCGGGCGTCCAGAAGCTGATCGCAACCTCGCCTGGCTGGCCGAGCTTCTTTCCGATGTACACGTCACCGGTCTCCCACCCGGGTGGGAGGGTGTACTCGACGGTGCGGAAGTCCGACGCGCCCCGGTTCCAGTTCTTCAGAATCTGGGTCGTGCCGTCCTTCACGGGCTGCGGCGCGGGGCCATCGAAGGCTGGAACGAGGAACGGCGCTTCGGTACCGGTCGGCAACGGGAGCGGAACGGGCGGCTCCGCGAGTGGAATGGACGGCTCCGCGAGGGGCGTGCCGCTCGGTGCGGCGGACTCGCGTGGCACGGTGCACGCCGTGAGGCAGGTCCCGGCGAGCAGTATCGCGCCCAGGACCGCGAATATTCGCGGCGCAACCCGCGTGTCGGCCCGGCGATCCGAGGGTGCGCCCATGGTCGCATTGTCCACCTCTGGGAGAACCCGCGGCAAGAACTCACCGTTTGAGCGCCCGGAGACTCGCGCGCGCCGCCCAGTATTCAGCTCGGGGCCGACCATCGGGACGAGGCGTTCTCCGCCAACCCCACCCTCCCAATCACATCGCGGTCACACTGGAACCATGAGTTTGGACCAGATTCTCTCAGAGCTGCGGAGTTTCGACGGGGTGCTTGAGCTGGCACCCGAGGCGGGAAGCGATCATCCTGAGATCTCCTGGGGCGATTTCTTCTTCTACTACGCCCCTGACGGCCATATTCCGAGGAACCGTCAGCCCTACGCCACAATCGTCACCAAGAACTATCCCGATGACGCCCAGTCTCGGTTAGAAATCGCGGAGCGGTGGCGCCTGAATATTCACGTCGGATCCGAGCCGTTCGCCGATCTTGTGGGTTATCCGCCGGAGTCGATCGCGGACAGAAAGGTCGATTTCTCCCAGACGGATGCGTTCCTCCCGCACCCGCTCTACGGCGCATACGGCTGGGTGTGCGTCGTGAATCCCGGTCCGTCGACGATGACTCGGGCGCTGAAAGCGCTCCACCAAGCCCATCTGGCAGACCAGCGGCGCGTCGAGCGCCGCGGAAGCCAAGCCGCCGCCGACCCGGGCCAAGGCTGACGACGCGCAGGGACCGACTAATCCCCCGGTCGACCACCGTGCGTTCCCGCCCGCAAGCCCTCCCTCAGCGTTGCGGTGCCCAGCTCTCCGTGGTCGTCCGCGAGCCGGTTGCTGTTTGGAGCACGAACCGCAGCGGCCGCGAGGAGTCCGGCCGCCGCGAGGGTGTTCACGGCCAGCCCGGGCTGCAGGGCCGTGGCGACGAGGAGTCCCGCGGCAGCCACGGCGAACAGAATGCGGGCGGCGGCACCTTGTGCGAAGGCCCCGACCAGCGCCGGGAGGAAGGCGACGGCAGACGCGATCGCTGCCGGTAACACTGCCGCGTACCAGTAGTCGACGCTGAGCGTGTCTGGCGGTACCGCCCACACGAGTTCGCTGGACGCGTGCCACGTCCAGCCGAGGATCCAGGCTGTCATGGCAGCCGCCAGCAGAACGAGGATCAGACATGCCGCGCGTGCCGGTCGCACCAGCCCCGCGGTCAAGGCTCCCGCCAGGACGCCGAAGGCCAGCATCGCCCCGAGAACGACAGCAACCCACAGGTAGCTGATGCCGTCCGCACACATCCATGTGCCGTCGCCCTCAGAGCCTGGCTGGCCGACGCCGCAGGAGATGTGCAGCTGCTCTCGTATCAGCCAAATCGCTGCCGCACCGCAGGCGATGGACGCGATACCGCCGCCGAGGACTGTCCATATCGCCGCGCCGCGCGAATCAGGTTGAAGGGCGAGACGATCGGAGCCACGCTGCTCGGCGACACCAGTCATGCGATAACGCTACCGACGGCCACCGCGCCGAGACCTCGTTCAGGCTCCGACGTACTCCTTGAGGTGCTTCGCGGTGAGGGTGTCGCCCTTCGCGATCAGGTCGGCGGGCGTGCCCTCGAAGACGATGGCGCCGCCGTCATGCCCCGCTCCCGGTCCGATGTCGATGATCCAGTCGGCGTGGGCCATGACGGCCTGGTGGTGCTCGATCACGATCACCGAGTTGCCCGCCGCGACCAGGCGATCCAGCATCGCGAGCATGTTGTCGACGTCGGCGAGGTGCAGGCCGGTCGTCGGCTCGTCGAGCACGTAGATCGCGCCCTTCTTCGACATCGAGATCGCGAGCTTGAGCCGCTGCCGCTCGCCGCCCGAGAGGGTGTTGAGCGCCTGACCCAGGGTGATGTACCCGAGCCCGACATCGATCATGCGCAGCAGGGTCGTGTGTGCGGGACCCTTGGTGATGAAGTCCGCCGCTTCCGCGGCCGACATCCCGAGCACTTCGGCGATGTTCTTGCCGTCGAGCGTGTACTCCAGCACCTCGTCGCTGAAACCCGTGCCCTCGCACAGCTCGCAGAGCGTCTCGACGGTCTGCGTGAACCCCAGTGTGGTGATGATCACGCCGAGTCCCCGGCACGCGGGGCACGCTCCCTCGGAGTTGGCGCTGAACAGGGCCGGCTTGACGCCGTTCGCCTTCGCGAACGCGGCGCGGATCGCATCCAGGATGCCGGTGTAGGTCGCGGGGCTGCTGCGACGAGATCCCTTGATCGGTGCCTGATCGACCACGACGACCTCATCGAACGCGGGCACGTTGCCGTGGATGAGCGAGGACTTGCCCGACCCGGCAACGCCCGTCACCACCGTGAGGATGCCCAGAGGGATGTCGACGTCGACGTTCTTCAGGTTGTGCTGGGTCGCCCCGCGGATCGGCAGCGACCCCTTCGCTGGGCGCGTGGACTCTTTGAGCCTCGCGCGATCGTCGAGGTGGCGACCCGTGATCGTGTCGGAGGCCCGGAGCCCTGCGACATCTCCGGTGTACTGGATCTCTCCGCCCGCGCGGCCGGCGCCGGGACCGAGGTCGACGATGTGGTCGGCGATTTCGATCACCTCGGGCTTGTGCTCGACGACCAGCACGGTGTTGCCCTTGTCGCGCAGGAGCTTGAGCAGCGCGTTCATGCGCTGGATGTCATGCGGATGAAGACCGGCGGTCGGCTCGTCGAACACGTAGCTGATATCGGTCAGCGCGGAGCCCAGGTGCCGGATCATCTTGGTGCGCTGCGCCTCGCCGCCCGAGAGCGTGCCCGAGGATCGGTCGAGGGAGAGATAGCCGAGGCCGATGTCGACGAAAGAGTCGATCGTCGCGCGCAGACCCTGCATGAGGGGTGCCACCTCCGGGTCGTCGACCGTGGCCAGCCAGTCCGCGAGATCGGTGATCTGCATCGCCGCAGCCTCGGCGATGTTCACGCCCTTGATCTTCGACGACCGTGCGCCCTCGTTGAGCCGGGTTCCGTGGCAGTCCGGGCAGGCGGTGAACTTCACGGCGCGGTCGACGAACGCGCGGATGTGCGGCTGCAGGCTGTCGCGATCCTTCTGCATGAAGCTCTTCGTGATCTTCGGGATGAGCCCCTCGTAGGTCATGTTGATGTTCTGGATCTTGACCTTCGTCGGCTCCTTGTACAGGAAGTCCTCACGCTCCTGCGGGGTGTAGTCCTCGATGGGCTTGTTCGGGTCCATGAAGCCCGACTCGGTGAAGCCGCGCACCATCCAGCCGTCGACGTTGTACCCGGGGATCTTGAGAGCGCCGTCGGCGAGCGACTTCGAGCTGTCGAACAGCTCGTCGAGGTCGACATCGCTGGCTTCGCCGAGTCCCTCGCACCGCGGGCACATGCCCCCGGTGATCTCGAACGAGCGGCGCTCCTTGACCTTCTTCCCGCCCTTCTCGAAGGTGACGGCACCCGCACCCGACACCGAGGGGATGTTGAACGAGAAGGCCTGCGGCGAGCCGACGTGCGGCTGCCCGAGGCGGCTGAACAGGATGCGGAGCATGGCCTGCGCGTCGGTGGCGGTGCCGACCGTCGAGCGGGAGTTCGCACCCATCCGCTCCTGGTCGACGATGATCGCCGGGCTGACGTTCTCGAGCGCGTCCACCTCGGGTCTGTTGAGCTGCCCCATGAACTGCTGCACGAACGTCGGATAGGTCTCGTTGATGAGTCGCTGCGACTCGTTGGCGATCGTCGCGAACACGAGCGAGGACTTTCCCGATCCGCTCACCCCGGTGAACACCGTCAGGCGGCGCTTCGGAATGTCGACGCTGATGTTCTTCAGATTGTTCTCACGCGCTCCGACGACGCGGATCATCTCGTGCGAATCGGCGATGTGGATGCCGGATGCCTCGGTCATGGGGTCCTCTCGATCGTGACGACCCTTCATTGTGCCGACAATCGAGGACACCGCGCTTCCTCGATCCTGCTCGGCGTCGCCGCATCAGGCGCGCGCCGCGCGAGATCAGGCCGCGTCGGCCACGGCCGGATCGATCGCGAAGTTGTCGCGGAAGACGCCGGCAGGATCGACCTGCGCCTTGATCCTGCGCAGGCGAGCGAGGGTCTCGGGTGGAAACGCCTCGGAGATCCGCTCGGGCCGATCCGAGGAATCGAAGCTCAGATACATCCCCCCGGCGTGCTCGGCCACGCCGCGCCAGGCCGCGTCGAGCCTCGCCGACCCCGCGCCGAGCGCGACGACCGAGAAGTTCGCGGACCGATGCGAATACGCCGTCGCGTCTTCCGGCACGTCGGCGACGGCTCCACCCACCGCGCGCAGCTGGAAGAAGGATGCCGCGCCGGATTCCAGCATCCGCACCGCCGCGTCGGCGAACTCCGGCGTGATGTGGTCGATGAGCGCCGAGCGCGAATGCGGCTCGCCGCGGCCGCGCTGAGGACCGAGATCGGCATTGGACATCACCTGGGCGTAGGTGCTCAGCTGCACCGACTGCTCCACGAGCGGGCCGAGCTCGGCGAACGGCTGCAGGCGGGAGATGATCGTGTCGGGGTCGCCGGAGTCCACCACTCCGTACAGCTGGACGATCTGCGGCTGTCCCGGCGAACGTGCGCCGGTGAGGAGGAAGAGCGTCACGTCGCGTGGCGATGCCTCCATCGTCCGGCCGTACTCCTCGAGGAATCGCCCGAGGTCGTCGGTCTGGAACGCGAGCTGCACCCAGCCGATATCGCGCACCTCGTCGACCTCGAACTCGAATGAGGTGACGATGCCGATGTTCGCTCCCGCGCCGCGCACCGCCCAGAACAGGTCCGCGTGATTCTCGGCATCCGCCCGCACGATGGACCCGTCCGCGAGCACGATCTCCACGGCGCGCAGGTGATCGATCGTCAGGCCGTGCTCGCGGGCGAGGAAGCCGATCCCTCCGGCCGTCGCCAGTCCGCCGACGCCCACGCCGCCATAGTCGCCGGAGCTCAGCGCCCACCCGTACTCGCCGAGGGCCGCTGCCACCTGCATCCACCGCGCGCCGGCTCCGATGCGCACGAGCCGACTGCTCCGATCGATCACCTCGATCTCGGAGAGGAGGCGCAGGTCGATCACGATCCCGCCGTCGTTCGTGCTGCGGCCGCTGATGCCGTGGCCGCCGCTGCGCAGCGCAAGAGGCAGTTCGGGATGCCGGCGCGCGAACGCAACCGCCTCGACCACCTGCTGCGTCGTCGCGGGCTGCAGCACAAGACCCGGGGCGCCGCCGCGCATATACGTCGCCCGCACGTCGGGGTACTCGAAGTCGCCCGGTTCGATCGCCCGCAGCCCGGCCGGGACGTCGTCGTAGGCGACGCCTTCGCGGCGTGCGGACAGCGCGGCGGCCGAGCGCACAGGTGCGTGCGCCGTGCCGCGATCGCCGCGCTCGCGGGCCACGATCTCGCGCACGCGGGGGGCGACATCCTCTCCGAAGCCCTGGAGCAGCCGAGGGTCGTCACCGGCGAGGATGAAGGTGCCGATGCCGTCGTCGAGCGCGAGGCGCGCGAGCCGATCGGCGAATTCGACGGGGTCGGCGGCGAGCTGCCCGATGTTCAGGAGCCGGCGGATCTCGCGCGGATCGCGCCCGACGGATGCCGCCGCCTCGTCGATCGTGGCGTTGCCCTTGGCGAGGTCGCCCGCCTGCATGTATCCGAGCGAAGGGAGCCAGCCGTCGCCTTTGCGCCCGGTCAGCGAGAGCATTCGCGGCTTGTAGGCGCCGATCCAGATCGGGATGTCGTGAGCGGCGCGCGGTCCGCGCTTGGCGCCGTGGACGCGATGGTGCCGACCGTCGGTGAAGACGCCGCGCCGCTCGCTCGTGTCCCACAGCTCGCGGATCACGTCGATCGCCTCCTCGAGCGCGGTGACCGCCTGGCCTGGGCTCAGCCGGGTGCCGCCCATCGCCTCGATCGCGTCCCAGAACCCGCCGGCACCGAGAGCGAGGTCGAATCGCCCGCCGGAGAGGAGATCGAGGCTGGCCGCGCTGCGGGCGACGACCGACGGCGGCCGCAGCGGGATGTTGAGCACGTTGGGAGCGATGCGCACACGCTCGGTCCGCGCCGCGATGAAGCTCATGAGCGTCCACGTGTCCAGGAATGCCGGCTGGTACGGGTGGTCCTGGAAGGTGACCAGGTCGAGTCCGGCGGCCTCGGCCGCCTGACTGAGCAGCACCGGGACATGCGGGTCCGCGGCCGCCGGAGTGATGAAAGCGCCGAATTCGAGTGCGTGTCCGTAGTCCATGAGGTCCTTTCAGCCGGCCGTGGCCGGAACGCGCTCGGCGGGGGAGCGGCGGATGATGCGGGGCGGATGCCGGAGAGGAGGACATCCAGCAGCACGCCACGGTCGGCCGGTGCGCCCAGCCGAACGGCGTGCTCGATGCCGCAGACCAGACGCTGGAGCTGTGCCGGTGTGATGTCGTCGCGCACGGCGCCGTCCCGCTGCGCTCGGGTGAGCACTGCGGCGTACCCCGCGAACACCTTGCCCCGCGCGGCGGCGCACTCGCTGTGCACGTGAGGCTCTGTGCGCGCCAGGTCGGTGAGCACCGCCTCCAGTCCCCCGTCCTCGAGCTGGAGGTCGAGGGCGCGCTCGAGGAAGTGGCGCAGGGCTCGGTCCGCGTCCGGGTCGGCGGCGGCCGCGTCGGCGGCCTCGCTCAGCCGCGCGAGCGCGTCGACGCTCAGCGCCTCCACGAGAGCGCGCACGGTCGGGAAGTGGCGGTAGACAGTGCCGATCCCGACCCCGGCGTTCCTCGCGATGTCGTTGAGGCGCAGAGACCTCACATCGTGTCCGCGCGCGACTTCGAGGATGCGCTCGCGGCTGCGTACGGCATCGGCTCGGGGACTCATGCTTCCATCCTACGCGCTAAGCGGATGATGTATCCGTTTAGGGCTCCGGAGGTCGTCAGACTCACTCCGCGTCGTTGCCTGCCAACCCGCCGTGCTCGAACGGCGACACCACCCCCTCGTAGGCGAGGTGGGTCACCATCCCCAGCGCCGCGTGCTCGAGGTTGTGGCAGTGATCCATCCAGATGCCGGGGTTGTCGGCGACGAGCGCCACCTTCCAGACCTGTCCGGGCAGCACGTCGAACGAGTCGAGCCACACGGCTGAAGTCGGTCGTCGGCCGTCTACCTCGAGGACGAGCACGCGATGGCCGTGCGGATGCATGGGATGCACCTCGAAGCCCCGGTTGACGATCGTGACCCCCACGGTGTCGCCTTCCCGCACCACCGTGGGCTCGATGTGGGGGTAGACCAGCCCGTCCACGGTGTACGCGTACGCCGGACCGTCCGTGGTCAGGCGGGGCAGGCGGTCGAGCACCATCGTCCGGTGCACGTCGAGCGGCTCGTCGGCCCAGTCCGGCAGGGGGCCGACGCCGTACGACAGCGGATCGAAGACGCCGTGTGCGGGCGCCGGCTCGGGCGGCGCGGCGCCGTCGCTCGGGACGAATCCCACGAAGACGCTGCGCGATGCAGCATCCGCCACGCGGACGCCGCCTTCGGGCATCGAGAACCCGAGGTCGTAGCGCCCGCCGGCGGGAATACGGATCGAGACTCCCTCGATCTCGGTCGGATCCTGCACATCCGTGCCGTCGATGGCGAGCACGCGGAACGCGGTCCCGGTCGGGGTGAGCGTGTGGGTGACCTGATCCGTGTTGATCAGCCGCAGTCGGACCTCGGCGCCCGGGGCGACCGTGCGTACGAAAGCGTCGTCGGACGATCCGAGCATGAGTCGACCGGCGAAAGTGTGCAGCGGGACCGTCACATCGACTTCGGCCGAGGGGGAGTCGGCGGGGTGGACCACGAGAGTTCCGTACAGGCCCTTCACCACGCCGACCGACGAGCGTTGATGGGTGTGGTACCAATACGTGCCGGGCTGGGTGGCCTCGAAGCGGTAGGTGAAGCTCTCACCAGGCGCAACGGCATCCTGCGTCACACCGGCGACGCCGTCGTCACCGCTCGGCACCGGGACGCCGTGCCAGTGGATCGTGGCACCTTCGGCGATGTCTCGATTGCGAAGCGTGACCTCCACGATGTCGCCCTCGGTCGCCTCGATCGCAGGTCCGCCCAGTTCGCCGTACGTCCAGGCCTCGATCTGCGCGCCGGAGGCCAGCTCGACCGTGGTGCGCGAGGCTTCGAGGGTCAGCGCGACATCGGCCGGCCGCGTCGACTCCTCGCGGAGCATCGTGACCGACGTGACCGGGGTCGCGCCGACGATGCCCTGCGTCGCCCCGCCCTCGTGGCCGTGCCCGGCCTCGAGCGGGCCCGGCGAGGCAGCCGCCACGAGCGACAGCGTGACGGCGGTCACCACGACGGCGGCGGCTGCGGCGACAACGGTCGTCAGTGGTCGCCGTGCTCGACGCTTCGACAGCGAGATGGCTGCGATCGCCGTGGCGCCTACGACGCCGACCACCACCGCCGCGGTCGTCCAGGCCGAGAGCGGCGCTCCGAGCACGAACGGGACGAAGACACTCGCCGCTGCCGCGAATGCGCCTGCCCAGGCGGCGATGCGCGTGGACGTCGACGCCCGCCCGCCCGCCCGAAGGTCGCGCGCGGCGGAAACGCCGAACCACACCAGGGCCGCGAGCGAGAGCGGCGCGGATGCCACCACGCGGTCCGCGGCGAACCACCAGTCCCTGCTCCAGAGCGCGACGACAGCCACCTGGGTGCCGATCGTCGCCACCACGGCGCCGGCCGACAGTCCCCACCAGACTGCACGCCGCACAGGAGCCGTCGAAGTGGCCACAGCACCCCAGCACACCGCACTGCCCAGCCCGAGGGCGAGAGCGATGAGCTGGAGTGCGGTCGCACTCACGGCGAGGTCGTGGCAGTGGCGTCAGTGCGTCCTGCGTCGGTGGCCACAGCCGGCGTGGACCGCCACGCCATCACCCACGCACGTCGGGCGATGATGCTCGTGATGACGAGGATCGCGACACCGTTCAGGGCGTGCAGGCCGAGCATCAGCGACGCCCCCAGCGGCACCTCGGCCGATTCCGGGCCGACGTTGAAGATCGTGCCGGTCAGGATGAAGAGCACGGTCTGGAAAGCGAGCAGCAGGATCGCGACGACCGTGAGCCAGATGGTCCCCTTCCCCGCGCGAGCGATCGCGGCCGTGATGAGCGACAGGATGAACAGCACCGGCAGCACGATGCGGCCATTGTTGCCGTGGATGCCGAAGAGCCCGTCTTCGGGGATGCTGAAGTGGCCCACCCCGGCGAAATAGAACTGAAGAACGACAGCGAGCACCGCGAGGATGCTGACGATCGAGAAGACCTTGCGCACAGTGACACTCCTTCTTTGGCAATGCGGATCGGACGTCGACGCCCATTGAGCCGACGCTTGCCAGGAGGGCGGGATGACGTGTTCCGATACATCGCACGAGGCGGAATCCGGTACGTGAGCGGTCAAGCGATCCGCCGCGCGCGGATTCCGCGACGGACAGCGCTGCGGAATTCCCCACCATGCCCCCCGGCATGTACGGAACGGGAAGCGCAGATTCCCCGGCCGTGAGCGAATTCTGACAGCGGATTCGCCGCCTCGCAATACCTCTCGGCGGCGCGCGTTCGCTCAGGATTGAGCTGAGCGCGCCACGCGCAGGGCTCGCGGTCAGCGATTCTGAGCGCGCCAGCACCCCTCGACGTGATCGTCGACCATCCCCGCGGATTGCATCAGGGCGTACATCGTGGTCGGTCCGACGAAGCGGAAGCCGCGCTTGCGCAGCGCCTTGCTCATCGCGTCCGACTCGGGGGTCGTCGCCGCGACGTCGGCGAACGAGGTGGGACGGGGCCAGGTGTGCGGGGCGAACGACCACATGAAAGCATCGAACTCGCCGGGCTCCATCTCGAGCAGCAGGCGGGCGTTGGAGATCGTGGCGAGGATCTTCGCGCGGTTGCGGATGATTCCGGCATCCTGCATCAGGCGTTCGACGTCGCTCTCGTCGAACACGGCGATCGCCGCGGGATCGAACCCCGCGAACACCGCGCGGAAGTGCGGGCGCTTGCGCAGGATCGTGATCCACGACAGCCCCGCCTGAAACCCCTCGAGGCTCATCTTCTCGAACAGCGGCGCGGTCGCCGTGAAGAGGTCTGCCCCACTCCTCATCGTGATAGCGGCGGTATTCGGCGTCGTCGCCGACCCACGCGCAGCGCGCGACGGCATCGGGGCCGACTCTCACATCCGCGCTCACCCCGCCACCCTACGGGCGGGAGCCGACAGCCGCTGGACGCAGTCTCGCAGCGCCTCCTCGAGTTCGGGGTGCTCGAACCGGTAGCCCGCGGCCGTGAGCCGGGCCGGCAGCACCCAGCGGCTCTTGAGCACGAGCTCGGGCTCGGTGCGCAGCACCCACATCGCGGGCTCGAGCATCCACCGGCGTGCGGGCAACCCGAGCGGAGCGCCGACGATGCGACGCAGGGTGCGCATGAGCGTGCGATTGTCGGACGGGTTCGGGCTCGCCAGGTTGACCGGTCCCGTGATGTCGTCTCGGTCGATCAGGAAGCGGATGCCGCCCACCACGTCATCGATGTGGATCCAGCTGAAGTGCTGCCGGCCGCGCGTGTCGTGGTGCGGTGCCCTCCCGTCGCCGCTCGGGCGCTCACCGATGCCCCGGTAGCGCCGGTGCTGCGGCCACCGCCCGTCGACCTGGGGTCCGCCGAGACCGAGCCTCGCCAATCGCACCAGCATGCGCGTCGCCGGACCGTCGCCGAGGACGATCGCCATCCGCAGGGCGACCCGGCGCGTGCCGGGCAGATCGCCGGCGAAGAACTCGCGCTCCCAGCTGGAGGCGACATCGACCGAGAAGCCCGTTCCGATCACTCCGGTCGCTTCCGTGTGGGGACGGTCCATCGCGTGCCGGTAGATCGTGGCGGTCGACGCGTTCAGCCAGACCCTCGGTGGGTGGTCGGTCGCCGCAACCGCGCGTCGCAGCATCCGCGTCGTCTCGACTCGTGAGCGCAGCACCTCGTCGCGGTTCGCATCGTTGTAGCGGCAGTCGACGGACTTGCCCGCGAGGTTCACGAGCACGTCCGCGCCATCGATGGCTCGGGCGATCGTCGCTGGATCCGACCAGGTGACCTCAGCGCCACGGCCGATCGTCCGCACGTCCCAGCCGTCTGCCCGGAGCGCCTCGGTGAGAGTGCGGCCGATGAATCCGGTCGCTCCTGCGATCACCGCTCGTCGCTGCTCGTCCACCATGAGTCCTTTCTGAACGTGTTCAGAATAGGATACTCTGAACGACATGCAACACCTCGCGTCGGACTCGGTGTACCAGCAGGTGCTGCAGGGAGAGTGGAGTGACCTCGATCCGCGGCTGAGAACGTACTTCGGTCCCACTCCTGCGGAAACGATCGGAGTCGGGCGAGGCATCTACGACATCGCCGGGTCGCGGGTCCGCCTGCTTCGACCCGTGTTCGCCCTCACCGCGCGGAGTCAGATCCTGTTTCCCGAGGTCGGCCGCGACGTGCCCTTCACCGTGGTCAACGCGCCGCAACCGGACGGAACGCCTCATCGCGACGCGGACCTTCGCGTTCCCACACCGGGTGCGGGTCATGCGCGACGCTCTGCGTGTCATCGACGGGCGATTGATCGAGCGGATCGGGACGGGCGGCTTGCTCGAGCTGACACTGGACGTCCTGGTCGACCAGGGCGGGATGCGCCTGGTATCGCGCGGGCTGTCTTTGCGGATGGGTCCGCTCACCGTGCCCCTGCCTCCGTTCGCGCAGGTCACGGTCGACGAGCGAGCGGATGGCGACCGCCAGCGGGTCGACGTGCGCGTCCGATGTCCCCTTGTCGGGGAGATCTTCCGCTATGCGGGCACCTTCACCTACGAGCACGTCGCCCGTGCGGCGACGGATGGGATCTGACGATGGACGCCGCCGCGACGCACACGATGACCAAGAGCGAGCGCACCCGCGCGCTGATCCGTGACGTGGCGCTGAAATCCTTCCGCGAGCGCGGATACGACGCGACGACGATCCGCCTCATCGCGCAGGATGCCGGAATCTCGGTCGGTACGACGAACTACCACTTCGCGAGCAAGAACGATCTCGTGCAGGAGCTCTACCTCGACGTGCAGCTCGCGCATCGCGACACGGTCACGCCGCTGCTGGCCACCACCGACGACCTCGTCGACCGCCTCGCGCTGGTGTTCCGGACCGGCCTCGCCGAGCTCGAGCCGTATCACCGCTTCGCACCCGAGTTCCTCTCCGCCGCGATGTCGCCGCGTTCATCGGTCAACCCGCTCTCGGAGGAGTCCACCGCGTCGCGCGACATCGTGGTCGGGGTGTTCCGCGAAGCCGTCGGCGGCGCGAAGAGGTCTCTGCCCGCCGAGTTCGAAGACGCCCTGCCGTCGGCCCTGATGGTCGCGCACCTCCTGCTGGCGCTCTTCTGGGTCTACGACTCCTCGCCCGGCCGGCAGCGCACTCATCGGCTGCTGGACGGAGGTCTGCGCCTCCTGAGGCTCTCACTGCCCCTGCTGCGCGTCCGGGTGCTCCGCGCGCCGCTGCGCGAACTGCTCGACCTCGTCGCCGACGTGGGTGTCTGAGCCCATATTCCAACCCGTGAGACTTCAACCGCACCTCGAGACTGTGGGGTTTAGCCGCAGTCTCGAGGTGCGAGTGCAGTCTCACGGTCGCAGGAAGGCTACTTCTTGTTCGCGACCTTCTCGGAGATCGGCGCCTCGCCCGACTCGGCGAGCGCGCGGTAGTAATCGCGAGCCTCGTCCTGGCGGGCCTGCTCGGCACCCGAGGCGATCGGAGCGCGCAGGTGCTCCGGAGCGTAGCCGAAGGCGTCGACGAGGTCCTGCGCGTGCGGCCGCAGGCGCAGGCAGAGCCGGTCGATGTACGACGACACTGCCGCCGCCCGCTGAGCCGACAGGCGCCCGTTGATCAGGTACCAGGCCAGGTGCTTCTCGATCAGGCCGAGCCCGAACAGGTCGCGCAACCAGGTGAGCACGCGCTTCGTGCCGTCGTCGGGCGCGCCGTTGACGGCATCCGTGAACGCCTCCCACTGCAGCAGTTCGCCGTGCGCGCGCGCCGCCTCGATCAGCTCGGACTGGTTCGCGTTGAACAGCGCCGCCGCGTCGGCGGGCGCGAGACCGGATGCCGGCCGCAGGCGCAACGCGATGTCGGTGACCATCTGCTGCACCCGTCCGGCGAGCAGCTCGTGCTGCTGATCGGCTCGCAGACCGCGCTCGACCGCGCGCGCCGTCGAGCCGAAGTCGGTGACCGCCTGACCGAGCTGTCGCAGACCGGCGCCGTGGAAGACCTTTCCGGCGGTCTGGCCGACGGCGTAGGCGGCCAGGGCCTTGGCGTCCTTGCCCTTGAACTGCTTGCCGAAGTCGCTGAGCAGGCGCTTGCCGACGAGCTGGAGCAGCACGTTGTTGTCGCCCTCGAAGGTCGCGTAGATGTCGAGGTCGGCACGGAGTCCGACCAGGCGGTTCTCGAACAGGAATCCGGAGCCGCCGCAGGCCTCCCGGGCCTCCTGCAGCGTGTCGAGGGCGTGCCAGGTCGAGAGCGGCTTGAGGGCGGCCGCCAGCGTCTCGAGGTCTTCGCGGTCGGCATCCGTGTCGGCCTTGCCGCTGAAGACGGCGTCGAACTTCTGCAGGAACTCGTCGTGCACGAAGATCGAGGCGTACGTCGTCGCGAGCCGGGTGAGCAGGCGGCGCTGGTGCTTGCCGTAGTCGAGCAGCACGACCTCGTCGGTGCCGGCACCGGAGTCGAACTGGCGCCGCTGGTTCGCGTAGGTGATCGCGATGTTCAGTCCGAGGGCAGACGCCCACGCTGCGGAGCCGTCGAGCGACACGCGACCCTGCACGAGCGTGCCGAGCATCGTGAAGAAGCGGCGGCCCGGGCTGGAGATCTGGCTCGAGTACGTGCCGTCGGCCGCGACGTCGCCGTACTTGTTCAACAGGTTCGTGCGCGGCACGCGGACGTGGTCGAAGTGCAGCCGGCCGTTGTCGATGCCGTTCAGGCCGCCCTTGAGCCCGTCGTCCTCGCCGCCCACGCCCGGAAGGAACTGCCCGTTCTCGTCGCGGATCGGCACGTAGAAGCAGTGCACGCCGTGGTTCACGCCGTTCGTGATGAGCTGTGCGAACACGGTCGCGGCGATGCCGTGCAGCGCCGCGTTGCCCAGGTAGTCCTTCCATGCCGCGCGGAACGGCGTGTGGATGACGAACTCCTCGGTCTCGGGGTCATAGGTCGCCGTCGTGCCGACGGCCGCGACATCCGAGCCGTGGCCGGTCTCGGTCATCGCGAACGCCCCGGGGATCTCGAGGCTCATGATGCCCGGAAGCCACTTGTCGTGGTGCTCCTTCGTGCCCAGCTGCAGAACCGCCGAGCCGAACAGGCCCCACTGCACGCCGGCCTTGATCTGCAGGCTCGGGTCGGCGGCGACCAGCTCGGCGAATCCGGCGATGTTCGCGCCGTTGTTCTCCGCGCCGCCGTACTCCTTCGGGAACGCGCGCAGCACACCGCCCTGCTCGACGAGCAGGTGCATCTGGGTGAGCACGCGCTCGCGGTGCTCCTGCATGCTCAAACCGTCGACGCGCCAGAACGCCGGGTCCTTGATCATCTCGCGAGCCTCGCGGCGGGTGTCGGCCCACGTGCCGAGCAGCATGTCGGTGACCTTGTCGACATCGATGCGCGCATCGGATGCCTCGGCGGCGGAATGCGGAGCGGTCGGAGCACCGCCGGCGGGCGTGCGCTTGCTCGTGGCGGGCTTCTTGGAACGGACGGCGGCGTCGGCCATTGCGTCACCTTTCGGTGGGAGGAGGAGTCTCTAAGACGGTAGGACTCCCACAAGTCGACGCAAAGTCCGTTGGACGATGTGTACAACGCGGTCGGGCGGCGTGGGTCGGAGGCATTGTGCCCTCCCGACAGCGACGGGACCGAAGGCAGGAGATCGGCCCGACACAGGACGATTCGCCCCGGAATTTCCTGTTCTCGGCCCCTCTCCTCCCGCGCTCGGCTTCGCGGGGTGGTTGCGGGTGTCGGTGCCCCGATCGACAATGGGCTTCCATGGGCGAAGCGGAGGATACGCGGGTCACACTCAGACGCTGGGGAACAGAGGATCTTCCCCTGCTCGAGCTCAGCAACACCCCCGAGATGACCGGCTACCTGGGGGGCCCTGAGTCGCCCGAGGAGGTGCGCGAACGCCATGAACGCTACCTCCGGCTCAATGCGGCCGGCGAAGCGCACATGTTCCGCATCGACGTCGACGGCACGCCGGCCGGCGGCATCGGCTGGTGGCAGACCGATCACGAAGGCGTTCCCGCGTACGAAGCGGGATGGAGCGTCCTGCCCGAGTGGCAGGGCCGGGGCGTGGCGACGACCGCCCTTCGGCAGCTGATCCGGCTGGTCGCCGCCGACGGCGGACGCGATCTGCTGGTGGCCTACCCGGGCGTCGACAACGGGGCCTCCAACGCCCTCTGCGCTCGCACGGGGTTCGTGCACACCGGCTCGGGGACCGAGCCGTGGCGCGGGGGGCAGCTGAGCTTCAACAGCTGGGTGCTCGACATGTCGGCTCTCGATCTGGCGGGGCGTCAGCCCGACCACGTCGAACGATTCGACCAGGGTTCCCTGGACGAGTCCCGCTGGTGGCCGTACTACACGCCGCACTGGTCGTCGCGCGCAGCATCCGCCGCCCGCTTCGAGACCGGCGATCACGGGCTCACGCTGCGCATCGACGCCGATACCCAGCCGTGGTCACCCGAGTTCGACGGCGAGGTCCGCGCGTCGCACATTCAGACCGGGCAGTTCTCCGGACCGATCGGCAGCGCGATCGGGCAGCACCGGTTCCGCGATGGGCTGATCGTGCGGGAGGAGCAGCCCGAGCGCCGGCTGTGGCTGCCGCACTTCGGGGTCATCGACGTGCGGATGCGGGCCATCAAGCACGCCGATGCGATGGTCGCGTTCTGGCCGATCGGCTTCGAAGCGCAACCCGACGACTGCGGCGAGATCTGCATCGCCGAGATCTTCGGCAGCGAACTCGACGACACCGGCGGGTGGGTGGGTGTCGGCGTGAAGCCGCAGCGCGATCCGCGGCTCATCCTCGATTTCGAGAAGGTCTGGGTCGAGGGCGACCTGACCGACTTCCACGACTACGCCGTCGAGTGGGATGCCGACCGCATCCGGTTCTTCATCGACGGCCGCTGGGTCAAGACCGTTCCGCAGCGACTCGACTACCCGGTGCAGTTCATGCTGGACGTGTACGACCTGCCGAACGAGTCGGGCACGCGGGATGCCGCTGCACGGCCGTTCCTGTTCGAGGTCGAGCACGTCCGCACGTTCCCGCCGCGGTGAGACGCCCCGATTCACGCGCGCGGGAGCATCTGTACGCGCAACGCCCGCTCTGACACACTGATCCCGATTGCGGGGAGCGTGCTCATGGGGAAGTGCTTTCGTGCGCTCGCGGGGGCGGCGGTCTTCGTGGGCGCCGTGATGCTGGCGGGCTGCGCGGAGGCCGTCGACGTGGCGCCGACACCCACCGCGGTGCCGTCCGTCGAGCCGGCCGAAGAGATCAGCACGACGCTCGTGCTGACCGGGGCTGCCATCGGAGCCACCGCGAGCGCGGCCCTGGCCGCGCAGGTGAACGGCCCCTTCGAGATCTTCTGCGACGAGGGCGATTACGAAGTCTCGGTCGGCACACAGGTGACCTGCACCTTCGCCGACGACAATGGCGATATTCCCGCCTACATCGAGATCACCGCGATCGACGGTTCCGAGTACGAACTGTCGGTGTCGGTGCCCTGATCGGCCGGACCAGCCGACGCGAGCGGCGGCCTCATCGAAGCTGGAGGCCGCCCTCGTGTCGGTTCCGCTACAGGGTGAGGCCGTGGCCGAACCGGAACAGCGGATCTTCGGTGTCGAACGGCACATCGGGACGCGATGCCTCCGCTGCCGCCATGCTCCGCGGAACGTCGAACGGCAGTCTGCCCTGCGCGACGGCAGCTCCGGTGAGCACGTCCAGCAGGGCCTCCGAGCTCACGCCCCAGTTCGCCACGACGGCCGCCGCGACCTCGGTCAGCGGCCCGAGGATCGCCGGACGATCGAGGAAGACATCCACCACGGTCGGCACCTGCGCGGCGACATCGGCGACGTGGGCGAGGACCTCGGCAGGGAAGTCGAGAGAACCGGCGTGGAAGATGTCTTCGAACGGCGTGCCCCGCAGCTCGTACGGCGCGTGCAGGCGCAGGACGGCCGCATCCGCCTCCGCCGGAGTCTCCACGACGGTGCCGTAGGCAGCAGCGACATCGGGGGCGATCCCCTCGACATAGAGACGCAGACCGGTGCGCAGCGGAAGCACCGGGCCGGCGGCATCCGTCCCGGTGTTCGTCAGAATCGTGACGGACGCGCGCTGCGCGGCATCTCCCGCGGCCCGGAACTCCGCATTTGCCGACGATCCGGTCCGCTGCGGCGACATCGACGAAGGGATCATCGAACAGTCCGAGCGTGAACTTCTCGCGCAGGAGGCGCCGCACCGACACGTCGATGCGGTCTTCGGAGACGAGGCCGTCACGCACCACCGACACGACGAGCTCGGGACAGAACTCGCCGCCGAACTGGTCGACACCGGCTTCGAGAGCGGCGACGAGGCGCTCGTGCGGGGTCAGGTGCTCGAGGCCCCAGGCGCGGGCGGGGTACGGGTGGCCCATGATCGGCCGGTCGTTGAGGACGCCCCAGTCGGCGCACACGATGCCGTCGAATCCGTAGTGCTCGCGCAGCAGCCCGGTGATGACGGTCTTGTTGAACGCGAACCCGACTTCGTCGTGCTCGGTGCCGACAGGCATGCCGTAGTACGGCATGATCTGGCTGGTCCCGGCGGCGAACGCGGCCTCGAAGGGGATCAGGTGCAGATCGAACTGCCCGCCCGGATAGACCTGCTCGCGGCCGTACTCGAAGTGCGGGTCTTCGCCGTCCTGCTGCGGCCCCCCACCCGGGAAGTGCTTCGTCATCGTGGCGACGGAGGAGGAGCCGAGGTGCTCGCCCTGGAAGCCGCGGATGTACGCCGCACCGAGCTCGGCGGTCAGCTCGGCATCCTCGCCGAACGTCTGCAGCTGGCGCGCCCAGCGAGACTCGGTCGCCAGGTCGATCTGAGGGTGCAGGGCGACGCGGATGCCGACCGCGGTGTATTCCTGGCGGGCGATGTCGGCGAACCGCGCAACGAGGTCGGCGTCGCGGGTCGCCGCGAGGCCGAGCGGTTCGGGCCACTGCGAGAACGGTCCCGAGAGGATCGCCGCACCCGGATTGTCGCTGAAGTGGTTGCGCGGATCGCTCGAGATCGTGACCGGGATGCCGAGTCGCGTCGCGCGGGCGCGCTGCTGCAGGGCGTTGTGCCAGCGGGCGATGTCGGATGCCGCGTCCTGCGCGCCGAACAGGTTGAAATGCGTGAGCTTGAGGTCGGCGATGAACCCCTCGTTCGAGGGGAGCCCGAATGCGGGCTGGGCATCGGCGAGCGTGCCGCCCGGTCCGGCCGTGATCATCGCGTGGAAGAGCTGACCGGCCTTCTCTTCGAGGGTCATCTCTCTCAGCAGCAGGTCGAGCCGCTCGGCGCTCGGACGGGCGGAGTCGAACCAGGGACGGGAGTCGGCAGCGTCATCGCTCATGTGATCAGTGTAAACCTAGCGACCACTAGGTTTTTAACCACGACTCCGGAATGCTCTCAGAACAGTCCGACGATGCGCCCGGTCTCATCGACGTCGATCGTCATCGCAGCCGGCACGGCAGGCAGACCTGGCATCGTCATGATGTCGCCGCACACCATGACGATGAAACGGGCGCCCGCGGCGAGACGGACCTCGCGGATGTCGACCGCGTGGCCCGAGGGGGCGCCGCGCAGCTTGGGATCTGTGGAGAACGAGTACTGCGTCTTGGCGACGCAGACCGGGTAGGCGCCGTAGCCCTCCGACTGGAGGCGCTTGATCTGCGCGCGGACTGCGCTGCTGGCGGTGATCTCGGATGCGCCGTAGATGCGCGTGGCGATGGCCTTCATCTTCTCCCACAGAGACGCTTCGTCGGGGTACGTGAAGCCCAGTTCGGACGGCTGCGCACACAGCCGGACGACCTCCCGCGCCAGTTGCTCGGCGCCTGCGCCACCCTCCGCGAAGTGCGTCGCGACGACCGCCACGGCTCCCGCGCGCTCGACGGCGTCGACGAGGGCGGCGACCTCGGCGTCGGTGTCTTCCGCGCGATGGTTGATCGCCACCACCGCGGGCAGCCCGAACGTCTCGCGAACGGTCTCGAGATGGCGGCTGAGGTTGACGATCCCACGATCGAGCGCGGCGACGTCTTCGCTCACCAGATCGGCGACCTCGACGCCGCCGTGATACTTCATCGCGCGCACCGTCGCGACGATCACGGCGACCGCGGGGCGCAGCCCCGTGGTCCGGCAGAGGATGTCGACGAACTTCTCGGCGCCGAGGTCCGCACCGAATCCGGCCTCGGTCACGACGTAGTCCGCGAGGTGCAGGGCAGAATTCGTGGCCAGGTACGAGTTGCACCCGTGCGCGATGTTCGCGAACGGACCGCCGTGCACGAAGGCCGGGGTGTTCTCCAGGGTCTGCACGAGGTTGGGGGCAAGCGCGTCGCGCAGCACCGCGGTCATCGCGCCGTGTGCACCGAGGTTGCGCGCCGTCACCGGCTGCCGGTCGCGGGTGTAGCCGATGACGATGTCACCGAGACGCTCCTTGAGGTCATGCAGGTCGGCTGCGAGGCAGAAGATCGCCATGACCTCGGAGGCGACCACGATGTCGAAGCCCGACTCGCGAGGGTAGCCGTTGCCGGGTCCGCCCAACCCGATCACGACGTCGCGCAGTGCACGGTCGCTCACATCCAGGACGCGGCGCCACGTGACCCTTCGCACGTCGATGCCGAGCGCGTTGCCGTGGTGGATGTGGTTGTCGATCATCGAAGCGAGCAGGTTGGTCGCGACGGCGATCGCCGAGAAGTCGCCGGTGAAGTGCAGGTTGATGTCTTCCATCGGCACGACCTGGGCATAGCCCCCGCCCGCGGCACCGCCCTTCATGCCGAACACCGGCCCGAGGGCGGGTTCGCGCAGGCAGATCATGGCTCGCTCGCCGATGCGCGTGAGCGCGTCGCCGAGCCCCACGGTCGTGGTCGTCTTGCCTTCGCCGGCGGGCGTGGGCGAAACGGCTGTGACGAGCACCAGCCTGCCGGGCGGCCGGTCTCGGATCGAGGCGAGGTAATCGAGCGAGATCTTCGCCTTGTAGCGACCGTAGGGCTCGAGGCTCTCTTCGGGGATGCCGAGGCGCTCGGCCACCACCGTGATCGGCAGCATGTGCGCGGCTTGCGCGATGTCGATGTTGCTGAGGCTCATCGTCGAACTCCACTTCTGCATTCCGCCCCGAGCCTACGGGCGGAGTGCCGCGGCCCTCAGTGCGACGCGACGCGGCCGGGCCACACCGGCAGGGAGAGGTCGTCCGGGACGTCGGACGGGGAGTGCGGATAGCCGGCCATCTCGGCGGTCTCGTGCGTGAACCACGCGATCAGTTCGTCGCGGAGCGCTGGATCGGTGACGCGGATGTCTTCGACCGCCTGGGCGAAGCACGCGATCGCGCGCTGGTCCATCTCCTCATGGATGCCGTTGCCGGCGTGCACCCGGAGCACGTGCGACTCGTCACCGAGGTCAGTTGTGTACAGAGGTGGACCACCGAGCTGCTCGCTCCAATACGCGGCGAGCCTGTCGATGTGGTGCGGGTCGAGGGCGCGCGAGAACGGATGGCTCACGATCTCGTCGGCGAGGCAGCGTTCATGCCACGCGGACGCGAGTTGCGCCACACGCGGGTGGCCTCCGAGTGCGTCGTACACGGTGATGCTCATTGTGCCTCCGCGTGCGAGCGTACGCCCGGTCTCAGACGCTCGCCGCGATGACCTCGAGCACCGCGGTGCCGTACGCCTCGCGCTTCTTCGCGCCGATGCCGGTGATGCCGTCCAGATCGTCGAGGGTCGTGGGCCGGTGCTCGGCGAGCGCGCGCAGTGTCGCGTCCCCGAACACGATGTAGGCCGGCATCCCCTGCTCTTTCGCCACCCCGGCCCGCCATTCGCGGAGCGACTCGAAGACCGGGCGGTCGGCGGCTCCGAGCGACTCGGATGCCGCGCCCTTGCGCGCGCGAGATGATCCGCCGCCCGAACCGCCGCGCCCGAGCACGTCGCGTCGCAGCGGCACGGGCGCCTCGCCGCGCAGAACCGCAGCGGCGGGCTCGCCGAGCGCGAGCGTGCCGTACTCGCCCTGAGGCACCAGGATTCCGCGCGCGAGGAGCTGGCGGATCACGCTGCGCCAGTCCTGGTCGGTCAGGTCGGCGCCGAGACCATACGTCGACAGGGCGTCGTGACCCTGTTGACGGATGCGGTCGGTGGAGGCTCCGCGCAGGATGTCGACCAGATGGCCGGCACCGAAGGCCTGGCCGCGCTCGCGCTGGAGGCGGACGATCGTCGACAGCAGCTTCTGCGAGGGGATCAGCCCGTCCCAGGTCTCTGGTGCCTCGAGGCACGTGTCGCAGTTGCCGCACGGACCGGATGCCTCACCGAAGTAGCCGAGCAGGTTCTGACGGCGGCACGCGACCGTCTCGCAGAGGGCGAGCATCGCATCGAGGTGCTGGCCGAGGCGCGTCTTGTACGAACGCTCTCCGGGCGACTGGTCGATCATGCGGCGCTGCTGCACGACGTCACCGAGGCCATAGGCCATCCAGGCGACCGAGGGCTCGCCGTCGCGACCGGCACGGCCGGTCTCCTGGTAGTACCCCTCGACCGACTTCGGCAGATCGATGTGGGCCACGAAGCGCACGTCGGGCTTGTCGATGCCCATGCCGAACGCGATCGTCGCGACCATCACGACGCCGTCTTCGCGCAGGAACCGTGCCTGATTCGCCGCGCGCACGGAAGCGTCGAGCCCGGCGTGGTAGGGCAGGGCGTCGATGCCCTGGGTGCGCAGGAACTCGGCGGTCTGCTCGACGCTCTTGCGGCTCAGGGCGTACACGATGCCCGCGGCCCCCGTCGGCTGCGAGCGGATGAACGCGAGCAGCTGCTTGCGCGGTTCGACCTTCGGGTCGATGCGGTACTGGATGTTGGGGCGGTCGAAGCTCGCGACGAAGTGCTGCGCGTCTGGCAGCTGCAGGCGCTGGGTGATCTCGCGGTGGGTGGCGTCGGTGGCCGTGGCGGTCAGGGCGACGCGCGGAACCCCCGGGAACTGCTCGCCGAGGTCGCCGAGCGTGAGGTAGTCGGGGCGGAAGTCGTGGCCCCACTGCGACACGCAGTGCGCTTCGTCGATCGCGATCACGCTCAGCGTGCCGCGCTGCAGCAGCGAGCGGGTGGATGCGCTGGACAGCCGTTCGGGGGCGACGTAGATCAGGTCGAGCTCGCCGGACAGATAGGCGCGCTCGACGGCGGCGCGCTGGGGCGCGGCCTGCGTCGAGTTGAGGTACGCGGCTCGCACGCCATTGGCCACGAGCGCGTCGACCTGGTCGTGCATGAGCGCGATGAGGGGGCTCACGACGAGCCCGGTGCCCGGTCGGACGAGCGCGGGGATCTGGTAGATCAGGCTCTTGCCACCACCGGTCGGCATGAGCACGACCGCGTCTCCCCCGCCGACGACGTGATCGATCGCGGCGGCCTGATCGCCGCGGAAGGTCTCATAGCCGAAGACGGTGTGCAGGGCCTCGCCAGAGGTGGCGTAGCGCGCCGGTGTCGCCTGGGGGACTGCGGGCGGTGCGGATGCCGGAGCCGTCGACTGCGGCATCCATTCGTCCTCGGGGGGCGGAGCCCAGCCGTCGTCGGCGGGCGGCGTCCAGAACTCGTCGGGTGGAGGCTCGTCGTCGGCCCACACCGCATCGGCGTACGGGTCGGCGGCCGGTGTGCTCATCGGGTCAAGGGTAGCCCGCGTCGCCGACACCCCTCCGCCGGCGCAGAGGGGTTTCGCGATCAGACCGCGACGCGGCGCACGAAGTCGCGCAGCAGGAGGTTGACCTTGACCGGATCGCGCGCCTGGGGCAGGTGGCCGCCGCCCTCGATGATGACGTGGTCGCCGCCGGTGATCTCGGCCAGGCGGATGCTGCGCTGCGGGTTCTGGCACATGTCGAGCGAACCGGTGATGACGAGCACGGGGCACTGCACCGCCTCCGCGGCGGCGACGGTGTCTCGCTCGTTGGGCGGGTAGGGCGGCGAGTAGCCGGCCAGGATCATCGCCTCGGGGGTCGTCTGCATCGCCCACCCGACGCAGTCCTCGACTCTGTTTGGTCGAGTGCGGCTCGGGAAACATCTCCCCGAAGAAGAACTGCGCGAAATCCGGCCAGTCCTCTCAGCCAGTAGTGGCGGTTCATCTTCTGCCAGCCCTCGTACGACTCCGCGGCGTATCGAAGTCGAAAGCGACCTTGTGCGGGAGCGGCGGGCTCAGCTGAAGCCCCGGGTTGATCGCGCAGATTCCGAGCACGCGCTGGGGCGCCTCGGCCGCCATCAGCACGACATAGCCCGCACCGGTGCACAGGCCCACCAGAACCGCCTGCTCGGCGCCGACCGCATCGAGCACCGCCCATGCGTCATCGATCATCAGGCGATCGGCGTATCCCTCGTGAGCGTCGCGGCGCTTCGCTGCCCCCGTTTCCGCGCGGGTCGCTCACCACGACCCGGAACGACCTGGCCAGGAAGGGGATCTGGGCCTTCCACCCGCGGCTGCTCCACGATCGTGTCGGGCATCAGGAGGTAGACGGTCGGGACCCGTCGCCGTAGACCTCGTAGTGGATCGCAACACCGTCCCGGTCGACGAACCCGCTCTGCATCGGCTCGAGCGCGCGCATCAGATCAGCTCCGCCAGCATCGCGGCCGCGCGCGCGGCACCGTCCGTCTCCACCGGTCGGTAGTTCACGTCACGCCCGACCTCGGCGACGAGGGCGTCGGCAAGCCCCTGCGGGTCGGACGCCTCGGTGTACCGGATGCAGCGCCCGGCGCCGTAGTTGTCCAGCCTGCGACGCACGTGGAAGTTCTGCTCGAAGTGGTTCTCGAGCGGCACGTAGAGGAAGGGCCGCCGGGCCGCGGCGAGTTCCATGCAGGTCGTGAGCCCGCCCTGAACGACGGCTACGTCGCACGCCGCGAGGGTGAGGTACAGGTCGGGGACGAATCCGCGCACGGTCGCCCCGCGTCGGCGCGGCAATGATGCCGGGTCGATGCGTGGGCCGGTCACCACGAGGAATCGAAGCTCGGGGCGCAGGCGCCGAGCGATCGGGATCGCGTCCATCACCCGATGCAGCAGCGCATCGCCGACGCCTGATCCGCCGACGGTGACGACGCACAGGAGGTCGTCGGGCCCGACGCCCAGGCGCGCGCGAACGCGCTGCGCGCTGCCTCATCGGGGGGCACGAATCCGGTGACGTAGCCGGCGAAGTCGTAGTTCGCCGTCGTCCAGTCGCGGATGCCGGGCAGCCCGGTTCCGAACGTTTCGTCGACGACGTCATCCGGGTTGCCGACGAAGATCGATCGGTCGCGCAGCCGGCGGTACCGCGCCCGCTGCTCGAGCATCTCGGCGTTGTAATCGGCAGTCAGAGCGGCTTCGGCATCCCCGCCACTGGGCATCGGGAGCCACCCCACGAAGTCGGTCATCCACGCGAACGCGAACCTCTTGAGCTCCGGATTCTCGTGCAGGAAGTAGTCGACATCCCACGCCTCGTCGCCGATCACGAGGTCGTAGTAGGTTTCGTCGACCACGTCGTTGAAGACCATGAAGTTGTTCACCAGGATCTCGTCCATGCGGCGAATGGCCTGGAATGCGTGCAGGTCGTGATCGGCCGACTCGTCTTCGATGTGGGCAGACTCGTTCGCCAGCCACGCGGACGCCGGATGCACGGTCTCTCCGGCATCCGCGAGGACGCGCGTGACGGGATGCTGCGCGAGCCAGTCGATCTGGAGGTCGGGCTGGAGTCTGCGCAGCTCCTGCGCGATCGCGACGTCGCGACGCGCGTGGCCGAGGCCGATCGGCGAGGAGAGGAACAGCGCCCGCCTGGGCCGGCGCTGTGCGCGGACCCAGGTACGGCTCTGACCCGACATCGTCGCCATCATCTCCTCAGTGTGCTCCTGCGATCCGTCCGTGTCAGGGGCGGACTTCGAAGACCCGGTTGAACGGGGTCTCTGCCACGCTGCGGAACCGCGTGACCCGCCCGCTGCGGTGACGTCGCGGATGCGCGCCGACCCGGCCTGCGTGCCGAGCGCCAGCCCGACGTCCTGCGACAGCGACGACGGCGTGCACAGCAGCGTCGAGAACCCGTAGTACGCGCGGCCGACCGGATTCAGGTTGTCTTCGACGTGATCTCCGGCCATGGGCTCAACGACCATCCAGGTGCCGTCATCGGCGATGACATCGCGCACGCGACGCGCAGCGCCGACCGGGATCGCCCATGTCGTGCAGGCAGTCGAACATGGTCACGAGCTCGTAGCCGGTCCGCCGGGGGTGCCGCCGAACTCCTGCGCGGAAGCGACCTCGAAGCGCACGTTGCGCACACCCGCCTCCGTCGCGCGGGAGCGTGCGGTGTCGATGGACGCGGCGTGGTAGTCCGACCCGACGAAGGTCGAGTTCGGGAACGCCTGCGCCATCAGGATCGTGGACGCTCCGTGACCGCAGCCGACGTCGGCGACGAGCGCGCCGTCGCGCAGCTTCTGCTTCGACCCCGTCCAGCGCGGGGATCCACGTGCTGATGAGGTTCGCGTGGTAGCTCGGGCGGAAGAACCTTTCGCATCCCACGTGCACGTCGGTGTCGTGCTGATGCCAGCCGTAGCCCGCTCCGCTGCGCGCGGCATCCACGATGTGCTGCGTGTCATGGACAGTGCCCAGCGCGATCTGGAAGAAGCCGGGCAGGAACGCGGCGCTGTCGGGGTCGGTCATCGCGAGAGCGTGCTCGGGTGGCAGGGTGTACCGCTTCGTCGAAGGGTCGTATGTGACGTAGGCGCCGGCGGCCTGCGCGTTGAGCCACTCGCGGGCGTACGGCTCTGCCGTGCGAGTGCGCTCGGCCAGTTGGGCGGCGGTGCTCGGCCCGTTCTCGGCCAGGTCGCGGTAGTACCCGAGCTTGTCGCCCATGACGACGAGTGCGGCGTTCAGGGTGGCTCCGACCTCGTCGACGGCGCGGAACACGAAGCTCATGAGCTTGTCGGTGTCGATCTCGGTGGTTTGTGCGGTGGTGGACACGGGAGACTCCTTCTGTGCTTCGAGTGTCGATGCTGTCGACCTTACGAATCTGAGAAGGGATGCCGCATCCGGGGACCCCCCTAGTCCTCCTCGGGCCGCCTGCGCGGTCCTCGTGCGAGCGACCTAGACTCGGCACATGCTGGTGGGTCGGAAGGCCGAGCAGCAGGCGATCGACCGCCTGGCGGCCGCGGCTCGCCTGGGAATGAGCGGCGTCCTGGTGCTGGCCGGCGAGGCCGGCGTGGGCAAGACCGCTCTGCTCGAGGACGGGATCAGCCGGCTCCACGACATGCGGCTGCTGCGGGCGACCGGGCTGGAGTCGGAGCAGGAGATACCCTTCGCCGCGCTGCTGCAGCTGGTGCGGCCGGCCTTGGACGCTGCTCGCCGAAATCCCGCCGGTTCAGGCCGAGGCGCTGTCCGCGGCCCTGGCGCTGCCGTCCTCCGCCGCTGCCTCATCCGCCCGGGATCGCTTCACGGTCGGCGCAGCGCTGCTGAGCCTCGTCTGCCGGTATGCCGAAGAGGGCCCGTCGCCGTGGTCGTCGACGATCTGCACCTGATCGACGCGTCGTCGGCGAACGCCCTCGTCTTCGCCGCGCGGCGGCTGGGTGCAGATCCGGTTCTGGTGCTGTTCGGGGTCCGAAGTCCCGAGGGCGACAGGCTGACCGACGGCCTGCCGATGCGCACGGTTCCGGGGCTCGATCTCGACTCGGCGGGCACGCTCATCGCCGACGCCCGCGGGCGACGCAGTGACCGCCGAGGAGGTTCAGCGGCTCCACCGGGCGACGGCGGGCAATCCGCTGGCGCTGCAGGAACTCGGCGCCTCGGAGGGAGTTGCCCTCGAAACCGGCGCCGCGGACATGCCGCTCCGAGCGTCGCGCGCGGTGATCGACGCGTTCGGCCGTCGCCTGGCCGACGTGGACGAGGAGTGCCGCGCAGTCCTGCTCGTCACCGCCGTCTGCGGTGCGGACCTCCGTCTCATCGCCGACGTGTGCGGAGCTCTCGGACTCGACGTCGCACGCCTCGAAGAGGCCGAGGACCGAGGCCTGATCGTGGTTCGCAACGGGACGGTCGAATTCCGGCATCCGCTCTTGCGCTCTGCGACGTACTCCGGGGCCTCGGCGGTCGACAGGCGTGCGGCGCACCGTGCTGCCGCTGAGGCCACCACCGACACCGACCGGAGCGCCTGGCATCTCGCCGAGACCGATCTGGCACCCGGACTCGAAGATCGCCCGGCTGCTCGCGACAGCGGGCGAGCACGCCGTGGAGCGCGGGGCCTATTCGATCGCCTCCGGGGCGTTCGAGCGCTCCGCGCGTCTGACACCGGACCATGACGACAGACACTCCCGGCTGCTGCGGGCGGCCGACACAGCGTGGACCGCGGGTATGCAGGACCGCGCACTCGTGCTGCTTGACGAGTTCGCCCGCGAGTCGGGACCGGCCGCCGGCCGATGGATCGACCCGAACCACATGCGGGCGCTCGAGCTGCGTGCGACGATCGCCGCGCGAAGCGGGTCGCTGCGCGAGGCACTCGAAACCCTGATCACGGCGGCCGAGCTCGCACCGCGGCCCGACGATGCCGCGGTTCTCCTCGCTGACGCCGTCCATGCGACCTACTACCTCGCCGATGCCCAGACGGCTTCCGAGCTGGCCGATCGACTGACAGTCCTTCAGGCAGCACTGACGGAGCCCCGCTCACGGGCGCTGGGCTTGATGGCGACCGGCATGGCGAAGGTGCTCGCGGGCCGCGGCGGAGCCGATGACATCCGCGCCGCGGTCCCTCTCCTGGAGACGGATCCCACGCTGCTCCACGATGCGCGCAGGCTCTCGTGGCTCTTGCTTGCTCCGCTGTATCTTCGCGACGCCTCGGGTGGCGCGCGGCTGCGCGCGCTCGTCGACGAAGTGCGCGGCAGCGCGGGGGTGGGGTCTTTGCCGGCAGTGCTGTTCCACGTCGCGCGCGATCAGGCGGCATCCGCGGAGTGGGCACGGGCCGAGGCCAACTACGGGGAGTCGATCCGGCTCGCGACCGAGACCGGACAGACGACCGAACTGGCGATGTCGCTCGCAGGCCTGTGCTGGCTCGAGGCGCGCGCCGGCAAGGTCGAGGCGTCACGGGCACACGCCGGCGAGGCCCGCGTGGTGTGCGCAGCGCGCGACATCCACATCGGTGAGGCGTGGGTCGAGTTCGCCCTCGGGGATGTCGAGCTGTCCCTCGGGAACACCCGGCAGGCGGTGGAGCACTTCTCAGCGTTGGCCGCCATGCTCGGGCGACTCGGGCTGCACGACATCGACCTCTCCCCGCCCCCGAGCTCGCCGACGCTCTGCTGCGACTCGGCCGACGCCCGCAAGGCGCGGCAGCTGATCGCGCGAGTATCGCGAGGACGCGATCCGCAAAGGACAGCCCTGGGCGCTGGCCCGTGCCGACCGAGCCTGCGGACAGGTGGCCGGCGACGACGAGATCGATGACTGGTTCTCATCGGCGCTGAACCGGCATGAGCAGACCCTGGACCGCTTCGAGGCGGCACGCACCCGCCTCGCCTATCGGCGAGCGTCTGCGCCGCGCCGGACGACGCACCGATGCCCGCGTTCAGCTGCGGGCGGCGCTCGAGGACTTCTCGGGTCTCGGTGCGTCCGTCTGGGAGGATCGCGCCGCCGTCGAGCTCGCGGCAACGGGAGAGCACATCGCCTCGCGCGGCCCGACGCCGTCGCACACCTCACCCCCCAGGAACTGCAGGTGAGCATCATGCTGCCGAGGGCCGCACGACCCGCGAAGCGGCGGCCGCGCTGTTCCTCAGCCCGAAGACCGTCGAGTACCACCTGCGCAAGGTCTACACGAAGCTCGGCATCTCCTCCCGGAGCGAACTGTCCGACCTGCTCGCTCCGAGCTCCGGTCGAGTCCTACAACCGCAGCACCTCGGTGATGCGGACGACCGCGGCGCCCTGCTCCTCGGACGCGGCCAGGTCGACCTCGCCGCGGATGCGCCAGTCGTGGTCACCTGCGGGATCGTCGATCGTCTGCTCGACCTTCCAGACGCCGGATGCCGCGGCATCCGTCTCATCCACTGTCACGAGCCGCGGCGAGCGCGCCGGCCCTCCGGTCAGCATCTCGTCGTGCTCGTCGAAGTACGCGTCCAGGGCGGCGGACCAGTCGATGTCGGGGTCGAGTTCGGCGAGCTCGTCGTCCTTCTGCAGCGCCGCGAGGCGCACGCGGCGGAACAGCTCGTTGCGCACGAGCACGAGGAACGCGCGGCGGTTCGTCAGCACCGACGGCGGGGCGGGCGGCACCACCGGCGCGGTCGGGTCGACGACCGGGTTGATCAGGCTCTCCCACTCGTCGACCAGGCTCGAGTCGACCTGGCGGACGAGTTCGCCGAGCCAGGCGATGATGTCGAGCAGCTCGGGTGTCTGCGCCTCGGTCGGAACGGTCTGCCGGATCGCGCGGTAGGCGTCGCTCAGGTAGCGCAGCACGAGCCCCTCGCTGCGGGCGAGCTGGTACACCTGGATCAGCTCGGCGAACGACAGCGCGCGCTCGAACATGTCGCGCACCACGGACTTCGGCGACAGCTCGAAATCCCGCACCCAGGGCTGGCTCGACGCGAACACCTCGAACGACTGCTCGAGCAGGAGCGCAAGCGGCTTGGGATAGGTCACCTCTTCGAGCAGCTCCATGCGCTGGTCGTACTCGATGCCTTCGCGCTTCATCGCCGCGACAGCCTCGCCCCGCGCGAGGAACTGCTGCTGCGACAGCACAGGCCGCGGATCATCGAGCGTCGCCTCGATCACGCTCACGACATCGAGCGCGTAGTGACCGGTTCCGGCCGCGTCGGGCGCGTCGCCGGGATCGAGCAGGCCGATCGCGGCGAGCGCGAACGGCGACAGCGGCTGATTGAGCGCGAAGTTCGGCTGGAGATCGACCGTCAGACGGATCTCGGGGTCGGCGACGACCACCTCGGCCGCGACCAGGGTGCGGAAGATGCCCAGCGCACGCCGGGCCAGTTCGTACTTGCGGGCCGGGGACTCGTGGTTGTCGAACACGAGCGAGCGGACGTTCTCGAACACGTCGCCGCCTCGAGCGATCACATTGATGAGCATCGCCGCGGTGAGCTGCAGGTGGGGCTCGAGCGGCTCGGGCTCGGCCGCGACGAGCCTCTCGAAGGATGCCTCACCCCAGTTCACGAACCCCTGCGGCGCCTTCTTGCGGACGATCTTCTTCTGCTTCTTCGCGTCGTCGCCGGCCTTGGCGACCGCTGTGGTGTTCTCGATCTCGTGCTCGGGCGCCATCACGACGACCGTCCCGGCGGTGTCGTACCCCGCCCGACCCGCTCGCCCGGCGACCTGGTGGAATTCGCGGGCGCTGAGCTGCCGCATCCGCTGCCCGTCGTATTTGGCCAGCGCGGTGATCATCACGGTGCGGATCGGCACGTTGATGCCGACCCCGAGGGTGTCGGTGCCGCAGATGACCCGCAGCAGCCCGCGCTGGGCGAGCGTCTCGACCAGCCGCCGGTAGCGGGGAAGCATGCCGGCGTGATGAACGCCGATGCCGGCGCGCACATACCGCGAAAGGGTGCGGCCGAACGCGGTCGTGAAGCGGAACCCGCCGATCGCCTCGGCGATCGCGTCGCGCTGCTCGCGGCTGACGATCCGCACCGAAGAGAGCGCCTGCGCCCGCTCCATCGCGGCGGCCTGTGAGAAGTGCACGATGTACACCGGCGCCTGGCCCGTCTCGAGAAGCTCCTCGACGGTCTCGTGCACGGGCGTGCGGGCGTACGAGAAGTGCAGCGGAACGGGCCGCTCGACGCCCGTGATCACCGCGGTCGGCCGTCCGGTGCGACGCGACAGATCGGCCGCGATGCCCGTCACATCGCCGAGGGTCGCCGACATCAGGATGAACTGCGCACGGGGCAGCAGGAGCAGCGGCACCTGCCACGCCCAGCCCCGGTCGGGATCGCCGTAGTAGTGGAACTCGTCCATCACGACCTGGTCGACGTTCGCGGCGGCGCCCTGACGCAGGGAGAGGTTGGCGAGGATCTCGGCGGTGCAGCAGATGATCCGGGCGTCGGGGTTGACCGACGAGTCGCCGGTCACCATGCCGACGTTCTCGGCGCCGAAGATGTCGACGAGGGCGAAGAACTTCTCGCTCACGAGCGCCTTGATCGGCGCCGTGTAGTACGAGCGTCCTCCACGGGCCAGGCACGCGGCATGCGCCGCGATCGCCACGAGCGACTTGCCCGTACCCGTCGGCGTGGACAGGATGACGTTCGCGCCCGAGACGATCTCGATCGCCGCTTCATCCTGCGCTGCATACAGCGAAAGGCCCCGATCGGCGGCCCACGCGACGAACCCGTCGTAGATCGCGTCGTCGCCGGACCCGCTCGGGATGCGGTCACGCAACGATGTCGACACCACCCGAGTCTGCCAGCCCGACCGCGGGGCGGGCGCGCTGGCGGAATGCGACACCCGCCCGTACGTTGAACAGAGGGACGAAGGGAACCACATGACCACTCAGCCCGCCGCACGTCCGACACCTGCCACCGGAGAGGGCGCCGCTCCTCGCGTCGAGCGCAACGACGGCGAGAGCCGCTACGAGATCTGGGTCGGAGAGGTGCTCGGGGGGTTCACCGAGTTCGAGCCCGACACGCACGGTCGACTCGTCTTCCCCCACACCGAGATCGACCCGGCGTTCAAGGGGCAGGGTCTCGGCGGCATCCTGGTCGAACAGGCCCTCGCCGACGTCGCGAGCCGGGGCGAGACGATCGTGCCGCGCTGCCCGTTCGTCGTGCGCTATCTGCGCCGCCACGACATCGAGGGCCTCATCATCGACTGGCCGAACGAGCCCGGCTTCGTGCGATGACGAGACTGGACGCCGACGACGCGGTGCGCGCCGAGTCGAGCACCGCGTGCGACGGTCCGCGCGCGCTGCTGCTCGAATCGCGCGAAGTCCCGCTCGGCGGCGTCCGCGCGATGTCGGTGCACCGTTCGCTGCCGCAGCGGGATCTTCCGCTCGTCGGCGCGTGGTGCTTCCTCGACCGGTTCGGGCCCCAGGTCACGCGCATGCGGGTGGAACCGCATCCGCACATCGGACTGCAGACGGTGACCTGGCCATTCGCCGGCGACATCCGCCACCGGGACTCGATCGACAGCGACGTCGTCCTGAGCCGCGGCGCGCTGAATCTCATGACCAGCGGCGAGGGCATCTCGCACTCCGAGTACTCGGTCGGCGAAGAGGCGGTGCCGCTGGATGCCCTCCAGCTGTGGGTCGCCCTGCCCGATTCCCGTCGCCACGGCCGGCCCGCGTTCGAACGGCACGAGCAGCTGCCCTCGCTCGAACTGCCGTCGCTGTCGGGGGCGCCGGCGACGGCAACCGTCGTGCTCGGTGAGCTCGGCGGTGTCTCGTCGCCCGCGAGCGTCTACACCCCGATCGTCGGTGCCGAGATCGTCCTGCCGCGAGGAGCCCGCGTCGAGGTGCCACTCCGGGCTGAGTGGGAGTACGCGATCGTCGGCGTCGAGGGTGTCATCTCCGTCACGACCGGCATCCCCGGTGCCGATCCGGTCATCGACGTCGACCGACAGCACCTGCTGTACCTCGGCACCGGACGCGACACGGTCGAGATCAGCGCGCCCGAGGGTGCTCTGATCTTCGTGCTGGGCGGAGAGCCGTTCGAGGACGAGATCGTGATGTGGTGGAACTTCGTGGGGCGATCGCACGAAGAGATCGTCGACGCGCGCGAGGCATGGGAGGCCGGTGCGTCGCGCTTCGGCCACGTCGTGGATCACGGCGCGGAACGGGTGCCCGCCCCGCCCCTCCCGGGCGTGCGGCTGACACGCCGTCGGCGCCGCATCTGACGGCCGGTCGACCGGCGACAGAGCCGCTGATGCTCAGCCGTCCGCCGCGTCTTTCACGACGAAGCCCGACACCCCTGTGGAGTCGCTGACGCCCGCACTCCCGGAGTACTCGACGACCACGACGTGGATGCCGGGCGCCTGCGCCGGCAGCGCGAACGTGACGCGTCCCTCGGCGAGTGTGCCCACGTACGGGGTCGCATCGACCGAGACCGTCACCGACCCGCTCGCCGGGTCGCCGCGCATCGTCTCGACGGCGACGGTCACGGCGTAGGCATCGGCGACGGTCCCCACCGAGCGGTTCATCGTCACCTCGACCCGCGAGGCGGCCTTCACGACGACAGGGTCGCTGAGCGCCGTCCCGGTGTTGAGGTTGTCAGGCTGACGGGCCGTGACCTGCGCGGTCAGCTCGCTGCCGGCATCCGTCACCCGCACCCGGTATTCGCTTCCCGTCGCTCCGTCGACGGGCTCGCCGTCGCGCAGCCACTGGTACGTGAACGACACGTCATCGGGCAGCCACGTGCCGGGGTCGACGGTCAGCTGCTCGCCGAGCTGCGCGTCGCCACTGACCACGGGCGGCTCGTCGGCGACCGGGGCGGGCGGCCCCGCCCCGACGCGCACCATCGTGCGCGCCTCGGAGTCGCCGTACCGGATGACGCCGAGATACTCGGTGTCGTGCTTCAGGCCGCTCCACGAGAGAGCGAACGGCTCGACCTCGCCGGCGACCACCGACATCGACTGCGGCTCAACCGTGAGCGAGCGGTCCGCTCCGGAGACGACCGCAGACGTCAGGTCGAACGTCGTCCCGTCCGCCGCTCCGCTCAGGTCGGCCACCACGAGGTAGCGGCCCTGCGATGGATCGATGAGTGTCACGCGCTCCTCACCCGCGGTCGTCGATCTCCAGCTCTCGTCGAAGGTCTGCTCGTCCGAACCCGTGAGGCGGTACACAGCCAGGTCGAGGTCGCTGTCGTCCGACGCGACGAGCGCGAACTCCGCGATCGGGGAACCGGCCGGGATCGGCACGACCCACGCGATGCGGCCGTTCTCGTCGCCGGATGCCGCATCGCCCGAGTGCCCGGGGGCGGGGTCGTCCGGGTCGATGAGGAGCTCGACCGGAGCCATGCCGCCCGCGTCGAGTGTCAGCTCACCCGTCATGCCCGACACGAACTGGGCGTTCGCGGTGCCGTCGATCCCCTCGCCGGCGACGAGCGAGGTGCCACTCGCCGTCACTGGGCGCACGGCGAGGGGCGAACGGACCGTCGTGCCGTCTTCGCCCGTCCACGTCAGGAAGCCCGTTGCCCAGACCTCGGCCGGCGCACTGTCGTTCGTGAACGCGACAGTGAACCGCTGTGCGTCGCCGGGGCCCGCGAATGTGAGGCTCGCGGGACTGACCTCGACATCGACGCCGGGAATGCTGGCGGTGACGTCGTAGGTACCTCCGCGCGTCGCAGTCAGAGTGCGTGTGACGATCTGCTTCACCCCCAGCTGAGGGATCGAGATCGACGCCAGATTCACGTCACCGGACGGATCGAGGACGTCCATCTCGGCGTGCCCGTGCTCCCGCAGAAAGCCGAACCACTGCGTCTGACCGTTCAGATACAGCAACCCCGGATCGAGCAGGCGTTCGCCGTCGACCTGACCGGCTCCTTGCGCGAACGGATCGACACCGGCCGAGCCGTCGGCGTTGACGGTGTCGGACGCCGTGGTCATCAGAGCGGACTTGATCTCGTCGGGCGTGGCATCGGGGCGAGCGGCGAGATACCCCGCAGCCAGACCGGCCACGTGGGGCGCCGCCATCGACGTTCCCGACGCGATGTCCCACGCGGCGTCGCCGGCCGGCGTGTCGTGGGTTGCGGCCAGGATGTCGACGCCGGGGGCCGCGACGTCCGGCGTCAGGACATCGCCCTCCGCGACCGGGCCGCGACCGGAGAAGGGGGCGATCTGCGGCGACGGAATCGCGACATCGGTCAGATTTCCGGCCACCAGGGTCGCCGTGGCGCCGGACTCGGCTCCGGCCAGCAGCGCGTCACGGTGCGCCGCGTCGATGTGCACGGTGGGGACCGCATCGAGGTCGGCGTCGACCGAATCGGGTGTGACATTGACCAGGATCATGCCCACACCGCCCGCATCGGCGACCTCGCGCGCCTTCTCGCTGCGCGGATTGGTCCCGCGATCGCACACGACGATTCTGCCGTCCACCACCGCGGGATCGAGTGTTCCCAGGTAGCAGAGATGAGCATCCGCCGAGCCGTCGAGCGCCGCATCCTCGGCGTAGATGACCGGCGCGCTGACGGTGTCTCCGTCCCGGACGGATGCCGAGACGCCGGGGGCTTCGAAGCCGTCCGACAGGCGCACGGTCGCTTCGAACGCCGGGGAGGTGGATGCCGCAACCGTCGTGTACCACGGGGCACCGCCCTGTGCCGTCCCGGCACCGGGGCCGGCGTTGCCGGCGCTCACGGCGATGAAGACGCCGGCGGCGGCGGCGTTGTAGAACGCGATGTCGTCTGCGGCCCATCCGCGATCCTCGGGCGGTGCGCTGAGCGAGTAGCTGACGACATCAACTCCGTCGGCGACCGCTCGGTCGAGGGCGGCCAGCACGTCGCTTCCGACACAGACGTCGTCGAGCGTCGACAGCGGGTCCTGGCCGACGAAGCAGGCCTTGTAGGAGGCGACCTTCGCCTCAGGTCCGGCTCCCGCCACCGTGTCGAACTCCGCGCCGTCGATCTCGACGCCGACGGCGTTGCCGGCCGCGACGCCCGCCACCTGCGACCCGTGACCGTCCACGTCCCGCGGCGACAAGACGTCGTTGCCGAAGTCGAAGCCCGCGGCGGTGGCCCCTGCGGCGAAGAACTGCGCGCCGACCAGCTTCGTGGAGTAGTCGGAGCGCGTCCAGTCCTCGTCGGTGAAGCGCGCGCTGCGGAACTGGCGACCGTCCGCCTTGTCGACCACGACCGTGTTGCCGACGAGGTACGGATCCGCGCCCTTCACCGACGCGAGCCGATCGCCGGCGAACGACGGATTGTCGGAGGCGATACCGGTGTCGATCAGGCCGATGACGACGCCCGCGCCGCCCGTCGGCGCGACGACGGTGCCGAGCGTCGCTGCGGTTGCGGCTCCGGCGGCTCGCCTCGACGGCATTCCGTCGGGGCGGAGGATCTGGTCGGGGTAGACGGCCGCCACGCCATCGATTGCGGCGAGCCGTGCCGCCGCATCCGTCGTCAGCTGGGCGCTGAAGCCGTTGAGCACCACCTGATACGTCGAGATCGGCTCCACATCGGCCTGCTCGGCGACCTCCTGCTGACGCTCCTCGAGGAAGGCGGTGTACTTCTTCACGCGCGCGGAGTGCGTGTCGAGCTTCTCGCCCTCGTCGGCAGCGGTCGCCTGCAGGCCCGGCTCGCCGCCCGCATAGGTGGCTGCCGGTGCCTCATCGAGCAGCACGATGTACGTGCCTGTCGGCGACTCGGGCGGCGCGGGCACGACGGCACCGAGCGGGGCACCGAAGGCGGCTGCGCCACCTGTTCCGCCCACGAGCGCGGCGAGCGTGACGCAGAGCGCTGCGCGCATCACTCGTTGACCCATGACGGACTCCCGGCGGGGTGGCCGGCTGCGCGATCGTGTGTCAGTGTGCCGCGCAGCCTGCGGCCAACCTAACTCTCCGGCAGGCCCGGGGGGAAGGCCCTGAAAAGAACGCCCCGACGGGCGCGCACTACGCTGAGCAGGTGGCAACGGCATCCCGGCTCTCGACGAGCGTTCTGCTCACGTGCGCGGCGATCGGCGTCGCCACGGGAGCCCTTTCGGCGGGAGCGGGCGCGATCAGCGGACCGGTCTCGGCCACCGTACCGATCATCTACGGCCTCGTCCTCGGCGTGCACGTGCTGCCCGGCGTGATCGCGCAGGAACTGCTGCGCCGCCCCTGGGTGGCGCTGATCACGCATCTGGTCGCGGCCCTGGTCGCGAGCGCTGTCGTGCCGCTGTGGATCGGCCGCTACATCGGCACCGCACTCCTGATCGGCGCGCTGCAGGAGGGCATCGCCGCGCTCGGTCGCTATCGCCACTGGGAGGCATGGCGGTTCTTCGTCTCCGCGATCGTCGTCGGCGCCCTGATCGCCGTGCCGATCTGGTTCGCGGCCGACGTCTCGCGCTTCCCGGTGTGGGGTCAGATCGTCTACCTCGCCCTGTTCATCGTCGGGCCGGTGCTCTGGACGGCCGTCGGTCTGGCGATCGGGGCGGCGCTGCGCCGCGCAGGAGTCGCGCGGGTCAGTCGGCGCTGACTCGTCGGATTGCGCGATTCGGCTCAGGTTAGGGTCGGCTAAGTTAGGAGAGACTTAGTTCCTCTCCTGGGAAGACCCGTGACCGCACTCGAGCGCGACCCTTCCGCCTCGGCACAGGCATCCCTGCCGGGCGTGGCTTCGTCGCGCCGCTCGAGCCCCGGCGGCGTCCCGCTGCTGCGGGTGCGCGATCTGGCGATCACCCACGCGGACGAGGATGCGGCGACCCCCGCAGCGGTGAGCTTCGACGTCGAGCCGGGCGAGGTCGTGCTGCTGCTCGGACCGAGCGGATCGGGCAAGTCGACGCTGGCCCTCGCGATGAACGGCCTGATCCCGCAGGCGGTGCCGGCCGACGTGCGGGGGACGATCGAAGTCGCCGGCCACGATGTCACCGCGACCACGGTCGCCGAGCTCAGCACCCATGTGGGCATGGTCTTCCAGGACCCCGACGCACAGCTGGTGACGGGGACCCTGCTCGACGAGGTCGCGTTCGGACCCGAGAACCTGCGGATGCCGGTGGCCGACGTGCTCGACCGCGCCGAGGCCGCGCTGCGCCGCGTGGGGCTGTGGGACCGCCGCTCCGAGAACCCCGACCGCCTGTCGGGGGGCGGACGGCAGAGACTCGCGATCGCGTGCGCGCTCGCGATGGGTTCGCCGCTGCTCGTGCTGGACGAGCCGACCGCGAACCTCGATCCCCAGGGCATCGAAGAGGTCTATGCGGCACTTGCCGAGCTGGTCGCGGACGGCGACCGCGCGATCCTGCTCGTGGAGCACAATCTCGACGCGGCGATCGGGTTCGTCGATCGCGCCGTCGTGCTCGACCAGGAGGGCAGGCTCGTCGCCGACGGCTCGGTCGACGCGGTGCTGCGCGGTCGCGCCGCGGAGCTGCACGCGTTGGGCGTCTGGCTGCCGACGTCCGCGCTGGCCGCGCTGCGCCTGCGGCGAGCGGGCTTCACGCTCGATCCGCTTCCGCTGACGCCGGGCGAGCTGCGGGCAGCACTCGAGGCGGCCCCGAATCCACACGATCGGGCACCGATCCACACACTCCCGGCTCAGGAGAATGTGGATTCGGACGCCGATGTGCGGACTCGACCGGCCGCGCCATCGCTCGTCTCCGTGCGCGGTCTGTCACTGCGCCGGGGACGCACCGAGGTGCTGCACGACATCGACCTCGACGTGCGACGCGGCGAGTTCGTCGCTGTCGTGGGCGCCAACGGCGCGGGCAAGACGAGTCTGATCCAAGCCATTGCGGGCGTCGTGCCGCCTCCGCGCGGAACCGTGCACGTGGACGGACTCGATGTCGGCCGCAACGACACGCGCGCGCTCGCCTCCCGGATCGGGTTCGTGTTCCAGAATCCCGAGCATCAGTTCATCGCGAACACCGTGTACGACGAACTTGCGCACGGACTTCGGCTGCGACGACTGCCCGACGCCGAGGTGCGGGAGCGCACCGAGGGCCTCCTCGAGCGGTTCGGCCTCACCGCGAAAGCGCAGACGCACCCGTTCCTGCTCTCGGGAGGACAGAAACGCCGTCTGTCGGTCGGCACCGCGCTCGTCGCCGGTGCGCCCGTGCTCGCGCTGGACGAGCCCACCTTCGGTCAGGATCGTGCGCGTGCCGACGAGTTGATGGCGCTCCTGCGCGAACTCAATCAGGATGGGACGACGGTCCTCGTCGTCACGCACGACATGCAGCTCGTCGCCGAGTACGCAGACCGGATGATCGTGATGGCGGACGGCCGAATCGTCGCACACGGCGCGACCGGCGAGGTGTTCGACGATGCGGACCTCATCGAACGGGCCGGGCTCCGCCCGCCGCCGCTGGTCGCCGCGCTGAGGGGGCTGGCGCGGCATCCCGAATTGGCGGGCGTCGCACGCCTGAGCGACCTGCCGGGGATCCCGTCATGACCGCCACCGGGCCCCTCCTCGCCGCACAGCTGCCGCGGATCAGCGTCGACCCGTACGCGGATGCTGTCACCGCGTCGCCGGTGCGCTTTCTGTATCGGCTCAATCCGCTCGCGAAGCTGCTCGCACCCGTGCCCGCGATGATCATGCTGATCTTCGTGCGGGATGCCGCGACTCCCCTCGCGTTCCTGCTGCTGTCGTACACCCTGCTGATCGTGGGCGTGAGCTTCACACGGCGTCTGGCGCTCATTCTGCTGGTCGCCCTTCCCCTCGGCGCTCTGGCGATCGGCTTCGGCTTCGCGCTGTGGACCGATCCGTCGCGGGTGGATCAGAGCATCGTGGTGTGGCAGATCGGGTCATGGACGCTGTACGGCGGCGCGCTCGCGGTCGGTCTCGCGACCGGCCTGCGCATCGCCGCGATCGTCGCGCTGGCCCTGATCGCCGGGCTCAGCACGACCGGACCCGATCTCGTGCGCTCGACGGTCCAGCAGCTGCGCGTTCCCTACCGCATCGGCTACACGGCGCTGGCGGCATTCCGCTTCGTGCCGCGGTTCGGGCACGAGCTCGAGGTGATCCGGCAGGCGCACCGCGTGCGCGGCGCGCACGGGGGCCGCGGACCGTTCGCCGCGACAGCCCGGTGGAGCGGCTACATCGTGCCGCTCCTCGCCGGCGCGATCCGGCACGCGGAGCGGGTCGCCCTGGCGATGGATGCCCGCGCATTCGGCGCTTACCCAGACCGCACCGAGCGGCACATCGTGCCGTTCCGTGTGAGGGATGTCGCGTTCATCGTGCTGTTCGTCGCCGCCTCCGCGGCGATCCTCATCGTCCTGTACCCGTGGGGCCTCGTGTGAGCCACCCCACGTCGCAGGTTGCCGCCGAGGCGCACGCCTGATCCGCCTACCGACCGGCACGCGATCAGATCGCGCGGTGTGAACGACGAATGAGGAATGCCGCCGCCCGGCTCGCGCAGGAGCAGGGTGGCGGCATCCGATCGGCGACGTGAACGCTACCGTTTGCCTGCGATCTGGCGGCTCACGATGTCGCGCATGACCTCGTTCGTGCCGCCGTAGATGCGGTGGACGCGAGCGTCCAGGAACGCTCGGGCGATCGGGTACTCCATGATGTAGCCGTACCCGCCGTGCAGCTGCACGCAGATGTCGAGCACTTCCCATTCGCGCTCGGTCGTCCAGAACTTGACCTTCGCGGCCTCTTCTGCCGTGAGCTTCTTGTCCTTGTAGAGCAGCATCGCGCGGTCCACATAGGCCCACAGCACGTCGACGGTGGTCGCGACGTCCGCCAGGCGGAACCGCGTGTTCTGGAAGTCGATGATCCGCTCGCCGAAGGCCTCACGGCTCTTCGTGTAGTCGACCGTCCACTCGAAGGCGGCCTCGGCGGCGGCCGCAGCAGCGACACCGATAGAGAGGCGCTCGAGGGGAAGATTCATCATCAGCTGGATGAAGCCCTTGCCCTCTTCGCCGCCGATGAGGTTCTCCGCGGGCACGAAGACGTCGCTGAACGAGAGTTCGGCGGTGTCATGGCCGTGGAAGCCCATCTTGTGGAGCTTCTTGCCGTGGTCGAAGCCCTCCATGCCGTTCTCGATCAGCAGCAGGCTGAACGCATCGGCTTTGTTCCCCTCACCGGTCTTGACGAACGTCACGATCACGTCGGCCGTCTTGCCGCTCGAGATGAACGTCTTCGCGCCGTTGACGATGTAGCCGCCCTCGACTCGCTTCGCGGTGGTCTTCGCACCGCGCAGATCGCTTCCCGCACCGGGCTCGGTCATCGCGAGCGCCCCGAGGATCTCGCCCGTCGCCATGCCGGGGAGCCATTTCTCCTTCTGCTCCTGCGTGCCCATGTGCACGATGTACGGGATTGCGAGATCGTCCTGGATGCCGAGGGCGCCGGCGAGCGAGCCGACACCGGCGCGGATGGTCTCTTCGCTGACGACCGCGCGGAAGCGGTAGTCCTGCAGCATTCCGGCTCCGCCGAACTCCTCGGGGACGCTGAGTCCGAGAATGCCGGACTCGCCTGCGGCGAGCATGGTCGCGCGGTCGATCTCGCCGGCGGCATCCCACTGCTCGCGCTTCTCATTCGTCGCGTACCGCTTGACGAACTCCTTGACCACGTCGCGGAATGCCTCGTGGTCCTCGTCGTAGATGTCGCGTTCCATGTGCGCCCTGCCCTTCTGTCCACATCGGTGGCGCGGGCCGGGTCTTGTGAATGCCGTGCGCGGCCGCGTCGCCGCTGGCGATTCTATGGCACGCAGAGGTGCGCATGCTGAACGCCTGTGACATCGCATCCCATCATCCGCGGTACTGGGTACCGCCTTTGTGGGATGCCGCCACCCACCGCCGCGGCGACCGTTCCGGCGCCCGGCCGACTACAGGTACGTCGGTGCCGCCGGGAGACCGAAGAACTCCTCCAGCGTGTGCCAGCCGCCGTCGTGATACGCCCGGGCGAGCTCAGGGCCGATGTAGCGCAGGTGCCACGGCTCGGGGCTGTACCCGGTGATCGGCGAATACCCGTCTTCGTAGCGGGTGACCCAGCCGTACTCCCACGAGTGCGCGACGATCCATTGGCCCTGGGCCGTCGCGGCGAGATCGTCGAGAGTTCCGCAGCCGCCCGCGCACGCGACGATATCTCCCGCCAGTCCAGACTGGTGCTCGCTGAAGCCCGGGCGCGCGCTCGTGAGGTCGGCCTCCTCGACGCCCTGGGCGTCGGCCTGACTCCCGTACGTGGTCTGCTGCGTCTCGTACGAGCGGAATCCGCTCAGCAGAGCGATCTCACCCGCCCCGGCAGCGGCGGACGCACCGGCCATTGCAGAGAGGGCGGCGGCGGCATCCGCGCGCAGGGATCCGCCCTCGATGCTTCGCACCCCGTCGGGCATCGCGAGCGCAGCAGGACGATAGTCCAACGGCGCGTTCGGACGCGTCTTGTTGAGCACGACCCAGACGCGCGCAGGATCGTCGAGCGCGACGCAGGGGGCGGTTCCCCCGGCGACTGCCGTACGGAAGACGTCGGCACCTCCCGCGGCGGCGATCGCCGCCGCATCGTCGCCCGCGGCCAGTGCGTTGGCGAAGGCCGGGATGCTGCACAGTTCGATCGCGGCAGGTGCGGATTCGATCGTCGGCGCCGGGAGCGCTTCGACGGACGCCGGCAGCGGCACGCTGACCTGCGCGGACGGCGGCGGAGACTCGACGGTCGTTGACGCGGCGACACGACCCTCTGCGACTCCGTACAGCGCCGGTCCGCTGAGGGCGGCCGTGACGGTGGCCGTCGATGCGAGCACGAGCGACACGATCACGGCGAGACCTGCCACGATGCCGGGCCGGGCCGTGCGCGCTGCCCGGGCATGACGTGCCGGCGGTGCGGGGGGTGCCATGAGTTGGGCGGTCTTGGTCGCACGGCGAGTGGGTGCGAGGGCTGCGCCGCGGGCTCCGACTCGGATCGGCGTGGGCCCGGTGCTCGTCCGGCGTCTTCCGCTCGAGCGAAGCGGGAGCTCGGCAGGTGTGGGGGGTGCGACCGTCAGGTCGATGATGGGCAGCGGAACGGTGTGAGGAAGCGGTTCTCTCCACGCGATCTCGGCGGCCTCGGCCCGCACCCCGGCGTCGGCATCCGAGCCGTTCGTCAGCGCGAGAGCACGCTGAGCATCCCGCTCGCGCTGCACTCTCGCTGCACGACGGGACATCGGGGGATTGTGCGGTTCGGGTGCCGTCACTCGCCCTATTCTTCCCTGTCAGAGCGTGTGGGTCGAGGCCTTGCCGTCGGCTCGTCGTTTCATCGGCATTCTGTTCTAAGCATTCTTGACATAGATTCGTATTTCTGTTCCCATTGACTCATGCGTTGGCAGGGTCAGGAGCTGGGCGTGGCGGATGCCGCGGCCCTTCCGGGTCTGGAGCAGCTCAACGGGCTGGTCCGATCGGTGACGACGCCCGAGTTCGCCGACATCACCTTCCACGAGGTCATGTGCAAGAGCGCACTGAACCACGTGCCCGGGGCGTCGGCGATGCCGTTCGACTGGACGGTGAACCCCTACCGGGGCTGCAGTCATGCGTGTGCGTACTGCTTTGCCCGGGGAACGCACGAGTATCTCGAACTCGACGCGGGGCGCGACTTCGACTCGCAGATCATCGTCAAGATCAACGTCGCCGATGTGCTCGAGAAGGAGCTTCGCCGCGGCACCTGGATGCGGGACCCCGTCATGCTCGGAACCAACACCGACCCGTACCAGCGTGCCGAAGGCCGTTACAAGCTGATGCCGGGCATCGTCTCGGCGCTGACCGAGTCGGGCACGCCGTTCTCGATCCTCACCAAAGGGACGCTGCTGCGGCGCGATCTTCCTCTGCTGCGCGAGGCGGCGGCATCCGTCGATGTGTCGATCGCGCTCTCGATCGCCGTCTTCGACGACACGCTGCAGAAACTGCTCGAGCCGGGCACGCCATCCGCGGCCGCGCGGCTCGACACGGTGCGGGCGGCCACCGACGCGGGGTTCCGGGTCACGGTCTTCCTGATGCCGATCCTGCCGCACCTGACCGACTCGATTCCTGCGCTCGATCATGCGCTGACGCGCATCAACGATGCGGGTGCCGTCCGCGTCATCTTCGGTGCGCTGCACCTGCGCCCCGGTGCGAAGCAGTGGTTCATGCAGTGGCTCGCGCGCGAGCATCCGGAATTGGTGTCGTCCTATCTCGGCCTGTATCCCGGGGCTGCGACGAATGCCCCGAAGCCGTACCGGGCATGGCTCTCGAAACGGGTTCGACCCTTGCTGCGTGTGCACGGGCTCGACGGCCGCGGGGAGGACGATGAACCTCGCCGCTCGGCCATGCCCGGTCTCGCCGCGCGGTCGCAGTTCGTGACGACATCCCGGGGTCGTGCGGCTGAGGAGACCGCCCGGCTGTTCTGAGCGGAGGCGGCACGGATTCGCGGCCGCACCCGCCACAATGGCAGCAGGAGGCACCGATGGCCCGCTTCATGCTGACGGCGATGCCGTTCACCGGACACGTCACCCCCCTGCGCGCAGTCGCAGCCGCACTGGTCTCGCGCGGGCACGATGTGCGCGTCTACACCGGTGGCGCATTCCGCGACCGCGTGGAGTCGACGGGCGCGAGACTCGTGCCGTGGCGGGTCGCGCCCGATTTCGACGAGAACGACCTCTCGGCGACCTTCCCGCGTCTGGTCGGCAAGAAGGGCATCGGTCAGCTGCTCATCAACGTGCAGGACGTGTTCATCAAGACCTCGCCGGCGCAGGTCGAAGATCTGACCACGGAGTGGGAGCGAGAACCCTGGGACGCGATCGCCGGCGATGAGGTGTCGGTCGGCACGGCCTTCTTCGCCGAGCGGACGGGCAACCCCTGGGCCACCGTCGCCGTGATCCCGCTCAACCTCGTCGGAGCCCAGGGACCGCCCAGCGGGATGGGTCTCGCGCCCGGCCGCAACCCGGTCACGAGAGCACGGGACGCGGTGCTCAGGGCCGCCGTCCCCCTGTTCGGCCGCTCGCTTGCCGCACCGCTCGCCCGTGCGCGAGAGACCATCGGGCTGCCTCCGTCGAAGCTGACGTTCGACCGGGTCGTGTTCTCACCGCGCCTGTTGATCGCGAGCGGTTCACCGCTCCTGGATTACGACCGCACCGACCGGCCGCCGTCGCTGCATTTCGTGGGTCAGCTGCAGAGCGCACCGGCTCCGGCGGCGCTCCCCGCGTGGTGGGGCGATCTGGACGGGCGGAGCGTCGTCCATGTGACGCAGGGCACGCAGAACATCGACCCCGAGGACCTGATCGGCCCACGCTCGAGGCTCTCGCCGAACGCGACGTGATCGTCGTCGTCGCCACGGGCGTGCCGGGCCGAGATGAGCTTCCGTTCCCGGTGCCTTCGAACGTCAGGGTCGCCGGGTTCCTGCCCTACGCCGACCTGCTCCCCAGAGTGGATCTGGTGGTGACCAACGGAGGGTGGGGTGGCACGCTCGCGGCGCTGGCCCACGGCATCCCGCTCGTGATCGCAGGCGGCGACCTCGACAAGCCCGAGATCGCTGCGCGGGTGGCATGGGCCGGCGCTGCGGTGAACCTCAAGACCGGCACCCCGAGTGCGGCCAAGGTGGCGGCCGGCGTCGACCGCGTGCGCGCCGACGCCTCATTCCGGGATGCCGCCACGCGCGTCGGCGCCCAGCTGCGGTCGCTGGGCGGCGCCGAGCACGCGGCGGAGCTGCTCGAAGAACTGCTCTGAGGCTCGGGCGGTCTCAACGTGCTGGCGGGCGGCGCGTACGGACACAGTGCCACCTGCGTCGATCCGCAGGGGCGATCTTCTGCGCTGGCAGGCGGGAACACAAAATGGTCCGCAGACCGTCAACGTGCCGGGCGCGCCTGGGCCTTCAGCGATCTGCGCACCCGACGTCGCGGCATCCCTCGCGCCGCAGGGCTGACGACGCGGACGGTGCCGGTCGTCGGGAGCTCGTTGCTGATTGCCGCCAGCGCAGCCCCACGAGCCGCTTCCGTCACAGTCGGTCCTGCAACCGGCACCGTAGAGCGCAGAACGGCCCCGGTCGTGAAACCGGGGCCGTTCGGGTGGTGCGCTACGCCGTGAGCTCGGCCGCGGTCGGCACGCGACCCGCCAGCTCCTCGATCGTGTCGTCACCGGGACGCACGTTCTGGTACGGCGCGTCGATCTCGGCGCGCTCGAGCATCTCGGCCATCTTGCGCTGACGCTGACGCGTGATGAGCGTCACGACACGACCGGTCTTGCCCGCGCGGCCGGTGCGGCCGGAGCGGTGCAGGTACGTCTTGTACTCGTCGGGCGCGTCGGCCTGGATCACCAGATCGATGTCGTCGACGTGGATGCCGCGCGCAGCGACATCGGTGGCGACGAGCACGTTGACCCGGCCCGAGGTCAGACGCTCGAGGTTGCGCGTGCGGCGTGCCTGGTTGAGGTCGCCGTGCAGCGAGACAGCCGGGATGCCGATGTCGGCGAACTGCTCGGCGAGCATCTCGGCGTACGCGCGGGTGCGGGCGAACACGAGGGTCTTGCCCTCGCGGTCGACGAGCTGGTCGAGGATCTGAGCCTTGTCGCGGTGCTCGATCACCAGGATGCGGTGGTCGATCGTGCTGGAGGCCTGGTCTTCACCGGCGACCTCGTGCACGGACGGGTTGACGAGGAACTCGTCGACGAGCGCTGAGACCTCACGGTCGAGCGTCGCCGAGAACAGCAGCTTCTGCGAGCCGTCCGCCGTCTCGCGCAGGATGCGCTGGACGGGCTCGAGGAAGCCGAGCTCGCACATGTGGTCGGCCTCGTCGATCACGGCGACCATGACCTCGCTCAGGTCCAGCTTGCGCTGGGTGATGAGGTCTTCGATGCGACCCGGGGTGCCGATGATGATGTCGACGCCCTTCTTGAGCGCACCGACCTGGCGCGCCTGGGGCACGCCGCCGTAGATCTGCGTGGTGAACAGGCCGACGCTGCGGGCGATCGGCTGAATGGTGCGGTCGATCTGCAGGGCGAGCTCGCGCGTGGGGGCCAGGATCAGCGCCTTCGGCTTGCGGCCGAACTCGCGCTTCTTGCCGGCGCCAGCCCGAAGGACGTTCTCGACCAGCGGCGCGCCGAACGCGATGGTCTTGCCCGAGCCGGTGCGGCCGCGGGCGAGGACGTCGCGACCCGCGAGGATCTCGGGGATCGTCGCCGCCTGGATCGCGAACGGTGCCGCGGCGCCGAGGTCGGCGAGCGTGCGGACGATGTTCTCGCCCAGCCCGAGCGCGCCGAAGCTCACGCCGTCGACGTCGGTGGCCTGAATGGCCTCCGCCTGAAGACGCTCGTGGACGACGTCGACGTGCTGCTCATGGGCCTGTGTGCGCGGGGCGGCGCTGTTCCAGTCGGAGCGGCCGGCCGGACGGGTGCCGCGCGGGCGGTCATCGTTCGAGCGCTGCGGGCGGTCGTTGCCGTAGGAACGAGGCGGACGGTCGTCGTACGTGCGGGCCGGACGGTCGTTGGAGTACTCCCGGCGGGCCGGACGGTCATCGTTCGAGCGAGCGGGACGGTCGTTGCTGTACGGGCGCGCGGGTCGCTCGGTGTTCGAGCGCTGCGGACGGTCGTTGCTGTACGGACGAGCCGGGCGGTCGTCGTACGAACGAGCCGGACGATCGTTCGAACGCGCCGGACGGTCGTCGTACGAGCGAGCGGGCCGGTCGCTGGAACGTGCCGGGCGGTCGTCGTACGAACGGACCGGGCGGTCGTTGCCGTACTCCCGGCGAGCGGGACGCTCGGCAGAGCCGGTTCCGGAAGCCCGGTTGGAATCGCGGCGCGCGGGGCGGTCGTCGTACGAACGCGGCGTGTCGCCGTCCCGACCGGGCTTCTGGTAACCGCCACGGGCGGGGCGGTCATCGTACGAGCGGGTCGGGCGGTCGCTCGTGTAGCCGCCGCGAGCCGGGCGGTCATCGTACGAGCGCGCGGGACGGTCGGTCTGCGAATGCGTGCGGATGCCGCGGGCTTCGTCGCGGCCGGCGCGCTGGGTCGCCGTCCACCGCGTCTTGGGGGCACCGGTCGGGGCCGAACCCTCCTCGGCGGCACGATATCCGCGGTGGCTCGGGCTCTTGCTGCCGGGCTTGGCGGCCGACCCCGTGCGCGCGCGGTCGTGGAACGACGTCTTCTTCTCGCCGTAGCGCGGCTCGAAGTTCTTGGCCGGGCGTCCGCCGGCGGGCTTCTTGCTCTTGGGCATGGTGATGTCCTTCTGGGTTGTCTCAGCTGAGAACAGCACTCCACAGTCCGCGCGCAGACGTCATCCGCGCGGTCGGAACCGCGCAGATCTCACTGCCGCGAACGCCGCACATGCGGCACGGAGTTGCCCGGACTATCGTCGGCCGGGGGCCATTCAACGTGATGGTCGCCGGAGCGGATTCGCTCCCACCATCGGCCCCTTGGACTCACAAACCCATCCGCACGACATGTGCGGTGTCCAGAGCCGACGGTTCACTCTAGCGGACGAGTCGATCACGACCCTGTGAGGATGCCGGTCCCCACCCATCCGGGTCTTACACTGGCGCCATGACCACGAAAACCCCCCTCGCACAGCACGAGGGCGTCGAGCCTGCTCCGACTCTCCGGGCAGAGTCGGAGGCCATCTACGCGGCCGCCGCCGCTGGCGCCCTCGGCGCGATCTTCGGCCTCATCGTCGCGCTCATCGCGCCGGACATGCCGCTCGCCGACACCACCGGGGCGTTCGGCCTCTTCGCCGCGATCGGCGCGGGGGTGATCGCCGCCGCGGCATCGGCCGTCGGCTACTGGCGGTCGCGGAACCACCCGGGCCAGGAGTGGCGCAAGTCGCTGGCGTCGTGGAAGTTCACGGTCAACACGATCTCGGTCGTGATCGTGCATACGGCGCTCGCGTTCCTCGCGACGTACGCCGGCTTCCGGCTGCTGGGGCTCGGTTTCATCGGCCTGCCGGTCATCACGTTCTGGGCGATCCTGCTGATGACCGTCACGCTCGGGCTGACGGCGTACATCGTGTACCTGTCGGTTTCGCGCATGACGACCCAGCGCATGTCGACACTCCTGATGGCATTCATCGTCATCGGCACCCTCACCGCGATGATCACCTCGCCCGATCCCGAGTGGTGGACGGTTCACTTCAGCGAACTCGGCACGTTCGACGACCTCTCGAGCTTCGTCTTCAATGGCACCCTGATAGCGGGCGGCCTGCTGGTGACGACATTCGCGGTCTACATCGGGAACGATCTGCAGCAGCTCGCGGACGAGGGCGTCCTGGCGAATCCACGGGGGCCGCGGATCGTCTCCGTGCTCTTCGTGATCATGGGGATCATGTTGGCCTTCGTCGGCATCGTGCCCGTCGACGTCAGCCTGCTCATCCACAATCTCTCCGCTACCGGCATGGCAGTGATGTTCCTCGCGCTGCTGATCGCCGGCCCTGGACTGCTGCGCGGGATGCCGCGTGCCTACTTCATCTCCTCGTGGGCGTTCCTTGTGGCCACTGTCGCCTCGGTGGTGCTGTTCGTCGTGGGCTACTTCTCGCTGACCGCATTCGAGATCATCGTGTTCGCGCTGATCTTCGGCTGGATCGCGGTCTTCATCCGCTTCCTGGGAGTGAGCGGACAGCGCGAATAGCGCTTCCGAGTCGGCGGATTCGCCGGGGCTTGCGCGGAAAGGATACCCTCAAGCCAGGCAATGCCTGCTGGGAGGGAGCATCATTGCCTGAACAGCACCGACGATCCGGGGGATAAGCGGCTGCGCCCGGAGTACCTGCAGGGCGGGAGCGCTGACGCTCTCGCCTCACGAAAGGCCGACCGCCGCCGTGGCCCTCCTCGCCGACGCACCCGAACTCGTCCGACCCCTCGCCCCGGTTCGACGCGCGCCTGATCTTCTCGCGCTCCTTCGGGAGAGCACGGCGTCCCAGGTCGGCTTCGCCACCGCCGCCCTCCTCGCCGTCGGCCTGCTGATCTCGATCGTGACGACCCCTGACCCGCTGTGGTGGCACCTCCACTTCAGCCGCCTGGGCACGTTCGCGGTGTTCTCCGGCTACGTGTTCAACGCGACGATCGTACTGACAGGCGCCGGGGTCGTGGTGTTCGCTCTGTTCCTCCGCCGCGAGATGAAGCGGCACGCCGGCACGCCGGTGCTGGCGAACCGCCGTGCTGCGACCGTTGTCCCGCTGCTGGTCTGCGTGCTCGGCATCCATCTCTCCTTCGTCGGCATCATCCCGGTCAGCACGAATGAGTTCCTCCACGATCGCGCGTCCACCGGCGCGGTGTTCGCATTCATCGTGATCCTGGCCACCAGTCGGTGGATGCTGCGCGGCATGCACGGCGTCATCGGACGCGCGAGCCGTCGCGTGGGGCTCGGGCTCGTCGCGACCGCCGCGCCCTACATCGCCGGATTCATCAATCTCGCGACGTTCGAGCTCATCGTCTTCGCCCAGGTCTTCTCCTGGCTTCTGCTGTTCGCGCGCACGATCGGCCGCCCCGCGGACGAACCCGCTCCCACGGCGCCGTCGCGGGTCGGAAGCACGAGCCGCACGGTCGTCGTCGCGCCCCGCCTGCGAGCCGACCACCTCGCGAAGGCAGCGCACGGCCCGCAGCCGGTGCGCCAGCGCCAGCGCCCTGCGGTGCGCCCACGCCGGAGCGTCCGTTCGCGCCGCCGCGTCATGCGCGGTCAGACCGCACGCCAGCCCGAACCCGAGCACCCAGGCACTCACCTGATCCGCAGCGCTCGGTGAGTCCGCGCCGCCGCCACGCGCGAGGATGGATCCATGGCTGAAACCGATGCTCACCCGATCACGGTCGCGATCGAACGGCGCATCGACCCGGCACGGGCGGTCGAGGCGACCTCGTGGATGCAGGCCGGCACCGACCTCGCCACGACCTTCGACGGCTTCCTCGGCTCGGGCTGGGTGCGCGCCGGTGAGGGCAGCGACCTCTGGTACATGCTGTATCGATTCCGCGACATCCCCACGCTCGAGGCGTGGGACGACTCGCCTCAGCGCGGCTGGTGGCTCGAGTCGGGCCGCGCCTTCGCGAGCGAGGTGCGGGTCGAGCGGCGCACCGGGATCGAGGGGTGGTTCGACGCTCCGTTCGCCACGCACGTCGATTCGCGGCGCGGCGCGGACGCGCCGGCCACCGGGCCGATCCAGCAGCCGATCCCCTCGCCGCCACCCCGATGGAAGCAGGCCGTGACCATCTGGCTCGGCTTCTTCCCGGTGAACCTGCTCGCCTCGTGGGCGCTCGGCTTCGTTCCGGGCTTCGCAGATTGGCCGCTGGTGGTTCGCATCCTGCTGACGACGATCCTGCTGACGCCGGTGATGACGTACCTCGTGCTGCCGTGGGTGACGCGGATGCTGCGCCCCTGGCTGCAGCGACAGCCCTGAGTCGTCGACCTCCGGGGCAACGGAATCGGAGCCGCGCACCGGAATCGGATCAGGCGGGCGCCGGCATCCGATTCCGGTTCGCGCGTCCGAATCCGCCGCACCGTCGCTATGCGGAGTGGTCGCGGTGCTCGTCCTCGGGCGTGCCGTCGGACTCCGTCGGCGCCTCACCGTCGACGCCGGCTTCAGCGTCGTGATCCGCCTGCTCCTCAGCCTGAGTCTCAGCCTCAGCCTCGACCTCCGCGTCGGCATCCGAATCCGCAGCATCGGGCATCGGGTCCGCCGCGGCGTCCTCGGGGGCGGAATCTGCGATCTCCGCCGCAAGCTCGGCGGAGGGGTCGGCTTCGGGCACCTCGATGTCGGGGCCCTCGTCGAGCGCGGGAACCTCGATGTCGGCGACTTCGGCCGTCAGCGCGGCCGATGGGTCCGCCTGCGGCACCTCGATGTCAGGCCCCTCGTCGATCGTCGGCACCTCGACCTCGGCGGAGGCGGCAGCGGCCGATCCGGCGGCCGCGGCCTCGCGCGTCCGCAGCTCGCGCCGCGTGAGCACAGGCTCGGCGGCGCCGGCTGCCCCCGCACCGACCAGGACCGGCTCGAGTGATCCGGTCGCAGCGGCCGATCCGCCCGCGCGCCGCAGCGCGCGCCGCTCCTTGGCCCCCTCGACCAGGTTGTAGAGCGTCGGGAGGACGAGCAGGGTCAGCACGGTCGACGACACGAGCCCGCCGATCACGACGATCGCGAGGGGCTGGGAGATGAACCCCCCGTGCCCGGTGATGCCGAGCGCCATCGGGGTCAGCGCGAAGATCGTCGCGAGCGCCGTCATCAGGATGGGGCGAAGGCGTCGGGATCCACCCGCGACCGTGGCATCGTGCGCGGTCAGACCCTTCACGCGGTACTGGTTCACCAGATCGACGAGCACGATCGCGTTCGTCACGACGATGCCGATCAGCATCAGCACACCGATCAGCGACGCGACCCCGAGCGGCACACCCGTGATGATCTGCAGCAGGATCGCGCCGGTGGCCGCGAACGGCACCGAGATCAGCAGCAGGAGCGGCTGGCGCAGCGACTTGAAGGTCGCGACCATCACGATGTACACGATCAGGATCGCGGCGAGCAGCGCGAGTCCGAGCTGGGTGAAGGCGTCCTGCTGCTGTGAGAGCACGCCGCCGAGCGACGCGTCGGCGGACTCCGGCAGCTCGACGTCGGCCAGCGCTGCGGTGACCGACGCGGAGGCTGCCGTCAGGTCGTCGGTGGACGGCGTGACGGTGACCGTCGCGGTGCGCTGGCCGCCCTCGGTCGTGATCGAGGTGGGGCCTTCGGTCTCTTCGACCGAGGCGACGTCCTCGAGCGGGATCGGTCCCGTCGCACTGGGGATGCTCAGCTGCCGCAGCTCGTCGAGCGTCATGGGAACCTGCGAAGCCGCGAGGTACACCGTGAGCGACGAGTCGTCGATCTCGACCGTGCCGATCTGCTGAGGCTGCATCGTGTTGGACACGAGCGCTCCGACCGCGACCTCCGACAACCCGAGCGACGCGGCCTTGTCGGCGTCGACGACCACGGCGATGTAGGGGAGGGATGCCGAGAGGTTGCTCGAGACCTGGCCCACGCCGTCGGCGCCGGTCACAGCGGTGACGACGTCGTCCGTCGCCTCCTGCAGGGTCGCTGAGTCGGGCGCGGTGACATCGATCGCGATGTCGCTCGAGCCGAAGCCTCCACCGCCGCCGGCGACGGTGATCGTGCCGGCGTCGTCGAGCTCGGACACGGCGGCCTGGACCTCTTCGCGCAGGGCGACCTGGTCGACGTCGGGATCGGTCGTGATCGAGTAGGTGATGCCGCTTCCGCCGCCCGAGAACGCGTCGCGGAGGGCAGACCCGCTCGAGCCGATCGACACCTGGACGGTCTCGATGCCCTCGATGTCGAGGAGGATCGCCTCGACCTCTTCGGACGCGGCATCCTCGGCCTCGAGGCTGGGGGCCGCACCGATGTCCTGCGTCATGGTGAACGTGTTCTGACCCGAGTCGCCGAGGAAGTTCGTCTTCATGAGCGGCGCGAGCGCCACGGTTCCCAGCAGCACCACGACGGCCAGTCCGATGGTGATCCAGGAGTGCCTCAGCGTCCAGCCGAGGATCGGCAGGTAGGCCTTCTGCAGGCGGCTCGGCGGGGCCTCGGGAGCTTCGGGATCGACCTGGTTGCCGGCCGCATCGAGGAGCGGCTTGCCCGGGCGCAGGAACCAGTATGCGAGCACCGGGACGATGGTCAGCGCGACGAACAGCGATGCCGTCATCGCGATCGTCACCGTGAGGGCGAACGGACGGAACAGCTCTCCGGTCACGTCTCCGACGAATGCAATGGGCAGGAACACCGCGACCGTCGTGACGGTGGAGGCGGTGACGGCGGAGGCGACCTCGCGAACCGCGCGCAGGATCGAGGGCATCTTCTCGGCGTCGCCGACGTAGTGCCGCTTGATGTTCTCGATCACGACGATGGAGTCATCCACCACGCGCCCGATCGCGATCGTGAGCGCACCGAGGGTGAGGATGTTCAACGAGTACCCGAACGCCTGGATGCCGATGAAGGTGATCAGCACGCTGGTCGGGATCGAGATCGCGGTCACGAGGGTCGCACGAACCGAGAGCAGGAAGATCAGGATCACGATCACCGCGAAGAACAGCCCGAGCAGCCCCTCCTGCGCGAGCGCCTCGATCGACTGCTGGATGTAGGGGGCCTGGTCGAAGACGACGGTGAATTCCGCGCCGCCGATGCTGTCTTCGAGGTCGGGGAGCACCGCGAGCACGCCGGTGGACACGTCCACGGTGTTGGCCGCGGGAAGCTTGGTGACGGCGATCGTCAGGGCCGGCTTGCCGTCCACCCGCGAGATCGTCGTGACCGGATCCTGATTCTGCTCGACGGTCGCGACGTCGTCGATCGTGAGCGTGCCGGCCTGGAGCTGCTCGGGTGTGGACGGCACGAGCGGGAGTGCGGCGATCTCGTCGACCGACGTGATCTTGGAGCCGGTCTGCACGGTGAGGGTCTGGCCGTCCTCGGTGATCTCGCCGCCGGGGAAGAGCACGCCGTTCTGATCGAGCGCGTCTCGGATCGCCTGCTGCGTGTAGCCCGCCGCGGCGAGCGCCTCCTGGTCGGGCGTGATCGTGACGCGCTGACCGACGCCACCGACGATCGCGGCGGCGTTGACGCCCGCCACGTCCTCGATCTCGGGGATGACCGAGGCCTCGAGCTGGGCCTGGATCGTCTCTTCGTCGTCATAGCCGGTCACCGCCAGCTGGATGACCGGGAAGTCATCGATGCTCGCGGAGATGACGTTCGGTTCGACGCCTTCCGGGAGTGTGGCCTTGATGCGGTTGATCGCCTGGTTGATCTTCTGCTCGGCGGTCGCCAGATCGGTGCCGTAGGTGAATGAGGCCTGGATGATCGACGCGTTCGTCGTGCTGGTGGCCGAGGTCGACTCGAGCCCGGGGACGCCCTGGATCGCCGTCTCGATGGGCACCGACACATCGTTGCTGACCACTTCGGGCGATGCGCCCGGATAGGTCGAGACCACGACGAGCTGCGGGAACTCGATCGACGGGATCAGCTCCTGCTTCAGGCTCGTCAGCGCGAGCGTGCCGAAGATCGCCGCGACGATCGTGACGAGTGCGATGAGCGCACGGTTCTTGAGGCTCAGGACGGCGAGGTTGAACACGGTGGCCTTCACTGTGGTGCAGGTCGGTCGCCCGGGCGAGATCGCCGGGTCGTGTGTCGCAGAGACCTCTCTGCGACGGATACGTGAATGTATCGAGGTCTCAGTATCCCATGCCCCGATCCGCAGGATGGCCGAAATCCGGGCCGGAATTCCGCGGGAAACCGGCCTAGAAGAGGCCGCCGACGAACAGCCCGGCCGCGCCGGCGGCGACACCGAGCCCCAGGGTGATGAGCGCGTTCATCCAGCCCCGACGCGTCTCGCCCGCGCGCATCAGCAGCACGGATTCCGCCGAGACCGTGCTGAAGGTCGTGTACCCGCCGAGCAGCCCGACCCCGATGACCCAGGCGAGATCTGTGCCGACGAGGCCTGCACCCAGCCCGGTGAGCACCCCCAGCGCGAAGGAGCCGGTGATGTTGACCACGAGGATGCCGAGGGGCAGCCGCCCCGGCCTGCCTCCGACGACCAGGACATCCACGATGTATCGCAGGCCCGCGCCGATCCCGCCGGCGAGGGCCGCAGCGACGAACGCCCAGCCGTTCACAGCGCGGCCCCCGGACCGTCGGACCTCGCGCCGCCGGCGGCCGGCGAGGTTTGCGTCAGGCGCAGACCGAGCGCCGCCGCGCCCAGTCCGAGCAGCACCGACACGCCCGCGAGTGCGATGCCCGCCCAGGGCACGACGCCGAGGAGCACCGCAGTCTGCACCGCGAACGCGCTGTACGTCGTGAACCCGCCGAGCACGCCGGTGCCGATGAACGCACGGGCAAGCGGATGCCGATCGCCGAGCCGCCCGATCACGATGCCCAGCGCGAACGATCCGACCACGTTCACGCCCATCGTCGCGGCGGGCAGGACCAGCGAGTCGGCACCCGCCTGGCCCGTGGAGAAGGGGAGCAGCAGAAGCTCTCGCAGCGCGACGCCCAGCACGCCGCCCGCCACCACCAGCCCCAGCATCCGGGCACGGAAAACGGGTGGGCGCGGCACGCCCTCACCCTATTGCGTCACCCGACGAGCAGCCGCTGGATCGCCGACTCGGGCGAGACGTCCAGCGCGAGCAGCCTGCCGCGCTCGTACGCCTTGAAGACGGCGGGGTCGATGTAGCTGCTCCGTGCGACGGCGGGGGTGTTGCCGAGCGCGTCGGCAGTGGCCCGCACGGCGAGCGTCTCGGCGCGCTTGCGCTCCTTCGCCGTATCGACCGTGCCGATCCTCGCGAGCGTCTCGGCCGCCATGATCGTGCCGCGGAGCGTGCGGAAGTCCTTGGCCGTGAACGCCCCGCCGGTGAGGGAGCGCACGTGCGAGTTCACGTCGGCTGGGGTGAGCGGCACCCGCCGATTGCCGCGCCGGTACGACAGCAGCGGCGAGCGCGGGCGGCCCGCGCCGAGCTCGCCCATCACCGCCGCGAGCTCTTCGTCGTCGATCTCGATGAACGCGCGCTTGCCGCTCTTGCCCGGGAACGACAGCGTGATCAGCGATGCCGTCACCGTCGCATCCCGGCGCTGGAGGGTCGTCAGACCCCGACTGCCGTGCTGAGCGAGGTAGCGCGCCGAGCCGATCCTGGGTGCCGCTTCGTCGAGCAGACGGAAGGATGCCGCCAGGACGCGCTCGCGGTCGAGGTCGTCGCGACGCAGAGCTGTGGTGACGCGCCCGCGCGCGTGGGGAAGCGCCGCCGCGAGCTCGAGGGCGCGCGAGAACTTGCGGCGATCACGACGTTCGCGCCAGCGCGGGTGGTACAGGTATTGACGACGCCCGGCATCATCGACGCCGGTCGCCTGGATGTGGGCGTGAGAATCGACGGCGATCCAGACGTCCTCCCACGCGGGCGGAATGACGAGGTCATGAATGCGCTCGCGATCGGACGGCGGCGCCGCCTGACCCTTCTCGTCGAGATAGCGGAATCCGTTGCCTGAACGGACGCGGCGGTAACCCGGGTCGTCTCCCGGGCGCACCCGGACCAGTCGTGCCACGCCGCCTCTTGTCTTCGTGCGTAAGGGTTCAGTGCGAGTCAGTGCTCGCGCAGCATCGTGATGAGCTGCGACTTGCGCTTGCCGGAGTAGCCCGACAGTCCGAGCTCACGGGCGCGCTCCCGAAGGTGCGGGACCGTCCAGTCCTCGTAGTCGCCGGCCTTGCCGCCCCGATGGGCGACTGCTTTTGCTCCGTCGCGCTCGACGGCGTTCGAAATGCGCGCCGCCTTCTCTTTGGAGGCGCCTTCGTTTCGCAGCTCCTCATACAGCTCGCGATTCTTCAGGCTGCCCGACCCACGTCCGTTCGGCATGGTCTCCTCCTTGGTCTTGGGGACCTTGGTGTTCCTCGACGGTACGACGGCAGGCCATGCGACCGAAGGGGTTGACACGTTCTGTCGACGCAGATATCCCCGGATTCCGGCGGAGTGAAGCGTTAGCACCGGCGATCGCCGCTCGTCAACCCCCTCCCCCCGTCCACCGCGGGGGTGCCATTCTCGTATCCGTGCCCCCCGAGGCATCCGGGCCGCGCCTACCTCGCAGATCCCGGCGACAGAAGGAGAACCCTCCAATGAACCTCGCCCTCATCATCATCATCGTCATCGCGGTCATTCTCGCGATCTTCGGTGGCCTGAACTCGGCTCTGAGCTGGCTCCTCTGGGTCGCGCTCATCGTCGGCGTGATCGCGCTGATCATCTTCTTGTTCCGCGTGATCAGCGGCAACCGCCGCACCTGATAAATCGTGTCAGCTCCCTAGGCTGACCCGCTCCCCCCGGAGCTCGGATGCCGTGTCCCGACAATCGTGTCGCGACACGGCATCCGTCTTTTCCCGGTGAGATCGGCCGCTCGACCTCACCGGCAGCCGTTCGATCTCAGCGGGCGAAGAGCCAGACGGTCGATTCGGCCGGCACGACCCCGAATGCCGCATCGATGCTGGAGATCACCGCATCGGTTCGATCGAGTTCGTAGGGCTCTTGCGCCGAAGTTGGTGATGATCGCCCAGCCGTTCGGGCGCTCGAAGCCCAGCACGTCCGGCCGTCCGGTGTCGATCCACGTGAGCTGCTCGCCCGATTGCAGGTCGTGGCGCAGCGCCAGCGCCCGCCGATACAGCGTCAGGGTCGAGTCGTGGTCGCCGTCCTGCGCCTGCACCGACTCTGCGCCGAACCACACCGGCTGCGGCAGGTGGGCGCCGTCATCGCCGAAGCCGAACGAGCTGCCGCTGCGCGTCCAGGGCAGCGGGACGCGGCATCCGTCCCGTCCCGCGTCCAACCCGGGACTGCGGAAGAAGGTCGGGTCCTGCCGTGAGGCATCGTCGATTTCGACGACTTCGTGCAGGCCCAGCTCCTCCCCCTGGTAAAGGTAGGCCGAGCCCGGGAGCCCGAGCACGAAGAGAGTGGCGGCCCGCGCGCGCCGAAGTCCCCCTGCACGGTCGAGTGCGGGCTGCCTGCCCCCCGACAGCAGCCACTCGTTGCCGTGCTTTCGCGCGGGCCGCCCGTCTGCGCCGCGCGACGGATGCGGCAGTCCGTAGCGCGTGGCATGCCTGACGACGTCGTGGTTGGAGAGCACCCACGTCGTGGACGATCCCGATGACGCTGCGAGCTCGAGGTTCGCGGTCACGATCCTGCGGAACTGGTCCGCGTCGAAGTCAGCCTCGAGCAGATCGAAGTTGAACGCCTGGCCCAGACTCTCGGCGCTCGCGTAGAGCGGTACCCGCGCGGGGTCGACCCACGCTTCGGCAACCGCCGTGCGCGGAGGGTCATACGAATCGAAGACCGCGCGCCACTCGGCGTACACCTCGTGGACGTCATCCCGGTCGACGGTGGGGTGCTGCCCGTCTCGAGGCAGGTCGTTCAGCTGGGCCTGCGTCGGCAGCGGTTCCGTCAGATCCTTCGTCAGCATGTGCGCGACGTCGATGCGGAAGCCGTCGACGCCGCGATCGGACCAGAACCGCAGCGTGCGCACGAAGTCATCGCGCACCCCGCGGTGCGCCCAGTTGAGGTCGGGCTGCTCGACCGCGAAGAAGTGCAGGTACCACTGTCCGTCGGCGACCCGCTCCCACGCCGGGCCGCCGAACAGCGACTCCCAGTCCGTGGGAGGCTCCGACCCGTCGTGCCCCCGTCCCTCGCGGAAGATGTAGCGATCGCGCGCAGCCGAACCGCGTCCGGCCGCGAGCGCCTCCTGGAACCACTCGTGCTGGTCGGAGGTGTGGTTGGGCACGATGTCGACGACGACGCGGATGCCCGTTGCGTGCAGCGCCGTGAGCATCTCATCGAAATCGGCCAGCGAGCCCAGGCGAGGGTCGACGTTGCGGTAGTCGGCGACGTCGTAGCCGCCGTCGGCGAGCGCAGACGGGTAGAACGGGCTCAGCCAGACGGCGTCGATCCCGAGTTCGGCGAGGTACGGCACCCGGGAGGTGATTCCGGCGATGTCTCCCAGACCGTCGCCGTCGGCGTCGGCGAAGCTGCGCGGATACACCTGATAGACAGCGGCTTGGCGCCACCAGGAGGCGTCGTCGCGGGCGAACGAGGGCGAGGGGAGGGTGCGTGCGGTGGTGGTCACTTCAGACCGGGGTCCTTTCGAATGGGAGGTGGTTCGGATGCCGCGGGCATCAGCCCTTGACGGCACCCTGGGTGACGCCTTCCATCACCCATCGCTGAGTGAACAGGTAGACGATGATCGCCGGGGCCATTGCCATCAGGTACGACGCGAAGGCGACGTTGTAGCTGTTGCTGAATTGCGATTGGAACAGCGAGTTGAGCACGGGAAGTGTCTGCAGCGCGGGGTCGGCGATGATGAGCGACGGCATCATGAAGTCGTTCCACGCGTACAGGAACGCGAAGATGCCGATCGTCGCGCTCATCGGCGCGAGCAGCGGGAAGATCATGTGCCAGAAGGTCTGCCAGGTTGACGCGCCGTCGATACGCGCACTCTCCTCCAGCTCGAACGGGATCGAGCGCAGGAAGGCGGTGAACAGCAGCACGCTGAAGCTGAGCTGGAACATGGTCGCGAGGATGATCACGCCGGCCGGGTTGGCGAGTCCGACGAGTCCGGTCAGCTGCACCTGCGGCAGGGCGACGACGGGGAACGGGATGAACATCGCCGCGAGCAGGTAGAAGAACGAGTAGCGGAAGAGCTTGCGATCCCAGTTGCGGACGATCGCGAACGACGCGAAGGCCGCGAGGAAGATCGTCGCGGTGACGGTGCCCGCGGTGACCAGCACCGACATGGCCGCCCCGACCGGAAAATTGACAAGATTCCATGCGGCGACGAAGCCCTCGACACTGAACGGCGCAGGGAGCGAGAACGCGTTGCCGTCGACGGCCTGCTCACTCGTCTTGAACGCCATCGTGACGGTCACGTACAGCGGCAGCAGGACCGTGATCGCGCAGAGGATGAGCAGGATTGTGCCTGTCCAGTTGACGCGCTCCATGCCGAAGCGGCTCTTGGCGGGCTTTGGATCGACGCCTTCGAGGACCTCGGTGGCTTGGACTGTCTCGACGACGAGAGCTGGCTGAACAGACATCAGAGGGCGTTCCTTCCGCGCGTGATCGAGAGTTGGAGCAGGGCGATGATGATCGTGATGACGAAGAAGACGGTCGCGTTCGCCATCTGATAGGCATAGTCACCGGTGGTCAGACCCGAGATGACCGTCATCGCGATGCTGTAGGTCGACGTTCCCGGACCGCCGCCGGTCAGGCCCTTGATGACGTCGTACGCGTTCAAGAAGCCCTTGAAGCCGAGGATCACGTTGATCACGATGTACCCGAGCATGAGCGGGACGGTGATGCGCATGAGCTGCTGGGTCTTGCTCGCCCCGTCGATGTCAGCGGCCTCGTACACGTCGCCGGGGATCGACAGGATGCCGGCGATGTAGATGAGCAGCGCACCAGGGATGGCCTGCCACGCGGTGACGATGACGATGGCCAGCCATGCCCAGTCCGGATTGGCCAGGATGCTCTCCTGGAGCCACGCGACGCCGGAGATGGTGCCGAACGCCGGCAGCGAGTTCGAGAACAGGAACTTGAAGACGAACGAGATGATGATGGCCGAAATCACCATCGGGATCACGAAGATCGTTCGCAACGGTGTCTTCAGCCGAATGCGCGACGTCAACGCGACCGCGAGCAGCAGGGCGATGATGTTGACCAGCACGACCGTGACGAGCGAGAACCCGAATGTGAACAGGTAGCTCTGCACGACGAGCGGATCGCTGAACAGCGCGATGTAGTTCGTCAGCCCGATGAACTCCCAGTCACCGAGGCCGATGGAGTTCGTGAAGCTGAAGAAGATGCCGATCACCGCGGGAACCGTGATCGCCAGAGTGAACAGGATCACGGTGGGAATCAGGAACCAGTAGTAGATGGGCTCGACGCGGTGGCGCGAGCGCGCCTGCCCCCCTCGTCGCGCACCCTGCGTGATGAGGGTCGTCGTGGTCGGCGTGGTCGTCGTGGTTGTCATGAGAGACTCCTTCGTTCCCGGATCACTGCTGACGGAAAGCGAGCCGCGCGTAGTCGGCGTCGATGTTGCTCAGGATCCGCTGCGGATCGCTGCCGAGGATGATGGCCTGCGTGTAGTTCATGATCGGGATCGCCCGTGGCACGAGCTGCGTCGAGCCCTGGTAGACATCGCCAGCGTCGATGTACTCCTGAAGTCCGGTGATGCGCTCGTCTTCCACGGGTGGGGCGTCCTTGGTCGGCGAGAAGCCCAATTGCGACTCGTTGTACGCCTGGATGACCTCTGGTTGGTAGAGGTACGCCAGAAACGCGCGTGCCGCTTCCTTGTGCCTGGAGGCCTCGGGGATCCACGCCGCGAGGTCCATGTTGATGCGGGCCTTCAGGTCGTCAGGGTCGTCGGTGACCGGCAGCGGGAACATCCCGAGCTGGAGGTCGGGGGCCGCCTTCGCGATCTCGCCGAACGCCCACGGGCCCTGCAGGTACATCGCGGCCTCGCCGTTCGCCATCGCCGTGTTGCCGTCGCCGTACGTGCGGCTCGAGGCGTCGGGATTGACGTACTGCGCGAGCTCCAGCATCTTGTCCACGGGCTCGGCTTGATCCTTCTGGAACGACACCGTGGAGTTCGGGCCGACGTCGGCCCCCTCCTCGGCCAGTTCGTCGAAGAACGTCACCGTGTCGAGCATGCCGCCCACCGTGTAGTCGTACCAGCCCTGCCCCACCGTCCAGTTGTCGGCGAAGGTCCCGTAGAACGGCGTGACCCCCGCCGCCTCGAGCGTCTCGCACACCTCGATCAGCTCGTCCCACGTCGTGGGCACGTCGAGATCGTTCTGCTCGAAGATGTCCTTGTTGTAGATCACCGCCGCGCCCATGATCGAGTAGGGAATCGCGCTCGTACGGCCGGGGCAGACGCCGAATTGATCCATGAACGGCGTCAGGTCCTCCCGGACGCTCTGTGCGGCCTCGGTGTCGGAGAGATCCGACATGGCGCAGCGCTGGATGAAGCGTGCGGTCTCCTGGTTGTAGTTGTTCAGGGCGATGTCGGGTGGATCGCCGCGGACGAAACCGGCCGAGACCGCATCGATGCCGGAAGTGTCGAGCACGACGTTCACCTCGTCCTGGGAACTGTTGTACTCCTTGACGAGATCCCTCATGTAGGGAATCGCCTCCGGCTTGGCGAGGGCGAAGCGAATCGTCTCGCGGCCGTCGGACGCGCACGCGGCCAGTGAGGAGCCGACCAGGGCGAGCAGCACGCCAGTCGCGAGGGCCTTCGTGCTTCGGGGGGACGTCACAGCCACGTCGCTGTCCTCTCGTCGGTTCATCGTCGGTGATGACTCTTTTGGTTCGTTGAGTAGATTTACTAGCCGAATCAACTCGATGGGACCATAATGCAGGGAGACAGGTGAAAGGTCAATACCCGTGTCCCAGCCGATCTCACTCGCGGCCTCCGTGCGCCGTGCGAGCCTCGGTGCCGTCCTCTCGCATGCGTGGGAGTCCGGGGTCTTCACCGCGAGCGACGCCATGGGCGCCGTCGGACTCACGCGATCGACCACGATCGACGTCATCGAGGAGCTCGTCGAGCTCGGTCTGCTGCGCGAGCTCCCGAACGCGCGGGCGGTGGGCGAGTACCAGAAGGGCCGCCCCGCCCGGCGATTCGACCTGCGCGCCGATGCCGCAGTCGTCGTGGGCGTCGACGTCGGTCCGGATCACATCCTGACCGCGGTGGCGGATCTGCGCGGCGAGATCCTCGCCCGCGAGCACACCGACACCGACCTCGATCATGACGCCCCCGATGAGCGGCGCGCCGCCGCGACCTCGGCCGTCGACGACGCCCTGCGGGCGGCGGGCGTCACGCGCGACGACGTCCTCGCCCTGTGCGCGGCGGTTCCGGCGCCCGTCGACTCCGTCGGCGCCTCACCCCCGCATCGCGACGATTTCTGGCGTCGCATGAATCCGAACCTCACCGAGCTGTTCGGTGCGTGGGCTCCGCTCGTCCGCGTGGAGAACGACGCCTCGCTCGCGGCGCTGGCGGAGGGCTCGGTCGGGGCCGCGGTCGGCCTGCGTGACTTCGTCACGGTGCTCAGTGGCGAGTTCCTCGGGGCAGGGGCCGTCGTGGACGGCAACCTGCTGCGTGGTGCGCACGGTGGCGTCGCCGAAATGGTGGCATTCGATCATGTTCTCGGCGTCGAAGATGCCGGCGGTCTTGGCGTCAGGATCAGCCGATGGGCGCAGGAGCAGATCCTGTCCGGAGAGATCTCGCCGGAAGGTGCGCTCGCCGACTCCTGGCCCGTCGCGGCCGACGGCAGGGCGGTGCTGGCGCTCGCGAGGGAGGGCGACCGGGATGCGGAGGTGCTCGTAGCGCGGGCGGGCAGGGTGCTCAGCATCATCGCGGGCGTCTTCGGCAGCCTGTTCGACCCCCGACGCGTGATCCTGTCGGGCATGGCGCCCGCGGACGCCGCCGATCTCGTCGACGCCGCGCGCGCGTCGCTGTCGCTCGAGCTCGACCTGCCCGCTCCCGAGCTGGTCGCCTCGGAGCTCGGCGGCGACGTCGTCTGCATCGGAGCGGTCTCCGCGGCGCTGGACGCCGCACGCGCCGGCGTCCTCGACCTCGGGCCGCGGTGGCGCGGGCCTCGCCTCGACGCCGACGAGCGGGTCGCCTCAGCGAGATGACGGATGCCGCGCCCCGACGATTCGTCGGGACGCGGCATCCGCACTCTCGGGGGACTACAGGTTCGCCTCCGCGTAGGCGCGCAGCGCGTCGCGGACGAATTCCGCGCCGGCCGTGCCACCCGCGCTCGTCGCGTAGTTCGCTCCGAAGCGCTCGTCGGCGACGTACATCTCGCCCAGCCCGATCACGTACGCCTTGACGTCGCCGCCCGGCGCCGCGGCGGGTGTGCCGGGAATCGCGGTCAGCCACTCCACGTGGCGCTTCGCGACAGCCTGCGCCTCGCCGCCGTCGGGCGCGCTGCCGCTCTCGGCTGCGGCGATCCAGTCGCGGCCCAGATCGGCCGCGCGCTGCTTCCACGCCGACTTCTCGTCGGCGCTCATACCGCGCCACCAGCGATCGCTGTCGGCGTAGGCCTTCTTGCCCCAGCGCTCCTGCACCTCGTCCTTGTACTGCGTGTGGTCGAAGCCGTCGAACATGTCTTCTGCCATGAGTCGTTCACCTCCTCTCAGTGCCTCGATGGTGAGCTGGACCGACACGATCTGCCGTTCCAGCCGGTCCTGTTCCTGGCGCAGCCACGCGAGGTGGCCGGTCAGGGCGTCTTCCTGCGTACTCTCGCGAGCGAGCACCTCGCCGATCTGGGGCAGACCGAGCCCCAGTTCGCGCAGCAGCAGAATCCGCTGAAGCCGTACGAGCGCATTCCGGTCGTAGTGGCGGTAGCCGTTGTGGCCGACGCTCGAGGGCGGCAGCAGGCCGATCTCGCCGTAATGACGCAGGGTACGGCTGGTCGTTCCGGCGATCTTGGCGATCTGCTGGATCGACCACTCGTCATCTGCCATGCCATGCCCCTTCTCTCGTTCGGTGTGATCACCACGTTAGATCTTGACGTTGCGTCAATGTCAAGCCGAGAGATTGCTGAGCGCTGTCGTGATGTCTTGGCGCACTCGCGATATATCGTGTTACTCTCGGTTCATCGCGATATATCGCGAGTCAGTCCCTCAAGAACGGAAGCACACAATGACTCTCGAGAAGTGGATCATCCACCCGGGCGAGACCCGCGTCATCGACATCGAAACGGTGCGCAAGCTCAAGGTCGGCCTCGTCGGAGGCCAGATCGACGTCATCGGACACGACGAGCCCGGCGCTCGCATCGAGGTCCACGGCGTCACGATCAAGGACCTCCGCATCGAGGTCACCGGCGACGTCGTCGAGATCGACCACCCGCAGCTGCGGTGGGACAACTTCCTCGAGGTGTTCCGCAACTTCGGCGCCGGCGGCCCCAAGGCCGAGATCAGCGTCGCGGTCCCCCGCGAGGTCGCACTCACGCTCGGCGTCGTCAGCGCCAGCGCGCTGGTGTCCGGCATCCGGCACGACACCCGACTCAACACCGTCTCAGGCGACATCATCGTCGACGGCATCACCGGTGACCTCACGGTCAACGCCGTCTCGGGCGATGTGCAGATCCGCGAGCTCGTCGGCTCCCTCAGCGCGAACAGCGTCTCGGGCGACGTCGCGGCCACCGGAACCCTGCGCAAGGCCACGATCGACACGGTCTCGGGCGCCATGCTCGTCGACTCGACCGGCGAGGCCCACCAGGTCGCCCTCAACACGGTGAGCGGCAACGCCACCGTGCGGCTCGACGACGGCCGTCCGGCGAACTTCGTCGTGCGCAGCGTCAGCGGCCGCGTGCAGGTCGACGGCGTCGTGCGATCGGGTCTCGGCACCGGTCCGACCACGAACTTCACCGGATCGGTCGGCGAGCTCAGCGGCTCCTTCGTCGATGTCCGCGCCAACTCCGTGTCGGGCGACGTCACGGTCCTCCGCCGCGCCGGTGCACCCGCCCAGGCGTCCACCCCGACGACGGATGCCGCCGCCGGCGCTCCCGCGACGGATTCTCACGAGGAGGAGTGGTGATGGCACCCGTCTTCTCGCACGGCGACCTGCGCCTCTACCTGCTCAGCCTCCTCGATGAGGGGCCACGGCACGGCTACGACCTGATGCAGGCCCTCGCCGACCGAACCGGCGGCACCTATACGCCCAGCGCCGGCACGATCTATCCCCGCCTCGCCAAGCTCGAGGAAGAGGGACTGGTCACCAAGACCGTCGACGGCCGCAAGACCGTCTACGAGATCACGGATGCCGGTCGCGCCGAAGTCGCAGCCCGCTCGGGCGACCTCGAGGGCATCGAGGCCGGTTTGACGGATTCGGTGCGCCTGATCGCGGACGAGGTGCGCGGCAGCGTGCGCGAAGCGATGAAGAGCCTGCGCGCCGACCTGGCCGCGGCCACGCGCGACGAGCGCGCCACTGCGAACCAGACGCCGACCGGCGATGACCCGCGCACCGCGAGTCGCGAGCAGGTGCACCGCGCGGATGCCGCGATCAACGAGTTCCGCGCGCAGGTGCGCACTGATCTTCGGTCGCATGTCGCGCGCGGCGGCGAGCTGGCGGCATCCGTCATCGACGACGTCGTGAAGCGGCTCGACGACATCGCCCGAGACGTCACGCGCACCCTGCGCGGCTGAACCGCGCGCCCGGACCGCGAGACGGCAACGGGAGGTCGAGACTGTGGGGTTTCCCCTCGGTCTCGACCTCCCGTTGCAGTCTCGGCGTAGGTGTGGCCGGGCTCAGCTCGGCCAGATCTCCTGGTCGTCGGGGACGGGCTCTCCCAGCGGGATGACCAGGATCGGCCGCTGCTGCCGGTGCGCCAGACGCGCGGCGACCGAGCCCGTGAAGAACTCCCGGATCGACTCGCCCAGACCGCGCTTGCGCGTGCCCACGACCAGCAGTCGTGCGTCCAGCTGATCGGCGAGATGCTTCATGGCCATCGCGGGATCGCCGACGAGCTGCTTGACGCTCCATTGCACGTCGTGCCCGTCGAGGATCTTGGCCGCTTCGGCCTCGACGATCGCGAGGTCGCTCTCGCCGGCCGCCACGTTGATGTCGATCGGCGCGGAGTGCACGTAGCCGTCGGGATCCTCATAGGTGACGAAGCGCGTGACATCGACATGGACGACCACGAGGGGCGCGTGCAGGAGCTTGGCGTATCGACCCGCCTCCTTGACGACGCGTGTCGGCAGACCGGGTACCGCCCCGACGAGAACTGCACCGTGCAGGGCTGCGGCTTCGGCCTCGCCCACCGGCGCCGGCTCGGCGGCGGCATCCGGTGCGATCGGGCTCTCGGGTGCGTCATCGGCCATGCGTCATCGCCCTTTCGTACCGGGTCGGAGCGGTCGGCGACCAGGGGCTCCGTGTTATCCTGAATGCTACTCTTACCGGCCCTCGAGCCGGTTTCGTGAATGCCCGGGTTGACGCGGCGGATTGCCCCCGCACCGCCCGCGACTCAGAAATGAGGGGGTCTCGCATGGGGCGTGGCCGTCAGAAGGCGAAGCACACCAAAATCGCGCGCGAACTCAAGTCCTACAGCCCGACCGTCAACTACTCCGCTCTGGAGAAAGAACTGGGCCACCCGGACGACGAGCAGTACGTAGACAAGTGGGCGGATCAGTACGCCGACGAGTACGAGGACGAGAAGGAGAAGGCCTAGCCTTCACCTCTGTGATGCGCGGGCCGAGCCTGCGCTTGTCTGTCGTGCGCTCGCAGCGCTCGAGATCGCGCGTCCGATGGATGCCGACGGACGAGCTCAGGCCGTCGTGCTCGCCGCCGCGCGCTGCGCGCGGCGTGCCTTCCACCACGCCCAGAAGCGATCGAGCTGACGCTTGAGCCAGACGGCGATGCGCTTGGCCCAGCGGAACTCGGTGCCCAGCACCGCGAGCCCGAGGAAGACCACGAGCCAGCCCGGTCCGGGCAGCGGAATCAGCAGCACGCCGAGCCCGGTCAGCGCGCCGCCCAGGATGCCGACGCCCACGCGGTACGCGTGCTCGAGGCGCGGGTAGCGCGACACCCACTGCCGGGCACGCCGCAGCATCCGCCGCACGGGATGATCGGTGCGTTCCGCCGTCGGCGATCTCGGCGCGGACCGTGCGCTCGAGGTCATCGGAGAGGTGCTCGCCACCCCACACGGCGGCCTGGTCGGCATGACTGGGCAGGGACTCCTGATGCATGTCGTGACGCTAACACGATATATCTCGACTTGGCTGGGAGTCGGCTTCGAGCTGCGACTGCCCGAGCCGCGCTACCAGGAACCGTGCCGACGTTCCCACTCGTCTTCGATCGTGGTGCGCTTCGCGACGACGACTCCCGCGGGAATCGCGGCGGCCACGACGACGGCGAGCACGAGGAGCGGCCCGGTCCACGAGTCGGTCGCACCGTGCAGCAGCCCGATGCCCACCGGGAACAGCGCGACGATCGCATAGCCGATGCTCTGCACGAAGCCGCTCAGCGCGACCGATCCTTCGTGCGTGCGCGTCCGCAGGCCCAGCAGCACCAGCGTCAGCGGGAACAGCAGCGGCTCGAGCCCGAGCAGCACGATCCACAGCCACGGTGCCGCCTCCGGAGCGAAGAGCAGCCCGGCGATGCCCGCGAAGCCGCACACGACGGCGACGCCGAACAGCGCCCGGGTCGCGTGGTAGCGCGTCACCAGGAGGGGGACCAGAAGGGATGCCGGCAGCCCCATCGCCGCGAAGAGCGAGAGCAGCGCGCCGGCCACGGCAGGGCTGACACCCGCGGTGTCGACGAGCAGCTGGGGCAGCCACGCGAAGGACGTGTAGGCGATCGTGCCCGCCGCGAGGAATCCGACCGCGAGCGCCCACGCGAGCGGCAGGCGCCACATGCGGCCGAACACGCGCGGGTTCGGCGCCTCGATGTCGGCATCCTCTTCGCGGGCGCGTTCGCGGATGAGCATCGCGATCCACGGGATGATCGCCACCGCAGCGAAGACCGCCCACAGTCCCAGCGAGAACTGCCAGCTCGTCGCGTCGGCCACCGGCACCGCGATCAGCGGCGGCGTGAACGAGGCGACCGCCATCGTGGTCGAGTAGATCGTCGTCATGAGCCCGATGCGATCTGGGAAGTACTTGCGCACGAGCGGTGGCAGCAGAATGTTGCCCACGCCCACCGCCGCGAAGATGACCGACGTGCTCAGCAGCAGGGCCACGGCATCCGTCGCGAATCCGCGCAGCACCATTCCTGCGGTCACGACGACGATCGAGATCACGGTGAGACGTTCGAGGCCCAGCCGGCGTTCGAAGAGCGGCGTGAGGATGCCGAACACCGCGTAGCAGACCGGCGGAGCGGTGCCGATGAGCCCGATGATCGCCGGTGGCATCGCGAAATCGACCGTGATGTGGTCGATCAGCGGTGACAGCGAGGCGACCGCCGACCGCAGCGAGAACGCGAACAGCACGATGCCGATGACCGCGAGAGACCTTCCCTGCCACAGCGGGCGAGCGGGAGCAGAAGTCACCGATCCAGCCTATGCGGCCCCGCGTGCCGGAAAGTTCCGGCCCCCACCCTTGCCGTGGGCTCTGCCGAGCGCTGAGATAGGGCAACGGAAGGAGGTCGCGATGGAGCGACCCGCGTTCACCATCGGGATCGAAGAGGAGTACCTGCTCGTCGATCGCGATTCGAAGGAGCTGGGGGTCGCGCCCGAGGGCTTCCTCGAGGACTGCCGCGCCGACCTGCAGGACCAGGTCAGCCCCGAGTACAAGAAGTGCCAGGTCGAGATCGGCACCCTCGTCTGCCCGACGATCGGCGCTGCGCGCGACGACCTGCGCCGGCTGCGCTCGACGATCTCGCGTCACGCCGAGCGCTACGGCCTCGCGCCGATCGCGGCATCCTGTCATCCGTTCTCGGACTGGAAGCAGCAGCAGCACACCGACAAGGAGCGCTATCACGGCCTGGAGCGCGACCTCGCCGGCGTCGCCCGACGGCTGCTGATCTGCGGCTGCCACGTGCACGTCGGCATCGACGACAACGCGCTGCGCACCGACCTGCTGCGCCAGATGCCGTATTTCCTCCCGCACCTGCTGGCCCTGTCGACCTCGTCGCCGTTCTGGCAGGGCGAAGACACCGGGCTCGCCTCGTATCGCATCTCGGTGTTCGACAACCTCCCCCGCACGGGTCTTCCCCCCGACTACCAGAGCTGGGCGGAGCTGCAGCGGTCGGTCGGCGTGCTCGTCGATCTGGGCATCATCGAGGACTCGTCGAAGATCTGGTGGGACATCCGGCCCTCGCACAGGTACCCGACCCTCGAGACGCGCATCATGGACGTCTCACCGCGCGCCGAGGACGCGCTGACGCTCGCCGCCGTCACGCAGTGCCTGCTGCGGATGCTGTGGCGGCTGCGCATCCGCAACCAGCGCTGGCGCATCTACGACCGGTTCCTGGTCGGCGAGAACAGGTGGCGCGCCCAGCGCTACGGCGTCACCGAGGGGCTCATCGACTTCGGTGCGAACAAGATCGTGCCGTTTCCGCAGCTGATGGCCGAGCTCATCGAGATGATCGAGGAGGATGCCGATGCCCTCGGATGCCGTGCCGAGGTCGAGCGGGTGCTGACGATCGCCACCGACGGCACCTCGGCGCAGCGTCAGCGCGCGGTCGCCGCCGAGGCGACTGCCGCCGGCGCCGGCCAGGACCAGGCGATGGCGGCGGTGGTCGAGCACCTCATCGAGGAGTTCCACCACGACCTGTGAGTTGCGGCGTATGGCCGCATCCGGTGCCGTCGAAGCGGCCGTTCGCCGCAACTGACCCGCCGGTCAGGACTCCTGCGAACCCTCGACCCAGGCGAGGTACTCCTCGGTGACGGTCCCCGTCACGTAGCGGCCGTCGAAGCAGCTCATGTCGAGGTCCTCGACGTCCGAGCCCTCGAGGATCGCCGCCTTGAGGTCTTCGACCTCCTGATAGACCATGTAGTCCGCGCCGAGCTCCTCGGCGATCTCGGGAATCGTGCGCCCGTGCGCGACGAGTTCGTGGCGCGAGGGCATGTTGATGCCGTACACGTGCGGGTAGCGCACGGGCGGCGCGGCCGAGGCGAACGTGACGCTCTTGGCCCCGGCATCCCGCGCCATCTGGATGATCTCCTTCGAGGTCGTGCCGCGCACGATCGAGTCGTCGATCAGCAGCACGTTCTTGCCCTTGAACTCGCTCGACATGGCGTTGAGCTTCTGGCGCACGCTCTTCTTGCGCACCGCCTGCCCCGGCATGATGAACGTGCGCCCGATGTAGCGGTTCTTGTAGAACCCCTCGCGGTACTCCAGGCCCAGCTTGCGCGCGACCTGCATCGCGGCCGGGCGCGACGAATCGGGGATCGGCATGACGACGTCGATCGCGCCCATCGGCGTGTACTTGGCGATCGTGTCGGCGAGGCGCTCGCCCAGGCGAAGACGGGCCTCGTACACCGAGATGCCGTTCATGATCGAGTCGGGCCGGGCGAGGTACACGTACTCGAACGAGCACGGCACGAGCTTGGGGTCGGCGGCGCACTGCTTGGTGTGCAGGTGGCCCGCGAGGTCGACGAAGACCGCCTCACCCGGAAGCACGTCGCGCACGACCTCGAAGCCGCCGTTCTCGAGCACGAGGGACTCGGAGGTGACGATCCACTCGTAGGAGCCGTCTTCGGTCTTGCGGGTGCCGATGATCAGGGGGCGGATGCCGAACGGATCGCGGAACGCGAGCAGACCGTAGCCGGCGATGAGGGCGATCGCCGCGTACGAGCCCTCCACGCGCTCGTGCACGCGCTCGACGGCATGGAAAACCTGCTCGGGGTTCAACTCGGCGCCGGAGATCGCGGACTGCAGCTCGTTGGCCAGGACGTTGACCAGCAACTCGGTGTCGCTGCTGGTGTTCAGGTGCCGGCGGTCCGTGTGGAACAGCTCACCGGTGAGTTCGCGGGTGTTGGTGAGGTTGCCGTTGTGCACCAGCACGATGCCGTAGGGCGCGTTCACGTAGAACGGCTGCGCCTCTTCTTCGCTGGATGCCGTGCCCTTGGTCGCGTAGCGCACGTGGCCCAGGCCGATGTCTCCGAGGAGCCCCCGCATGTCGCGGGTGCGGAACGCTTCGCGCACCTGACCCTTCGCCTTCGCGATGTGGAAGATGCCGTTCGCCTCTGCCGTCGCGATGCCGGTCGAGTCCTGCCCGCGGTGCTGCAGCAGCAGGAGCGCGTCGTAGATCTCCTGGTTGACCGAGCCCTGCCCGACCATTCCGACGATGCCGCACATGGGATCTAGTTCGCTCCACCGCTGTTGTAGGTTCCGACCAGGCGCACCGCGCCGCCGTCCACGCCCTTGGCCCCTTGCTCGAATGCGCCGTGCGCGTCGTCGGGGAGCGCGCCGCCCTGCACCACGCCGACCTGCCAGGTCGCGATGCCGTCCTGTGCGAGTGCCGACGCGGCGGCATCCGCCTTCTCGGCCGCGACGATCGCGACGAAGCCGATGCCGAGGTTCCAGGTGCCTTCGGTCTCTTCGAGCTGCAGGTCGCCCAGGTCGGCGAGCACGCGGAACACCGGGGGCGGCGACCAGGTCGACCGGTCGAGTTCGACCCACGTCTTCTGCGGCAGCACGCGCGCGAGGTTGGCGGCGATGCCGCCTCCGGTCACATGGCTGAGCGCGTGCACGCCGTCTCCGAGGTCGGCGATGAGCCGCAGGAGCGGCGCGGTGTACAGGCGGGTGGGCTCGAGCAGGGCCTCGCCCCACGTCGTGCCGAACTCGGCGGCGCTGTCTGCGTACTGGATGCCGCCGCGCGTGACGATGTGCCGCACGAGCGAATAGCCGTTCGAGTGCAGTCCGCTGCTCGCGAGGGCGAGGACGACATCGCCCGCACGGACGCGGTCGGCGCCGAGGATGCGGTCGGCTTCGACCACACCGGTCGCAGCCCCTGCGACGTCGTAGTCGTTGACGCCGAGGAGTCCGGGGTGCTCGGCGGTCTCGCCGCCGACGAGGGCCGTGCCGGTCTCGGCGCAGCCGCGCGCGATGCCCGCGACGATGTCGGCGATGCGCTCGGGGAACACCTTGCCGCACGCGATGTAGTCGGTCATGAACAGAGGCTTGGCTCCTACCACGACGATGTCGTCGACGACCATGCCGACCAGGTCGAGCCCGATCGAGTCGTGCTTGTCGATCGCCTGCGCGATCGCGACCTTCGTGCCCACGCCGTCGGTGCTCGTGGCGAGCAGGGGCCGCGCGTACGTGCGCAGCGCGGAGGCGTCGAACAGGCCGGCGAAGCCGCCCACGCCGCCGAGGACCTCGGGGCCGTGCGTGCGGCGTACCGCGGACTTCATGAGCTCCACCGCGAGGTCGCCGGCAGCCGTATCGACTCCGGCTTCGGTATAGGGATTCACTGGCGCACTTCCTGACGAGGAAGAGGCGTCGCGGGAGGGTGAGGCCACGGCTCCAGCCTACCGGCGGCCGGGCGGACCGGTTCACGTGCGTCTGGCTCTGCCGCGTGCGCGGCGAGGCGCCGGGCGCGAGCGGGGGAGGCCCGCCGTAGACTGGAGCGCATGGGCGGCACGGGGGCTCCGGAATGGCTGATCCGCGAAGACGCGAGTCAGCCCGTCCTGCTCGCCCTCTATCTGCGCCAGGTGCTCGGCATCCGCTCCCCCGATGAGCTGCCGCACCTGCGCGGCATCCCTCCGCGGGTCAACGACCGCAGCGAAGAGGCGCAGTCGCTGTTGGAGCGCCAGTGGCGCGAGTACTGGGCGATGACGGTCGAGCCGACCGCGCACCCGTCGCCGGTGCCGCTCGAACTCGTCGACGGTTTCGCGACGCTCGTGGCGCTGCCCTCCGAAGGCTCTGATGTGCTCAAGGCCGCGATCATGCCGTACGCCGGTGAGGCGCTCGCGTTCTCTCAGTCCGCGCACGAGCGCTATCGAAAGGACTCCGCCGCCAAGCCGGGCGTCTCGTACCGCGCCTACGCGAGCGCGATCGCCGAGCACGAGCGTCAGGTGGGGCGGCGCGCGCACTCGTTCGAGCTCAACGTGCAGGTGCTGCCGCTGACTCAGCGGGGGGTCTGGTGGATCGGCTCACTGACCATCGCAGTGACCGATGGTCTGCGCGGCGATGTCGTCGCCTTCGACGCGGCGATCCACCCGATCATCGCCGAACTGGCATAGCGCTCAGTCCTCGACGCGGACGCTCTCGCGGTCGACCATCACATCGCGGGTGCGCCCTGCCAGCACGCGGTCGAGGATCAGTGCCGTGACGCCGCCGACGACCACGCCGACCGTGACGCAGATGAGCATGAGGAAGCCGAACACCTGGCCCGACGAGTAGACCATTCCCGTGTTGGGGCTCGTGCCGACCGTGCCGTTGAACGTGAACGTCAGGATCATCGCCACAATCACGCCGAGGGCGGCGCCGGCGGCCAGGAAGACCGCGTACTTGGGCGAACGCCGCAGGCGCACCGTCTCGATGTGCTCCTCGATGACCGCGCCCGGTTCGGCGGCGTCGCTCGAGAGAGCGGATGCCGAGGCATCGCTTTCGTCGGGGGTGTTCGCCTGTGCGGCCATGCCTCCATTCTCGCACCGCCCGGCCGGGGCAGGCGCCCGCGCGGAGTCAGGGGCGCAGGGGCAGCACCTCGGTGAGATCGGCGCGGATGCCCGACGCCAGGATGCGACCGGAGGCGGCGGCATCCGCCCATGCCTGCTCACCGGTCGCGAGCGCGATCCACGTCGCGGCGTCGGTCTCGACGACGTTGGGCGGCGTGCCCCGGGTGTGACGAGGGCCCTCGATCACCTGCACCGCGCCGAACGGAGGCACGCGCACCTCGACCGCACCCCCGGGTGCCTTCTCGACGAGCAGCTGCAGCAGATACCGCACGGCCGTGGCGAGGTCGGTGCGCGAAGGCTTTTCGGACGCCGCGTCTGCCGCCCGCACCACGGCGAGCGCGGCACGGCCCTCGTCAGTGGAGATCTTGCGCGGCATCCGTCAACGGTACGCCCGCACGACGACCTGGCAAGCGATCAGGTCTCGTCGTCGGCATCGCGCACCCAGCGGGGCACGTCGTCGTTCACGGGCGAGTCGAGGTCCATCACGAGTGTGGTGGCGTGCTCGGCGTGCGCGGCGTGCGCGCGCTTGAGCGACCGTCGGTCGAGCACCATCGCGAGCACGCCCATGACGACGAGTCCCACCGCGACGCACACCGCCGCGTACAGCGCGAACACGCGCAGCACGCCGCCGGCTCCGGTCGACAGCACGCCGCCGGGGTCGTCGGTGACGCCGGCGATGAGAGTCAGGATGACGGCGACGACCAGGCCGACGACGACGCCGATGCCGAGGAACCGGCCGTAGCGGGGCGAGGAGTGCACGACGACTTCGAGGTACTCCTGATCGACGACGTGTTCGTCATCGGTGTCCCTGCCGGCGGCATCGCCGCGCCTGGCTGCCATGTGCCCATTCTCCCACCGTGGCGCCGACGGTGGGCGGTCCTGAAGAAGGCCGCTGGGTAGGCTGGGCGGGTGAGAATCCTGGTCCTCGGCTCGGGCGCGCGCGAGCACGCCATCATCCTCGCGCTCCGGTCGGAGGATGCCGCGCACGACGTGTTCGCCGCCCCCGGCAACGCCGGGATCGGCCGTGACGCGACGATCGTCGAGCTGGATCAGAACGACCCGGCCGCCGTGACCGGCTTCGCGAACGAGAACGCGATCCACCTCGTCGTCATCGGCCCTGAGGCACCGCTCGTGGCGGGAGTGGCCGACGCGCTGCGAGAGCGCGGAATCCCCGTGTTCGGGCCTGGCAAGGCGGCCGCGCAGCTCGAGGGCTCGAAGACGTTCGCCAAGCGGATCATGGATGCCGCGGGCGTCCCGACCGGGCGCGCCCTCCGCGCCACCACGCTGGCCGAGGTGGCAGCAGCCCTCGACGAGCTCGGGTCGCCCTACGTCGTGAAGGCCGACGGACTGGCCGCAGGAAAGGGCGTGCTGGTCACCGATGACCGCGCGGCAGCGCTCGCGCACGCCGATGCCTACCTGGGGTCGGGTGCGATCCTGGTCGAAGAATTCCTCTCCGGCCCGGAGGTGTCGCTGTTCTTCCTGAGCGACGGCGACCGCGTGCTTCCGCTCAGCCCTGCGCAGGACTTCAAGCGCCTGGGCGACGGCGACTCCGGCCCGAACACGGGCGGCATGGGCGCCTACTCGCCGCTGCCATGGCTCGCCGAGCCCTTCGGCGGCGAGCAGGCGTTCGTCGAGCTGGTCACGCGCGACATCGCCGAGCCGGTCATCCGGCAGCTGGATTCCGAGGGCACCCCGTTCATCGGCCTGCTGTACGCCGGCCTCATCCTCACTGAACAGGGCGTCAAGGTCATCGAGTTCAACGCGCGCTTCGGCGACCCCGAGACCCAGGTCGTGCTGCCGAGGCTGCTCGACCCGCTCTCGCGGCTGCTTCTCGCGGCAGCATCCGGCACCCTGGAAGATGAGGCGCCGCCGGCCTTCGCCGACGCGGTCGCGGTGACCGTGGTGCTCGCGAGCGAGGGCTATCCGGCGGGGCCGATCACCGGGCGGGCACTCACCGGTTTGGATGCCGCGGCCTCGGTCGAGGGCGTGCACCTCGCCCACGCCGCCACGGCCGCCGAGGGTGACGGCCTCATCGCGACCGGCGGACGCGTGCTGAACGTCGTCGGACTCGGAACCACCTTCGCTGAGGCTCGCGAGCGCACGTATCGCGCGCTGGCCGAGATCGGGCTCGAAGGCGGCCAATACCGCACCGACATCGCCGCCCGCGTCGTGGAGGACTGACCATGGCAGATCCGACAACACCCGGCAGGTTCGCTCGCGAGGGTGGCCGCAACCGCTTCACGGCCCGTCGAGCCACCGTGCTCCGCGTCGAGCGGGTCGCCCCGCCGATCATCCGCGTGACGGTGTCAGGCCCCGAGTTCGAGGACTTCACCAGTGGAGGTCCGGCGGACCACGTGCGGGTGTTCTTCCCGGATGCCGCCACCGGCGAACTCGTCGCGCCGACGCCCGTCGGCCCCGGCGAGGACGGGATCATCCGACCCGACCGCGCATCGATCGCGCGGGACTTCACGCCCCTCCCGCGCGCGGCCCACGGCACGATCGAGCTCGATCTGGACTTCTTCGTGCATCCCGATCCGGGTCCGGCCTCGTCATGGGCGGAGTCCGCTCGTGTGGGCGATGAGCTGGTCATCGTCGGACCGCGCGGATCCCGGCGGGCGCCTCAGGACATCGACGGGCTCATCCTGATCTGCGACGAGACGTCACTGCCGTCCGTCAGCCGCTGGGTGCGCGAAGTGCCGCCCGGTACCCCGGTCGAGGTGATCGCCTCAGTTCCCGGCCCCGGCGACTGGGTGGCGGAATACCTCGGTACGGTGCCCGGTACCCGCGTTCACGTCGTTGCGCCCGATGTCTCCGGCGGCACCGTTCTGGGCGCCCTGGAGCGGCTCGGCCCGGTCGGCGACGGCGTCTTCGTCTGGGCCGCGGGCGAAGCGGCCGGTCTGGTGCCGGTTCGACGGCACCTGCGCCGCACCCTCGGACTGCCTCCCGCCCAGGCCCAGGTCAGCGGGTACTGGCGACGCGGAGTCGAGGCTTTCGATCACCACGCGCCGATCGATCCGTTCGACCCCGACGAGTGAGCTGACCGTCAGCCGGCGGCGCGCTGCGCCTCGTCGGCGGCCTCCTCGGCCGCGAGCTTCGCGTTGGCCGCGTGCCACTCGGCTTGGCCCGATGACTTCGGTCGCCGCAGGAAGAGCACGGCGACGACCCCGACGAGCATGGCCGCGGCGGGCAGCAGGATCGCCTGCGACATCGCTGTCGAGAAGCCGTCCACGACGAAGTCCGGCAGCGTTCCCCCGTCGAAGCTGCCTGCGGCGTCTGCGGCGCCGGGCAGGTTCGCCTCGAGGCGGCTCTGCATGAACGCGGCGATCGCGGCGGACCCGATCACCGACCCGACGGTGCGGGTCGTGTTGTAGATGCCGGCGCCGGCGCCCGCCTGGCTCATCGGCAGGTTGCGGGTCGCCGTGGTCGCCAAGGGCCCCCACATGCCGGCGTTGCCGATTCCCATCAGGGCCGAGGGCAGCAGGAACATCCAGATCGGGGTGTCGGCGTTCATGAGCGTCGAGTACCAGACCAGCGATCCGGCCACCATGAGCAGCCCGGGCACCAGCAGGAACCTCGGGTCGGTGCGGTCCAGCAGCCTGCCCGCGAACGGAGACAGCACGCCGGTCAGCAGAGCCATCGGCACCAGGAGCAGCGCCGCCTGGGTCGGGGTCAGGCCGCGGGCGAGCTGGATGAAGAACATGAGCGGCAGCGACATGCTCGTCACGGTGAACCCGACCGTGGCGATCGCCAGGTTCGAGAACCCGAAGTTGCGGTCCTTGAACAGGGTGAGCGGCACGAGCGGCTCGTTCTTCGTGCGCGCCTGGGTCCAGATGAAGATCCCCATCACGATCACACCGGCGATGATCAGCATCCAGACGGTGATCGGTCCCCAGATGGGACCCCAGTCGTAGTGCTCCGCCTCCTGCAGACCGAACACGATGAGGAACAGGCCCACGGCACTGAGGATCACGCCCGGGATGTCGAAGCGGTGCGCGTGCGTCGGAAGGTGCGGCACGAAGATCCACGCCATCACGAAGGCGACGATGCCGACGGGCACGTTGATGAAGAAGATCCACTCCCAACCGAAGCCGTCCACGAGCAGGCCGCCGGCGAGCGGGCCGACGAGGGTCGCGACCCCGGCGGTGGCGCCCCACAGCCCCATGGCGGCGCCGCGGCGATTCGGCGGGAAGGTCCGAGTGATGACGGCCATGGTCTGCGGAGTCATGAGCGCCGCGCCCAGCCCCTGCACAGCCCGGGCGACGATCAGCAGCTCGAGCGTGCCCGACAGTCCGCACCACAGGGAGGCGAGGGTGAAGATCACGAGACCGATGAGGTAGATCCGCTTCGGACCGAAACGGTCGCCGAGCCGCCCGGTGATCAGCAGCGGCACGGCGTAGGCGAGCAGGTACGCACTCGTGACCCACACCACGTTGTCGAGGTTGTTCGTGTCGGGGTCGAGGGCCGCCTTGATCGCGGGGTTGGCGACCGAGACGATCGTGGTGTCGACCAGGATCATGAAGAACCCGATCACGAGCGCCCACAGGGCGGGCCACGGGCTTCGCGCGGGGGCTGTCGGGGCGGATGCCGCGCGCGCGGCGGCGCGGGTGCTGTCGGTCATGATCTCTGTGCCTCTCGGAGGGCGATGAGCCTGTGCAGGGTCTCTTCGGGAATGTCGGCGATGCCCCACGGCATCGAGTCGGTGAGTCGTGCGCGCAGTCTGTCGAGCCAGGCAAGTTCGGCCTCGAGGAGCGCCGCTTCGCGGTCGAGTTCGACGAGGTACTGCTGCGGCACACCGCGCAGATCGGCATCCGCCAGGCCGCGGGTGTGCATCTCGAGCGTGTCGGCCAACGTGGCGCGGCGGACGCCGAGGAGGTCGAGGACCTCCTCCCGCGGGAGGTTGTGCGCCTCCGCGAGGGCGACGCGGAATTCGGCCGGCCGGTCGGTGCGCGGCAGCTCTCGGCGCACCCAGTCCAGCACGATGTCTCGGCCGCTGTCGGTGAGCGTGTACGTCGTGCGCTCGGGACGATTGCCGTCGCGATCGACCCCCACCTCGGCGAGCAGTCCCGCCCGCTCGAGCCGCCCGACGGTGTGATAGAACGTGCCGTTCTGGATCGGCACGAGTCGATCGTCACGGCGATGGCGCATCAATCGCATCATCTCGTAGGGGTGCATGTCGCCCTCGCGCAGCAGAGCGAGCACCATCACACCGAGCGGTGTGAGCTTCGCGCTGAGGTCGTCCATGAATGCTCCGTATCGATTAGTCCAGATGGACTATAGCCCACGTCGGCGGCTCCGGCTACTTTCGTGTACATGACGAAGGATGCTGCCGCGCTCGCTCGTGGGCACGAGATCTTCGATCCGATCGCTCAGACCTACCTCGGCCGCGACGGCGTCGACATCGGCAGGATGTTCGCGTCCGAGGGCCTGCGCATCCGCGGCAAGAACTTCGCGTTCCTCGGCTTCGAGGGCGACCTGATGCTCAAGTTCCCCGCCGCCGCGCACCACAGAGCTCGTCGACGCCGGCGACGCGGAGCGCGTCGTCATGCGCGGACGCGCGATGCGGGAGTGGGTCTTCGTGCCGACCGGAGCGGCCGGAACTGTGGGACCCGCTCATCGCCGAGGCCTTCGCGTATCTCGACGAGATCACTCCCTAGCCGGGTCGCGGGATAATGGGCGAGTGACCTCCCCCCTCGCTCTGCCCGGCTGGCGCCACATCTACTCGGGCAAGGTGCGCGACCTCTACGTGCCTGCCGACCTTCCGGCCGACGCGCGTGCCGAGCGGATGCTGGTCGTGGCCAGCGACCGGGTCAGTGCGTTCGACCACGTGCTCGAGCCCGGCATCCCCGACAAGGGCGTGCTGCTCACGACGCTCAGCCTGTGGTGGTTCGATCGCCTGGCGACCGGCGGGGGCGGCGAGAGCGGCATCCCGAATCATCTGCTCTCCGACCACGTGCTCGGCACGGACGGGCCGCGCGAGCTGATCCCCGCCGAGGTCGAGGGCCGCGCGATGGTGGTCAAGGGTCTGTCGATGCAGCCGATCGAGTGCGTCGTGCGCGGGTACCTGACCGGATCGGGCTGGGCCGAGTACCAGGCCGATGGCACGGTGTGCGGCATCCCCCTTCCGAAAGGGCTCCACAACGGCGACCGGCTGCCGGAGCCCATCTACACGCCGGCGTTCAAGGCGCCGATGGGCGAGCACGACGAGAACATCTCGTACGAGCGCACGGTCGAGCTCGTCGGCCCCGACATCGCCGCGCAGCTGCGCGACCTGTCGCTCGAGATCTACGCACGCGCGGCACGCATCGCCGAAGAGCGCGGACTGATCCTCGCCGACACGAAGTTCGAGTTCGGCCTCGATGACGCGGGCGTGATGACACTGGCCGACGAAGTGCTCACGAGCGACTCGTCGCGGTACTGGGATGCCGCCGCCTGGCAGACCGGCACGACTCCGGCCGAGCGGATGGCGAGCTTCGACAAGCAGATCGTGCGCGATTGGCTGGCCGCCCACTGGGACAAGACCGGCATACCGCCCGAGCTGCCCGCCGAGATCGTCGCGCAGACGGCCGACCGTTACCGCGAACTGCTGGCGCGCCTCACGTCCTGAGCCTGCTGGCCTCCCCCGCTCGACCGCGAGTGCACGACCTGCTGTCGAGTGCACGACGTAACCGCGACGCGAGGGCGTTCACTCGCGACGAAGCCGTGCGCTCGGCGAACGGCGTCAGACGCTGTCGCGCACCACGAGCTCGGTGTCGAGCACCGTCACGTGACGCGGGTCGCCGCCGGCGAGCAGGTCGAGGAGCACCTCGGCCATCTTCTCGCCCTGCGCCAAAGATGGCTGGCGCATCGTCGTGAGCTGCGGAGTGACCGAGGTCGCGACCGGGGAATCGTCGAAGCCGATGATCGCGATGTCGTCGGGCACGCGGATGCCGGCACGACCGAGCACCGCCAACGCCCCCCGCGCCATCAGGTCACTGGCGATGAAGAGCGCGTCCGGCCGCTCACCACGATCGAGGATGCGGGTCATCGCCGCGGAGCCGCCGTCGGCGGTGAAGTTGCCGTCCTCGACCGCGACCTCATCCAGACCAGCGGCAGCCAACGCCTGCCGGAAGCCCTCCAGTCGATCGACCCCGGCCGGCATGGTGACCGGCCCGGTGATGGTGGCGATACGCGTGTGTCCCCGCTCGATCAGGAAGGTGGTCGCCTCGCGACCGCCGCGCACGTTGTCGACATCGACGTAATAGTCGCGTTCGCGCTCGCGCACCGGCCGACCACCGTACACGACGGGTACGGCGGCAGCGATCCGATCGATGAAGAGGTCGCTCGTGTGATGCGAGACGATGATCGCGCCGTCCACGCTGCCGCTGCGCACGTAGCTCGTCGTCTTGTCACCCGGATCGTCGCTCGCGATGAACAGGTTCAGGACGTAGTCGGAGCGACTGACGCGCGCGTTGATGCCCGAGACGATCGCGGCGAAGAACGGGTCGCCGAAGAACCGCGTGGTGTCTTCGGGCACGACCAGCGCGATCGCATGAGTCTGGCGGCTCGCGAGCGAACGCGCCGCCCGGTTGGGCACGTAGTTCAGCTCGGCGATCGCACGCTTGACCGACTCGAGTGCGCTCGGGCTCACGGCGGTCGAGCCGTTCACGACGCGCGAGACCGTGGATCGCGACACGCCTGCCGCTGCCGCGACCTCCTCGATCGTGGCAGCCGCGGCGATCGTGTGGGTACCCGTCTCGCTGACCATGCCGTGCCCTTCCGCGGGTGCTACGACCCGATCGCGTCCGTCTCGGTGTTCTCATCAAGCTCGCGCGCCGCGATGATGCGGGCGTACTCGCGGCCACTGTCCTTGATCGAGCGCTCCTGCGTGTCGTAGTCGACTCGCACAATACCGAATCGCTTCTCGTAGCCCCATGCCCACTCGAAGTTGTCGAGCAGCGACCAGTAGAAGTATCCGCGGACGTCGACGCCGGCATCCACCGCGTCCAGGATCGCGCCGAGGTGGAGGCGCACGAAGTCGACTCGCTCATCGTCGTGCACACGCACGACTCCGCCCTCGACCACCGGCTCGTCGTCGTACGCCGCGCCGTTCTCGGTGACGAACAGCGATGTGCCGGCGGGGGCCGCGTACTCCTCCGAGACACGGACGAGCAGCCGGGTGAGGCCCTCGGGCTGCACCTCCCAGTTCATGGGCGTGCGGGGAAGGCCCCGCTCGTGCCAGAAGATGCCCTCCGACGAGGGGAACGGCGACTCGCCGCGCCGGTCGGTGGGGGCGTCGCCGGCGATCGGGGGGACCACCGGGGGGTGACCGCCGACGAACTCGCCATGGTAGTAGTTCACCCCGAGCGTGTCGATCGGGGTCGAGATGACCTCGAGGTCGCCGGGCAGGATCGCCGCGCGCAGTGCGTCATCGGCGATCTCGTCGAAGATGTCCTGCGGGTACTGCGCCCGGAAGATCGGGTCGAGGAACCACCGGTTGAACTGGCCGTCGATCCGCCGTGCCGCGTCGAGGTCGACGGGGTCGGCCGGGTCGACGGGGTCGGCGACAGTGAGGTTCAGTGTGATGCCGAGGTTCAGGGACGCGTCGCGCGCCCGCAGCTCCCGGACCGCTTGGCCATGACCCAGCATCAGGTGGTGGGCGGCCAGCATCCCCTCGCTCTTCGAGTAGTGACCCGGAGCGTGCAGGCCCGCGGTGTAGCTCAGGAATGACGAGCACCACGGCTCGTTGAGCGTCGTCCACACGTTCACGTGGTCGCCGAGCGCATCATGCATGTCGAGCGCGTATTCGGTGAACCGGTCCGCGGTGTCGCGCACGGCCCAGCCGCCCCGCTCCTGAAGCGCCTGGGGGAGATCCCAGTGGTACAGGGTCAGCCACGGCAGGATGCCGGCATCCGAGCAGCTCGTCGACGAGTCGCTTGTAGAAGTCGACGCCCTCGAGGTTGAGCGCGCCGCCGTCGGGACGCACGCGCGACCACGACGTCGAGAACCGGTAGGTCTGCAGCCCCATCGACTTCATCAATGCGACGTCGTCGCGGTACAGGTTGTAGTGGTCGCACGCGATGTCGCCGTTGTCGGCGTTGATCACGGCGCCGGGAACCCGGCTGAAGGCGTCCCAGATCGAGTCGCGGCGCCCGCCCTCGAGGGCGGCCCCCTCGATCTGGTACGCGGCGGTCGCCGCCCCGAACAGGAAGTTCGAAGGGAACGGGCGTGACGCGTTTTCGCGCGTGCGGACAGAGGTCTCCCTGATCTCGGTGGTCATCTCAGCCCTTCACCGCGCCGGCCATGATGCCGCTCACGAGCTGCTTGCCGGCGAGGGCGAAGAGGATCAGGAGCGGAATGGTGGCCAGCAGCACGCCCGCCAGGACGATCGAGTAGTCCACGAAGTAGTTCGACTGCAGCAGCGACAGGGCGACCGGCAGCGTCGGACTCTGCCGATCGAGCACGATGAACGGCCAGAAGAACTGGTTCCACGCGCCGACGAAGGTGAACAGGAACAGCATTGCGGCGGCGGGTCGAGCAGCGACGACGCCGACCGTCCAGAACGTCCGCAGCATCGAGGCGCCATCGACGCGGGCCGCCTCGATGAGCTCGTCGGGGACGGTCTGGCCGAGGTATTGCGTCATCCAGAAGACACCGAACGCGCTCGTGAGCGCGGGCACGATGACCGCGCCGATGTTGCCGGTCCAGCCGAGATCGGAGAACAGGATGTACAGCGGCACGACGCCCAGCTGCATCGGCACGGCCATGGTGGCGACCACGAACGCGAGCAGCCACTTGCCGCCGGGGAAGCGGAGCTTGGCGAAAGCCCAGCCGGCGAGCGTCGAGAAGACCACGACGGATGCCGCGATCACCGTCGAGCTGAAGATGGAGTTCCACAGCGCGACCCAGAAGTTCACGGCCGGGTCGTTGACCACAGACAGGGCGTTGTCGATGAAGTTGCCGCCCGGCAACCAGGACATGTCGGGGTCGTTGATGGTCGACGCGTCTCCCGAGCCGATCAGGAACGACCAGTAGTAGGGGAAGATCGCCGAGATCGCGACGACGGCCAGGCCCGCGTAGACCCAGAAGCCGGCGCGGACGCCGCGGATCTTGGTCGTGCGCTGGTTGCGACGCCGGTCACCCGCGTTCGGCATGCCCTCTTCGACGATCGCGAACGGGGGGGTGGTGATGCCGCTCATCGCTGGACTCCCTTCCGTGCGCGGCGAGATCTGACCACTCCGCGGCCGCCGTCGTCTCGCACGAGACGCCGGGTGATGGTCAGATTGATCAGGCCGATCACGAGGATGATGAGGAACAGGATCCACGCCAGCGCCGCCGCTCGGCCGAAGTTGAACTCCGCCCAGCCGATGTTGTACAGGTACAGCGTGATCGTCAGCCACTGGATCGGCGGCACCGCCTTCGCCGGTGTTGTCGAACAGGCGGGGCTCGTCGAAGATCTGGAGTCCGCCGATGGTCGATGTGATGATGACGAAGATGAGCGTGGGCTTGCAGCGACGGGAGCGTGATGCTCCAGAACTGGCGGAAAGCATTAGCACCGTCGACGGTCGCCGCCTCGTAGTACTCGCGCGGAACGGCCTGCATCGCAGCGAGGAGGATCAGGGCGTTGTAGCCGGTCCAGCGGAAGTTGACCATGGTCGCGATGGCGACGTGGCTCCAGAAGGGATCCTTGTGCCACGGAATCGGGTTCAGCCCGATGCTGGAGAGGATGTTGTTCACGAGGCCGTGGTTGTCGCCGAACATGTTGCTGAAGATCAGCGTGACGGCGACGGGAGCCATCACGAACGGGAGAAGGACGCTCATCCTCCAGAACGTCTTCTGACGGATGTTGCGGTCGAGCATCGCGGCGATGAAGATCGCGAGGATCATCTGCGGCACCGACGAGAGCAGGAAGATGCTGAACGTGTTGCGCAGCGCGATCCAGAACTGCGGCTGACTCAGGATCCAGGTGTACTGGTCGAGGCCGACGAACGTCCCGGTGTTGCGCACCAGGTCCCATTCCTGGAAGGAGATGATCGCGGTGAACACGATCGGGAAGAGCCCGACGATCGCGAAGAGGATGAAGAACGGGGAGATGTAGAGGTACGGCGAGAGTTTGAGGTCCCAGCGGCTCAGCTTGTGGCTGAATGAGATGACGCGGCGAGGTCTCTCCGCTCGGGGAGCGGACGATTCCGGTGACGTCGTCGGGCGTGTGTCTGTCGCAGTCACGTGGAGCTCCGTATCGGCGGTGGTGGGCAGGTGATCGACGGGAGAGCAGGTGGAGAGTGGGGGCCGCGCGGCGAGGCACGACCCCCACTCACCTCACATCGTCAGAAGGCTTCGACCTCTTTGACGTAGTTGTCCCACGCCGTCTGCTGGTCTTCGATGCCATCGAAGACACGGGTGACGGCATCCTGGAGCGCCTGGTGGTACTTGAAGTAGTCCGCGCTCTTGTAGGGGGCTACCGTCACGGCCTCGGCACGGTCGGCGAAGATGCTGCCGGTCGGCGCGTCGTTGAAGTAGGGGTTCACGAAGTCCGTGAGCTCCGGGTTCTCGTACGCCTCGAGCTGGCTCGGGAACGTGCCTGCCTCGACGAATGCCTTGATCTGCTGCTCGGGAGCGGTCAGCCAGTCGGCGAGCGCGAGCGCTGCGTCGACGTTCGCGCCGTTCGCCGGAACGGTCAGGTAGGAGCCACCCCAGTTGCCGCCGCCGTTCGGGAAGACGTTGGCGACCTCCCAGCCGGTGACGTCAGGCGCGTTGCCTGAGATGACACCCAGCATCCAGCCCGGGCACAGCATGGCCGCGAACTCGCCGTTGGTCATCGACGCGTTCCAGTCATCGGTCCACTGTCCGGGGTATGCCGAGTTCGGAACCGCCCGCTCGGCGACGAGGTTGTAGGCCGCCTCGATGTCGGGGTTGTCGGTTGCGATGACCGTGCCATCCGGCTCGTCGTACGTGTACTCGATCTGGTTGACGATGCCCTGGAGGACCGAGTTCGCCGAGTCGACCATCGGCTTGCCGGTGGCTGCCTTGTACTGATCGGCGACGTCGAGGAAGGTCTCCCAGTCGCCGTCGAACAGTGCGGCGACCTCGTCGGGCGTGCGAGGGCATTCCGGCCGCGGCGAACAGGTCCGCGCGGTAGCAGATGGCCTGGGGGCCGATGTCGGTGCCGAAGCCGACGAGACGTCCGTCTGCATCGGTCGCGCCGGCTTCCTTCCAGTCGAGCCAGCGGCCCTTGGCGCTGTCGGGAACCTCTGCGAGCAGGTCGGAGTACTGCATCGCCTCGGCGAACCAGTCGATCTCCACGGCCTCGATGTCGGCGAGACCTTCCTTGCCGAGCTTCTGGAAGTAGTTGGCGCGGGCGTCACCCGACTCGGAAGCCTTGTTGTGGACGATCTTGATGTTCGGGTTCTCGTCCATGTACTCCTGGAGGAGTTCGTCCGTGTAGCCGAAGTTGTTGAACGTCGCGATCGTGAGCGTGATCGGCTCGTCCGAGTCAGCGGACGACTCGCTGCCGGCACCGCCGGCGCAGCCGGCGAGGACGATAGCGGATGCCGAGAATGCGGCGACCGCTACTGCGCTCCGGCGGAAGGCACGTGAGTTCACTGTCACTCCTTTGTGTTGTCAGGGTTGTTGCAGGTTAGGTGTTGCTGTGTGGGGTTCGAGCCGGGTGCTTGTCCCCCTGTGCCCCTGGGAGCGTTCCCACCGGACGTGAGTCACGCTATGGGATCGCTCCCACGAAGTCAAGGGAGCGCTCCCACGAATTCGTCACGGTTCTATCACGACTGTCTCGTAGCGCCCCCCGCCGGGGTGCGGGACGAGGCCGCCATAGACTGGACGGACACGCCCACCCGCGACTTCCGGAGCCCTCATGCCCACCATCGTCGTCGACGTCATGCCCAAAGCCGAACTTCTCGACCCGCAGGGCAAAGCCGTGTCGGGTGCGCTCACGCGGCTCGGGGTCTCCGACTTCAGCTCCGTCCGCATCGGCAAGCGCTTCGAGCTCACCGTCGAGGGCGAGGTCGGTGAGGATGTCTTGGCGAAGGCCCGCGAAATCGCGGACGAGATCCTGTCGAACTCGGTGATCGAAGACGTCGTGGGCATCGAGGTCGTGGAGTGAGTGCTCGTTCAGGCACCCGCATCGGGGTCATCACGTTCCCCGGTTCGCTCGATGATCGTGACGCGCAGCGCGCGATCCGCCTCGCCGGTGCACGAGCCCGTCGCCCTGTGGCACGGCTCGCACGACCTGGAGGGCGTCGACGCGCTCGTCCTGCCGGGCGGCTTCAGCTACGGCGACTATCTGCGCGCCGGGGCGATCGCCGCTCTCGCGCCGATCATGGCCGAGGTGAAGGATGCCGCGGCCCAGGGCATGCCGATCCTCGGCATCTGCAACGGCTTCCAGATGCTGGTCGAGGCGCAGCTGCTGCCCGGCGGGCTGATCCGCAACGCGCACCAGCAGTTCGTGCGTCGCGACCAGAAGCTCCGCGTCGAGAACGCGTCCACCGCATGGACCTCGGAGTTCGCCGAGGGTCAGGAGATCGTGATCCCGCTCAAGAACGCCGACGGCGGGTACATCGCCGCGGAGTCCGAGCTGGACCGCCTCGAGGGCGAGGGGCTCGTCGCCTTCCGCTACGTCGGCGTCAACCCGAACGGGTCGCTGCGCGACATCGCCGGCCTCGCGAACGAGCGCGGGAATGTCGTCGGGCTCATGCCGCACCCCGAGCACGCGGTCGAGGAGGGCTTCGGCCCGAACACCCCCGCCGCGATGCGCTCAGGCCTGGACGGCCTGCCGTTCTTCACCTCGGCGATCGCGGCCGTGGTCGGCGCCGCGGCGTAGCCCCCGGCATCCGCTCGAGGTCCTCTGATCAGACGGTGCCGGCGGGCGGCCAGACGCCGATGATCAGCGCCATGATCAGCACGGTCACCAGTTCATGCGCGATGTTGAGCACCGTCAGCGAGGTCGGGCGACCCTCGAACGCGTCGTGCGTGATGAAGCGCGCCGCCGTGAAGCCGGCCCAGAGCGCCACAGCCGTCACGATCGCCGTCCACAGGTAGCCTCCGCCGTAGAAGTGCCACGCGATCGCGGTCGACCCCGCCAGCACCCACGCGGTCACGAAGCTGACCAGCACCGTGACGATGATCGCGATCGTCGCGCTGGCACCGGGGCGATCCATGTCGACCTTCGCGAGCTTCGACCACCGCGTGCCGAACACCTTCGGCGTGTACCAGATCGAGCCGACGACCATGCTCGACGCGGTCGCCAGCAGCACCGCCCAGTAGTTGATCTCGGGAACCATGTCCGCCTCCTCGGAGCGACCCCAGCGCTCGCGCCGAGCGTATCGCCGCGCGTTCGCGACCGCAGAGAAGCGCGCCGCCGGCCGCGCCTGCGCAGGTAGCGTGGAGGCGTGAGTCCACACCGCGCCGGCATCGTCGTCTCCGTCCCGACCGAGGAGCTCGCGGCCGCACTGCAGCCGGCACCGGTGGGTGCCGAGATCGTCGTGTGGGATATGGAGTCCCCCGCGCCGCGCCCCGAGATCGACATCGTGGTGCCGCCGTACATGTCAATGGGTGTGGTGCTCCCGCTGCTCGCCGACGTGCGCACGCGTCTCGTGCAGAGCCAGTCCATCGGCTACGAGGGCATCGGCGACCACCTGCCGCCGGGGCACGTCTTCGCGAACGCCGCCTCGGTGCACGAGACCTCGACCGCCGAACTCGCCGTCGCGCTCACACTGGCCTCGCAGCGGCATCTGCCCACCTTCCTCCGCGCGCAGGACGAGCACCGCTGGGCATCGGAGTTCTCGGAGAGTCTGGCCGACCGGCGCGTTCTGCTGCTCGGCTACGGGGGCGTCGGCAAGGCCGTCGCTGCGCGCCTCGCGCCGTTCGAGGTCGAGCTGACCGTGGTCGCTTCGCGGGCGAGGTTCGAAGACGGGATGCGGGTGCACGGCGTCGAGCGCCTGCTCGAGCTGCTGCCCGAGGCCGAGATCGTCATCGTGACCCTGCCGGGCGGCGAGGAGACCCACCACATCATCGATGCCGCCGCCCTCGCGGCACTGCCGGACGGTGCCCTCGTCGTCAATGTCGGCCGAGGTCCGCTCATCGACACCGACGCTCTCGTCGCCGAGCTCGAGGCAGGGCGCCTGCGCGCCGCGCTCGACGTGACCGACCCCGAGCCGCTGCCGGCCGACCACCCGCTGTGGAGGGCGCCCGGATCGCTCATCGTGCCGCACGTCGGCGGCAACTCGAGCGCAATGGCGCCGCGCGCGGTGCGGCTGATCCGCACGCAGATCGAGCGGATGCTGGCGGGCGAGCCTCCGCTGAACGT
>CAWADY010000006.1:0-23327 GCA_963781135.1 uncultured Actinomycetota bacterium | reverse complement strand
TCGGAACGGGAGTGGAGCCGGGCTCGGGAAGGCAGGCTGACAGCGCGGCGGCGATCACGAGGATGGATGCCGCAGCGCTCGCGCGCGCCGCACGTCGGGGTGCCATGCGCCCACCATAAGCACGCACAGCGGGTGGACCTCGCCCGCGCCACGCCCGCAATCCACCGGCACGCCTGCGCGGACCGACGCGTGCCGCGGGTTATTCTCGCAGTGCAGGGACGCGCCCTGCGTGAGGAGTGCATCCGATGAGTGACTCGAAGTCGTCCTACGGCGACCCGGTCGAAGAGCCGCGACCCGTCGATGATGTCGTCGGCAGCGCCCACGAGGGCATCGCCGACGCTGAGGCTGCCGGCCGCAACGCGGTCGTGTCGGATGAGACCGCTGCGCACGAGTCGCCCGCCGAGGCGGCATCCACCCCCGTGGTCGAGAAGAAGCCCGTGACCGTGTCCGAGCCGATGGTCGACGAGGACCCGGGCTTCGACAGCGCGATGTACGAGGCCCACGCCGACGACGCCACCACCGCGTACCCCGCGCAGACCACCGCGGCGCCCGCGGCCGTCGCGCCCGCCGCCGATGCGTACGTCGCACCGAGCGAGCCGGTCGCCGATGCCTACGTCGCCCCCGCCGCCGCCGCCGGAACAGGCGCGGCCGTCGCCTACGCCGCACCGCAGCCGATCTTCGTCCAGGCCCCCGAGTCGCCGCGTCCGCGCGGCAACCGCGCGGCGGCCGGTGCGATCGGTCTGCTCGCGGCGCTCTCGTTCGGCATCCTGTACCTCGCGGTGTGGATCGGCATCGGGCTGATCAGCGGCGAGGTCGTCGCCGACGACATCCTCCCGACGGCTCTGGTCGCCCTCGCCACCTGGGCGCTCTGGGTGCCGGTCGTGGTGTTCTTCATCGCGTTCTGGCTGCTCGGTGCGATCATCAACCGCGGTCGCTGGGGAGCCTGGGTCATCTTCGGACTCCTCGTCGGCGCCGCCGCGTACGTCGGCCACCTCCTCGGTGCGCTCTTCCAGGCACCGTTCTGGATGCTGACCGCGAGCGAGGGTGCCGCGCTCGTGGAGGCGCAGCTGCTGTCGCCTCTGGCCATCGCGGCGTTCATCATCGGCCGTGAGCTGACGATCTGGTTCGGTGCGTGGGTCGCCGCGCGCGGAGCGCGTGTCACGGAGCTGAACGTGGAGGCGCAGCGCGAGTACGAGCGCACGCTCGAGGCGGGCCCGCAGCTCACCCGCGTGTAGGCGTGGCGGGCCCCGCGGACTCCTCCGGCGGCCCGGTCCGCCCGCTCGTCGCGCTCGGTCTCGCGACGGTGACCTTCATCGCCCTGCTGATCTTCGGACTCGGCATGGTGAGCCTGATCCTGAACGCCGACATCGTGGAGGCGCAGGGCCTCGGCCAGCTGCCCGGCGTGTTCGCGACGACTCTTACGGCGGGCGTGTTCGCGCTCGTGCTGTGGTTGGTGCTGCGGCTCCCGCAGCCGCGCTATCGGGGCGCGCTGTCGGTCGCGGTGGCCTGCTACCTCGCGTATGTGGGCGGCATCTGGATCGGCGTCCTGGTCTCCAGCGCCGAGATCGAAACAGCGACCGCGGTCGCCGGCCGCATCGCGACGACATGGTTCGGACTGGTCGTGGTGCTCGCGGCGGCGGCGTCGGCGTGGGGCGGGATCGCGCTTGTGCGCACGCGCTCGGATCGTCCGCGGTGGCCGTGGGAGGACGAGTTCGACGAGTGACGCGGGCGGCGCCGAGCGTCAGGGCGGCGCGCGATGCCCGGAAACACGCCTCAAAGCCGCCGGAGCGGGCTACCGTGTATCCCGTGGAGCGGTCGCTCGAAACCCAGGTCAGCCAGGCAGTCGATGCCTGGCTGCGCTGGTTGCCGCGCTGGGAGCCGGCCACCCACCGCGGGCGCGTCGCGCCCTGCCGTCGATGCTTCGGGTCTCCGGTGCTGTCGGCGGCCGGGCTCGGAGCCGATGTGCCGCACGGTGTGCAGCACGGGCTGTCGACCCGCATCAAGACGATCGTCGATCATGCGGTCGCCGAGTACACGATGCTGAACCTCCCGATGCTGCAGACCGAGCTCGACCATCAGGCGGCGCGAAACAGGGCCCGCACCTACCGCCCCGCCGAGGGCCTCGAGCCGGAGTTCGAGGGGCTTCCGCTCGACCCCGACCCGCAGCCGGGTGCGCCCTTCCTGTTCACGATCTCGGGGCTTGCAGAAGAGGCGGATGCCGGCATCCCGGCCCTGCCTCCGCTGAGCGACGAGGCCAAGGCGGCGCTGCGCCAGGAGGTCGGGCTCGCCGACGACTACGCGAACATGGTCGGGCGCGAAGTGTGCACGATCCTGCTGCACCATCGCCTCCGCATCCAGGCCGCGATCAGCCAGTACGTGGAGCCCCAGATCGAGGCGATGCTCGAAGAGCTCACGCGCTCGCTCGACGCCCCCTTCGACCCCAACGAGCCGCCGCAGCCCTGATCGCCTGCCCGCCGCGTTGCGGCATCCACAGCCTCCGGGGGTCGTTTCCCGGCGGTTTTGTTAGCATGAGCGGGTTTGCAGTTGCTCTTTTCACCGCGCGCATCGGCGCCGCGCGCCCCCGCCGGATCTGAGCGGGCACACTCCGGGGAGGCTTCGGTGGCCACACGCCTGCCGTCCGCACCCCCGATCCTGCCGGGGCTGGCCTACATCCGACCGCTCGGCTCAGGCGGCTTCGCCGACGTGTTCCTGTACGAACAGGACATGCCGCGCCGCGACGTCGCGGTCAAGGTCCTGCCGAGCGATGTGCGCGATCCCGACCTGCGGCGCATGTTCAACGCCGAAGCCGACGTGCTGGCACACCTCTCCGCCCACCCCTCGATCGTCACCGTCTATCAGGCGGGGATCTCGGCCGACGGCCGGCCGTACATCGTGATGGAGTTCTGCCCGGGGTCGCTGGCGCAGCGCTTTCGACTCGAGCGCATCCCGGTCGACGAAGTGCTCACGATCGGCGTCAAGATGGCCAGTGCGCTCGAATCCGCGCACCGGGCAGGGCTCGTGCACCGTGATGTGAAGCCGAGCAACATCCTCGTCACCACCTTCGGAGCCCCGGTGCTCGCCGACTTCGGCATCTCTTCATCCCTGACCCGTGCGACCGCCGACGAGGTCCTCGCGATGTCGATCCCGTGGAGCGCACCCGAGGTGATCGCCGAGCAGACCGCCGGCACGGTCGCCAGCGAGGTGTGGAGCCTCGGCGCGACCGTCTATTCGCTGCTGGCCGGCCACAGTCCTTTCGAGCGACGAGACCGCGGGCAGAACACGAAAGAGCAGCTGCGCCGTCGCATCGCGCGGGCGACCTACACCGACATCGCGCGCACCGATGTTCCGGCATCCCTCCAGGCCGTCCTCGCGCGCTCCATGAGCCGCGATGCGCGAGCGCGGTACGCCTCGGCGCGGGAGTTCGCCGAAGCAGTGCGCAGCGTGCAGACCGAGCTCGGCATCTCGCCCACACCGCTCGAGATCGCCACCGAGGGATGGGCGCCCGCCGCGAAGCCGGTCGACTTCTCCGACGCCGAGCTGCGCGGGCCCGCGCGCACCCGGGTGGAGCACGACGAGCGGCGCAAGACGCGGCCGGGAACGGGCATGGCGGGTCTGGCGCGCGACGAGGACACCGAGCTGACCGGCCCCGAGGCGCGCCGCCGGGTGCTGCCGTGGGTCATCGGCGCGGCGATCGCCGCGGTGGTCACCGTGGGCGGCATCCTCACCGCGCTGCTGGCGACGGGCGTTCTCTGATGCGACGGCGGACGCTCTCAGGGCTCGTGGCGGCGGCGGCCGCGGTCGCCCTGATTGCCGGTGTCAGCGTGGTGTGGCCCGGACTGGACGCGCAGAAGACCGACAAGACCGACACGTCGGTGTGGGCCCTGCAGACCGCGGACGGGCGCCGGTACGCCCGCGTGAACACCACGATCGGCGAGCTCGACACGGTGCGGGACATCAGCAACCCGAGTCAGGTGGCGCAGAGCGCCGACGGGGCGTACCTGTTCTCCGACAGCTACAGCAAGCTCACGCGCATCGACGCCGCCCTGCCGGCCGACCTCGACGAGGCGACCCTCCGCGCATCGCCCTCGACGCCGGCAGGAACGACGGACGTCGTGACGGCCGAGGACTACGTCGCCTACCGCACCGATTCCGGCGCGGTCTTCGTCGGCCGGCTGTCTTCGGGAGAATCCACGCAGCTCGACCCCTTCCCGTCCGATGACGACGATGCCCCGCAATACACGTCCGATGCGATCGCGCTCGACGAGCGGGGAATGCTCTTCAGCTATTCCAGCGCCGACGGCTCTGTGCTGCGCTACGACATCCCCGCCTCGGAGGTGCGCGCACGCGACCCGCTCGCGGCCGAGGAGATCACGGCACCGTCGCTCTCGGCGGCGGGCGACGCCTGGGCGGTCATCGACGGGACGGACGGCGACGTCTGGCTTCGGGGAGCGGATGCCGCCGTCTCGACGCCGACGACGGGTGCGGTGATCGCCGGCCAGGCGGACGCGGAGGGCACCGCGGTCTATCTCGCCGACGAGACCTCCCTCGTGCGGGTGCCCACCGACGGCTCGGAGGTCACGACCGAGGTGGGCGACGGCGCCAGCGTGCTCGGCACCCCCGCCCAGCCGACCACGCACGACGGGGCGGTGTTCGCCGCCTGGCTTCCGCAGGGCACGCAGGACGGGGTGCTGTGGAGTTCCCGCGCCGGCCGTTCTGTGCTCGACTACGGCGAGGGGGCGCTGCCCGACCAGCGACGACCCACGTTCGTCGCGAGCGACGACGCGATGATCCTGAACGAGACGCGGACGGGCTGGGTGTGGACCGTCCCCGACGGCGCGCTCGTCGCCTCCAGCCAGAACTGGTCGCTCGATGACCGCACCGACCCCGACGCGGCGCAGAGCGAGGAGCAGCTGAGCGTCGTGCTCGACCCCGAGCCCCCGGTCGCGGTCGCCGATGTGTTCGGCGTTCGCGCGGCCAGCCTCGTGACGCTGCCCGTGCTCATGAACGATCACGACCCCAACGAAGACGTGCTCAGCATCGACCCGGCGTCGGTGACCGGTCTGGATCCCGGGTTCGGCGCGGTCTCGATCACCGACGACGGCCAGCGGCTGACCGTGACGGTCGCCCCGGGGGCGACGGGGACGGCGACCTTCTCGTACGCCGTCAGCGACGGCACCGCCGAGGGCGGACTCCTGTCCTCCCCGACCTCGGTCACCCTCACCGTCTCGACGGGGGATGCCGCCCCGCAGTGGTGCGGGGTGGAGGGGTGCCTGGTCCCCTGGCCGACGCCGGAGGTGGCGCGCGGCGGCACCGTGACGGTGCCCGTTCTGCCGGGCTGGGTGGACCCCGACGGCGATCCGCTCCTGCTGCTGTCCGTGCAGAACTCGTCGGCTGTGGGCACGGTCGCCGCGACGCCCAATGGGGACGTCGTCTACCAGCACAGCGACGACGGCAACGGCGGTGAGGAGCTCATCGAGCTGAACGTCACCGTCTCCGACACCGTCGGCCAGATCACGACCAAGCCGCTCCTCGTGCGGGTCTCGCCGCAGCCGGCGCTGACCGTGCAGTCCTTCGCCGTCGTCGACACGATCGACGCCGGCCTCACGGTCGATGTCACCCCGCACGTGACGGGCACCGCGGGTGAGATCTCGCTCGAGTCGGTGCGGGTGCTCGACGACGCCGCGGCGAGCGCGACCGTGGTCGGCGGATCGGCATCCTTCGACTTCGCGGCGCGTGCACCCGGCACGTTCCGCGTCGGATTCACGGTCACCGACGGGACGACGCCGGCGACCGGCACGGCGCGCATCACGATCCTGCCCGCTGACGCTCCGCCGCAGCTGGCGACCTCGCCCGTCGTGGCCTTCGTCCACCCGCAGGAGGACGCCACGCTCGATGTCTTCTCGGCGGTCGCCAATCCGACCAGGCGCGTGCTGCTGCTCAGCGACGTCGTCGGACACGCGGATGCCGGGGCCACTCTCTCGGTCGACGGCGTGGGTCAGAACTACCTGCGCGTCTCGGGCTCGACCCCCACGGGTGCCCAAGGACGCCTGGGAACCGTGACCTACACGATCAGCGACGGCACGGACGATCGGGGTGCCCAGGTGCAGGGCGAGGCGACCGTGTTCCTCCTGCCGCCTGCGCCGGAGCTCGCCCCGATCGCGGTCGATGACACGGTCGTCGTGCGCGCGGGATCGCAGATCGACATTCCGGCGCTCGAGAACGACATCGCTCCGGCCGGCGGTCGCCCCACGCTCAATCCCGCGTCGATCGTGTCGTCGAGTCCCGACGCGCTCGCGTTCGCGGGAGGCGACGTGCTGCGCTACCTGGCCCCGACCGAGCCGGGGGAGTACACGATCGACTACGGCGTCTACACCACCGGTGCCCCCTCGCTCGCCGATTCGGCGACCGTCCGCGTGCAGGTGCTGCCCGACGACGCGAACCGCGCCCCGCTTCCCGAGACGCTCGAGGGCCGCGTGCTGAGCGGGCAGTCGACCGTCGTCGAGTTCGACGGCTTCGGCATGGACCCCGACGGCGATGTGGTGAGTCTGGACCGCATCGTGAGCCAGCCTGAGAGCGGCTCGGCCACGATCGCGGCCGACGGCGAATCGATCCTCTACTCGAGCGTCGCCGGGTACCAGGGTCAGGCGACATTCCGGTATCGCGTCGTCGACGCCTTCGGCGAGGCGGGGGAGGGCGTCGTGCGCATCGGCGTGCTCGACAGCCAGTCCAACCCCAGCCCGATCACCTTCACCGACTACGTGCAGGTGCAGGCGGGTGCCACCAGCTCGATCCGGGTCAGCCCGCTCGCGAATGACGTCGACCCCACGATGGGCACGCTCGCGGTGACGGATGTGCGCCCGGACGTGCCCTCGAGCCTGAGCGACGGCAGCGAGAACCCCGAATACGACAGGCTCGACGGCCGGCTCGCGTCCGTGGGCGATGCGACCGTCGTGATCGAGGCCGGGATGGAGCCGGGGACGATGTCGTTCCTGTACGACGTCGAGTCGAGCTCGGGCAACACCGGCCGGGGCCTGATCGTCGTCAAGGTCGTCCGCGAGAGCGTGCCGAACTACCCCGTGGTCGACGACACCGTGCTCACCGCCGAGACGCGTGAGGACTTCCCCTCGGGGGTGGACGTTCTGACCGACCGCGCCTCGTGGTCGGGCGGCGACGTGGGCGACCTCGAGGTGGGACTGTGGGGCGACCCGCCGGGTGTGACCGTCGAGGGCCGCACCCTGCGCGGCGCGCTGCCCGAGACCACACGGGTGATCCCGTTCGCCGTGACCGGGGAGGGCCCCGACGGGCCCGTGACGACCTACGCGTTCCTGCGCGTGCCCGGTGACGACGACCTCTCGCTCGCGCTGCGCGCGAGTGCCGCTGCGCCCGAGGTCACCGAACTCGAATCGGTCTCGTTCGAGATGACCTCCCTCGTCGCCACGCCTCGAGGAAGCACCCTCGAGCTCGGTCCCGACGTGCGCTCCTCCGGCGCGCGCAGCGGCGCCGCGTGCACGGTGGAATCCGCGACGACGGTCCGCTACGACTCGGGCGCGGGCGCGCCGTGGGTGGATGCGTGCCAGGTTCCGGTCCGGATCGCCGGGCAGTCCGACTGGACCTACCTGTCGGTGCCGATCATCGTGAACGCGCTCGATCCGCAGCCCGAGCTGCGGGCCGGATCGATGACCGTCGGCCCCGGTGAGACGGCGACGTTCGACCTGCGCAACATGACCAGCTGGCAGCTGCGGGAGGACTGGAGCGGCATCCGGTACGCCGTGGAATACTCCGGCTCGGCGTTCGAGGTCTCACTCGACGGGCCGACCGTCACGGTCATCGGCGCCGACCGTGCCGTGCCGGGCTCGGAGGAGGCAGCCGTCGTCTCGGTCACGAGCCACACCGCCGTCGCGCCGGTGCGGCTCATCCTCCGCGTCGGCGCCGCGCCATCGACACTCCCGCAGGGCGGTACGGTGGCGCAGCAGTGCTCGCAGGCCACCGGGTCCTCGTGCACCATCTCGGTGATCGGCGCGAGCGGCGAGGTGAACCCGCTGCCGCGCACGCCCCTCACCGTGATCGACGCGCGCGCGACCGGCGCGTGCGTCGGGGTGAGCTTCCAGGTCGCCTCGCCCACGTCGGTCGTCGCCTCATGGTCGGCGGACGCGCCCGGTGCGACGTGCCCCGCATCGTTCTCGGTGCAGGACGCACAGGGCCGACGCACGAACGCCGAGCGTGACGGGCAGCTGCTGCTCGATCTGCAGGGCTTCCCCCAGGCGCCCGCGAGCGTCTCGCAGGTCGCCTACGGCAGCGGCGAGCTCACCCTCCGCGTCGATCCCGGCGAAGCGCGCCTGGCCTACCCCGGCCTGACCGGCTTCGTCATCCGCTCGAACGGGCAGGATGTCGCCCAGTGCTCCGCGGACGGCACGTGCCCGCCGATCGCGGCGCCCAACGGCGAGCAGCGCACCTACGACGCGTTCGCGCGCAACAGCGTCGGCACCTCCCGGTCGAGCGTGCGGACGGTCGCGTGGGCCTACGACTCTCCGGGTGCGCCGGCGTCCGTGCAGGTGAGGCCGGTCGTCACCTCGGGCGAGGGCGGCGTCGTCGCGCTGCACATCGAGGGGATCGATCCGGAGGCGACCGGCACGATCACCGTCTCCAGCCCGGCGGGCGAGACCGTCCAGATCCCGATCCGACGCAACGACACGAGCATCGATCTGCCGCAGTACCGGGTGGGCTCGAACACGTCCAGTCCGATCACCGTCACCCCGTACTCGCGCTTCGACCTGCCGCCGGGCCTGGGCGGCAGCCCGTCGGGGGCGGCCGCGACCGTGTGGGGCAACGGCATCGGCGCCCCGACCGCGCCGTCGCTGTCGCTGAGCTCGGCATCCGATGGCGACGGCACGTCGACGGTGACCGCCCGCGGCTCGGCGGGATCGGGCGGCGACGGGTCCGAACTGCGGTACGGGATCGTCCGCGAGGGCCAGCGGTGCACGCCGACGGCCGACGGCAGCACCGCATCGTTCCCCGGGCTCGCCGACGGCGACGAGTACTCGTTCACGATGTGCGTCGAGTCGTGGTTCGACGACGACGTCTTCGGGTCTGCCACCACCACGCAGGCCGTGCGCGCCCAGCAGGCGGGCAGGGCCCCACAGGGGTACACCTTCGCGGTGGATGCCGCACCGAACGTCGGCGACGGACGGGCGGACTGGATCGTGCGCGCGGAGCCGACGTCGACCGAGCGCGTTCCCAACCGCAACCGCGTCGAGTTCGCCGGGCTGCCGAGCTCGATCTTCGGGCGCGATCCGGCGATCCAGGTGCGGTACGTGCACGAGATCTGGGGGACGGCGACCTCGTGGGCGACCGCCACTCCCCGTGCCGGCAGCGCCCCGTACCAGGTGCAGGCGAGCTGGAGCGTGCAGAAGTGCGTCGGAGGGTCGGACCTCGTCGCGGTCGGCGACTCGTCGAACGACGCGGCGGCGATCACGTTCGGCAACAGCGGTCTGCGCTACTACGACAGCGCCGGCGCGATCCTTCCGCACACCGTCGACACGTGGACGGTGCCGGTGGGCGCGGTGCGCGTGGACGGCGTCAGCGTCGCCGTCGACTGGAGCGCGCAGGGCTGGGGCCTCTCGCCCGCGAACACGACGTTCTCGGCATCCTGCGATCCCAACCCGCCCACCCCCTGAGCCCCACCTACCGACAGAGGACGAATCCCCATGACCATCACGCAGGAGCAGGCGACCTGGTTCGCGCAGACGTTCGGCCAGATCGCCGACAACGTCGAGCGGGCAGTGCTCGGCAAGCGTCACGTCGTCGACCTCGTCCTGACCGCGATGCTGAGCGACGGTCACGTGCTGCTGGAGGATGTTCCGGGAACAGGCAAGACCTCGCTCGCTCGCGCGGTCGGGCAGTCGGTGCAGGGCACGAACACGCGCATCCAGTTCACCCCCGACCTTCTGCCGGGCGACATCACCGGCATCACGGTGTATGACCAGAAGACCGGCACTTTCGAGTTCCACGCCGGCCCGATCTTCGCCAACATCGTGCTCGCCGACGAGATCAACCGGGCGAGTCCGAAGACCCAGTCCGCACTGCTCGAAGTGATGGAGGAGGGCAAGGTCACGATCGACGGCGTCTCGCGGCAGGTCGGCGTGCCGTTCCTCGTGCTGGCCACCCAGAACCCGGTCGAGCAGGCAGGAACCTACCGGCTGCCCGAAGCGCAGCTCGACCGCTTCATGATGCGCGCGTCGCTCGGCTACCCCGACCATGCCGCCACGGTCCGCATCCTCGACGGCGCGGCTGTGGCGACGGCCGAGCTCACGCCGGTGATCACGCCGCAGGCGATGGTCGGCATGGCCGACCTCGCGGCGGCCGTCTACGTCGACGCGCTCGTCCTCGACTACATCGCGCGGCTCGTCGACGGCACCCGCTCGGCCGACGAGGTGCGCCTGGGCGTCAGCATCCGCGGAGCGCTCTCGCTGACCAAGGCCTCGCGCACGCGCGCCGCCTCGCAGGGGCGCACGTACGTCACGCCCGACGACGTCAAGGCGCTCGCCGTCTCGGTGCTCTCGCACCGCCTGATCCTCCACCCCGAAGCCGAGTTCGACGGCGTCACGCAGGAGGCCGTGATCGGCCAGGTCCTGCTGGATGTCGCGCCCCCGAGTCGCCGCGAGACCGCATGAGCCTGACCGACTCCCGGCTCACCCGCACCTCCGCGTCCACCGGCTCGGAGGCGTCCGTCGGCGCGCCGCCGTCGGCGACGACGCAGATGACGAGCGCCCGGCGCGGGCGCCGGATCGTGCGCGCGGTGGTGTGGTGGACACGGGTGTCACGCGTGCTCGCAGCGACGCTCGCCTCGGCGGCAGTGTGGAGCGCCCGCACCGTGCGTCCCGCCGGGGTGCTCGTCCTGATCGCGGCGACCCTGGGACTCGGCATCGGCATCGCGTTCGGCTGGGTGGAGTGGATGGTCGCCGGCGCGATCGCCCTGCTTCTGGCGGTCATGTGCGTCCCGTTCCTGTTCGGGGCGCGCTCCTACGATGTCGACCTCGTCCTCGCCCACGAGCGGGTCGTCGCGGGCGACGGGGTCACGGGCGAGATCGTGGTCCGCAACGACGGGCGCCGAGTCGCCCTGCCCGGGCGGCTCGACATCCCCGTCGGAGCGGGCCTCGTGGAGTTCGGCGTGCCGCTGCTGCGGCCCGGACACACCGTGGCGCAGCCGCTCGAGATCCCCGCGCTGCGGCGCGGGATCGTGACGGTGGGACCCGCGACCACCGTCCGCAGCGACCCGATCGGGCTGCTGCGCCGCGAGCATGCCTTCGAGGACGTGCACGAACTGTACGTGCATCCGCGCACGACATCGATCCCATCGACCAGCGCCGGGTTGATCCGCGATCTGGAGGGAAACCCGACGCGCCGTCTCGTGGACGCCGACATGTCGTTCCATGCGATCCGCGAGTACGCCCCGGGGGATTCGCGCCGCCAGATCCACTGGAAGTCGACGGCCAAGACCGGGCAGCTGATGGTGCGGCAGTACGAGGAGTCGCGTCGGTCCCGCATGGCGGTCGTGCTCTCGGTCGCGGCGGCGGAGTACGCGGACGCCGACGAGTTCGAACTCGCCGTCAGCTGCGCGGCCTCGCTGGGTCTGCGCGCCGTGAACGACGCGCGCGAGGTCGACGTCGTGACGGGTGCCGAGATCCCCCGCGTCGTGCGGGGGCGGCTGCGTGCGATCCGGCACATCCCGGCGGCATCGCGCCGGACGCTGCTCGACGGCTTCAGCGCGGTCGACCAGCTCGAGAACACCATGGCGATCGCCGACGTGTGCCGCCTGGCCGCCGAGGCGAATGAGCGCCTCTCGATCGCGTTCGTGGTCGTCGGCTCGCAGGTCTCGCTCGGGCGGCTCCGGCAGGCTGCGCTGGGCTTCCCCGCCGACACGGCGGTCGTCGCGGTGATCTGCGACGAGCGCGCCCACCCCCGCATGCGCGTCCTCTCGGGGCTCACGGTCCTCACGGTCGGCACCCTCGACGATCTTTCCGGGCTCCTCGTGCGCGGAGCGACATCATGAACACAGACAGAGTGAGCGGCGAGAACCTGCCCGTGTCGGCCCGCGTCATCGAGCAGGATGGCGGTCGCGAGGAGCTCGGGGTGACCGGGGACCTCGCCCCGATGCTCGTGCCGCGCATCGTCGCCGGATCGCTGTTCTTCGCCGCGGTGGTGGCGATCGCCGCTGTCGCCGCGTGGCCGATCTACCGCGATTGGTCGTTCCTGCTGCTGGTCGGCGTCTGCTCGCTCGTGGCCGCCGCGATCGCCGCGCTGGCATGGAGCCGCCACTGGGGCGGCTGGCGGGTGGCCGGGCTTGTGGCGATCGCCTTCTTCGTGCTCGGCATCCCGCTCGCCGTCCCGTCGCGCCTCGGCAGTCCTCTCGAATTCCTCCGAGGGCTCGCCGACGTCGGTCTCGGCGCGCTGTTCGCGTGGAAGGACCTGGTCACGGTCGACCTGCCCGTCGGCACGTACCGCAATCTTCTCGTGCCCGCGCTCATCGTGTTCCTGGTGGGCACCTGCGCGGGCCTGCTGCTGTCGTGGCGGGCGTCCCGCGCGGCGTACGGCGCGGTGCCGGTGGCGCTCGCGATGGTCTCGTTCGGGCTGTTCTTCGGCCGCACGACCGTGAGCGCGCCGCTCGTCATCGGTCCCGTCGTGATCTCCGCGCCCGTGGAGACCGCGCTCGGGATCGCCGGCCTGCTCGCGAGCCTGCTGTGGCTGGCGTGGCGCAGTCGCGACGAGCGGATGCGGTCGCTGCGGCGTGCCGCGGCATCCAGCGGCGTTCGCGTCTCGCGCCGGCCCTCGCGGGCCGACCAGCGTCGCACCGCGCTCGGAGCGGGGATGCTCGTCGTCGCCGTGATCGCGGCCGCGGTGGTCGTGCCGTTCGCCGCGCGGGGGGCGGAACGCGACGTGCTGCGCGCGAGCGTCGGACCCGAGCTCGCTGTGTCGTCGGCGGTCAGCCCGCTCGCGCAGTACCGGTCGCTGTTCGTCGACGCGCGGGCTGACGACGTCCTGTTCACGGTGACCTCACGCGGCGCTCTTCCCGAGCGCGTCCGGCTGGCCACGCTCGACAGCTACGACGGCGAGATCTACCGCAGCGGCGGTGCGGGGGCTCTCGATCAGGCCCGCTTCGTCCGTGTGCCCTCGACGCTGGATGCCGGCACGGGGCGCCCCGTCGACGTCGAGGTCGCGATCGACCAGCTCGACGGGATCTGGATGCCGACCATCGGGCAGCTGGAATCGGTCGACTTCTCGGGGGATCGCGCGGCGTCGCTCGCCGACCGGTTCTACTACCGCGCGGATGCGGGGGCGGGCGTGCAGACCGCGGGCGGCGGACTGAACGCCGGCGACGCCTATCGACTTGCGGCGGTCGAGCCGGCGACGCCGGACCTCGCGTCGATCGAGGCGCCGGGTGGCCTCGGCGACGGGACCGCGAGCGCCCGACAGTCTGCGCACCTGGGTCGATGAGCACGCGTCGGGCTCGGGCGGTGCGGCTCTGGCCGGGCTCGTGATGCTCGTGCGCGAGCGGGGCTACCTCAGCCACGCGCTCGATGTCGGCGAGGAGACGCCGCTGTGGATGCAGTCGCTGCCGGACTACACGTTCCAGCCGAGCGCGTCCGGTCACTCCCTCGCCCGCATCGACGCGATGTTCGCTCGCCTGCTCGAGCGCGAGACCGATCCGCGGGCGGCGGCCTCGGAGAACTTCGTCGCTGCCGTCGGCGACGACGAGCAGTTCGCGACCGCCGTCGCGCTCATCGCGCGCGAGCTCGGCTTCCCCTCGCGCGTCGTGGTCGGCGCCCGGCTCACCTCGGCGGACTCCGAGCTGCGCACGTGCGACGCCGGCGTGTGCCGCGCGCAGGACCTGGCCGCCTGGACCGAGGTGCAGTCCGCCGCGGGGCAGTGGATACCCGTCGACGTCACTCCGCAGTACGCCCAGTCCCCGAGCCTCGAGGTGACCGAGCAGCGCAACCCCGAGAACGTCACCGAGGTGCGCCCGGACCCCGTCGAGGATGTCGTCCCGCCCGACCCCGTGCAGGAGGACAACGGCGCCGACGACGGCACCGACGACGCCGCGGGGCTCGACCTCGCCTGGCTGTGGCCGATCGCGCGCATCGGCGGCATCGCGCTGCTCGTGCTGCTGCTCGTCGTGGGTCCGTTCGCGCTGATCGCGGGGGCCAAAGCGAGCCGGCGCCGCGCGCGCCGCACCCAGGGCGTCCCGGCCGCGCAGATCGCCGGCGGGTGGGACGAGTACGTCGACGCCGCGATCGATTCGGGCCGCGAGGCGTCTGCCACGCTCACGCGCAGCGAGCTCGCCGAGGTGTTCGCAACCCCGGCCGGTGAGTCGCTCGCAACGGATGCCGACCGCGCGGTGTTCTCGGAGGCCGCCGCCTCCGCAGCTGACGCCGCGGCCTTCTGGCGCATCGTCGACGAGGAGCGTCACACCATGGTTCGCGAGCGCGGCTTCTGGCGCGGCGTCGTCGCGACCGTATCGTTGAGATCATTCGTCCGTCACCTGACGCCTTCCGGCGCCGGGTCGCGCTTCGCCGAGAGGGGGAAGCGCCGGGTAACGCCGCCCGTGCGCGTATCGCCATGAACACCATCGATGACTCCACCGCCCTCGGGCTGGGGATGCTGACGTTCGTCCTCATCGTCGTGCTCTACGTCTGGACCGCCCTGGCGCTGTCCGCGGTGTTCCGCAAGTCGGGCGAGCAGCCGTGGAAGGCGTGGGTGCCGATCTACAACCAGGTCGTGCTGCTGCAGCTGGGCGGCTACTCGGGCTGGCTCTACCTGCTCATCCTGCTGCCGTTCCTCGGCCCCCTCCTGGTCTGGGCGCTGCTGATCGCCGCGTGCTATCGCATCAACGTCGCATTCGGTCACGGGGTCGGCATGACGGTGCTCGCCGCCCTCCTGCTGCCGGTGTGGGCGTCGATCCTCGGCTTCGGGCCCGCGCGCTGGCTCGGGACGGAGCTCACCGGGCGCGGTGGCCCGGGCGGGGGTCCGCGGCGCACAACCGCTCCCGGTGTCGACGACACCGCCGCCTACGTTCCACGGGCCACTCCACCGGCGTACACGCCATCCCTCCCGGTTCCGCTGCCCCCGTCGACACCTCCGGCACCGCCGCTGCCGCCGGCATCCGGCTGGACTCCGCCGCCGGTGCTCCCGGCCGTGGCCGCGCGATCGGCATCCCATCCCGTGCGTCCGTCAACGGAGCAGGCGTCGTTCGATGCCCCGCCCCCGCCCGTCGCGGGGCGCTCGGGGTTCGAGCCGCAGCCCGACGCGCACGCCGGCCGGTGGGGCGGATTCGACCTCGGGGCCGTGAGCGAGGTCACGAGCGAAGTCACCGGCGCGGATTCCGCCGCCCCCGCGCCGATCTCGGCGGTGCCCGTGCGGCCGGCAGCACCGGAGGCCCCCGTCGCCCCACCTCCGGTCATGGCCGCCCCCGTGGCAGTCCTCGGCGCCCGAGCCGCCGATCACCGAGCCGCCGGTGACCCGGGTGCCGCCGATGTCCGCGCCCGAGCCTCTTGGGCAGGAGCCCTGGGCGCCGGCGAGATCTCCGCTGGCCGGCGCTGAGCCGTTCCCCGACACGTCGGGGCAGGTCTCGGCGGTCGTCGGGGCACCGGATGCCGGAACCCCTCGATCCGCGCGGGCGTCCGTCTCGGCGCAGCACACGAAGGCCGAGATCCCCGACGATCCGATCGACGAGACGATCATCACGCGCCGTCGACGCACCGCGTGGTCGCTCGTCCCGCCGGCCGGCGCGGCCATCCCCCTCACGGCCGAGATCGTGCTGGTCGGACGCAAACCCGCGCCCGACCGCGCCTATCCCGAAGCGCAGCTCGTCTCGATCGATGACGGAACCGTCTCGAAGACCCACGCGCGTCTCGCGCTGCGCGATGACCACTGGTACGTCACCGACCTGGGCTCGACCAACGGCGTGCTGTTCGCGACGCTGATGGGCACCGAGGTCGAAGCGACTCCGGGCGAAGAGATCGAGGCCGGCGAGCGCTTCTTCCTCGGCGACGCCGAAGTGCGGCTCCAGCGGAGCGATGGATGACGGATCGGCCCGACGCCGATGTGCCCGGCGCCGATCTTCCGGATGAAGAGACGATCCCGGTCCGCCGGACGCAGCGGATCGTGGCATCCGACACCGACGGCTCGACGTTCGTCGCGCGGCGCGAGACGCGGCGGCGTGCCACCCGCGACCACGACGACGGCCGGGGGGTGGCGGCATCCGATCGCATGCCCCCGTCCACCCCGGTCGCGGCGTCCGCGAGGGTCGCGGCCGCACCCGATGCGGCGGCGGGCGCCGTCTACGGCGCCCGCGCCCCCGAACCTGTCATCGCCTCCCGCACCGCGCCGCCCGAGCGGGTCGCGCAGGCGCCCGTCGACGGTGACGCCGCGGCCACGCACCACCTGCGCAGAGCGCGCCGGACGGCGCTGATCGTGCTGATCGCGGCGTCCGCGGTCGCGCTGACGGCGGCCGCGTCGCTCCTGTTCGTCGCCCTCACGCCGTGAGGTTCGCGCGCGTTTGACCACCCCGTCATTCAGCGCGTATCATTGACAGGGTGTGCGCTCGTGCGCGCCTTGTGTTGTGCCTCGGCACAGGACGAGGAAGCCGGCGCCACATCTCAGGGAAAAGCCTGCGAACAGGCGGCCCCCACGGCATACCCACCACACACTCGCGTCATTCATCATGCCGCGCCGGTGGGTCCGCGTGAGCCTCAGACGAAACAGATCGAAAGATCCGCCGAGTCCGAGGGGAGACCACGACGCTGTCACCGTGCAGCACAACAAGGAGAGAACGTGCCAACCATTCAGCAGTTGGTTCGCAAGGGACGGACGCCCAAGGTCGTAAAGACCAAGGCCCCCGCCCTGAAGTCGAACCCCCAGCAGGCCGGCGTCTGCACCCGCGTGTACACGACCACGCCCAAGAAGCCCAACTCGGCGATGCGCAAGGTCGCCCGTGTCAAGCTCCGCAACGGCACCGAGGTCACCGCCTACATCCCCGGCGAGGGCCACAACCTGCAGGAGCACTCGCTCGTGCTCGTCCGCGGCGGTCGCGTCAAGGACCTCCCCGGTGTCCGCTACAAGATCGTCCGCGGCGCCCTGGACACCCAGGCCGTCAAGAACCGTAAGCAGGCTCGCAGCCGCTACGGCGCGAAGAAGGGTTAAGGAACATGCCTCGCAAGGGACCAGCCCCGAAGCGCCCCGTCGTCAACGACCCGGTATACGGCGCACCGATCGTCAGCCAGCTCGTCAACAAGATCCTCGTCGACGGCAAGAAGTCGCTCGCCGAGTCGATCGTCTACACCGCCCTGCAGGGCGTCGAGGCCAAGAACGGCCAGGACGCTGTCGCCACGCTCAAGAAGGCGCTCGACAACGTGCGCCCGACCCTCGAGGTCAAGAGCCGTCGCGTCGGCGGCTCGACCTACCAGGTGCCGATCGAGGTCAAGCCTCACCGCGCCAACACGCTGGCACTCCGCTGGCTCGTCAGCTACGCGAAGGGCCGTCGTGAGAAGACGATGACCGAGCGTCTGCAGAACGAGATCCTGGATGCCTCGAACGGCCTGGGTGCCGCGGTCAAGCGCCGCGAAGACACCCACAAGATGGCCGAGTCGAACCGCGCCTTCGCGCACTACCGCTGGTAAGACCAGCTCGTGACGGGCGGGAGGCCACGCTTCTCGCCCGTCACCCCAGCCCGGTGGTCGAGGAGGCCGCAACGCGGCCGTATCGAGACCCCCTACACGTAAGGAAACATCCCGTGGCACAAGACGTGCTCACCGACCTCACGAAGGTCCGCAACATCGGCATCATGGCGCACATCGATGCCGGCAAGACGACGACGACCGAGCGCATCCTGTTCTACACGGGAACCAACCACAAGATCGGCGAGACGCACGACGGCGCCTCGACCACCGACTGGATGGAGCAGGAGCAGGAGCGTGGCATCACGATCACCTCCGCTGCCGTCACGTGCTTCTGGGACAAGAACCAGATCAACATCATCGACACCCCCGGTCACGTCGACTTCACCGTCGAGGTCGAGCGGTCGCTCCGCGTCCTCGATGGCGCCGTCGCCGTCTTCGACGGCAAGGAGGGCGTCGAGCCCCAGTCCGAGACCGTCTGGCGTCAGGCCGACAAGTACAACGTTCCGCGCATCTGCTTCGTCAACAAGATGGACAAGCTCGGCGCCGACTTCTACTTCACGGTCGACACGATCATCAACAAGCTCAAGGCCAAGCCGCTGGTCATCCAGCTGCCGATCGGCGTCGAGAACGACTTCGTCGGCGTCGTCGACCTGGTCGAGATGCGGGCCCTCGTCTGGGCCGGTGACTCCAAGGGTGATGTCACCATGGGTGCCAAGTACGACATCCAGGAGATCCCGGCCGACATGGCCGAGGTTGTCGCGAAGTACCGCGAAGAGCTGCTCGAGACGGTCGCCGAGACCGACGAAGAGCTTCTCGAGAAGCACTTCGGCGGCGAAGCGCTCACGGTTGCCGAGATCAAGGCTGCGATCCGCAAGCTGACCGTCAACTCCGAGATCTACCCCGTGCTCTGCGGCTCGGCGTTCAAGAACCGCGGTGTGCAGCCGATGCTCGACGCGGTCATCGACTACCTGCCGTCGCCGCTGGATGTCCCCGCCATCGAGGCGCACGACCCGAAGAACGAAGAGACCGTCATCCTGCGTCACTCCGACCGCGACGAGCCCTTCACGGCCCTCGCGTTCAAGATCGTGACGCACCCCTTCTTCGGTCGCCTCACCTACATCCGCGTGTACTCCGGTCACCTGGATTCCGGTGGACAGATCGTCAACTCGACCAAGTCCAAGAAGGAGCGCATCGGGAAGATCTTCCAGATGTACGCCAACAAGGAGAACCCGGTCGACTCGGTCACCGCGGGTCACATCTACGCGGTCATCGGGCTGAAGGACACCACGACCGGCGACACGCTCTCCGATTCGCAGCACCAGGTCGTGCTCGAGTCGATGACCTTCCCCGAGCCGGTCATCGAGGTCGCGATCGAGCCCAAGACCAAGGCCGACCAGGAGAAGCTGGGTCTCGCGATCCAGAAGCTCGCGGAGGAGGACCCGACGTTCCGCGTCGAGCAGAACTCCGACACCGGTCAGACCGTCATCAAGGGCATGGGCGAGCTTCACCTCGACATCCTCGTCGACCGCATGAAGCGCGAATTCCGCGTCGAGGCGAACGTCGGAAAGCCCCAGGTCGCGTACCGCGAGACGATCAAGAAGGCCGTCGAGCGTCACGACTACACCCACAAGAAGCAGACCGGTGGATCGGGTCAGTTCGCGAAGATCCAGTTCGCGATCGAGCCGATGGACCTGGGTGCCGACGAGATCTACGAGTTCGACAACAAGGTCACCGGTGGGCGCATCCCGCGCGAGTACATCCCCTCGATCAACCAGGGCTTCCAGGACGCGATGAACGTCGGAGTCCTCGCGGGCTACCCGATGGTCGGCGTCAAGGCGATCCTGCTCGACGGTGCGGCGCACGACGTCGACTCGTCCGAGATGGCGTTCAAGATCGCCGGCTCGATGGGCTTCAAGGAAGCTGCTCGCAAGGCGAACCCCGTGATCCTCGAGCCCATCATGGGCGTCGAGGTGCGCACCCCCGAGGAGTACATGGGCGACGTCATCGGCGACCTGAACTCGCGTCGCGGTCAGATCCAGTCGATGGAAGACGCCCAGGGCGTCAAGGTCGTCAAGGCTCTGGTGCCGCTGTCGGAGATGTTCGGCTACATCGGCGACCTGCGCTCGAAGACCTCGGGCCGCGCGGTCTACTCGATGGAGTTCGACAGCTACGCCGAGGTTCCTCGCACCGTGGCCGACGAGATCGTCCAGAAGAACAAGGGCGAATAGCCCGATCGGATGCCGGGACGCAGGTCCCGGCATCCATCCCCTCCACAACTTCACAGAATCGCAGTACCTCTCTCCACTAATGTGGAACCAATCCCCGTAGAGAACCGGTCGCAAACCAGCGCCCGGAGCATCTACACGAATGTCCTAGGAGGACCCAGTGGCTAAGGCCAAGTTCGAGCGGACCAAGCCGCACGTAAACATCGGAACGATCGGTCACGTCGACCACGGCAAGACCACGCTCACCGCTGCCATCTCGAAGGTGCTCGCCGACAAGTACCCGTCGGCCACCAACGTGCAGCGCGACTTCGCGTCGATCGACTCCGCTCCCGAAGAGCGCCAGCGCGGCATCACGATCAACATCTCGCACGTCGAGTACGAGACGCCGAAGCGCCACTACGCGCACGTCGACGCCCCGGGTCACGCTGACTACATCAAGAACATGATCACCGGTGCCGCTCAGATGGACGGCGCGATCCTCGTGGTCGCCGCCACCGACGGCCCGATGGCTCAGACGCGCGAGCACGTGCTGCTGGCCAAGCAGGTCGGCGTGCCCTACCTGCTGGTCGCGCTGAACAAGTCCGACATGGTCGATGACGAGGAGATCCTGGAGCTCGTCGAGCTCGAGGTTCGCGAGCTGCTGTCGAGCCAGGACTTCGACGGCGACAACGCTCCGGTCATCCGCGTCTCGGGCCTGAAGGCGCTCGAGGGCGACGCCGAGTGGACCGAGAAGATCGTCGAGCTCATGGAAGCCGTCGACGAGTCGATCCCCGACCCGATCCGCGACAAGGACAAGCCGTTCCTCATGCCGATCGAGGACGTCTTCACGATCACCGGTCGTGGAACCGTCGTGACGGGCCGCGCCGAGCGTGGCACGCTCGCGATCAACTCCGAGGTCGAGATCGTGGGTCTGCGCCCGACGCAGAAGACGATCGTCACCGGTATCGAGATGTTCCACAAGCAGCTCGACGAGGCGTGGGCCGGCGAGAACTGTGGTCTGCTTCTTCGCGGCACCAAGCGTGACGACGTCGAGCGCGGCCAGGTCGTCGTCAAGCCCGGTTCGGTCACCCCGCACACCAACTTCGAGGGCACGGCGTACATCCTGTCCAAGGAGGAGGGCGGCCGTCACAACCCGTTCTTCACGAACTACCGCCCGCAGTTCTACTTCCGCACCACCGACGTCACCGGCGTCATCACGCTGCCCGAGGGCACCGAGATGGTCATGCCCGGCGACACCACCGACATGACGGTCGAGCTGATCCAGCCCATCGCCATGGAAGAGGGCCTCGGCTACGCGATCCGTGAGGGTGGCCGCACCGTCGGCGCCGGAACGGTCACGAAGATCCTGAAGTAGTGACGGTTCTCGAGTAGGTCGCTCTGCGACGTTATCGAGAGACGCGACAGCGATCCTGAGAGGGTCGGGCCAGATGGCCCGGCCCTCTCTTTCGCATCCGGGGTCGGCGTTCACGGCGGTTTCCGGGCTTCGCCTCGTTAGAATCCCCTCGTGCCCGATACACGTTCCAATGACGCGCTCGTCGACGAGCCTCCCACTCGCCGACGCCGCCGCATCTGGCCGTGGGTGCTGGGCATCGTCGGGCTCCTCATCGCAGGTCTCGTGGTCGCAGGCTTCTTCGCCGCGAAGTTCGTGGACGAGGCCCTCGACGTGCGCGCCGATCTCGAAGCGGCGAAGTCCCGACTCGGCAATGTGACCGAGCTCGTGCGCAGCGGGGATCAGGCTCAGTTCGACGCTGTGGCGACCGAAGTGCTCGCCTACACCTCCAGCGCCGATGAGAAGGTGCAGGGCCCGCTGTGGGAGTTCGCCTCCTGGGTGCCCTTCGTCGGGCAGAACGTGACCGCCGTGCGGGCGACGACGGAAGCCACGCACATCCTCGTCCGAGACGCCCTGCCCGCGGTCTTCCCCGTCCTCGGCGCGATGCAGCGGGAGAACATCCGCTTCGAAGGCGGCGGCTTCAACCTCGAGCCGTTCCGTCAGGCCCTCGGCGCGCTCCCGGCAGTCGATGCGGCGTTCTCGGAGGCTCAGGCGAAGATCGCCGACATCGACCGCGCCGAGTCTGCTTCCGATCGTCGACGACGCCGTCGGACAAGTGATCGAGGTGATCGACCAGGCCGCCCCGCTGAGTCACACCGCGATCGCAGTCCTGCCGACCGCGTTGACGATGCTGGGCGACCAGGGTCCCCGCACGTACCTCGTGCTGTTCCAGAACAACGCCGAGATCCGCGCGACCGGTGGCGCCGCTGCGGCAGCGGTGTACCTTCGGGCGGACGGCGGTCGCCTCGAGCTGGTGGGACAGACCGGATCGACGACGTTCGAGTCCGGACCGCTGGCGGAGGTTCAGACTCTGGAGCTTCCTGCCGAGACGTTGGCCCTCTACGACCCCGAGTTCGCGATCTCCTCGCAGAACTTCACGCGCACGCCGAACTTCCCGACTGCCGCGCGACTGTTCCAGTCCAAGATCGCCGCTCAGGAGGGTTTCGCGGTCGACGGCGTGGTCTCGCTCGATCCGGTCGTTCTCGCCGACATCCTCGTCGGTGACCGGCGGCGTCACCGTGGACGGCATCGACATCAACGCCGAGAACGCCGTCGACGATCCTGCTGAGCGAGACGTACTTCCGCATTCCCCGCCGACCAGGCGCCCGCCGACGCGTTCTTCGCGGCAACGTCGGCCACCGTCTTTCAGAAGCTGGTATCCGGCGACTGGGATCTCATGCGGATGCTCGACGTCTTCGCAGCTGCCGGTGCAGAGCAGCGCCTCTACGGCTGGTTCGCCCGTGAAGAGGAGGAGCAGGTCGCCCGCGAGCTGGGGATCGACGGTGCGATGAAGGCCGATAACATCGGGACCACCCAGGTAGGGATCTTCCTCAACGATGCCGCGGTGAGCAAGCTCGAGTATTACCTGTCAACTTCTGTGTCGATCGCCTGCGACCCCACCGCGCGCACCGTGACGACGTCGATCTCGATGACCAACTCGGTCGATCGCGATGACCTGACCTACCACATCGGTGCGCTCCGCTCCCCGCGCTACGGCGGCTCGCAGACGACGATGCTCATGGACGTGCTGTACTTCGCGCCACCCGGAGCGACGATCATCGGTGTTGATCCCGGTTCGGGCGACGCAGATGGTCTCGACCGTCTCAGCACGGAGGAGGGTCGTCAGGCGCAGAGCATTGCCGTGATGGTCGACCGGGGACAGACCCGTACCGTGTCGTACACGAGCGCACTTCCTGAGGGCGAGCTGGGCCCGATCTCGGTCCGCTTCAGCCCGACGGTCACCGACACGCCCGTCACGATCGCTCCCTCGTGCACGGAGCTGACCGGCCCCTAGACGCAGACCGCGGTCGCGAGGGCCTTGCCAACACGATGTCGGGGCGCGCCTACGCGACATCCACCGGCGGGTGGACCCGGTGGCTG
>CAWADY010000005.1:0-38781 GCA_963781135.1 uncultured Actinomycetota bacterium | reverse complement strand
GGCATGGTCTTCCAGACCCCCCGCGCCCACCTCAACCCGCTGCGCACCATCGGCGACTTCATGACCGAGGCACTGATCACCGTCGCCGGCGAGAAGCCGGATGCCGCTCAGCAGCGCGCGACCGCCCTGCTCGAAGAGGTCGGCATTCCCGACCCGGCGCGCCGGCTGCGCCAGCGGCCCACCGAACTGTCGGGCGGACTTCTGCAGAGGGTCATGATCGCGGCGACCCTCGCGATGGACCCCCGCATCCTCCTGGCCGACGAGATCACGACCGCCCTGGATGTCACCACCCAGGAGGAGGTGATGGCCGTCATCGCCGACCTGCGGCGCCACCGCGACCTCGCGCTGCTGTTCATCACCCACGACCTCGCTCTGGCCGGTGCGGTCTGCGACCGCGTCGCGGTCATGCAGAACGGCCGCACGATCGAGACGCTCGCCGCGGCGTCGATGCGCCGGGATGCCCGCGAGGACTACACGATCCGCCTGCTGTCGGCATCGCTGCCGGGGGAGGACGAGTCGACACCCGCCGCAGCCCCCGCCGAGCCGGTCCTGCGGGTGGACGGGCTGCGAAAGAGCTTCCAGGTGCGCTCGGAACGCGGCTTCGGGCGTGAGGAGTTCATCGCCGTCGACGGCATCGGCTTCACCCTCGAGCCCGGCGCGGCGCTCGGGATCGTCGGCGAGAGCGGTTCGGGCAAGTCCACGACGGCGCGCATCATCTGCGGCCTCGAGACCGCGGACGCCGGCACCGTCGCGGTCAAGGGCGAGGACTGGACGAAGGCGGCCCGCCGCACCTCCGAGCGCCGCCGCCGTGCCCGCGTGGCGCAGATGGTGTTCCAGGACCCGTACCAGTCCCTCGACCGCCGGCAGACGGTGCGCCAGTGCCTGACCGAAGCCCTCGCTGTGCACAGGCGGGGCGCCGCCGCCGCAGAGATCGCGGCGCGCGTCGGCGAGCTGATGGCGTCGGTGAAGCTGGATCCAGACCTGGCCGACATGCGGCCGCGCTCGCTCTCGGGCGGACAGCGCCAGCGCGTCGCGATCGCCCGAGCGCTCGCCGCCGACCCCGAGATCCTCGTGCTCGACGAAGCCGTCTCGGCGCTGGATGTGACCACCCAGGTCGAGATCCTCACCCTGCTGGACGGCATCCGCCGCGACACCGGGGTTGCCCTGCTGATGATCTCGCACGACCTCACGACCGTCCGGCGGCTGTGCGACCACGTGATCGTGATGCGCTCGGGCAGGGTCGTCGAGCAGGGACCGATCGCCGCGGTCCTGGATGACCCGCATGCCGACTACACCCGGATGCTGCTCGATTCCATCCCGCGCGAGGGCTGGGTGCCGCGCCGGCGCCTTCCCGCCCGGACCTCGGCTCTGCCGACCGTCGCCACCTCGACCACCCGCATCGCCCGCCCAGGAGGCCACTCATGACCGATATCGCCGCGTCCGCGCGTCCGCTTTGGCAGTACGGCGTGCGTGAGCTCGCCACGCTCGTGCGCAGCCGCGCCGCGACCGCCGCGCAGGTCGTCGACGCGCACCTCGACCGGATCGCCGAGGTCAACCCGCAGGTGAACGCGGTCACGGTCGTGCTCGCCGACCGTGCGCGCGAGCTCGCCGCCGACATCGACCGCCGCCTGGACGGGGGAGAGCAGGTCGGGGCGCTCGCCGGGGTGCCGTTCTGCGTGAAGGAGAACATCGACCTGACCTGGTCGGCGACCACGAGCGGGTGGACGTTCCTCGCCGACGCGGTGCCGACCTCCGACGCGACGATGGTCGCACGGCTCATGGATGCCGGCGCCATTCCGATCGCCCGCGGAAACATGCCCGACTTCGGGCTGCGCTGGGACACCGACAACGACCTGTTCGGCCGCACGTACAATCCGTGGGACCGGGACCGCGTGCCCGGGGGCTCCAGCGGGGGCGACGCGGTCGCCGTCGCCACCGGCATGGTGCCGCTGGGCCTCGGCAACGACTACGGCGGCTCGCTGCGGTTGCCGGCCTACGCGGCCGGCGTCTGCGCGCTCCGCCCGTCCGCCGGTCGCATCCCGGCTCCGACGGCCGGGAAGCGAGCCGGTGCCGCTTTCGCTGCAGTTCTTCGCCGTCAACGGCCCGATCGCGCGCAGCGTCGATGACCTGGACGCCGCGTTCGCCCTGATGCACGGTGCCGACGGGCGCGACCCGCTCGCCGTGAGCATTCCGCATCCCACGTCGTATGACGGCCCCCGCCGGGTCGCGGTGGTGCGCGACCCCCTGGGCTGGGGGGTCGACCCGCAGGTCGCCGACGCGATCGACCGTGCGGCGGGCGCGCTCGCCGACGCCGGATGGCAGATCGTGGATGCCGACCCTCCGCTGCTGGAAGAGGCCGCGGTGCTCTGGCGCCAGCTCTCGACCACCGAGATGGTCGGCGCCTTCCAGCCCGGTGGCCTTCCGGCACCGCTGAGTGAGGCATCGACCACGTACTTCCTCGACAACGCCTCCGAGACGCAGATCCTCGCAACCGGCGAGGCGTACGGAGGCGCCTGGGCGTACCGGATGGTCGTCGCGGCCGCGTGGGAGGCGTTCCAGCAGCAGCATCCGATCATCCTCGGGCCGGTCTCGGCGCGGCGGATGCCGCCTGTCGGCTTCGACCTGTCCGGACCCTCGGCGACCACGCAGCTCTGGCGCGATCACCGGCTGCTCGTGGCGGTCAACTTCCTCGGGCTGCCCTCGGTCGCGGTGCCCACCGGGCTGGACGAGGACGGCCTGCCGACCGGCGTCCAGCTCATCGGGCCGCGCAACGGCGACCACATCGCGCTCGCCGCGGCGCGGGACGTCGAGGCGGCGCTGGGCACCCTGACGCCGGTGTCGGTCGCGGCTCGGGCGGCGTCGGCATGAGCGCGGAGCTCCTCGAGCCGTCGCTCGAGTTCGTCTTCGAACTGCGTGTCGCCGTCGACGACGCCGTGCGGATCGGTCGCACCGAGTCGGAGGACCTCAACTTCACGCCGATCACCGGCGGCACGGTCGAGGGCCCCGCGCTGTCGGGCAGGGTCCTGGCGGGTGGGGGTGACTGGTGGGTCTCCCGCGGGCGCACGACGCAGCTTGATGCCCACTACCTGATCGAGGCGTCCGACGGCGCGGCCATCGACGTCGTCAACCGCGGATATTGGCGTGCGGACGACGACGTGATGCAGCGCTTGATGGCCGGCGAGGAGGTCGACGAGGCAGACCTGTACTACCGCACCGCGTTCGTGTTCCAGACCGGGGCCCCCGCCCACCTGTGGCTCACCGAGTCGCAGTTCGTCGGCATGGCGCGTCCTGAGCCCGGCCTCGTCTGCATCCGCGTGTTCCGCCTGCGCTGACCGCGCTCGCCGCCTGCGCGTTGTGCCCGTGACGGACCAGACTGGACCCATGACCAGAAAGTGCCGGCAGCGGCGCCGCGCCGGATTGCCGGGGCCGATCTCGTGAGCGGCCCGGTCCCGGGCCTCGAGCCCGCGTTCGACGTCGTCGTGGATCTCGGACCCCTGGAAGACCACGGCATGACCCGCGCGGGGCACCGCCGCGTGATCCCGATCGTCGGCGGCTCGGTCACCGGCGCGTTCGAGGCCGAGATCCTGCCCGGTGGCGCGGATTGGCAGGTCGTGCGCCCTGATGGCGCCGTCGAGGTCAGCGCGCTCTACTCCGCCCGCACGACCGGCGGTGCTCTCATCCTGGTGAGCTCGACGGGCGTGCGCAGCGGCCCGCCCGACGTGCTCGACGCGCTCCTGCGCGGCGAGCCGGTCGACCCGGCGGACTACTACTTCCGCACGCTCATCAGAATCGAGACATCCGAGCCCGCCCTGGCAGCGCTGCAGGATGTGCTCTTCATCGCGGCCGCCGCGCGCGCAGCCGATCAGGTCACGTACACGGCCTATCGCGTCACCTGATCTACCTACGCGCCCGACCGGCCCCTGAGCGGATCGCAGCGGTGCGAGCGTAGGAGATGGGCCCGGCGGAGGACCATTCTGCGAAAAAGTCCTACCCATCGTCCCCTCTCCTCCGCTCGTCACCGTATAGCGCGCTTCTGTGCCGAGGAAACGCGGTCAGCCGGCGGTCACCGTCAGGTTCGCCGTGTCGACGCCGTCCGCGCTCACGGTGACGGTGATCGTTCCCGGCGCCCGTGGGCCGGACGACCGCCAGGGCGCGGCCGTCGTAGGTCGTGACCTCGCTGGCACCGAAGGACTCCTCCGTGCGGGCGCGGCCCGTGCCGATGCCCGCGAGCACCGCGGGCCCGTCGATGCTGACGGTCACGACACGGTCGGCGTCCACGACCGTCGTGCCGGCGGCATCCGTCAGTGACGATCTCGACGAACGCGAGGTCATCGGAATCCGCCGCGAGCGACGTGCGCTCGGCCGACACGGCCAGGCGGGTGTCGCCGACCGCTGTGCGCAGAGTGTGGCGGCCGGTCTCCACCCCGCCGGTGCGGGCGATCGCGACGAGGTCGCCCGGGTGGTACTCGGTGTAGAAGCCCGCGAGGAAGGCCTTCTCCTCGCCGACACGGGCGATCGCCACCGTCTCGCCGTCCCGCTGCAACTCGACCTCGTCGGCATCGCTGTACACATCGACCCGGATCGGCGAGCCCGACTCGACGGCCCAGGTCCAGCTTGCCACTGCGTCGTTCCACGACCACGGCGTGAGGGAGGTCGGCCGGCCGTGGTGCTGGGGGCGGTGCACGGCGATGATAGGGCGCTGAGCGCAGCCCGTAGACGATCTCGCGATAGTACGAGACGGTGCGTCGGTGGCCGGTGATGTCGATGTCGCCGCACTCGGCGAGGAGGTAGGGGTGGGGACCGGTGGTTCCCGTGGCGACGTAGTCCTCGACATCCGTGTAGTCGACGCGTCCGATGCCGGCCTCGCCGATATAGTCCCAGCCCGTCCAGGTGAAGTCGCCGATCACGTGCGGCAGGCGCGTGACGAGCGACCACATCGTGTCGATGCGCTCGGGGAAGGTCTCCGACCCGACGATCACGCGATGCGGGAACTGCTCGGCATCCTGCTCGTACCGCGAGTCGGCGTAGTTGAAGCCGACGATGTCGAGGACGGATGCCGACTCCTCCGTCGACTCGGAAACGAGCGCGGACGCGTTCATGAGCGCCATCTGCTCGCCCATGTTCGCCATCATCGTGTTGGGATCGGAGGCCTGGAGCTCGGCCATCGTCTCTGCCATGCGATCGAGGTTGGCGATGATGCCGTTGATGCCGTTCGTGACGTAGCGCGTGTCATCGAGTGTGCGGAATTCTTCGGCGAGGCTGCGTCCCCAGGTCGAGCCGATCGGAGTCGCGAGCTCGAGGATCTCGTTGCCGATCGAGTACATGATCACGCTCGGGTGGTTGAAGTCCTTCGCGACGAGCGCGGCGACATCGTCCTGCCACCGCTCGGCGAAGGTGAGCGAGGAGTCGAACGCGGTCTTGGACCTGTTCCACACGTCGGTCAGCTCATCCATCACCAGCACGCCGTGGCGATCGCATGCGTCGAGCATGGCCCGGCTCATCGGATTGTGCGCGCTGCGCAGCGCGTTGAAGCCGGCAGCTTTCATCAGGCGCACGCGACGGTCCTCGGCGGCGCCGATCGTGGCGGCGCCGAGCGGACCGTTGTCGTGGTGCACGCACGCGCCGCGCAGCTTCACGGTCTGCCCGTTGATGCGCAGGCCATGGGCCGGTATCGAGCTGCAGGCGACGGATGCCGAAGCTCGTCGTCTCTTCGTCGATCACGGTTCCGTCGAGGTCGGTCAGGGTCGCCGTGACGGAGTACAGGCGGGGCGAGTCGGGGTGCCAGAGCTGGGGGGCCGCGACGCTCAGTCGCACCCGTGCCGTCGACGCATCGCCCGGCAGCACTGTGACGGGTGCCGACGTGGCGGCGACCTCCGTGCCGTCGGGGCCGACGACAGACCACGCGATCCGTGTCGTCGACGTGTGGCGGGAGGCGTTCTCGACGGTCGTGGCGACCGAGATCACCGCGCGCTCGTCGTCGATGTCGGGCGTCGTGATGCGGGTGCCGTCGAGCGCGATGTGCGTCGGGCCGGCCACCAGCAGGTGCACCGGTCGGTAGATGCCGGCGCCGGTATACCACCGGCTGTCCTTGTGCGCGCGAGCTTCGACGGTGATCCGGTTCGGCTCGCCGAAGCGCAGGAACGGATCGAGCGTGACGGCGAACGCAGCGTAGCCGTTCGCCTGGTGCGCGGCGAACTCGCCGTTGACGAAGACGACGGCGTCGCGGTAGACGCCTTCGAACTCCACGATGACGGTCTTCTCGCGCCACTCGGCGGGCACATCGAACGTCTTCGCGTACTCGAACACTCCGCCCGGGTGGTACGCCGCGTGGACGCCCTGATCGCTGTCGGCAGACCGCGGCAGGTCGCGCTGCGCGTCGTGGGGAAGCGTGACCGGCAGGGCTGCGCTCTCGGCGCCCATCGCCTCGAAAGCGCCCAGCTTGGGGCCGACGGTCCAGTCGTCGTTGAACGGAACACGGATCATTGTCGTCTCTCCCTCGAGGGTCTGCGGATGGGGATATTCCGCCGGTGATCGTCGCGAATCGCGCGATCCGCTCAGACCCTAAACGCCAATGTTACCGGTAACTTTCCGGCGAACCTGTGGACTGCCGCACAATCAGGTGGGTCGGAAGCGGGGTGTCCTCCGTCACGCTGTCGGGCTCTTCGACCGCGACGAGCACCTTCTGCATGATGAGTTCGCCGAGCGCGGCGAAGTCCTGGCGCACCGTGGTCAGCGAGGGGAAGAGGTACGCAGCTTCGGGCACATCGTCGAATCCGACGACGCTCACATCCTCGGGGACGTGCAGTCCGCGTTCTCGCAGGGCCGACAGCAGACCGATCGCCATGTGGTCGTTGCCGGAGAAGATCGCCGTGCCCGGCTCGATGTCGAGTTCGCCGCCGATACGGTGGCCGCTCGCCGCCGACCAGTCGCCGTAGGTGGGCTCGATGGTCTCGAGCTGACGGGCCGCGAGCTCGTCGCGCCACCCGCGCACCCGTTCGAGCGCATCGGGAGAACGGGACGAGCCCGCGACGTGCAGGATGCGGGTGTGGCCGAGTTCGGCCAGATGGCGCACCGCGGCTCGGGCGCCACGGTACTGGTCGATCGACACGATGAGCGGGCTGCGACGACCCGTGGAGGCTGCGGCCACCACCGGGATGCTCAGGTCGAGTCCGCGCACGACCTCCAGCACGCCGACGTCTACGACGATCAGCACGATCGCATCGACGCGCTGCCGCAGCAGCCCTTCGATCACACCGCGCACGCCGTCCGGGTCGGGGTCGAGCGCGCTCACCGTCTCGACGTTGTAGCGTTCCGATCGCGCCGCGAAGTTGAAGTGCATCGCGATCGAGGTAGGGCCGAAATCCGACACGCCCGGCGCGACGAGCCCGATCGTGCGGGTCCGGCGGGTGACGAGCGCCCGCGCGGCCGGGGAAGGGCTGTAGCGCAGCTGTGCGATCGCGTGCTCGACGCGTTCGCGCGTTGCCGGACGCACGTTCGGCAGGTCGTTCAGCACGCGTGAGACCGTCTGGTGCGAGACGCCCGCGAGCCGGGCCACGTCGAAGATGTTCGCCGCGCGCGCGGATTTGTCCTCCGTCACTCGCGGCTCCCGTCCGACGGCTCGGCGGTCGACAGGGAGGCGACTTCGCTGTACTCGTCCGGCTGCGCGACCAGGGCCATCAGGGAATCGACCGTGAGGGACTCGGACGGCAGCGTCTCGACGATGCGGCCGGATCGCAGGACGGCGACCCGGTTGGCCACTCGCAGCACCTCCTCGAGCTCTGCCGAGATGAACACCACGGACAGTCCGTTGTCGGCGAGCTCGCCGACCAGGTTCTGGATCTCGACCTTCGCTCCGACGTCGATGCCGCGGGTCGGCTCGTCGAGCACGATGATGCGCGGCGAGATGGCCAGCAGCCGTGCGAGCAGCACCTTCTGCTGGTTGCCGCCCGAGAGGGTCCCGGCGCGGCGGTCGGGGTCGGCGGGCCGGATGTCGAGTGCCTCGATCCAGCTCATCGCCAGTTCGCGGCGACGCTGCGGTCGCATTCGTCGAAGGATGCCGCGCTCGGCCTGCAGCGCGAGGGTGATGTTCTCCTGCACGCTGAGTTCGCTGATGATGCCCTCGGTGCGTCGGTTCTCCGACGAGTAGACGACGCCGAACGAGATCGCCTTGCGGGGACTGGTCAGATCGACGGGCTGCCCGCTGATCGTGATGATTCCGGCATCCAGTCTGTCGATCCCCGTCAGGGCGCGCGCGAGCTCCGTGCGTCCCGAGCCGAGGAGACCGGCGAGCCCCAGCACCTCGCCCTCGGCGAGCTCGACGCCGGCATTGTGGATGCCCGGCGTCCGGGTGACACCCTCTCCGCGGATGACCGGTGACGTCTCGGGCGGGGTGGATTCCGGCCGCGCACGCGTGCCCAGCTCGGCGACGCTGCGACCCAGCATCTTCTGCACGAGGTCGATGCGCAGAAGCTCGGAGGGGACGTATTCGCCGACGAGGCGGCCCCCGCGCAGCACGGTGATGCGGTCGCAGATCTCGTAGACCTGCTCGAGGAAGTGCGAAACGAACAGGATCGCCACGCCGCGCTGAGTCAGATCGCGCATGACCCGGAAGAGCTCGGCGACCTCGTCGACGTCGAGGCTCGAAGTCGGCTCGTCCAGCACGAGCACGCGCACGTCGGTCGAGATCGCCCGCGCGATCGCCACGAGCTGCTGGACGGCGAGGGAGTGGGTGCCCAGGATCGAGGCCGGATCGATGTCGAGTCCCAGATCGGCGAGGACGCCGCGTGCGCGCGTGCGCATCGCGCTCCAGTCGAGAATTCCGAACCGACGCGGCTCGCGTCCGAGGCAGATGTTCTCGGCCACCGTCAGATTCGGCAGCAGGTCGATCTCCTGATAGACCGTGCTCACCCCGGCCAGCTGCGCGTCGTGGGGCGTTCTGAACCGGACGACCTCGCCGCCCAGCCGCAGCTCGCCCTCGTCCAACGGGATGGCTCCCGTGATCGCCTTGATGAGGCTGGACTTGCCGGCGCCGTTCTCGCCCATGAGCGAGTGCACCTCGCCGGGGAACATGCGGAAGTCGACATCGTCGATCGCGGCTTCCGCGCCGAACCGCACCGTGGCTCCGGTCAGTTGCAGCAACGGCCGCGGCTCCTCCATCAGGCCATTATCCTGTCGGAAGCGCGCGCGGCCGCTCTGCTCAGGCGTGGTGTCGCCCCTCTCTGATCGGCGATGAACGGGCTATCTTCGTCTTTGCGAGCGTGTCACGATGACGCGCTGCACGACGATGAACAGCAGAAGCAGGGCGCCGATGATGATCTGCGTCCACGCCTGCTCGGCTCCCATGAACGAGATGATCTTCTTGATCGTGCCGTAGACCAGCACGCCGATCAGCGACCCGAGGACGTACCCTGTGCCGCCGGTCAGGAGTGTGCCGCCGATCACGACGGCCGCGATCGCGTCCAGCTCGGTCCCGATCCCGTTGCGTGGGTAGCCCGCGCCGGAGTACGCCGTGAGCAGCAGCCCCGCGAGTCCGCCGCAGACGCCGCTGATCACGTAGACCATCAGCTTGGTGCGGGCGACGTTCAGGCCCATGAGCCTCGCCGACTGCTCGCCCCCGCCGATCGCGTACACGGTCCGGCCGAAGCGGGTCCACAGCAGCACATAGAAGGCGATCGCCACCGTCAGGAGCGCGATGATGCCCGTCGGAGTGATGTACCACCCGCCGACGTTGAACCGGGTGCGCTGCAGCCACAGCACGAACGTGTCCTCGACGCGGATCGACTCGAGGCTCACCACGAACGCCAGTCCTCGGGCGAGGAACAGTCCCGCCAGTGACGCGATGAACGGCTGCACATTGAAGTACTGCACCAGCACGCCGATGAGCAGGCCGATCAGGGCGCCGGCCACGAGCATGATCGGCACCGCGACGACCGCAGGGATGCCCTGCGCGAGCAGGCTCGCGCCGAGGATGCCCGTGAAGGCCATGACCGAGCCCACCGAGAGGTCGATGCCGCCCGTGAGGATCACGAACGTGAGGCCCACTGCCAGCACGACGAGGTATGCGTTATCGAGCAGCAGCGCCGACATGTTTCCCGGGCTGAGGAACTTCGGGAAACGCGCCTGGGCGCTGATCAGCAGCACGATCAGGATCGCGACGGCCGCGAAAGTGGGCATGAGCGACGCGCGACGGCTCATGAAGGTCGCGTAGCGCGACGGGGTGGCCGCGCGGCGCGGCGCGATGTCGATGCTCTTCGTCATGACGCCACCTTCGCTCGGGGGCCGGTATCGGCCGCTCCGCGGGTGCGCGCCTTCTTCATCGCCGTCCGCGCCCAGCTGTGCAGGCGGGGCGACTGCACGAGAACCACGATGATGACGACGAGTGCGAAGAACACCGGACTCTGTGCCGATGGCACGCCGAGGAACAGGATGGTGGCCTCCAGGGTCTGGATCGTGAGCACGCCGATCACCGTGCCGGCGATGGTGAACTTGCCGCCCATGAGCGATGTTCCGCCCAGAACGACGGCGAGGATCGCGTAGAGCTCGATGAACAGCCCTGCCGCGTTCGCATCCGCCGCGCGGATGTTGGAGCTGTAGATGATGCCCGCGATGCCGGCGAGCAGCCCGCTGGCCACATACGCGCTGAACACGATGCCCCGGGCGCGCACGCCCGCCAGACGGCTGGCTTCGGGGTTGATTCCCACGGCCTCGGTCAGCACGCCGAGCGCCGTGCGACGTTCGATGAGGGCGACGATGGCGATCGCGGCGATCGAGATGAGCAGCGCGAACGGCAGACCGACCAGGTAGCCGGTCGCGATGAACTCGTACGGGGTGCTGTTGACGGTCGTGATGAAGCCCTCGGTGATCAGCAGCGCGACGCCGCGACCGGCGAGCATCAGCACCAGGGTGGCGATGATGGGCTGGATGCCGACCACGGCGACGAGGAACCCGTTCCACACCCCGAGCACGAGGGCCACCACCAGCGCGACGACCAGCGCGATGAGCACCGTGCCCAGGCTCCCGGGTTCGGACGATCCGTCGATGATCGTCAGGGCCACCGCGCCCGAGACCGCCATGATCGCGCCGACGGAGAGGTCGATTCCCCGGGTGGCGATCACGATCGTCATGCCGAGTGCGACGAGCATGAGCGGCGCGCTGTTGCGCAGGATGTCGATCAGCGCTCCGTAGAGCTCACCGTTGCGCACCGTGATCAGGATGAACTGCGGCCGCGCGATCGTGTTGACCGCGATGAGTGTGAGCAGCGCGACGGTCGGCCAGAACAGCCGGTGCTTCACGATCGCTTTCATGCGACGCTCTCCTGTCCTTCGTTGGCGATGTAGTCGATCAGGTGCTCGATCGTGACACCGCTCGAGTCGAGCTCGCCGATCTTGCGGCGGTCGCGCATGACCACGACGCGCTGCGCCAGGCGGAGCACTTCTTCCAGCTCTGACGAGATGAAGATGACCGACAGCCCATTCGCGCTGAGTTCGGCGACCTTGCGCTGGATGTCGGCTTTGGCCCCGACGTCGATCCCTCGGGTCGGCTCGTCCAGCACGATGAGCTCGGGCGCGGTGGCCAGCCAGCGGGCCAGGAGCACCTTCTGCTGATTGCCGCCCGAGAGGTTTCCGGCGAGCATGCTCGGGTCGGCAGGCCGCACCCCGAGCGCGGTCATGTACTCCTGAACGACTGCGTCGGCCTCGGCGCGCCCGATCTTGCGCAGCGCGCCGCGGCGGGCCTGGATGCCGAGCACGATGTTCTCGGCCACCGTCAGATCGGCCACGATGCCTTCGGCGCGACGGTCTTCGGACGAGAAGGCGATGCGGTTCTCGATCGCCTGTCGCGGAGAGGAGTGCTTGGCGGAGCGCCCGTGCACCTCGATCTGGCCGGTCTCGGCTCGGTCGGCACCGTAGAGCAGTCGTACGAGCTCGGTGCGCCCCGACCCGAGCAGCCCGGCGATCCCGACCACCTCGCCGTCATAGACGTCGATGTCGGCCGGCTCGAGCGCGCCGCGCCGGCCGACGCCGGTCGCTCGCAGGACGGGTGTGCCGGTGCGGTCGATCTCGCGGTCGGCGACCGACGCCAGTGCCGCGAGCTCGTCCAGCTCCCTGCCGATCATCTTCGTGACGAGCTCACCGCGAGGCAGCTCGTGCACGGCGTATTCGCCGACGAGCTGGCCGTTGCGCAGCACGGTGATGCGGTCGGAGATCTCGTACACCTGATCGAGGAAGTGGCTGACGAAGAGAATGGCGACTCCGCGGGCGCGCAGGTCGCGAATGACCGAGAACAGCTGCTCCACCTCACCCCGGTCCAGGCTCGAGGTCGGCTCATCGAGGATGAGCACCTTCGCGTCGAGCACCATGGCGCGGCCGATGGCCACGAGCTGCTGAATGGCGATCGAGTGGCTCGAGAGCATGGAGCGGGTGTCGATCGCGAGTCCGAGACTCTGCAGGTGCCGCGCCGCCTCGCGGTGCGCGGCCTTCCAGTCGATGCCGCTGCCGCGCCGCGGCTCGTGGCCGAGCATGACGTTCTCGCCGACCGAGAGGTTCGCGCAGAGGTTGACCTCCTGATAGACGGTGGAGATGCCCGCATTCTGCGCGTCGGCGGTGCTGCTGAAGCTGCGCGCCTGACCGCTCACGACGATCCCGCCCGCATCCACGGGGTAGACGCCGGTGAGGGCTTTGATGAGCGTCGACTTGCCGGCGCCGTTCTCACCCATCAGGGCGTGGACCTCGCCCGGCCGGAGCGAGAAGTCGACGGCATCCAGGGCGAGGACGCCGGGGAATCCGATGGTGATCCCGGTCATTTCGACGACCGGCGCGACGGGGGTGTCCGCGGACATGACTCAGCTGCCTTTCCGAGCTTCATCGTGGGCACATCGGCCGGGGGACCGCAGCGGCCCCCCGGCGATGTGCTCTTGACCTACCTTGGTACAGGTTCGGTCTCGATACGGGTTGGTTCGGATCGGATCAGTAGAGCCGGCTGTCGATGACCTCGGCCGCCTGCTCCTGCGTGAACGTCTGGTCCTCCACATAGACCTCCTTCTCGACGTCGTTGCCCGCCAGGACGTCCTTCACCAGGCCGGCTGCCAGTTCACCCAGGAGCGGGTTGCACTCGACGATGAAGTTGATCTTCCCGTCGACGAGAGCCTGCATGCCGTCCTTGACCGCGTCGATCGACACGATCTGGATGTCGACGCCCGGTTCGGCGCCCGCCGCCTCGATGGCCTCGATCGCTCCGAGAGCCATGTCATCGTTGTGTGCGTAGACGAGATCGATGCCGTCGACTCCGTACTTCTGCAGGAAGCCCTCCATCACCGACTTGCCGCCGTCGCGCGTGAAGTCACCCGTCTGCGAGTCGATCTTCTCGATCGCGGTTCCGGCGACGGCCTCGTCGAAGCCCTCTGCGCGGTCGTTGGCCGGAGCGGACCCGGTGGTTCCTTCCAGCACGACCATCTTCGTAGCGGTGTCGCCGAAGGTTTCGGCGGCCCACTCGCCCGCCATGACGCCTTCCTTCTTGAAGTCCAGGCCCACCCAGCTGGCGTAGAGGTCATCCGGCGACGTCACCGTGCGGTCTTCGAGGATGACCGGGATCTCGGCATCCGCCGCCTCCTGCAGCACGTCGTCCCAGCCGTCTTCGACGATCGGCGCGATGACGATGGCGTCGACACCCTGGTTGATGAAGTCGCGCACCGCGGCGATCTGTGCGGCGGGGTCGTTGTCGGCGGCGTTGAACGTGAGCTCGAAGCCGTTCTCGGCCGAGAAGGCCGTTTTCATCGACTCGGTGTTCGCGCTGCGCCAGCCCGATTCCGAGCCCGTCTGCGCGAAGCCGACCGTGATGGGTCCGTCGTCGCCGGCGTCGCCGCCGTCGCCGCTCGAACCGGCACATCCTGTCGCGACAAGTGCCAACGCTGCCAGCAGGGCACCGCCGGCGAGGAACTTCTTCTTCATGTTCACCAAACCTCCTCGTTCGGGTCCGGCACCGCTGCCGGTCTTGATCAGCACGGGTCTGTGCCCGTGTCGTGACTGAATGTTAGCCTTCACATTCCGAGCCCGCGCAAGATGTGAGCGGTAACATTTCGGTAACGCAGAAGCCTGTGTGCCTGATTCTCGCGGCGAAAGCAGGGTTAATCGCCTCGTTGTGAGCCATCACATCGGTCGAATCACCGTCGCCGGAATGTTACCGGTCACCTGCGCGCGGGGATATGGTGAGCGCGATGAACGAGTTCGGCGGTGATCCGACGCCCCGCCGCGTCGGTGTGCGTGAGGTCGCGCGTGCCGCCGGCGTGTCCACGCAGACCGTCTCGCGCGTGCTCAATGACAACCCCGGAATCCGAGCCGAGACACGCGAGCGCGTGCTCGAAGCGATGCAGGCGCTGGACTACCGCGTGAACAACGCCGCCCGCGCACTCGGCACGAGCCGCACCCGAACGATCGGCATCCTCGTGTCGGATGCGAGCATGTACGGGCCCGCCGTGGGCATCCTCGCGCTCGAGGCCGCCGCTCGTGCGGCCGGTCGATGGGTGACCGCGGCCTACGCCGACGCGGGTGACGAGTCGTCCGTCGTCGAAGCCGCTCAGCACCTGTCGGCCCAGGGCGTCGACGGCATCGTCGTGCTCGCGCCGCACGCCCGCACTCTGACGGCGCTCGGCGCCGCCGGGCTCGGTCTGCCCGTGACCGCCCTGCACAGCACAGACGCGTATGCCCTGCAGCGGGATGCCGCCGCGATCGCGGTCGCGCACCTGGCTGAGGCCGGCCACCGACGGATCGCGCACCTCGCCGGCCCCGAGGACTGGCTCGAGGCGGTTGCGCGTGCCGAAGGGTTCGATGCCGCGCTCGCCGAGCGCCGGCTGAGCTCGGCGGGTCTGTGGCGCGGGGACTGGAGTGCGGCATCCGGCTTCGCCGCCGCCGACGACATCGCGAGCGCCTTGCGCACCGGCGACGGGCCCACCGCGGTGTTCGTCGCGAACGACCAGATGGCGCTCGGCCTGATCGCGGGCCTCGTCGATGCGGGCATCGCGGTGCCGGGCCAGGTCAGCGTCGTGGGCGTGGACGACAACCCGGATGCCGCGTATTACCGCCCCGCGCTCACGACGGTGCGCCTCGACGTCGCGGGGGAGGCGGCGCGCTGCATCGCCGCAGTCCTGGGGCTCGAGGCGCCCGCCGCCCCGGCGGATCCGGTGCTGATCCGCCGCGCGTCCTCCGCTGCGCTGTAGTCGTGGGCCACGCTCGCCGAGTGCACGACGTGCCCGCGAGCGCACGGCTTCGGCGCGCCGCGAAAGTCGTGCATTCGGCGCGAAGCCGTGCACTCGGCGCAAGTCGGGGTTGGCAGGCAGGTATGTTACCGGTAACATCATCCCGGACACGTCACTCGACGAGGAGAGCACCGTGAACAGTTCCAGCGCCGACAGCGCGCGCGACCAGATCGCCTCGGGCAGCACGTCGCTCGGCATCGAACTGGGCTCGACGCGCATCAAGGCGTGCCTGGTCGGCGACGACCCGTCGACCGTGCTCGCCGTCGGCAGTCACGACTGGGAGAACCGCTTCGAGGACCGCGTCTGGACCTACTCGCTCGACGACATCTGGACGGGTCTGCGGGCCGCGTACGCCGACCTGGCGGCCGACGTCCAGGGCCGCTACGGCGTGCCCCTCGAGACGACGGGCGCGATCGGCGTCTCGGCGATGATGCACGGCTACCTCGCATTCGACGCCGACGGCGAGCTCCTCGTGCCGTTCCGCACGTGGCGCAACACCACGACAGGGGCGGCATCCGCCGAGCTGAGCGATCTCTTCGGCACCAACATCCCACTGCGCTGGTCGATCGCCCACCTGCACCAGGCCGTGCTCGACGACGAGCCGCACGTGTCGGAGGTGCGGTTCCTCACCACGCTCGCGGGGTATGTGCACTGGCAGCTCACGGGCCGCACGGTGCTCGGCATCGGCGACGCATCGGGCATGTTCCCCATCGACTCGACCACGAACGACTACGACGCCGAGCTGCGGAGCCGTTACGACGACCTGGTCGCGACCGCCATCCCCGGCGGGCTCGAGGCCCTGCTGCCCGAGGTTCTGGTCGCCGGCCGGCCCGCCGGCGAGTTGACCACCGAGGGCGCCGCACTGCTCGACCCGAGCGGAGCGCTGCGCCCCGGCATCCCGTTCTGCCCGCCCGAGGGCGACGCCGGCACCGGAATGGTGGCGACGAACGCGGTCGCGCCGCGCACCGGCAACGTGAGCGCCGGCACCAGCATCTTCGCGATGGTCGTGCTCGAGCGTCCTCTCGAGCACGTGCACCACGAGCTCGACCTCGTCACCACCCCCGCGGGCGATCCGGTGGCGATGGTGCACTGCAACAACGGCGCGAGCGAACTGGCGGCCTGGGCGAGCATGTTCGGCCGGTTCGCGGCAGCCGCGGGGACGCCGGTCGATTCCGATGCCGTGTTCGACGTGCTGTTCCGCGAGGCCCTCGACGGCGAAGCGGATGCCGGGGGACTGCTGGCCTACAACCACCTCGCGGGCGAACCGATCGCGGGCCTCGACGAGGGCCGGCCGCTGTTCGTGCGCACGCCCGACAGCCGGATGTCCCTCGCGAACTTCGCGCGTGCCCAGCTCTACGGCGTCTTCGGAACCCTGGCTCTCGGCATGCGCGTGCTCGAGGGCGAAGGGGTCGCGCTCGAGCGCATGTTCGCGCACGGCGGGATGTTCCGCACCGCCGGCGTCGCGCAGCGCTTCCTCGCGGGCGCGCTGAACGCCCCCGTCGCGGTCGGCGAGACGGCGTCCGAGGGCGGTGCGTGGGGGATCGCCGTGCTCGCGTCGTACCTGGCGCACGCCTCCGAGACCGATCTGAGCGGCTACCTGAACGACCGCGTCTTCGACGGCGCCGAGACCTCGGTCGTCGACCCGGACCCTGCTGACGTCGCCGGGTTCGCCGCCTACCTCGACCGCTATCGCGCCGGCCTCGCCGTCGAGCGCGCCGCCGTCGACGCCCTCTGACCACCCACCGATGTCCCACTTGTTGTTGCCAAGCGGTCCCTGAATCAACAACAACGGGGACACCGAAACGCACTGACGCAACTGAAACCGAACGGCACCCTGACCGGGTGCGCTACCGAGGAGAACCTGCGATGACCCGCACCCCGCTTTCCACCACGCTCGACGGCTATGAGGTCTGGTTCGTCACCGGCAGTCAGAACCTCTACGGCGAAGAGACCTTGAAGCAGGTCGCCGAGCAGTCCCAGGCGGTCGCCGACGGCCTGGACGGACTGCCCGTGAAGGTCGTCTGGAAGCCGGTGCTGAAGGACTCCGACAGCATCCGACGCCTCGCACTCGAGGTGAACGCGCGCGACGACGTGATCGGCGTGATCGCGTGGATGCACACCTTCAGCCCCGCGAAGATGTGGATCGCCGGTCTCGATGCGCTGCAGAAGCCGCTGCTGCACCTGCACACCCAGGCGAACGTCGAGCTGCCGTGGGCCGACATCGACTTCGACTTCATGAACCTCAACCAGGCGGCGCACGGCGACCGCGAGTTCGGGTACATCCAGACCCGCCTGGGCGTTGCGCGCAAAACGGTCGTCGGCCACGTGTCGAACCCGGTGGTGCGCCAGCAGGTCGAGGACTGGGAGCGCGCTGCGGCCGGGTGGACGGCATCCCGCACCCTCAAACTCGCCCGCTTCGGCGACAACATGCGCTACGTCGCGGTCACCGAGGGCGACAAGACCGAAGCCGAGCTGCGGTTCGGCGTGCAGGTCAACACGTGGGGTGTGAACGAGCTGGCCGATGCCGTGGCCGCGGCATCCGATGCCGACATCGACGCGCTCGTCGCCGAGTACGTCGAGCTCTACGACGTCGCCGACGAGCTGCTGCCCGGCGCCGACGCGCCACCAGTCGCTCCGCGACGGCGCGGCGATCGAGCTGGGCCTGCGCTCGTTCCTCGAGGAGGGCGGCTTCGGCGCGTTCACCACCAGCTTCGAAGACCTCGGCGCACTCAAGCAGCTGCCGGGCCTCGCGGTGCAGCGCCTCATGGCCGAGGGCTACGGCTTCGGCGCCGAGGGCGACTGGAAGACCGCGATCCTGGTGCGCGTCGCGAACGTGATGGGCGCGGGCCTGCCCGGCGGCGCGAGCCTGATGGAGGACTACACCTACGACCTCGTGCCCGGCAACGAGCGCATCCTCGGTGCGCACATGCTCGAGGTCTCGCCGTCGCTGACGACCAGCAAGCCCCGGCTCGAGGTGCACGCGCTCGGCATCGGCGGCAAGGAAGACCCGGTGCGCCTCGTCTTCACCGCCGACCCCGGCCCCGCGCTCGTGGTCGCGATGAGCGACATGCGCGACCGGTTCCGCCTGGTCGCGAACGTCGTCGAGAACGTCGAGGCGCCCGACCTGCCGAAGCTGCCGGTCGGCCGCGCGATCTGGAAGCCCGAGCCCGACTTCGCCACGAGCGCCGGATGCTGGCTGGCCGCAGGCGCCGCCCACCACACCGTCATGACCACCGCGGTCGGCATCGAGGTGTTCCGCGACTTCGCCGAGATCGCCAAGACCGAGCTCGTCGTCATCGACGCCGACACCACGGTGCGCGGGTTCCAGAGCGAGCTGCGCTGGAACCAGGCATACTATCGACTGGCCCAGGGCTTCTGACCCCCCGCGGGCACACCTCTCTCATGCGCACACTCCTCTCCGGTACTCAGCACGCGCTGCGCGCGGGCGACTACGAAGCCGTCATCTCGAGCGTCGGGGCCTCCCTGCGCTCGCTCACCTTCGACGGACGCGACCTCACCGTGCCCTTCGACGCCGACGAGGTGCGCCCGTCGTATCGCGGCGCGACGCTCGCACCCTGGCCGAACCGCATCGTCGACGGCCTCTACACCTTCGCGGGTGTGGAGCGCCAGGTCGCCCTCACCGAGCCGGCCCGGCACCACGCTCTGCATGGGCTCGGCGGCTGGCTCGACTATGAGGCGATCGGCAAGGGCCCGAGCCACGTCACCCTCAGCGCCGCGATCGTTCCGCAGACGGGCTATCCGTGGCGCATCGTGATCGAGACGACGTTCGCGCTCGACGCCGACGGTCTCACGCAGACCGTGAAGGCGACCAACGAGAGCCCGGATGCCGCACCCTGGGGCACCGGCCCGCACCCGTACCTGGTGGCGGGGGAGGGGCACGTCGACGACTGGACCCTCGACCTGCCGGCCGCCGAGGTGCTCGCGGTCACGCCCGACCGCCTGAGTCCGATCGGGCTGCGTCCGGTCGACGCCGACGACCCGGCACGCTTCGACTTCCGTGAGGCGCGCCAGATCGGCACGGTCGAGATCGACCACGCGTACACCGCGCTGAATCGCGATGCCGACGGACACGCGACCGTCCGGGTGACCGATGCCGACGGCTCGGGCGTCGAGATGGTGTGGGATGCCGCCTGCCCGTGGGTGCAGATCCACACCTCCGACAAGGGCGTGGGCAAGCCCGGGCATCGCACGGGCCTCGCGGTCGAGCCGATGACCTGCGCCCCCGACGCCTTCAACGCGGACCGCTACGACTACGACGCGGGCCTGATCGTGCTCGAGCCCGGCGCTTCGGCCTCGGCATCCTGGCGCATCTCCGCCATCTCCTGACGCGAGATCACTCCCCGCGCGCGAGATCACACGCTGCGCACGCGGCTGCGAGGTGACCTCGCGAGCAGCGGGTGATCTCGCGCAGAGGCCGGAGGCTCAGTGGTGGCCGGGCTCGACCAGTTCGAGGTGCTCGCCGTGCGGAACGGCGTGCTGGCCGGCCTCGGTTGCAGCGAGCGCCGGAGTCACGACGCCCGCGACCAGAACGGCGCCGACGATGAGTCCGACCAGGTGCCTCTTCGACCGACGCTGACCCGCCCGCCGAAGCTCCAGCGCGCAGCCGAGGGCAACGGCGATCAGCAGCGCGATGCCCGCTGCGACCGCGAAGACGCTGACCCGGGTGGGGTCGAGTGCCATGGCCCCGGCAGCGGCGAGAATGCCGGCCAGGGAGCCGGCGATGCTCAGCCGAGGGACGACGATGCGTCCCCGGGCGAGCGTCGCGGCTCCCCAGCCGAGTGCACCGGCGCCGATCACGATGAGGACGATGCCTGCCACCCGAATGGCCGGGCTCGCTCCCTCGGTCGTGATCGCGCCGGCGCCGAGCGCGAGCTGGATCAGTCCTCCGCCCCACGCCGCGATTGCAGGCCACGACGGTGCGTCGGCGAGGCCCCCCTGGGCGCCGACCTCCGTCTTGTGTGGTGCCGTCGCTCGTGGTGCTGTCAGAGTGTCCATCTCGGCTCTTCCGTGCCCGTCAAGCCGTGCGGCTGGACAGTTCGGAACGGATGCCGCGCTCGGCCGCAAGGCCCACGCCCAGGAGCACGATCGCGCTCGCAAGGTGCAGGAAGTGGTCGAACGTGTTCAGAGCGAGGATGTTCAGCGCGGTGCCGACGAGGAAGAACCCGACGATTCCGAGCAGAAGATACGTTGCGCCGACGACGATGTTGACGATCTTCGCCGCACGTGCCGACACGAGGCCTGCGATGAGCAGGGCAGCCCCGATCAGCAGGTGGGCGATGTTGTGCAGCGGGTTCACCTCGAAGATGCCGAGGAGCAGTCCGCCCTCGGTCGCGATGAATGCGACTCCGCCGGTGACGGCGAAGCCGAGAAGTCCGACGAGGATGTAGACCGCGCCGAAGATCGTGGCGACGAGGCGGTTCGGTGACGAGCGCATGTGCGACCTCCTGTTTCATGCGCGGCTCGTGCCGCGTCTGAAGGTTCTTCGGAGGCCGCGCCCTAACGGTTTGCCTCGCTGGCGCTCGAGGGGCGTTGTCGGCTTGACATGCATGAAACGACAGAGGGCCCCCGAGTATTCTCCGAGGCCCTCCGTGCTCTGCCTCCGGCCAGGCGCCGGAAGATTCAGGGTGCGATCAGCTGTCGCGCATCTTCTCTTTGAGCTCGTTGCGCGTCTGAACGGAATCGCGTTCGGCTTCGGCCTTCTTCACGTTCGCGTCCGCCTGCTTCTCGTCGATCTTGTCTCCGATGGCGTCAGTGGTGTCTTCCCACTTGTCCTGGATCTTCCGTCCGGCGGTTTCGGCCGTTTCCTTGGCGTCTTCCATGAATCCCATGGTGCGCTCCTTTCGTGGAGGTGACAGTGCCGACGTTACGTCTCACCTGTTGCGGATGCCGGGGGCTTGCGCGGTGGCGTGCAGGTTGCTAAACCGCCTTCAGGCGCGATCTGGCACACTCGACCCATGCGATTCGAGACGACTCTGTTCCTCGTCGGAAACAACACCGGAATCGACGTGCCACCGGCCGTGCTCGATGAACTCGGTGGCGGAAAGCGCCCCCTGGTGAACGTCACCGTGAACGAGAGCTATTCGTATCGAAGCGCCGTCGCGCCGATGGCGGGCCGGTACCTGATCGCCTTCAGCTCTGACAAGCGCGCCGCGACCGGGCTCAAGGGCGGCGAGACCATCACCGTCGAGCTGACCCTCGACACCGAGCCGCGCACGATCGAGGTTCCCGACGACCTCGCGGCGGCCCTCAGCGCGGCAGGACTGCGGGAGGCCTTCGACCGGATCTCCCCGAGCCAGCAGAAGGCGCATGTGACGAGTGTCGAGGGCGCGAAGGCCGCCGAGACGCGCGCTCGCCGGGTTGCCGCGGTCGTCGAAAAGCTCTCGTAGGGTTCCGGGTGCGGGCGGCGACGCGCCCCTAGTATGAGCGGCATGAACCTCGCCATCCTTTCGGTCCTCGCCGAGATCACGCCTGTCAGCACCGCAATCAACGAGTCGCTCTTCAACGTCTGGACCGGCCTGCTGACCTTCCTCTGGTACGTGCTGGTCGCCATCGCGATGTGGATGGTCTTCGCGAAAGCGGGGTGGCCCGGCATCCTCGCCCTGATCCCGATCGTGAACATCGTGATCCTCGTCAAGATCGCGGGCTACTCCGGATGGATGTCGCTTCTGTACCTGATCCCGATCGTGAACATCGTCTTCTCGATCATCGTCGCGATCAAAGTGGGAGCCGCGTTCGGCAAGGGCGGCGTGTGGTCGTTCTTCCTGCTGTGGCTCATCGCGTTCATCGGCTACTTCATCCTCGGCTTCGGCGACGCGAAGTACACCAAGCCCGTCAAGGCGTAGTCCGCACCACGCGAGAACGGCCCGAGGCGAATCGCCTCGGGCCGTTCTTCGTGTGCGGGATCAGCCGCGCGGTGCGCCGGAGCGCGTGCCGTTGTGCTGAGCGCGACGCGACCCGGTCGGCCGAGCGGCCTGCGCCGGGCGCGGGTTGTGCGCGTGCGAGGGCTGGCCGGTGCCGGTGGAGTACATCGGACGCGATCCACCGGATGCGGCGGCTGCGTTGCGATCGCGACCCTGCGCCGACCCGTTGCCACGGCCCGTCGAGGCGGATGCGCTGCCGCGCCCCTGGCCCCGGCCGTTGCCCTGTCCGCGACCCTGTGCGGCCTGAGCCGAGCGGGGCTTGGACGGACGCTGCTGCTGCGGAGCCTGCACGGGGGCGGGCTTCACATACTCGGCGCGCTCGCCGACGAGCTCGGTGATCGGAGCCGACTCGGCGCCGACCTGCTCGAGCGGGGCCGTGATGCCGGCCTTGCGCAGGAGGTCCGCAACGTCACGACGCTGCGAGGGGATCGTGACGGTGACCACGGTGCCCGCGGCGCCGGCGCGAGCCGTGCGGCCCGAGCGGTGCAGGTACGCCTTGTGCTCCATGGGCGGGTCGACGTGGACGACGAGCTCCACCTCATCGACGTGCACGCCGCGTGCGGCGACGTCGGTGGCGACGAGCACGCGCACGCCGCCCTTGCCGGGCTCGGCGCTGAAGGCGGCCAGGTTGCGCTCACGGGCGGCCTGCGACAGGTTGCCGTGCAGGTCGACCGACGGGATGCCGGCTGCCGTGAGCACCTTCGCGAGCTTCTTGGCCTGGTGCTTGGTGCGGGTGAAGAGGATGCGGCGGCCACGGCCCGACGCGAGGTGCTTGACGAGGTCGGACTTCTCGTCGTCGCTCACGAGGAAGACGCGGTGCGTCATCTCGCCCTGCGGGACGCTCTGGTCGTCGATCTCGTGGCGGATCTCGTCGCGCAGGAACTTGCGGACGAGGCCGTCGACGCCGCGGTCGAGCGTGGCGCTGAACAGCATGCGCTGTCCGCCCTGCGGGGTGGCCGCGAGGATGCGGGTCACGCCGGGCAGGAAGCCGAGGTCGGCCATGTGGTCGGCCTCGTCGAGCACGGTGATCTCGACGCGGTCCAGGCGCACGTGGCCCTGCTTCATGAGGTCTTCGAGGCGGCCGGGGCAGGCTACGACGATGTCGACGCCGTTACGCAGCGCGGTCTCCTGCGGCTTCTGGCTGACGCCGCCGAAGATCGTCGTGACGGTGAGGCCGGCTGCCGCGGCGAGGGGCTGGATGGTGGCTGCGATCTGCGTCGCGAGCTCGCGGGTCGGGGCGAGCACGAGGCCGCGGGGACGGCCGGGGGTGCGTCCCGACGCGAACGCGCCGGACAGACGGGCGACGAGCGGAAGCGCGAAGGCGATGGTCTTGCCGCTGCCGGTGCGGCCACGGCCGAGCACGTCGTGCCCGGCGAGGGAGTCGGGCAGCGTGTCGCGCTGGATCGGGAAGGCTTCGGTCTTGCCCTCACGGGCGAGGACGTTTGCCAGGGGCGCGGGCACGCCGAGGTCGAGGAAAGTAGGCATAGGGATGCTTTCGGGATGGCACGCCGCAAGATGGGCGTTAAGAGGGCGACGGCGCGGGTTCGCGCATCGGTTCGCCGTATGAAAAGAGCCGCAGCAGAGAAAGCCGCGAAGCGTGACAACGACGCTGGGCGGAGGGAACCGCCGTGACAACGGTAGCACGGCCGCCTGCGCGTCAGCTGCGTGACCATTTCCTGGGCATCTGCCCGATAGGTGATGAGACTGCTATCACATTCCGGACCCCGCATGTACCAGCGCGTAGGGTTGCCCTAAGCGATCGGCATTCGCCTTTCTCTTCTTCGCTCGTCCGCCCCCGCAGGACGCTCCGATCAGGCAGGTGTCGCCATCACTACAGTCTCCGCACCCGAGTCGACTCTCGGTCGCGTACGCCAGACGTACGCGAAGAAAGACAGCTTCCCGCCTATCACACAGGCCTACACCAAGGTGTCCCAGGTGGTTCGCGAGAGCGGACTGCTCGAGCGCACGCCGTGGTTCTACATCATCGTCGGCGCCGCCATCGCGCTCGGCTTCGGCGCAGCGATCACCGCCTTCATCCTGCTGGGCGACAGCTGGTTCCAGCTCATCGTCGCCGGTGTCTTCGGCATCCTGTTCACGCAGGTCGCATTCCTCTCCCATGAGGCCGCGCACCGCACGATCCTCACCTCCGGTCGCGCGAACGACACCCTGGGTCTCATCCTCGGCAACGGCATCGTCGGCATGAGCCGCGACTGGTGGGGCTCGAAGCACACCCGCCACCACGCCAACCCGAACCGCGTCAGCAAGGACCCCGACATCGAGGTCGACACGATCCGCTTCCTCGAGGTCGATGCCGAGAAGGTCAGCGGGCCGATGAGCCTGATCACCCGGCGCCAGGGATGGCTGTTCTTCCCCCTCCTGACTCTCGAGGGCCTCAACCTGCACTTCCTCGCGTTCCGCCACCTGCTCAACTTCCGCCACCCCGTGAAGGATCGCTGGCTCGAGCTCGGCCTCCTGGCGCTCCGCTTCACGCTCGTGCTCACCCCCGTGTTCCTGTTCCTCCCGCTCGGCATGGCTTTCGCTTTCATCGGTGTGCAGATGGCCGTCTTCGGCGTCTACATGGGCGCGGCCTTCGCGCCGAACCACAAGGGCATGCCGATCATCGACGCCGACGCGAAGCTCGACTTCTTCACCAAGCAGGTGCGCACCTCGCGCAACGTCTCGGGCGGCTGGTGGGCCACGTGGCTCATGGGCGGCCTCAACTACCAGATCGAGCACCACCTGTTCCCGAGCATGCCGCGCCCGCACCTTGCACAGGCTCGCGAGATCGTGATCGAGCACTGCCGCACGCTCGGCGTTCCGTACACCGAGACCACGCTTCTCAAGTCCTACGGCATCGTGATCCGCTACCTGAACGACGTCGGCCTCTCGGCCGCCGACCCGTTCGAGTGCGGGCTCGTCCAGAAGTTCCGCACCAAGGGAATCTGATTCCTCGCGCTGACTCAGCGCATACGTCCGACGCCGATCGCCCCGTGCTCGTGAGCACTACGCGATCGGCGTCGTCGTGTCTATCGCGTCGCGCAGCGGACGCCGCATCGGCCCCCAGTACCGCGTCGGCGTGAGGCGCGTCAGCACGTCCACCAGTCGCGCCTCACGGCCCACCATCGTGCGCGGCTTGCGGCGCACGGTCGCCTCCACGATGCGATGCGCGGCATCCGCCGGCTCGGTGTGGTACATCTGCGCCTGCGCCGCGGCGGCGCGCTGAGCCACGGCGGGCTCGATCGCCGCCGCATAGCGCCCGTGCAGGATGATGCCGGTCTTCACGCCCGCGGGGTAGACGGCACCGACCGTGACGCTGGAGCGCTCGAGCTCGTGCCGCAGCGACTCGGTGAAGCCGCGCACCGCGAACTTGCTCATCGCGTAGGGGATGCGGCCCGCCGGGGCCGCGAGACCGTAGATGCTCACCAGGTGGGTGATGTGGGCGGCGCGCTCGCGCCGCATCGCCGGCAGCAGGGCCTGGGTGATGTTCACCGTGCCCCACAGGTTGACATCCATCAGCCAGCGCATCTCCTCCATGGTCACCTGCGAGATGTCGCCGAGCATCGACGAGCCCGCGCACGTGATGAGCACCTGCACGTGCGGGTGTGCGGCCTCGATCTCGGCGGCGAGGGTGAACACCGCGGCGTCGTCGGTCAGGTCGATGGGGTGCGTCGTGTGGCCGGTGCCCCGCAGATCTGCGGCGAGCGAAGCAAGGCCCTCGGCATTCCGGTCGATCAGCGCGAGCCGGGCGCCGCGGCGGTCGAGCTCGCGCGCCACCTCGGCGCCCATGCCGCTCGCGGCCCCCGTGATGACACTCGTCCTGCCGCGCACATCGAGCCGCCGCATCCGGTCCTCCGTCCGTCGCCGTCCTTCGATTCTCGCCGACTCGCCGAGCGTGCGCGGACGGTACCCTCGAGTCAGGGGAGGTGCGCGGATGGGGAAGACCTCGGATGCCGTCGCCGAGGGTGTCTCGATCGCATCCGCGGCCGCGCGGTTGACGGTGCGCAACCACATCCTGGTCTCCACGATCGCGAACGACGAGTCGTTCGATGTCGCGCAGCTCGCGCCGTTCGCGCAGGAGACGCTGGTCGCGCTCGCGGAGGAACAGGAAGAGGCGGCAGCACTGGCGCGCACGCAGCGCAAGCGCGCGTGGGGCAAGTTCACCGACTCCGACGGAACCCACGACTACCGCGATCGCGACATGCGCAACCTGCGCAAGCGCGAAAAGCAGTATCGCCTCGTCGCGAAAGAGCTGCGCGTGCGCGCGGCCGATCCGGAAGCCGTGCGCGAGCTCGTCGAGCAGGCGAGGGATGCCGCATGGGGCGATGTGGAGGCCAACCTTCAGCGCCGACTGCGCGTGGAGGGGATGCGTCCCGACGTCGACCCGGACTACGACGTGATGCGCGGCGCGCGCATGCAGGCGCTGCGGCTCGTGGATCTGCCGAAGCTCTCGGCCCACCGGCGCAAGCTCGCCGAGGGCGAGGCGCTGCAGGCAGAGGAGCAGGCTCTCGAGACGGCGGAATCCGCGGGGGAGTGACGCGATCGCGTGGACCAGCAGCCGCATCCGATGAGGTTTCCGCCCGACCATCCACTCGTGGAACGGGTGCGGGCGCTGTGCATGCGCTACCCCGAGGCAGCCGAAGCGATCGCCCACGGTCGATGCACGTTCCGCGCCGGCAAGCCGCAGTTCGCGATCGTCGGCGCGGCGCACGACGACGGCGGGGCGGTGGAGTTCATCCCCGATCCGCTCGAGCGGGAGGCCCTGCTGGAGCGCGACGACGTCTTCGTGCCGCCGTACGAGGGCGCCTACGGGTGGCTCGCGATCCGTGTGGATGCGGCATCCGGGGCGTGGGACCTGCTCGAAGAACTCCTGGACGCGTCGTACCGACGCGTCGCGCTCGTGCGTCAGCTGCGCGCTCTGGATGCCGACCCGGTCGTCCCCGTGGCGGATTGAGGCTCGATTCGGCGGGAGCACGAGCGTGGGGTATTCTGGACGCTGGTTTGCTCGCAAGAGTGACCATGCGCCCGTAGCTCAATGGATAGAGCATCTGACTACGGATCAGAAGGTTGGGAGTTCGAGTCTCTTCGGGCGCACACTGTGTTGAGACAGTGAATGGGAAAAGGGCCGGTTATCGGCCCTTTTTCTGTTTCCTGGAGTCTTCTGATCCGCTTCTGATTCGAATCAGAAGGATTCGAGGTGGGCGCGGTAGGTACTTCCGCGTGATTCCGCGGAAAAGTGGACGTGTGGGCCTCGATCGCCATCGGGCGAATCAGAAGCTTTGTGTGCACCACATGTGTGCACCGATGTGTGAACTTGCGGCCGCCACCAGGATTGTCCGCTTGCCTTCTTTGGCTCGCGTTGTCGACACGCTCGGTGGTCATCCCTGCCGTGGGTTCAAATCCCACCGTCACCGCCATAAAGAAGATCCAGATCAACGCCATATATGGCGCTGATCTGCGTTTTGGGAACGAAACGGTTCACGCGTGGGCCCATCGGAGCCCTTCGCAGGTGCTCGGGAACTGCCACTTCGGCGGAATCGCGCGGTTGCCCGCGCCCGGGTAGCGTGCGCCTACTGACGCACCTGACCGCGGTCCGGGCAGGTCTGGCGGACAGGACCCGCTAGCGACAGACTTGGCCTTGCTGCCGGGGGCTTCGCCATCAGCATTGCGCACGGAAAGTCCACCGATCGCTTGGAATGTCTGCAGCTGCGAGATTGCTTCAACAGGTGTGAACAACGACGTCAGCGAGGCCCTGCACCGAAGTCAGCTCATCGACCTGACGACGACCGGTCGCCGTAGCGGGCTACCGCGCCGCATTGAGATCTTCCTGCACGATGAGGATGGCGTGCTGTTCATCACCGGGATGCCTCGTAGAGACCGCACAAGGGACTGGATACACAACATCACCGCAGACCCCAACGTCATTGTGCATTTGAAGAAGGGCATCGAGGCCGACGTTCCTGCCACGGCGCGGGTAATCACCGATCCCCACGAAGCACGGCCGCTCATCGAGGCCGCCGCACGTCGATGGCGCAGAGGCGATGTAGACGACATGATCGCGCACAGTCCGCTCATCGTGCTGACTGCGGCTACCGCGCCCGCCGCCTGACGGCATCCCGAGTCACTGGCCACGCGGGAGTGCGCAATCACCAGCCTCGCCGCGATCTTCACTTACTACTGGCTTGTCAGACCCTCCCACATCACCGAACCGGCGCTCGATAGCCTGGTACTCGACAGGAACCATGGACCTCAACGACCTTCTCAACGCACTCGACGCCGGCGAAGCGATTGCCGGTGACTCGCCCCTGCACCATGTGATGCATGAGGTCAGCCAAGAAGCCTTGCGGCTCACCGCCGAACTCAACGGCCAGTATCACGAGCCACGCGAGGTGCGGGAGCTGTTGTCCCAGCTGATGGGTAAGCCGGTGCATGACTCCGTGACCGTGTTCCCGCCGTTCTCCGCAGACTTCGGAAAGAACATCACCTTGGGTGAACGGGTGTTCATCAACTCGGGGTGCAAGTTCCAGGACCAAGGCGGAATCGTCATCGGCGACGACTGCCTCATAGGACACAACGCCGTGCTGGCCACCCTCAATCACGACCTCGACCCCAGCCGCCGAGCCGACCTGCACCCGTCACCGATCATCATCGGCCGCAACGTCTGGATCGGAGCCAACGTCACCGTCTTGCCGGGCGTCACGATCGGAGAAAACGCAGTCATCGGCGCGGCGGCCCTGGTCACCAAAGACGTGCCGGCAAACTCCATCGCCGTGGGATCACCCGCTCGCGTCATTCGCTCTCTTGCTGGTTGATCCCAAGCGACGAGGTTGTGGTGCCCAGTGCACCGGAGCCGCGAACAGGGAGAAGGATGAGTTCGTCACTTCTCGGAGGTCCGCGGCTACCTCTCGCGTCGAGCTCACCACCGCCTATCCGAAGGGCGCGCTGCATCGGCTTCCGTGTCCGCCTCGATCGCGCGCGCCGTCTCCTGAAAGATCCGACGGACCCATTCGTGCTCCGGGTCGTTCGTGTAGAGCGGATGCCACCACAACGCCGTCAGCACCGCCGTGGCCTCGAAGGGGGGCGGGACCACTCGGAGTCCGCCGATCCGGCTCGCCTTCTGCGCGAGCCTGGCCTGCACGAGTGCAAGACGGTTCGTCCCGAGGATGAATTCAGGCAGCAGCACGAAGCTCTCGACTACGACGTCGACGACAGGCTCGACGCCGAGGTTCTGCAGCTGCCGGCTGACAAGTGTGAACGCGGATCGCGATTGGTACGTGTAGATCCAGTGGCACTGCTCGAGGTCGTCAAGTGTGAGGCCTCGTACGGCCGCCGCGTTGTCGGCATCGGCAACGATGACCCACTCGTCATGCCAAAGGTCGGCGTAGGGCAGATCGCGGACGAACCCGTGGGGCAGGATCAGCCCGTCGACGGACCGCAGCCGCATCGCTGCGTCATCGACGATCGCCGGGCTGTGCAGGAGAAAGCGCAAACGGACCCCCGGCGCTTGCACCGCGACCGCCCGCGATACTGCGGGCCCGATCGTGCTGATCGCGAAATCGGACCCATAGAACGCGAACTCGCGCGTCGACTCCTCAGGCGACCAGTCGCCCGCGTGGTCGAAGACGCGGCGCGCCGCTTCGAGCGCGACCGCTGTGTGTTCGGCGACTCGCGCGGCCAACGGGGTGAGGTCGAACGAGTTGCCGCGCCGCACCAGGATCGGGTCGTCGAAGAAGCGCCGGATCCGCGCGAGGGACGCGCTCAGCGCGGGCTGACTGAGGCCGAGGCGCTCGGCGGCGCGAGAGACGCTGCGCTCGGTGATCAGAGCGTCCAGAGCCAGCAGCATGTTCAGGTCGAGTCGGGACAGTTTCCGTTCGTTCGACATGGGCTACCTCCCACCCGAATATAACGCCATTGGATAACCGGTATGCCGGAATTCATCTTCCGTTATGTCGAGGAGCGCTCGATGCTGATTGTGCGAGCCAACGTCGGCTCGCGGAACAGGATCGATGATGACCAAGCCGCTCGCACACCTCTCCTTCGTGTCGATCACCTCGGGTGACGTCGAAGCCTCCGTGAAGTTCTACGAAGAGAACGTGGGGCTCACCGTCGCAGACCGGATCGGCGACCGCGTCTACCTGCGCTGCTGGGGCGACTACTACAAGTACTCCCTCGTGATCGAACCGGGCCACGGTCCGTCGCTGGTCACGATGGCGTGGCGGGTCGCCAGCCCCGACGCGCTCGAAGCCGCCGCGGCGCGTGTCGCGGACGCGGGCATCGTGGGCGAATGGTTCGAGGGCCCCTCGATCGGCCGTGCGTTCCGCTTCGTGGGTCCGTGGGGTCATTCGATGACGCTCCACTGGGACGTCGAGCGCCACACGCATACCGCCGATGACGCTTCGATCTACCCCGACCGTCCGTCCAGGCGAAGCAAGGTCGCCGGCGCGCCCCGCCAGCTCGACCACATCACGATCGCCGCGAGCGACGTCGACGCGTTCACCGCCTGGTACAGCGACGTGCTCGGCTTCCGCATCATGGCCCGCACCGTGCTGGATGAGGCGCCGCTGTCGGTCTTTTCGGTGCTGACGACGAACGAGAAGTCCCACGACCTGGGTGTCGTCCTCGACGGCTCCTCTGTGCCGGGCCGCATCAACCACTTCGCCTTCTGGGTCGACACCCGGGAGGAGCTGCTGATCGCGGCCGACACGCTCATGGAGCGCGGTGTGCCGATCGAGTACGGGCCCTCGATCCACGGCATCGGCGAGCAGAGCTTCCTCTACTACCGCGAACCCTCCACCCTGCGGATCGAGCTCAACACGGGCGGCTACCGCAACTATGTGCCCGATTGGGAACCGAACACCTGGAAGCCCTCGCTCGGCTCGAACAACCTGTACCGCAACAGTGCGATGCCGATGTCGATGACCGAGTCGTTCCCGGCTGCCGACGGCCCGAGTGCCACCGAGGAGGGTGTTCCCGACGAGATCCGCGACGCGCTGCTGAACCCGTACGCCCAGCAGGGGCGCGGGTGAGCTCCGTCACGGCACCCTTCGCTCTGGCCCGGTACCGGACCGAGCAGGGGGTGCGCCTCGGCGTGGTCGTCGGCGACCGCATCCGCGCACTGTCGGCCGACGATCTCGGTGCCGTGAGCCTGAACGAGTTCCTCGCCGCCCCGGACTGGCAGCGCCTCGCCGACCGCATCGACCGCGATGACACGTGGATGCCGCTGGCCGAGGTCACCCTGACCGCACCAGTCGAGCCCCGTCAGGTCATCCAGGCCGGCGCGAACTACCGCGCGCACGTGATCGACCTGGTGGTGGCGAACCGCGCACCCGACGATCCTCGCTCGGTCGAGGACCTGCGGGCATGGGCCGGAGACATGATGGACGAGCGCCGCGCGTCGGGGGATCCCGTACTTCTTCGTCGGAATGCCGGCGTGCGTCGTGGGCGCCGACGAACCCCTCGTGCTGCCCGCGTACAGCGACCAGCACGATTGGGAGCTCGAGCTGGCGGTCGTGATCGGCGCCGAGGCGTTCCGCACCCCGCGGGAGCACGCGATGCAGCACGTGGCGGGCTACACGATCGTGAACGACATCACGACCCGTGACCTCGTCTTCCGCAAGGACATGAAGGAGATCGGCACCGACTTCTTCCGCGCCAAGCACGCACCGGGGTTCCTCCCCACCGGCCCCCTCCTCGTGCCCGCACCCTTCGTCGACCCCGGTCGGCTCACGATCTCGCTCGAGCTCAACGGGCAGAAGATGCAGCACGCCTCCACCTCGGACCTGCTCTTCGACGTGCCCGCGCTCGTGTCGGCGGCATCCCACACCATGCCCCTGCTGCCCGGCGACCTGCTGCTGACCGGCAGCCCCTCGGGCAACGGCACCCACTGGGGCCGCCTGCTGCGCGACGGAGACGTGATGGTCGGCGCCATCGACGGCCTCGGCACCCAGACCGTTCGGTGCGTCGCCGAGCGCAGCCCGAGCTGACCGACCAAAACCTGACCCGAACGAAGAACAGAGAGGTTCTGACATGACCGCAGTCCACACCGTCGCGATCGCCGGATGCGGCGTCGCTGCCCTGGCCACCGCCATTCAGCTCGCGAAGGCGGGCGTCGACGTCCGCGTCTTCGAGAGCAAACCCCACCTGAGCGCACTCGGCTCAGGCATCACGCTCCAGGGCAACGCGCTACGCGTCCTGGGCGAACTCGGCGTCTGGGACGCGGTGCGTGAGCGCGGCGCGGCGCTGGACGGCCTCGTCCTTCGGCTGCCCGGACCCGGCGCGCCGATCCTGCAGGAGCTGCCCGATTTCCGGACGGGCGGCCCGGACTACCCCGGCGCGTTCGGCATGTATCGCCCCGATCTCGCCGAAGTGCTGCTCGAGCGGGCGACCGGTCTCGGCGTGCAGGTGGCCTTCGACTCGCCGGTCACGGGCATCGAGCAGACGGCCGACGGGGTCGAGGTGCTCGTCGGCGGCGAGTCGGCAGGACGCTTCGACCTCCTGGTCGGCGCGGACGGCCTGAACTCGAGGGTGCGCGACCTCATCGGGATCGACGTGAAGCCGCAGCCCACCGGAATGGGGGCGTGGCGCTCGTTCGTGTCGCGGCCCGCCGAGGTCGCGACGAGCGAGCTCTACTACGGCGGACCGGTGTACATCGCCGGCTACACCCCCACCGGAGCGGACACGATGTACGCGTTCCTCGTCGAGAAGGCGCAGGATCGGGTCGGGATCAGCGACGAGGAGGCGACCCAGGTCATGCTCGATGAGTCACGGGCGTATCAGGGACCGTGGGACGCGATCCGCGCCGATCTCGAGGACGGCGCCCACGCGCACTACACCTGGTTCACCCAGCATCTTGTGCCGGCACCGTGGAACCGGGGCCGAGTGGTCGTGATCGGCGATGCCGCGCACAGCTGCCCCCCGACGATCGCGCAGGGCGCCGCGCAAGCGCTCGAGGACGCCTTCGTCCTGACTGAGCTCCTCGTCGGCCCGCGACGAGCTCGGCCCGTCGCTCTGGGACGAATTCCACACGCGTCGGCTACCGCGGGCCGAGGCCGTCGTGCGGGCTTCCGTGCAGCTCGGACAGTGGCAGATCGACGGCGATCGGGATGCCGACGCCGGCGGACTGATCTTCGCCGTCGCCCAGCAGATGGCGGGCGCGGCGTGACCGAGCACCATGCCATGAGGCGGCAGGCCCGCCATGAATGAACCCGTAGACGAGCGCCCGTTCGAGCGCCATCTCGCGCCGGCCGACGTGGTCGGCGGCGAGGCGGCCGGATGGAAGGCCGCTCTCGGCGGCGAGCGGGCGCGTGCTCTCGGGCTGCGCGGCCCGTTGGTCGGGCGTCTGGTGACGGACCGGGTCTTCGAAAGCGGCGCGACGATTTCCGTCTCGGGGTGGGCGAGTGCCCGCGTGGAGCCGGAGACGGCGGTGCGGCTCGGGCGCGACGTTCCCCCGGATGCTGATGAGCAGGCGATCTGGGACTGCGTCGCCGCCGTACTGCCCGCATTCGAACTCGTCGACGTCACCGCGGGCTTCGACGACGTCGAGGCGATGCTGCGCACGAACATCTACCACCGCGCGGTCGTGCTCGGCGCGCCGGCCGATCCCGCCATCCTCGCCGCGGGACCGGTCACACTGCGATTGGTCCGAGACGGTGAGATCATCGCGGAGTCGGCGGATGCCGACGCGGCGGTGGGCGGCATCCGGACACGTCGTCGCCCATATCGCGGACGTGCTCGCGCACAGCGGCGAGATACTGCGCGCCGGTGAGCTGCTGATGACCGGAACGGTGATCGCGCCGCCGCAGGTCGAACCGGGTTCGACGTATGCGGCCGACTTCGGCGCTCTCGGTACCGTGCGAGTGCGGATAGAGCCGTCCTGATGAGCGCCGACGCCGAACTTCTCGACGCGACGAGCGCGGTCGCCTGGGCTCGCCGCCACCGTGTGGTGCCCGCGGGCGAGGAGGTGTCGGTACGCGCGCTGTCGGGCGGAATCTCGAACGTGGTGCTGGCTCTGACCTGGCCCGACGGCCAGGCGGTGATCAAGCAGTCCCTCCCTGAGCTCCGGGTCGCCCAGCAGTGGGAGTTCGACCGCGCGCGGGTCATCACCGAGCGACGCGCGATCGACTATTTGGGTTCGGTCATCCCCGGGCAGGTGCCGCAGATCCTCGGGTTCGACGACGAGGCGTTCGCCTTCGCGATGACCATGGCGCCCGACGGCGGCGAGGTCTGGAAGACCCAGCTGCTCGCGGGGCAGCTCGATCCGGCGACCGCTCGTGCGGCCGGCCGGACTCTTGCCCAGATCCAGGCCGCTTCGCGCCGCGATCGAGGTGAGCTCGGCTCGTTCGCCGACAGGATGCCGCTCATCCAGGGCCGGCTCGATCCGTACCACCGCGCGGCGGCCGAGCGGAACCCTCAGGTCGCCGCCGTGATCCTCGAGCATGCCGACCGGCTCGAGCAAGCGAACGAGGTGCTCGTTCTCGGTGATTACGCGCCGAAGAACCTGCTCGCATACCCCGATGGCGTCTTCGTGATCGACCTCGAGGTCGCCCACCTCGGCGCCCCGGCGTTCGATGTCGCATTCCTGCTGACCCATCTCGTGCTGAAGCAGCTCGTGCTGCCGGGACGATCGGGCGACCTGAGAGAGCTGGCCGAGCAATTCTGGGGCGCCTATCGCGAGGTCGCCGGAGCTGATGCCGCGCGTGGACGATGACGTGCGGGTCGCGCTCGGATGCCTTCTCCTCGCCCGTGTCGACGGCAAGTCACCCGTCGAATACCTCGGCGCGCACGGCCCGCTCGTGCGCAGCATGGCAACGCACATCCTGCTCGAGGCGAACGGCGAAGCCGTTCCAGACCTCTTCCCCTATCTTTTCCAGACGCCCAGGAGGGTGCCATGACAGTGAACGATCAGCTCGATCCGCGGCCGACAGATCCTCGACTCGCGCGGCCGCCCGACCGTCGAGGCCGAAGTGCTGCTCAGCGACGGGCAGACGGCACTCGCAAGCGTTCCCTCCGGCGCGTCGACGGGACGACACGAAGCGGTCGAACGCCGCGACGGTGATCCCGCGCACTGGCGCGGAATGGGGGTCCTCGGCGCTGCCGACTCGATCAGTACGGAGATCTCGGCCCGCCTCGCCGGGGTCGCGCTCGATAGCGCGCTCGTCGATCGCGCGCTCATCGACCTCGACGGCACTGCCGACAAGAGTCGCCTGGGAGCGAATGCGATCCTTGCGACCTCGCTGGCGATCGTCCGTGCCGAGAGCATGGTGGCAGGGGTGCCCCTGTGGCAGCACCTCTCGGGCGGGCGGGACGTCACCCTGCCCCTTCCGATGGTGAATATCATCAGCGGCGGGCTGCACGCGGGTCGCCAGCTCGACTTTCAGGACTTCCTCGTGATTCCCGTCGGCGCGGACAGTTACCGCCAGGCGCTCGAGTGGGTCGGCGACGTGCACGCCGCGACCGCGGACGTGCTCGCCGAGAGCGGCTACTCCCTGCTCAAGGCCGACGAAGGCGGCTTCGGGCCTGCGCTCTCGAGCCACGAGGAGGCGCTCGAGATCCTCGATCGTGCGGTCGAGCGGGCCGGCCTCCGGCTTGGTGATGACATCGCCTACGCGATTGACGTTGCAGCGTCGCACTTCTACGACCCGGAGCTCGATTCCTACTCGCTCGCCGCGGAGCAGCGCGACTTGCGGGCGGGCGAGGTGATCGATCTGCTCGAGGGCATGGTGCAGCGGCATCCGATCGTGTCCATCGAGGACGGGCTGGCCGAGGACGACTGGGCGAACTGGCCGCACCTGTGCGATCGTCTGGGTGACCGCGTCCAGATCATCGGAGACGACCTCTTCACCACCCACCCCGACCGCGTGCGACGGGGAATCGATGTGGGCGCCGCGAACGCTGTTCTGGTGAAGATGAACCAGATCGGCACCATCTCCGAGACGCTCGAGGTCGTCACCCTCGCCAAGAGCCGAGGATGGTCGACGATCATCTCAGCGCGATCGGGTGAGACCGAAGACTCCGCTCTTGCCGACCTGGCGGTCGGATGGTCAGGAGGTCAGATCAAGATCGGTTCGATCACCCAATCGGAGAGGCTCGCCAAGTACAACCAGCTGCTGCGCATCGAGGAGCAGCTCGGGTCTCGAGCGGTGTTCGCCGGGCGGTCGGCGCTCGCGACGGCAGGCCGGGCATGACTGCGCAGCGGACACCCCCGTCCGCCGTGGCCGGGGTGATCTGACGTGGCGCACATCGTGAGCACGGACATCGCCTGGCCGAACATCGAGATCGAACGCGAACTCGCGCGTGCCGCGGGCCACACCGTCGAACTCGCCGAGTCCGACGAGCACCTGATGGCTCTCGCTCCCACCGCCGACGCGATACTCACCTGCTTCCGCCGCGTGCCCGCAGGCGTGCTGGATGCTGCGACCCGCTGCATCACCGTCGCGCGCTACGGCGTCGGCGTCGACAACATCGACGTCGCCCACGCCACACAGCTCGGAGTCGTGGTCAGCAACGTCCCCGAGTTCTGCACGGAGGAGGTGGCCGATCACACCCTGCTGCTCGCGCTCGCGTCGCTCCGCAACCTGCGCGCGGCGACCGACACCGTGCGCGGTGGGGGCTGGCAGACCGATGCCGGCACCCGTGCGCAGCGCGTGCGCGGGCAGGTGTTCGGGATCATCGGCTACGGAGCGATCGGGAAGGCTGTCGCCGACCGAGCAGCCGCCTTCGGGTTCGAGGTGATCGTCACCTCGCGTGCGCTTGCGTCAGATCCTGCATCCGTGCCGAGCCACGTGAGCCGCGTTGTGGATCGCGACTCACTTCTGGCCGAAGCAGACATCGTGTCGCTGCACGTTCCCTTGACGCCCCAAACGCACGGAGCGATCGCGGCGCGTGAACTGGCCATGATGAAGGACGGCGCTCTGCTGATCAACGTGAGCCGCGGCGGACTCGTCGACACCGAAGCTCTGCGGCCAGAGCTCGAGAGCGGGCGTCTGCAGGCGGCGCTCGATGTGACCGACCCCGAGCCGCTGCCTGCCGATCACTGGCTGCGCTCGAACGGGAATGCGATCGTCACGCCGCACGTGGCGTTCGCCTCGGCTGGGTCACTTGTCGAACTGGCCACCAAAGCGACCACCAACGCCCTCATCGCGCTGGCCGGCGGACGACCGGCATCCATCATCAACCCCGAAGTGCTCGAGACGCCGGCACTCCGCGCCCCCCTCCGGCAGTCGGTGTGAACAACGGCGTGAACAAATGAGGAGATCGAGCGCAGTCGTGGGCAGAGTTTGAGAAGTCGTAGCCGACGTGGTTGCTGGCGGATGCAGGGTTCGAGATTGAGTGCAGGCGTGGTGACGTCCGCGCATTGGGGTTCAAATCCCACTGTAGGTAGCGGGTTGTCGCTCGATGAAGTCGGAGATCAGGATGTGTGCACCAATGTGTGAACCAGGCCCGACATCCCGCGGAATTACAGGGATCCTGGCCGAGAGGTCGCCGCCTACGGATCAGAAGGTTGGGAGTTCGAGTCTCTTCGGGCGCACACTGTGTTGAGACACAGATTGAGTGCGGGCGTGGTGACGTCCACACATTTGGGTGCAAATCCCACCGTCACCGCCATCAGAAAATCCACGCGGTGCTTGTCCGCGACCTACCGGGGGTTTGAGCCCGAGCGCAATTGGTGAGTGGCAAGCACGGCCCCGTCCCGGGAATTATGTCGTGACATTCCAGGCCGTGACGTCGATTGCAGGACGGCTTCGCAGGAGCCGAATGCGGGGGCGCCGACGTGGTCGGTTGGAATTACTCGCAGCCGCTCGTCCCCGTTCAGGGTACGGCCCGGCGTGACCGCGCCGTTCTCGACGAACAGTTCCACGACGGAGTTGATCTCGATCAGCTGGTCGGTGGCGAAGAAGTCGAGGGTAATGCCTTGGCCGACGATGACGAGACTTTCGTTGGTTTTGCGGGCGACCACGAGTCCGAACGGCCGAACCTCACCGGGATGCGGGATCAGAGCGCCGGGTACAGTCTCGTTGGGCAGCTGCAGGACGGGTGCGGGTGCACTGACACCGGCGTCGAGGAGCATGCGCTGAAAGAGGCCGAGCGTACCGCGCGCTGTGATGTCTACACCGGCGATCCGAACTGCTCGGGAGTCGACCTCGGGTTCGATCACGATCGCTGCGATGCGGCCTTCGGCCTGGGCGGAGGCGATTGGTCCTTGGAGGGCTGACAGATACTTCAGCGTCGCTGCTACTTGCCCGTCCGGGTTGGCGTCGTCGATTCCGAACCCTGACCAGCCGATGGCGCGGTAGGTGCCGATTGCGCGGACGAGCTCCGCTGCGCTGAGCCGACTCTCTGGGATCCAGAGGCCAAGGTCGTCTGACGGCGTAGTCGCCCATCGCCGCGTCGGCATCGTCCACGTAGATGTCCGGACCGAGAAGGGCCAGAGAAGGGGCCGCGCACCGCCAGACATCAAGAACACGAGAGGCAGGGCCCCCGCTGGGGTACTGCCCGGGTTCACTCTGACCGCACAGGATCGGACCGTGCACTGAGAGTCAAGCGTGTGGCAATCTATGGCAAACGTAGGGCGCCGAATCGCCGCGAGAATCAGCGCAT
>CAWADY010000004.1:0-169407 GCA_963781135.1 uncultured Actinomycetota bacterium | reverse complement strand
CCCGCATCGTCCTCGACGGTGGCTACATCGCGACCGTCGACGCCCTCGGCACCGAGCACCGCCACGGCCATCTCGTGATCGAGAACGGACGCATCACGACCGTCGCCGATGGCCCCGCGCCGGCGTCGATCCGCGACGGCGCCGAGGTCGTGGACGCGACGGGCTGCCTCATCACCCCGGGCCTGGTGAACACGCACCACCACCTGTACCAATGGCTCACCCGCGGCTACGCCCAGGACGCGATCCTCTTCGACTGGCTCACCGCGCTGTACCCGCTCTGGTCGCAGATCGACGCACGCCTGACGGGCATCGGCGCCGCGGGCGGAATGGCCGTGCTCGCCCGCTCGGGCTGCACGACCGTGGGCGACCACCACTACATCTTCCCGCAGGGCTCGGGCGACATCGTGGGCGCGATCGTCGAGGCGTCGCAGCGCATCGGCGTTCGACTGCACGCGACCCGCGGCTCGATGGACCTCGGCGCGTCGCAGGGCGGGCTCCCTCCGGACTTCGCCGTCGAGACGACGGATGCCGCCCTCCGCGCGTCGGCGGAGGCCGTCGAGCGCTATCACGACCCCTCGTTCGACTCGCTCGTGCGCGTCGCGATCGCGCCGTGCTCACCGTTCTCGGTCACCGCCGACCTGCTGCGCGAAGCGGCAGTGCTCGCGCGCTCGCTCGACGTGCGCCTGCACACCCACGCCTCCGAGACCGTCGAGGAGGACGCGTACTGCCTCGAACGGTTCGGCATGACGCCCACGCAGTACCTCGAGTCGGTCGGTTGGCTCGGCAGCGACGTGTGGATGGCGCACTGCGTGCACCTCGACGACACCGCGATCGAGAGATATGCCGCAACCGGCACGGGTGTCGCGCACTGCCCGTCGTCGAACGCGCGACTGGCCTCGGGCATCGCCCCGGTGCGCGACATGCTGCGCGCGGGCGTGCCGGTCGGCCTCGGTGTGGATGGGGCCGCCTCGAACGAGTCGGGTCAGCTGGGCATCGAGATCCGCGAGGCGGTGCTGATGGGTCGCCTTCGCACGGGCGCCGACTCGTTCAGCGTGCGGCAGGGTCTGTCGATCGCCACGATCGGGGGCGCCCGTGTGCTCGGCCGGCAGGACGAGATCGGTTCGCTCGAGCCGGGCAAGCTCGCCGACATCGCGGTGTGGCGCGTCGACGGCGTCGAGCACGCCGGCATCCTCGATCCGGTCGCCGCGCTCGGCCTCGGCGCGATGCCGCCGCTCGCGCGTCTGTACGTCGGCGGGCGTGCGATCGTTGAGGAATCCCGCCTCGTCACGGCGGAGGAGCCGATGCTGGCCGAAGAGGTCGCCGCGGCTTCGCGCGAGCTCGCCGGGCGACTCTGACGCGGCGGGCGATATCGGATGAAGGGGACGGAGGCGGCGCAGTGGACCTGAACACGGTCACGTCGTACCGCTTCGCGCGCTCCCGTGCCGACCTCGCCCTCGCGCCGGGTGAGAGGGTGCTCGGCGGCGGCACGTGGCTGTTCTCCGAGCCCCAGCCCGCCGTGACCGGGTTGGTCGACCTCTCGACAATGGGCTGGCCCGATCTCGAGCTGACCGATTCGGGGCTCCGCATCGGCGCGACCTGCACGATCGCGACGCTCGTCGCCTTCGCCGAGGGTCGCGGGCCGGTCGCAGTGCCCGAGGACTGGGCGGCGGCATCCGCGTTTCCCGTCGCCGCGAACGCCCTGCTGGCCTCCTTCAAGATCTGGAACACCGCGACCGTCGGCGGCAACGTCTGCCAGTCCTTCTGCGCCGCATCGATGGTCTCGCTCGCCTCGGGTCTGGACGGCGAGGCCGTCATCTGGACCCCCGGCGACGGCGAGCGCCGGCAGAGCGTGGCATCGCTGATGACCGGCAACGGCACCAACAGCCTCGGCGCCGGTGAGGTGCTGCGCGCGATCGAGCTGCCCGCGCACGCGCTGCGCTCCCGCCTGCTCATGCGCAAGATCGCCCTCGCCGAACTCGGACGATCGGGTGCCGTCGTGACCGGACGGGTGGATGCCGATGCCTCGGCCGTCTTCACGGTCACGGCCGCGACCCTCACCCCCACCGTGCTGCGGTTCGATGAGCTGCCGCATGCCGAGACACTCGCCACGGCCGTGGCGACGGCCCCGGGCTACTACAGCGACCCCCTCGGCGCTGCCGACTGGCGGCGGGGCGTGAGCGTGGTGCTCGCCGAGCAGATCCGCACCGAACTGGCGGACGCCGCATGAGGTTCGAGATCAACGGCGAGGTCGTCGAGGCGGACCCGCGTCCCGGGCAGGTGCTGCGCACGCTGCTGCGCGAGAGCGGGCACTCCGAGGTCAAGAAGGGCTGCGACGCCGGCGATTGCGGGGCGTGCTCCGTGCTGCTCGACGGCGAACCCGTGCACTCGTGCATCATTCCGGCGGCGCGGATGGACGGGCGCGCCGTGACGACGGCCGCGGGTCTCGCGCCGCGCGATGAGCTGAATCCGGCGCAGGAGTCCCTCGTCGAGCACTTCGGCTTTCAGTGCGGGTTCTGCACGGCGGGGATGGCCGTGACCGCGTCGACCCTCGGCGCCGGCGACCTGCCCGACCTCGACCGGCGCATGAAGGGCAACCTCTGCCGGTGCACCGGATACCGCGCGATCCGCGAGTCGATCACCGCGTCGGTGCTCGGCCCGGTGCGCAACACGACGCCGAGCGCGCGCGGCGTCGGCCAGAGCGTGCACCCGCCCGCCGCCCAGCGCGTCGTGCAGGGCCTCGAGCCCTACACGTTCGACGCCGACCTCACCGGAGCGCTCACGCTGCGCGTGCTGTCGAGCCCGCACGCCCACGCGCGCATCACCGCGATCGACACGACCGAAGCCGCAGCGCCTGGACGGGGTCGTCGCGGTGTTCACGCATCGCGATGCTCCCGAGCGCCGCTATTCGACCGCACGGCACGAGCATGCGACCGACGACTCCGACGACACGCGCCTGCTCGACGACGTCGTGCGCCACGTCGGCCAGCGGGTCGCCGCGGTCGTCGCCGAGACGGCCGCGATCGCCGAGGCCGCGTGCCGGCTCATCCGCGTCGACTACGAGATCCTCCCGGCCGTCTTCGACCCCGAGCTCGCCCGCACCCCGGGCGCGCCGGTCATCCACCCGGAACGCACGCCCGAAGACCGGGTGGAGCAGGCCGAGCGCAACGTGATCCAGTCGATCCACGGGGGCTACGGAGACGTCGAGGCGGCCCTGGCCGCGAGCGCGACCACGGTCAGCGGCGAGTGGCGCACCGCGCGCGTGAGCCATGCCCAGCTCGAGACGCACGGGTCGATCGGCTGGCTCGACGACGACGGCCGGCTCGTGATCCGCACCAGCAGCCAGGTGCCGTTCCTCACCCGCGACGCGCTGTGCAGCCTGTTCGAGCTGCCGCAGGAACGGGTGCGGGTCTTCACCGCCCGCGTCGGCGGCGGCTTCGGCGGCAAGCAGGAGATGTACACCGAAGACCTCGTCGCCTTCGCGGTGCTGCGCACCGGGCGCCGGGTGGCCTACGAGATGAGCCGCACCGACGAGTTCCAGCGCACCGCGGTGCGGCATCCGATGCGGGTGAAGGTCGCGCTCGGCGCGAGCGCGGACGGCACGCTCACCGCGATGAAGGTCGACGTGCTGAGCGACGCCGGCGCCTACGGCAACCACTCGCGCGGCGTGCTGTTCCACGGCTGCGCCGAGTCGATCAGCCTCTACAACGCTCCCGCCAAGCGGGTCGACGCCGAAGCCGTGTACACGAACAACGTGCCCTCCGGCGCGTTCCGCGGATACGGTCTCGGGCAGGTGATCCTCGGCGTCGAATCCGCGATGGACGAGCTCGCGCTGAACCTCGGAATCGATCCGTTCGAGCTGCGTCGCATCAATGCGGTCCGCGAGGGCGATCCGCTGCTCACGACGCACGAGGTGACCGAGCCCGACATGGTCTGGGGCTCGTACGGCCTCGACCAGTGCCTCGACCTCGCCGAGTCGGCGCTGGCCCGCGGCAACGGGGTCGAGGCTCCGGCCGGTGCGAACTGGCGGGTCGGTGAGGGCATGGCGGTCGCGATGATCGCGACGATGGCGCCGTTCGGGCACATCTCCGAGACCACCGTCACCCTCACCCCCGAGGGCCGGTATCTCGCGGCCGTCGGCACGACCGAGTTCGGCAACGGCACCACGACCGTGCACACCCAGATCGTCGCGACCGACCTGGCGACCGATGCCGACCGCATCGACCTGCGCGGCTCCGACACCGACGCCGTGCGATACGACACCGGAGCGTTCGCCTCGGCGGGCATCACGGTCGCCGGCAAGGCGCTGCACGCGGCCGCGCTCGCCCTCCGCGACCGGGTGCTCACCGTCGCCGGCGGCATCGGCGGCGCGAGCGGAACGCTCGAGCGCGACGGCGTCCGGGTGGGCGAGCGGCTGGTCGGGTTCGCCGAGATCGTGGATGCCGCCCCCGCCGAGTGGCGCACGGCCGAGGGAATCACCGCCGACGGCAGCGAGCACGGCGAGCACCGCTCGCTCGCGTTCAACGTGCACGCCGTGCGGGTCGCGGTCGACCTCGACACCGGGACGGTGCGCATTCTGCAGTCGGTGCAGTCCGCCGACGCCGGCTTCGTCATGAACCCCGAGCAGTGCATCGGGCAGATCGAGGGCGGCGTCGCCCAGGGCATCGGCAGCGCACTCTACGAGGAGGTCATGACGGATGCCGGCACGATCGCGAATCCGGTCTTCCGCACGTACCGCGTGCCCCAGTTCGCGGATGTGCCTGTCACCGAGGTCTTCTTCGCCGACACGAGCGACGACCTCGGCCCGTTCGGCGCCAAGTCGATGAGCGAATCGCCGTACAACCCGGTCGCCCCGGCGATCGGCAACGCGATCGCGCGCGCCCTGGGCACTCGACCCTACGAACAGCCGTTCTCGCGGGACCGCGTCTGGCGGCTCGTGCACGACGATCCCGCTGAGGAGCAGCACTGACATGGAACTGGCCACTACTTTCGACGCGACCCTGCCGGACTGGCTCATCGACGACCTCGACACCCTGCCGCGCGTCCTGCCGACCGTCGAGGAGCGCATGCGGCTGGTCAACGACCTGGCCGACCGCAATTGGCGCGCCGGCAACGGCGGCCCGTTCGCCGCGATCGTGGTCGACGACGCCACGGGCGAGCTGGTCTCGGTCGGCGTCAACGTCGTGCTGAGCTCGGGTCTGACCGCCTCGCACGCCGAGGTGACCGCGCTGAGCCTGGCCCAACGTGCGCTGGGTCGCTGGGACCTGGGCGCCGATGGGGCGGATCTGTCTCTCGTGGTCAATTGGCGGCCCTGCGTGCAGTGCTACGGCGCGACGATGTGGAGCGGGGTGCGCTCGCTCGTCGTCGCCGGCGAGGGAGCGCTGCTCGAGGAGCTGACCGGCTTCGACGAGGGGCCTGTCGTCGAGGACTGGGCCGAGCAGTTCGAGCAGCGCGGCATCCGCGTCACGATCGGCGTCGGCTACGACGACGCGGTCGCGGTGTACCGGGCGTACGGCGAGAGCGACTCGGTCGTCTACAACGCGCGGGGCGCGGTCGACGCCCGCTGAATCCCCGTCGCCCGCCTGCCGAAAGCCCGGTGCGTCACACGACACGCCGACGAGGGATGCGGCATCCCGGCGCGCCTTCGTGACCGACCGGGCTTTTCGCACGATTGCATCGGCCGCGCGCGGCCGGGCGAACCCGGCCATCACCGGCCCGACGGGCTGAGCCTCGGGCCCTGCTTCACCACGAGCAGGCGATAGGCGCCGCCGCCCGCCGACCACCATCGATGCGGGACGCCGCCGCGGTAGTACGCGGACTGCGCGGGCGTCAGCAGCGACACCGCGCCGTCGAGCTCGACGCACACCTCGCCGGAGAGCACGTAGACGAACTCATCCTCGTCGTGGACGAAGTGCTCGCCCGGTGCGGCGTTGTCAGACTCGTACTCCATCGGCTGGAAGGGTCGCTGCCCGTGGGCGAGCATGCGCGCCGTGCCGACCGCGAAGTCGGCCGAGATCGCGCCGTCTCCGCGAGAGTGCACCTCGACCGCAGGCTGACCCGTGAGCGGTGCATCGGCGGCGGCGATGAGCTCGATCGGGCTCGTGCCGAGAGCGACCGCGATGCGCCGCAGCGAGGCGAGGCTGGGCTGGGCGAGCCCGCGCTCCATCTGACTCAGGAAGGGGTGCGACAGGTCGGTCGCATCCGCGAGCCGCACGAGCGTCAGCCCGCGCGCGTGGCGCACCCGGCGGATGTGCGCACCGAGGCGCCGGGCTGCGGCATCCTCCCCGTCTTCCGCATGCGTGATCGCCGCCGTACTCAGCGTCGTCAACCGAACGTCGCCTAGATGCTCTTCTGCGGATGCATGCCCATGCGTGCGAGCACGACGTCTTCCACGATCTGGATGACGTTGTAGAGGATCAGCGAGGTCGCGGTGACGACGACGACCGATGCCCACAGTGCGGTGAACTGCGCCTGCGGGATGAAGCCGCCGATCGATCCGCCGATGCCGCCGCCGACCGCGAGCCACTCCGCCAGCAGCGCACCGGTGATCGCACCCGGCACCGAAATGCGGACGGCCGCGAAGAACGCCGGCGACGAGGACGGCATCGCGACCTTGTTGAGCTTCGACCACGAACCGCCGCCGTAGACCTCGACGAGGTCGTTCATCTGCGGGGTGGCCGATTTCAGGCCGAATGAGATGTTCACGAGGGCGGGGAAGAGCACGACGATGCCGCCGATGACCGCGACCGTGACCAGATCCCGGCCGAAGATCATGATGATGACGGGCGCCATCGCGATCAGCGGGACCGAGCGCAGCAGCATCGCGATCGGCATGAGGGCGTGCTCGGCACCCTTGCTCAGCTGGAACAGCGCGGCAGCGAGGATCGCGGCGACCAGACCCGCGATGAACCCGATGAGAGCGTGACCCAGCGTGACCATGAGATTGCCCATGATGAGCTCGCGGTTCGCCGCCGCGGCAGGGACCGTGAAGAAGTAGTTCCAGACGTCGACCGGACCCTTGGCGATCAGCGGCGAGATCTGGAAGACCCAGAGCACACCCACCCAGATGGCCAGGGCGGCGACGAGAGTCAGGACGAAGGTCAGCAGGCTCCAGCCGAGGGCGCGCAGGACATTCCGGGTTGCCGCGCGGCGGACATCGCGACTGAGGTCTGCGGCCGGCGGTGCGGCGGCCTGAAGCTCGGTGGCGGCGGTCAGGGTGGTCATCACTTTCCCTTCGACCAGGGTGCGATCGCGCGGGCGACGAGTCCCAGCAGCATGAAGCCGAGCAGCGCCACGGCGCCGCTGGCAAGGGCGAGAGCCCAGACGAGCGGGGCGTTGGAGTTCTGCTGGGCGAGGATCATGGCGATGCCGACGCCGGATTCGATCTTTCCGAAGAACTCGCCGAGCACGGCGCCGAGGAACGCCGCCGGCACCGCGATCTGCAGCGCGCTCAAGATGGCCGGAAGCGCGGCGATCAGGCGCACCTTGACGAGCTGGGTGAACCGGCTGCCGCCGTAGACGGCGATGAGGTCGAGGCTCGACTTGTCGGCGGATTTGAGCCCGAGCAGGGCGCCGACGACGGTCGTGAAGAAGACCGACAGCGCGGCCAGCAGCACGGCCGTGCCGCTCGGCTCACCCGCGGCGGGCGGCTTGATCAGGACGATCGCGAGGATGCCGACCGCGACGATCGGGATGCAGTAGGTGATGATCGCGAGCTGGGTGATGACGCCCTCGAGCCGGGGGATCACCAGGACCAGCCCTGCGAGGAACAGTGCGATGCCATTGCCCCACACGTAGCCGATGCCCGCTTCGGCCAATGTCACCGAGAAGTTGCGCCAGTAGTACTCCCAGCCGCTGTCGATGTAGCTCATGACGACTTCGAGCGGCGTCGGGATGGGGTGCGCACCGGTCGATGTCACGTACAGCGTCGCGACCATCCACCACAGAATGATGATCGCGGCTCCGCCGATGAGCCCGGTCAGCCAGGCGGGGAGCTTGATGCTCTCCCACTGGATCGGCCGACCGCGCGGCGGCCCGCCGTTCGTGCCGGGCGGCGCCGGCTGGGGCTCCGCCCCAGACCCCTGTTCCGCTGGAGCGGTACTAGTGGTCATCGGCGGCGGCTCCGCCCTCGCCGAACAGCAGCTCGGAAGCCTGATCCACGTACGCGTGGAACTCGGGGGTCCGCATCATCTCGGGGGTGCGCGGGCGGGGCAGGTCGATCTTCATGACCTCTTTGACCCGACCCGGCCGTGGGCTCATGACGGCCACGTAGTCCGAGAGGAAGATCGCCTCAGAGATGCCGTGGGTCACGAGCAGTGTCGTGGCAGGCTTCTCGGTCCAGATGCGCAGCAGCTCGAGGTTGAGCTTCTGGCGCGTCATGTCATCGAGCGCGCCGAACGGCTCGTCGAACAGCAGCACCTCGGGCTTGAGGATGAGCGACCGTGCGATCGAGACGCGCTGCCGCATGCCGCCCGACAGCTGCGCGGGCTTGGCCTTCTCGAAGCCCTTCAGCCCGACGAGCGAGATCATCTCGTTGACGTAGTCCTTGTCGACGCTCTGACCGGCGATCTCGAACGGCAGGCGGATGTTCGTCAGGACGCTGCGCCAGGGCAGCAGGGCGGAGTCCTGGAACGCGATGCCGAGCTTGTTCTCCTTGCGCAGCTCCTTCGGGGTCTTGCCGTCGACGCGGCTGGTGCCGCTGGTCGCCGCCTCGAGTCCGGCGAGGATCCGCAGGATCGTCGACTTGCCGCAGCCCGACGGTCCGAGGAGGGCCAGGAACGAGCCCTGCTCGGTGTGCAGGTTCGCATCCTTGAGCGCCACGACGCTCTTGCGACCCGACGTGAAGACCTTGTTCAGTCCCGAGATCTGCAGGCCGGTGCCCAGGGCGTCGCCCTGGGCACCGGTCTCTGCAGTGCTCGTCACATGCGTACCCGTCGCGAGGGTGGGCTGCGACATCGTCATCGTCCGATCAGCCCGCGTAGGCGATCAGGTCGGGGTTCTCTTCGTAGACCTCGGCGAGGAGCGAGAGGTCGAAGAGGTCGGAGGCCTCCAGCGTGATTCCGGCGCCGGCGAGGCTCTTGATCGTCGCGGACTGCAGCGCCTCCGAGATCGTGAACAGGCCGTTCTCGGCCGTCTCGTCCGAGACCACGAGGGCCTCGGCCTGCTCGGTCGCACCGGCGATGGAGTTCTCGAGGTTGAGGTCGAGGTCCTTGCCGTAGTCCTCGACGGCGAGCTTCGCGCCGGCCTCGGGGTCGTTCACGGCCATCGTCCAGCCCTTGATCTCCGCGACCAGGAACGCCTTGAGCTTCTCGCGGTCGTTCGCGATCGCGTCGTCGGTCACCGTGATGGTCTCGGCGACGAACGGCAGGCCGTTGTCGGCGAACGGCAGGTTGGTCGTCTCGACGCCCGATGCGGCGACCGTGATCGCCTCGTTCGTCAGGTAGGCGATGAAGCCGTCGACCTCGCCGTTGATGAGCGGGGCCGGGTCGTACTGCACCGGCACGATCGTCAGCTCGGACTCCTCGATGTCGTTGGCCGCGAGGAGCGCCTTGAACAGCGCGGTGTTCGAGTCCTGGACGCCGATCTTCTTGCCGATGAGGTCTTCGGGCGTCGCGATGTCGCCGCCGTCTGCCAGCGAGAGCACGGTGAACGGGTTCTTCTGGTAGGTCGTGCCGATGATCTTCAGCGGCGCGCCCTCGGAGGCGACGACCGAGCCGATCGAGACGGCATCCGACAGGGCCACGTCGGCGCTGCCCGAGATGAGCTCGGCAGCACCGGTCGAGGGTCCGGGCACGAGGGTGACCGATTCGAAGCCGGCGTCGGTGTAGAAGCCCTCCGAGTCGGCGAAGAACTCGCCGGCGAACTCCTCGTTCTTGATCCAGCTGAGCTGGACAGTGAGGTCGCCGAACCCGGCTGCGGCATCGCCGGACGATTCGGCCGCCGGAGTCTCGGTACCGGACGCGCATCCGGCGAGGGCGAGTGCGGCGATCGCGAATCCGGCGATCGCCGTCGCGACGCGCGAAGCGCGCCGAGAGGAAAGAGAGGTCATGTGCTGTGTCTCCAGAAGCGGGTGTGATGCATTCGGGTGGATGAACACGCGCGCCCAGGGGCTCGGCGAACCGCGCTGATGCTGACGGTAGGCGATGTAGATTTCACCAACACTGGCGGTGGTGTTTCCGCGCCGTTACGGTTTGCGATGCCGGGAGCGGGTCTCAGCGGGCGAAGGAGCGGGTGTCAGCGTCCTTCGGCGGCGAGATGCAGCACCGACTCGGCGAGCGCCCGGATGCCGAGGGAGACGTCGCCGGCGCTCACGGCCTCGTCGGGGTGGTGGCTGATGCCGTCCGGGTTGCGCAGGAACAGCATCCCCACGTCGGTGATCGCCCCGATGGCCATGCCGTCGTGCCCCGCACGGCTGAAGATCGTCGCCGGTTCGTCGGCCCCGCCGGGCAGGGTCGCGAGGATGCCCTCGCGCACCACGTCACGCAGCAGCGGCGCGCACATGACCGCGGCGGCGTTGTGCACTTCGCGCGCCCGCCAGCGCAGTCCGCGGCGGCCCATGATGCCGTCGAGCTCGGTCGCGATCGCATCCCAGACCCGATCCCTGGAGCCGTCGTACTCGCCCCGCAGGTCGAGGCTCAGGTGCGCTTCGCCGGGCACGATGTTGACCGCGCCGGGAAAGGCCTCGAGCTGGCCGACCGTGCCGATGATGTGATGCTCGCCCCGGCAGATGCGCTCCACCGCGAGTGCGGCCTCGCTCGCGCCGAGCAGGGCGTCGCGACGCATGTCGTAGGGCGTGCCGCCCGCATGGCGGGCCTCGCCCTCGATCACGAGCTGGAAGCGGCGCGCGCTCGCGATCGACGAGACGACGGCGAGCGACTCACCGCGGCGGTCGAGCTCAGGCCCCTGCTCGATGTGCGCCTCGAGGTAGCCGACCAGTTCGTCCGGACGCCGCGCGGCCTCGCCGATGCGGCCGGGGTCGAGGCCGAACTCGCGGAAGGCTTCGCGCAGGGTCGTGCCGTCGGCATCCGTCAGCGTCCACCACTCGTCGTTCCACGTGCCCGCGACGGCGGAGGAGCCCAGCAGCGCCTTGCCGAACCGGGTGCCCTCCTCGTCCGAGAACGCGACGACCTCGAGAGCGAAGGGAAGCGGGCTGATCCAGCCGTCGGCGTGCGGCGCGCGCAGCAGCCGCACGATCTCGAGCGCCATGAGCACTCCGACGATCCCGTCGAACCGGCCGGCGTCCGGCACGGTGTCCAGGTGCGAGCCGAGCATGAGGGCGGGGGCGTGGGGGTCGGATGCCGCGAGCCGGCCGATCTGGTTGCCCGCGGCATCCTGCCTCGTGGTCATGCCGGCCTCGCGCATCCACTCCGCGGCGAGTCGGTTCACGCGCGCGTGCTCGGTGGAGAGGTAGACCCGCTCGATCTCGCCGGGCGTCGCCGTGACCCGCGCGAGCTCATCGCAGCGCGCCATCACGCGCCGCGCCGCGGCGGGGAAGACGTCGGGCGAGAGTTCGGGCAGGCGGGTGCGCATGCGCTCAGTCGCCGCCCGGTGATGCAGAAGCGCGGGAGGTGTAGACGTCCATCGCCGCATCGACCCCGCCGCCGACCGGCACCGACGCGCCGAAGCGGCGCAGCACCGTCTCGAGCGAGGCGAGGGTCTGCAGCACGGCGTCCTGGCGCGCGTTGTAGCCCATCGTCCCGATGCGCCAGACCTTGCCGTGCAGGGGTCCGAAGGATGTGCCGATCTCGATGCCGAAGTCCTGCAGCAGCGCGCCACGCGCAGCATCCCCCGGCACTCCCTCGGGAATCTCCACCGCGACCACGTTCGTCATCTTGTGGGCGACGTCGCCGAAGACGACCAGGCCGAGGCCCCGCACGCCGGCGAGCATCGCGTCGCCGTGCAGCCGGTGCCGCTCGATCGCGTTCTCGCGGCCCTCCAGCAGCAGCACGCGCGCGCACTCGCGGGCGCCGTAGAGCATCGAGGTCGCCTCGGTGTGGTGGTTCAGCCGCCGCGGTCCCCAGTAGTCCAGGATCATGCCGAGGTCGAAGTAGTTCGAGCGGATGAAGTCCGCCGCATCCACGTCGGAATCCTCGCGGATGCCGGCCTCGACCTTGCTGCGCGAGCGGATGAGTGCGACCGCGCGCTCGGACAGCGTGATGGGGGCCGAGCCCGACGGGCCGCCCAGGCACTTCTGCAGGCCGGCGGTGGCGGCATCCAGTCCCCACGCGTCCGCCTCGAACGGGTTGCCGCCCAGGGACGCGGTCGCGTCGCTGTAGAACAGCACGCCGTGCTTCGCGCAGATCGCGCCGACCTCGTCGAGCGGCTGCAGCATCGTGGTCGACGTGTCGCCCTGCACGAGGCCGAGCAGGTGCGGCTTCACCCTCACGATCGCCTCCTCGATGACCGACACGGGGAACACCTGCCCCCACGGCACCTCGATCGTGTGCACCTCGGCCATCGCGCGCTCGGCGATCTCGGCCAGCAGGTGACCGAAGCGGCCGAACACGGGCACGAGCACACGGTCGCCGGGGCGGATCAGTGAGACCATCGCAGCCTCGATCCCGGCGCGCGAGGTGCCGTCGATCAGCAGGGTCGCGTCGTTCTCGGTCGCCCAGACCCCGCGGTACAGCTGCTGCGTCTCGGTCATCGTGGCGGTCATGAACGGGTCGTACTGCCCGACGAGCTCGGCCGACATCGCGCGGAGCACGGAGGGGTACGCCGAGATCGGGCCGGGCCCCATGAGCAGGCGCGCGGGTGGGGCGATGGGCCCGGGAATCTGGGTCACGAGGTCTCCTGAGGGGTCGGGCGGGCGGCGAGTGCACGACTTCTCGTCGACTGCACGACATGATCGCGCGCCAAGGGCGTGCACTCGACGTCAAGCCGTGCACTCGGCGCGAGGCAGGCGGTCACGTCGCCTCCGCGAGGCGGCGGGCGAGGCGGACCAGTGCGATGTCGGTGCCCGAGCGCGAGGTGACGCACACGCCCACCGGTGCGGGACCCAGGTGCGAGGGCACCGTGAGCAGCGGCGCCGAGAGCGACGGCAGGCCGGCGATCGCGGCCGGGGTCGTCATCCGCAGCGTCGCGACGCGCACGGCGTTCACGCGCTCGCCGACGGCGGTGCGCATCGGCGCCGGCCCGGGCACGGTGGGCATGAGCATCACGGCGTCGGCCACGAGGGCATGCACGCGTTCGGCGAGGGGCTCGAGCGCGCGACGAGCGGATGCCTCGTCATCGGCGCCGATCTCGGAGGCGATCCGCAACCGGTCTGCCACAGCGGCGCCGAGCGCATCCGGGTGCGCGCTGACCCATTCGCCGTTGTTGCGCCAGGCCTCAGCGCCCTGCACGGTGCGGAACGGCACGAAGTATTCGTCCAGATCGCCGATCGACGCGAACTCGACCGGTGCGGCATCCGTCGAGGTGGCCAGCCGCGAGAGGAAGGCGTCGAACGCCGCGCGTGTGTCGGGTTCGACCGCGTCGAGCACCTCTGTGGGCACCACGAAGCGCCAGGGCAGGTCGTCGTCGGACTCGCCGTACACGTTCTCGGTCGACTCCGACCCGTCGTAGCTGAGGCACCAGTCCACGACGCGCTGCAGCGTCTCGCTGTCGCGGGTGAGCCAGCCGATCGTGTCGAAGGACTGCGCGAGCGGCAGCAGGCCCTGCCGGGGCACGAGGCCGTGCGTCGTGCGCAGCCCCCACAGTCCCTGGTACGACGCGGGCACCCGCACCGACCCCGCGGTGTCGGTCGCGAGGCCGATCTCGGCCTGGCCGGTGGCGACGGCGGATGCCGGACCGCTCGAGGATCCGCCCGGAAGCGCGCCCGGGAGCGCACCGTTGGGCGGGGTGCCGTAGTGCACGTTGTCGCCGGCGATGCTGTACGCGAACTCGTCGGTGCGGGCGATGCCGCGCAGCGATGCCCCGCCGCGCAGCAGGTCGGTCACCGCGGCCGCGGTCGTGGTCTCGGCGCGCGCCTCGTCGAGGAATGCCGGGTTGCCCGCGCCGATGCGGTAGCCCTTGATCGCGAACAGATCCTTGACGGCGACCGTGAGGCCGGCGAGCGCACCTTCCCACGCGCCCTGCCAGAGCGGATCGCCGACCGTGCGCCACACCGAGCGGTCCAGCGCCTGCGAGCGCGGGGTGACGTGGGCGGCGGTGATGAGCCAGCGACCGTCGGTGCGCTCCCAGACCTGGGTCTGCAGGCCGGTGCCACCGCCCGCGAAGCGCGAGACCGACACGAGCAGCGCAACATCGGGGGCGAGTTCGCGGTGCTCGATGCGCTCGATCACGCGGGGCGGCACTCCCCCGCGCACGCCGCGGAACGCGCTGATCGCGTCGTGTCCCACGAGCAGGCCCGCGGCATCCCCCCGCATCGTGCCCTCGCCCGGAGCGAAGGCCGCGTCGAGCACGTCGAGGTCGTTCGCCATGATCGCCCGCTCATAGGCCGTGAAGGCCTCGAGCAGGTCGGCCGGAACGGTCTCGGCGCCGGGGATCGCGGTCTCAGGCATCGGTCGCCTCCGCCCGATCGGCATCCAGCGCAGGAGATCGGCCGGAGGGAGGACGATCGGCGGCCGATTCTCCTGCGCTCGTCCCCTCTCCTGCCTTCAGAGGCCGGTCGACCCCGGCGAAGTCGGACTCGCGGATGCGCGCGTGCACGCCGCACACGATGTCGACCACCTGCGAGATGTCGAAGTCCGTCGCGGCGCTCAGGTACGCGTAGGCGAGATGCTCCTGCACGCCCCACCGGCCTTCGATCAGACTGAGCGCCGAACGCACGCACTTGCGCATCGCCTCGTTCAGGTCGGGGTCGAGGCCGGTCGGAACGAGGTATTCGGCCGTTCGCACCAGCGGCCCGGTGACCTCGCCGAACTCGGCGAGCGCCTCCGCGCGCGCGATCACGTCGAACCGCAGCGTCGCGCGCAGCGAGGCCTCGAGCGCGGTCAGCGCCACCTCGCCGTCGCCCTGCGCGAAGTGCGGGTCGCCGACGTACGCCATCGCACCCGGCACCTGCACCGGCAGGTACAGCACCGTCCCCTCGACGAGCAGATTGATGTCGATGTTCCCGCCGTGCGAGCCGGGCGGCACCGAGTGCGGCCGCTCATCGCCCGAGACCGCGACCCCCATCGTCCCGAGGAAGGGCGAGAGCGGAAAGGCGATCACGCGCTCGCCGTCGTCGACGACCGGCAGCAGCCCGACCAGGCGTCCGTCGCGCTCCTCCACCGGGGTGAACACGCTCACGTGATAGTCGCCGCGCGGCAGTTCGCCCATGAGCGCGCCCTTGCCGTGCCGGTTCGAGATCACTCCGTACGGCACGCGCGGCACGAGCTTTTCGACCGTGATGCGCAGCAGATCGCCGGGTTCGGCGCCCTCGACGAAGATGGGGCCCGTCACGACGTGCGGCCCATCGGCGGCAGGGTCACGCGACAGGTTCGCGGCGATCGAGATCGCGTCCTCGAGTACGGATCCCGCAGGAACCCCCTGGCCCGTGAAGTACGCGAGCGGGTCCTTGCCGTGGTCTTCGAGGATCCCCTCGTGGCTCACGGTGTCGATCGTCACCGACTCACCCGACCGGATGCTGAGGGCTGCGGCATCCGCTTCGCACGGGAGTCGGCCCCACATCACCGTCTCGGGCGTCGAGCGCAGGTAATGCTCGCCCGGGATGTCGCCGCGGCCGGGCTGCAGGATCTCCATGTCGGTCGGCATGCCCCCATCCAACTGCATCCGGGTTTCGTGCGCGTGTCCCGTCCGCATCAGACCGCGGCGGTCGCGCGCGCCGACAGCAGGCGGCCGCGCGGCTTTCCGCGGAAGCGAGGGGCTTCGCCCGCGCCGCCCTCGGTCACGTTGTACATGGACTTGCCGTGCAGCCAGGTGCGGCGGATCCTGCCGCTCAGCACGCGGTGGTCGTAGGCGGTGATCGGGTTCTTGTGCAGCAGCCGTGCGGCGTCGATCACGAACGGGTCGTCGACGCCGAAGACGGTGAGGTGAGCGGGCGCGCCGGGGGCGATGATCCCCGCGCCGGTGAGGCCGGCGACCGCCGCAGGACCGGTGGTGAACAGCGGCAGGATTGCCTCCAGCGGGATGCCGCGCCCCCGCGCCTCTGTCCATACCGCCGACAGACCGACCTGCAGGCCCGCGATCCCGCCCCACGCCAGTCCGAAGTCGCCTCCGCCCGAGCGCTTGAGGTCGACGGTCGAGGGCGAATGGTCGCTCACGATCGCGTCGATCGTGCCGTCGACGATGCCCTCCCAGAGCAGGTCGCGGTTCGCGGACTCACGAATCGGCGGGCAGCACTTGAACTCGCTCGCCCCGTCGGGGATCTCCTCGGCGACGATCGTCAGGTAGTGCGGGCACGTCTCGACGGTCAGCGCGACGCCCTCCGCTTTGGCCGCCCGGATCGCGGGCAGCGAATGCGCGTCGCTGAGGTGCAGGATGTGCGCGCGGGCACCGGTGCGCCGAGCCCCGTCGATCACGGCGTCGATCGCGGACGCCTCGCTCGCGGGCGGGCGCGAGGCGAGGAACGCCTCGTAGCCGCGGCCGAGCGCGCCCTCCTCGCCGAGGAAGGCCGGGTCTTCGGCGTGCACGATGAGCCGTGACCCGAGCGCCGCGATCTCCTCCATCGCGGCCAGCATCTGGGAGCGCGAGAGGTGCGGGAACTCCTCGACGCCCGAGGGCGAGAGGAAGCACTTGAAGCCGAACACGCCCTGCTCGTGCAGCGGTGCGAGTGCGCCGAGGTTGTCGGGCACCGCACCGCCCCAGAAGCCGATGTCGATGTAGGCGGATGCCGCCGCCGCGGCCCGCTTGACGGAGAGGGCTTCGGCGGTCGTGGTCGGGGGGAGTGAGTTCAGGGGCATGTCCACGATCGTGGTCACGCCTCCCGCCGCCGCGGCGAGGGTCGCCGAGCGGAACCCCTCCCACTCGGTGCGGCCCGGCTCGTTCACGTGGACGTGCGAGTCGACGAGTCCGGGCAGCAGCACGGCGTCGTCGGGTACGAGGGCCGTCCGCGCCGCGATGATCCGGTCACGGACGCCCACGATGTCGACGATCCGCTTGTCTTCGACCACGACGGCCGCCGGCCGGAAGGAGCCTTCGATGAAGGTCCTTCCGGCTCGGATGACCAGGAGCTTGTCTGCCATTCAGACCCGCGCTTCTTCGGCGGCTTCATCCACCGGCGCAGCGTCGACCGGCGGGGCGTCCTTCGGCCGGTACGACCACATCACGGCGGTGTAGAGGGCGGCCCCCAGTGCGGCCCCGATCACCCAGGCGAACCCGCTCAGTCCGCTGAGGACCGGAACCCACACCGCCGCGATCGAGAAGATCGCCGCGATGCCGATCGCGATGAGGGCTCGGGTGTTCCAGCCCTTCTGATAGAAGTAGCGGCCGCCCTCGTCCATCGAGAAGAGGTCGGCGACCTTGATGGATCGCCGCTGCACGATGTAGTAGTCGGCCACGAGTACACCGTAGAGCGGAGCCAGGATCGCACCCAGCGTGTCGACGAACATCGGCAGGCCGATCTGGCTGATCGTGGCGACCCAGAGCGCTCCGACGATGAAGCCGAGCGCCGCGGTCAGGTACCCGCCCGTCTGGAAGCTGATCCGCTGCGGGTTGAGGTTGGACAGGTCATACGCGGGCGGGATGAAGTTCGCGACCAGGTTGATGCCGATCGTCGCGATGACGAACGTGATCGCCGCGATGATGGTCAGGAAGACGTTGCCGACGAGACCGACGATCTCGGCGGGGTTCGTCAGCGGCTCACCCTCGCCGCCCTGCAGCACGATGTACGCGCCCGCGGTCGTGAACAGGCTCAGGAACGTGAAGAACGTCAGGCTCACCGGCAGGCCGTAGAAGTTGCCCCGCCGCATCGCCTTCTCGGTCTTGGAGAACCGTGCGAAGTCGCCGAAGTTGATGATGACGGCCGAGAAGTAGGCGATCATCGTGCCGATCACTCCGAAGAACGCGCCGACGGCCGCCCATCCCTCGACCGAGCTGTTGTTGAAGATCGAGCCGACGGCCGGGAGGAGCCGGTCGCCCGCCTGCACCCAGATCGCCACGAGGAGTCCGATCATCACGACGTAGACGGCGGGCCCGGCGAAGTTCAGGAACTTCTCGATCCACGCGATGCCCTTGAGGAAGAGCACGACCTGGAGGGCGGCGACGAAGACATACGAGACCCAGTCGACCCACGTCATGCCCATGAAGGTCGCTTCGGGCGGGGTGATGATGATCGCGTTGATCGCGAGGGCCACGGCTGTGGATGCGAAGTAGGTCTGCGCGCCGTACCAGAAGATCGCGACGATGCCGCGGATCAGCGCCGGGAACTGCGCTCCGCGCACTCCCATGCTCGAGCGCGCCATCACCGCGTACGGGATGCCGTACTTCACGCTCGGCTTGCCGGTCAGATTCACGAGGAAGTTGACGAAGAATCCGGCGAGGATGATCGCGGCGAAGACCCACCAGCCGTTGATGCCGGCGGTGATGAACAGGCTCGCGGCGAGCGTGTAGCCCGCGAGGCTCTGCACGTCGTTCGTCCAGACGTTGAAGAACTCGAACGCGCCCCACCGCCGCTTCTCTTCCGGGAGCGGAGCGAGGTCTTCGTTGTACAGGCTGGGGTGCGGGTCGCTGCCGGCGTGCGTGTCGAAGTCGCCGGCGGGGAGTGTGGCGGTCATGCGGAGCCTCCAATGGATGGGGTGGAACCGGATGGGGCGAAGTTGGCATCGTCCCACCGGGCTGTTGCCCCCGAACGCGCCGATGGTTTCGCCGATGTAAAACCGCGGCCCGCACGAATCGCGCTCGTTAATCGCCGCGAAATCAGCGGCGAGTACCGTGGCGCCATGCTGCTCGACGAGTTCAACGCCGCCGATGCTTCGGCCGCGGCATCCGTCGTCGGCGTGTGGGCCGCGATCCCCGCGTGGGTCGACGCGGTGGTCGACGCTCGCCCGTACGCCTCCGTCGACGCGCTCACGTCGCGCGCCGCCGCGCTGGCCGACGAGTGGAGCGTCGCAGATCTGGATGCCGCGCTCGCCCATCATCCGCGCATCGGCCAGCGCCCGATCGGCGCGGGCGCACAGGCCGCGGCATCCCGTCGCGAGCAGGCGTCGATGACGGATGCCGCCGCCGGCGTGACCGCGGCGATCGCCGCCGGCAACGCCGCGTACGAGCAGCGCTTCGGGCGCGTGTTCCTGATCCGTGCCGCAGGCCGCACCCCCGAGCAGATCCTCACGGAGCTGCAGCGGAGGCTGCGCAATGACGACCAGGCCGAAGCCTCCGAGGCGCTCGCGCAGCTCGCCGAGATCGCGATCCTGCGGCTGCGGGCTTCCGTGACCGACGCGCAGAGCGAGAGGATCGCCCCATGACCCACCTCACCACGCACGTGCTGGATGCCGCGACGGGATCACCCGCCGAGAACGTCGTCGTCTCACTCGCCCAGCATGTCGCCGGCGGCGGCACCGTCGGAATCGCTCAGGGCTTCACCGACGCCGACGGACGGCTCGCGCTCGGCCCGGAGCGACTCGAGCCGGGAATGTACGCCCTGACTTTCGGGACGGGCGCCTGGTTCGCCGACCACGGCATCCCGACCTTCTATCCGCTCGTCACTGTCACCTTCACCGTCGAAGACAACGACCGGCACCTGCACGTGCCGCTGCTGCTCAGCCCGTTCGCCTATTCGACCTACCGAGGGAGCTAGAACATGAGTGACGTGTCCGTCAGCCTGGGCGCCAACAAGTACGGCAAGGCCGAGAACCGCGTCGTGCGCATCTACCGCGACACTCCGCGCCACGAGATCGTCGACCTCAACGTCAGCTCGCAGCTGCGCGGCGCAGCCCTGATCGACTCGTATCTGACCGGCGACAACGCGCTCGTCGTCGCGACCGACACCCAGAAGAACACCGCGTTCGCGTTCGCGAAGCAGCACGGCGTCCGCTCGCCCGAGGAGTACCTGCTGAAGCTCGCGGACCACTTCGTGAGCGGGTTCGACTGGATCGAAGGCGGACTCTGGCAGGCAGAGCAGTACGAGTGGGAGCGCATCCTGGTCGACGGCGAGCCGCACGATCACTCGTTCGTGCGCAAGGGCCAGGGAACGCGGCTCGCGGCGGTGCAGGTGATCGACGGCGCGACGCACGTGACGGGCGGCGTGAAGGACCTGACGGTGCTCAAGTCGACCGGCAGCGAGTTCGCCGGCTTCCCGCGCGACCGGTACACGACCCTCGTCGAGACCGACGATCGCATCATGGCGACCTCGGTCACCGGACGCTGGCGCTTCCTCCCCGAGGCGGTCGAGGCCGGCATCGACTACAACGGCCTCTACGCCGAGGTGTCAGCCGTGCTGCTGTCGACCTTCGCGACCGTGCACTCGCTCGCCCTGCAGCAGACCCTGTTCGCGATGGGCAAGGCCGCGATCGAGGCCCGCCCCGAGATCGCCGAGGTGCGCTTCGCGATGCCGAACAAGCACCACTTCCTCTCGGACCTCGCCCCGTTCGGGCTCGAGAACCCGGGCGAGGTCTTCTACGCGGCCGACCGCCCGTACGGGCTGATCGAGGGCACGATCACGCGCGACGGCGCCGCCCCCGCCCCCGACGCCTGGCTGGACCTGCCCGCGTTCGTCTGAGGCATTCGTTTACCGCGAGACCGGATAGGTGCGACGAGACTGAGCGCGTTCACCTCTGTCTCGCGGCGCCTATGCTGTCTCGCGGTCTGAAGGGGGTTTGACGACGGCGGGGCCTGGGCTTTTCCGGTCGCCCAGGTGGCCCGCCGTCGTGCGGTCAGAGGGCGGTGCGCTGCCTCCGACTCCGCTCGGACTCTGGCAGTTCTCCGGATGCCCGCGCCCCGCTCATCCGAGGGCGGCTCGATCCTGGAGCTTTGCGGATCCGAGAAGTCTTCATGTCACGTGCTCTTCGTGCCGGGCTCCGGCGCCGGGTCCTCGTCGGGGATGCGCGACACGTCGACCGGCATCCCGTCGCCGGTCTGCTCGGCGGCGAGCTCGTCCGACAGCACCTGGGTCGGGATGAGCCCGGTGCCCTCCGCGTCGGGGTGAACGAGTGCGGCAGCGGCAGGTCCGCGCACCGCGTCGGAGGCGCCGATGGACGGATCCGACAGCCGCGCCTCGCGCATCTGCTCGGTGTTCAGCAGCAGGTTGAGCAGGATCGCGGTGATCGCCCCGGCGCTGATGCCCGAATCGAAGATGAGCGTGAACCACTGCGGGAACTGGTCGTAGATCGTCGGGGCGACGGTGGGCAGCAGGGCGACGCCGATCGAGATCGCCACGATGAGCACGTTCTTGTTGTTGAACTTGACCTTCGTGAGGGTGCGGATTCCGGATGCCGCGACCATGCCGAACAGCGCGATGCCCGCGCCGCCGAGCACGGCGCTGGGCACGCCCTCGACGATCGCCGACACCTTCGGGATCAAACCGAGCACGACGAGGATCACACCGGCCGCCGTCGCCACCCACCGCGAGCGGACGCCGGTGAGCGAGACGAGCCCGACGTTCTGCGCGAACGCCGTGTACGGGAACGTGTTGAAGACGCCGCCGATCACGGTCCCGAGCCCGTCCGCGCGCAGTCCGTCCGCGAGCTGGCGTCGCGTCACCGGCTTCTCGACGATCTCGCCGACCGCGATCATGTCGCCGGTCGTCTCGGTCATGATCACCAGGCCGACGATGAGCATCGAGACGATCGAGGCCACCTGGAAGGTCGGCAGACCGAAGTGGAACGGGGTGATCAGCGCGAACCACGCGGCGTCGCCGACGTTCGACCAGTCCACCATCCCCGGCACGAACAGCGCGGCGATCGTGCCGAGCACGAGTCCGAGCAGGATCGACACCCGCTGCAGGGCGGGCGGCGCGAAGCGCTCGATCAGGATGATCAGCAGCAGAGTCCCGAACGCGAACGCGACGTTGATCGGTGCGGCGCCCTCGGTGGATCCATCGACGATCCAGCCCGCGGCGACGCGCATGAGCGACAGGCCGATGATCAGGATCACGGTGCCGGTCACGATCGGCGGGAAGAAGCGCAGCAGCTGCGAGAAGAACGGCGCGACCAGGATCATGAACAGTCCGCAGGCGATCGTCGCGCCGAACACGGCCTGGATGCCTTCGGCCTGGCCGATCGCGATCATCGGGCCGACCGCGGCGAAGGTCACGCCCTGCATGAGCGGCAGTCGCACGCCGAAGCGCCAGAACCCGACGGACTGGATGATCGTCGCGATGCCGGCGACGAACAGGTCGGCGCTGATCAGGAATGCGAGATCCTGCGCGGAGTAGCCGAGCGCGCCGCCCACGATGAGCGGCACGGCGACCGCGCCGGCGTACATCGCGAGCACGTGCTGCAGGCCCAGCGGGAACAGCCGTGCGACCGGGGGGATCGCGTCGACGGTGTTCGCGTGGCGCTTTGCGGCCTTCGCTGCCTTGCGGTCGGTGACATCGGTTGCGGCCATGTGCTCACTCCCCTGTTCGGGGGGACGGCACCGGCAACGGTCCCGCCCCGTTGCTTGCGGGCAGACTATGCTCGCCGGGAACCCGATCGCCAGCCACGGGGCCAAGAGTTCCGCAGACTTAACGGCCCTGTTACGCGGCCGCAATCGATGACTCGAAGACTCGACACGGGCCGCGGCACCGCTCAGGCGCCACCGGCACTGCCCAGAGGAGACACCGTGACGATCTACCGGGGTCACCTGCTTCACGTGTCAGGGAGTCCCGCACTCGACGGCGCGGCAGACGCGCTCGTCTCCGAGCCCGATGGCGCGCTCGCCGTCGATCAGGCCGGCCGCATCGCGTACGCGGGTGCGTGGACTTCGCTTCCGGCATCCCTCTCCGGCGACGATGTCGTCCTGACCGGCGCGTGCCTGCTGCCGGGCTTCGTCGACACCCACGTGCACTTTCCGCAGACGCTCACCACCGACGAGTTCGGCGGCGGGGAGCTGCTCGAGTGGCTGGAGCGCTGCGTGTTCCCCGCGGAGTCGCGCCTGGCCGACCCTCTGTTCGCCGACCTCGTCGCCGCCGAGTTCGTGCGCCGACGCGTCTCGGCGGGAACGACGGCAGCCCTGGTGTTCGGGTCGGCGTTCCCCGAGGCCCAGGACGCGCTGTTCACGCGGACCCTGGATGCCGGCCTCCGCGTCGTGAGCGGGCGGGGCATCCAGACCGTGGGTCCGGCGAGCGCCGCGGCCCTGCTCACCGGCGAGGACGCCGCGATCGGTCTCTCCCGCGATGAGATCGCGCGATGGCACGGTCGGGATGCCGACGGCCCGGCATCCGATCCGCGCAGCGCGCTGGCCCAGGTCGCGGTCGTGCCACGGTTCAGCCTCGCGGTCACCCCCGAAACGCTCAACCGGCTGGGCGATCTGTACACGGACGTGCGGGCGGACGGCGTGTACTTCCACTCGCACCTCAACGAGAACGACCGGCCGGGCGACGGCGAGATCGCCGCCGTGCGCGAGCAGTACGGCGTCGAGGCCTACCTCGACACCTACGACGGTCGCTGCCTGCCCGGCTCGCGCGCGAGCGGCGAGAGCCTGCTCGGGAGGCGCAGCATCCTGGCCCACGCCGTGCACTGCACGGACCGCGAGCTGAACCGGCTCGCCGAGACCGGCTCGTCGATCGCGCACTGCCCGACCTCGCAGCTCTTCCTCGGCAGCGGCACGATGCCGTGGCAGCGCACCGTCGCGTCGGGCACGACGATCGCGATGGGCACCGACATCGGCGCCGGCGACGAATGGCTCATCCCTCGGGTGCTCAACGACTGCTTCAAGGTGCACATGAGCGAGCTGGGCGACCGGTCGACGGCGATCGATCCGGCACAGCTGCTGTTCCTCGGCACTCTCGCCGGCGCGCGGGCGCTCGATCAGGAGCAGTTCTTCGGCAACTTCGACGCCGGCAAAGACGCGGACTTCGTCATCGTCGACCCTTCCGCCCAGCCCGGGTTCACCCTGGCGCTGGAGGCCGCGGCCGACGGCGGGGCGAGCTCGCACCTGTTCACGTTGCTCATGGGCATGCGCGAGGCATCGATCACGGGTGTCTTCGTGCGCGGGCAGCGCGTCGTGGCGCCCGAGGTCCGCCTGCGTCGATAAGACGACGCGACTTCGGACACCCGCTTGCGATGCGACGCGGCGAGGCGTTTGCTGAGGTCGAGCACCCGAAGGGAGACGGTCTTGGTCGACGCGGAAACACTGCGCCTGCGCATCTACCGCCAGCTCGCGGACGAAGGCAGGGTCGACTCGATCGCCGTCCTCGCCGCCGACCTCGGTGACGATGTCGCAGCCACAACCGCCGCGCTCCACGATCTCGCCCTCCGGCGACACGTCGTGCTCGACGACGAAGGGGAAATCGTGCTGGCGCATCCGTTCGCCACGCGCGACTTCGGCTTCTCGGTCAAGAGCGACCGGACGCTGTGGTGGGGCGGCTGCGCGTGGGACTCGTTCGCTGTTCCCCATCTCGTGACAGATGCCTCGCCTGCTCTGGTCGCGACGACGTGCCCGAATTGCGGGAAGGCGCACGCGTGGAACGTTGCGCGCGATCAGCCGCCCGAAGGGTCGCAGGTCGCGCACTTCCTCGTGCCCATGGCGCAGGTCTGGGATGACGTCGTGCACACCTGCGAGAACCAGAGCATCTTCTGCGATGAAGGGTGCGTCGATGCGTGGCTCACGGCACGGGTTCGGAGAAGGGCGACGTGTTCGACCTCGCCACCCTGTGGAACCTCGCATCCGGGTGGTACGCGGGCCGACTCGATCGCGACTACCGGCGCCGCGAGCCCGCGGAGGCGGCCGCATACTTCCGGGGCGCGGGCCTGAGTGGGTCCTTCTGGGGGTTGTGACGGACGAACCACGGACCGTCCGGGTCGCCGCGGATCTAGGTTCGGCTGACGATTCGTTCGCGCATCCGCACCGGGGACTTCGTCACGGGTCGCCATTTCAGTTTCGCGTCCCACCAGTAGGGGCCGCGCACTTCGGGGACGCCGTGGTTCATTCGCACCATCCACCCGCTGGTGTCGAGCGTGCGGTGATGGAACCAGCAGAGCAGCACTCCGTTTTCGGTGTGGGTCGGTCCACCGCGCGAGTGCTCCTCGACATGGTGGATCTCGCACCATGAGGCACCGACATGGCAGCCGGGAATGACGCACCCGCCGTCTCGGAGACTGATCGCTCGGCGCTGGTGATGTGTGAAGGCGCGCTCGAGATTGCCGAGGGCGACGATGCGGCCGGTGTCGTCGAAGACGACGCGTTGCACGGCGCCTGAGCAGGCGACGTGGCGTGCGGCGGCGAGGGAGATCGGCTCGTCGGACCCTTCGATGTGCGCGAACCCGCGACCGGTCGCGAGGTCGTCCGCGCGCACCGACACCACGAGTGTCGGCGCGGAGCCGCCGAGCGTCGGCAGTGCGCCGGACGAGGCGACGGTGTTGAGGATCGTCGCGAGCGCGTCGTGCTGCTTCTGCGGCCGGGTGCGGTCGTCGGCCGTCGCGGTGAACGGCGCGTCGGGGTCATCCGGGTCGACGGTCTGCGCGCCGTCGCCGGATTCGCGGAACAGCGGCCCGATCGGCGCGACGGCACCATCGACCTTCGGGTTCAGCACACTGTCGAACGCCCGCTGGAGCTGTCCGGCGACCTCGGGCAGCACGTGTCCACGCACAGGGTGCAGTCCGTCGCGGCACGGCCCGACAGTGATCCCTCGCTTGCGCATCGCCCGATCCTCGCGCGGTTCGGATCCGTCCTGATCCAGGTACATCGCCCAGACGGTCGCGAGAGCACGGAGCTCCTCTGCGGATGCCGGCGGCGCGGCATCCGCACCCTCCCCACGTGCGGTGGCGGCGATCTCTTCGTCGGCGGCATGGATCAGCGGCCGTTCCCGCGCCGCAGGCGAGCAGCGGACCGGCGACCGCGATGACTCCGTCGACGCCGACTTCGACCGCGGCGAGGGCCGCGCGCATCGCGGGCAGTCGCGCCGGAAGGACCTCCCCCGATGTGAGCGCGACCGGCCGCACAACCGCCCGCGCGGCCTTCACGAGATCACCGGCGCCCGAAGCTTCGACACCCTCGTGGTGCGCTGCACCAGCTCGCTGGTCGAGCGGCACCCGAACCGGGTCGTCATCCGATCTGCGTTCAAGCCGTCCGTCGGATCGGTCGCACACCTGCGCGGTCGCCTCGACCAGCAGCGCCTCGCCGGCCCGCGTGATCCGTGCGGCCGCCGACATGATCTCGAGCACCTCGCGCTCGGACCAGCCCCGCGCATCGTCGCCCGCGAAGACGTCGCCGACCAGCCCCGCGAGGTCGTCACCGACCTTCTCGAGCGTCTGCCGCGGTGCTGTTCATGCCCCCATTCTGGCGAGGGCCTCCGACATCCAAGGCATCGACAAAGAACCAGATCAGATGCTGAATCTGCACCTGTGCAAACTCCCAGATTCGCATCCCAAGCTGTGGAGGAACCGACGAGCCAGAGCTCAGCCCCGGAACACCGTGTGCACGTCGCCGACGACATCCCGGCCCGCCGAGCCCCTCGATCTCCATCAGCACGGCGGTGCCCACGACGACGACGCTCGAGTTCGGCGAACAGCTGATGCGCCGCGGCCAGGGTCCCGCCGGTCGCGAGCACATCGTCCACGAGCAGAACCCGCGTGCCGGGGGCGAGGTCGTCGTGCACCTCGATCGTCGCCTCGCCGTACTCGAGCGCGTACGAGACGGATGCCGCCGGCCTCGGCAGCTTGCCGGCCTTGCGCACCGGAACCAGACCCACGCCCGAGGCGATCGCGACCGCGCCCGCCAGCAGGAACCCGCGCGCCTCGACCCCGGCGACCACGTCGAACGTGCCCGCGAACGGCGCGGTGAGCGCGTCGATCGTGGTGCGCAGAGCCCCGGCATCCGCCAGCAGCGGCGTGATGTCGCGGAACAGGATGCCGGGTTCGGGGTAGTCGGGAATCGTTCGGATCAGCGACTCGGCGAAGGCGAGGGCGTCGGAATCAGCGGAGGCGGAGGGCACGCGCCCACCCTAGCCGCGCCGCGGTCGCCCCTTCATCCGTCCCTGCAACACACGATTCACCGATGCAAGCGCTTGCACTATTCTGGAACGATGACTTCGCCCGACCTCGCCGAGCACCCGTACGACCTCACCTCCCGTCCGGGAGCCGAGTGGTGGCGCACCGCCGTCATCTACCAGATCTACCCGCGCTCGTTCGCCGACAGCTCGGGCGACGGCGTCGGCGACCTGCCCGGCGTGACCGCGCACCTCGACGATCTGGTCGAGCTCGGCGTCGACGCACTCTGGCTCAGCCCGTTCCAGAAGTCCCCCCAGAACGACGCGGGCTACGACGTCGCCGACTACTGCGACGTCGACCCGCTCTTCGGCACGCTCGGCGACTTCGACACGATGCTCGCGGAAGCGCACGGCCGCGGCATCCGCATCATCGTCGACCTCGTGCCGAACCACTCGTCCGATCAGCACGAGTGGTTCCAGGCGGCCCTGGCCGCCGCGCCGGGAAGCCCGGAGCGCGCCCGTTACCTGTTCCGTGAAGGCAAGGGCAAGAAGGGCGAGCTGCCGCCCAACAACTGGGAGTCGGTCTTCGGCGGTCCGGCATGGACCCGCGTGATCGAAGCGGACGGTGCGCCCGGCCAGTGGTACCTGCACCTGTTCGACTCGTCGCAGCCCGACTTCGACTGGTCGAACGAAGAGGTGCGCGCGGAGTTCCGCCGCATCCTCCGGTTCTGGCTCGACCGCGGGGTCGACGGGTTCCGCGTCGACGTGGCGCACGGTCTCATCAAGGCCGACGGCCTGCCCGACTACACGCCCCCGGCAGACGCGGCCTCGATGGGCGGCGAAGAGGACGACGTGCCGTATTGGGGGCAGCCCGGCGTGCACGACGTGTACCGCGACTGGAACGGCATCCTCGCCGAGTACGACGGCGACCGCGCGCTGTGTGCCGAGGCGTGGCGCCCGACGCCCGACGACACTGCGCTGTGGGTGCGTCCCGACGAGATGCACCAGGCGTTCAACTTCCCCTACCTGACGACCGAATGGGATGCCGCCGAACTGCGCGCCGTCATCGACGAGTCGGTGCGCGCCTTCACCGCCGTCGGCGCTCCGAGCACGTGGGTGCTGTCCAACCACGATGTCGTCCGTCACGCGTCCCGGTTCGCGCTGAGCGCGGAGAACCCGCAGGGTCACGGCATCGGTCCGCTCTCGCCCGGCAAGCCGATCCCCGAACTCGGACTCCGCCGGGCGCGCGCCGCCTCCACGGTGATGCTCGCTCTGCCCGGATCGGCCTACATCTTCCAGGGCGAGGAGCTCGGCCTGCCCGAGGCCGTCGACCTTCCCGACGAGGCGCGCCAGGACCCCACCTGGTTCCGCACCGCCGGTGAGCGCTACGGTCGCGACGGCTGCCGGGTTCCGGTCCCGTGGTCGGCGACCGAGCCCGCCTACGGCTTCAGCCCGACCGGCGCCTCCTGGCTGCCGCAGCCCGCCTCGTGGGCGACGCTGGCCCGCGACCGGCAGGTCGCCGACGCCGGCTCGACGCTCACGCTCTACCGCACGCTGCTCGCCGCCCGTCGCTGCCACGAACTCGGTGCGGGGACGCTCGAGTGGCTCGACGGCTACCCGGCGGGCGTACTCGCATTCCGAAACGGGAATGTGACGGTCGTGGCGAACATCGGCGAGAAGGCGATCCCGCTGCCGCACGGTAACGTGATCGCGACGAGCGGCCCGACCACCGGTGGGAAGCTGCCCGTCGACACCGCGGTCTGGGTCGAGACCAGCGGGGCCTGAGCGCCGGGGGCGGCGCTCGAAGGGGGACGACGACGTGGTCAGCATCGATGAGGTCGCGCGCTACGCGGGCGTCTCCACCGCGACCGTCTCGCGAGCCCTGAGCGGCCGCGGGCATGTCTCGGATGCGACCCGCGCTCGCGTGGAGTCCGCCGCCAAATCCCTCGGCTACGTCGTCTCGTCGTCGGCTTCGAGCCTCGCCTCCGGGCGCACGCGCAACATCGGCGTGCTCGTCCCGTTCCTGGACCGCTGGTTCTTCAGCACCGTGCTCAGCGGCACCGCATCCGCTCTCATGCGGCGCGGCTATGACATCACCCTCTACAACCTCACCGCCGATCGCGAGCAGCGCCGGAGCGTGTTCGAGACGTTCCTGCGCCGGCAGCGGGTCGACGGCGTGATCGCGATCTCGATCGAGCTGGGCGACGAAGAGATCGAGAGGCTCCGAGAGCTCGACCTGCCGGTGATCGCGATCGGTGGCCCCAACCCGCGCCTGTCGACTCTGACGGTCGACGACACCGCGGTCGCGCGCCTGGCGACCGAGCATCTGGTCGCGCTCGGTCACCGCGACATCGCGCACATCGGTGCGAGCCCCGAGTTCGACATCGACTTCCACATCCCCACCCACCGGCGGCAGGGTTTCGAACAGGCGCTGGCGGATGCCGGCATCCCGGTCAGCCCGTCGCTGTACGAACCGGCCGACTTCACGATCGAGGGCGGGTTCCGCGCGGCCAAACAGCTGCTCGGCAGGCCGGGCGAGCGCCCGACCGCGATCTTCGCGGCGTCGGACGAGATGGCGATCGGCGCGCTGCTGGCCGCGCGCGAACTCGGCTACCGTGTGCCCGAGGACCTCTCGGTCGTCGGGATCGACGGCCACGAGCTCGGGGAGTTCTTCCGCTTGACGACGGTCGACCAGTTTCCGCTCGGGCAGGGCGAGCGCGCGGCCGATGCGATCCTCGACGAGCTCGAGGCGGCGGATGCCGGCACGCCGCGCGAAGAGCCGCGGCACCTGCCGTACGAGCTGATCGTCCGCGGGACGACGGCCCGTCGTGAGCACTGAGGTCGCCTGAGGGCGCGGCTAGGCTCGAAATCATGACCATCGACCTCGAAGCCCTCTACATCGATCTGCACCGGCACCCGGAGCTGTCCTTCCAGGAGACCCGGACGGCGGGGGTCGTGACCCGGCACCTGGGCGAGCTGGGCATCGAGTTCGAAGAGGGCATCGGCAAGACGGGCGTGGCGGGAGTCATCCGCAACGGCGACGGTCCGGTCGTCTGGCTGCGCGCCGACATGGACGCGCTCCCGGTGAAGGAGCTCACCGGGTTGGAGTACGCGAGCACCGCACGAGGCACCGACCCCGCCGGCACCGCCGTGCCGGTCATGCACGCCTGCGGCCACGACATGCATGTCACCGCATTGCTCGGTGCGCTCGAGCAGCTGGTGGCGACCAAAGACGAATGGTCCGGAACGATCGTCGCGGTCTTCCAGCCGGCCGAGGAGTACGGCGCCGGGTCTCAGGCGATGATCGCCGACGGTGTGCTGGATCGCTTCCCCAAGCCCGACATCGTGCTCGGGCAGCACGTGACCCCGCTGCCCGCGGGCACGATCGGCGTGCGTTCGGGCACCCAGATGGCGGCATCCGACGGCCTGACCGTGACCCTCCTCGGCCGCGGCGGGCACGGCTCGCGCCCGCACTCCACGATCGACCCCGTCGTGATGGCGGCCGCCACCGTGATGCGGCTGCAGACGATCGTCTCGCGCGAGGTCGACCCCCGCGATGTCGCGGTCGTGACGGTCGGCTCGATCCATGCCGGTCTGAAGAACAACATCATCCCGGCCGAGGCGAAGCTCGAGCTGAGCCTGCGCTACCCCGACGAGGAGGCACGCGCGCGCGTCCTGGCGAAGGTGGAGCGCGTGGTCCGCGCCGAGGCGCACGCGTCGGGAGCCGAGGAGGAGCCGGTGATCGCGATCGACCACTCGCTGCCCCCGACGATCAACGACGTGCACTCCACCGCGCGTCTCACGCTCGCTTTCGACAGCGCGTTCGGCGACGGCACCGTCGTCGACCCGGGCATGTTCACCGGCAGCGAGGACGTCTCGTGGTTCGCCCGCGAAGCGGGCGTCCCCCTCGTCTTCTGGTTCTGGGGCGGCGTCGACGCGCAGGCCTACGCCGACGCGAAGGCGGCCGGAACGATCGACCGTGACATCCCCACGAACCACTCGCCGTATTTCGCCCCCGTGCTCCAGCCGACCCTCGGCCGGGGTGTCGACGCGCTCGTGGTGGCTGCGCGGGAGTTCCTCGACTGAACCGAGCACCCGCACGGCGCCGTATGGATTCCGTTAGGGCAGGCCATCCGGCGTGAATCCGGCGAGTAACATCGCTCGCCGTGACCACTGACAGCCGCGAGCCCGGCACCGATTCGCCGATCGCCAAACGCCTCCTCCTGGGCGATCCGCTGACCTCGGAGAAGCTCGACGACCAGCTGCTCCCCAAGAAGATGGCGCTGCCGATCTTCGCCTCCGACGCGCTGAGCTCGGTGGCGTACGCGCCGCAGGAGCTGCTGATGATCCTGCTCACCGGCGGGCTGGCCTTCCTCGCCTTCAGCCCCTGGGTGGGGATCGCGGTCGTCGTGGTGCTTCTGGTCGTGGTGATCAGCTATCGCCAGCTCATCAAGGCCTACCCTTCGGGCGGCGGCGACTACGAGGTGGCACGCAAGAACCTCGGCGAAATACCCGGCGTCATCGTGGCCGCAGCCCTCCTGGTCGACTACGTCCTGACCGTCGCCGTCTCGGTGGCGGCAGGGGTGGACAACATCATCTCGGCGCTCCCGTTCCTCGCTCCCGGGCGGGTCGAGCTGGCGGTCGGGTTCGTGATCGTGATCATCCTGATCAACCTGCGCGGCGTCCGCGAGGCCTCGCTGCTGTTCGCGATCCCGACCTACGTCTTCATCGGCTCGGTCGCCGTCATGATCGTGGTGGGCCTCGTCCGCACCGTCGCGGGCGATCCGCCCGTCGCCTCGAGCGCGGAGTTCGCCGTGCAGGCGGAGAGTCTCACGCAGGCCGCGGTGATCCTTCTCGTGCTGCGCGCGTTCTCGAGCGGCTGCTCAGCCCTGACCGGGGTCGAGGCGGTCTCCAACGGCGTGCCCGCGTTCCGCAAGCCCAAGGTGCGCAACGCGCAGATGACGCTCGTCCTCATGGGCGGGATCGCGATCGCGCTCTTCTCCGGACTGACGATCCTGGCTCTCGTCTCGGGGGTGCACTACTCCGAGAACCCCTGCCACCTCGTCGGCTTCGACTGCGAGAACCAGCCGCAGCCGAGTCTGATGGCGCAGGTGGCGGCAGCGACGTTCGGCATGGGATCGATCCCGTTCTACATCATCCAGGCCGCGACCGCGTGCGTCCTCCTGCTCGCCGCCAACACGGCTTTCAACGGCTTCCCCCTGCTCGGGTCGGTGCTCGCCCGCGACGGGTATGCGCCGAAGGCGCTCAATACCCGCGGCGATCGCCTCGTCTACTCGAACGGCATGATCATCCTCGGCGTCGTCGCGATCGCAGTGCTCGTGATCTACCAGGCGCAGCTGACGACCCTCATCCAGCTCTACATCATCGGCGTCTTCACCTCGTTCTCGCTCGGCCAGATCGGCATGGTGCGGCACTGGAAGCGATCGCTGCGGAACCTCAGAGCGCTGACGAAGGAGGCCGCGGCTCAGCCGTCCGCCGCCTACGAACGGCGCTCCGCCCGCATCGGACTGGTCATCAACGCCCTCGGCGCGGGTATGACCGTGTTCGTGCTGCTGATCGTCACCGTCACGAAGTTCACGCACGGCGCCTACCTGGTGTTCATCGCGATCCCGATCCTCGCCGTCCTCATGATCGGCGTGCACCGCTACTACCGCGATGTGGAGCACGAGATCACCGTCGACGACGTCACGCACTTCGGAGCGGAAGGCGACGTCGCCCTCATTCTCGTCAACCGCCTTCAGAAGCCGGTGGTGAAGGCACTCGACTACGCTCTCGCGGCCAAGCACCAGAAGACGTTCGCGCTCCACGTGTCGGTGTCACCGGAAGAGACCGCGCGCCTGCGGGAGCAGTGGGCCGCCCACGACATCCCGGTGCCGTTGGTCATCATCGACTCGCCGTACCGGTCCTTCGCCAGCCCCGTGTCCACATTCATCAGAAAGTACCGCGCGGAGCACGGCTCGTCGGTCGTGACGGTCTACCTGCCGCAGTACATCGTGGGGCACTGGTGGGAGTCGCTCCTGCACAATCGTCGGGCCCGACGCATCGCCAATCAGCTCATGCTGATCCACGGCGTCTCGATCACGCTGGTTCCGTGGCTTCTCGATTCCAGCGAACTCATCTACGGACGCCGCTCCCGCCCGTTGCCCGGTCAGCAGCGCGCAGGACTTCCGTTCCCCTCCGAGGAGATGAGCGCGACAACGGCGGTGCGCTCGAGTCTCGAGCGTGAGGACTGACTCACGAAGAGAACGCAACCGTCGCCTTCTAGACTGCGGCTCATGACCACCGCTCGGCAGCAAGTCACCCGACCCCCGAACCTGGTCATGCGGGGGTGGTGGTGGGCGCTGGACTACGCGTACGCCGCCCGGCGACAGTTCGCGATCGTCACTGCCCCGTGGACCCTCGGCCGGCCGCGCCCGGCGCCGCGCGCGTGGCGCGAGGGATCGGACGACCTCGCCGAGATCGTCCTGCTGCCCGGCGTGTACGAGCACTGGACGTTCCTGCGACCGCTGGGCAACGCGCTCAATGCCGCGGGCCACCGCGTGAACGTCGTGCACGGGCTCGGCATGAACCGCCGCGGCATCGTCGAGACCGCCGAGCGCCTCGGCCGTGCGCTCGCCGCAAAGCCGCCGAAGGGCGCGGGGCGAGTTCTGGTCGCGCACAGCAAGGGCGGTCTGATCGGCAAGCATCTGCTCGTCTCGTCGGGCGCCGCGGCCGCAGCGGCGATCGAGGCGGCCGCGGGGGGCGATCCGGCGGATGCCGCGGCAGCCGCGACCGCTCCCACGGAAGAATCCGGACCACCGCTCGGCGTGCTCGGACTCGTCGCCGTGTGCACGCCGTTCCACGGATCACCCCTCGCCGGCCTGTTCTTCGTGCCCAGCATCCGCGCGTTCCTGCCCGACGACGAGACGATCGTCATGCTCGGGAACGATCAGTCGGTCAACGGCCGCATCGTGTCGGTGTTCGGCCACTTCGACCCGCACATCCCGGACGGCAGCGCCCTGAACGGCGCCACGAACGTGCTCGTTCCGGCATCCGGCCACTTCCGCGTGCTCGGGTCCCCCCAGACGCACTCGGCCGTCATCGACGGAGTTCGCATGCTGTCGGCCGACGAGCCTGCCCCGTGAACACATACGCGCGGTTCAGCCTCCGGCGCATCCCGGCGGGGGCGCTCAGCGGCGAGCGCGTGGCGCTGGGCTTCGTGATCGCGCTGGTCGGCGGTCCGCTGCTCACCTGGCTGCTCTACAGCTTCCGCACGCCGGAATCGATCACCTCCGAGGTGCTGGCGTTCCAGCTGCTCGTCGTGATCGTCGCGCTCGTGGGCGGCATCTGGCCGGCGCTGTTCGCGGCCGTGCTGTCGGGACTCACGCTGGACTTCCTCTTCGTCGCGCCGCAGTTCACGGTCGCGATCTCGGACCCGCTGCACCTCTGGGCGCTGTTCCTGTACGTCGTGATCGCGATCCTGGTGAGCTACATCGTCGATCAGGCCGCGCGGCGCGCTCGGGTCGCCCGGCGCGCGACGGCCGAGGCCGAGCTGCTCGCGTCGGTGGCGGGCAGCGTTCTGCGCGGCCAGAGTGCGGTGCCCGCACTGGTGAGCCGCACGCGCGAAGCGCTCGGCAGCGCGGGAGTGCGTCTCGTCGACCCCGACGGCGCCGTGATCGCGACCGACGGCGAGCCGGTGCGCGACGGCCACTTCACCGCGGTGCCCATCGGCGACAAGTCCCACCCGCGCGCGATCCTCGAACTGCACGGTGCACCGCTGCACGGCTCGGAGCGACGGCTCCTCGATGTCATCGTCGCCCAGCTCGACGCGACGCTCGAGCGCACCGACCTGACCGCGACCGCGCGCGAAGCGGGCGCGCTCGCCGAGATGGATCAGGTGCGAACGGCGCTGCTCTCGGCGGTGAGCCACGACCTTCGCCGCCCGCTCGCAGCGGCCGTTGCGGCGATCGGCGGACTCCGCGCGGCCGGCGAGAACCTCTCTGAAGCGGACCGGCGCGAGCTCCTCGAGACGGCGGACGAGAGCCTTGCCACCCTCTCGACACTCGTGACCGATCTGCTCGACGTCAGCCGCGTTCAGGCCGGCGTGCTCGCCGTGTCGTTCGAAGAGGTGGATGCCGCCGCCGTCGTGGTCGGATCGCTCGAGGAGCTCGGCCTCGGCCCGTCGGAGGTCGACCTGGCCCTCGATCCCGACCTGCCGCCGCTGCTCGCCGACCCGGTGCTGCTCCAGCGCGTGCTCGTCAACGTGCTCGCGAACGCGGTGCGCCACGCGCCGAGCGGCACGAGGGTCGGTGTCGCCACCAAACGTGTTCGTGACCGGGCGCAGCTGCGGGTGATCGACCGCGGAGCCGGCGTGCCGGAGGGCCTCCGCGAAGAGATGTTCACGCCGTTCCAGCGCCTCGGAGACATCGACAACACGGCGGGTCTGGGCCTCGGTCTGGCCTTGTCGAAGGGGTTCACCGAGGGCATGGGGGGAACGCTGCGGCCCGAGGACACCCCGGGCGGGGGGCTCACCATGGTGATCGCTCTGCCGCTGGCCGACGTGACGACAGAGACGCCATGAGGGTCCTGATCGCCGACGACGATCCCCAGCTCGTCCGCGCGCTGCGGATCACTCTCGCATCGCACGGCTACGACGTCGTGGCGGCGCCGGACGGTGCCGCCGCGGTCGCCCTGGCCGCGAAGCTGCCGCCCGATCTGGTGATGCTGGACCTGGGCATGCCGCGCCTGGACGGGGTGGGCGTGATCCGGGCCCTGCGCGGCTGGACGACGGCGCCGATCATCGTCGTGTCAGGTCGGACGGGGTCAGCCGACAAGATCGAAGCGCTCGATGCCGGAGCGGACGACTACGTCACCAAGCCCTTCCAGATCGACGAGCTGCTCGCACGCCTGCGAGCGCTCTCGCGCAGGACGGGGGGCGTGGCCGAGTCTCCCGTCGTCACCTTCGGCGATGTCACGATCGACCTGGCGGCCAAGGCGGTGACACGTGGCGACACAAGCGTGCACCTGACCCCGACCGAATGGCAGATGCTGGAGTTCCTGGCTCGAAGCCCCGGCGCACTGGTCACCCGCCAGACGCTGCTCAAGGAGATCTGGGCGAGCGACCAGGTGAGCGACTCCGGCTATCTGCGTCTGTACATGTCGCAGCTGCGCAAGAAGCTCGAGGTCGACCCGGCAAACCCCCGGCACCTGCTCACCGAATCGGGCATGGGCTACCGCCTGGTGCCCGACCCCTGACTCAGGCCTCGAGCGCGCCCGCACCGGCGACGAGCGCGATCGTGCCGAGGATCAGCAGGATCGGCGCCGCGAGGATGCCGCACAAGAAGCTCGGCGCGGCGATGCGCGACGGCATGAAGGCTGCAGCGACACCCGCCGCCGTCAACAGGATCGCCGCCACCATGATGATCGGCTGGCCGAACACGAACGCCAGCGGCACGAAGTGCAGCCCGACGACGGTGAGCACGAGCGGCGCGATCAGCTCGGGCGTCTTGCGGCGGACGAAGAAGATCGAGAACGCCACGATCGCGATGATCTCGGCCCAGAAGATCACGACGTACCAGACGAACGCGGTGCCTCCCGGGTCGATCGCGGTCGGCGTCTCCCAGTAGCGCACGGCCACGGGAATGCCGAACGACATCAGCGCGACCGCGGCGAGCTGCAAGACCACCAGGACGATCCGCCACCCCACGCCCTTCGGCGGACGCTCGTGGGCCCAGCTCGCCCACACCAACGCGGCGGCGCCGAAGATCACGCCGGTCATGACCAGGTCGCGTGCGAAGTCCAGATCGAGCATGGGACTCACGCTATCGGGCGCTGCGCAGGCGCCGCGAGCGATCAGCCGAGACCGGCGCGCTCCTCATCGGCGACGGCACCCGAGACCGGCTTTCGCGAAAGACCCACGGCGCCGGCATCCGGTGACTTCGACAGGGCCGCGGCCACCGCGACGGATTCGTCGACATCGGGGTACTGAGGACGCAGCTGCACGGCGTGCTGCGCCTTGTGCTCGCGCTTCGCCTTGCGTGCGGCATAGATGAGGTTCAGGGCCTCGACGAGGATCGCGAAGGCCATCGGCGCGTAGATGAGCGCCTTGTCGATGTGGACGCCGAAACCCTCGGCGATCAGGAAGACGCCGATCAGCAGGAGGAACGACAAGGCGAGCATCTTCACCGTGGGGTGCTTGTTGACGAAGGTGAAGATGAAGCGCGAGGCGAAGAGCATGATGCCGAACGACAGCACGACGACCGTGATGATCACGACGAGGTTCTCGGTCATGCCGACGGCGGTGATGACCGAGTCGAGTGAGAACACGATGTCCAGCAGCAGGATCTGAATGAGCACCGATCGTAGGCGGGGCGCTTCACACTCCGACCCGGCGCCCAGCCCTCCGGCGTAGCCTGGAAGGGTGAGTTCCTCGCCTCGAACCTCGATCGCGCTCGACCCCCGCGCCCTCCGAGAAGACTTCCCGATCCTGGGCCGCTCGGTCGACGGTCACCCGCTGGTGTACCTCGACTCCGCCGCGACCAGCCAGAAGCCGCGCGCCGTGATCGACGCCGAGGTCGCGTTCCTCACGAACGAGAACGCCGCGGTGCACCGCGGCGCGCACACCCTCGCCGCCGAGGCGACCGAGCTGTTCGAAGACGCCCGCGCGACGGTCGCCGGCTTCGTCGGCGCGTCACCCGAGCAGCTCGTGTGGACCAGCGGAGCGACCGCCGGCCTGAACCTCGTCGCGTACGCGATCGGCAATGCGACACTCGGTCGCGGCGCCCCCGAGAGTGCGCGGTTCGCGCTCGCCCCGGGTGACGAGATCGTCGTGACCGAGATCGAGCACCACGCCAACCTCGTGCCCTGGCAGGAGCTCGCGGCCCGCACCGGGGCGGTCCTGCGGCACATTCCCGTGCACGAGGACGGTCAGCTGGATCTGGATGCCGCGGCATCCCTCATCGGCGAACGCACCCGCGTCGTGGCCTTCACGCACGTCTCCAACGTGCTCGGAATCGTGAACCCGGTCACCGAACTCGTCGCGCTGGCGCACGGCGTCGGCGCGCTGACTGTGCTCGATGCCTGCCAATCCGCGCCGCATCTGCCGCTCGACCTCCCGGGGCTCGGCGTCGACCTCGCGGTGTTCTCAGGGCACAAGATGCTCGGCCCCTACGGCATCGGGGGCCTCTACGGCCGCGCCGACGTGCTCGAAGCACTGCCGCCGTTCCTGACCGGCGGCTCGATGATCACGCGGGTCGGCCTCGACCGCACCGAGTTCCTTCCGCCGCCGCAGCGGTTCGAGGCGGGCACGCAGCCGGTGTCGCAGGCGATCGGCCTGGCCGCCGCGCTGCGATACCTCGACGCCGTCGGGATGGACGCGGTGCACGCCCACGAGCGGCTGCTGGAACGTCGGCTGCGCGACGGGCTGCGCGAGATCGACGGTGTGCGGCTGCTCGGCGACGCCCCGGCCGAGCGCGTCGGACTTGCCGCCTTCGACGTCGACGGCGTGCACGCGCACGACGTCGGGCAGTTCCTCGACTCCCGCGGCATCGCCGTGCGCGTCGGGCACCACTGCGCCGCACCGCTGCACGCGCGCTTCGGGCTGACGGCATCCGTCCGCGCCTCGACGGCGCTGTACAACACGACCGAAGAGGTCGACGTGTTCCTCGACGCCCTCACGCAGGTGCGGCCGTTCTTCGGGGTCGGAGCATGAGCGGGCTCGAATCGCTGTACCAGGAGCTCATCCTCGAGCACTCCAAGCGCCCGCACGGCAAGGGCATCGCCGAGCCCGAAGGCGCGGCGGCGACGTCGCACCAGCGCAACCCGATCTGCGGCGACGAGATCACCCTGCAGGTGCGCCTGAACGCCGACGACACCGTCCGCGACGTGACCTGGGACGGCGCCGGCTGCTCGATCTCGCAGGCATCCGCCTCGATGCTCGCCGTGCTCGTCGACGACCGCGAGGGCGGGATGCCGCGGGCCGAGGCGACCGCGCTGATCGACGGCTTCCGCACCTCGCTGCGCTCGCGCGGCACGATCCCGATCGACGAGGAGACGTACGGGGATGCCGAGGCTCTCAGCGGCGTCTCGAAGTACACCGCGCGCGTGAAGTGCGCGATGCTCGCGTGGGTCGCGTTCGAAGACGCCCTGGCCCGCGCCTCCTGACCCCTCCCCCTGACCGCGAGACAGGATAGGCGCCGCGAGACTGAGCGCGTCGACCCGCTGTCTCGCGGCACCTATGCTGTCTCGGCGGTCGAACTAGACTGGAGCCCGTCCGGCGTCCCCGATTCCTGGAGCTGAGCCGCGTGACCACCCCCTCCCAGATCTCCACCGCTCGGCCTGCCGCGGACACCGTCCGCAACGCCGCCGAGACCCCCGAGCGCGAGCAGCCCTACGGCGCCCTCGGACTCAAGGCCGACGAGTACGCGCGCATCCGCGAGATCCTGGGCCGCCGTCCCACGAGCGGCGAGCTGGCGATGTACTCGGTGATGTGGTCGGAGCACTGCTCCTACAAGTCCAGCAAGATCTACCTCCGCCAGTTCGGCGAGAAGGTCTCCGACGAGATGAAGACCCGCCTGATGGTGGGCATGGGCCAGAACGCCGGTGTCGTCGACATCGGCGAGGGCTGGGCGGTCACCTTCAAGGTCGAATCGCACAACCACCCGAGCTACATCGAGCCCTTCCAGGGCGCCGCGACCGGCGTGGGCGGCATCGTCCGCGACATCATCTCGATGGGCGCCCGTCCGGTCGCCGTCATGGACCAGCTGCGCTTCGGCGCGATCGATCACCCCGACACCGCGCGCGTCGTGCACGGGGTCGTCTCCGGCATCTCGTTCTACGGCAACTGCCTGGGTCTGCCCAACATCGGCGGTGAGACCGTGTTCGACGCCGTCTACCAGGGCAATCCGCTCGTGAACGCGCTCGCGGTCGGCGTCCTGCGCCATGAAGACCTCAAGCTCGCGAACGCGAGCGGCACCGGCAACAAGGTCGTGCTGTTCGGCGCGCGCACCGGCGGCGACGGCATCGGCGGTGCCAGCATCCTCGCGTCCGACTCGTTCGACTCCACCGGCCCGACCAAGCGCCCCGCCGTGCAGGTCGGCGACCCGTTCGCCGAGAAGGTGCTCATCGAGTGCTGCCTCGAGCTGTACCGCGACGACCTGGTCGAGGCGATCCAGGACCTCGGCGCCGCCGGCATCTCGTGCGCCACGAGCGAGCTGGCCGCGAACGGCGGCAGCGGCATGCGCGTCGACCTCGAGAAGGTGCTGCTGCGCGACCCGAGCCTCACGCCCGAAGAGATCCTGATGAGCGAGAGCCAGGAGCGCATGATGGCGATCGTCGCGCCCGAGAAGCTCGACGCGTTCCTCGAGGTCGTCGGAAAGTGGGATGTCGAGACCAGCGTGCTGGGCGAAGTCACCGGTGACGGCCGCCTGGTGATCCAGTGGCACGGCGAGGTCATCGTCGACGTCGACCCCTCCACGGTCGCGGTCGACGGCCCGGTGTACGAGCGCCCGGTCGCCTACCCGACCTGGATCGACGCGCTGCGCGACGACTCGGCCGCCGCGCTGAGCCGCTCGGATGACCCCGACACTCTGCGCCACCAGTTCACCCAGCTCGTCGCGAGCCCGAACCTCGCCGACACCTCCTGGGTCACCAACCAGTACGACTACTACGTCATGGGCAACACGGCGCTGTCCTTCCCCGACGACGCGGGCATGATCCGCGTCGACGAGCACTCCGGTCTCGGCTTCGCGATCGCGACCGACTGCAACGGGCGCTTCTGCCAGCTCGACCCGTACGAGGGCGCCAAGCTCGCCCTCGCCGAGGCGTATCGCAACGTCGCCGTGAGCGGCGCGGTGCCCACGGCGGTCACCGACTGCCTGAACTTCGGCAGCCCCGAGAACCCCGAGGTCATGTGGCAGTTCTCGCAGGCGGTCGCGGGCCTGGCCGACGGATGCCTCGAACTGGGCATCCCGGTCACCGGCGGCAATGTGAGCTTCTACAACCAGACCGGCGACCAGCCGATCTTCCCGACTCCCGTGGTCGGCGTGCTCGGCATCATCGACGACGTCGGGCGCCGCATCCCGAGCGGGTGGCAGGACCTGGGCGAGAACATCTACCTCCTCGGCGTCACCGCGACCGAGCTCAGCGGCTCGGCGTGGGCCGGCACCGTGCACGGCCACCTCGGCGGCCGCCCGCCCGCCGTCGACCTCGGCAACGAGAAGAAGCTGGCCGAGCTGCTGCACGCGGCGTCCCAGCAGTCGCTCGTCTCGAGCGCCCACGACCTGTCGGCGGGCGGCCTCGCTCAGGCGCTGGCCGAGGGCGTGATGCGCTTCGGCGTCGGCGCTCGCGTCTGGCTGCGCGAGATCATGGAGCGAGACGGTGTGGATGCCGCGACCGCGCTGTTCGCGGAGTCGACCGGTCGCGTCATCGTGACCGTGCCCCGCGAAGACGACGTGAAGTTCCGCGGGCTCTGCGAAGGCCGCGGCTACCCGGTGCTGCGGATCGGCGTGAGCGACGCCCCCGGAGACGGCGACGAGCCCGCCCTCGAGGTGCAGGACGTCTTCACGTTCACACTCAGCGAGCTGCGCGGGCTGTCCACGTCGACCCTCCCCGCGGCGTTCGGCGCGACGGTGTCCGAGTAGGCCGAACCGCCCCCTCTAGACTGATCACCATGGCTGAAGACGAATACGGCGACTACAACGAGGCACGCCAGCGACGGGTCAAGATCATCGCCTGGGTCGTCATCGTGTCGCTGATCCTCGTCGGTGGCGGCGCCACCGTGCTCGCCCTCATCTTCGGCTGACCGCCGAAGGCGGACAGCCGAAGCGGTTGCCGAGCAGCGCGTCAGCGCGTATCGAGACACAGCTGATCGCGTCATTCCGGCGTCCACCCCCTACATCACCGGATGATTCCCAGGCGGACCGTGGCCTGCCACGGATAACATGAACGCGTGGATCCGCTCTTGGCGCTGTTCGTCGACGTGTGGTGGATCGCGCCGATGACTGTCGGCGCGGGCGCACTCGGCTGGGTCGGCCTGCGCGGGCAGCGTTCGGCCGGTGCCCGCCGGCTCGAGCTCGACGCGGCCAGGCATGACGTGCGAAAAGCGCACGAAGCGGTGACCCGCCGCAGGGCCGAGGTCGCTGTCGCCCACGCCGAGCTCGTGCGCACGCAGTCCGAACGAACCACGCACCGCGCCACCGAGCGCGAAGTCGCCGCAGCGCGCCGCGCCCTGCAGAACGCCCGGCAGACGGCCAGATCAGCCTCCGCCGCGCTGCGCGCTCGCCGCGAAAGCCTCCGTGCCGCGCGAGCGACCGTCCCGCACGTCGGAACCGACCCGGCCGAGTTTCCCCTGGCAAGGGTCGTCGCTGCACACAATGTCGTCCTCGCGCGGTGGATGGAGTACGAGACCGATCCTGCGAAGCTCATCGCCTTCCCCGCGATGAGCGACGGGCGATCGCCTGTGATGACCGCGTTCCTGCGCGAGCAGCAGCAAGCGCAGTGGCTGCGACCGGCATCGGCCGACTCCCGGATGACTCCTGCCGACTTCGCGGCCTACCGCGATGCGGTGCGGAGGCTGGAGCGGGCTTTCGATGCAGCGGAGTACGAGGCCACCCGCCATGCATCAGGACGTCCGGCGCCGGATTCCGGATCGGATCGCCTCGGCAACTGGGCCGACACCGCTCAAGAGGTCCTGTGGAACGCGCAGCGGGCGGTCGCATGGTCGGCCGAGGCGATGACGCGCGATGGTGCGTGGCCGTGGCAGATGCACTCACGTCGCACGAAGCCTCCCGCATCCTGATCCCACAGCGACCCGCCCTGGGCTCGGCGTAGCATGTCAGGGTGGAGCCACTCTTCCAGTTTCTGGGCAGCTACTGGTGGCTCGTCTTCCCTGTCATGGGGGTGATGGGCGGCGTGGGCAGCGCCTGGGAGCGCGGCGCACGCCGGCGCCACAAGCGCCGGCTCGAAGTTCTGCACGCCAAGGCAGAGCTCAAAGCGGCCCAGGCCGGGGCTCGGCCGCCGGTGGCCGGAGCCGAATCGCTGCCTCCGATCACGACGGCCACCGCGGCCGCGTCGAACGGTCGAATCGGGCCGACGACTCAGGGCACGCAGCTCGAGCGGCTCTTCGCATCCCACGATGCGGTCACCGCACGGTGGCTGGACTATGAGCTCGACGTGGCGAAGCTCATCGCCTTCCCCGCGATGAGCGACGGGCGCCAGCCCCTGACGGCAGCGTTCCTGCGGGCCAAGCGCGTCGCCGACGGCCTGCGGCCGGCATCCGCCAAGGCACGTCTGACCAAGGACCAGCTCACCGAGTACCGCAACGCCGTCGCCGACTACGAAGTGGCGTTCGACGTGGCCGAGCGCGACGCTCGGCGGCTCAAGGACTCGTCTTTCACCACCGTCGAGCGCAAGCGCCTCGACACCGCCAAGCAGCTGCTCACGATTGCGATCGACGAGGCCGCGACCCCCGCCGAGCGACAGGTCGCCTATCGGCGGGTGCGCGAAGAGCTCGACGGCCTGATCTCGCTCTCGGACGAGGCGATCGAAGTGCTCGAGGCGAAAGTGTCGCTCGAGCTCACCACGGGAGCGTCCACGCAGGTCCCGCCGGAGGCGCAGAAACCGCAGACGACGACGCCGGATGCCGCTCCCCGCGCGACAGCGCGACGCCGCCGCGCCCCCCGCAGACATCTCCTTGGCCGGTCCCCGCGCGGAGCACGGACACGGCCCCGGGTCGGGTCGTCCGCCCCAAGTCGCACCCCTGACGGCGACAGTATGGCGTGGCGATCGGTGCCGCGCCATCCCCTATCCACGAACACGAGGCACCCGTAGGGTGCACGCATGGCAACGTCTGACGCTCCGCCCGTCGTCCGATCCAGCGAGCTGAAGCGCTCGATCACGGTCAAGCAGCTGTACTTCTACGTCGTCGGCGACGTGCTCGGCTCGGGCATCTACGTGCTCGTGGGGCTGGTCGCCGCCGCGGTGGGCGGCGCCTTCTGGATGGCGTTCCTGGTCGGCGTGGCGATCGCCGCCGTCACCGGTCTGGCGTACGCCGAGCTCGTCACGAAGTACCCGCAGGCCGCCGGCGCCTCGCTGTACGTGAACAAGGCGTTCCGCAGTCCGACCCTCACGTTCTTCATCACGATCTGCATGCTGTCGGCCAACATGGCCGCCGTCGGTTCACTGGCGTCGGGCTTCGTCCGGTATTTCAGCGACCTGGTCGGGTTGCCCGAGGACGCGATCTGGGCGGCCACCGGCATCGCGCTCGGCTTCGTCGCGATCATCACGATCGTCAATCTGATCGGCATCACCGAATCGGTCGTGGCGAATGTGGTCATGACCTTCATCGAGGTCACCGGCCTGGTGATCGTGATCATCATCGGCGTCATCGCCCTGGTCGAGGGCGTGGCCGACCCCGCCGTGCTGCTCCAGTTCAACGTGGACGGCGGGAGCGGATCAGCGGTCCTCGCGGTCCTGGCGGGTGTCTCGCTCGCCTTCTTCGCGATGACCGGGTTCGAGAACGCCGCCAACGTGGCAGAGGAGACCATCGACCCGTCCCGGGCGTTCCCCCGCGCGCTGATCGGCGGGATGCTGACCGCCGGCATCGTCTACGTCCTGGTCTCGATCGCCGCCGCCCTGGCCGTGCCGATCTCCGACCTCGCCGGCAACACCCTGCTCGAAGTCATCCGGGCAGACCTGTTCTTCATCCCGGCATCCATCATGCTGGTCGTCTTCGCGGTGATCGCGATGATCGCGATCAGCAACACGACGCTGGTGACCGTGGTCGCCCAGGCGCGGATCCTGTACGGCATGGCCCGCGAAGACGTCGTGCCCGCCGTCTTCGCCAAGGTGCACCCGACGCGACGCAGCCCCTACGTCGCCCTGCTGTTCGGGGCCGCGGTCGTGGGCGCCCTGCTCATCGTCGGTGCGGCGATCCGCAGCAGTCAGTCGGATCTGCCCGCCGACGAACAGCTCGACATCGTCGATCGGCTCGCGACGATCACCGTGGTGTTCCTGCTGTTCATCTACGCGCTCGTGATCGTGTCGTGCCTGAAGCTGCGCGGCAAGGACGAGCGCCCCGACACCTACCGGGCAAACACCCCGCTGCTGATCGCCGGGATCATCGGCAACCTCGCTGTGCTGACCTACACGCTGATCGACGACCCGGAGGCTCTGTACTGGGTGGCCGGGCTGCTGGCGGTCGGGCTGGTGCTGTATCTGCTCGAGCGGTTCTTCGGCAAGGAGCGCCTGCGCCCCCCGGGCGCGGCGCCCGGTGACCCCGAGGCGGTCGAACCGCCCGCTGCGGGCAAGGAGCTCTGAGACATGCACGTCATCGTCGCCACCGACGGATCGCAGGCATCGCTGGCCGGTGCGCACACGTTCAAGTGGATCGCCGACTCGCGCGAGATCACCGATGTCACGGTCGTCGCGGTCGTGAGCCCGTATGCTGCGGCGCCGTTCGCCAACGAGATCGGTTCGGCGCGGAACCCCGAATTGGCCGAGCTCAGTTTCGTCGAAGAGGCCGGCATCGCCGCTGCTGCGGTGGCGGCGGTCTTCGAGGGATGGGGACCGCGCATCCACACCGAGATCCGCAGCGGCTCACCCGCTCAGGAGATCATCCGTGCGGCCGAAGACCTCGACGCCGACCTCATCTCGATGGCAGCCGGCAGCCGCGGCCTGAGCCGGACCATCCTGCTCGGCAGCACCGCGTCCCGGGTGCAGCACTCGGCGCCGTGCTCGGTTCTGATCTGCCGGCCGACCCCGAAGAGCGAGCGCGCACGAGCCTGACCTCGCCGCGGCCGCCAACAAGATGACCTACATCTGGATCCCGCTGATCATCTTCTTCCGCATCGATGCGCTCTGGGAGGCGGGGTGGTTGGTCGCCTGGCTGGCGTACTTCGCGATCGCGATGCTCATGCTCATGCTCGTGATCGGGTTCTGGGCCGCGACGATCTACAAGCGGTGGGGCACGATCGCCATCACCGTCGTGCTCGTCGGGCTGGGCCTCTCAGCGCAGCGGCACCGTGACGTCCGTGCCGCCCTCGTGGGTCATCCGCGCACCCATCTGCACGAGGCTGGGCTGATCGACGAAGCCGCCCGCGAACAGCGCCTGCCCCTGCAGGAAGGCCGGCGAGCGCTCCAGCAGCGACTCGGGCGCATACCCGAACACCTCCGCGAGCTCGGCGAGGTCCCGCGGGGAACTCATGCGCATGAGGGCCAGGTTGTCGCACTGCGACAGCGCATTCTGGTGCACCTTCGAGGGTCGCTGCGTAGACAGCAGCAGCCAGAGCCCGTACTTGCGACCCTCCGCCGCGATCTGCACGATGCGCTCGGTGAGCAGCTTCTCGACGGGAGTGACCGGGTCGGGCGTGCACAGGTTGTGGGCCTCGTCGATCACGATCAGGCGGCCGATCCGCTGCTCGCGGTTGTCCCACAGATGATCGAGCACGGCGAGCGCGGCCGCGCGCGACTCGGGCTGCGTGGCGAAGCCGCCGAGGTCGACCACGGTCGCATCCGCCTGATCGTCGATGTCTTGCGTGACATCGCGCTGACCCCACGACCACAGCTTCCATTCGGCGACGCCGAGATTCTCGAGTCGCATCGCCAGCTGATGGCGCACGCGGTCGGGGTGCGAGCGCATGAAGCCCACCAGATCGTGATCCGGCAGGAGATGCATGTCGGTCTCCATGCGCAGCATCGTGTTGTAGTCATCGGCGTCCAGCAGCGGGTCGATCTGCAGGATCGCCGCCCGCGAGCGCAACGGCATCGAGAGGAACCGCGCGTGCAGCGGCTCGCCGAGGCCCGGGGTCGAGCGGCGCACACGGATGTCGCGCGTGGCCAGCTCGGCCGCTTCTGCGGCCGGCGCCCCCGGACGGAGCTCGCCGAGCTTCACGAAATCCGAGTTCGGGTCGAGGATCACGATCGGCAGCCGGGTGTGCAGCAGGATCTGCTCGAGCGCGACGCCGAGAGCGTACGTCTTTCCTGATCCGCTCTGGCCGCACCAGAAGGTGTGCCGGTTCATCTTCGACGCGAGCAGGCGCGCAGGGGCGGAGTTCTGCGACTCGAGGAGAGTGCCGATCGTCAGATCGTTGGCCATGTCGAGGTGCTCCTAGCGGTGGGCGTTCAGCGGTCTTCGGCTGCTTCGACGTGGTGCCGGATGACTTCTGCCACGACGAAGGTGAACCACTTCTGCGCGAACTCGGGATCGAGGTCGGCATCGATCGCGAGCGTCCGCAGCCGGGTGAGCTGCTGCTCCTCCCGGGCGGGGTCGGATGCCGGCATCCCGTGCTCCGCCTTGAGCCGGCCGACCTGCTTCGTCGCACGGAACCGCTCGGCGAGGAGGTACACGAGCGCGGCGTCGATGTTGTCGATGCTGCCGCGCAGGCGGTGGAGCGTCTCGAGCGCCTCGGCGTCGTCGGTGCCGGGGGCGGACGTGTGATCGGTCATGTGTTCCTCCTCGCTCCCCGACGATACCGGTCGGGTCGCAGCCGTGCCCCGGGCGGCGCGCTCTCATCCGAGACGGGTGAGGGCCGCGCGGGGGCAGGGCTCTAGAGTGTGAGCCATGACCGATGGCACACCCTCGCCCGAGCCGCTCGCGGCAAGCCCTGCAGCGGGTACGGATGCCGCAGCGCCCGACACCGGCGCCGTCATGGCCGAGGCCACCGTGCCGAGCGATCGCGGCGGCAGGCCGTTCTGGGCGCATCTCGACAGCCCGTTCACCGCCGGACTGCTGCTCACGCTCGGCGGGCTCGCCGCGCTTCTGCTGGGGATCGCCCTCACCAACATCGCCACCGTGATCATCTACATCGCCCTCGCGATGTTCGCATCGCTGGGCCTGGATCCGGTCCTCAAGCGGTTCGAGCGCCGTGGCGTCAAGCGCCCGTGGGCGATCGCGATCGTCTTCCTGGTTCTCGGCGTGCATCGGTGTCGGCCTGCTCTGGCTCGTGGTGCCGACCCTGATCGACCAGATCACCGCGTTCATCACCGGCATCCCGGCGACGATCTCCAACTTCGAGACGACCGATACCTACGCGTGGCTCGAGGGCATCTTCGGGCCGGGCCTGAACACCCTCGTCACCGACTTGGAGACGTTCATCACCAATCCCGCGAACATCGCCGCGGTGTCGGGCGGCCTGCTGAAGATCGGCGCCGGAATCGCCACGGCGGTCTCGGGCGCGCTCATCATCGTCGTGCTGACCCTGTATTTCGTCGCCTCGCTGCCCGCGATCAAAGAGTCGATGATGCAGTTCGCCCCCGCCCGCAACCGGCCGAGGGTGCGCGAACTGACCAATCAGATCACCGACTCGGTCGGCGGATACCTGATGGGCATGGTCATCCTGGCTTTCTTCAACTCGGTCGTCGCGACGCTGCTGCACTTGATCCTCGGATTGCCCTACCCGCTGCTGATGGGTGTGCTCGCCTTCTCGATCACGATCATCCCGCTCGTCGGCCCGGTGCTGTACTGGATCGTCGCCACCGTGCTCGCCCTCTTCACGAGCCCGCTCGCGGCACTGATCTTCGGCATCCTCTACCTGATCTACATCCAGATCGAGGCGTACGTGATCACTCCGCGGGTCATGTCGAAGGCGATCTCGATCCCCGGATCACTCGTGGTGATCGGCGCCCTGATCGGCGGCACGCTGCTCGGCCTGATCGGCGCGCTGGTCGCGGTACCCGTCACGGCGTCGATCCTGCTGATCATCAAACAGGTCTACATCCCGAAGCAGGACGCGAAGGTCTAGCGCCCTACTTCGCCACCAGCAGGCAGGTCGGCGACGGCACCTCGACGCGATGACGCGTGCGGCCGGGCACACCGGTGCGCAGGTCGAGCGTGAGTGAGACGACCTCGTCGGAGCGCTGCCCGGCCACCAGCAGGGTGTCGCGGACCACGACGTGGTGCCGCGGCCAGTCCACGGCGGCATCCACGAGCGCGACGGGCGCGAGCACATCGCCGGCGCCCTTCACGCGGACGGTGGCGATCGTGTTGCTGCCGCGCACGCCGGCATAGAGGAAATCGCCGTCGCGGGATGCCGCGAGCTCGGCGGCGGTGTCACCGTCGAGCATTCCTGCGCCGAGCGAAGTCCCCGCGACGATCCGCCAGTGGCCGGTGATGTCGGGGGCGAGGGCGAAGACCTCGCGGCTGAGCTCGGTCACGACGTACAGGTGGCCGCTGGGGTGCCAGACCATGTGTCGCGGGCCACTGCCGCGCGGGAGCACCACCTCCTGAAGGGCACGCAGTCCCGAATCGGGGGTGCGCCAGAACCGCACGAGATCCAGACCCATGTCGGTGGTCGCCAGCAGCCCGCCCGGGAGGAACGCCGACTGATGCGCGCGAGAGACGCGCGCTGCCGGGTCGTCCGCAACCTCGACCGGCTCGGGCGCGGCCGGCTCGGCGTCGTAGTCCGGCACGAGATGGCCGTACTGATCGCCTGCCACCGCGCGGAGCGCCCGCGCCGCGGCGGCGAGATCGGCCCCGCGACTCAGATCGACGCCGGTGCTGCGGTCGGCGCCGTGGCGCGGGTCGATGCTGCCGGACAGATCGACCGCTCCGCTGAAGTCGGCCGGGTCGGCGTCCGGCCCGTAGGGGTCGGCGGCCGCGACACCGAGCACCGGCGCGGAGGGCCGACCGGCGGCATCCAGAGTCATGCGCACGACCCGCCCATCACCCCAGCAGCTCGCCACGAGCGACCCGCCGTCGGGTGCGATCGCCAGGTGGCAGACGGCCTCGCCCGCCTCGACCGGACCGCCGAAGGGCTCGAACGACGTGTCACCGGTGCGGCGGTACGCGCGAACGGTGCCGGCGTCTTCGAGCGCTGCGTAGAGCAGATCGAGCGTGGGGTGCGCGCTCACCCACGAGGGCGAGGCCTCGGCGGCCACCGCGTCGCCCGCGAAGCGCAGCTGACCACCGGCGAGGATGTCGTCCGCGGCTCCTGCCGTGAGGATGCCGATGCCCGTCGCGTTGCCGTCCGAGCGTGCCGTGTAGCCGCCGGTCCAGAAGCGCATCAGTCGACGAGGTCGTGACGCACGATGACCGCGTCGCGCGACGGGCCCACGCCGATCACCGAGATGCGCGTTCCGCTCATGCGCTCGAGCGCGAGCACGTAGTCCTGCGCGGCGACCGGGAGTTCATCGAACGTCCGGGCACCGGAGATGTCTTCCTGCCAGCCGGGGAAGTGCTCCAGAATCGGCGTCGCGTGGTGGAAGTCGGACTGATTCACCGGCACTTCGTCGAACCGCGTGCCCTCGACGTCGTAGGCGACGCACACCGGGATCTCCTCGAGTCCCGTGAGGATGTCGAGCTTGGTCAGCACCAGGTCGGTGATGCCGTTGATCCGCGTCGCGTACCGGGTGATCGGGGCGTCGTACCAGCCGACGCGTCGCGGACGCCCTGTCGTGGTGCCGAACTCGAAGCCGCGCGAACGCAGCCATTCGCCCCGCTCGTCGAACAGCTCGGTCGGGAATGGTCCCGATCCGACGCGGGTCGTGTACGCCTTGACGATGCCGACGATCCGGTCGAGGCGGTTCGGTCCGACCCCCGCACCCGTCGCGGCGCCGCCCGCGGTCGCCGACGACGACGTCACGAACGGGTAGGTGCCGTGGTCGATGTCGAGCATGGTCGCCTGCCCGCCCTCGAACACGACGACCTCGCCGGCATCGAGCGCGTTGTTCAGCAGCAGCGACGTGTCGCACACCATGTGCTGCAGGCGAGGCGCATACGAGAGCAGGTCATCGACGATCTCGTCGACCGTGATCGCGCGCCGGTTGAACACCTTGACCAGCAGATGGTTCTTCTGGTCGAGCGCGCCCTCGACCTTCTGGCGCAGGATGTTCTCGTCGAACAGATCCTGCAGGCGGATGCCGACCCGGTTGATCTTGTCGGCATAGGCCGGGCCGATGCCGCGGCCGGTCGTGCCGATCATCCGCTTCCCCAGGAACCGCTCGGTCACCTTGTCGAGGGTGCGGTGGTACTGCGTGATCACATGCGCGTTCGCGCTGATCTTGAGCCGGCTCGTGTCGAGGCCGCGGGCGTTCAGCGCCTCGAGCTCGGCGAAGAGCACCTCGAGGTCGACGACGACGCCGTTGCCGATGACGGGAGTGACGCCCGGAGAAAGGATGCCGGAGGGCAGAAGGTGCAGCGCGTACTTCTCGTCGCCGATCACCACCGTGTGGCCGGCGTTGTTGCCGCCGTTGAACTTGACGACGACATCGGTGCGTTCACCGAGCAGGTCGGTCGCCTTGCCCTTGCCCTCATCGCCCCATTGGACTCCGACGATCACGATGGCGGGCATATTCACTCCTCGGGAAGGATCCGACGGTACACCCCATCCTATCGAGGCCTCCTGGCCGCCCCCGCGGCTTGACAACCGCGCGTGGGGCCGACCTTTCTCGCCCGGAGCCACCGCTAGTGTGGGCGCATGATTCGCACCCCCGGTTGGGCCCGGACCTGGTCGATCCTGCGGCTGGTCATCTCCGCTGTCATCGTCTCGGCGATCGTCGCCCAGCTCGCGCTTTCGGTCTCGCGCGCGGTGGAGAGGGGCAACGACGTCGGAACGATCGTCGTGAACTTCTTCAGCTTCTTCACGATCCTCTCGAATGCGGCATCCGCCGTCGTCCTCGCCTGGGCGGCCATCTGGTACTTCACGCGCGGTGCCCGCGCGACCTCGGAGCCGCGCGGACTCGCGATCGCCCTGGCGTCTGTCACGACGTACATGATCGTGACCGGCCTGGTCTACAACACCCTCCTGCGAAACATCGAGCTTCCGCAGGGGAGTGAGCCCATCCCGTGGTCCAACGAGACGCTGCACGTGATCGCGCCGATCTTCCTGCTGCTGGATCTGTTCCTCGGTCCGCTGCGCCGCCGGCTGAACTGGAGCGCGGTCTTCGCGATCGCCGCCTTCCCGATCGTGTGGGCGGTGTACACGCTGGTGCGCGGACCCCTCGTGACCAATCCGATCAACGGCAATCCCTACTGGTACCCCTACCCCTTCATGGACCCGAACAACTTCAGCAACGGCTACCTCGGAGTCGCCGTCTACATCGTCGGCATCGCGATCGCGATCATGGCGGTCGGAGTGCTGGTGGTGTGGGTCGGACGGCGTCGCGGACCGGCTTTGTAGACTTCACACAACCTTTCTGTCCCCCATTTGGGCTACTTCGATGTTTGCGGTGCCAATCTTTCCCGGTACGCACCAGGGCTCCCGCTATCACTTACTCATGGGGATGATCCATACCGGGGGAAGTGAAAGGTCATCGAAATGCGTTGGTCATGGTTCAGGATCGCTGCGGCGGTCATCGCCCTGTCCGGCATCGTCGCCGGATTCATCGTCAACATCGACCGTGCATCACGAGAGTCACAGGATCTCGAGCTCGTACTGGTCAACTACTTCAGCATGTTCACGATCGTCTCTGCGCTGCTCAGCGTCATCGCGCTGGTAGCGGCCGCGACCTGGGCGCAGCGGCACCCGGGAACGACGCGCGAGCCGCTGGGAATCGCGCTGGGGCTCGCCGCTGTGGCCGGTCCCCTGCTGCTTCTCGGCATCGTCTACAACGTCCTGCTGCGCGACGCCCCCAGCGGCATCGCCCTGGGTGACACCGCGGGGATCAGGCTGCTGGACTCGTACGCGGTCGAGGTGCTGCACGTCGCGCTGCCGATCTACTTCGTCCTCGATCTGCTGCTGGCTCCGCGACGTCGCGGGCTGCCGTGGTGGTCGCTCGCCGTCATCGTGAGCTACCCCCTGGGATGGACCGCCTACACGATGGTGCGTGGCCTGCGGGTCTCGAACCCCGATGGCAGCGAGTCGTGGTGGTACCCCTACCCGTTCCTGGACCCGCACGACGCGGGGTACGGATCGGCCTTCACGTACATCGGCGTGATGCTGGTCGGATTCCTCGCGATCGGTGCGATCATCATCGCGATCGGGCGCTACCGCGAGAAGCGAGCAGCGGTGCGCGGCGGAGCCGCTCCCGCCGCCGGCGCCCTGCACGCCTGAGCACGCCTGAGATGCCGGGTCGGTACGTCCGACCCGGCATCTGCGCGTCCAGGAGCCGACGGGGCGCGCGGCACCGCCTCAGTAGAATCGATGCATGTCGAAAGTCCTGCAGTCCCTCCCCGTCGGCGAACGCGTCGGCATCGCATTCTCCGGGGGACTTGACACCTCCGTCGCGGTCGCCTGGATGCGCGACAAGGGAGCGATCCCCTGCACCTACACGGGCGATCTGGGTCAGCCGGACGAAGACGACATCGACGCGATCCCGGGTCGTGCGCTGGAGTACGGCGCCGAGATCTCGCGCCTGATCGACTGCAAGACCGCCCTCGTCGAAGAAGGCCTCGCCGCCCTCGCGTGCGGTGCGTTCCACATCCGCTCCGGCGGAAAGACCTACTTCAACACGACTCCCCTCGGCCGCGCGGTGACGGGCACGATGCTCGTGCGGGCGATGAAAGACGACGGCGTCGACATCTGGGGCGACGGATCGACCTACAAAGGCAACGACATCGAGCGGTTCTACCGTTACGGTCTGCTGGCCAACCCCCGCCTGCGCATCTACAAGCCGTGGCTGGACGCGGACTTCGTCACCGAGCTGGGGGGCCGGTCCGAGATGTCGGCATGGCTCGTCGAGCACGGCTTCCCCTACCGGGACAGCGCGGAGAAGGCGTACTCGACCGACGCGAACATCTGGGGCGCGACCCACGAGGCGAAGACCCTCGAGCATCTCAACGTGTCGCTGGAGACCGTCGAGCCCATCATGGGCGTGCGCTTCTGGGACCCGGCCGTCGAGATCGCCCCCGAAGACGTCACGGTCACGTTCGAGCTCGGTCGCCCGGTCGCCCTGAACGGGGTCGACTACGCCGATCCGGTCGAACTCGTCCACGAGGCCAACCGCATCGGAGGACGCCACGGACTGGGCATGAGCGACCAGATCGAGAACCGCATCATCGAGGCCAAGAGCCGCGGCATCTACGAGGCTCCGGCCATGGCGCTGCTGTTCATCGCCTACGAGCGCCTGGTGAACGGCATCCTGAACGAAGACACCCTGGCGACCTACCACGAGCAGGGCCGTCGCCTCGGCCGGCTGATGTACGAGGGGCGCTGGCTCGAGCCGCAGTCGCTCATGCTGCGCGAGTCGATTCAGAAGTGGGTCGGCTCGACGATCAACGGCTCCGTCACGCTGCGCCTCCGCCGGGGGGACGACTACACGATCCTCGACACCACCAGCCCGAATCTGTCCTACGGTCCCGACAAGCTCTCGATGGAACGCGTGGGCGACGCGGCGTTCGGCCCGACCGATCGGATCGGCCAGCTCACGATGCGCAACCTCGACATCGCCGACTCGCGCTCGCGCCTCGAGCAGTACGCCGGCCTCGGCCTCATCGGTGGAGCGACCGGCGCGCTGGTCGGGCGCCTCACCTCGGGTGAGGCCGACGAGATCACCGAGCACGCCGCGCACTACTCGGCCGAGCGCGAGCAGCTCGCCGACGCCGTGGACGAGGCATCCGAGTCGGCGTCGTTCGACTTCGGCGCGGACTGAAGCCGACTCGCATACTCGCGCGGAGGGCCGGTCTGACCGGCTGACCACGCGAGCCGTGGTGCAGTGGTTCGGGTTTCCGGACCGTGCGGGTTACGATTCCTGACGGTGCCGCGCGACCCGAACGCGTGGCACCCAGGATCACGGTGCCTGGCACCGGGTTCACCACGCACCCACTCGAAAGTCCTTCAATGACGAAGCTCGACACTGCTCCCACGACGATCGTTGAGGACGACACCGCCCCGCCGGCGATCGGTCGGCCGCATCGTCGGCATCACTGTGTTCAGCATCGTCGCCGGGCTCACCGTGATCGCGCTGGTCGTGGCAGGGTTCGTGGTGTTCACGATCCAGCGGTCATTCCCGCAGCTCGAGGGCACCGTTGCGGTCGAGGGTCTCGGCCACGACGTCGACGTGCAGCGGGATGTGCTCGGCATCCCGACGATCTCCGCTCGCGACACCGACGACCTCTTCTTCGCGCAGGGATACGTCCACGCGCAGGATCGGTTCTGGGAGATGGACTTCCGCCGGCACGTCACGAGCGGTCGCCTCTCGGAGCTGTTCGGGGAGTCGCAGCTGCCGACCGACAAGTTCCTGCGGACCCTTGGCTGGCGAGAGGTCGCGGCGCAGGAGGTCGAGGCTCTCGAGCCGACGGTCGCGTCGTACTACGACGCCTACGCCGCCGGGGTGAACGCCTACCTCGCAGACCACACCGGCGCCGACGCGTCGTTCGAGTACGCGGTGCTCGGGCTGCAGAACGCCGACTATGAGATCGAGCCGTGGACACCCGAAGACTCGGTGGCGTGGTTGAAGGCGATGGCCTGGGACCTCCGCACCAACATCGAGGACGAGACCGAGCGCGCGATGATCGCGCCCGATTTCACGGCCGACCAGATCGACCAGCTGTACCCGGAGTACCCGTTCGACCGCAATCCGGTGATCGTCCCGACACTCACTGCCGCCTCGCCCGCGAGCGCCGCGACCGACCCCGAAGCGGGCATCGCCACCGCGTCGGTGCAGTGGGACCAAGTCGATGGGGTGATCGAGGCGGTCAGCGCGCTCGTCGGCGACGCGGGCGAAGGAATCGGCTCGAACTCGTGGGCGGTCTCGGGCGATCTCACCGAGAGCGGGATGCCGCTGCTGGCGAACGACCCGCACCTGGGTGCCGAGCTGCCCAGCGTGTGGCATCAGGTGGGACTCAAGTGCCGCACCATCACCGCCCTCTGCCCGTTCGATGTCTCGGGCTTCAGCTTCTCGGGCGTTCCGGGCGTCGTCATCGGCCACAACGAGCGCATCGCCTGGGGCTTCACGAATCTGACGACCGACGTCACCGATCTGTACCTGGAGAAGATCCAGGACGGTCAGTACTGGCGCGACGGCGCTCTCGTGCCGCTCGAAGAGCGCACCGAGACCCTCGAGGTCGCCGGCGGTGACGATGTGGAGCTCACGATCCGCTCGACCGTGAACGGTCCGATCCTTTCGGGGCTGAGCGATGACTTCGACGCGATCGCCGCCGACCCGTACACCGGCACCGACGGATCGGTGACGGCTCCGGCCGGCGCTCCTGAGGGCGATTATGCGGTCAGCCTGAAATGGACGGCTCTGCAGCCGGGCACCACCGCGGCAGCCATCTTCGCGCTGAACGTGGCGCAGAACTTCGATGACTTCCGGGCCGCGGCGCAGCTGTTCGATGTGCCGGCGCAGAACCTGCTCTACGCCGATGTCGACGGCAACATCGGCTATCAGACCCCGGGCCTGCTGCCGATCCGCGGTGCCGGCGACGGGTCGATGCCTCAGCCCGGATGGGATTCGGCGTACGCGTGGCGCGGATTCATCCCGTTCGATGAGCTGCCCACCTCGTTCAACCCGCCCGAGGGCTACATCGTCACGGCCAACAACGCGATCGTCGCCGAAAGCTATCCCTACTTCCTCACGCGCGACTGGGACTACGGCTGGCGCGCGGCGCGCATCGTCGATCTGCTGCAGCGCAAGGCTGCGATGGGAAAGCTCACCGCCGACGACCTGCGCGACATCCAGGCCGACAACGAGTTCGCGATGGGCAAGAACCTGGCCTCGGCGTACATGGACATCTCGACCGGCCGCCAGGGACCCGACGCCGCGCTCGACATGCTCCGCGCCTGGGATGCGCAGAATTCCGCGGACTCGGATGCCGCCGCCTTCGCGAACGTGCTGTGGGACGAGCTCGTGATGGACCTGTTCGTGAACGGTCGAGAGCATGCGGCCCCGGTCACGGGCCAGGGTCGCCTGTTCCTCGTGGTCGACGGGCTGCTGGATGACCCGGACTCGGAGTGGTGGACCAACGAGGAGCTGAACGTCGACGGGCAGTCCGAGATGCTCGCGCACGCCGCGAGCGAGGCCTACGACCGGCTCGTGGCGCTGCAGGGCGACAACCCGGCGAAGTGGAATTGGGGGGAGCTGCACGCGCTGCCGCTGCAGAACGCCACGTTCGGAACGTCGGGCATCGCCCCGATCGAGATGCTCTTCAACCGCGGTCCCTATCCGGTCGGCGGCGGGTCGTCGGTCGCGAACGCCACCGGGCTGGGACATCGGCGGCACGTTCGAGACGATCACGGTGCCCTCGATGCGCATGGTGGTGGATCTGTCCGACTTCGACCGGTCGCGCTGGAACCACCTCACCGGCACGAGCGGGCACACCTATCACCCCAATTACGTCGACCAGACGCAGGCGTGGCAGCGCGCGGAGCTCACCCCTTGGGCGTTCACAGACGAGGCGGTCGACGCCGCGAGCACCCACACCCTCGTGCTCGTCCCCGCCGACGAACCGCGGTGAGCCGTCAGCGCGGCGGGGCGAACACCGCCGCGGCGGCCTCAACCTCGGCCGCACTCACCTCGCCCATCTGATAATCGCGGGCCCGCACATGGGCGAGGAAGTCGGCGTCGGGAGCGACGGCGTAGGTCTGCACGTAATAGGTGACCGGTCCGGTCCACACGTACTCGCCGTCGGTGCGGATCGTCAGCGGCACGACCTTCTCGTCGTTGTTCAGGATGTCGACGCCCCGTGCGGTCGTGTGCATGACCGTCGCGCCGGCTTCGAGATAGTCGCCCACGCGGGCGGCCTCGTCCTCCGACAGACGCTCCTTATTCAGCGGCGGGCGCTGATCGTCTGCGGTCTTGATCCAGTCCGGCTGGAAGACGGAAACCTGTTTCATGATGCCTCTCTCGCTGCTACGGAGTGAAGTGCTCCCACGTGCCGTTCGGCGGCCACACCGGCGCACCGGTGACCGGGTCGATGTCGGTGACGAAAGGTGTTCCATTCGCCTGCGACCACACGGGCTTGGTGGGCGCCGTCACGTCCACGCCGAGGTTGGTCGCCAGCTGCTGCGCGAAGCCGCCGGGCGCGGCGCCGGTGTCGCACGAGAACAACCGTATCGGGGTCTGGCCGTCCCAGTCGGTGCGCCTTCTGACCACGTCGGCGAAGGCATCGGCATCCATCATCGCTCCGTCGCCGCCCTGAACGGCTTGCGGAGTCCCGTGCAGGTCCAGGACGTACTCGCCGGGGTAGGCCGGAACGTCTGCGGCGGCATGGCGATCCGTCTTCGGGAGGAAGTGCCAACCCGCGTCGGTCCTTCCTCCCCGGCGGGCGAGCAGGTCTCCCAGCCATCCGCGAGCGGTCGGGTCGCTGACGCTGTCGGCATCGAAGGTGTCTTCGTCGCGCACCGCTCGCACGACACTGTCGAGGTGGTCTTCGAGGTTGCGCGTGAACTGGGGCAGCTTCGCGTCCGCGTGGCGCATGCCGCCGAGCACGGCCTGCCGGAGTTCGCGGAACAGCGGCTTCAGCGACATCGTGGTCCCCCTGACGGGGCCACGGCGATTCTCGCCGCTCCGCACCCCGATGCTCGGACTTTACCGAGGTGCGGGCCGACCGGCGATGGAGAGAAGTCCCCATGCCCGCGATCAGCCGCCCGCGGCAGGCGGGGTCTGTTTCGAATCGGCGAGCTCGTCCACGAACAGCGAGCGCTCGTCGATCGTGCCGTTTCGGTAGGCCTGCCGAGCGACCATGTGCGCCGACAGCGGCGCGGTCGCGAGCTGGATCAGCACGACAGGCACGAGGAACGCCACAACCGGCCACGAACGCAGCGACAGGGCGATCGCCAGGCAGATGAGGATCAGCCCGAGCACCTGCGGCTTGGTCGCGGCGTGCAGGCGGGTCGGAACATCGCGGAAGCGCAGCAGGCCGATCGCGGCCGTGAGGCACAGGAGTGCTCCGAGCAGGATCAGCACCAGCGCGGTGGCGTCGAGAGCGGCATCCATGTCGATCATTGGTCGACGTTGTCCTTCCTCGCGACGAACCGCGCGATCGAGATCGAGCCGAACACCCCGACGGCGGCGATGATCAGCAGCACCGGCAGCGTGCGGGTGTGGTGGTTGATCGCCATCTCGGCGCCGAGCACGCACATCACCAGGGTGAGCAGCACGTCGGAGGCGACCGCCCGGTCGAGGATCGACGGGCCGACGACGATCCGCCACAGCGTGAGCAGCGCCGCGACCCCGAACACGACGTAGATCGCGACGAGCAGGATGTTCACGACGCACCCCCCTCGGATGCCGCGTCCACGGCATCCACGAGTGCCACCTGCGCCCGCGAGCCCACGGCGCGCACGATCCTGCGCTCCCAGGCCAGCACGCTCTCGCGCTGCGCCTCGACATCGGCTTCGCTGCGCACCCCGATCACGTGCAGGTAGAGGATGCGCCGGTCGCGGTCGGCATCCACGATGAGCGATCCCGGAATGAGGGATGCCGTCACCGCGGTGTGCGTCATGATCAGGTCGTCGTCGATCCGCAGCGGCACCGCGATGATCGCCGTGCCCGGCTGACGGCCCAGGTCGAGCACCTGCCACGCGACCGTGAGCGATCCGCGCACCACCGCGCCGAGGAACGAGAACACGAAGACCACGCCGTACCAGAGGTTCACCCGGCCCGAGAGCTCCACGGGAGGCAGCCGGAACACGCGCGTGACGGCGACCGCGGCGATCAGCCCGGTGACGAACGCCAGCACGGTGAACTGGCCCCACAGCAGCATCCACAGCGCGATCAGCCAGACGAAGAACGGCAGCTGCCGCCAGATCTGCTGGAGAACGCTCCGCTTGCCCGTGCCTTCGGGCGGCCTTGCTGCTGCGCGACCCGGATCGCCGGCGGAGTGTCCGGCGCTGTGCCGCGGGCGCGAGGTGTGGTGGATCGGCGCGGTCATTGTCCTGCCTCATCCTGCAGCTGCGAGATGCTGACCGGTTCGAGCAGGCTCTCGCCGATGCGCGCGCACACCTCGTAGAGCGGACCGGCGAACACCGTCAGTGCGACCGTCACGGCCACCATGCCCGCCGTCGCCGCGGTCATGATGCGGGGGATGACCCGACGCTCGGTCTCGACGGCTGCGGCCGGAGCCGCACCGAGGTACGAGATGCGCGACTCGGTCTCGGCCGAGTCCTCCTCCTCGCGCCAGAACGCGAGGTTCCACGCGCGCATCAGCGCATACAGCGTGAGGAGCGAGGTCACGATGCCGCCCACGATCAGCACCATCATGATCGGCGTGCCCACCTCGGCGGCGGCGTCGAACAGCGCGTACTTGCCGATGAAGCCCGAGAACGGCGGCAGCCCGCCCAGGTTGATCGCGGGGATGAAGTACAGCACCGCGATCACCGGTGCGGCGCGCATCAGACCCTTGACCCGCAGGATCGACGTGCTGCCGGCTCTGCGCTCGATGAGGCCGACCGCCAGGAACAGGGTCGTCTGCACCACGATGTGGTGGACCATGTAGTAGATCGTCGCGCCGATCGCCGCGGGCGTCGCGATCGCGAGCCCGAACACCATGTAGCCGACGTGGCTCACGAGCGTGAACGAGAGTATTCGTTTGAGCTCCGCCTGCGCGACCGCGCCGAGGACGCCGACGATCATGGTCGCGAGCGCGACGATCATGAGCACGAAGTTCACGTCGTTCTCGCTGAAGAGCAGGGTCTCGGTGCGGATCATCGCGTACACGCCGACCTTCGTCAGCAAGCCCGCGAAGACGGCCGTGACCGGCGCCGGAGCAGTCGGGTACGAGTCGGGCAGCCAGAACGACAGCGGGAAGACGGCGGCCTTGATGCTGAACGCGAGCAGCAGCAGGACGTGCAGGACGGTCTGGGTCTGCTGCGGAAGCTGGGTCATCCGCTCGGAGATCTGGATCATGTTCACGGTTCCGAGCGCCCCGTAGATCACGGCGATCGCCGCGAGGAACAGGATCGACGACACCAGCGAGACGACGATGTAGACGACCCCGGTGCGGATGCGCGACTCGGTGCTGCCGAGGGTGATCAGGACGTACGACGCGACGAGCAGGATCTCGAAGCCGACGTAGAGGTTGAACAGGTCGCCGGCGATGAACGCCGTGAAGATGCCCGCCGCCAGGATCAGGTAGGACGGGTGGAAGATCGAGACCGGTGTGTCATCGTCGCCGTCGGCCGCGCCCTGGCCGACGGAGAAGAGCAGCACCGCGAGCAGAACGATGCTCGAGACCACGACCAGGAGCGCGGCGAGCCGATCCACGTACAGCACGATGCCGAAGGGGATCGGCCAGTTGCCGACCGACACCGCGATCGGCGCGTTGCCGATGTCGACGACCACGAGCAGCACGGCCGCGATCGCGAGCACCAGGGTGAGGGTGACCACCGAGACGGCGACCTGCGTCTTGCGATGGCGACCGGCGATCAGCGCGATCGCCGCGCCGAGCAGCGGCAGGGTGACCAGGAGGGGGACGAGTGCGCTCGCGCTCATGCGTCATCGCCTCCCTCGGGAGTGCGCCCTTCAGGCGGACGGATGCGGCGCGGCGGTTCCTCCGTGCGACCGGCGGGGCGGTCGGTGGGGGCGTCGTCGCGGATGCCGGCGAAGTCGCGGCTGCCCAGCACGGTGATCGGCGCGGTGTCGAGGCCGACGAAGTCCGTCGTCGAGTCGTCGGCGTCCAGCTCGGTCTCGTCGTCCATCGCGTCTTCGGCGGCCGCTCCGCGGGCGCGCAGCGCGATGTCTTCGGCGTCGTCCTCGACGGTGTCGGCCTGGCCGAGCTGCCACGAGCGATAGATCAGAGCCAGGAGGAACGCCGAGATCGCGAATGTGATCACGATCGCGGTGAGGGTCAGCGCCTGCGGGAGCGGATCCGACATCTCGTCGGTGGATGCCGCGGCGCCGAAGAACGGCGCGACGCCGGGCTGGCCCATCACGATCAGCAGCAGCAGGTTCGTGGCGTTGCCCAGCAGGAGGAAGCCGATCAGCACCCGCGTGAGGCTGCGCTCGAGCATCGCGTAGACGCCGCAGGCGAACAGGACGGCCATGACGACGATGAGCACGAGCGAGACATCCATCAGGCGCTCACCCCGCTCTGCGTCGAGCTGCTCGTCGGAGCAGAATCGCGCAGCTCCTGAGCCTGCCGGTCCACCTCGGCGCCGAGGCTGCGCAGCACGTCGAGCACCAGCCCGATCACCACGAGGTACACCCCGATGTCGAACAGCGTCGAGGTGACGAACTCGACGTGGCCGAGCACGGGCAGCGTGGCCTCGAAGAAGAAGCTGGTGAGCGGCGGTGCACCGAACAAGAGCGGCACGATCGCACACGCGACCGCGATCGACATGCCGACGCCGAGAAGGCGCCCGGCGTCGGTCGGGGCGGCGGCACCCAGTTCGTAGCGGCCGCCGGCGACGTAGCGCATGACCAGCGCCATGCCCGCGATCAGCCCGCCCGCGAATCCGCCACCGGGGAGGTTGTGGCCGGCGAAGAGCACGTACAGCGACACGATGATGATCGAGTGGAACAGAATCCGCACGATCACCTCGAGCAGGATCGAGCGGTTCTCGGGCCGCACGCGCTGACCGCCGACGAGCCACGCCATGCGCTGGGTGCCCGACGCCTCGCCGCGCGGGCGAACCCCTTCTTCGGTCTCGACCAGCGGGCGACGCGTGCGTGCGGCAGAGGGGGGCAGCGGAGCGGTCGAGCGCGAAAGCGTGTCGGCGCGGTGGGTCACGAACACCAGCGACGCGACACCCGTGGCCGCGAGGATCAGCACCGACAGCTCGCCCATCGTGTCCCAGCCGCGCAGGTCGACGAGCGCGACGTTCACCACGTTCTTGCCGTGGCCGAGCTCGTACGCGAGGTCGGGGAACGACTCCGAGATCGGCTTGACCGACCGGGCCGCGGTCGCGACGATCGCCACGAAGGCCATCGTCACGCCGACCGCCGCTGCCAGGACGGCACGCGCAACGGGCCAGACCGAGGCATTGTGCTCGCCCATCCGCGACGGGATGCGGCGCAGGACGAGCGCGAACGCGACCAGGGTCACCGTCTCGACGAGGATCTGCGTGAGCGCCAGGTCGGGTGCGCCGCTCGTGGCGAACAGCAGCACCATCCCCAGGCCCGTGACAGAGACGAGCACGACCCCCGTGTAGCGCTTCTGCGCGCGCACGGCGACCAGGCCTGCCGCGATCATGATCGGCGCGACGACGAGCTGCATGGGCGTTTGGTAGGCGTCCAGCTGCGCCTGCCACTCGTTGCCGGCCAGCAGCGCCGTGCCCTCGGCGGCCACGAACACGACGAAGATCGTGCCGACGTACACCGGGAGGGAGCCTCGCTGGGTGAAGCTCGTCGTGACCACCGAAAGGCGCGCGATCCCGCGCAGTGCGCCGTTGTAGACGTCGGTCGCCGTGAAGGGCAGCATCCGACGCGTCCAGCCCTTCGACGTCGTGAGCCAGAAGAGACCCGCCCCGACGACGATCGTGCCGAGTGAGATCCACAGTGCAGGTTCGAACCCGTGCCACAGCACGAGATGTGCGGGGCTCTCGGGGGCGGCGACGCCGGGCGTCGATGCCGGCGCGAGCTCGGCATACGGGGCGAGGACGACGTCCAGAAGCGGCGCGGCGAAGCCGGCGACGATCGTGAGACCCGACAGCAGAACGGGTGCGCCGAGGAATCCCAGCGGCGGGTCGGGCCATTCCGTGCGTTCGACCGCAACCGCGTCCGACTTCTTCGTCCAGAACGCACCCCAGACGAAACGGATGCCGTATGCCGCGGTGAGCACCGACCCGAGGACGATCCCGACAAGACCGACGATGCCCCAGACCGCCCCGCCTTCCGCCTCGTGGAGGAAGGCGGTGAGCAGTCCCTCCTTCGCGACGAACCCGATCGTCGGGATCACCCCGACCATCGATGCGACGGCGATGATCGAGAACGTCGCCATCACGGGCGCCTGTCGGCCGACCCCGCTCAGCTCGCCGATGTCGCGCGTGGAGAGCTGCCGGTCGATCACACCGACGACGAGGAACAGCGCGGACTTGAACAGCGCGTGGCTGATCAGCAGCGCGAGGCCGGCGAGCGCGGCATCCTGCGTGCCGTAGCCGAGCACCACGGTCAGCAGACCCAGCTGACTGACCGTTCCGAACGCCAGGATGCGCTTCAGGTCGGATTCGCGCAGAGCCTGCAATCCACCCAGCAGCATCGTGAACGCCCCGAGTCCGACCACGATGGGCCGCCAGAGGGGGGAGCCGGCGAAGACGGGTGCGAACAGCGCGATCAGATAGATGCCGGCCTTGACCATGGCCGCGGCGTGGAGATACGCACTCACCGGGGTGGGCGCGGCCATCGCTCCGGGCAGCCAGAAGTGGAACGGGAAGATGGCTGACTTGCTCAGCGCACCGACCAGGATGAGCACGAGTGCGGCATCGACCACCGCCCCGGTCGGGGCCGCGTCGAGGATCTGCGAAATGCTCGAGGTGCCGGTGTCGACGACCATCAGCACGACGCCGATCAGCATCACCAGACCGCCGAGCGAGGTGACCAGAAGCGCCTGCAGCGCAGCGCGGCGACTCGCGCCGCGGCGGTTGTAGAAGCCGATCAGCAGGTAGGACAGCACGCTCGTGAGCTCCCAGAACATCACGAGCACGACGAGATCGTCAGTGACGACGAGTCCGTACATCGCGCCGGCGAATGCGAGCAGCACGGCCGAGAACTGCCCGACGCCTTCGGCTTTGCCGCGGAAGTACCACCGGCAGTAGAGCAGCACGAGGGCGCCGACGCCGGTCACGATGAGCGCCATGACCCACGAGAGGGTATCGAGCCGCATCGACAGCTCGATGCCGAGCGGCGGAATCCAGTCGAATGACTCGAACGGAATATCTCCCGCCAGAACGGCCGGTGTCTGGATCGCGGTGTGGACGAACGCGGCGATCGGCAGCAGCGCGCCGACGTAGAAAGCCCGTGCCCCGATGCGTGCCACGAGCCACGGAAGCAGCATCGGAACGAGTGCGAACGCGCCGAGGAGGATCAGCATGCGCGGCCTCCTCGGGGTCGTCGGCCTCACGGCGCAACAGGCGGCGGCTCGGGCGATCGGGGTGTCGCGTCCAGTCTATCGGCGCGGTCGTGCGCCTCCGTCCGTCGGGGCGGAACGCGAAGCGGCTCAGGCCCGCGGTGCGGTGGTGTTGCCCTCGCGGAACACGCAGGTGAAGCGGATGGATGCTGCGGTCTCGCCGGCGAGCATCGCCGCGACCGCCAGCCCGGCCGCGCGCCCCTTCTCGGCCGCCGGCTGCACGAGGGTGGTCAGCTCGTACGGCGCGAGTCCGTCGACGACGACGCCGTCGAAGCCGGTCACGCTCACGTCTTCGGGCACGCGCAGTCCGGCCTCTTCCGCCGCGCGGATCACACCCGCCGCGAGCAGATCGCTCTGCGCGATGACGGCCGTGGGTCGTCCGTCGGGGTCGGCGAAGATCGCGCGTCCGGCGGCGAAGCCCTCGTCGATGAAGCTGCCGGCGGCGGCGTAGAGGGCGGCATCGGGGAACACTTCGCGAGCCCCCGCCAGCCGCTCGCGCGTGACGTCGACCGTGATCGGCTCGTCCGCCGTGATCCACCCGCGCTCCCATCCCGCGCGGACGGGGAGGGTGACGATCGCGACCTCGGCATGGCCCAGGACCTTCAGGTGGCTCGCCGCCTGCCGCTGCGCCTCACGGTTGTCCAGGCCGATCTTCGGAATGCCCTCGCCGGCATCGCCCTCGATCACCACGACCGGGATGCCGCGGGCCGTCACGACCGCGAGCGATTCGCGCAGCATCCCGCTGCAGCCGATCAGCACCGCGGCATCCAGCGGTGCTGTCGTGAGCGTGGGTTCGGTGCCGAGCGGAGCGTGATCGCGCAGGAGCAGGAGCCCGGCACCGAGGGAGGCCACGCCGTCGGTCAGGCCGTCCATCATGAGCGTCTTGACCGGATCGAGGAACGCGGCGCCGAGGTGCTCCTCGAAGACGACACCCACGATTCCCGAGCGACCGCGGCGCAGGGAGGCCGCCCGCGGATCGGGGCCGGTGTAGCCGAGCGCACCCGCGGCATCGAGCACCCGCTGACGTGTGCCGTCAGAGACGGCGGTCTTGCCGCTGAAGACGACCGACGCGGTGGACGGCGAGACGCCCGCTCGGCGGGCGACGTCGGTGATCGTGGGGCGACGTGTGCTCATGACGCCTCGATGCTACCCCGCGGGTTTCTCTGCGTCGAATCGATTCGGTACGATGGTCCGCATGGATGCCGTGCTCACTCGATCTCAGCTGGTGCGTTGGCGCACCGCCGTCTTCGCGATCTTCCTGGCCAGCGGCCTGTCGATCGCCACGTGGGCGGCGCGCGTGCCCGACATCAAGCACGCGGTCGACGTCGACAACGCGCAGCTCGGGCTCATGCTCCTCGCCGGCGGAATCGCATCGATCCTCGGCGTCTCGGTGAGCTCGATCATCCTCGCCCGCTTCGGTGCGCGCCGGGGCATGCTGGGCGCGATGATCCTGTTCGGCATCGGTGTCGCGATCATCGGCTTCGGCACGAGCGTGTTCGCCGCTCCCGTCGTCGTCACCGTGGGCCTGCTGCTCTGGGGCTTCGGCAACGGCGCGGTCGACGTGATGATGAACGTCGAGGGCGCGGCGATCGAGAAGCAGTCCGGCAAGACGATCCTGCCGCTGTTCCACGCCTTCTTCAGCTTCGGCACCGTGATCGGCGCCGGTCTCGGCGTGCTCGCGATCGCGATCGGCATGAACGTGGTCGTGCACCTCAGCATCATCGCCGTGCTGATCATCGTCATCGCCGTCGTCAGCATCGCGAATGTTCCGTCGCGCGAGACCAACCTCGACGCCGCGTCCGACGGCCCCAAGCTCACGATGCGCGAGCGGCTGAGCATCACGATGTCGGCATGGCGCGAGCCGCGCACCTACGCGCTCGGCGTCATCCTCCTCGGCATGGCATTCGCCGAGGGCGGCGCCAACGACTGGCTCGCACTCGGCATCGTCGAAGGACACGGCGCCGACAAGGCGCTCGGCGCTGCCGGGCTCGCGGTCTTCTCGGTCAGCATGACCGCCGTGCGCGTCTTCGGCGGGCCGCTCGTCGATCGGTTCGGCCGCGTGGCCACCCTGCGGGTGCTCGCGGTCACCGCCACGGTCGGACTGCTGCTGTTCATCCTCGCGCCGAACGTGCCGCTCATCTTCGTCGGCGCGGCGCTGTGGGGCGCAGGCGTCTCGCTCGGCTTCCCGCTCGGAATGTCGGCCGCGGCCGATGACCCCGCCAAGGCCGCCGCGCGCGTGAGCGCGACGGCGACGATCGGCTACATCGCCTTCCTCGCCGGGCCGCCGCTGCTCGGACTGATCAGCGAGCACATCGGACTGCTGAACACGCTGTACATCCTGGTGGCGCTCATCATCGCATCCGGCCTCGCGTCCCCGGCGGCGCGTCCGATCGCCGGCTCGACCGTCGGCGCGGGGCACCCGCACAAGCAGTCCGAGCACGCCGGCTGAGCCGGCGCCGCGGGCTAGGCTCGACGCGTGCGTCTCGTCATTGCCCGGTGCTCGGTGGATTACACCGGTCGGCTCAACGCGCACCTTCCGCTTGCGACGCGCCTGCTCGTGCACAAGGGCGACGGCAGTCTGCTCGTGCACTCGGACGGCGGCTCGTACAAGCCGCTGAACTGGATGAGCCCACCCTGCACACTGACCCTGCAGGCGCCCGATGAGGCGGATGCCGAAGACGGCGTCGTCGAACTGTGGAAGGTCACGCACGCCAAGACCGGCGACGCGCTCCTGGTGCGCATCCACGAGGTGCTGCATGACACGTCTCACGAACTCGGGCGGGATCCGGGACTGGTCAAAGACGGCGTCGAGGCCGACCTGCAGCGCCTGCTCGCCGAGCAGGTCGATGTCATCGGCGACGGACTCACGCTCGTACGCCGTGAGTTCCCGACGGCGATCGGACCCGTGGATCTGCTGCTGCGCGACACGGCGGGCGGCACGATCGCCGTCGAGGTCAAACGCCGCGGCGACATCGACGGCGTCGAGCAGCTCACCCGCTATCTCGAGCTCCTCGGCCGCGATCCGCACCTGGCACCCGTCACGGGCGTCTTCGCCGCACAGGAGATCAAGCCGCAGGCCCGCGTGCTGGCCGCCGACCGCGGCATCCGCTGCGTGACGCTCGACTACGACGGCATGAAGGGCGTCGACTCCGGCGCCCCCCGCCTGTTCTGACGAGACAAGCCTCGCCGCATCCGCACTTAGGCTGTTGGCATGGGGAGCAGATCGCCGTGGACATGCGTCCTGTGGGATGTCGACGGAACGATCGTGGACGCGTCGGACGGCATCCTTCGTCGGCTGACGATCACCCTCGAGCACTTCGGCAAGACGGCGCCGACCCGCGCCGAGCTCGTGCACTGGATCGGCCCGCCGATGTTCGAGTCGTTCCAGGTCACCGGCGGGATGACGCCCGACGGGGCCGCCGAGGCGGTCGCGTACTACCGGGTGCTCGGCAAGGCCGACGGCTACACCACGGGTGCGAAGCTGTTCGCCGGCGTCGGTGAGCTCATCCACGAGGTGGCCGCGGCCGGCATCCCGCAGGCGACTGCGAGCTCGAAGCCCGAGATCCAGGTCGACGCTCTCATGGATCACTTCGACCTCTCGCCGTGCTTCTCGGCGATCGTCGGCGCGACCTCCGACGAGCGCACGCTCGCCGCCAAAGCCGACATCGTCGCCGAGGCGCTGCGACGCCTGGACGCGGCGGGTGTCGACACGAGCCGGCCTGTGCTGATCGGCGACCGGCACCACGATGTCGAGGGCGGCGCGGAGCGCGGCGTGCCGGTGATCTTCGTCCGCTGGGGCTTCAGCTGGCCGCATGAGGCCGCCGGCGCGCAGGCCGCGGTCGACACCGTCGACGAGCTGCGCGACCTCCTTCTGATTCGGGATGCCGATGGCTGAGATCGTCGCCGGCATCCTGTCCTGGGTTGTTCCGGCCCTGGTCGTCTTCGGCGTCGCCGCGATCGCGATCGCGGCGATCGCCTGGGCGATCCGGTCGGCACGCCGGTCTCCGCGTGCCCGCGCCGAGGCCGGCCGAATCCGCGCGAGCGCCGGTGCGACCCTCGTCAAGCTCGATGACGCCGTGGACGAACTCGACCTCGAGGTCGGCCTCTCGGGCGCGCTCTACGGCGGCGGATCGCCGGCCTCGTTGCGACGTGCCCGCCTCACCGCGCAGCACGTGCGCGACGAATCGTTCGAGCAGTACCGCGCGATCTCCGAGCCGGATGCCCTGCCGGTGGAGATCCGGCGTGTCTCCGCGCACATCGAGCGGCGGTGCACCGAAGCACTCGCGACCATCTCCGCGGCGCGGGCCGAGCACTCCGGCTGGGTGCGCGCGAACGTGTCTGCCACTGCTCAGGTGGGGGCTGCGCGACAGCGCCTCGAGGCGCTGCGCGCGACGATGGGAGACCCGGCCGCGCTGGTCGCGGAGCTGTCCTCCAAGTTCGCGGAGGATGAGTGGTCCGACGCGTCGATCGCCGCGCGCGCGGCGATCGACAACGCCGCCGAAGCCGAGCGCTCTCTCGTGATCGCCGGGCAGAGCGCGAGCGACCCGACACGAACCGCCCTCGCCGAGCTGGCCGCCGCCGAGCGTTCACTCCGTCGCGCCGAGGCCGAAGCGCGCACACTGGAGGAGACGCATCGCCTCGTCCTCCAGGCCGCACAGGCGGTCCCCGGCGAGTTCGCCGCGGCGCGCACGGCTCTGCGGCAGGCGACCGTGACGCGGGAACAGCTCGACCCCGTCGACTCCGATCGTCTGGGCGCCGAGCTGCGCGCGATCGAGGCCGAGCTCGCGCAGATCGAGATCGATGCGGTGCGCCGGCCCACTCGCACGATCGATCGCATCGCTCGCCTGCGCGACCGCCTCGATCTCGCCCTCGGCGATGCGCGCACCGCCCAGCAGCGCATTCGAGGCGCGCGCACCGCGCTGCCCGGCACCTTGGCCGCCGCGCGTAACGCGGTCGCGCACGCAGAGTCGTCGGTGGCCCACACACGAGCCAGCGCGGATGCGCGTTCTCGCCTCGCCTCGGCGCAGCGAGAGCTCGCCGCCGCGCGGCAGACGCCCGACCCTGTGGCGGCTCTGGATGCCGCCCGCCGGGCGATGCGCGACGCCGAAGACGCTCAGGCACTCGCGAACTACGACCGGCTCGGCGGTCGCTGAGGGCCGTCCGCCGGTCGGAGGGTCGCCGCCGCTATCGTGATCCCATGACCGACGCCGTCGCCACCACGCCGCGCAGACCCGTTCTGGTCGCCATCGGCAGAATCCCCGCGACCCTGACGCTGATCGCGGTCCTGCTCGCCGTCGGCGTCGTGTTCGCGGGGCTGTGGAGTCCCTTCGAGGACTCGCCGCTGTACGAGACGGTCGCGTACGGTCTGCCCGCGCTGATCGAAGGACGCTGGTGGACCCCGATCACGGGCACCTTCTTCGTGAACCACCCCGTCGTGTACATCTTCACGATCGCCAGCTTCATCGGCATGGCCTACCTGGAGTTCCGCCGCGGATCACGGGTGGCCCTCGCGTACTTCGGCGTCGGTCAGCTGTTCGCGATCTTCGGCAGCGCGCTGCTCCTCTGGCTCTTCGCGTACCTGCCCTGGCCGTGGGCCCAGCAGGAGGCGCTGGCTCTCGATGTCGGCCCATCCGGCGGAACCATGGCGTGCATCGCCGCCGCCGCCGGACTCCTCTCCGCACCGTGGCGCGTGCGCGCATGGGCGGTCCTGCTCGGCTTCACCGTCGTGACGCTCTTCTTCTGGGGTTCGCTCGCCGACCTCGAGCACGCCCTTGCGGTCGGTCTGGTGCTCTTCGTCGACCGATCGCTGCGCTTCCAGCGCACCACGGTTCGCGAGCAGCGCCTCATCGCGTTCGTCAGCGTGCTGGCGGTCCTTGCGATCGAGGTGCTCACCTTCCTGGTCCCCACCGATGGACCGTTCGGCCACACCGACGCGGCCGACGGATCGATCATCGACCTCGGAATCGACGCGGTCATCATCCTGATCATCGCCAACGGTCTGCGGCGCGGAAGACGGTGGGCGTGGGTGCTGGGCATCATCCTCGGCTCGTTCAACGTGCTGACGGGCGTCGTCTTCGTGGCGCTGCTGTTCGTCCCAGGGGCGACGGTCGAGACGGCGATCGGCGATCTGAGCGTGGCTATCGCGCAGTCCGCGATCTGGCTCGTGCTCCTGGTCTACCTGATCGCGGTGCGAGGCGCGTTCCGTGCACGTCGGAAGGCGACGATCGGTGTCGGCGACGAGCCGTCGGTCGACGATGTGAAGAACGAACTGCGTGCCCATGGCGGGGGCACGCTGTCGTGGATGACCACGTGGGGCGGCAACAGCTACGCGCGCACGTCGTGCGGAATCGTGGCCTACCAGAAGCGCGCCGGGGTGGCGATCGTGCTCGCCGATCCGCTCGGGCCCCCGGCGACCCGCGGTGAGTCGGTCACGGAGTTCATCTCGATGGCCGAGCGCGCAGGCCTCATCCCCTGCTTCTTCAGCGCAAGCGACGCGACGAAGGATGCCGTCCCGTCCGCCTGGCGCAATCTGGTGGTCGCTGACGACACGATCGTCGATCTGCCCGGTCTCGAGTTCACGGGCAAAGCCTGGGCCGCGGTGCGCACCTCGATCAATCGCGCCGGGCGCGAGGAGGTCACGTTCCGCATGACGCGCCTGCGCGATGAGAGCTGGGGTGTTCAGCAGCAGCTGCGCGCCATCTCGGAGATGTGGGTCGGCGACAAGGGCCTGCCCGAGATGGGCTTCACGCTCGGCACGCTCGATGAGGCGATGGATCCTGAGGTACGGCTGGCGATCGCCGTCTCCACCGACGGGGACGTCGACGGCTTCCTGTCGTGGCTGCCCGTCTACGGCGGGGATGGCGAGGTCCGCGGGTGGACGCTCGATCTGATGCGCCGTCGGGACGGCGGCTTCGGCCCCGTGATGGAATTCCTGATCGGCTCGTCGGCCAAGCACTTCTCGGATGAAGGCGCCGAGGTGCTGTCCCTGTCGGGCGCGCCCCTGGCTCACGACTATCCGCCCGACGCCGGCGCGATCGCAAGCCTGTCGGACTGGCTCGCGAACATGCTCGAGCCGGTCTACGGGTTCGGTTCGCTGCACCGCTTCAAGGAGAAGTTCCACCCGCGCTACGAGACGATGTACCTGCTGTTCCGAGACGAGAGCGATCTGACCCGCATCGGTGCGGGGCTCACGCGCGCGTTCCTGCCCGATGCGACTCTGCGGCAGTTCGCCGGCGCGGGGGTGGAATTGGTGCGGGGCGAGCGCGACTGAGTCGCGGCATCCGTCACCCGAAGAATTCACGCGCGCGCAACGCTCCTTCACCGTGCCGAAACGCGCACGACCGGCGCCGCGCATAGCGTCGGATCATGACCACGCCTCTTGCGCGCGTCCCTTGGATCGACATCGCCAAAGGGGTGGCGATCACCCTGGTCGTCGTCCACCATGCTCTGCAGTTCCTCGGTGCCTACGGGTGGAGTCCAGGGCCGCTCTATCGCGCAGATGCCGGCCTCACGACCATGCGGATGCCGCTGTTCTTCGCCGTGTCAGGGCTCCTGGCGGCCAACGGAGTTCGCACCTTCAGTTGGGCGTCGCTCTGGCAGCGGCGCATGCTCCTGCTGGTCTACCTCTATGTGCTGTGGGGCCTCGTGCGGGCGATCTGGTTCTCGTTCGTGCCGTGGCCCCTGGGCGAGCTCGACCCCTGGATGCAGCTGCTCATCTCGCCGATACAGCCGTGGTCGGGTCTGTGGTACCTCTACGCGCTCGCGCTGTACATGGCGCTCGCGTGGGTCATCCGCTCGCTGCCCGCATGGTTGCAGCTGTCGGCCGGGGCGGTCATCTCGGCTCTGTTCGCGAGTGGCTTCATCCAGCTCGGCGTTGGTTACACCTGGCGCTCGATCGGCACCTACTTCTTCTTCTTTCTGCTCGGAATCCATGCCCGCGGTCTCATCCTGCGTTTCGCCGAGCGAGTGACGTGGCTTACCGGCCTCGGCGTTCTGCTGGGCTACGGCCTGCTCGCCGTCGGGATCGTGTTCGTTCCACAGCCACTGCGATGGATCCCGACTCTGCCGGTCGCGGTGCTCGGCGTCGCGGCAGGGGTCGCTCTGGCGGCTCTGCTCGCGAAGTCCGGCATCCTCGGCCGGGGCTTCGGCGCAATCGGCATGCGGACTCTCCCCGTGTACGTGATGCACGTGCTGGTGATCTCCGCGCTCGCCCCCCTGCTACCGACCGGAATCGTCCCCACTTTGATCGCCGCCCCGCTGCTGGCGGCCGTCGCGATCGCGGCTTGCCTCGGGATCTACGCTGTCGCCGCGCGCGTCCCGGGGCTCTTCACGCTTCCGCCGGGTCTCGCAAGACGGCCGGCTGAGGCGTCCGGCGGCTGACTCGCACGCGGCCGACACGATCTGTCGGTCGTGGGAAGCGAGCGCAGCGGCCACCGGCGCCGCGGCGCCGGAACCCTCCTGCTCGCTACGCGCGCCCCGGGGCGGACGTGTGCGAAGCCCGCCGCCTTCCAGGCCGCCGAGTCGGGAGCGTCGCATCGATCACGAGCGACTCATCCTGATCGATGCCACGCAGTCCGGACACAGCTCCGTGTACTCGCCCTGGTCAGTTGCGGATGGTGAGGCTCGTCACCGCGCTGGTGCCGACATTTCCAGCTGCATCGCTCGCCTTGGCGACGACGGGGTAGGTGCCGTTCGGGTACGACTTCGATGAGAAGGTCGCTCGCCAGCTGCCGTCCGCCTGCTTCGTGCCGGCGCCCAGCTTCGTCGTGCCCGACCAGAATGTCACCGCGGTCACCGCGACATCATCGGTGGCCGTCGCGACGATCGCGCTGGTGCCCGTGACCACGGTGCCGGAGGCCGGCGATGTGATGGTCACCGTCGGGGCAGTCCGGTCAGGCGTCGGCGTCGGCGTCGGAGTCGGCGTCGGCGTCGGCGTCGGAGTCGGCGTCGGAGTCGGCGTCGGAGTCGGAGTCGGCGTCGGAGTCGGCGTCGGAGTCGGCGTCGGCGTCGGCGTCGGAGTCGGTTCCACGACACCGCCCGCAGGCACGGTCGACGCGAGGTAGCCGTAGTACTTGCCCGAGATCGGGCTCGTGTTCGGGTCGCCGGCATACGAGTGTCCGCGGGCATCCGCCGCGACCGCCTGATTGCGCAGGATGGCGAGGATCTGCGCCGGCGTCTTCCCGACGCAGGCGCTGCCCGGCAGGAGGCAGTTCAGCGCCACACCGGTCAGTGCGGCGGTAGACATGCTCGTCCCTGACTGGATGTAGCCGAAGCGGTTCCCCTTGAGCGTCGTGTAGGGGCACATTCCGGGCGATGCGAGGGTGTGTGCCGCATCGGCCGCCGACACGGCCCAGTTCGAGTTGACCGCAGGGGTGTCGTCCTTTGTGCTCACTGCACACGGCGCGCTGCCCAGTCCGCCCGGCTTGCCGTCGTAGTCCGCGACGTTCGTGGCGGTGAGCACCTCGTCGTACGCTCCCGGCACGTAGCCCGCCATGTTCGCGGTGGAGTTGCCCGCGGCCGCGACCACCAGGACCCCCTGAGCGACCAGACCGCAGATCGCCTGATGCAGGGCGTCGCCGTTCGTGTAGCCGCAGTTGCCGTCGTCGGCCCCCGGTGCGTTGAGGCTCATGTTCGCGACTTCGATGTCGTAGGTGTCCGCGTTGTCGGCGACCCAGTCGATCGCGCACAGAAGCGTGGACAGAGTGCCCCTGTTGTTGGCGTCCATCGCGCGGACCGAGTAGATCGGCGCACCCGGCGCGACGCCGACGGTGCCGATGCCGTTGTCGAACGCGGCCATGAAGCCCGAGACGCCCGTGCCGTGGCCATTGCCGTCGTTCGCGTCACCGGTCCCGAGACAGTTCACGGCGAGGGCGCGGTTGTAGTCCTGGTGCACATTGACACCCGAGTCGATCACCGCGACGCCCGGCCCGGTCCACGCCGTCATGACGCCGTCTCCGGCTTTGACGGGGGCTTCGTCTGCCTCGACCGCGCCGATGTTGGGTGGCACCACCTGTGCAGCGCCTTCGAATGCGACATCGGGACTGACTGCGGTCACGCGCGAGTCAGCCGCCAGGCGCGTGGCCTGCGCCGAGGTCAGTGAGACGGTGAAGCCGTTCAGCGCGCTGTCGTAGAGCTGCTCGATCTTCACTCCAGCGCGGGATGCGAGTGCTTTCGCGTCGACGCCGTCCGCGAGCGCGATGACGTACTTTCCCGCCGGCAGCGGTGCTGCCGTCGCGGGCCCAGCCGCCCCGATCATCCCGACCGCGAGCGCGCACGCCGCCATGATCCCGAGCGTGCGACCACGCAGCGCCGATCGATTCCCCATGCCCACAAGAGCCCCCACTCTTCTCATCATTCAGTTGTCTTCGCGCCCCACAGTACGGAGCCCGTATTTCGCGCGCGTGACTTTTGGCGAAACTGCTCGAACGCCTCCATCGTGCTCTCGGCGATCGCGTCCCAGTCGTACGAGGACACATCCAGTGCGTCCTCGCGGATCGGAGCACACGCCCAGTCCAGAGACGCGAGCAGGTCCTCGGCGGCGAGCTCCCCATCGTACAGACGGACCCACTCACCGCCCACGTCGGCCTGCAGCTCCCGCATCGCCCCGAGGTCGGGGACCAGCACGGGTCGGTTCGCCGAGAGGGCGAGGATCGCGGAGCCGGAGTTCTGAATGCGCCGATAGGGCAGCACGACGAGGTCGGCCGCCGCGAGCAGCGTCGGCAGCTCGTCGTCCGGAAGGAACCGCAGATCGAGCCGGACGCGCGGGTCCTCGCCGGCCGAATCCCGGATCTGCGCCGCGAGCGGCTTGGGCGCGCTGCCCGAGACCATGAGCACGGCATCCGCGTCGGTCTCCCGGAAGGTGCGCACGAGATGCGGGACGTTCTTGTAGTCGCGGATCTGGCCGACCGAGGCGACGACCTTGGCGTCGGCAGGCAGGCCGAGGCGATCGCGTGCTTCCGCACGAGAGACCGAGAAGTCGTACGCGTCGCGATAGTGACCGTGTCTGGTCACGGCGCCCGGAGTCGCGGCGAGTTCCGGATACGCGGCGCGCGCGGCCGTGAGTCCGCCCTCGGTCAGAGCGAGGATGCCGTCGATGTTGCGCATCAGCAGCCGGTGCGCGGCCGACCGGATGCGGTGGGACGAGCGCTCCTCGTGCGAGGACACGTTGTGCACCGTCCACACCATGACCGTCCCGCGCGGGCGGGAGAGTGCGAGGGTGCCATAGAAGAGGGTGAGGCGCGTGATGTGAATCAGACGGCGCGGTCCCGTGAGGAATGACAGGTCGGGCCAGTGCAGGTGCACGACGTCGGTCCGACGGAAGATCATGTGCCAGTAGTTCAGGTCGCCCACCCTCGCGCCGCGGCGCTGCATGGCCCGATAGAGGTCGCGGTTGTAAGGGTTGGCGCGCTGGGTGCGGAACGCGGGTTCGGCCTGCACCACCATCGGTCGAGGCGCCGAGGGGCGCGCCGATCCGCGGGGCGGGGTCCGCCCGAACAGGGTGCGCTCGGCACGGGGGTATCCGCGTCGCCACGCACCGCGCAGTCCCCAGACGTCCCGCCAGGTGCGTCGGCGCGAGCCGGTGACGATTTCGAGCAGGCCTCGCACGCCCGAGCCGGCCTGCAGCAGCAGGATGCCGAGCACGGCCAGCGGCAGCGGCCAGACCGCCCACAGATACGTCACCTTGCCCGCCATGACCATCGCCATCTTGCGGCCGCTGGATTCTGTCGAGCCCCCCACGTCGTGCTGGATCACCGCATCCGGCACGATCACCGGCCTGAATCCGCGCTTCCAGGCGCGGGCGGAGAATTCCGCGTCTTCGCCGTAGAGGAAGAAGCGCTCGTCCATTCCCCCCAGCAGCTGCCAGTCCGCGCGGCGAGCGAGGAGCAGACAGCCCGTCACGATCGGCACTTCGCGCACGCTGTCGCGTCGCCACTCGCCGAGCGACTCCGGGTCGAAGATGCGAGAGCTGCGGAAGACGGTCGTGAGACCGCTTGCGAAGCAGAACAGCGACCACAGGCTGGGCGCGCCCCAGCACGAGGAGGGGTCCAGCGACCCGTCCTCCCGCACCGTCCGCCCGCCGTACACGCCGTGCTCAGGATGCGCGACTGCGAAACTCAGCAGGGCCTCGAGCGACCCTGGGAACGCGGTCGCGTCTGGGTTCAGGAGCAGGACGAACTCGCCATGGCCCGCGCGAACCCCGCGGTTCACGCCCCGGGCGAACCCGACGTTCTCGCCCACGTCGACCAGGAGCACCTCGGGGTATGCCTTGGCGATCGCCTCCACGCTCCCGTCCGTCGAGCCGTTGTCCACCAGGATCACCCGATGACCGGGGAGGTGCTGATCGAGGACCGATCCGATGCACTCGAGCGTGCGATCCCTGGTGTTGTAGTTGACGATGACGACATCGACCGTGGCCGTCATGCAGCTCCTGCCGTCACGAGCGACCGCACCGGGACGGGACGGGTCCCGATGACCTTCGCCGGCACCCCGCCCACGATCGCGTTCGCGGGCACGTCGCGGGTCACGACTGCTCCCGCCGCGACGATCGCACCGGCACCGATCGTGACGCCGGCGAGCACGACCACATCGGCGCCGAGCCAGCTGCCGGAGCCGATCACGATGTCGCTCTCGATCTTGGGCTGATCCATCACCGGGGTGCCCTGCTCGATTCCGTAGTTGGATGCCGTCACGGTCACGCGCGGGGCGAGCAGGCACTTCTCGCCGAACGTGATCCGGCCCACCGAGTTGCCCGCCCAGATCGTCGAGTACTCGCCGATGTGCGTGCCGGCGCCGATCGTGATCCGCTCCGCGTTGCGGAAGGACACGTTCGGAGCGAACGTGACGCCGGGACCGCGGTTCAGTTTGCGCACCTGCGACACGTGCGCATATCCGTAGAAGTGCAGCACCCGCAGCCCGTGGAGGTAGACGCGCGGGTCGATCACCGACAGCAGCGCGGTGGCGTAGCGGTTCACGCAGCCGCCTTTCGATTCGCGGCCAGATCCTCGAGCAGCCGCTGGAGCCGGTCCGCCGACCCTTGGACATCGAGCTCGGCCCGGCCGGCCACCGTGACATTGAGCACGCCCTCGTACGTGGACGCGAAGACGGAGAACTCGTCGCGCGGATCGGATGCCGGCAGGGCGATGAGGTTGCGAACCTCGGCTCCGGCGAGGTACCGCCGGTGATCTGCCCACGGGACGATCGTCGCGTAGCCGATCGCCCTGCCCTCCGGCATCGCTTCGATCTCGGTTCCCCGTGAGAACGCGACGACCTGCCGACGCACTTCGGGGACGAGTTCGGTCAGTTCCACGCCCGCAGCACCGTGCACCCGCGTCAGCAGCACGTGATTGCGGATCTGCCGATCGTGCTTGGTGCGCCGGGAGACCGGCACGAAGACGTCGATGCCGAGATCGTCGTCGTCGACGGCGCGCATCGCCGCCGCGACCAGAAGGTCGTTGAGCGAGCCGCGGAGTTTGGCCGCCGCGCGAGCGCTGGTGGATGCGTCCAGTGAGAAGAACGTCACGGTCGTCGGCGGCAGATACGACTCGCGAAGGTTCTTGCGGCGGATCACCCACTCCTTCACGAAACGGGTGTTGCGGCCGCCCATCCGCTTCGCGCGTTTCACGATCGGCTTGCGCCAGTACTCCGCCCAGCCGGCCTTCACGGACGGCTGCTCCTTCACCCAGGCGACTGCCGCGTGCACCGGGATCGTCAGTGAGGTCCGCGGCGCCCGCACCGGCGTGGTCTCGGGCATCGGCTCGGGCACGGGATCGGGGTCGGTCACGAGCGTGAGGCTGTCGAAGGCCCATTTCGCGTCGCCCACGACGTGGTGCAGCCGGAATCCGCAGGCGATGTCGCCGTCGTTGAGCCTGGTGACCGTCATGTCCCAGAGGGGCTTGTTCCGCGCGAGCGGCGGCCGGTTGACACCCGCGAGCCGCTTGATCGACTCCGGGGTGAGGTCGTCGGTCCCGTCGGCGAAATGGACGTGCTCGGCGATGTCGTAGTCCTCGTCGGGAACCCAGGCCGGTGCGGTCAGGCCGAGCGGCGACGGCATGAGCCGCTTCCCGAGCTCGGGGATGCGCCCCATCGACTGCGTGACTGCGGCGATCACCCGACCGCGGTCGATGCTGCCGTCGGGCTGCGTCAGCGGCGCGCCGTCGACGACGAAGACACCGGCCGTGTGCATCGCTTCGAAGGCGAGGCTCGTGGCCATGTGCTTCTCGTCAAGGGTGCGCATGAGGTCGACGCTGACCGGGGGGGTCTGCGTATCCGTCATGCGGGCTCCTCTCGCGCCGCAGATGCGGCGATCGTCACAAGTGCGGGGATGCCGCCGCTCTGCCACGGCGGCACGAATCGCTCGCCGACCAGCGGCGTGCGCCAGGTGGCACGAATGCCGTCGATCATGCCCACGAGCATCGCCAGATCGTGGTCGGCACGCTTGCCGGCAAGACGCGAACGCGCGATCCGTACGATCGTGCGCCCGCTCAGCCGCCATCCGACACTCACTCCGAAGGCAGGGTCGGTGCGCAGCCACTTCGAGACGAGGGCGCCGAGGCCGCGTCCATAGCCGCGGTGCAACGCCACGTACGCATCGCCGACGCGAGTATTGGCGTGCAGCACGACGCAGGTTCCGTCGTGCACGATGCCCGTTCCGCCGCGCAGGATCCGGATGAAGATGTCGAGATCCTCGGCGCCGGCCATCGGCTGCCCCGCGCCCATCAGGTCGTCGAACCCGCCCAGCCGCAGCAGCACTTCGCGCCGGAACGCCATCACCGCACCGTGACCGGCATCGATGCCGGAGAGTGGCCGCGTGTACCTCGTCTGCCGGTGGTACGGGACGTCCGCAGAGACCGCGTGATCGAGCATGCGCCCGGTCGCGGCCGACACCGCATCCTCATCGAAGTGGCCGATGAGCTTCTCCACCCAGCCCTGCGTGGGGCGGCAGTCGTCATCGGTGAAGATCACGATCGGTCGGTCGGCCGTCGTGATGCCCACGTTCCTCGCGACCGACAGACCCTTGCCGGAGCGCACGTAGCCGACCCCCGCCGCCGCGGCCACGTCGCGCGTCTCGGACGTGCTGCTTGCGCTGTCCACGACCAGGATCGCCGTCTCGGGTGGCGTGGAGGAGTGGATCGCGGCGAGCGCACCCTGCAGCATCTCGGGACGATCGCGGGTGCACACGATGACGGTCACATCAGACGGAGACGGCATCGACGCCTCCCTTCGCGAGGCGGGTCGGCGCCGTGGAGCCCGCGACGGCGAGCGCGACTTCGTACGCGCCCTCCAGCCGTGCTCCGGCTGCCTCCCAGGTGAGCTCCGGCGCGTGCGCGAGGGCGGCACGCGAGAGCGCAGCCAGGCGGGCACGATCCTCGGACAGCAGGTCCAGATGTCCCGTCAGGGCCGCGACGTCGCGGGGTTCGTGGATGAGGCCCTGCACGCCGTCATCCAGCATCGCGCCGGCGGCGCTCGAGACGAGCGGCACACATCCTGCTCCCTGGGCCTCGTAGGTCACCAGGGCGCTGCCCTCCTCGATCGTCGGCAGCAGGAGGACGTCGGAGGCCGCGAGTGCGGCGCCGACCGAGGACGAGAAGCCGACGGCGCGGATGCTGGGATGTGCGAGCTCTCCGGCCAGCAGATCACGGTAGGCCGGGAGGATGCGGCCCACGATCGTGAAGGTGCCGTCGCGGCTCGCGTCGGAATCGAGCCAGGCCCGCAACGCGTAGTGCAGACCCTTCCTCGGTTCGCCGAGGCCGACGTAGATCGCGCGCAGGGGCCGGTCGTCCGCGCCCCGTGCCTCGATGCGGCGAGTGCCGGGGGTGTAGCCGTACTGGTGGCGGAAGATCCGCTCCGCCGGAAAGCCCTCGGCGACGAAGGACTCGGCCACGACGGTGGACGGCGCAAGGACGCCGGTGGCGGCATCCCACTCCGCCTGCTCCATGCGCAGGTGGGCTGCATCGGCCGTGTGCGCCGTGGAGATGGCGCCGTCCAGTCCGAGCGAGCGGACCTCCTCCTCGACGACGCGCCACGCGTGGACCGTGTGGGTGTTCGGTGCCTCTCGGACCACCGCTGTGCCGTCCGAGCTCGCGGCGGCCGCCGTGAGTCCCGGTGCCAGCGGCCAGAGGTGCACGAGTTCCGGGCGCACCTTCTCATACGTGCGCTGCGCCACCCGGTCGTGCCACGCGAAGGCCCGGTCGCGCCCGATCGAGCGGTGCGGAATGCGGCGACCCGCGACCGAGAGGCTCTGGACCAGGGTCGCGCCGGCCACCGGATTCGCGACGCTGGCGGCGACGACGGTCACATCGTGTCCGCGCCGCACCAGCTCGTTCACCTGATTCCACGCGGTCCAGCCGATCCCAGGCGAGCCGAGCGCGTGCGGGAACGATACGAGAATCTTCATGCCGCCCCCCAGCTGCTGATCCGCGTCACGTGAGCAATTCGTGACCCTTTCCTCCACTGTGAACGCGGCGGCGTCGCCGATGCAAGGCGATCGGCCTCCTTCCACCGAATTGTCGTCAGCCATTAACAATCCGGCAACACGCTCGGATTGTTCGTCGCTCATCATGATTGTGGGGATCAATCTCGCGGATCAGCGAATTCTTTCTCGTCCAGCGCCACGGCGGCGAATCCATCACTCGCCCGTGGGGGCGTTACGGGAGTGAACAATGGAAATTCCGAAGTATCTTCAAATCCTCTGGAACAGCAAGTGGCTGCTCCTCATCGGCATCCTGGTGGCTGTGACAGCCGGCTTCTTCGCAGGGTTCAAGATCGAGGGCGGCGAAGTCGTCCCGAGAGCAGAGCAGACCTATAACTCGAGCACGACGGTCATGATCAGCAGTCAGACCCAGCCGCTGTACCAGGCGGTCATCCCGGGTCAGCCGCTCGTCGAGGGCCAGACGCAGCCGACGGATGTCGATCTGACCTCGAAGGCCATCATCTACGCGTACCTCGTCAGCGGCGCTGACATGCGCGGCGCAGTCGCGGACTCCGTCGGCGGCCTCGCCGACACCGAGGCGCTCACCGCTCTTCGTCGCACCACCCAGCCGGGCGGAGACGAAGCGTTCCCGGGCCGCTACAGCCTGCCGATCATCGAGGTCGTCGGAACGTCGACCATCCCCGATCGCGCCGAGGCAATCGCCGCGACCGCGACCGACTCGTTCCTCACACAGGTGGTCGCCGACCAGGATGAGCAGCAGATCCCGCCGACCGATCGGGTCGTGCTGACGGTGATCAACACCACTCCGCCGCAGGCGGTCGAGGGCAGCAACCCGATGATCCCGGTCGTCGTCGCCTTCCTCGGCGTGTTCTTCCTGTTCGTCGCTGCGGCCTTCATCATCGCCGGCGCGAAGTCCAGCCGCGCCAAGAAGAAGGCGGCCAAGGGCGAAGACCCCGAGGCGACTGCCGATGAGGAGTCGACCGCGGACGAGGATGAGGCTCCAGAGGATCTCACCTCTCGCACCCGGCGTGCGAACCGGAGCGACTCGGAGGCGACGGCCGACGAGGACGCCGAGGAGCGCGAACCCGCTCCGGTCGGATGATCGGCGCGTTGTGACACTCCTCCCTTCGACCGAGGAGGCACGCGACACTGCCGCGGCCGACTCGACGCGCCCGGCCACCGCTCCCGACGGAGAGGGCACCACCCTCTCCGTCGGGAGGCAGGTCGCCGCCGTGATCGTGCTGGTGGCGATCGCGACCGTGAGCGTGCTCTTCCTGCCGCCGATCGTCGCGGGCGGCGTCATGATCGGCGTCTCGATCCTCTACCTCGCACGCAAGGCGATCTTCTCGTTCACCGGCGGACTGGTGATCCTGATCGCGATCATCATGTTCATCCCGGTGCGGCGCTGGTCGCTGCCGATCCCATTGGACTTCGCGCTCGAGCCGTACCGAGTCATCCTGGTGCTGCTCGTGCTCGTGATCCTCGGCGCACTCCTGCTCGATAAGAAGCGCAAATGGCAGCCCGTCGCATTCGGGTGGCCGATCGGCATCTTCTTCGCCAGTCTCGTGATCTCCATTCCGATGAACGGCACCGAACTGGTCCAGCAGGGACTCGCTTCGGATGCGGTCGGGGCAGTCGTCAACTACGCGGTCCTGCTGTCGACGTTCTACGTCGTGCGGCAGCTGCTGACCAAAGAGACGATCGTGATGGGCCTCGTGACAGGCCTGGTGTGGTGCGGTGCCGTCGTGGCGGCTCTGGCGACCTTCGAGCGCGTCACGCGGTTCAACGTCTTCACCCGCTTGGACTCGTTCCTGCCCCTGATCGCGCTGCGCGAGGAGGCGGAGGCGTTCCGCGCCGGGGGGTACCGCTCGTACGGGTCGGCGCAGCATCCGATTGCACTGTCGGTCATGCTCTGCATGCTGATCCCACTCGCCATCTATCTCGCGAAATACGGCAAGTGGCCGCGCAACGAGCTCAGTCGTCGCATCCTGTACGGGATCGTCACGGGTCTGCTGCTGTGCGGCGTGCTGTCCGCCGTCTCGCGCACGGCGGTCGTGGTGCTCGCGATCATGTTCCTCGTGACGCTCATCTTCCGCCCGTGGCTCGGAGTGCTCATGCTGGCATTCGGTCTGCCGCTTGTGGTGCTGGGCTTCCTCGCCGTGCCGAAGGTCTTCGACACGCTGCTCGTGTCGTTCCTCGACGTCGACGGGCTCGTCGCCTCGCAGCAGACCTCACCAGGATTCCGAGGTGCCGGCCGATTGGCCGATCTCGGTCCGTCGCTGGAGCAGTATGTCGTCCGGCCGTTCTTCGGTACGGGCGTCGGCAGCCGCATCGTGGTGGGCGAGGATCAGAACGCATACATCCTCGACAACCAGATCCTCGGTTCGATGCTCGAGACCGGGGCGGTCGGAGTGATCGGCGTTGCGGCGCTCACTCTTGTCCCGCTCATCATGATCCTGAGATGGACGCTCACCGTCGCCAAGCGCGACCCGCGCTACGGCTTCCTCGGATTCGCGATCGTCGTGTCGGGCGCCGGATACACGGCCGCGCTCTTCTTCTACGACGCGTTCGGCTTCTACCAGACGTTCTTCGTGCTGTGCATCCTCTACGCGATCGGCGCGTGGCTGATCACGTCGAGTCCGCCCGCGCTGCGGGCACGGGCCGAGCGGGAGGCGGGGACGCTCGCTGTCGAACGGGTCGCTGCATGACGCCGACGCTCAGCATCGTGATCCCGGCGCACGATGAGGGTGCGCTCATCGCGCGCACCCTCAGGCACACGCTCGAAGGTGCGGCCCCGGGGGAGTTCGAGGTGATCGTCGTGGCCAACGGCTGCAGCGACGACACCGCGCACCACGCCGCGGCGGCGGGCGCCGGCATCCGGGTCATCGAGATCGCCGAGGCATCGAAGATCGCCGCACTCAATGCGGGCGATACGGCCGCGACCACACTCCCGCGCGTGTACCTCGATGCCGACGTCCGGGTCGACGTCGCTGCTCTGCGCGCGCTCGCCCGCGCGCTCGGCGGCAGCTCCGCGCCGCGCGTGGCTGCGCCCGTCATGGTCGTGGACAGCTCCCGCTCCTCCTTCGCCGTCCGCCAGTTCCAGCGCATCTGGGCGGAATCGGACTATCGTCGCGCGGGGCATGTCGGTTCCGGCATCTACGCGGTGAACGGCGCCGGGCGGGCACGGTGGGCGGCCTTCCCGGATGTCATCGCCGACGATCGATTCGTGCAGCAGAGGTTCCTCGCCGAAGAGCGCACCACGCTAGAGGACCACTCGTTCACGATCTATGCTCCGAAAGACATGAAGACGCACATCCGGCGTGCGACGCGCATCGAAGTGGGCAATCAGTCGCTCTCCCGCGAGGTGCAGCTTGCGACGCAGGATGCCGCCGGCTCGCGCTACAGCAAGCTGCTGCGCCGCGTCGCCCGCCGTCCGTCCCTCTGGTTCGCGCTGCCGTTCTACGCCTACGGCTACGCGGTGCCGAGGATGCGCGCCCGCCGGGCGATCCGGCGAGGCACGACGGTCGGCTGGGCGCGCGACGCGTCGTCGCGGACGCTGGTGGACGCATGACGGCGCCGAACCCGCCCTCGGCCGAGGGCGCAGTGGCCGCGCCGAAGAACCTCGGCCACACCGCCTCGCGCGGTGCGGCCGTGACAGCGAGCGGCCTGTGGCTGAAGACCCTCATCCAGCTCGTCTCCACGATGCTCCTGGCCCGACTGCTGGATCCGAGCGATTTCGGACTCGTGGTGATGATCATGGCGATCGTCGGCGTGGCCGACCTCGTCCGCGACTTCGGCATGACCGGCGCGATCCTGCAGGCGCGCAGCCTCACCCAGCGACAGTGGTCGGGGCTGCTGTGGTTCTCCGCGCTGCTCGGCGGTGGCCTGATGGTCGTGATCGCCGCGTGCGCTCCGCTGATCGCCGCACTCTACGGCGAACCGCAGCTGCTCGTGCTGACGCTCGCTGTGGCGCCCACCCTTCTGCTCAACGGCCTCGCGATGCCTCTGCAGGCCTCGATCCAGCGCGACCTCCGCTTCGGCACACTCGCCATGATCGACATCGTCGCGATGCTCGTCGGCGTGGTGCTCTCCCTCATCGCCGCGGTGCTCGGCTTCGGCGTGTGGTCGCTCGTCATCCTCGCCGGCGCGGGGCAGGTCTACCGCCTCATCGCGCTCTGGATCGCCGCGAAGCCGAAATGGGGCAGGCCACGGCTCGGGCGCGACGTCATCCCGCTGATCACCACCGGCGGCAGCATCTTCGGCGTTCAGCTGCTCAACTACGCCGCGCGCAACCTCGACAACGTCATCATCGGCCAGCAGCTCGGCCCGGCCGCCCTGGGCCAGTACTCGCGCGCGTACGCGCTGTTCCTCCTGCCGCAGCAGCAGCTCAACGGCCCACTCGGCCGTGTCGCCCTTCCGGTCCTGAGCAGACTGCAGGATGACGGGGAGCGCTACCGGCGCTACATCCGCGGATCGCTGTCGATCATCGGATACCTCTCCCTTCCCACGTACGCGATCGCCGCGGCCGTGGCCGGCCCCCTGATCGCTGTGCTGCTCGGCCCCGGGTGGGAGGAGGCGGCGGTCATCTTCAGCCTCCTCGCGATCGCCGGCATGGCCCAGGCCATCGGCAACGTGCAGGGGTGGCTGTTCATCACGCTCGGGCGAGCGCATCGTCAGCTGATCTACTCGCTGATCACCCGGCCGATCGTGATCGCGATGTTCTTCGTGGGCATCTGGTGGAACGGCATGGAGGGCCTCGCGCTGCTGTACGGCCTGATCACGCTCGTGATGCTGGTCCCCGGTTTCATCGTCGCGATCCGCGGGACGTTCCTGCGCGGCTGGTCCGACCTGTGTGCGCCGCTGGTGCGTCCGGTGCTGATGACGCCGTTCGCGTTCGCAGCGGCTTGGGGTGCAGTGACGCTGACCACCGGCTGGCCCGCGATCCTCCAGGTGATCATCGGCGGTCTCGCCGGCGTCGCCGCGATGGCGGTGTTCCTGGCGATCCCGGCGTACCGCCGGGACATGAAGGCGATCCTCGACTTCGTGCTCAAGGCCCGCCGGCCCGCCTCCCACCAGAGCGCGTCCGATCCGGATCTGCCCGAGAACACGCCTGCGGCGGTTCTGGGGGTGGCCGAGATCGGGCCGGATGAGATCTCGAGCACCTTGCGTGCCGAACAGGCTGCGGCGACGAAGGGCGGGGCGACATGAATCCGATCAGGCGACTCGGCGGCCGGAAGCTGGCCGCCGCGATCGTGATCGCAGCGGCGCTGGCGATCACCGGCTGCACCGCCGCGGAGCCGGAACCGGTCGCGACGCCGACCCCCAGTGCGACCCTGCCCGACATCTCGACGATCGCCGTGGTCGGCGATTCGATGTCGCTCGGCGTGAACGCGTGCGCCGACGCGGGCGTGTGCCAGCAGGTCTCGTGGGCGGTGGGCAGCGACCCTGCTGTGAACTCCGTGGCCGCCCGCTGGGCTCAGCTGAGCGGCACGACACCCGAGATCATGGCGCTGGCACGCCCCGGTGCCGGAATCGGCACGAGGGATGCGGCCATCCGAGCGCTGACCGACTCCGACGCCGACCTCGTGCTGGTCCTGGTCGGCGCGAACGACATCTGCACCGCGAGCATGTCGGCGGTCACTCCGACCGAGACCTTCGCCGCGGGCTACGCCGACCTCCTTGCCCGCACTCGCGCCGCACTCCCCGAGGCGACGGTCGTCGCTCTGTCGATCCCAGACCTTCTCCAGCTGTGGCGAGTGGGACGCGATGACCCGAGCGCGGTGAAAGCGTGGAACTCGAGCACCTCGTGCACCTCGATGCTCGGCAACGCGACCTCCGACGCACCCGAGGATGAAGCGCGCCGGACGATCATCCAGGAGACGATCGATGCGGACAACGCGGCGATCGTCGCTGCCTGCGCAGCGACCGAGGGCTGCGTCTCCGACGGCGGTGCGGTCAACGCCGTCGAGTTCACGACCGCCGAGGTCTCGACGATCGACCACTTCCACCCCTCCGTCGCGGGACAGGCGGCGATCGCCGCGGCCGCATGGAATGTCGTGGAGGGAGCGCTCGTCCCGTAGGGCGGGCGCAGCATCCGGAATGCGATTCACGAGCTTCATCGCTGCTGTCGCGTCCTCGCGCGTGTGGTCTCCGACCACCCGGACGCGGCTGCTCCGGCGTGCCGGGGCGAGCATCGGTCGGGCCCGGGTACTGGCCGGCATCCGCTTCATCGGCGATCCCTCGGTGCTGAGCATCGGCGATGGCGTCTTCGTCAACGCAGAGCTGCTCGTCGGAGCGAACGCTCCCGTGACGATCGGCTCGGGTGTGCGGATCGGCCCACGCTGCGCGCTCGTGCCCACGACCCACGAACTCGGTCCCTCCTCCGCGCGGGCGGGTGCGACCAGCGCAGCGCCGATCGTCGTCGGTGACGGATGCTGGCTCGGCGCCGGGGTGACGGTCCTCTCGGGCGTCACGATCGGAGCGGGCAGCGTGATCGCGGCGGGCGCGGTGGTGACCTCGGACTGCGAGCCCGACGCGCTCTACGGCGGGGTTCCCGCGAAGCTGCTGCGCCGGCTGTGACCCGCCGGCCGCCGCTACGCGGCGATCGACATCGGCGGAGCCTGCACGGTGCGCACCGATCGTGACGCGGCGCTGAGCAGCACGTCGTCGTACAGTTCCTCCGGCATGCGCATGAACGCGAGCCCTCGGCGCTGCATCTCCGCCGCGATCTGGAGCTGGTGGTCGTCGATATGCTCACCGTGCTTGGCCAGTCGCGGAACGAGGATCGGGAACTTTCCCTGCTCGAACGCCGTGATGGCGGATCCGGTGCCGGAGTGGGCGATCACGACGTCCGCTTCCGCGACGGCCTCGTTGAGCTCCGCATGCGGCACTCGATCTCTGCCCTCGATGCCCCAGCGCGACACGTCCTGCGAGCCGGTCTGCCACAGGACCTCGTCGCAGTCGGCGAGCAGGGGCACCAGGGCGTCATACAGACGGTCGAACGAGTAGCCCTCCTGCGTTCCGACCGTGACGACGGCCTTGCGGATGCGCGTCGGCACCGGCGTCGACGGCCCGGCGGTGAAGCCGTCGTAGATCGACCCCCCGTACTGCCACCGCGAACTCTGCCACGACGGGTACTGGGTATAGGTGTGCACGCTCTTGCGCCGCTGCAGGATGCGGCCCGACATCGACGGGCCATCCGCCCGGGCCGCGCTCTCGATGTAGTGGGCTTCCGCGCCGTGCGCCGCCGCCATCGGCAGCACCGCGACGGCGGGACTGGACCCGGTGCTGAACGCGCGGTCGTACGTGTGCTCCTTCATCACGCGGGACGCCAGCGAGCGAAGCCTCCAGAGATTGCGGAGGTCGCGCGGTGCCACGAACGGCGCGTAGTGCACCTCGCGCCCTTCGAGGAGCGACGAGGACAGCCCGTTCTCGAACGTGATCCAGACCTGGTCCTCGGGGTCGACACCCAGTCGTGAGGACAGGGTGAACAGCTGCTTCAGGTGTCCGCCGCCGGAGCAGACCATCATCGTCTTCGCCATCGTCTGCTCCTTCTAGTAGGCGCCGTCGTGCTTGAACATCTGGACGACCGTGCGCATGATCAGCATCAGATCGCCTGTGAAGGACCAGTTCTCCACGTAGTAGAGGTCCAGCCGGATGCTGTCCTCCCAGCTGAGGTCGCTGCGGCCGCTGACCTGCCAGAGGCCGGTGATGCCCGGCTTGGACAGCAGGCGGCGCGTCTCGTGGCCGGCGTACAGCTCGACCTCGCTGGGCAGCGGGGGCCGCGGCCCGACCAGGCTCATCTCTCCGCGCAGCACGTTCCACAGCTGTGGCAGCTCGTCGAGGGAGAAGCGCCTGAGGACGCGCCCCACCCGCGTGATCCTGGGGTCGTCCTTCAGCTTGAACAGCACGCCGTTGCCCTCATTGAGCGCGAGCAGCTCGGCGCGCTTGGCATCGGCATCCACCACCATCGAGCGGAACTTCAGCATCTTGAACGTCGAGCCGCCGATTCCGACGCGCTCCTGCCGGAACAGCGCCGGACCCTTGTCGCTCATCCGGACGGCGAGGGCGATCGCCCCCAGAAGCGGCGACAGCACCAGGAGCGCCGCGGCCGATGCGAACACGTCGAACCCCCGCTTGGCCGTGTGGGCGACCCCTGTGTACTGCGGAAGCTGCACGTGCACCATCGGCAGCCCGACCACGGGGCGAAGATGCACGCGCGGCCCGGCGACATCTGTCAGCCGCGAGACGAGGATCAGCTCGGCACGGGAGTTCTCGAGCTGCCAGCCCATCTCACGGATGCGGTCGCGACCACCCGGCAGGTCACCGGCGACGATGAGCGCCCGTGCGCGGGAGTCCTTCGTGGCTGAGACCACATCGTCGAACGCCACGTGAGGCAGCTCTTCGAGATAGCCCTGCGTGGAGGGCGGTGCGTCTTCGATCCGGTCGGTCAGGGCGACGGCGATCGAGCGGTAGCCGGCGCGCACGTTGCGTCTCAGCTCGCTCACGGTGCGTTCGACATCGACTGCCGGACCCACCACGATCGCCCCGGTCAGGCACCGCCCATCGTGGCGCATCTTCAGGAGGACTCTGCGCCAGATGAGCCGGTTGCTCAGCAGCAGCAGCCAGCCGACCGGAAGGGTCAGCGCGACGTACCCGCGTGCGAAGTCGATCTGGGCGAGGTAGCAGAAGATCGCGACGATGCCGAACGCCACCAGCGTGGCATTGGTCACTCGCTGATACTCGGTCAGGCCCTCCCCGATGATGCGCTTCGCCCGGCTCTTGGCTCCGGACAGCGCGACCAGCCAGACGCCCGCCACGCACACGGCGGCGATCGTGTACCCGGGCGCGGCATCCGGCAGCCCCGAAGGCCCGACACCGAAACGGACGAAGGTCGCTGCGATGAGAGCCAGGCCGATTGCGATCGTGTCGCCGATCACGATGCCGGTGATCAGGCGCTGGAACCATGCGAGCGTGAGCGGCTGACGCGGCACCGCGCCGCGCGCCATGGATTCCCACGGCTGCGCACGAGGTGCGGACAGCGGATGGCTGACAGAGCTCATTCGACCCCCCAAGGTCCCAGTGAGCGGAAACGATTTGTGGGGCGGCCGTGACCCGGGCTGGACCTGTCAGTCCAATGCCGACAGGTCGCGGTGGAGCGGGTGGAGTCTGTGGAGCGTCGGCCTCGACGAAACGGGGCCAGAAATCCAGACTACGGGCGGCCTCACCCTCGGCGACAGGTCAACGGGCCAGACTTCACACGGTTGGAGAGAACTCTTCACCTCGCCGTAACATGACGCTCCGGCAGGTCATGTCCAGGATCACCCGATGGCGTGAAGCCCAGCTGTGCCGGTCGACGAATTCCGTCCGCTCCGACTCCGTCGCGATGCCCATCTCGATGGCCCGATCGAGCATCGGACCCATCTGCGCGGTGCTCGGCGCGAGCAGCACCCGGTCTCCGAGACTTCGCACCGGCGGCAGATCGATCGAGACGACCGGGATGCCGGCCGCGAGGTACTCGTAGACCTTGAGCGGACTCATCGCCTCGGTCAGCGGCGTGCGCCGGTGCGCCAGAAGGCTCACCTGGCTGTTGCGCAGAGCGGCGACGAGCTCTGACCTGCCCACGCCCGGGTGCACGTGCACGTTCGGGATGCCCCGGAGGGGGCGGATGTAGTCGGCATCCGGCACCGGTCCGAGCAGGACGATGCTCACACCGGGCCGCGATGCGGCGAGCGCGGCGACCCCCTCGGTGTCGAGTCTCGTATCGATCGTGCCGACGTAGATCGCCCGAGGGCCGGGGATGGCCGCGAGCCACTCCGGCGCGTCCGGCACCGGACCGGCCCATTCGGCCGGCTCGACGCCGTTGGGAACGACGGCGTGCGGTCCGAGTGGCGCGATCCGTTCGATGATCTGCTCCGACACGGCGACGACGCCGACCTCCGCTTCGCGCATCTGCCGATACGCGGCGCGATAGGCGGGCCAGTAGGCACGGCGCGCCTCCGAGCTGAGCCAGTCGTCTCGGCCGAAATAGGTGACCGTCGAGGCCCATGCGAACGGAGCGAAGCCGGCCACGAGCGGGTTGGTCGTGATGACCCGCGGAGCGTGGAGTCCCAGCTCCTCGGCGGCGCGGCGCAGCCGCTCGTCGTAGCGGCGGTAGCCCTCGACCAGGCTGCGGCGGGATCTGGCATCGGCTCGTGCCAGGCGCATCGGCTGAACGAGGGCGCGCTGCGGCGTCGGAGCGATGCCGTCGTCGCGTCCGCGCACGCGCCGTGCGGCTTCGCTGACGAATGACCGATAGGGATTCGCGACCAGGAGGCGCCCCACCCGCGGGCTGGACATGAGCGTCTGCAGGATCCGGTCCGGCGGCCGCATCATGCCGCGCTGAACCGCATCGGCATACGTCTCGTACGAGAACGTGAAGACGTGGTCGAGGGGCGCGCCGGCGGTGTCGCTCATCCGTCGATCTTCCTGAGCACCTTCGCGGGCACGCCGGCCGCGACAGTGCGGGCGGGCACATCGCGCGTCACGACGCTGTTCGCGCCGATCACCGCGCCGTCGCCGATCGTCACGCCCGGGAGGACGACGACGTTCTGGCCGAGCCACGCGCCGCGCCCGATCGTGACCGGGGCGATGCGCTCCAGCGGCTGGTCGCGCACCGCGAGGTTCGGGTCGTGGAATCCGTGCATGTGGTCGGCGATGTACACGCCGCGCGCGAGCGCTGTCGCCTCGCCGATCGAGACGCGTTCCACCGCGGAGATGGACGTCTGATTCATCCGCACGCGATCGCCGATGTGGATGACCGGGCCCGGCGCGTCCAGCCGCGGCACCATGAACCACGACGACGGGCCGATCAGCACCTGAGATCCGATCGCGACCTTGTGCGGATTGCCGGCCCGGAACGGCAGCATGATGCGACTCCCCCGGCCGAATGAGGCGAAGCCCGACGCGGCGATCATGCTGAACCCGGCATCGCGCAGCCGCTGCGCGGCCTCGAACATCTTCAGCCCGTTGATCCGCGGGACACGGCGATCGGAAGAGCTCACGAGGTCAGCACCTCCTCGCGCACGGCGCCGATGCCCTCGACGTTCGCGGAGGCCAACGCGATCACACCGGGAAGCCGCTCGAGCAGTCGCGCGCGTGCGGCGGACGGATCGTCCAGGATGCCGCGCAGCACAGGCTCGACGCGGTCGGCGAAGCCGTCGCCGGGCTGCACGCACAGCTCATGCGAGTCGAACAGGCGCATCAGGCCCTCGACCTTGCCCTGGGTGGCGACTGTGATCGGCGGGGTGCCGGCCAGCAGCGCCATCACGGCCAGATGCATCCGACCGGTCACCACGATGCCGGCGCGCGCGGCCAATGCCCGGATCTGGGCGGGCGCGAGGAGCCGCTCGACGAGCGAGACCGACGGGTCGTCGGGGAACTCGGCGGCGATGCGCCGGCACAGCGGAAGGTCGTCGGCACCGGGCCGCGACACATGCGGCACGATGATGACCCGCATCCCGTCGGCGCGCAGCGCGTCGATGATCTTCGCGTAGTCGCGCACCTGTGCGTCGCCCGCCCCGACCAGCCCCGACGCGTTGACCACGGCGATCCGGTCGCTGACGGAGAGATCCGGGGCCACCTCGGTCAGCACGTCGTCGTGTCTCGTGGTGGCGAGGAAGACGAGATCGGCCGTGTCGGTGACCGTCATGCCGTCACGCCGAGCCCGGCCGGCCGAGAGCGGGTCGCGCAGCAGCATCCGCACACCCGCAGCCGATGCGCGCCGCATCGCCGCCGCCGCCGCCGGGTGGGGGTCGGCGTTCCAGCTGAAGCCCAGAATGCGCGGCTCCCACCCGAGGCGGGCAAGCCGTTCGGCGAGCCCGGCGCGGTTGACGGATGCGCGCAGCACGTAGGCGCCGTCCATGATGTCGGCACCGACGATGCTCACCGACGCGGCCGTGCGGAGCTCTCGATCCAGCTTCCGCGCGTCGCGCCAGTGGCCGACGGCGGAGCCGTAGACCAGCGCCGGGAGAGGGAGAAGCCGCATCCGACCCCGCAGACGCGGCGGGATGTCGATGTCGCCCGACCGACGAACCACGACCAGAACCGGGCCGGTGGTCGCCTCGACGAACGCCTCGACCAGGGCCTGATCGCCGATGTTGCCGCCACCCGGCGGTGCGATCAGCACATGGTGCTCGCCCGCGCCGGGACGCGTGCGCACCGCGACTCTATCGACCGCGCGGATGAGGCCTTCGGACTGCAGGGGCGCGAGCAGCCAGCGCGGGGGCCTCATGCCGCAGCCCCCGTCGCGGCATCCGACGCGGGTTTGCGAGGCTTGAGCGAGCGCACGATGGTGCGCACCCGGCGCTGCACGACGCGCGGAATCCGCGGCAGCCGCTCGAGGAAGCCGTTCCAGCGGGTGGGGCGCCAGCCGGCCCACGGGGTGCGGTCGAGGATCGCGAACCACTCCGCCAGCCACGGATGCTCGCAGCCGGGCTCCCACGGCTTGGGCCGACCCGAATAGTGGACCACGAACGGGTCCTCCCGCAGCAGGCGGAACTGCTCGGGATCGAACGGACTGGCCGCGGCATCCGGGTAGCGATAGACCGCGACCATCTGATTCCACCGAGGATCCATCATCCGCGTCCGCGGGGCCAAGAGCGCGTTGAGCGCATCCTGGTCGGGGAACTGCATCGTCGGGTACTCGCGCAGGAAGGCGAACGCGGTTTCGGCCAGGCGCTCCCGGCGGAACGTCGCGATGTCCATCACCAGCACGCCTGATTGGAAGTACACGCGACCTGGATCGTAGGGATACCGACTCTGGTCGACGGTGCGGGCGATGCGCGCGGCGTTGCCGTTGTCCAACGGAAGGTCCTCGACCGCGAACAGCGGCGTCTCCGCCATGTCCTCGTCCCACAGCGCCGCCACGTCGCCCCGCACGATCGTGTCGGCGTCCAGATAGACGACCTTCGCGACCGCTTCGGGAAGCAGGGCGGGCAGCAGCAGTCGTGCGTACGCCGCCGGAGGATAGGGCCGCGTCGAGCCGGCCGAGAGCGAGCGGACCAGCTCCTGCGCCTCGTCTCGCACGCTCAACCAGACGACACTGGTCCGCGTCGGATCGGCGCTGTGGGTGATCTTGCGGCGCGACCGCGCGGTCAGGCCGCAGTCCACGACGTACACCGCCCCAGTCCGCCCTGCGCGTGCGAGGCTCTCATCGACCGAGCGCACTGCCGCGGCAAGGCCTTTCGATACGACGTTGTCCGCGGCGAACGCGACATGCACGCGCGCCGGAGCCGTCTGCTGCACGATGGGCCGGTCTCCGAGCCCGTCCGCTAGAGCGCTGCCCATGCCGCGCGCAGACGCTCGTCGGTGGGCATCGGGCTCCGGGACTCGAGCCACGCGGCATCGATCGAAGACAGCGAGGGATCGCTCGTGAACTTGCCGGACGTCGCGGCGGGCGGGTTCGTCGCCGTGACGCTCGTGTTCTCGACGGACAGGAACTTGCCGCGCACGTTGCCGATGAAGGTCGAGTTCTTCGCCGACATCTGGTCGATCGAACCCGCCCCGTTGATCGCGGCGGGCAGGCCCGAGGTGAAGGCGTTGGCGCCAGCGGGCAGCGGGTAGCGCAGCAGCATCCGGTCGCCGCCGACCATCAGGCTGTGATCGAACATCACACCGCTCGCGCCGCCCGAGGGGATGAACCCGGCATTCGTCGACGAGAAGACGACCGAGTCACGGATCAGAAGTCCGGTCTTCAGCTCGTTGCCCGACTGCTGGAGCGTGTCGCAGTGAGCGCTGGAACCTGCCGCCTTGTAGGACGGAGCCAGATAGCAGCCGATGGCCGACACGTTCTCGTAGGGCTGGCCGCCGGTGCGGAATGCCCAGGTGTCGGCATCGATCAGGCGGGCATCCGGCGTCACGCACTCGATCAGTTCGACATCCTTGGTCGGCACGGCCGAGTTCGAGCTGATGTTGAAGGCCTGCCCCTTCGACCACGCCCACGCGAAGTCCTGCACGGCGCTGAGCACCATGGAGTTGGGGAAGATCCAGAAACCGACGAAGCTCACGCCCGCGACGAGTTCGAGTCGGATCGAGTCCGCGAAGCTCACGGTTCCGACACCATCGCGCGGGGTGACCAGAACGCGGTTGGCGAGCCCCGTCTTGCCGACATTCTTGAGCACGGGTGTCTTGCTCGACCCGGCACCGAAGCCGGGCAGGACACCCGGCTTGACAAGAACCCGCGTCTTCCCCTTCGGTGCTTTCGCGATCGCCTGCTTGATGCCGTCCGCGATCGCCGCCCAGGTCGCGTTGACCTCGATCGTGAAGTCGAACGTGTCCGTGAGCGCGGGCGTGCGGGAGGGCCAATGCCGGCCGGTGGGACCGAACTCCGCAGTGCTCAGCACGCCGAGTGAGGCGGTGGCCGGCGAGGCGGCGGCGGTCGCGCTGCCCGTTGCGGTGGCGCCGGACGCGGATGCCGCACCCGGAGTCGCTGCACTCCGGTCGAGCCCGCACCCCGCCATCAGGACGGGAGCCGCGGACAACAGCGCGGCGAGTGCGGTGCGTCGAGAAATGGGAGGCATCGGGCAGGTCCAATCGGTACGCGATCAGGAAGGGTCGCCTTCGGCCCGCCTCTGACGGTATACGGGCATTGAGTCCGCCAAGTTACGGGAAACGAAAATCCGCACGAGCAGTCGCTCGTGCGGATTTCGCATGAAACGTGGCGAGTCGGCGCGCCGACCTTGCCGGCTCCCGCCTCGCCCCGCAGTGGCGCGACGCACGAGGCGCCGCGCGGTCGGTCTTAAGTCAGACCGGACGAATGTTCTCAGCCTGCAGGCCCTTGGGGCCCTGGGCTACTTCGAACTCGACGCGCTGGTTCTCTTCGAGCGAGCGGTAACCGCCCGACTGGATCGCGGTGTAGTGCGCGAAGACGTCGGCGCCGCCGTCATCAGGAGCGATGAAGCCGAAGCCCTTCTCCGCGTTGAACCACTTGACCGTGCCCTGGGTACTCATGTAATGCCGTTCTCTTGTGCCCGAGCTGTCTGCGTCGAGTCCCAATCAGGGTATCGAACCGCGGACGGTTCGGGAGAAATCTTCGCAAAGAAGGTGACACAAACGTTGCACAGGCCCATCGCACGCCCGGGCTGAGTCAAGACACTCGAAGCCCGGGCGTCGACGGATCCCCCCGGATAGGCCACGCATGGCGTGACACCGCACACTCTACCGATATATCAGCCCTGCGGCGAGAGCCGAACCGCCAGAAAAGGCCTTGTGGAACCGTGAATTCGCCGAGCGAGTTCCGCACCTGCGCAGTCTGCGAAGCGAGCGCCACGCAAGGTCTATGCGAGTGAATCGTCCGTCGTAGACTGACTCCACTCATGACCACTCCTTTCGCACCACTGGAACCGAGCGGTGCCGTCCTCGGCGACGAGGTCTATGCGCTCCTCGGCGAAGCGATCCTCGACGGTCGGCTGAGCGCCGGCCAGCGGCTGCGCGACCAGGAACTGGCCGAGCGTCTCGGTGTCTCGCGCACCCCCGTGCGCGAAGCACTGCAGCGCCTCGAGCGCACCGGTCTGGTCGAGGTCTCGCCGAATCGCTACACGCGCGTCTCTGTGCCGAACGAGCGTGTCCATGCCGACACACACGAGTTCTTCATCTACCTCATGGGTAGTGCGCTGCGCATCGCGCTGCAGCGCTGCACCGACGAAGAGCTCACGCACTCGCTCGATCATGCGGATGCGATCGTGGCGGCATCCCGCGCAGACGACCATCCCGCGATCATGGCTGCCAGCTCCCGGTTCTTCGACCACATCGTGGAAGACACCGAGAACGTCGCGTTCATCCGTGTGATGCGCGAGGCCGAGATCGCGATCCGCCGCAACCTCGCGGGCTGGCATCCCTTCGTGGAATGCCCCGTTCAGCGCACCGCGGCCTACGTCGAGTTCAGGGATGCCGTCGCCCAGCGCGACGGCGCGCGGGCGGAGTCTCTGCTGCGCGAGCTGCACGGCGTCGCCTGATCGCTCTTCTGCCTGTCGTCGCCGGTGGCTAGCGTGGGTCACGTGGGCCACATCGAACTGCGCGACCTGGACGACGACGATCTCGACGCGATCTTCGAGATGATGCGCGACCGCACGGCGGTCGAGATGGCGGCCTTCACCGCGGCCGACCCGGATGACAGAGACGCGTTCGACGCGTGGATCACCCGTGAGCGCACGGCTTCCGAGGTCGCGACCTATGTCGTCACCGAGAACGGCGGCTTCGCCGGCACCGCGGCGCTGTTCTCCGTCGAGGGCGATCGTGAGGTGACCTACTGGATCGCACGCCACGCCTGGGGGCGCGGAGTGGCGACCGAGGCGCTGCGCATCCTCGTCTCACGCGAGGCCGAGCGGCCCCTGTTCGCCCGCGTGGCCGCGCACAACGCGGCCTCGCTCGCTGTCCTCACCAAGGTCGGGTTCACCGAGGTCTCGCGCGACATCGACTTCGCTCCGGGTGTGGGGCGTGAGGTCGAAGAGATCGTGCTGGTGCTGGTGCCGGCGTTGGAGTGACCTCTCGTGCATGAAACGACGAATGGGCCCCCTTCGGGAGCCCATTCGTCGTTTCGTGCGCGAGGGGGGAGTTGAACCCCCACGTCCTTTCGGACACTGGCACCTGAAGCCAGCGCGTCTGCCTATTCCGCCACTCGCGCGAGATGCGGCATCCGAAGACGCCAACTCAACTTCCCGAGGATATCACGCAGCATCCCGGCGCTCGAATCGGCGTGCACCGGTGATCCACGGGCAACACAGACTAAGCAATTAGCATGTACCGACCGGCACCACCTGCCTGAGGAGTCGCGTGGGATTACTTGACAGCTTCGAGAAGGGTCTCGAGCGCGCCGTCAACAGCGCGTTCGCCAAGACCTTCCGCAGCGGCATCCAACCCGTCGAGATCGCATCCGCCCTGCGGAGCGAGCTCGACAAGAAGGCCGCCATCGTGAGCCGCGACCGCATTCTGACGCCGAATACGTTCACGGTGCATCTGTCGACGGCCGACGACGAGCGCATGCGCACGCTCGGCGGCACGCTCGGCGAAGAGCTCGACACCCTCGTGCAGGCCCACGCCAAGGCGCAGGGCTACTCGTTCGCCGGCCCGGTCTCGATCACCCTGGTGCGCGACGATCAGCTCGCGACCGGCACGCTCCGCGTGGAGTCGGCCACCGCCGAGGGCCGCGTCGCGTGGCGCGGCGTGCTCGAGGTCGAGGGCAAGCGGCATCCGATCGTGAAGTCGCGGACCGTGATCGGCCGTGGCAGCGACGCCGACATCACGATCTCCGACGCGGGCACGAGCCGCAAGCACGTCGAGATCCTGTGGGACGGCGAGCGGGCGATGGTGCGCGACATGCAGTCCACCAACGGCACCATGCTGAACGGGCGCAAGGTCACGGAGGCCGCGCTCGCGCCGGATTCGACCGTGACGATCGGGCGCACCGACATCGTGTTCCGGGTCGTCGCGCAGGCCGCCCCGCCCAAGCCTCCGATGCCGGCCGACGCCACGCGGGCGTACAACGTCCGCGAAGGTGGGCCGCTGCGTTGAGTGAACTGACCCTCCTGCTGCTGCGCATCGGGTTCCTCGTGCTGCTGTGGTTCTTCGTCTTCGCGGTCGTCTACTCGCTGCGTGCCGATCTGTTCGGAGTGAAGGTGCGACGGATGCCGGAACCCGCGCCCGCGGCGGCGCCCGCCCCCGCGGCCCGGGCTTCGGCGACCGCCCCCGTGGCATCGTCGCGGCCCACGTCGTCCGGTGCGAAGGGCGGAGCGGCCACGACCGACACCGTGTCGCGGATCGTCATCACGAGCGGCCCGAAGGCCGGCCTCGAGCTGCCGCTGGGCTCCGAGCCGCTCACGATCGGACGATCCAGCGAGTCCGGCCTCGTGATCCGCGACGACTACACCTCCAGCCACCACGCCCGCCTCGTGCTGTGGGGCGAGCAGTGGATGATCCAGGACCTCGACTCGACCAACGGCACGTGGCACGACGGCGCGCGGGTGAGCGCGCCGATGCCCATCACGGTCGGTGCGCCGATCAAGGTCGGGGCGACGACCTTCGAGCTGCGCAAGTAGCGGACCCGGAACATATGGTCTTCCAGGGCTCGAGCGTCGCGATCTCGCACACCGGCAAGGTGCGCTCCAACAACCAGGACTCCGGCTATTGCGGTTCCAATCTGTTCGCGGTCGCGGATGGCATGGGCGGGCACGCCGGTGGAGATGTGGCCTCCAGCCTCGCGATCGCCCGACTCGAGCGGCTCGACCATCCGTTCGAGTCCACCTCCGCCGCCGAACGGGAGCTGCGCGACGCGATCGCCGACTCGGCCGCCGAGCTGATCGACACCGTGCACGTCAAGCCCGAGCTGGCCGGCATGGGAACCACGGTCAGCGCGCTCGTCATGGTGGACGACTACGCGGTCATCGCGCATATCGGCGACTCGCGCATCTACCTGTATCGCGACGAGGCCCTCACCCAGATCACGACGGATCACACGTTCGTGCAGCGCCTCGTCGACTCGGGACGCATCACTCCGGAGGAAGCGCGGTTCCACCCGCGCCGCTCGGTGCTGATGCGCGTGCTCGGCGACATGGACCCGGACCCCGAGCTGGACACCTTCATCATGCCGACCCAGCCGGGCGACCGATGGCTGCTGTGCTCCGACGGTCTGTCGGGGGTGGTCGACGATGCGCACACCGCGAAGGCACTGGGACTCGGCCTTGCGCCGGGTCGCACGGCCGACAACCTTCTCAAGCAGGCGCTGGATGCCGGGGCTCCCGACAACGTCACCATCGTCCTGGTGGACGTCGGTGGGCAGCATCCGATCTTCTCCGGCACTCCCACGATCGTGGGATCGGCCTCGAACCCGCTGGGTGTCGAAGTGCCGGCCGCGCGTTCCGGCCGTGGCAACTGGCTGCACCCCAACCGGCAGGCGGCCAACGAGCCCAGCCACTTCGAGCCCGCCGCGGAGTTCCTCGAGGAGCTCATCGAAGAGGACCGCCGCCGCGCCAGGCGTCGCCGCATCGGCTGGATCGTGGGACTCGTGGTCGTGCTCGCCATGATCGCCTCGCTGCTGCTGCTCGCCTACAACTGGACCCAGACCCGGTACTACGTGGGCGCGGACGACGACACAGTGGTGATCTACCAGGGGATCCAGCAGAACATCGGTCCGATCGCGCTGTCGACGGCCTACGAAGACACCGAGATCCTGCTCGCGGATCTGCCGTCGTTCAGCCGGGCGACGGTGGAGCGCACGATCTCGGCCCGCTCGCTGGCCGACGCCGAGGCGATCGTCGACCGACTGCGGGATGCCTCGGAGGCGACACGATGAGGACTCCCCCACGCGGCACGCCCGTGAACACCGCATCCCGCGACAACACGGGGGCCATCGCCGCCGACACCGCCGTGATCCGCGCGCTGCGCCGGATCAGGGTGCCGCAGACCCAGCGCAACCGCGAACTCTTCCTGCTCGTGTTCGCCTTCCTGGTGAACGGGTCGGCGATCGCGCTGGTGCAGCTCGGCGCGACCGGGGCGATCGACGCGACGTTCCTGTTCTATTGCGGAGGCCTGACCGCGCTCGTGATGGCGATGCACATCGTGCTGCGGCTGCGGGCGCGCGCGGCGGATCCGTTCGTGCTGCCGATCGCCACCATCCTGACCGGGCTCGGCATCGCGATGATCTATCGCATCGACATCGCGGTCGAGCTGCACGGGTGGGACGCGTACTCCACCAAGCAGCTGGCCTGGGCGGCGATCGCGATCGTCGGGGCGATCGCCATCGTCGTGCTGCTGCGCAATTACCGCGTGCTCTTCCGCTACACGTACATCTTCGGTCTGGTCGGTGTGCTGCTGCTGATCCTCCCGATCGTCCCGGGCCTGGGCACCGACGCGAACGCCGACGTCTGGGTGTCGCTCGGCTTCTTCTCGTTCCAGCCCGGTGAGCTCGCGAAGATCTGCCTCGCGATCTTCTTCGCCGGGTACCTCGTGCGCACGCGCGAGAGTCTCACCTCGGTGGGAACGCGCTTCCTCGGGCTGACCTGGCCGCGCGCCCGCGAACTGGGACCGCTCCTGGTGATCTGGTTCATCTCGCTGGGCATCATCGTGCTCCAGCGCGACCTCGGCACCGGGCTGCTGATCTTCGGCATGTTCGTCGCGATGCTGTACGTCGCCACCGGCAAGACCAGCTGGGTCGTCATCGGCGTCGTGCTCGCCGCGGCCGGCGCGTTCCTCGCCTCACGCGTGCTTCCGTACGTCTACGGCCGCTTCGCGAACTGGCTGGACGCCTTCAACCCCGAGGTCATCGATCGGGACGGCGGCAGCTACCAACTGGTGCAGGGCATCTTCGGACTCGCGCAGGGCGGTCTCGTCGGCACCGGACTCGGCCAGGGCCGGCCGTACATCACGCCCCTGTCGCAGAGCGACTACATCCTCCCCAGCCTCGGTGAGGAGCTCGGGCTCATCGGAGTGTTCGCGATCCTGTGCCTCTACATGGTCTTCACGAGCCGCGGCATCCGCATCGGCCTGGCCGGTCAGGACGACTTCGGCAAGCTCCTGGCCACCGGCCTGTCATTCACGATCGCGCTGCAGGTGTTCATCATGGTCGGCGGTGTCACCCGGCTCATCCCGCTCACGGGTCTGACCACGCCGTTCCTCGCCGCCGGAGGTTCGTCGCTCGTGGCCAACTGGCTCATCGTCGCGATCCTGCTCAGGATCTCGGATGCCGTCCGCAGCCGGCCCCGGGTGGTGATCGGCTAGATGACGAAAGAACTGCGCCGTCTCAGCATCCTGATGCTGCTCATGTTCCTCGCGCTGTTCGCCTCCACGAGCGTGATCCAGGTCGTGCAGGCCGAGACCCTCGCCGAGAACTCCCGCAACACGCGCGCGCTGTACGACTCGTACGAAGTGCAGCGCGGCTCGATCATCGCCAGCGGCGCAGCGATCGCGAGCTCGGTGCCGTCGGACGACGTGTTCGCCTGGCAGCGCGTCTACGTCGACGGCGACATGTGGGCCCCGGTCACCGGATACATCAACCCGGCTCTGGGCGCCGCGACCGGCATCGAGCAGGCGATGAACCAGGAGCTCAGCGGAACCGCCGGCGCGCAGTTCCTGGCGCGCATCGATCGCATCTTCACCGGTCAGCCGCCGCGCGGGTCCAACGTCGAGCTGACGCTGGATGCCGCCGTGCAGCGTGCCGCATACGACGCGCTCGGCGACCTCCAGGGCGCAGTGATCGCGATCGAACCGGCCACCGGGCGAGTGCTCGCGATGGTGACGAGCCCGAGCTACGACACGAACCTGCTCGCCTCCCACAACACCGGCGAGGTGAATGACGTCTACGACGCGCTCGATGCCGACCCGACGCACCCGCTCTTCAACCGCGCGATCGGCGGCGATCTGAATCCGCCCGGCTCCACCTTCAAGCTCGTCGTCGCGTCTGCCGCACTCGCCTCGGGCGACTACACACCCCAATCGACCCTGCCCAACCCCGCGTCGTACCAGCTGCCGCAGTCCAGCAGCGTGGTCTTCAATGCGAGCGGCGGCGCCTGCGGGCCCGGTGACACGGTGACGATCGCCGATGCCCTGCGCTTGAGCTGCAACATCCCCTTCGCCGAACTCGCGGTGCAGCTCGGTGACACCGCGATCCGCGAGGAAGCCGAGAAGTACGGCTTCAACATGTCACTTGCGATGCCGATCGACTCGACGGCATCCAGCTACCCGCGCGGTCTCGACGATCCGCAGACCGCGCTCACGGGCTTCGGGCAGGGGCAGGTCACGGCGACCCCCCTGCAGATGGCCATGGTGTCCGCGGGCATCGCGAACGAAGGAGTGGTCATGAATCCACGCATGGTCGATCAGGTGATCGGCGCAGATCTCTCGGTGGAGCAGACGTTCGACGACACCGAGTTCGGGCGGTCGCTCGAGGCTGACATCGCCGCTGAACTGGTCGCGATGATGGTCGCCAATGTCAATGACGGCGCGGCCTCGGGTGCAACAATAGACGGGGTCGATGTGGGCGGTAAGACCGGCACTGCGGAGAACGGATCAGACCAGCCGTACACACTGTGGTTCACCGGTTTCGCGCCGGCGGAGAACCCGGAAGTGGCGGTGGCGGTCGTCGTCGAAGACGGCGGCGGGCAGGGCCAGTCGGGGAGCGGCAACACGATCGCAGCCCCCATTGCGAAAAAGGTCATGGAGGCGGTGCTGGGACGATGAGACCGACGCAGGGAGTGACCTTCGGCGGCCGCTACGAGCTGGACTCGCGGATCGCCATCGGCGGCATGGGCGAGGTGTGGGAGGCGACCGACCACGTCATCGGCCGGACCGTCGCCATCAAGATCCTCAAAGACGAGTACATGGGCGACCCGGGCTTCCTCGAGCGCTTCCGCGCCGAGGCCCGCCACGCCGCACTCGTCAACCACGAGGGCATCGCGAGCGTCTTCGACTACGGCGAGGAGGCCGGCAGCGCCTTCCTCGTGATGGAGCTCGTGCCCGGTGAAGCCCTCTCGACGATCCTCGAGCGCGACGGCTCCCTCTCCACCGACAAGACGCTCGACATCGTCGCGCAGACCTCGGCCGCGCTTCAGGCAGCCCACGCAGCCGGGCTCGTGCACCGCGACATCAAGCCCGGAAACCTCCTGATCACCCCCGACGGCCGCGTCAAGATCACCGACTTCGGCATCGCCCGCATCGCGGACCAGGTTCCTCTGACGGCGACGGGGCAGGTCATGGGCACCGTGCAGTACCTGTCGCCCGAGCAGGCGTCCGGGCATCCGGCATCCCCCGCCACCGACACGTACTCGCTGGGGATCGTCGCGTACGAGAGCCTGGCCGGCAAGCGCCCGTTCACTGGCGAATCTCAGGTCGCGATCGCGATGGCGCAGATCAACGAACAGGCGCCACCGCTGCCGCCGACGGTCGCCGTCCCGGTGCAGAACCTCGTCATGGCGATGATCGCCAAGAAGCCCGAGGAGCGTCCTGCTTCGTCCGCGGCCGTGGCACGTGCAGCCACTGCTCTGCGCCGCGGAGACGTCGCCGCCGCCGCGGCTGCCGTGCCCGCGATCGCCACCGGCGTGGCTGCCGGCGACGACGCGACGCAGTTGCTGACCCCCGCCGACGCCACCGCTCTTCTGCCCGCGGGAGATCTCGTCGACGAAGAGCCCGAGAAGAAGAAGCGCAGCCCCTGGACCTGGCCTCTGATCGCGCTGATCGTTCTGCTGCTGCTCGTGCTCGGCGGAACGATCTGGGCTTTCCTGGCGAACCAGGAGCCCGGGCCCGATCCCACCGGATCGTCGACGGCGCCCTCTCCGAGTGCGTCGACCCCGACCCCGACGCCGACCGTGTCGACGATCGCCGTCGACGGCCTCGGCCTGAGCGGCATGGACTGCACAGCGGCGTCCGAGACGGCGCGGGCGGCCGGCGTTGAGGCGGTCGACTGCGTCGGCGGCGACCCCGCCCCCAGCGCCGACCAGGTGAACACGGTCTATCGGGTCAGCCCGACGGGCAACATTCCGCCCTCCCAGCTGCTCACGCTGACCTTCTACGTCGATCAGGTGGCGATGCCGGCTCCGGCCGCACCCACGATGGCGCCAACTGTGATCGCCGGGGAGCAGACCCAGCTCTCGTGGGGCGGCTACACCTGCCCGTCGGGCACCGGTTCGGTCAGCGCCTACAACTTCACGATCACAGGTGGATCCTTCGTCGGTGACGGCCCGTCGTTCGGTCCCAACGTACGCAACGCGACGGTTCAGGCGGACGGCAACGCGGGCGACACGATCATCGCCACGTACACGGTGACCTGTTCCGGGGGAACGGCCGGTCAGCGCGAGTCCGGCCCATCCGGTGAGGCGACCTCGTCGATCCAGGCGCCCGCGTCGGCCCCGGCCCCGACGCCGACGCCGACGCCGTAGTGCGTCGGCGCGGTGCGGTCACGGCAGGTGTCGTCGGTCCGGTCGGTTAGGCTGAGAGTCGTTCCACCCAGGGAGTGACCGTGACAGCTGAGCCGCGCGTGCTTTCAGGGCGCTACCGCGTCGACGAACTGATCGGGCGCGGCGGCATGGCCACCGTCTTCCGCGGCTACGACCTCACCCTGGGTCGTCAGGTCGCGATCAAGCTCCTCAATCGCGACCTCGCGAACGACAACTCGTTCCGCACCCGGTTCCGTCTCGAGGCGCAGGCGGCCTCCCGCATGGCGCACCCGACGATCGTGCGCGTCTACGACGCGGGCGAAGACACCGAGATGGGGCCGGACGGCACGGTGCGTCCGGTTCCGTACATCGTGATGGAGCTCGTCCACGGCGCTCTCCTGAAAGATGTGATCGACGCGGGCCCGGTGCCGGTCGAAGATGCGGTGCGCTATGTCGACGGCATCCTCGAGGCCTTGGAGTACTCCCACCGCGCCGGGGTCGTCCACCGTGACATCAAACCCGGCAACGTGATGGTCACCGAGGCCGGTCAGGTCAAGGTCATGGACTTCGGCATCGCCCGTGCGGTGTCGGACTCGTCTTCGACGGTCGCCGAGACGACAGCCATCCTCGGCACCGCCGCGTACTTCTCGCCCGAGCAGGCCAAGGGCGAACCGGTCGACGCGCGAGCGGACGTCTACTCGTCGGGGGTCGTGCTCTACGAGCTGCTCGTCGGGCGGCCGCCCTTCCGCGGGGAGTCGCCCGTCGCCGTCGCCTATCAGCACGTCAGCGAAGCGCCCGTGCCGCCGTCCGAGGTCAACGAGACCGTTCCGCGCTCGCTCGACGCCGTGGTCCTGCGCGCCCTCGCGAAGGATCCCTTCCAGCGATACCAGGATGCGGCGGCCTTCCGCGAGTCGCTCGACGCGACGGTGGGCGGCAAGGTCCCCTCCAAACGAGCGGTCGGGGCGCTGACGAGCGAGCTGTACGGCCCGAACCCGAAGCAGGCCGCCGAGACGGCGCGCTCCCTGCGCCAACTGAGCACCGACACGACGATGAAGCGCACCCAGGCCGGCCCACCGGTCGCCTGGATCTGGGCGGGCGTGGCGATCATCGCCGTGCTGCTGATCTCGGTGTTCTTCTGGGTGATGACGATCCGCCCGGGCAGCGAGGTTCCCTCCACTGCGCGGCTCGTTCCCGATGTCACCGGCATGACCTACCAGCGTGCCAACACCGAGATCGGCGCGGCAGATCTCATTTCGTTCCGCGTTGACGAACCCAACTCCGAGATCGCGGTCGGCAACGTCATCCGCACCGACCCCGAGGCGGGCGTGGCGGTGAGTCCGGGGCAGGAAGTGCGCGTGTACGTGTCGTCGGGACAGGAGACGACCACCGTTCCGACGCTCGAAGGGCTGGGGCAGGATGCCGCGGCTGCGGCGCTGCAGTCGGTCGGGCTCGTGCTCGGGACCGTCACGCCGCGCAACGACCCGGCTCTGGCCGCAGGAACCGTGATCTCGTCGGATCAGCCGGCCGGCGCGACGCTCCCGCTCGGAGCGACAGTCAACGTCGTCGCGGCGACCGGGCGCGTCGTGATCATCGACGTGACCGGCTACACGATCGATGCCGCGACGCGAGAGCTGCAGGGCCCCGAGTCGCAGCTGGTCGTCGTCACGCAGGAGGATCCGGCGTGCACGGCAACCGATCCGCCCGTCGTGACGACGCAGTCGATCGCGCCGGGCGAGGCGCCGGTCCACTCCGAGGTGACCCTCACTTACTGCTCGGGTCCGTGACCCACGTCGATCGCTGATCGCGCCGGTCGCTGATCAGCGAATCGCCTGGCGGCGCGGGTGGAGCGCGGAGCCGCGGAGGCCGGCATCCGCGAATCCGACCGTCTCGAGCCAGTTGCCCAGCAGCCGGTGACCCCCCTCGGTCAGCACGGCCTCGGGATGGAACTGCACCCCGAGGATCCGCGCCGATCGATGTGCGATCCCCATGATCACGCCGCCCTCGGTGCGGCTCGTGACGACGAGCTCCGCAGGGAGGGTGTCGGGCACGATCGCGAGCGAGTGATAGCGGGTGGCCGTGAACGGGTTCGGCAGCCCGGCGTAGAGCGCACTTTCGGTCGTGCTCGACGAGTGAGGTCATGCCGTGCATGAGTTCGGGCGCGTGCGAGACTCTCGCCCCGAATGCCTCCGCGATGGCCTGGTGCCCGAGGCACACGCCCAGGAGCGGGATGTCTGCCGTCTCCGCAGCGCGGACGACCGCAATGGACGCGCCGGCTGCGGAGGGGGTTCCCGGGCCGGGTGAGATGAGCACGCCGCGATACTTCGAGACGACGGATGCCGCGGCATCCGTCGCGATCGCATCAGCCTCGATGAGGTCGGTGTCGGCGCCGAGCTCGTGAAGATAGCCGACGAGGGTGTGCACGAAGCTGTCGTGGTTGTCGACCACGAGGATCGGCGCATGGCCGGTCATCACGTGCTCCTACTCAACGGTGACTTCCTGAGGGTTCACCATTTCGCTGATCCACGGAAAGGCGTAGAAGAACAGGCCGTACAGAACCGCGACCAGCAGGATCAGCACGATGAGCAGCCGCACCCACCAGGGTCCGGGAAGCACTCCCCACAAGGCCGCGTACATCAGGCGGGCACTCCCTCGGTCAGCGCGGCCGGTGGTCCGGACGTACGCGGTGTGAACGACTCGAAGACCCCGTACGCCACGATGCGCTCGGTCATCGAGTACATCGGACTGCAGCTGGTCAGCGTGATGTAGCGCGACCCGGCGGGTGCGCCCTCCACCTGCGGCACGGGCAGGAGCACCTCGACCTCACTGGGGGTGACGTACTCGAGGGTGCGGAAGCGGTAGGTGTACCAGCCCTGCTCGGTCTCGACCACGATCGCGTCGTTGACGTGGAGTTCGGCGATGCGGTTGAACGGTGCTCCCCACGTCGTACGGTGGGCGGCCACCGCGAAATTGCCGACGTCACCGGGCATCGGCGTGCCGGGGTAGTGCCCGATGCCGATCGGATCGAGGGTGCGTGCCCGCGTGACACCACCCGCGACCTGCCAGGCGTAGTCCGCCCCGAACCGCGGGATCCGCATCACGGCGAACGTCTCACCGTCCGCCGCCTCGGGCATGATCACCGGCTCGACCGGCACCGGTGCCGCGTCCGCGGACGGCGTCTCGCTCGGTGTCGCACTCGGAGGCTCGGTCGACGACGGCGCGGCGTACTCCTGCTCCCATTGCTGGGAGAGGTCCTGGCCGACGGCGTTGCGCTGCGCCCCGAAGATCACGTCGCCGATCCAGAGCTGCCACCCCACGTAGAGGAGCGTGAGCACGCCGGCGGTGAGGAGGAGCTCACCCGCAACACCGGCCACCGAGAAGCGACGGCGGCGCGGACGGGATCGAGGCGTGGATGTGTCGCGCGCAGTCTCACGCTTCGTCTCATCCACACGTGGATTCTAACCAGCGGATGCTGAGCCTCCGTCCCGGGTGAGGAGGGCTCCGGGGCCGCGATCGGGTGCGCAGACACAGGGAGGGTAGGATATCCGTATGGCACGACCCGGCAAAGACGACGACTCCCTGGTGGAGCGCAGCGAAGGCGAGGCCGCACCGAATCCGGTGTGGTTCAAGCCGATCATGATCGGCCTCATGCTGGTCGGACTCGTCTGGGTGCTGGTGTTCTACCTGAGCGGCATGCAGTACCCGATCCCCGGCATCGACGCCTGGAATCTCGTGATCGGCTTCGGCATCGCCTTCGTCGGCTTCCTCATGACGACCCGCTGGCGATAGCGCCGATATCCTCTGCAAAGCCCCGGCGCGACCGGGGCTTTCGCATGTCCGCGAGTTGTCAACAGCGTTCTTAACACCTGTGAATTACACGGCTGTCATTCATCCCCAGCTGTGGATGAACCTGTGGATAACTTGACGCGACCCGGATCGATGAGCGAGCGTTATTCGGGTCAAGATCGAGCGAGCTCGAGCGTATCAGATAAGCGGAGCAGACCGGCGGCACGAGCAGCAGCAACAGAAGCACCACCGTGAGCGCTACGAGCAGCCAGATCTGCAGGGCGCGCCGTCGGACCGATCTCGTCCGCGCGTAGATCAGGCCCACGAGTGCGCCCACGACCAGCCCGCCGACGTGAGCCTGCCACGACACGTTGAAGCCCGGGATGAATCCGATCACGAGGTTCACCCCGAGGATGATCGCGATGCCGGCGATGTTCGCGCCGATGTGACGCCCGATCACGATGAGTGCCCCGAAGAGTCCGAAGATCGCTCCCGAGGCGCCGACGACCGGAGTGGTGAACGAGAGCAGTGCGACCGCCACCGATCCGCCGAGCGCGCTCAGCAGGTACAGCGTCAGGAATCGACCGCGCCCGAGCATCGGCTCCAGGCTTCGTCCGATCATCCACAGCGCCAGCATGTTGAGCCCCACGTGCCAGAAGCCGTCGTGCACCAGAGCCGCCGTGAACAGTCGCCATGGTTCGAACGTGCCCGTGAGCTCCGGATACAGCGACGGCGCCCAGAACAGCAGCGCGCTCTGAACCGTGGTGCCGACTCCGGGAATCAGCCCGATGAGGAATGCGAGCGCCGTGATCGCGATGATCGCGTACGTGACGAGCGGGCGTGAATCGGTCGCGGTGACCGCGCGCGGTCGCGCCCACCGCCGCTCCGCCTTGCGCTGGGCGGGGGTCTGCGTCTGCTGCTGCTGACCGAGGCACTCCGGACAGATGACCCCGACCGCAGCCTGTGTCTGGCACTGCGGACAGATCGTCCGCAGGCAGCGCTGACACAGCACGAAGCTCTGCCGGTCCGGATGCCGGTAGCAGAAGTTGTCGGTGCTGCGACTGAGGTCGGGGGCGGTCACGGACGAACGGGCGTCCTAAACCGCGACGATGTCGATGGACTGGATGACGACAGGCTCGATCGGGCGATCGCCCGCAGCGGTGGGCAGCTCGCTGATCGTGTCGACGACGGCCTTGGAGGCATCGTCGGCGACCTCACCGAAGATCGTGTGCTTGCCCTGCAGCCACTCGGGACCGCGACCGCCCTGGCCGGGAACCGTGATGAAGAACTGAGACCCGTTCGTGCCCTCGGGCTTGCCGGTGATGGCGTTGCGGCGCAGTCCGGCGTTGGCCATCGCGAGCTTGTAGGGAGCAGTGAAGGTGAGCTCCCCGTTGATCTCGTCGTTGAAGTTGTAGCCCGGTCCTCCGGTGCCGACGCCGAGCGGGTCGCCGCCCTGAATCATGAAACCCGAGATGATGCGGTGGAAGACGACGTCCTTGTACAGCGGGCCCTCGCCGGGCTTGCCGGTGGCGGGATGGGTCCAGTCCTTGGTTCCGTCGGAGAGTCCGATGAAGTTCTGAACGGTCTGGGGAGCGTGGTCTCCATAGAGGTCGACGACGATATCCCCGTAGTTGGTGTGCAGAGTGGCTACGGCAGTGTGCTGAGGCATGTCGTCCATTCTCTCAGAGTTCGGTGGGAACCCTCCCGTCTGCGGTGCCGTCTGGCAAGATGGGACAACTACATCCCCCGGCCTTTGGGAGGGCAACGTGAGCCTCAACCGCAAGCGCAAGAAGGAACTCCGCAAGCTCCAGTCGCAGGCGAACAACCTGTGGGAGTCGCAGCAGGTGCTCGTCGGCGAAGCCGCGAACATCGCCCGTGAAGCGGGCCGTCAGCTCGGCAACTTCGGCCGTGAGCAGGTCGTCCCCGGCGTGAAGGGCAGCTACGGCAGGTATGCCGGGCCGTATGTCGACAAGAGCAAGCAGTTCTCCAAGCAGGTGCTGTCCGACAAGGTCGTCCCGACCGCCGGTGCCGTCGTCGGTTCCGCGCTGTCCGTGTGGGATGCCGCCAACGACACGCGATCACGGCTCGCTTCCGGCAAGGGCTTCGTCCTGCCGGATGCCGCCACCTACGCCAAGAAGGCCGACAAGTACAGCGCACAGGCTGTCAGGAAGCTCGCCGCCAAGCTGGCCGTGCTCGACCCGCCGAAGCAGGGCATCGGCGCCGGTGGCGTGATCGCGATCGTGCTCGGGGTCGCCGCCGCGGTCGGCGTGCTGTATGCCGCATGGCAGACGCTGCGGGCTGACGACGAGCTCTGGGTTGCCGACGACCCGCTGCGCGCGCCCGACGCCTGATCGCGGAGCGCCAGCGACGCATCGAGACGACGAAGAGCCCCGCCGACCCGCGGGGCTCTTCGTCGTGGGTAGCCTGTACGCATGAGCGCGCCTGACCCGACCGCACGCGTCCGCGACGCGGCAGCTGCTCGAGATCTCTCGATCGAGGTGCGCGAGCGGCCGGCGGCCGGGAGCCTGCACGAAGCCGCGGCACTGCTCGGCATCCCTCCCGCGGGGATCGTGAAAACCCTCGTGGTCAAGCGCAGCGACGACACCTACCTGTTCGCGCTGGTACCCGGCGATCGGGCGATCTCGTGGCCGAAACTGCGCGCTGTGGTCGGCGTGAACAAACTGCAGCTCCCCGACCCGGCGCGCGCTCTCGTGGCAACCGGGTACGAGCGGGGCACGATCGTCCCGGTCGGCAGCTCGACCGACTGGCCGGTGTTCGCCGACGAGCGAATCGTCGGAGAGCGCATCGCCATGGGCGCCGGGGCGCACGGGTACAGCATGTTCGTCGAGGCCGACGACCTGATCGCCGCCTACGCGGCTACGGTCGCCGACATCTCGCAGGCGATCGACTGATCAGTTCGACGCGTCCATCTTCAGGGCGATGTCGACGAGCTTGACGCGCTGCAGTCCTGCCACGGCCGAGAGGGGGAACCACTCCGCCCGATCGGTCGAGCCGTCGATCTCATTGCGCAGCTTTCCGCCGATCACACGCGCACGGTAGACGATGCGCAGGGCGTGCAGTGGACCGTTGGCATCGGTGGTGAGCCGGCGGCCGGCCGGGATCACCCGCGAGTGGATGCCGAGCAGGTCGCCGACCGTCACCCGGTAGCCCGTCTCCTCACGCACCTCGCGGCGCGCGGCGTGCTCCGGGTCCTCGCCTGACTCGAGCCCGCCGCCGGGAAGCGTCCAGGCGGCACGGCGCCCCTCATTCCAGTGCGCCAGCAGGATGCGGTCATCGGCGTCGATGATGACGGCGTACGCCGCGACCCGCATGTCCATGGCTCCGACTCTACAGACGACGCAAGCGCCGGCCCTTTCGGGTCGGCGCTTTCTCGATCTGTGGAGCCTAGGAGATTCGAACTCCTGACATCCTGCTTGCAAAGCAGGCGCTCTACCAACTGAGCTAAGGCCCCGGGGTTGTTGTGTGGGGGTACCAGGACTTGAACCTGGGACCTCTTCATTATCAGTGAAGCGCTCTAACCGCCTGAGCTATACCCCCGTTTGGGCACGGCGCAAGCGCCGTCAACCTCCAAGACTTTACCTGACGGGCACCGATTTCACGAATCCACGTGGGGCCATTCCACGGCGGGCCGCGGCCTGCGGCGGCGGGGACAGGAGTTGACTGTCGGGGTGAGCACAACAGAGCCCGCCCACCCCGGCGAAGCGCACTCCGGCGGTATCGGCCAGCGACTGAACTGGCTGCGCGCGGGCGTCCTCGGTGCGAACGACGGCATCGTCTCGGTGGCTTCGCTCGTCGTCGGCGTCGCGGGAGCGACGACCGACACCCCCGCCCTGCTGGTGGCCGGAGTCGCGGGTCTGGTGGGAGGTGCGATCTCGATGGCGCTCGGTGAGTACGTCTCGGTGAGCAGCCAGCGCGACAGCGAACGCGCGCTCATCAAGAAGGAGACGCGCGAGCTCCGCGACATGCCCGATGAAGAGCTCGACGAGCTGACCACGTTGTATCGAGCGCGCGGACTCACCGAGGCGACGGCGCGGCAGGTCGCGGCCGAACTCACTGCTCACGATGCGCTGGCGGCGCACCTCGAGGTGGAGCTGCACATCGACCAGGACGACCTGGTGAGCCCGTGGCAGGCGGCCCTTTCATCGGCGGTCGCGTTCACGCTCGGTGCCCTGCTGCCGCTGCTGACGATCCTGCTGCTGCCACCGACGCTCAAGATCCCGCTCACTTTCGTCGCGGTGCTGGTGGCCCTCGCGATGACCGGGACCGTCTCCGCCCATCTCGGCGGGAGTGGAAAGCTGCGAGCCACTCTTCGCCTCGTGATCGGCGGCGGGCTCGCCCTGGTCGTGACGTGGGCGATCGGCAGCCTGCTCGGAACGTCCGGCGTGGTCTGAGGCCGCAAAGGCCGAACGGGCGCCGGCTTGCGCCGACGCCCGTTCAGGGGAAGCTAGTTCGAGGTGAAGCCGACGAGCAGTCCGCCGGTGACCTTGACCGCGAGGTTGTAGATGCCGGCGATGACGGCACCCATGACGGTGACCACCACCAGGTTGAGGATCGCGACGATCGCCGCGAACGCCATCACCTGCGGCAGACCGATGAACGCGGTGATCGAGACACCGCCGTCCGAGAAGCTCTGGAAGAACTCGTCGACCTTGCCGATCAGACCCGTCGTCTGCACGATCAGGTAGACCAGGAAGAAGCTCACGACGGTGACGATCGCGAGCGCGACCGCGGCCAGGAACGACAGCTTGACCGCCGACCAGAAGTCGACGTACACCAGCCGCAGGCGGACCTGCTTGGCGCTGGTCTTGTGGCTGGATTTCTTTGCGAGCTTGTCGGCTACGGTGCTCATGCGTCAGTACTCTCTTCGGGGATCTCGGGCGAGGCCTCGGGTGTGTCCGACCCGGCGTGCTCCTGCTCGGTGTCGACTGCCTCTGATGTCGCTGCGTCTGATATCTCAGTGAGGCCGCGCTCTCCGTTGCGTGCGATCGCGATGATGCGATCGGCGTCGTCGGCGCGGGCGAAGACGACACCCATGGTGTCGCGGCCCTTGGCGGGGACCTCGGCCACGGCAGAGCGTACCACCTTGCCGCTGGCAAGAACCACCAAGACCTCGTCGTCCTCCGCGACCATCAGACCGCCCGCGAGAACGCCCCGATCGTCGCTCAGGCGAGCGACCTTGATGCCCAGGCCACCGCGACTCTGGCCGCGATACTGCGCGATGTCGGTGCGCTTCGCGTACCCGCCGTCGGTCACGACGAACACGTACGCGCCGGCTCGGGCGACGGATGCCGACAGCAGACTGTCTCCCTCGCGGAAGGACATTCCCTTCACGCCCTCGGTCGAGCGGCCCATCGGCCGCAGCGAGTCATCGCTCGCCGTGAAGCGGAGGGACATCCCCAGGCGGCTGATGAGGAGGATGTCATCGCCCCCGTCGACCAGGAGTGCGCTGACGACCTCGTCGCCGTCCTCCTCTTCCTGGCCGCGGAGCTTGATCGCGATCACGCCGCCCTGACGATTGGTGTCGTACTCGGTCAGCCGGGTCTTCTTGACCAGTCCGCTGCGGGTCGCGAGCACGAGGTAGGTCGCGACGCTGTAGTCACGGATGTCGAGGATCTGCGCGATCTCCTCGCCGGGCTGCAGCGCCAGCAGGTTCGCGACGTGCTGGCCCTTGGCATCGCGGCCGGCCTCAGGAACCTCGTACGCCTTGGCGCGGTAGACACGGCCTTTCGTGGTGAAGAACAGCAGCCAGTGGTGCGTCGTCGTCACGAAGAAGTGCTCGACGACATCGTCTGCACGCAGTTGCGCACCCTTCACGCCTCGACCGCCACGGTGCTGCTGGCGGTAATTGTCGCTTCGCGTCCGCTTGATGTAGCCGTCACGGGTGACGGTGACCACCATCTCCTCTTCCGGGATGAGGTCTTCGATCGACATGTCGCCGTCGTACCCGGGCAGGATCTGGGTGCGCCGGTCATCGCCGAAGCGGTCGACGATGGAGGTGAGCTCTTCGCGGATGATCGAGCGCTGCCGCGTGGGGTCGGCCAGGATCGCCTTGAAGTCGGTGATCTGCGCCTCGAGCTCGGTGGCCTCGTCGATGATCTTCTGGCGCTCCAGCGCCGCGAGACGGCGCAGCTGCATCGCGAGGATCGCGTCGGCCTGGATGTCGTCGATCTCCAGGAGGGTCTTGAGGCCCTCGCGGGCGTCATCGACGGTCGGCGACCGGCGGATCAGCGCGATGACCTCGTCGAGCGCATCGAGCGCCTTGAGGTACCCGCGCAGGATGTGCATGCGCTCCTCCGCCTTGCGCAGGCGGAACTGGGTGCGGCGGACGATGACGACGATCTGGTGGTCGATCCAGTGCGTGATGAATCCGTCGAGCGGCAGCGTGCGCGGCACGCCGTCCACGATCGCGAGCATGTTCGCGCCGAAGTTCTCCTGCAGCTGGGTGTGCTTGTAGAGGTTGTTCAGCACGACCTTGGCGACGGCATCCCGCTTCAAGACGATCACGAGACGCTGACCCGTGCGGTCCGACGTCTCGTCGCGGATGTCGGCGATTCCGGTGATCTTTCCCTCGCGGGCGAGATCGCTGATCTTGACGGCGACGTTGTCGGGGTTGACCTGGTAAGGCAGCTCGGTGATCACCAGACAGGTGCGGCCCTGGATCTCTTCGACGTTCACCACGGCGCGCATCGTGATCGAGCCGCGGCCGGTGCGGTAGGCGTCTTTGATTCCGCGGGTTCCGAGGATCTGCGCGTGAGTGGGGAAGTCCGGCCCCGGAATGCGCTCCATGAGAGCCTCGAGCAGCTCTTCGCGCGTCGCATCCGGGTTCTCGAGTGCCCAGAGGGCGCCCGAGGAGACTTCGCGCAGATTGTGCGGCGGGATGTTCGTCGCCATGCCGACCGCGATGCCGACCGACCCGTTGACCAGGAGGTTCGGGAACCGCGCGGGCAGGACCGACGGCTCCTGGGTCTGGCCGTCGTAGTTGTCCTGGAAGTCGACGGTGTCTTCTTCGATGTCGCGCACCATCTCGAGCGCGATCGGGTGCATCTTGGTCTCGGTGTACCGGGGGGCGGCGGCGCCCTGGTTGCCGGGGGAGCCGAAGTTGCCCTGCCCGAGTGCGAGCGGGTAGCGCAGCGACCAGGGCTGGACGAGTCGGACGAGGGCGTCGTAGATCGCGGTGTCACCGTGCGGGTGGTACTGACCCATGACCTCGCCGACGACGCGGGCGCACTTGCTGAACGACTTGTCGGGCCGGAAGCCGCCGTCGTACATGCCGTAGATCACGCGGCGGTGGACGGGCTTCATTCCGTCGCGCACGTCGGGGAGCGCACGCCCGATGATCACGCTCATCGCGTAGTCGAGGTAGCTGCGCTGCATCTCGGACTGAAGGTCGACCTGGTCGATCTTGCCGTGGTTGTGCGCGGGAGTCAGTTCGGGGCGATCGTCGTCAGTCATGTCTCTCGTCTTCGTCGTGTCCGGTCGGGCCGAGGGCCGCGTGGGCGGCCGTCGGCGCTAGATGTCGAGGAACCGGACGTCCTTCGCGTTGCGCTGGATGAATCCTCGGCGGGATTCGACGTCTTCGCCCATCAGGATCGTGAAGATCTCGTCGGCCGCGGCGGCGTCATCGATCGTGACCTGCCGGAGGGTGCGGGTCTCGGGGTCCATCGTGGTCTCCCACAGCTCCTTGGCGTTCATCTCGCCGAGGCCCTTGTAGCGCTGGATGCTGTTGTCCTTCGGGATCCGCTTGCCGCTCGCGAGCCCCTCGGTCAGCAGCGCGTCGCGCTCCCGGTCGCTGTAGACGTACTCGTGCGGCGCATTCGACCACTTCAGGCGGTACAGCGGCGGCTGCGCGAGGTACACGAAGCCCGCTTCGATCAGTCCGCGCATGTAGCGGAAGAGGAGGGTGAGCAGGAGTGTCGTGATGTGCTGGCCGTCCACGTCGGCATCGGCCATCAGCACGATCTTGTGGTACCGGGCCTTCTCGATGTCGAAGTCCTCGCCGATGCCCGTGCCGAACGCCTGGATCATCGCCTGCACTTCGCGGTTGCCGAGGGCGCGGTCCAGCCGGGCGCGCTCGACGTTGAGGATCTTGCCGCGAAGAGCCAGGATCGCCTGGGTGTGCGGGTCGCGGCCCTGCACCGCCGAACCGCCCGCCGAGTCGCCCTCGACGAGGAAGATCTCACTGATCGACGGATCCTTCGAGGTGCAGTCCTTGAGCTTGTCGGGCATCGCGGCGCTCTCGAACACGCTCTTGCGACGTGCGGTCTCGCGCGCCTTGCGTGCGGCGAGCCGTGCGGTCGCGGCGTCGATCGCCTTGCGGATGATGTTCTTGGCCTGCACCGGATTGCGGTCGAACCAGTCGCCGAGCCTGTCGCCGACCACCTTCTGCACGAACGCCTTCGCCTCGGTGTTGCCGAGCTTCGTCTTGGTCTGACCCTCGAACTGGGGCTCGGACAGCTTCACCGAGATCACCGCGGTGAGACCCTCGCGGACGTCGTCGCCGGAGAGGTTCTCGTCCTTCTCCTTGAGCAGGTTGTTCGCGCGCGCGTACTTGTTGACCAGCGTGGTCAGCGCAGCCCGGAAGCCCTCTTCGTGGGTGCCGCCCTCATGCGTGTTGATCGTGTTCGCGTAGGTGAAGACGTTCTCGGTGTAGCTCGTGGTCCACTGCATGGCCACTTCGAGTGCGATCTTGCGCTCGGTGTCTTCGGATTCGAAGTCGATGACCTCATCGTTGACGTGCTCGGCCTTGCGCACCTTGTTGAGGTACTCGACGTAGTCCACGAGACCGCGCTCGTAGAGGAACGAGTCGTTCCGCTGCTGGAGGACGACCTGCCCGGGCTCGGTCTCCTTCTCGTATGCGGAGGACGGACGCTCGTCGACCAGGTCGATGCGCAGTCCCTTGTTGAGGAACGCCATCTGCTGGAAGCGGCTGCGCAGCACCTCGTACTCGAAGTCGATGGTCTCGAAGATCGAGTCATCGGGCCAGAAGGTGATCGTCGTTCCGGTCTCGGAGCTCTCCTCGGCGCGCTCGAGGGGCGAGACGGGAATTCCGCCGTCTCGGTAGGACTGGCGCCAGACGTAGCCCTGACGGCGCACTTCCACGTCGAGGCGGGTGGAGAGGGCGTTGACGACCGAAGATCCGACGCCGTGCAGGCCACCGGAGACGGCGTACCCGCCGCCGCCGAACTTTCCGCCGGCGTGCAGCACGGTCAGGACCACCTCGACCGTGGACTTGCCCTCGGTCTTGTGGATGTCGACGGGGATGCCGCGGCCGTTGTCGACGCAGCGCACGCCGCCGTCCGGCAGGATCGTGACGACGATCGTGTCGCAGTAGCCGGCCAAAGCCTCATCGACCGAGTTGTCGACGATCTCCTGCACCAGGTGGTGCAGACCGCGGGGTCCGGTCGACCCGATGTACATGCCCGGGCGCTTGCGCACCGCTTCGAGTCCTTCGAGGACCTGGATCTCATCGGCACCGTACTCGACGTGAGTCCGTTCGGCTTGCTCTGGTTCCGCGGAATGCTCTTCGGGTTGCTCGGGCAGGCTGTCGGGGGTCTCAGACGTCATATTCTCGGCGCGCTCCACATCGTATTTCGGGGCCACCCCAGTCTATCAAGGAACCGCTCTCACGCGAGCCATGTACGGCCCTGTGGCGCCCTCGATTGCGTCCGGATAGGACGTGAGGTGTCTTACCCGTAGGTATCGCGTGGACCACGCCCTGGAGTCGTTCTGGGACCCCATTTCCAGGAGGGGACGTCGGGGCCGATGAAGCGGATGCCGTCGACCCCCGCTTCGGGGAACCTCCGGACGATCTCGGAGAGGATCTGCGAGCGCATCAGCTGGAGCTGCTTGGCCCACGCGGTCGAGTCCGCCTGAACCGTCAGCGTGCCCTCGGTGAACGCCACCGGAGTGGTGTGCCGCGCGGTGTCGTCGCCGGCGACCTCGGCCCACGTGCGAACCACATCTTCGCGCGCCAGCTGCGAGTCCCAGCCCGCGGTCCGGGTCAGGTCTGCGAGCACATCCGCGACACCCTTGGGATCTCTTCCGGGTGTGAAAGGCGCGTTCTCGTCATCCGGTCCCCGGCGTCGGCGCTTGCGATACGTGCGTGCCGAAGGCTCCAGTCCGCGCAGCCGAAGATAGGTGGCGATCGTCTCGGGGACGGCTTCGGCGGCGTCGTCGTGCTCAGGCTCCGGCATCCGTCGCCTCCAGGATGCGGCCCGCGTCGACCCGCACCACCCGCGCCCGGAGCGCGAGCGGCACGTCCTCCTCAACGGCGGCGGTCACGATCACCTGTTCGTAGCCTGCCGTCAGATCGGCCAGGCGGGCACGGCGATCGGTGTCGAGCTCGGCGAACACGTCGTCGAGGATCAGCACGGGATCGCCCAATCGCGAATCCGCGCGGAGCAGCTCGGCCGACGCGAGTCGCAGCGAGAGCGCGACCGACCACGACTCACCGTGAGAGGCGTAGCCCTTCACCGGCAGACCACGTACGCGCAGGACGAGGTCGTCGCGGTGCGGACCGACCAGCGTCAGTCCCCGATCGAGTTCTGTCGAGCGGCGCGCAGCGAGGGCCTCGCGGAACAGGTCGGCGATCCGGATCGCTGAGTCGCCCGCGGCCGGCGCTGCCGCGTCCTCTTCAGGATCGCCGCCGCGCACCGACAGCGCCCAATCGAGCTGGGGCCGATGATCCGCGCCGGCGATCGCGGCGTAGGCGGCCGTCAGCGGGGTGCTCAGATCGGCCGCGAGCCCCAGGCGTGCTTCGATCAGCTCCGTTCCGAGCGCGATGAGCTTGTCGTCCCACACATCCAGAGTGGAGAGCTGATCACCGCGGATGCCGCGGACCTTGGCGGATTTCAGCAGGGCGGTGCGCTGCTTGAGCACGCGGTCGTAGTCCGAGATCACGCCTGCGAAGCGCGGCGAGCGCTGCACGAGCAGCTGATCCATGAAGCGCCGACGAGAAGAGGGGTCACCGCGGACGATCTGCAGGTCTTCCGGAGCGAACAGGACGACCTGCGCATAGCGGGGCAGCTCGACGGTCTTGACGGGCGCGCCGTTGACGCGCGCCTTGTTCGCACCCTGCCGATTCACCTGCGCTTCCAGGAGCACGCTTCTCTCTCCGTGGACGAGGCGGGCACGGATGATCGCCGCTTCCGCTCCGTCGCGCACCATCGGCGCATCGTTCGAGACGCGGTGCGACCCGAGTGTGGCGAGGAAGGCGATCGCCTCGGCGAGATTCGTCTTGCCCTGGCCGTTGCGGCCCACGAACACATTGGGACCGGACCCCAGAGCGACATCGGCGACCGCATAATTGCGGAAGTCGACGAGGCTGAGGTGCTCAACGATCACTGTGCAACCCTAGTTCGCCGGCCCGACCTCGGTCCCTGAGTCTGCCCGGACATCAGCCCAGAGCGGCCTCGACCATGTCAGCGAGGTCCGCCGCGCGCCCGACCCGCCGCGCCTGCTCGAAGCGAGGTGCGTCCGCGCCGGAGAGGATCCGCTCGAGGAACGGCCCGAAGAACGAGAGCGGTGACCGGGTAGGCAGTCCCTTGCGCGCGCGGACCTCCTCGGCCGCACCGATCATCATCCCGGCCCGCTCGATGTCGTCCGACGTCGAGGCCACCGCGAACATGCCCTCGAGCGCATCCGCGATCCCTTCCTCGTGCCCGATCGTGGACGCCAGGAGCAGCTGCTCGGCGAAGCACTCGCGGGCGCGGTCCGGCTCGCCACCCACCATCCGCGCCCAGCCCAGGTGGCTGAGTGCAATCGCCTGACCGAGAGTGTCGCGGATGCGGCGGGCCACCGACAGTGTGCTCTCGAACCGCGCGACGGCCTCATCGACCCGACCCTGCGCGAGCCAGAGCCGGCCGACCATCACCCCGACCACCGCGCTCGCGAAGTCGGGGTCGAACGCCTCGGCGCAGCCGAGGGCCCGCCGGGCGTTGTCTTCCGCCGCATCCAGGTCGGGGGGAACCTGTGCGTATTCGAACACGGCGAGCGCCGCGCCCACGAGCGCCTCACCTCGCCCGTCCCGCACCCGATGGAAGTACTCGAGGCAGCGCGACAGCGCCGGAACGACCGCTTCGTCTGCCGTACGCCAGTACTGGATCGCGTTCAGGCAGTATTCGGCGATGACCCGAGATCGCTCGCTGAGCTCCACGCCGGGTTCGAGCAGGCGGGTCATCCACATCCGGATCTCGCCGGCGCGGCCCCCGCCCCACCAGAACGAGTAGAGCGGCCATGCGAACTCGGCGACGGCGTCGAAGTGGCCCGTCGCGAGAAGGTGATCTGCCGCAGCCCGCAACTCGTCCTGCTCGTCGAGCAGGCGTGTGACGCGCTCGACCTGGCCCTGCCACGTCGGAGCCGAGCCCGCCTCGACGGCGAGCCCGACATAGAAGTCAGCGTGGCGCTGCTGAGACTCCTCCAGCAAGCCTCGCTCGGCCAGCCGATCGCGGCCGTATTCGCGCACCGTCGCGAGCATCGTGAACCAGGGCCGGGACCCTCGGTCCTGCTCGCGCACGAGACTTCCGTCGACCAGGGCGCCCAGCGCCTCGATGGCGTCCGCCCCGTCGATCCCGTCGGCCATCCACTCGATCGCATCGAGACCGAAGCCGGCGCGGAAGACCCCGAGCCGCAGGAGCAGCTCCCGCTCGGGATCCGACAGCAGTTGCGCGCTCCACTCGATGGTCGCCCGCAACGTCCGCTGGCGTTCGGGGAGGTCCCGCGCCCCGCCCACGAGCAAGGGCAGCGCGTGGTCCAGTCGGTCAAGGAGCGCGGCAGGGCTCAAGACGCGCAGCCGGGCGGCGGCAAGTTCGATGGCGAGCGGGACATTGTCGAGCGCTCCGCAGATCGCGACGACATCGGCGGTGTTCTCCTCGGTCAGCTCGAAGTCGGGTTTGCCCGCGCGGGCACGCTCGGTGAACAGTTGAGCGGCCTGCCGCGACGGCAAGGGTCCGAGCGGGACGTTCTGCTCCCCGCGCACACGCAACAGGATCCGGCTGGTGGCGACGACGGATGCCGACGACCCCTCGAGGAGAGCTCCGATCTCCGGTGCGGCCTGGACGACGTGCTCCATGTTGTCGAGCACCAGCAGCAGCCGGCGATGCCCGAGGGCCCCGGAGAGCTTGTCGGCAAGCGGCCGGTCACCGATGTCGCGGATGCCGAGGGCGTTGGCGATCGCGGTGAGCACGAGCCCGGCATCGAGCACGGGCGCGAGGTCGACGAAGACGACGCCGTCAGGAAACGCAGCCTCGACCTCCCGTGCCGCTGCGACCGCGAGCCTGCTCTTGCCGATTCCGCCGGGTCCGGTCACGGTCACCAGCCGCTGTCCTTCCTCGGCCAGCATCCGGGTGACGATCGTGAGTTCGCTCTCGCGACCGATCAGCCTGGTGAGCGGCGAGGGCGGCCGCATCGGCTCCGTGGAGAAGACTTCGGCGACCGGTTCACCGAGTGGCGCGGGCCGGCCGGCGGCCGCGTCGAACCGCTCCGCGAGCAGCGTCGCGAGATCGGCAGTGACGAGCTCGACGAGCTCTGCAGCATCGGTGAACGCGACGTACGAGGCGTCATCGTCCTCCCTGATGCGAGCCAGCAGCTCGTCGAGGCGGTCCTGCCGGTGGCCGCTGCGCTTGAGGTAGATCAGCTTCGGCATCCGCGGAGCGAGGTTCCACTCGTCCTCGAGGCCCGACACCTCCTCACCCGGGGCGATCCACCCGTACTGCTCCCAGTACACGCCGACGAAGATGTCGCTCTGGTCGAGATAAGCGCGGTACAGCTCGCGTGGCGGATGCGGCCGAGCACCGAGCTCGAACATCACCGGAGCAAGGGCGAGCCTCTCGATCGCGGCACGCGCGGCGCGACGTTCGGGCGCCAGCTCCTTCAGTGTCGAGCTCACGAACACGCGCAGTCGCTGGTCCGGGGTCCGGATGCCACCAGCGGCGACCGTGTGCATGAGTCACAGTCTGGCGGCAGGCTCGCCGGGGTGTCCAGGGCCGAGCCCGCAGCCCTGTCGCTGCGGAGAGGAGACCGGGTTCAGCGAAGAAGAAGGTTCGGCTGCAGGAGGTACTTGAACGATTCGGCGTTGCCCTTGTCGACCGAGGTCTGCGGGGTGATGAGCACCGGGCTCAGCTTGTTCGCGTTGTCGCTCGAGGTGAAAGTGATGCGCACGAACTCGCTCTTGACCGCACCGAGCGACTCGAGCAGGTACTGCGGGTTCAGCCCGAGGGTGACATCGTCGCCGACGAGGTTCGAGTCGACGGACTCTGTCGCCCTGGCCTGTTCGGTGCCCGAAGCATCCATCGAGACGCTGTCGGTCGTGAAGGTGAAGCGCAATGGAGCCGAACGGTCGAGGACGAGCGACACGCGGCGCACAGCCTCGGCGAGCTCCGCCGTGTTGAGCACGGCGTGGTGGTCGGTCTGCTCGGGGAACAGACGTCGCACGGGCGGGAAGTTGCCCTTGATGAGCAGCGAGGTGACGGTCTTGTTGCCCGCGGTGAACGCGATGATCTCGCGGTCGCCCGAACCGGAGAAGGCGATCGAGATGTCGCCGCCGTGCGCGAACGTCTTGCCGACCTCGGTCAGGGTGCGAGCGGGAACGAGCGCGGTCGTGGGCTCGTCGGAGGCGGTGCCGCCGCCGTCCCAGGGAATCTCACGAAGGGCGACGCGGTAGCGATCTGTCGCGACCAGGCTCAGCTTGGTACCCGAGACCTCGAGCTGCACGCCCGTGAGGACCGGAGTGACATCATCGCGCGACGCGGCGAATGCGACCTGGGCGATCGCGGTCGCGAAATCCTCCGCCGGCACCAGACCGGTGTCGCCGGAGACCTCGGGGATCGCCGGGTACTCCTGCACCGGCATCGATGCGAGGGTGAATCGGGCCGACCCGCAGGTCAGCACGATTCCGCCGTCGTCATCGACCTCGACCTGGATCGGCGCATTCGGCAGGCGGCTGGCGATCTCGGAGAGCAGGCGTCCGTGCACGAGGATCGTTCCCGGCTCGTCGACGGTCGCCTCGATCGTCGTGCGTGCTGAGGCCTCGTAGTCGAATGCCGCGAGGGACAGACCCGCGTCGGATGCCTCGATCAGCACGCCGGCCAGGATCGGCTGCGGGTTGCGCTGCGGAAGGAGCTTGACGACGAACGACACGGCCTCGCTGAACACATCGCGATTGACGTGGAACTTCACTGGTGCTCCCTCGACATCCTGTTGGGCTCTCCCATGCTAGTGCCCTGTATGCCGCGCCTTTCAAGGGGCGCAGCTCGGGGTGGTGTTCGCCGTCAAGGTGATCGAACGGTTTCCCATTAACTATTTCTCTGTCATCTTCTTAACGCTTGTGGGAACTGTGGATAAGTCGGCCGATCGGTGTCGGGACACGGTAACTACAACCGTGTGAGTTGTGGAACCACTGAGGATCGGGTTATCCACAGCCCCGGCGGCGGACAGGCGTCGGCATCCTGTTTCCACAGGCCGGCGGTCTGGACCCACAGAGTTTCCGCAGGGAAATGGAGTTATCCACAGGTTTTCCACACTGTGAAGAACCCGGATAATGGCCCCGCTCGGCGAGCATGTCAAGCAACTTCTGCGGCATATTTCCGTGCGCGACGGAATTCCGGCTCAGAACGACGTAAGTGCGCCACCGAGAGTTGTGACCTTCGGTCAGCGGGAGTTGCGACCGAGCTGCGCGGTGATCTCGGAGACCTGGTTGTAGATGGACCGGCGCTCTTTCATGAGGTCGCTGATCTTCTTGTACGCGTACATCACCGTCGTGTGGTCGCGGTTGCCGAACAGCTGTCCGATCTTCGGGAGGGACAGGCTCGTGCGCTCCCGGCACAGGTACATCGCTATCTGTCGCGCGGTGGCGATCGCCTGAGAGCGACTCGACCCGTAGAGGTCATCGACCGAGAGCTTGAAGTACGCCGCCGTCGCCGTGATGATGTCGGTCGGCGAGATGACGTTGGCGTCGTCCTGATCGATGATGTCGCGCAGCACGGTCTGCGCGAGCGACATGTCGAGGGTGGAGCGATTCAAGCTCGCGAACGCAGAGACGCGGATGAGGGCGCCCTCCAGTTCGCGGATGTTCGACGAGACCACGGTCGCGATGTACTCGAGGACGTCGTCGGGAATGTGCAGCCGCTCGCTCTGCGCCTTCTTGCGGAGGATCGCGATGCGCGTCTCGAGGTCTGGTGCTTGAACGTCGGTGATGAGGCCCCACTCGAACCGGCTGCGCATGCGATCTTCGAAGCCGGTCAGGTGCTTCGGAGGCACATCGCTCGTGATCACGACCTGCTTGTCGTGGTCGTGAAGGGTGTTGAACGTGTGGAAGAAGGCTTCCTGGGTCTCGGCGCGTCCCTGCAGGAACTGGATGTCGTCGATCAGGAGGATGTCGACATCGCGGTATCGAGCCTGGAAAGCGGAACCGCGGTTGTTCGCGATCGAGTTGATGAAGTCGTTCGTGAACTCTTCGCTGGAGACATAGCGAACCCGGATGCCGGCATACAGGCTCAGCGCATAATCGCCGATCGCGTGAAGGAGGTGTGTCTTGCCCAGCCCGGAGTCCCCGTAGATGAAGAGCGGGTTGTAGGCCTTGGCCGGTGCTTCGGCCACCGCCACCGCTGCGGCGTGCGCGAAGCGGTTGGACTGGCCGATGACGAAGTTGTCGAACGTGTACTTCGGGTTCAGCCGGGTATCGCTGCGCGAAGCGGCGGATGCCGCGTCGATCGTCTCTTCGATCGGCTGGCGCGTCGGGGTCGACGGGGAGTTCGACTGCACCGGGATCGGCGCTGTCAGCCGGCTGTCGGCCAGTTCGGGATTCACGACCACACGGAAGGCCGTTGCGGACGGATCGTGCTGCTGGTCACGGTCCACCCGCGTCAGCGCTTCCATGATCGGCGTCCGCATGCGCTTGTTGATCTGAGCCGCGGTCAGATCGTTCGGAACGTCGAGGTAGAGAGTTCCACCCATGACCCCCTGGGGCACGGCGAGGCTCAGGAATCCCTGCAGCTGCGGAGTGACGCGGTCATCTGCGGCGAGCTCGTCGAGCACGGCTGACCAGACGGGAACATCTGGAACTTCGTGCGGTGACATGGCCCCCCCGGGAGAATTGATGCAGCACAGGCTTTCCGACGGAGATCGTCACGTCGAACCTGTGGATAACTGCCCGAGCCACGCTAGTCAGCGGGCGCCACGGGAGCAAACTCCACTGTAGGACGGCACCGCGTGTCATTGCCAGGACTCTGGGAATCTCTCGCGATAATGCCTTGCCGATCCTGCTCGGTTTGAGTTCTCAGCCCGGGGAACGTAACCTTAGTCGGTTGACTTATGCCTTGAAGGCAGTCCCGTTCCCACGTCCCCGGTCTGAGCGTTCCGGAGACACCTGATCCGGAAGTGATCTCATGACCAAGCGCACGTACCAGCCCAACAACCGTCGCCGCGCCAAGAAGCACGGCTTCCGCGCCCGCATGCGCACCCGCGCCGGCCGCGGCATCCTCTCCGCTCGTCGCGCCAAGGGGCGCACCGAGCTCTCTGCCTGACCCCGCAGCGGTGCTCGCAAGGCCGAACCGACTCACCCGCGGAGCGGATTACAAGGCCGTCGTCCGCCGGGGTCGTCGCTGTGCGAGTGCGCACATGGTGACCTACACGAATACGTCAGATGACGACCGGGCTGTGCGCTTCGGCTTCATCGTCAGCCGTCAGGTCGGCTCCGCCGTCGTTCGCAACACCGTTCGTCGACGGCTGAAGGCCGTCTGCGCCGAAGCGCTGCCGACCGTTCGTCCGGGATCCGACATCGTGATCCGCGTGCTGCCCAACGGTGCGGATGCGGCTTTCGCAGACCTGCGCAGCGAGGTCACCCGCTGCCTCGCCAGGAGCGCAGCATGAGTTCCGCCACGCTCCCGATGGCCTCTGTCGGCGACGGGCACCTCGAAGCTTCCTCCGCAATTCGCTCGATTCCGCTCCTGCCGCGCAATACCGTGTTGAGCTTGCTCCATGGTTACCGTGCGACCATTTCCCATGCGTATGGGGACGTCTGCAAGTACTACCCGTCGTGCTCGGCGTATGCGGTCGGCGCGGTGCAGCAGCACGGCGCGGTCAAAGGCTCTGTGATGGCGGCCGCGCGGATCGCTCGGTGTCACCCCTGGGCGAAGGGCGGCGTCGATGACGTCCCCCTTCACACGAACTTCCGGTACGAGCTCACCCCGCGGGGCTTCGTCGTACCTGTCCCCCTCAGAAAGGACTGATCCGTGCCGGATCTGATCGGAATCATCCTCTGGCCGCTCAAATGGGTGGTCGAGCTCGTGCTCGTGTCGTGGCACTGGGTCTTCACGGCGATCGGGCTGCCGGCCTCGGCGGGCATCACCTGGGTCCTGGCGATCGTCGGCCTCGTCCTGGTCGTGCGATCCGCGCTCATTCCGCTGTTCGTCAAGCAGATCAAGAGCCAGCGCAAGATGATGGAAATCGCCCCTGAACTGCGAAAAGTTCAGGAGAAGTACAAGGGCAAGAAGGACCAGCTCTCTCGTGAGGCCATGAGCCGCGAGACGATGGCGCTGTACAAGAAGCACGGTACGAACCCCGCGTCCTCCTGTCTTCCGCTCCTCGTGCAGATGCCGATCTTCTTCGCGCTGTTCAGCGTGCTCAACGACGTCACTCGCCACGCGCAGGCCGGAATCGGAGGGGTCGGACTTCTCACGCCCGAGCTGACTCAGGAGTTCTACAACGCGAAGCTGTTCGGCGTCGCGTCCCTCCACGACACACTCATCGGGGCGTGGGAGGCTCAGGCGCCCGGTTGGCAGGTCACGGTCGGCATCCTGCTCGTGCTCGTCGTGCTCATGATCGTCTCGCAGTTCTTCACGCAGCTGCAGATCATCTCGAAGAACCTGTCGCCCGAGGCCAAAACCGGTCAGGCGTACCAGATGCAGAAGATCATGCTCTACATCCTGCCGCTGGCCTTCATCTTCTCCGGTGTCTTCTTCCCGCTCGGCGTCGTCATCTACTGGTTCACCAGCAACGTGTGGACGATGGTGCAGCAGTTCGTGGTCATCCGCAACCTCCCCACGCCCGGTTCCGAGGCGGCCAAGATGCGAGAAGAACGCCTGGCCCGCAAGGGCAAGGCCATCGACTCCTCGGGCAAGATCATCCCGATGGAGAAGTACCAGGCCGAGCAGCAGCGCCTGTTCGAAGAGGCCGAGCGAGCCCGTGCCGCGGCCCCCAAGCGTCAGCAGCCCGTGGGCAAGCAGCGCGCCAAGAAGCAGGCCCAGAAGCCGGGCGACGGCGGGTCCAAGCCGAGTGGGTCGGCTGATCCGGCTGCCGGTGCCGCCGGCGCGGCATCCTGATTCCGTCTCCTTTCACCCGATCCATTCGAGGAACCGATGACTACACCTGACCTCTCCCCTGTCGAGGCCGCTCCCGTCGAGCGCACCCCCGCCACCGTCGAGCAGCTCGAGCAAGAGGGCGATATCGCCGCGGACTTCCTCGAGGAGCTCATGGACATCGCCGATATCGACGGTGACCTGGCACTGGACGTGAAATCCGGGCGGGCATACGTCTCCCTCGAGTCGGATCAGCCTGGTTCACTGGCGCTGCTGTCCGACCCCGATACGGTGCAGGCGCTCCAGGAGATCACCCGTATCGCGGTGCAGAACCGCACAGGTCGTTTCTCTCGGCTGATCCTCGACATCGGCGGATCGCGCGACACGCGTCAGCGCGAACTCGAGACGCTGGTGGATCGTGCCATCGCACGCCTCGAGGAGGGCGCATCTCAGGCGTCGCTCCCCGCGATGTCGAGCTACGAGCGCAAGCTCGTGCACGACATCGTCGCCGAGAAGGGCTTCGTCTCGGAGTCATACGGCGAGGGCGCGGACCGTCACACGGTCATCAGCCGCGGCTGATGTTTCACGTGAAACATCTATGACCGACGTCGAGGTCGAACCCGCGGTCGCCGCGGAGATCTTCGGCACACGCATCGATCTGGCGCGGCAGTTCACGCAGGCGCTCGCGGAGCACGGCGAAGAGCGCGGCCTCATCGGTCCCCTCGAGCCACCACGCCTGTGGTCGCGTCACATTCTGAACAGCGCCGTCACCGCACCCCTGTTCTCCGGGCGCGTCGGAGACGTGGGCTCGGGCGCCGGCCTTCCGGGTCTGGTGCTCGCCATCGCGCGGCCCGACGTGGAGTGGATCCTGATCGAGCCCATGGAGCGCCGCATCGCCTGGCTTTCCGAACAGGTGGCGGAGCTGGGCCTGGACAACGTGGAGGTCGTGCGCGCGCGCGCCGAAGACTGGCGCCGCGGACCGGTGCTGGATGCCGCAACCGCTCGTGCGGTGAGCGCGCTGCGGACTTTGGTGCCCCTGACCGCCCCGTTGGTGCGCGATGGCGGCGAGCTGATCCTCCTGAAGGGCGCGAACGCCTCGCTCGAGATCGAGAGCGCCGACAAAGTGCTGCGCAAGTACCGGGTCAGTAATGTGCGACTCGAGGTCGTCGGTGAGGATCTTCTGCCGGAGCCGACGCGGGTGGTTCGGGCCACCGTTCGCTGATTTTCTCTCTGCCGCGGACGTTTTGGCGGTCGAACACCGCCGTCGGGCGCGTATCGAGACCCGAATCCGAAGTTTCTTTACCCGCTTCAGCGCCGCTTCGGCTTCTTGCTGAGCGGCCTGAGCTGATCGAGCCGCCCCTTCACCAGCGCAAGGCGCTTCGCCCTGCCCCACCGCTGCACCTGCTTCTCGCGCAGAAACGCGTTTTCGATCCGGCTGTAGTACTCCGAGTAGAGGAGCCGGACCGGGAGTCTGTTCCGGGTGTACTCGGCGCCCTCGCCCGCATTGTGCTGCGACAGACGGCGATCGAGGTCCCACGTGCTGCCGACATACAGCGATCGGTCGCTGCACTCGAGGATGTACATGAAGGGCATGCCGAGAGGCTTTCTGACTTCGTGTGTGGACGGGCGGGGTGGGTCGGACGTTGTGGATGCGGCGCGCGATCTGCCTCTGTGGAGGACGTCGGGGATCTCGATACGCGCTGACGCGCTACTCGATCACCGGGGGATGTCACGACCATCGGTGATCGAGTCGGCCGCGCAGTGGTCGTATCGAGATCTGGTGTTCGAAAGCCGCGGATCTCGATACGCGCTGGCGCGCTACTCGATCACCGGCGACCGCCGGTGATCGGGTACTTCACGTGAAACATCTGGCGATGGAACCCGGGGATCTCGATACGCGCTGGCGCGCTACTCGATCACCGGGGGTGGATGTTTCACGTGAAACATCGGCGGGAAGGGTGGGTGCCGGAAGGGGTGAGGGTGGGTCGCGACTAGAGTGGAAGACGATGTCCGTCGGTGCGCGAAAGGGAGGCTGTTTCACGTGAAACATCCCGAGAACGCCGAATCTTCGGCATCCTTCTCGCTCGACGACAGCCCGATAGCTCGAGAACTCGCGGATCTCACTGCCCGCCGGCGGGTTCTCGAGGGCGTCACGGTTCAGCTGAGCGGCCGCACCCGCGTGATCACGGTCTCGAACCAGAAGGGCGGCGTCGGCAAGACGACGACGACCGTCAACATCGCGGCTTCCTTGGCCTCGGTCGGTGCGCGAGTGCTGGTCATCGACCTCGATCCGCAGGGGAACGCCTCCACGGCGCTGGGCGTGCCGCACACCGCGGACATTCCGAGCATCTATGACGTGCTGATCGACGACTTCCCGATCGCCGACATCGTCCAGACGAGCCCGGAGTCCCCGAATCTGCTGTGCGCGCCGAGCACGATCCACCTCGCGGGCGCCGAGATCGAACTCGTCTCGCAGGTCGCACGAGAGCACCGACTGCGCACCGCGCTCGACGAGTACCTCGGCAACCTCGAGGAACGACTCGACTTCGTCCTCATCGACTGCCCGCCGTCGCTGGGCCTGCTCACCATCAACGCCTTTGCCGCGGCCCACGAGCTGCTGATCCCGATCCAGTGCGAGTATTACGCCCTCGAGGGTCTGAGCCAGCTGCTCGGCACGGTTCGAATGATCCAGAAGCACCTGAACCCTCGCCTGAAGCTCTCCACGATCCTGTTGACGATGTACGACGGACGCACTCGGCTCGCACAGCAGGTCGCCGAGGAAGTGCGCACGCACTTTCCGGAGGAGGTGCTCGGAACCGTGATTCCGCGGTCCGTGCGGGTGTCCGAGGCGCCGAGCTTCGGACAGACCGTGATCGCCTACGATCCCCATTCGGCCGGTGCGATCGCGTACAGAGAGGCGGCGGTGGAGATCATCCGCCGTGACGGCGCCCCGAAGGACAAGACAGAGACCAGCGCGGATGCCGCAGCTGACGACAACGGGAATGCCAGCGCGCCCGCCGATGAAGGGGACTCCTGATGGCCAAACGAACCGGCCTGGGACGGGGGATCGGCGCGCTGATCCCGACGAGTGAGACCTCCACGGAGGCACGCCCCGTCGACGTGTTCTTCCCGGGTGCTCCGATCGAGGAGTCCGAAGAGCTCCTCGAGGTTCCCGGCGCGCGGCTCGCGCACATCGATCCGCACGCGATCGTGCCGAATCCCCGGCAGCCGCGCACGCACTTCGACGCAGACGACCTCGCCGAGCTCGTGCACAGCGTCCGCGAGTTCGGAGTGCTCCAGCCCGTCGTCGTGCGCGACGTGGGCGACGGCTCCTACGAGCTCATCATGGGCGAACGGCGCACGCGAGCGGCGCGGGAGGCGGGCCTGGAGTCGATCCCCGCCGTCATCCGCGACACCGCCGACGAGCATCTTCTGCGCGACGCGCTGCTGGAGAACCTGCACCGCTCGGAGCTGAACCCTCTCGAAGAGGCCTCCGCCTATCAGCAGCTCCTGGCCGACTTCGGCATCACGCAGGAAGAGCTCGCCACCCGCATCGGGCGATCGCGTCCGCAGATCAGCAACACGATCCGCCTGCTCAAGCTCCCTCTTCCCGTTCAGCAGCGCGTCGCGGCCGGCGTGCTGACTGCGGGCCACGCGCGTGCGATCCTGTCGCTTGACGACGCCGAGTCCATGCAGAGACTGGCCGACAAGATCGTCAACGAAGACCTTTCGGTGCGCGCCGCCGAAGCAGCAGCGAAGGCGCCGGATGCCGCTCGATCACGACCGCCGCAGCCCCAGGCGGGCGCGCGTCGCGCCCACCTCGACGAGGTCGCAGACAGCCTCGGAGACCGACTGAACACGCGCGTGAAGATCTCGCTCGGATCGAGAAAAGGCCAGATCATCATAGATTTCGCCAGCATCCAGGATCTCAACCGGATTCTCGATGAGATCGGTGAATCCGGCTACGGCTCAGCCTGAGCGCTTGCGGCGCGCACGTCGTCCGCGCGTCGCCTGAGCACGCTCGCCTCCGCCTCGTTGCCGGGGAGCTCGGCCGCCGTGAGGAACTCCTGGGCCGCGGCATCCGACTCACCGAGCTGCGCCAGCAGCTCACCCCTCACCGCGTGCAGCGGGCGGAAATCGATGAGTTCGCCGGCGAGGCCGTCCACCTGCGCGAGCGCCGTTTCGGGGCCGTCGACCATCGACACCGCGACGGCGCGGTTCAGACGGACCACGGGCGATGATGTGAGGCTCTCCAGGGCGTCGTAGAGCCGCACGATTCGCTGCCAATCGGTGTCGTCGGCAGTGACGGCAACGGCATGGCACTCGGCGACGGACGCCTGCACGCCGTAGTAGCCGAGCCCGCGGCCGAAGGACTGCGCCGTCGCCAGTGCGGCTCTGGCTCGCGAGATCGCGGACCTGTCCCAGCGCCGTCGATCCTGGTCGGCGAGCGTGATGGGCAGGCCGGCGGCGTCGACCCGGGCGGCGAAGCGGGAGGACTGGAACTCCATCAGCGCGATCAGCGCGTAGACCTCGGGCTCCCCGGGCATCAGCGCTGACAGCTGACGCGCGAGGCGCACGGCTTCGCGCGCGACATCGGCCCGGATCGGATGCTGTCCGTCGCCCGCGGCATAGCCCTCGGTGAAGAGCAGATAGATCACCTGCAGCACGCTGGCGAGCCTCTCGGGGCGATCAGCGCGGTCGGGCACCTCGAATGGCACCTCGGCGTCCGACAGGGTTCGCTTCGCCCGGACGATCCGCTGCTGGACGGCGGGGACGGTCATCAGCAGCACGCGGGCGATCTGCTCTGTGGTCAGTCCCGCAACGGTGCGGAGGGTCAGCGCCAGACGTGCCTGGGCGGTCAGCACGGGGTGGCAGGCGATGAAGACGAGCCGCAGGACGTCGTCGTCGATGCGATCGGGGTCGCCGAGCTCGGGGACGGCATCCCATTCCTCGAGAGCGCGCAGGTCGCCTGCGATGAGTGTCTCGCGCGCCGTGAGCTTCTCGCGCCGCCGCCAGCCGTCGATCGCGCGCCGCTTGGCGACGGAGAGCAGCCAGGCACCGGGATTGTCGGGGATGCCGGTCTTCGGCCAGCTCGCAACAGCCTCCACCAGCGCATCCTGCGCCAGATCCTCCGCCCATGCGAAGTCTCCGGTATGGCGGGTGAGTGCGGCGACGATCCGCCCTGCCTCCCCGCGCCAGACGGCCTCGACGGCCCGCCGCGCGCTCGCGTCGGTCATGCTGCCAGCGTAGGCGCGCGACGCGCCTGGAAGCGCGCGGAGCATCGTACGCTGGATGAATGGCGACGCACGACCAGGCCCCCGAGCGCCGGGCCAGTCTCGAGCTTCTCCGGGCCGAGGCGGCTGATGAGCTTTCCGTTCTCGTCCATGAGCGCCTCCGCGCGGGCGAGGATCCGTGGGAGTTCATGGAGGACCTGCCGACGATCGACGAGCTGGTCGTCTTCATCCTGCGCGCCGAGAACATCGCCGCGAACGGCGGCGCCCGACCCAACGCCGCGCGCCATTACCGCGTGCTGCGGCAGATCGCACTCGAGTACCCGCCGCTCACCAAGGCCGTGTGGCGGCTGATCGGCGACGAGAGCCCGCACCGTCGCTGGGACGCGGTGGTGCGGGCGGACGCCTCCTGACATCACGCCTGGGCGGCGCGCCACTCCTGAGCCTTGTGGAGCCACTCGTTGTCATCCGGGAGGTCGATGTCGGCGAACTCATTGACCCGGCGCACCTCGAGACTGACACCCGGGCCGAGGGGGCACTTCTTCGCCCAGTGCTCGGCCTCTTCGCGGCTCGCGACCTCGAGGATCCAGAACCCCGTGAACACCTCACGGGCTTCGGCGTAAGGTCCGTCGGTGACGACCGGCGGCGTGGATGAGAAGTCGACCCTGAAACCGTCGGTCGCGTCGCTGAGCCCCTCCGCTGTGAGGAAGACGCCCGCCTTCTGCAGCTCCTCGTTGTACGACCCCATCACGGCGACAACCTGTTCCATGTCGAGGTCTTCCGCCGCATTCGCAGCGGCCTCGGGCTCGACCTGCATGATCATCATGTAGCGCATTGTGTTGCTCCCTTGCGGTGTTCGAGCTTCAGCTCGGAGCGGCTCGATCGCCGACCTCACCCTGTGCGTCGAACGATCAGCCCGCAGATCGACATTCTGTGCGGAATTCTTTCAGAAGTCGATGGATGCCGAACAATGCATATGACAAAAAACCCCGGTGAGATCAGGGATCGCACCGGGGTTCATGTCAGCTGGAGAATCAGGCGAGGTACGCCGCGAGGTCCTGCTCGATCGCATACTTCGGCTTCGCGCCGATGATCGTGGTCTCGACCTGCCCCTTGTTGAAGACCTTCATCGCCGGGATCGAGGTGATCTGGTACTTCATCGCGAGGTCGGGGTTCTCGTCGACATTGAGCTTGAGCACCGTGATCTTGTCAGGGTTGTCAGCCTGGATCTCGTCGAGAACGGGCGCGACCATGCGACACGGTCCACACCACGCGGCCCAGAAGTCCACGAGCACGGGGCCTTCGGCCTGCAGGACGTCCTGCTCCCAGGTCGCGGATGTCGTCGCCTTGGCGGTCATTGTGATTTCTCCTTGATTGAAGTCGGTAGTGATCAGAACAGCGCACGCACGCGGATTGTTCCACCCGCACGGGTGACTCTCAGGCGGCCGGAACCCCGGTCTCAGCCTCGTCGGTCTCGCGGCTGGGGGTTTCGGTCGCCACCTCGATGTCTTCGGCGACCTGAGCGTCGCCGGACTGCTCGAGCGCGGCGAGGAAGTGCTCGGCATCCAGCGCCGCGACGGTGCCGCTGCCGGCGGCGGTGACGGCCTGCCGATAGGTGGGGTCGATGACGTCGCCCGCGGCGAACACGCCGGGCTCGGACGTGCGCGACGAGCGTCCGTGCACCCAGATCGTCCCCTCGGGAGTCAATTCGAGCTTGCCGTGCACCAGGTGCGTGCGCGGGTCGTTGCCGATCGCGACGAACAGCCCGTCGAGCGGCAGTTCGCGTGTCGAACCGTCAACCGTCGAGCGCAGGAGGATTCCCGAGACCGCCTCGTCACCGAGGATGTCGGCGACTTCGCTGTTCCACACGAATTCGATCTTCTCGTTCGCGAACGCGCGCTCCTGCATGATCTTCGAGGCGCGCAGCGAGTCCTTGCGGTGGATGACGTAGACCTTGGATGCGAAGCGAGTGAGGAACGTGGCCTCCTCCATCGCGGAGTCGCCGCCGCCGACGACGGCGATCGTGCGCTCCCTGAAGAAGAATCCGTCGCACGTCGCGCACCACGACACACCGCGACCCGACAGGCGCTCTTCGCCGGGAAGACCGAGCTTGCGGTACGCGGATCCGGTCGCGAAGATCACCGAGGACGCCTCGTGCACCGCGCCGCTGCCCAGCTTCACCGTCTTGACCGGTCCCTCGAGGTCGAGTTCCACGACATCGTCGTACAGGATCTCCGCGCCGAAGCGCTCGGCCTGCTTCTGCATCTTGTCCATGAGTTCGGGACCCTGGATGCCGTCGGGGAACCCCGGGAAGTTCTCCACGTCGGTCGTGTTCATGAGCTCGCCGCCGACCTCGACCGAACTCGCGACCACGAGCGGCTCGAGGTTCGCGCGCGCCGCGTAGATCGCAGCCGTAAAGCCGGCCGGACCCGATCCGATGATGATGACCTGACGCACGTGCGCCCCCTCTTTCGTAGCTCCGGATGCTTCAACACATGGTAACCGCGCGGCATTCCGCCAAGGTGGCCGGATGCTGAGTGTCGGTGCGCCCGCGACGCGTGGACGCGTCAGCGGCGGCCGGGGAGCAGTCTGCGCGCGATCGCCAAGGCGGGGCCGAGCTCGGGTGCGCGCAGCAGCGCCAGGACGCCTCCGTACACCGCGAGCGAGACGATCCCGATGATCGCGGCTCCGATGGCGCCGAGCAGCTTGTCCGAGACGGTCCAGCCGTCCACTCCGCCCAGCAGCAGGAACGTGAGCCAGCCCGCCGCGGCAGCCGGGACGGCGGCCAGGGCGAATCGCCCGAGCGCCAGCATCCAGGATCCGACCCGGAGCCCGCCCAGACGCCGCTGCAGGAGCCACGTCGCGAGGATCACCTGCACGATGCTCGCGAAGGACTGTCCGAGGGCGATGCCGGCCGCGAGGTACTCGACGGGCAGCGTCGAGGCGGCCAGGGCGGTCACCACCACGAGGGCGCACTGCAGGAGAGTGAAGAAGAAGGGCGTGCGCGTGTCGTTGTACGCGTAGAACGTGCGCTGGATGACGAAGAGCACCGCCAAGGGGACGAGGCTCACCAGGAAGCACAGCAGCACTCCCGCCGCGGCCACGGCCTCGTCGCGACTGTCGGTGAAGATCCGCGAAGCGGGCACCGCGGCCGCGGCGAGGGCGGCGGTGGCGATCACGATGAAGATGCCGAGCGTGCGGATGCTGCGCCCGACGTCGCCGCGGACGTCGTCATCGCGGCCGGCGGCGGCGTGCTCGCTCAGCTGCGTGAAGTACGGGGTTCCGATCGACAGCACGATGATCGAGTACGGGAGCATGAACAGCAGCCAGGCGTTCTGCGTGACGAGCACCCCGGGGTAGTCCTCGGCGGCATCGGAGAGCACGCGAGACTGCACGAGCCCGGCGAGCTGGCCGGCGACCACCATCAGAAAGGTCCACCCGGCCAGACGCCCGAGCTGATTGAGGCCGACACCGCGCCAGCGGAAATCGGGACGCACGTGCAACCCCGTGCGCTTCCAGAAGCTGAGCAGGATGACTGCCTGGACCACGATTCCCAAAGTCGCGGTGCCGGCCAGCAGGGCGATCATCTGCGGCGTCCAGGCGTCGACGGCCACATCCGAGCCGAAGAGCACGATGAACACCAGGAAGCCCGCGATCGAGACGACGTTGTTCACGATCGGCGCCCAGGTGAAAGGACCGAAGATGCGCCGCGCGTTGAGCGCCTCGCCGACGAGCGCGTAGAGCCCGTAGAAGAGGATCTGCGGCAGGCACCAGTAGGCGAACGCGGTCGCGAGCGCCTGCTGATCGGGCGGGAACCCGGGCGCGTAGAGCTGAACCAGCCACGGCGCGGCGATCGTGGCCAGTGCCGTGACCACCACCAGCACGACCGTGCCGAGGGTGAAGAGCTTCGACACGAAGGCCCGGCCGCCGTCGTCGTGCTGGGCCGCCTTGACGATCTGCGGCACGATGACCGCGGTGAGCAGGCCGGTCGAGATGATCGCGTAGATGTTGTTGGGCAGCTGGTTCGCGATCGCGAAGGCGTTTCCTGCGCCGGTGGTCGCGCCGACAGCCGAGACGAGGACGACGGCGCGCAGGAATCCGGACAGGCGCGAGACGATCGTGCCCGCGCCGATCAGGACGCTGGCTCTGCCGATGCCGCTCATCGGCCGCCCTCATCGTCGGTGCGGGGTGCCGTCGCTGCCGCGTCGGCGCGCGTCACGGCTTCGGCCGCGGCATCCGCGCCGACGGCTTCGGCCGCGGCATCCTTCTCCGAGCCGCCCTCGGCATCCTTCTCCGCGTCAGCCGCGACAGCGGGAGCCTCCGCCTGCCGACCGCGTCGGCTGCGCAGCCGGAGCACGGTCCGCACGACGCCGAGCACGATGAAGCCGCCGACGAGCAGCGAGAGCACGACGATTCCGACGCCCTCCCAGTCCGCGCGCACATTGACGTCGACGACCTGCGGGCCGCCGATCGGTTCGAGGGTGCGGCTGCGCAGCTGCAGCTGCACGCTGACCTCGCCGTTGCCGACGCGCGCCTGGACCGGCACCTGCACGCGCGTGTTGCTCTGCGGTCCGGCGGTGACCTCGTTCGCCTGCGTGACGTCGAGCCTGAGGTCGTCGGGTGTCGCGAACAGCACGACGTTGGCGGGATAGGGCAGATCGTTGCGCACCCAGATCGGGATCGGCGCGCCCGCGCTGAACAGGTTGATCGGGCTGGGCGGGAGGATGCCCACGCTGTCGAGCGTGGTCACCGTGCCGGCCCGATGCAGATCGACCGCGGTCTGCCATGGCACCTGTTCGGGCAGCCATGCGAGTCCGAGAAGCTGAAGGATCTCCGCACGCTCGGGCCCGGTGATCAGCGAGACGTCGTCGAGGATCGTGGCGAAACGGCTGAGTGCGCTCTCGTCGGCGACGAGGAGGGATGCCGCGCTCACACGCGCTTCGTCGGCAGCGGCATCCGCGATCTCGACCGTGGCCGGGATCCTCGCGGCCACCCCGCCCAGGGTCAGCGGGGTGACTCCCGGTGCCTGCGAGGCGGAGGTGATCGCCGTACGCATCGCCACCCGCGACCGATCCGCCGCCCGGTCGAGGGTGACCACCACAGGCTCGCCCCCGGTCTCGGCGACGGCGAAGGCGAGGAACGCGGCGGCGGCCGTCAGCGGCGCTCCGCGGAGGGTCGTCTCCTCCTCGATCGACGCATCGTGCAGCTCACGGGACGCATCGGCGTCGTAGACGAGAAGGTCGGCGTCGCCGGCGACGGCGCGTCCGGGGACGGTCGACCCGTCGGCCCCGGCGCTCGTGGACGTCGATGGCACCAGGGTCAGGGAATCACGATCGTCGACCCGCACGTCTCCGAGTCCCGCGACGACCTGGGGTGTCGCGGTACCGGTTCCCGGCCAGTACACCCCTGCTCGCGCTCCGCCGACATCGGTGAGCTGCGACAGCGTGGGGTAGACCGGCTCGTCCGGATCCGCCGTCGAGCTCGGGGCGGGAGACGGTGTCGCATCGGCCGCGGGGACGAAATCGGCGGGATTCATGTACGCCTGGAGGGACAGCGGGCGCAGCGGGCGTGACAGTCCGGCCTGCAGCTGAGCCGCGACATCCGCGTCGCCGAACTGCAGTGCGAAACGCGAGTTGGCGAGCGCGTCGAGCCGTGTGAGCCATTCCGTCGCGCTCGCCGGCGCAGCAGTGCCGAGCACGCGGATCGCCGCGGTGATGGCGGGGTCGATGGCCAGGATCGAGGCCGTGCCCTCGACGGCGTCGAGCTGATCCGTCAGTGAGCCCGCGGGGCTGGTGAGCTCGGCGAGCTCGGCCGCCGTGAGAAGTCCCTCCTCGGTGGCACCCACGGTGATCGGAACGACCACGCCGATGCCCACCTCTGCTCCCGCCTCCGGCGGAACGATCATCGCGCTGGTGGACTCGACGGGGCCGTCGGCAGATTCGTAGGCGGCAGACAGGGGGTAGACGCCGGGGGCACGACCTGCCAGCACCGGATCGCCCGGCGCGATGACGATTCCACTCGTCTCCTCGCCGCCCGATGCCACCGCCGCCACGGTGGCCGAACCCACCGGCGTCAGCGACCCGCCGTCGGAACCGCCTTCGAGCCAGGCGCTGAGCGCGGCCCGGTCGCGCAGGGGCGTGCTGCCGAGCGAGAGGGTGACGGCGATCGGCTCGGTGACGGCATCCGTCCCGTTCTGAAGACTGACCGAGACCGCCAGGCCCTCGCCCGCGCGAACCGTTCCGTTGGCGATCGGCGAAAGCGTGAAGACGGTTTCGCCGCTCAGCGTCGGAGTCGGCGTGGGTACGGGCGTGCCGGCGGACGGGAGCGTCCGGTGTCCGTCCGTCGGCGCCGCGGCCGCGGGCACGGCGGCCAGTGGCCCGGCGACCACCAGGAGAGCGCTGAGCACGAGCGCCGGGATCGCGCGTGCTCCGGATGGGCGCGCTCGCCGGCCACGCCGAACAGCGCTCGGTCGCGGCAAGCTCGTTCCCGGTGGCGGGGAGGTGACGGTCATGTGGGATTTCGCTCCTGTGCGATTCATGACCGCACGATCTGGTGCGATTCTACGGTCCGACCCTCCGAGCACCCCGTGCCGCGCCCGTGTGGTCGGATCGCACGCGTTCGGCTCGTACGGCGAGGGGGTTGAATGGATCCGTGCTCCCCGAACCCGTCCCCGAGCTGTGTCGCGCGCTCGCCGACGATCTGCGCGCCGCCGGTTTCGACTCGCACGCGCTGCGCTCGGCGTGGGGCGAGACGGCCGACACCGCGATCGCGCGCGGCCTGCGCTCACCCGCGATCCGGGCACTCGGCGAACGGGCTGACCCGCTCGCCGTGCTGGGCCGGCTTTTCGTGCTCGGGATGCCGCAGACGGAGTCCATGGTCGTGGCGGCACTGCCGCGCACGAGCGCCGACGGGCTGGTGCGACTCGGGTTGGCGTCCTCCGAGGATGGGATGGTCACGCCGCGGGCCATCATCCGCCCGCAGTCTTTCGCCGACGACCGTGGTTCGGGGCAGTGGTGGATCGCCAGTGACCTGGATGAGGCCGCCCTGGGTGGAGCGCTCCCCGAGGATCACGTCCTCGGCGTCGGCGGCGCCTCGCTCACCCTGGCCGGTCTGCAGCTGCCGAGTCCCGTCGAACACGGACTGGACATCGGCTCGGGGTGCGGCATCCAGGCGCTGCGCGCGCGCCGCGATGTCGCCGACGTCGTCGCGACCGACGTGTCGGAGCGTGCGCTGCGGTTCACGCGACTCAACGCCCTGCTCAACGGAGTGAGCGGCATCCGGACCCGGAGAGGGTCGCTGTTCGAACCGGTCGCGGGCGAGCAGTTCGACCGCGTCGTCTCGAATCCGCCCTTCGTCATCACACCGCGGGTCGCCGGAGTGCCTGCGTACGAATACCGCGACGGCGGAATGCAGGGCGATGATCTCGTCGCGGCGTTCGTGACGGGAGTCGGTGAGCACCTCGCTCCCGGAGGCGTGGCTCAGCTGCTCGGCAACTGGGAGAGCCGCGACGGCGAGGCCGGCCTCGACCGGGCCCGGGCATGGGTGGATGCATCGCCTGTGGCTCTGGACGCCTGGGTGATCGAGCGGGAGTCGCTGGATCCGCTGTCGTACGCCGAGCTCTGGATCCGCGACGGCGGCACGCTGCCTGGTTCACCCGAATTCGCCGCGCTGGTCGACGCCTGGCTCGATGACTTCTCGGCTCGCGGAGTGACCGCGATCGGATTCGGCTACGTGCTGCTGCGTCGGCCGTCGGTCGGAGCGCCGACCCTCGCACGGTACGAGCACGTGTCGCAGGCGCTCGATCCGCGCACGGCGCTCGGCGCGCACTATGCCGACGCGCTCGCCGCCCACGACAGGCTCGCGGGCCTCGAGGATGCCGATCTCGCGGCATCCGTCCTCGTCGTCGCGGCCGACGTGACCGAGGCGAGGCACCACCTGCCCGGTGTCGAGTCGCCGAGTGTGATCGAGCTGCGCCAGGGCGGTGGGTTCGCGCGGACGGTGCCGGCCGATCCCGGCCTCGCCGCGCTGGTGGGCGCGTGCGACGGCGACCTGCCGGTGGGTGTGCTGGTCGATGCGATCGCCTCGCTGCTCGAGGTGGACGCGGCCGAGCTGCGCGGCGAGCTGCTGCCCGCCGTGCGCGAGCTGCTGTTCACGGGGTTCCTGCGGTTCGCCGAGTGAGGTCGGGTCGGGACCGGCCCACGCCCGCTCGATAAGCTCGACGAATGCTCAACATGGCCGATGGTGTGGCGCGTCTGGGCGCCCTCGCCGAGTCGCCGATCGTCGCGACGCTGGCCGCGGCGTTCGCCGATGCGGGGCATGAGCTGTCGATCGTCGGCGGACCGGTGCGCGATGCGCTGCTGGGCCACCTCACCCACGACCTCGATTTCACGACGGATGCGCACGCCGACACGATCCTGCGGATCGTGAAGCCGATCAGCACGGCGCAGTGGGACGTCGGGCGCGAGTTCGGCACGATCGGCGCGCGCGTGCGCGACGCGAAGACCGGAACGCTCGAACAGGTCGAGATCACCACCTACCGGGCCGACAGCTACGACGGGGTGACCCGCAAACCCACCGTGGAGTTCGGCGACACGCTCGACGGCGACCTCGCGCGGCGCGACTTCACGGTGAATGCGATGGCGCTGCGCGTCCCCGCGCGCACCCTGGTCGATCCGAGCGGCGGCGTGGAAGACCTCGTCGCTCGACGGCTGCGCACACCGGCCGATCCGCGCGTCAGCTTCGGCGACGACCCGCTGCGGATGCTGCGCGCAGCCCGCTTCTCGGCGCAGCTCGGTTTCGACGTCGACCCCGCCACCGTCGAGGCGATGGCGCAGCTGCGCGAGACCCTGTCGATCGTCAGCCCCGAGCGCATCCAGAGCGAGCTCGTGCGCCTCCTGCAGACCGACGACCCGGTGCGCGGCATCCGTCTGCTCGTCGAGACCGGCCTCATGGACCTGTTCCTGCCCGAGGTGCCCGCTCTTCGGCTCGAGGTCGACGAGCACCACCACCACAAAGACGTCTACGAGCACTCGCTCACCGTGCTGCGCCAGGCCATCGAGCTCGAGAAAGCACGCAACCCGGGCGCCGCCCCCGACGTGCCGCTGCGTCTGGCCGCGCTCCTGCACGACATCGGCAAGCCCGCGACCCGTCGGCTCGAGCCGGGTGGCGGCGTGACCTTCCACCACCACGACATCAAGGGTGCCCGCCTGGCGCGCAAGCGACTGCAGGCCCTGCGATTCGACTCCGACACGATCAGCAGCGTGACGCAGCTGATCGAGCTGCACCTGCGCTTCTTCGGCTACGCGGAGGGAGCGTGGACCGACTCTGCGGTGCGTCGATACGTGCGGGATGCCGGCCCCGAGCTGGGCCGCCTGCACATCCTCACCCGCGCAGACGTGACCACCCGCAACAAGCGCAAAGCGGCTCGGCTCGCCGGTGCCTACGACGACATCGAGCGGCGGATCGACGAGCTCGCCGCGGCGGAGGAGCTGGGGGCGATGCGTCCCGCGCTCGACGGCAACCGCATCCAGGAGGTGCTCGGCATCCGTCCCGGGCCCGAGGTCGGCAAGGCGTACCGCTTTCTGCTCGACCTGCGCCTGGACGAGGGCGTGCTCGACGAGGCGGAGGCCGAGGCGCGGCTGCGCGAGTGGTGGGCCGCGCAGTCCTGAGCCTCAGCCGGGCGCGAGATCACCCGCTGTTCGCGAGATCACCCGCGCGCGACGCCTCGGACGTGTGACTTCGCGTACGCGGGGTGATCTCGCGCGGCCGCGCGGCAGTTACGGGACGATGACGGCCCGGCCGCGCACCGCGCCGGCGTGCAGCTTCTCGTAAGCCATCACTGCGTCGTCGAGGCCGTAGACCTCGGTGTGGACGGTCACTGCTCCGACCCGCGCGAGGTCGAGAACTTCGCGCAGCTCGCTGCGGCTGCCCCAGTACGGCGCGCGCACCGAGACGCCGAACGGCGTCGAGAAGAACCCGGTCGGCATGAGGCCTCCACCGATGCCGATGATGCTCACGAAGCCGTCCAGGGCGACGACCGCGCTCGCGGTGTCGATCGTCGACTGGGCGCCGACAAAGTCGAACACCGCCTCCGCACCACGGCCCCCCGTCAGCCGACGGATCTCATCCGCGGTGTCGGCGCCCGACCTCAGCGTGTGATGGGCCCCGACCTCGTCCGCGAGCGCAAGCTTCTCCTCGCTCTGGTCGACCGCGATGACCGTGGCCGCCGAGATCGCCCTCAGGATCTGGATGCCGACGTGCCCCAGACCGCCGGCGCCGATCACCACCGCAGTCGCGCCCGGGAAAAGCTTCGACTGCGCGGCGCGGATCGCGTGATAAGGCGTGAGCCCGGCATCCGTCAGCGAAACGGTCTCGACCGGATCGAGGTCGCCGAGCGGCACGAGGTGGCGGGCGTCGTCGACGATCATGTACTCGGCCATCGCTCCCGGGGCGCCCAGGCCCGGTGGGGCGATGCCGAGTTCGGCAGCACGGGTGCAGTAGTTCTCCCGGCCCTCGGAACAGGCGCGACACTGCCCGCAGCCCCACGGTCCGTAGACCGCGTACGAGCCGCCGACCTCGATGCCCTCGACACCGGCGCCGAGCTTGTCGACGATCGCCCGCGCCTTCGTGGCCGAGGGTGAGCGGCAGTCCGTAGATGTACTGCTCGGCCGGCAGGTCCATGATGAACCAGTCGGAGTGGCAGAGCCCCGCGGCGGTCACCTTCAGACGGATCTGGCCGGGACCGGGCTCAGGGATGTCGATCTCGACGACCTCGGGACCCTTGCCGATCTCGCGGTACTGGACAGCCTTCATGTCTCCTCCTTCACGCCCATCGCGACGCGACAGCAGTCACCACTCTGGTGCAGGAGACCGGAGCCCCGGCAGGGGCGAACGTCCCGTCGCGCCTCTCACCCGGGCGCGAGATCACCCGCTGTGCGCGAGATCACCCGCGCGCGACGCCTCGGACGTGTGACCTCGCGAACGCGGAGTGATCTCGCGCAGTGGGCGCTCAGGAAGCGGAGGCGTGCCGCAGCTCCGCCTGATCTGCGGATCTCGGCCCGATTCCCGCCTCTACACTGAGATCACGCTCCCCAACGCCGATCGGAGCTGCATGTCATCGCCGTGGTCGCCTCGGCGCGAGGTCTCGCCGCAGACCTCCCGCCTGCTGATCGAGCGCGCGCACGAAGAGCTGGTTGCAGGCAACGACGTCGACCGCCGCATGCGCGATGTCCGCCCGCTCGTGCAGGAGTCGTGGCGCCGCTCGCTGGCCAACCTGGTGGGAGCAGAGGGGCTGCCGCCGCTCGACCTCGCGAGCGCCGAACTCGATGAGTACCGCCGCGCCCATCCGCTCGCGAGCGTGATGGACATGATCCGGGCGCTGCTGCTGCCCGGCGAGGCAGCCGAGTCGGGTGTCGTCGTCGCCGTGGGAGACGCGGCGGGCAGGCTGCTCTGGGTCGAGGGCGACCACCACATCCGCACCCTGACCGGCGACATGGGGTTCATCGCGGGCGCGAACTGGTCCGAGGGCGCCGTCGGCACCTCCGCTCCGGGCACCTCGCTCGCGCTGGACCGATCGGTGCAGATCCGCGGGGCGGAGCACTTCAACCGCCTGGTGCAGCCGTGGTCGTGCACGGCCGTGCCCGTGCACGATCCCGAATCGCGCCGCATCCTCGGTGTCATCGACGTCACCGGCGGCGACGACGTGATCACGCCCCAGGCTCAGCTGCTCGTCGATGCGACGGCGCGCGCCATCGAGGGAGAGCTCCTGGTCGCGCGGCTGCGCGCACGCGCCGAGCAGCCGGCCAGCCGCCGCCCGACGCATCGCGGCGGCGCGAAGGCCCCCGCGGAGCGGGTCACCCTGCGGGTACTGGGCCGCGACCGCGCGCTGCTCGAGGTCGCCCGCGAAGGGTCCGAGACGATCTCCGAGCTCGGTCAGCGCCATGCCGAGCTGCTCCTCATGCTCGCGACGCACCGGCAGGGGGTGTCGGCCGATCAGCTCGGCGAGCTCGTCTATGGCGATGGGGATGCCGTGGGGACCGTGACGCTGCGCGCCGAGATGGTCCGTCTGCGAAAGGTGCTCGAGAAGACGGCGCCCGCCCTCGTGCCCGAGTCCCGTCCGTACCGGCTCGCCGCGGAGCTCGAGACCGACGCGCAGCAGGTGCTGTCGCTGCTCGATCGCGGTGCCCATCGCGTCGCGCTCGCGGCGTATCGCGGCGACGTGCTGCCGGACTCGACCGCCCCGGGTGTGGAGCAGCTGCGCGACACGGTCCGCACCGCTCTGCGCGAGGCACTCATCGCAGAAGCCAGCGTCGACGTACTGCTCACCTTCGCCGAGACGGATGCCGGCGCCCAAGACGAGGAACTGCTGCGGCTCTGCCTCAAGATGCTTCCGGCGCGTTCGCCCAAGCGGGCCGCGCTGGTGTCGCGCATCGAGCGCCTCGAAGCCTCCGCCTGATCTGACGCCGAGAAGGTGGCTTCGGCGCCGAGCAGGTGCGCGCGGCGCCGAGCAGGTGCGCCTTCTCGTGCCGAGATGCACCATCTCGCGCCGTGACGCACCTCCTCGCGCGACCCGTGCAACGTGATGCAACGTGCCTCGACCTACCGTCGGACCAACGCCGCGACCCCGCCGTCGCGGACCCCGATCCGTCGAAGAAGACAGAGGAGACATGATGACCATCGTCGAAGAAGGCGTATCCAGCGTCTACGCGAACCCCGGTGCCCGAGGCGCCGTCGCCGAATACCGCTCCCGCTACGGCCACTACATCGGCGGCGAGTTCGTCGAGCCGATCAAGGGCGAGTACTTCGAGAACATCTCGCCGGTCAACGGCAAGCCGTTCACCGAGGTCGGCCGTGGCACGGTCGAAGACATCGACCGCGCCGTGGATGTGGCGTGGAAGGCGTTCGAGTCGTGGAAGCGCACGACCCCCGCCGAGCGCGCGAACATCCTGAACAAGATCGCCGACCGCATCGAGCAGAACCTCGAGGCCATCGCCGTCGCCGAGACCTGGGACAACGGCAAGCCCGTGCGCGAGACGCTCGCCGCCGACATCCCGCTCGTCGTGGATCACTTCCGCTACTTCGCCGGAGTGCTGCGCGCCCAGGAGGGCTCGCTCAGCCAGATCGACGAAGACACGGTCGCGTACCACTTCAACGAGCCGCTCGGCGTGGTCGGGCAGATCATCCCGTGGAACTTCCCGATTCTGATGGCCACGTGGAAGCTCGCCCCGGCCCTCGCCGCCGGCAACTGCGTCGTGCTCAAGCCCGCCGAGCAGACCCCGGCCAGCATCCTGTTCCTCTTCGAGATCATCGGCGACCTGCTGCCGGCCGGTGTCGTCAACATCGTCAACGGCTTCGGCATCGAGGCGGGCGCGCCGCTCGCGCAGCACAAGCGCATCCGCAAGATCGCGTTCACCGGTGAGACGACCACGGGCCGGCTGATCATGCAGTACGCGTCGCAGAACCTCATCCCGGTCACGCTCGAGCTCGGGCGGCAAGAGCGCCAACATCTTCTTCGAAGACGTCGCGCGCTCCGACGACGCGTACTACGACAAGGCACTCGAGGGCTTCACGTTCTTCGCCCTCAACGGCGGCGAGGTGTGCACCTGCCCGTCGCGCGCGCTCATCCAGCGCTCGATCTACGACCGGTTCCTCGGCGACGGGCTCGACCGCGTCGGCAAGATCGTGCAGGGCAACCCGCTCGACCCGGCGACCATGCTCGGCGCGCAGGCCTCGAACGACCAGCTGGAGAAGATCCTCAGCTACATCGACATCGGCAAGCAGGGTGGCGCGAAGCTGCTCACCGGCGGCGAGCGCGTCGACCTCGGCGGCGACCTGAGCGAGGGCTTCTACGTGCAGCCCACCGTGTTCGAGGGCACGAACGACATGCGCATCTTCCAGGAGGAGATCTTCGGGCCGGTCGTCTCGGTCACGTCGTTCGACGACTTCGACGACGCGATCGACATCGCCAACGACACGCTCTACGGCCTCGGCGCCGGCGTGTGGAGCCGATCCGGCGACACCGCCTACCGCGCAGGACGCGCGATCGAGGCCGGCCGCGTCTGGACCAACACGTACCACCAGTACCCCGCGCACGCGGCGTTCGGCGGCTACAAGCAGTCCGGCATCGGCCGCGAGAACCACCTCAAGATGCTCGACCACTACCAGCAGACCAAGAACCTGCTGGTGTCGTACGCCGAGGGCGCGATGGGCTTCTTCTAAACCCGCAAGCGGCGGGCGCCCTTCCCCCCAACGGGCGCCCGCCCGCGCGAGACCGGATAGGAGCCGCGAGACAGACCGCAACGGTGCCCGTCTCGTGGCGCCTATCCGGTCTCGCGGTCAACAGACAGAGGAGCAACGGACATGGAACAGACGCAGGTGCACCAGCGGGTCGCAGTGACGGATGCCGCGGCATCCCTCGTTCGCGACCTCACCGTCAAGCACGGCCCCTTGATGTTCCACCAGTCGGGCGGATGCTGCGACGGCAGCGCCCCGATGTGCTACCCGATCGGCATGTTCATCACCGGCCCGAGCGACGTGCTGCTCGGCTCGATGGACGTCGGACTCGACGATCAGGTCGAGATCTACATGTCGGAGTCGCAGTTCGAGTACTGGAAGTACACGCACCTCACGATCGACGTCGTTCCGGGTCGTGGTGCGGGCTTCAGTGTCGAAGGACCCACCGGGATGCGGTTCCTGATCCGCTCGCGGATGCTCGACGACGCCGAGCTCGACCACTTCGGCCTGGGCCCCGTGTCATAGGGCGCGGCTTCCGGGCGGGTCTCGGTTCCGTTACGAAACGTTCACTCGATTGCCCGGACGCGACGCGCGAGGACTGAGCCCGCTCAGGGGCTGAACATCCCGAAGAACAGATCGACCAGTCCGAACTGCCCGGCGAGCCAGAACGCGGCGAAGAAGCCGAACACGATGACCGCGCCCCAGGGCACTCCGCGTTTGAGTCGGCGTCCGGTGAAAGCGACACCGGGCGGCGGCCGCAGAGCCTGCGTGGGCGCGGCGAACGGCAGCGCCGTGGACAGAGCGGATGCCGCTCCCGCCATCGCAGGGTCGACCCCGGCGTCGGCGAGCCCGAACGTCGCGGATGCCGCGGCGGCGGCATCCGCCTGCAGCTTCTCGTCGCGCCAGCGCGCCCACTGGGCGAACTTGTCCAGCAGTGCGGCGACGACGGAGAACAGCCACGCCCACGTCGCCGGATCCAGGCTCGAGAACTCCCGCTTGCCGTAGAGGAACAGCCAGTCATCGACGATCTCCACATCGAGGGCAGCGGCGTGATCGATGAAGCGCGCCATGATGTCGGGAGTGAAGAGGTAGAGCGCGTCCTGCTCGTACCCCTCCGGGCAGTACAGCGAGAAGTACTCGTCGAAGTCGCCCTCGAGGCTGAGCTTCTGATCCCTGTCGAATGTGGCCGGGAGGTTCGAACCGAACAGTCCGTTGTTGCTCGTGGCGTCGAGCACGATGTTGGGCAGCGGCACGTCGAGCTTGATCGCGACGTAGCCCCAGCGGTGCGTGGTGCGGTTCTTGCCGGAGCCGGTCGTGTACTGGTAGTTCGCGAACTCGACGAAGCGGGGTGATGCGCCACGCACCTCGTCGCTGGCAGCGCGCGCGCTGCCGATGCCGAAGATCATTCCGGGCAGGCTGGCCGTGGATTGACCGGGGGTGAAGGTCATGCCGTTCGCGGCGGCGAAGCGGTCGAGGCGGTACCACCGCTCGTTGAGAGCCCGCGTGGTCCGCCGGAAGGAGAGGATGGCGACCGTCGCCGCGACGGCCACGATGACGACCGGCAGGATGCCGCTGAGAGCGGCGAAGAAGATCGGTGTCACCGCGCTTCCCGAGGCCGTCGAAGCCAGCGAGCTGATGATCGACACGATCACCGTGAAGAAGACACCCCCGAAGACGAGGAAGAACGCGACCCCGATCACGATGGGCACGACCGTGGCCGCGGAACCGAACCTCAACCCCTTGGCCACGTCCTGGTGACGCTGGACGTATTCCTGCACGGCGAAGCGGTCGACCGGGTCCACGAGAGGGCGGGCGTCGAAGGAGACGGATGCCGCGGGCCTGCTCACCGGTTGACCCTGTCCGCGCTCCATGACGCACACGCTACCCGGGCTCACTGCGGCGACCGCGTTTGTCCGGCCGGAGTCCGCCGTCCGGCGCGGATGCCGTACTCAGGCTGGATATGGTGGATCTGGCCGACACGCCGCGATGAGGCGCTCCCCACGGCGTTCAGCCTGAGTTCGGCATCGGGCGAGACTCGGACTCGGCGAGAAAGAGCATGCGCACCAACGAAGGAGTCGGGATGAGCGCGAGAGACCCGGAAGACATCGACGCTCTGAGAGCGGCATCCGACGTTCTGGGAATCGACGCGCTGCTCAGCGACGAGGAGCGCGCTGTGCGCGACCGCGTGCGCGCGTTCGTCGACGCCGAGATCCGCCCGCACATCGCGGACTGGTTCGACCGCGCGCACTTTCCGGTCGAGCTCGCCCGGGCGTTCGGCGACCTCGGCGTGCTCGGCATGAACCTCGACGGTTACGGATGCCCGGGCCGCAGCGCGGTGGAGTACGGCCTGGCGGCGCTCGAGCTCGAGGCCGGTGACTCGGGCCTTCGGACGTTCGTGTCTGTGCAGGGTTCGCTCGCGATGGGCTCGATCCATCGGTGGGGCAGCGAGGAGCAGAAGCAGGAGTGGCTGCCGCGCATGGCGACGGGCGAGGTGATCGGCAGCTTCGGGCTCACCGAGCCCGGAGCCGGCAGCGACCCGTCGAGCATGAAGACCTTCGCTCGACGAGACGGCGACGACTGGGTGCTGACCGGGTCGAAGCGGTGGATCGGCCTCGCCTCCGTCGCACAGCTGACGGTGGTCTGGGCTCAGACCGATGACGGTGTTCGCGGCTTCATCGTGCCGACCGACGCCCCGGGATTCCACATCACGGTGCTCGAGCCGAAGCTCTCGATGCGCGCATCGATCCAGACCGAGCTTCACTTCGACGACGTGAGGCTGCCGGCATCCGCTCTGCTTCCGGGTGCGCGCGGTCTGCGCGGGCCCTTCTCTGCGCTCAACGAAGCGCGGTACGGCATCGTGTGGGGCGCGCTCGGGGCGGGCCGCGACAGCTACGAAGCAGCCCTGAGGTACTCGCTCGCCCGCGAGCAGTTCGACCGGCCGATCGCCGGGTTCCAGCTGACGCAGCAGAAGCTCGTGAACATGGTGGTCGAGCTGCAGAAGGGGGCTCTGCTCGCGCTGCACATCGGACGACTGAAAGATGCCGGCACGATCACGCCCGCGCAGATCTCGCTCGGCAAGCTCAACAACGTGCGAGAGGCCATCGCGATCGCCCGCGAGGCCCGCACGATCCTCGGCGGCAACGGCGTGCTGCTCGAGCACTCGCCGATCCGCCATGCCGCGAACCTGGAGTCGGTGCGCACGTACGAGGGCACCGATGAGGTGCACACCCTGATCCTCGGCGAGCACCTCACCGGCATCGGGGCCTTCCGGTGACGGATGTCGCCGCGAGGCGACCGGACCCCTGACCGGGCTGCTCGTCGCGGACTTCACCCGCGTGCTCGCCGGCCCGTACTGCACGATGCTGCTCGGCGACCTCGGGGCGACCGTCGTGAAGGTCGAGGGCCCCGACGGCGACGAGACCAGACATTGGATGCCGCCGTCCCGTTCCGGCCCGCACGGCGAGGAGGCGACCTATTACCTGTCGGTGAACCGCAGCAAGCGGGCGGTGACCCTGGACTTCGCCGACGATGCCGACCTGACCACGGCCCGCGCGCTCGCCGCGCGCGCCGACGTCGTGATCGAGAACTTCAAGCCCGGCGGCCTGGCGCGCTTCGGGCTGGACTACGACACGGTGCGCTCCGATAACCCGAGCGTCGTCTACGCCTCGATCAGCGGTTTCGGTCCCGGCTCGCAGCTGCCCGGCTACGACGTCCTCGCCCAGGCCGTGTCCGGGCTCGATGAGCGTGACCGGGTCGCCGGACGGCGATCCGACCAAGGCGGGGGTCGCGATCGTCGACGTCGTCACCGGGCTGCACGCCGCGGTCGGCATCCTGGCGGCGCTGCGCCACCGCGACGTGTCGGGCGAGGGTCAGCGCGTCGAGGTCAACCTGCTGAGCTCGGCGCTGTCGGCGCTCGCCAACCAGTCCGGAGCGTTCGCGTCCGCCGGTGTCGTGCCGCAGCGGCTCGGCAACGACCACCCGAGCATCTACCCGTACGGTCCCTTCCCCACCGCTGACGGACACATCGTGATCGCGGTCGGCAACGACGGGCAGTTCGCCCGTCTGCGCACGGCGCTCGGGGTCGCCGCCGACCCGCGCTTCGCGCGTGCCCGCGAGCGCACTCTGCAGCGCGACGCGCTGCGCCCCGTGCTCGAGGACAGCGCTCGCCGCACGCCCGGCACGCGAGTGGTACGACATCCTCACCGCAGCCGGGGTGCCCTGCGCGCCGATCCTCGACGTCGGCGAGGCGTTCGCGTGGGCGGACGGGCTCGGGCTCGACCCGGTCGTGTCGGCCGGCGCCGACGGCGAGCGGATGCCGGTGGTTCGGCATCCGATCACGTTCTCGGCCACGCCCGCCGCGTATCCGCTCGCCCCGCCCGCACCGGACGCGGATCGGGACTGGCTCCGGAACCTGCTGAACGGGGAAGGGCCCGGGTGATCGCTCACCCGGGCCCCCTGAGCGCTCGCGCGCCGCAGTGCTACTTCTTCTTGCTGACCGTCAGGTCGTAGTCCGCGTCGAGGAAGGTCAGGTCACCCGTCGGCAGGTTCGAGACCAGGGTGACGAAGTCGCCCTTGGTGCCGTTCGCGCACTTGGTGTTGAACCCTCCCTGGCTGATCTGATCGCCCGAGAGCCGGTAGACGAAGTTGCCCGCGCCGTCCGTGATCTCGAACGCGGAGTCGACGCCCGGGGTGAGGTCGCACGACGAGATGACCTGCAGCGTCCAGTTGTTGTCCTGGATGCCGTCGGTCTCGACCCACTCGCCCTCGTCCGAAGACACGGTCGCTGCCGCGCCGTTGACCATCACGTCATCGACGAACCAGCCGGTGTCGAGGTACGCCGCGTCGGTCGAGTAGCGGAACTGCACGTCCGTGGTTCCGTCAGGCAGCTCGGCCGTCAGGTGCACATACTCCGGCTCGTCGACGAAGTACGCGCCACCCGACGTTCCGGTGAGGCCGTTGCCCTCGGTGTTGCCGCCGTGCGGGTCGTCGTTCGACGTCACCGTCGTGCCGGCGTCGTCGACGAGGGGCACGGTGACCCATTCGCCGTCCACGAGCGCCTCGACGAATCCGTAGTCCCAGCCCTCCTCGATGAAGTGCCAGGTCCAGAAGTCCAGCGAGGTCGCCGTGCCGGTCACATCGACGTCGAGCACGTTCTCGGACTGGCTCTCATAGCCGGCGTACCAGTGCGTGTCGCCTGCTGTGCGGAGCGACCTGGCTGCTGTCGTCACCGTCGAGTGCGACGGTCACGACCGGACCCGGGTTGCGGAAGCGCTCGACCTGGATGCCGTAGGGCACCGCGACCGGAGTCTGGCCGTTCTTGCGCTTGTCCCACTTCGACGAAGGCTGCGCACCCTGGTTGCTGCCGCGACCGTCCCAGAACTCGTCATCGGCGATGTCGATGGTCCAGCCGTCGGAATCCACGTCACCGAAGTCGGCGGCCTTGATGTCCCACAGGTCGGACTCCTCGTCGTCGAGGTACACCGCGACGGCCCAGTCCTGGTACAGGGTGGTGACGTCGCGCAGCTCGCCGCCGGTCTCGGCGTTGAACTCGTCGATCGCCGCCTGCACGCCGTCCATGCCGTCGGCCTGGTTCTCGAAGATCCGCTTGATCAGCAGGTCGCCGGCGACGCCGTCGTACGTGAGGTCGGGCTCGTAGGTTCCATCGCCGTTTCCGCCGGCCTGCTCCCAGAGGTACTGGAAGAAGGTGTAGGAGGCGCCGTAGTTCTGGAGCCCCCCGGCCCATCGGGTCAGCGAGGTGTCGGCGTAGAAGACCTGGTGGTAGGTCAGGTGCGATCCTGCGGCGTCGTATCCGTTGAGGAATGCCGCGAAGTCCGCGAGACCCTCATCGACCCACGAGAGCTCGCCCGGGTCGCTGTAGTTGTGCAGCAGGTGCTCGAGCTCGTGCGCGATGACGCCTTCGTACAGCGTGGCCTGGTCGTTCGCCGGGTCGTCGTCGCGCCATTCCGAGTCGTCCGGGCCGACCCGGTTCGCCCAGTCGAACGCGTCGATGACGATGACGTTCATGCCGGCCGAGTCGATGTAGTCCGGGGCGAAGTAGCCCGCGGTGTAGCTGTCCTCACCGCAGTTGTAATAGCTGGTGTCCTGCACGTTGTACACGAGCATCACGAGGGAATCACTCGCCGGGTCGTCGGGATCGGCGGCATCCATCGGCCCGAAGTGCTCTTCGTCAACCGCGACGATCTGGTTCGCCAGCTGACCGCCCATGTAGTCGATCTGCGCCTGGGTGATCGTGTAGTCGGATGCAACGGCGTCTTCGCAGGGGACGAACTCGTCGCCGGCCGTGGGGTCGAACGCCGGGTCGAGGCTGTCGACGCCGGTCGGCGCCTTTCCGTCGAGGGGTGTGCCCTCAGGAACGTAGATGTACACGGGGGTTCCGTCGGGAGTCACTCCCGAGTAGGCCTTCGTGAACTGCTCGTCGTAGGTGCCGCCCGCCTCACTGTCGTTGAGCGGGACCGTCAAAGTGTCATCGCCCGGTGCGCCCGCGCAAGGGCGGGCACCACGGACGTGAGCGTCATCGCAAGGGCGGTGACGCCGCCCAGCATCATCGCGCCGACGGTTCGGCGTCGAGTTTGTTGCACAGGAATACCTCCAGAGTCGTGCCCCGCGGAGCGACTTGTGGTGCCCCGTGGAACCGGTCATGTGCGGTGAGCCGGCATGGCACACCGCCGAACAGCCGACCACGGACCCGTCGAAGCTTCTAGCCCTCGACAAGTGCGCCGGCGTGAGGTAGTGGATGCATGTCAACCAACTGTCGCCGGATTCGGGAGCGCGCCGGCTATCCGGTAGACTGTGGAGGTTGTCCGGCGGCGGCCCAGTCCGCAGAAGTCCGTGACACGTGCACACACCCTCCTGCTGTCGGGAAATGCCCGGCGGCCGTTCTAGTCCGAAGGAGGTGGGTTAGTGACGCACCAGTACGAACTCATGGTCATTCTGAACCCCGAGATCGATGAGCGACAGGTCCCCGCGACCCTCGACAAGTTCCTGAAGGTCATCACGACCGACGGTGGCTCGATCGACAACGTCGACATCTGGGGCAAGCGCCGGCTCGCGTACGAGATCCAGAAGAAGAACGAGGGCATCTACGCCGTCGTCGCCTTCACCGCGACCAGCGCCGCGACTCAGGAGCTCGACCGTCAGCTCAAGCTCAGCGAGCAGGTCATGCGCACCAAGGTGCTCCGCGCCGAGGAAGCGATCGCCCTGATCGAGTCCGAGCGCGTGCGCGCCGAGGAGAAGGCTGCCCGCAAGGCCGCCCGCCCGGCGAAGACCGTCAAGCAGGACGCGTAACGACGATGGCCGGCGAGACGATCATCACCGTCGTGGGAAACCTCACGGCTGATCCCGAACTGCGTTACACGCAGAACGGACTCCCCGTCGCGAACTTCACGATCGCGTCGACGCCGCGCAACTTCGACCGTGCAACGAGCGAGTGGAAGGACGGCGAGGCACTGTTCCTCCGCGCGTCCGTCTGGCGCGAGTTCGCCGAGCACGTCGCGGGCTCGCTGACGAAGGGCTCCCGCGTCGTCGCGACCGGTCGCCTCAAGCAGCGCTCGTACGAGACGAAGGAAGGCGAGAAGCGCACTTCCATCGAGCTCGAGATCGACGAGATCGGACCCTCGCTCCGCTACGCCACCGCTCAGGTGACGCGCGCGGCCGGCGGCGGTCAGTCCCGCGGCCAGGTCGCGGACGAGCCGTGGTCGACGCCCGGCACGCCGGCGGCTCCGGCAGCCCGTCAGGGCGGCAACGGCGGCGGCGACTCGTGGGCAGCCCCCGGCGCCTACGGCGACGACACTCCGTTCTAAGCACAATCTCTGGATGCTGCGCCCCGAGCGCACACGCTCAGGCGCGGCATCCGATCTTCTTCAAGTAAAGGAAAAACCATGGCTGGAAAGTCAAGCGGCGACCGCCGCAAGCCGCGGAAGGGCGGCAAGACCGCTGCTCCCGCGAAGCCGACTCGCGTCGGTGTCATCGACTACAAGGACGTCGCGACGCTCCGCAAGTTCATCTCGGAGCGCGGGAAGATCCGCGCCCGTCGCATCACCGGTGTCAACGTGCAGGAGCAGCGTCTGATCGCTCGCGCGATCAAGAACGCGCGCGAAATGGCTCTCCTGCCCTACGCCGGCGCCGGCAGGTAGGGAACGATATGTCGAAGCTGATTCTCACGAACGAGGTCGCCGGGCTCGGTAGCGCCGGTGACGTGGTCGAGGTCAAGAACGGGTACGCCCGCAACTACCTCATCCCCCAGGGCTTTGCAGTGGCGTGGAGCCGCGGCGGCGAGAAGCAGGTCGCGTCGATTCGCGCCGGCCGCGACGCCCGCGCGATCCACGACCACGAAGAGGCCGTCGCGCTCAAGGATGCCCTCGAGTCCAACAAGGTCAAGCTCACCGTCAAGGCGGGTGCCGAAGGGCGCCTGTTCGGCTCGGTCAAGACCGGTGACGTCGCCGACGCCGTCAAGGCCGCCGGCCTGGGCGATCTCGACAAGCGCAAGATCCACATCACGACGCCGATCAAGTCGGTGGGCGAGCACGAGGCGACGATCCGCCTTCGTGACGACCTGACCGCCGTGATCACCCTCGTGGTGGTCGCCGCGAAGTAGGTTCGCAAGGCACGACGGATGCCGCAGCCCGGCCCTCCTCGGAGGGTTCCGGTCTGCGGCATCCGCTTTTCGGCTCGCGCTGCGGGGCGGGTCAGGCCAGGCGCCAGACCCGCCGCCGTCTCACGCGACCCGTCGCCGCGAGACGACGGCCGCGCCGGCCGCGATGAGCGCGAGGCCCATCAGCAGCGCGGCGAGTCCGCCGGTCCCCCCAGTTGCGGCGAGCTGGGTTGAGCTGACCGACGCGGTGGCGCCCATCGGCTCAGTCGTGTGACCCGTCGTTGCCGGGGCTCCGGAGGTTCCGGAGGTTCCGGGTGTTCCGGGGTTCCGGGGGTGCCGGGGTTCCCGGGGTGCCGGGGGTTCCGGGGGTGCCGGGGGTTCCGGGGTGCCGGGTGTTCCCGGGGTGCCGGGCGTGCCGGGGGTTCCCGGGGTGCCGGGCGTTCCCGGGGTTCCGGGGGTGCTCGGGTTGATGACGGTGCTGTCGCCGATCACCGAGACGGCGTTGCCGCCGATGGTGACGGGGGCGTTGATCACGGGGATGATCTGGTTTCCGCTGAGGATTCCTTCTTCACCCGAGGTGACCGGTGCGATCCAGGTGCCGCCGCCGTTGCCGGTGGTGGTGCCGTGGCTGCCGCCGATGACGGTGCTGTCTCCGATGCCGGAGACGGCGTTGCCCGTGACGTTCACGGGGGCGTTGATCACGGGGATGATCTGGTTTCCGCTGAGGATTCCTTCTTCTCCCGAGGTGACCGGTGCGACCCAGGTGCCGCCGCCGTTGCCGGTGGTGGTGCCGTGGCTGCCGCCGATGACGGTGCTGTCTCCGATGCCGGAGACGGCGTTGCCGTGACGTGACGGGGGCGGTGACCGGGGATGACCTGGTTTCCGCTGAGGATTCCGTCCTCTCCCGTGGTGACCGGTCCGATCCCGGTGCGGCGGCCGTGTGCCGGCGGCGGAGCCGGTGCCGTGTCCGATGACGGTGCTGTCACCGATGACCGACACGGCGTTGCCGCTCACCGTGATGGGCGCCGTGACCGAGGCGAGGACCTGGTTTCCGCTGAGGATCCCGCCCTCTCCCGTGGTGACCGGTCCGTCGCTCGGGGCGGTGGTCGCCGTGGTGGCGGTGGCCGGAGCCGGTGCCGCGTTGACGACCGTGCTGTCACCGACGACCGACACGGCATTGTCCGTGACGGTGACCGGAACATCGACGCTCACGATCGCCTGGTTGCCGGACGCGATGCCGTCTTCCCCGCTTGTGGTGGGCGCCTCTGCCGGTGCAGCCGGCGCGGGTGCGGGTGCGGTGACCGGCGCAGGAGGCTCCCCGACGACGGTGCTGTCGCCGATGACCGATACCGCGTTGTCAACGATGTCGACCGGGGCCGACACGTCGATGAGGGCTTGGTTGCCGGACAGGAGTCCGTCTTCGCCCGTTGTCTCGGTCGCGTTCGCGACCGTCGCGCCGAACAGCGTGATGCCGCCGGCGAGGAGCGTGCCCACTAAGGCGCGCTTGATGAAGGTGTGCATGATCTCTCCTTGAGATGTGTGACTTGATCGGATGCGCGTGAATGCGCGGGATTCTCAGCCGTCGCAGTGACGGCGAGAGTCCGATCAGTCGGGAGAGACGTCGGTGGAGTATGCGGGCGCGGGCGGCGCCACGTCGTTCTCGAACCCCCGACGACGCACCCAGGCACGGTATGCGACGACGAAGCCGAGGGCGACCAGCACCCACGCGCCGGGACCCGCACCAGCGGATCCCATCAGGACGGAGTCCGCCTGCATGACGGAGCGGAGAAGCGCGATGATGCCGTTCAGGGCCCCGCCGCTGACGGCAGCGCTGTCAGACGACGAGAGGCCTGCGGCCGCATCGGAAGTGAGTGAGAGCCAGGCGGCGGCACCGGTCAGGTACGCGGCACGCACCAGCGCCTCGAGCGGGTCGGGGGCAGCCGCCGTTCGTGCAGCGACGGCCGGACCGACGCCGGCGGTGCCGGCGAGAACGTCGTCCAGGCCGGAAATCGGCGGGACGATGTCGGTGGCGACGCTGCCGGTCGTGGAGTCGACGACCTCGGTGACGGTGCCGACGACAGCCCCCGTCGTGCCGCCCAGCACGCCGTCGACGCTGTTGCCGACGGATGACAGGGCGTCGTCTGCGCCGAGTGCGGAGACGACGCTTCCGACGACCGGAACGGTGGTGACGACGGCGACCGTGGAGTCCACGATCGGCGCGACGACGCCGGAGTCTGCGACTTCGGCGACCGTCTCCACGACCGGAGCGACGGTGGCCTCGACGACCTCGACGACCGGGGCGACGGGAAGATCGGGAACGACGGTGGTGACCGTCGCGACGACGGGTGCGACCGTCTCAGCGACTGCCGCGGTCGTATCGTCGACGACATCGTTGGCGGCGGAGGTCGTGTCATCGACGGTGGCGGCGACAGCTCCGAGAAGACCGGGATCGTCATCGGCGTGAGCCTGAGAGGCCGACAGGCCGAATGCGACGGAGAGCAGCATCCACGCGAACGCGACGCCGATTCCTGCGAGCAGCATCTTGGAGAGTCTCGACAAGTGCTGCGAGTCTGCGGTGTCCACGTTCACCTCCGATACGACGACATACGTCCATCCGTCTTCGAGCGAAAACAGATCATAAGGGGTGCCTGGATCTCCGACGGTAGCCCACCTACCGGGGCTTGTCTACACACCTCGACGAGAATCAGGTCTCCATTCAGGCGAATCTGTACACAGGCAGCCGCTATCAGATGCAACCTTCAAGTGCGACTTCAACCACATCTCAACTCACAGGCAGCGATTCGAGAAAAGCCCGGTCAGCTGAGATAAATCCGCCGACAACCGCTCCCGCTGCCCCCTTCTCCACACACGTTGTGCACAGGCTCGTCGGCGTTTCGCGCAGGCTCTCCACAGAGTTATCCACAAGTGCTGTTGCATGTCGGGAAGCCCCTCTCTAGCGTGGGGTGCGGCCCACGGGGGATCAACGCGCGACACGTCGACGCAGACGTATGTCGGCGGTTCGTGTTCTGCTGAAAGCGGGACGAGAGGGATGCTGCGGCATTCTGTCTCGTCGTGCTGGAGCGCGTTCGCTCTTCGCAGCGATCCCGGGTGAACCGTGCTTTGCCGTGGCCAGACGACGTGAAGGAAGTGCATATGTCGATTGCCGACATCTCGGACGAGCGCCTGGGGGGGCAGCGTCGAGAGCACGAGCGCACGCCGCCGCACGACATGCTCGCGGAGCAGAGCGCGCTCGGAGGCATGCTGCTGTCGAAGGATGCGGTCGCCGACGTCATCGAGACGCTTCGCGGCGTGGACTTCTACGTTCCCAAGCACGAGCTCATCTTCGAGGCCGTGCTCACGCTGTACTCACACGGTGAGCCCACGGACGTCGTCGCCGTCACCGATGAACTGATCAAGACCGGCGAGCTGCAGCGCGCGGGCGGCGCCGATTACCTGCACACGCTCACCTCGATCGTGCCCACGGCCGCGAACGCCGGCTACTACGCCTCGATCGTCTCGGAGCGCGCGCTGCTGCGCCGCCTGGTCGACGCCGGCACACGCATCGTGCAGATGGGCTACTCGGGCCAGGGCGAAGCGCTCGACCTCGTCAACAACGCACAGGCCGAGATCTACGGCGTCACCGGCGCGGACGCCGCCGAGGACTACGTGCCGCTCGAGGTCGCGGTGAGCGCCGCAGTCGATGAGATCGAAGCAGCCCGCGGCCGCGACGGCCAGATGACCGGCATCCCCACCGGCTTCTCGGGACTCGACCAGCTCACCAACGGACTGCATGCCGGCCAGATGATCATCATCGCCGCGCGACCCGCGATGGGTAAGTCGACGCTCGCGCTCGACTTCGCCCGGTCCTCCGCGATCAAGCACGGCTTCCCCACGATCCTCTTCTCGCTCGAGATGGGGCGCAGCGAGATCGCGATGCGCCTGATGAGCGCCGAGGGCGCGGTGCCGCTGCAGAACATGCGCAAGGGAACGCTGGACTCCCGCGACTGGACCACGATCGCCTCCACGAGGGGGCGCATCAACGACGCACCCCTCTATATCGACGACAGCCCCAATATGACGCTGGTGGAGATCCGCGCGAAGTGCCGCCGCCTCAAGCAGCGCCAGGGTCTGAAGATGGTCATCATCGACTACCTGCAGCTCATGACGAGCGGCAAGCGCGTCGAGTCACGTCAGCAGGAGGTGTCGGAGTTCTCCCGTGCGCTCAAGCTTCTCGCGAAGGAGCTGCAGGTCCCCGTCATCGCGCTGTCGCAGCTGAACCGTGGTCCCGAGCAGCGCGCCGACAAGAAGCCCGCCCTGTCCGATCTTCGTGAGTCCGGCTCGATCGAGCAGGATGCCGACATGGTGGTGCTCCTGCACCGCGAGTCGGCCTATGAGAAAGACAGCCCCCGCGCGGGCGAGGCCGACCTGATCGTGGCGAAGCACCGCAACGGTCCCACCGACACGATCACCGTGGCGTTCCAGGGCCACTTCTCGCGCTTCACCGACATGGCGGTCGGGCTCTAAGCGCCCTGAAGGTTCCAGATAGAAGTTGCAAATTCCGCGGGACTTTTCAAACGAGTTGCAAATTTGCCAAGTCGAGCGGACCTCTGATCAGCTTCCGCATGACGCAAACGGAGGACGGGCCCAACCCGGTATACGAGCCAGTTTCCTCGACGGACCTCGTCCCGAGTCGAGGGCTGCGCTCCCTCCGATTCGACGACTGGTGGACAATGATGGTCCTTCAAGACGCGGCTATGGAGGAGTTCAGCCGACGAGACCTCGTCTTGTACCTCGCGAACAAAGTCGGAGGTGCCCACGTAGATCCCGATACTCAGGAACGTCTCGGCGCGCTCGCCAGAAGCGAGACGGTCGGTTTCAGTGTCGCCGACAGCCGAGTCGAACGACGTATAGAGGACGACCCGATACTCCCCTACATCCGACAGATCGCCTTTGAGGTCATGGAGGTGTTAAGAGTTAGACAATGGCGTCCTGGCATGGAGCCCGGCGTGTAGGGCTACTTCTCAATCCGTGGTCGCTGGAGGACCGTCATCCGTTCGTGCCGATACGCTCCCTCGCTGCGATGAGGGAAGCAGTCACGCCGGGTCGCCGACTCGCACGAGCCCCGTCTCGTATGCCAGCACCGCGAGCTGCACCCGATCGCGCAGTCCGAGACGGGTCAGCAAGCGCGAGACGTAGGTCTTCACGGTCGCCTCCGAGAGGTACAGCCGGCCCGCGATGTCCGCGTTCGAGAGACCGCGGGCGACGAGGCGCGCGACCTCCGATTCCCGATCGGTCAACTCGACGGATGGGGCGACCGGCACGGTGAAGCGCTGCAGCAGCCGCGCCGTCACGGCGGGCGCGAGCATCGCGTCTCCGCGCGCGACGACGTGCGTGGCGTGCACGAGGTCTTCGGGCGTGACGTCCTTGAGGAGGAATCCGGAGGCCCCGGCCCGAACGGCCGCGTAGACGTAGTCGTCGAGGTCGAATGTCGTCAGGGCGAGCACCCTGGTCGCGGGCGACTCGGCGACGATGGCCCTGGTCGCTTCGATGCCGTCGAGGACCGGCATCCGGATGTCCATGAGGACGACGTCAGGCTTCGTCTCGCGCACCAGGGCGATCGCCTGTGCGCCGTCACCGGCCTCCCCCACGACCTCGAAGCCGGCACGCTCGAGGATGAGCCGGAAGCCGACCCTCACCAACTCCTGGTCGTCCGCGATGACGACGCGTGTCGCCGTCATCGGACGCCGCCGACCGTCGCGTGCACGCGCCATCCGCCGCCGGCGTCCGGTCCGGCCGCCAGCGTGCCGCCATAGATCCCGACACGCTCGCGCATGCCCACGAGGCCGTGCCCGCCCGCGGCGACGACCGGTCGCGCATCGCCGTCATCGGTGACGACGACTTCCGCGGCGCCCTGCTCGTACCGCAGTTCGACGCGCGCCCGCGCACCGGGAGCATGCTTGCGGATGTTCGTGAGCGCCTCCTGGACGATCCGATAGACCGAGAGCTCCTGGCCTGCCGACAGTCCGGCGGGATCGCCGAATTCTGCGAACTCGACACGGATGCCGTCGGCCCGCGCCTGGGCGACGAGTTCCGGCACCTGGGCGAGACCGGGCTGCGGTGCGAGCGTCGCGTCGTCGTCCTCGCGAAGCAGCGCGACCACGCGGCGCACCTCCTCGAGCGATTGCGAGCCCGTCTCGCGGATGGCCTCGAGCGCCCGCCGCACGAAGGCGGGGTCATCCTCCACGGCCTGGGCGGCGGCGCCGGCCTGTACGACCATGATGCTCACGGAGTGGCCGAGGATGTCGTGCAGCTCGCGTGCGATGCGCGCGCGCTCCTCGGCGACGGCACGCAACGCGGCCTCGCGCACCTGGGCCTGGCTTCGGTGGCCCGCACCGCCGCGTCGATCGCCCGTCGCTCCGCGCCGCGCAGACCGCGACCGACCCCGAAGACGCCGAGAAGGACCCCCCAGTCGAACAGCAGCTCGCTCGGGCTCCGAGCTCGGGCACCGTCAGCTGCGCAATGACCACCCCGGCGGCGATCGAGCCGCACACGATCGCCATCGTGCGCCCCTCGGTATGGCGCGCCCCGGAATACAGCGCGAGGCAGATGGGCACGAGCTGGCCGAAGAAGAGCACCTGGACGTCGCCCCCGCCGACGAAACCCAGTGTCACCCAGGTCAGCGGCAGGCCGACGAGGACGATCGGGGCGATGCGGCGGAACCCGAGCAGGACGGCGCAGACGATGATCCCGATCGAGCTGAGCACGGACGAGCCTCCGCCGCCCGCGGATTCGAACGGCACCCAGACCTCGGCGAGCCCGACCGCGCAGACCAGCGCGGCCAGCCCGATGTCCTGCACGAGATGCCAGCGCTGGCGCGTCATGCGGTCACGGTACATCACACACCTATCCCGGCGGGATCCCCCACGGTTGACAGTCCAGTCGACGCGGGGCGACCGCTGCCCGCCCATTTCGCGACCAGCGAGGACGCACGTGACGACTTCGGCCCGATGCCCGCGACATGCGCCGATTCCTATCGTCGAGGCATCCGCAGTTCCACCGACCGGCGTCTCGCCGGAGAGGAGTCATCATGACCATCGCAAACCTGCGCCGCGCTGTCGTGGCAGTTTCGGTCGCCGCTGGTGCCGGGATCGGCCTCGGCAGCCTGCTGCTGCAGCCCGTCATGCCCGACGACCCCGCCGAGTTCGTGGCAACGCTCGCCTCGTCGCCCGGCGCCGGCATCGGAATGCAGCTATTCGTCTTCTCCCAGCTCTTCTGGGCCATCGGGCTCGTCGGGGTGGGGCACCTGGCCTCCCGGCGCGCACCCATCCTCGCGACACTCGGGGCCGTGCTCTCGGGTCTCGGGGCGTTCGGCCATGCCGTCTACGGCGGAGCCATGCTCACCCAGCTCGCTCTGGCTTCGAATACGGATGCCGCGGTCGCGGCCGTGCTCGCATCCGAAACCGCCATATTCCTCCCCTACTTCGTCGGCGGGCTGGTGGGCACGACCATCGGGCTGGTCCTCATCGCGGTCGCGGCCATGCGCGCACGGGTCGCCCCGCTCTGGGTCACGATCGGGCTGCTCGTGTGGGTCGCGATCGAGTTCGTGCTCCCCAGCCTCGTGGACTGGTCGAAGTACCTGTCCTTCGTCATCGGTGTCATCGTGTTCGGTGGTCTCGCCGTGGCGGTGTGGCGCAGCCACCTGGACGCGTGGCGCACAGTCGCAGAGGCCTCCGCAGCGGACGCCGAGCGCGCGGCGGACGAGACCGCGACGGTGTGATCCCGCCTCAGGTCGAGGCTTACGAGTGCACGCTTGAGAACTGGACGCTGCGGCTGCAGAAGCTGAACTGCTCGAAGTCGCCTGGCTTGACCCAGCGGCCGCCTCGGCGATCTCCCGCCACCACTGGATCGATCGGGTGCTCGACGATTGCTCGCGCTACCGTACCTTCCGGCGAGCGGTGAAGGACCGGTCTGCGCGCCTCGGACTGCGGTCAAGTGCGTCCGCTGCGGCTTACCTTGTACGCGACGTGCCATTGCGGTCTGGTTGGTCAGATCACCGGTCGACGGTCGTCAGACGAGGAAGGGCATGACGATAACGCCGGTGACAGCGAGGAAGGCGAGAGCCCCGAGTATCAACGTCTGCGGTCGGCGATGCGCTGGAAGCCTCGTGATGACATGCAAGAGGAGCGCGTACCCGAACATCACCACCACGACAAGAATCAGCCATGCCGGCGCGCTCGCCCAGGCAAGTTCGTGGCCGCCGGGTCCGTCCGGGAAACGCCAGCCCGAGGCGGTGGCGTAGCAGAACGCCACCAATCCAACGGCAACGGGGACGGTGATGCTCCAGGTCGCGATGCGAAGCGCCCGCCATGGGCCGGGAACCTGATACCACGCCGCATATGTGAGGACAACAGCCCCGAACACGTAGACGCCATAGAAGAGCGCGGCCGCGGCGAAGAAGGCGAAGCCGAGGTCCGGCGATGCGCCGTGAACTTTGACGATCCACATTTGCGCTGCTGGTATGACGGAGACGATCAGCGAGCCCGTCGCAATCACCCATGTGAATACAAGCGGCAAGCCCTGCGCGCGTGGCGGAACGCTGGACAACGTGCTCGTCATTGCCCGGACACTACAGCATCGTGAGCCGTGAGCGGCAGAACCATCAAGAGCGCCGAATGCGGCGATTGCGGGCATCCCAACAGAAACGGCGCCAGCCGGTGAGAGACATCAGTACGCAGGCAACTGCTGCACGCTCACGGACCGGCTTACGGACACACTGGGGCGGGTTGAAAACCGAGTCCGTTACGCAGCTGATCTTGCCGCGCGCATCTCGCGTCCATCGGTTCCGTGCGGCCGCTGGGTTCGAAGTGAGGTGCCAGGCGTTATGTCCCAGGAAGCACGCATGGAGACCAACCTCACTTCGCGTCGCGTCAGCTTTCATTCCGTAGGAATCTGCCATTTCGCGCGGAATCCTTATCTCGAAACCACTGCCAACTACCGTGGAATGCCCCGCATTCTCCGCCATGTCGAGCTGGAACCTACACGCCCCCCCACCACTAGGTGTGGGGATTTTAGGTGTGGGGATTTTCTGAGATGTCCTTTCGCGGGTGAAATGTCCACGCGATGTCCAACGGACACTTCGCCCACGGACCGGGCGCGGCCCTCGGCATCGATGAGGCGTGGCAAGCCCCCGCCTCTCCTAAAACGAGAACCATCCAGTGTCGTCGGGACATGGCAATGTCAACTGCATGGAGCATTCTGCATCTGCGGGTGAGCCCGCGGCCGCGCCTGCACGCTGGGGCATCGTCGGCGTCCCGTCCAGCGCCGCAGCACACTGGGCAGGGATCGAAAAAGCACCAGCCGCGTTGCGAGCGGCCGGACTGGTGGATGCATTGTCCGACGGATCCGTCGCGGTGATGGACTTCGGTGACCAGCAGGTCGCCCATTGGGCAGCCCGCCGAACGTTGAACGGGGCTAACAACGTCGATGCTGTACGCGCTGTCCTCGACGAGACCCGTCAGCGCATCGTCGAAGTGCTGCGGGAGAACCTCCGCCCATTCGTGATCGGGGGGGAGTGCACGCTGGCTGTCGCGATGGTGAGTGCGTTCGCCGAGTGCGGTAGGGATGTGGGTGTTGTGTACATTGACGGCGGGCAGGACCTCATGACCCCCGTCGACAACCGCGATGAACCCATCCTCGACGGCATGGGTGTCGCACATATGCTCAACCTTCCCGGCACCGAGGACGCCATTTCCGGCATCGGCCCGCGGCGGCCGCTCCTGCGGGACTCGGACATCGTCTTCCTCGGGTACGCCGACGAGGAGGAGGACATCCACGACGTTGTGCACAGTGAGCGCATCCCGGCGCCCGTCGTCAGCGCCGATCCGGAGGCGGCCGCCTCCCGTGCCCTGGCGGCGCTCAGCGCCACCAGCATCGTGATCCACATCGATGTCGACGTGCTCGACTTCCTGCAGGTCCCCGCCGCAGACATCCCGACGTACGGACGAGGACTCTCCATCAATGACCTCACCGCCACTCTCCTGATCCTCTTCGGCGACCCGCGCTGCGCCGGTGCGCTTCTCGTGGAGTACAACCCCGATCACGACCCGCAGGGACTCGCGGCAGCACAGCTCGTCGAGATGATGCGGGTCACCGTCAACATGTGACCGGGTGCGCCACCGTCACATGGAACTCGCACTCGTCTGCCCCGACTTCAGTCGGACCGTCGGCCCCGGCCACCCATGCCTCGGTCGGCGGCCGGGACGCGTTTCGGGAGGGCTACGCGAATCCAGCCGAACGGACAACTTGTCCCAAAGTTTGAGGCGCTCTGAGGCGCTCCTGCCAAGCTCGAAACCATGAGCGAGGCGCAGCGGAGTCGTGATGGAAGCGCGGGCGACGCCGACTATGGCGTGATCGGCCAGACTTACAGTGACTTTCGCCGCCCCGACCCCCGAATCGGTCAAGCGGTGTGGGACGCGCTTGGCGGCTCTCGATCGGTCTTGAACGTCGGGGCCGGTGCCGGCAATTATGAGCCCACGGATCGTCACGTCACTGCGGTTGAGCCGTCTGCAAGCATGCGCAGCCAGCGCCCCGCCGGGCTCTTCCCGGCCGTGGACGCCGTCGCCGAGGCGCTCCCGTTCCCCGATGACCATTTCGATGCGTCGATGACGACCTTCTCGGTGCATCAGTGGGCGAACCTCGACGCAGGATTGGCGGAGATGCGCCGCGTGACCCGGGGCCCGGTGATCATTTTGACCTGCGATCCCGATCTGCTCGACCGATTCTGGCTCGCCAGGTACGCCCCCGCAGTCATCGAGACGGAACGGCGTCGCTACCCGTCGATACCTCGACTGCGCGCCGGCCTCGGCGGCACGGTCAGTGTAGACGTGGTGCCCATCCCGCTGGACTGCTCAGATGGCTTCAACGAGGCTTACTACGGTCGCCCAGAGCAGCTGCTTCTTCCCGAAGCCCGCGCTGCCTGCTCCGCGTGGAGCTTTGTTCCGGAGGCGGCGGCCGCCTCGTACGCCGCCGACCTCGGCCGGGCGATCGACAGTGGCGAATGGGACGAGCAGTACGGCGAGCTTCGGCAGCAGCCCACCTTCGAGGGGTCGCTGGTTGTGGTCGGAGCGCTGCCGCGCTGAGTAGTCAACCACTCACCGGCTCTCGGCGACGTACGTCGCAAGGATCGTGCCAGCGGATGTCGCCTCGACATCCGCGAGTGCGAAGTGCCGTGCCTCATCGGTTGATCCGAAGAGACGCTCCCGGATCCGAGCACGATGGGGTGGATCATCAGCAGCACCTCATCGATCAACCTGTGAGGAATCAGCGACCGGATGAGGCGGCCGCTCCCATGATCACCAGACTCCCCGAGGATGCCACGTACTTCGTAGGTCCGTTGAGGCCTTCCTTGAACGGTCCGCCAGTCGCGTTCCAGTGCTCCAGCAGCATCGTCGCGGTGCCCGAACAGCCAGGAGAACTCCGAGCCAACACAGGCCCATCGCGTTCCGATAGCCGGGTCGGCTTCCTCCGAAACCCATCCGCCGTGGACGTAGCGCGGAAAGAGCAGTGTGAGATCGACGCAAACTAGCGTGGAATCGAAGTCTCTGACGCAAGCTCGATCGGAGACCTTCAGCACCGCGGCCCTCGCACGATTTCGCAAGAAAAGTCGAGAGGTTGAGCGGCGTCGCGAATAAGTTCGTGATGTGTTCAGCCCGGTACGCGCCCAGACGACCAGCAGGTACGAAGAGTCCCTGCTGCCGGTGCTGCTGTACTGCGAGGAGCACCTCGGCGAGCCGCTCACCCTCGTAGAGCTGGCCGAGCTCGCGGGCTTCTCCCCGCATCACTTTCACCGCGTCTTCCGCCACGTCACCGGAGAGAACCCGAAAGAGTATCTGCGCCGGCTGCGGTTGGAGCGAGCGGTATACCGGCTGAAGGTGAGCCCGGACAACGTTCTGCAGATCGCGCTGGAGTCCGGATTCGCCACCCCTGAGACGTTCACGCGCGCGTTCATCCGCCGGTTCGCCATGAGCCCGTCCCAGTTCCGTGCGGTGCTGCGGGAGTACCGGGAGGGCGTGGACGACGCTATGGATAGCCGCACGTTCGACGGATTCACCGACGACACTCCGCTGACGTTGCGATTCGACATGGATAGGGAATCCGTGACCGTCAGCCGCACCCCGGCACGGCATCTGCTGTTCATTCGTCACCTCGGCTACGAGAACCTGCTCACCGATCGACACGACTTCCTGAGTCTGTGGGATGGCCTGTTCGCGTACGCTGACGCCCGCGGCATCCCTTTCAGCGAGCAGGTGCTCGTAGGCATCACCCACGACGACCCCTATGTGACCGACGAGCCGCGGATCCGCTTTGACGCCTGCCTGCCTGTGTCGGGGCCAGTGGCGCCCGAGTATCCGGTCGGTCACCGGCGACTGCCGGCCGAGCTGTGCGTGACGAGACGACACACCGGCGGGTTGGAGGAGGTTGCAAAGACGTTCGCATTCATCGGCGTGGAATGGCTGCCCGCCGGTGGGTACGAGCTGCGGCCGACCGCGCCCTTCGAGGTCTACCACTGCGTCCGTGCCGGCAACGGACGACTGACCCAGGTGTACACAGAGGCGTTCGTTCCGCTGGAGCGAACTCAACAGAATGAAGGGCAGCGATGAACGGATTTCGGTTCAGCGAGCACATCGACAGGCCACCGCGGGAGGTGTTCGCAGTGATCGCGGACCCGACCAAGGCGACCGCGTTCCTCGACAACATCATCGAGAGCCGAAAGCTCACCGACGGTCCCACCGCCGTCGGCACCGCGTTCCGCGAGACGAGGGTGGTCAGCGGGAAGGAGTCCAGCGCCGATCTCGTCATTTCCGCGTACGAGCCGGACACTCACGTCGCCGTCAGCAGCGAGGCCGAGGGCATTCGGGTCATTTACCACTACCGTCTCACCCCGGACGGCGGCGGCACCGCATTGGAGTGGACCTGCGACCTCGAGGCGAGCGGGCTGCGCAAGATGATGCTGCCGATGGTCGCCGCGATCATGAAGAAGGAGGACGGCGACCACCTGCGACTACTGAAGGCGTACATCGAGTCGAGGTAGGTAT
>CAWADY010000003.1:0-228761 GCA_963781135.1 uncultured Actinomycetota bacterium | reverse complement strand
AGGATTCACGCAAGACCGGGTACGCCGCGCCGGCAACGGCCGCGGCACCCCACCAGCCGGCGCCGGCGAGGGTCGCGCCGAGGGCGGCGGCGAGGGCCGTGGTGAGCCAGTAGACGAGCGCAAGCGGGAGCGCCGCAGCGAGCCCGGCGAGGAACCAGCGGAAGGCCGCATCCACGTTCCAGAGCCGGGGACGGATGAGTCCGATGGCAGGGCCCACGAGGAAGGGGATCGTGGCCAGTTGCGCCCACGCGACCGATGCCGGACCGTCCGCGGCGATCAGCCCGTCGCCCGTCAGCTCGATGATGAGGAAGAAGACCGCGCTCGAGGCGACCCCCAGGATCGCCCAGCGCACCGCCTCGCGCTCCGGGGCCGCGGAGCGGCGGAGGTATCGGTACAGCTGCGCGCCGAGCAGCGTCAGCATGGACGCGGCAGGGACCATCCACCACCAGGGCTGGTCGGTCAGCCCTGCCCCGAGCCACTCGACGATCCCAAGCACGATCCAGGCGAGAACGATGGTGACAGTCCATCGCGGTACGAATCGGCCGTCGGGATACGTGGCCAGAAGCAGTGGAAGCAGGATGAAGATGACCTCGCCGCGCTGGGCGGCATCCCATACCACGCCGACGCCGGAGACGACGAGAATCCCGATCATCGCCACCTGCGGCAGCAGTGCCCGTGAGGAGGGAACGCGGACGATCCGCGCGATCAGCAATGCGGCCAGCACGGAACTGATACCGAGCAGGATCACCTGCGATGCGACGAGGAAGGACGATGCGTCCATTGTGCTCCGATCATGACAGTCCCGGCCTCGGTCGGCCAGGGCGCTCGGGGCGATCGATGTGCACACCGACCGCCCCGCAGCCGGTCAGTCTGCGCGCCGGGCCTTGACCAGGAACGCGATGCCGAGCACGAGCGCGACGCCGATGCCGGCGACCCAGCCCCACGGAGGCGCGAAGGGTACGAAGGATGCTCCGACCATCACCACGACCGCCAGGACGCAGACGATGGTCAGCGGCCAGCCGATGACGCCGGTGCGACGGCCGGCAGTTGCGAGCATCACAAGCCACCCGATGATCCCGAGCACGTACGGCCCGATCAGCCCGGTGAGGACGACCGCGTGCAGCTGGATGAGCCCCTCCTGGATTTCCGGCTCGGGCGCTGCCTCGCCGAGGGAGGACCCGACGGAGGTGTACAACGCGAGCGAGGACCCCGCGACTAAGAACCACGCGATACTGCTGAGCACGCCGAGCAGGTGTCCGACCCGGGCGGCGGTCGAGGGCGGGCCCGCGAAGGCCGTCAACTGCCCGACTGCGGTCACCATGAACAGCATCGCAACGCCAATCCCACTGAACACGATCGCCTCCATGACGCCGAGGAACGGGGTTGACTCGATGTAAGCGAAGTCCCGCCCGTTCTCCGGGGCGCCCGGCGACATGATGCTGACGATGACAGGCTGGGCCGCCCACGCGACGAACGCCCCGACGCCGGCGAGCCCCGCGATGCGGTAGAGCCGGCGCCGCCCCGCCTACGCGTGCGGCCGCCGCAGCTGCTCGGGCCTCGGCCTCAGTGGATGTCATGATCGTGTCCCTTCGTTTCGCCCGCCAGTCAATGCCGGTCGGTGTCAATCGCACTGTCCCGCATTGGCATCCCGGGACGGCAGGGAGTGTGTCTCACGAATGTTGACTACCGCACCCCGCGGGCGTGATGCCAAGGAACACTCGCCCTGGTGCCTTCGCTGGCACGCTGGTCTGCGCCGACGTCACCGTCGAGTCGCCGCCCTCGCAGCTCACCCTGACTTTCAGCATCGATCTCGCCAGCGATGCGGGAGCGACTGATAGTGCTGTCGTCCCGCCCGGTCCGCGCCGCCGAAGCGGCCACCCCCCGCGCCCGGACGGGGATGCTCCAAGGTGTGAACAAGGGCGTGAACAAATGAGGAGATCGCGTGCTGCCGAGTGCAGTGTTTGAGAACTCGATGCCTGCGGCATTGCAGGCGAATGCAGGGTTGGAGATCCAGCGCAGTCGTAGTGACTTCAACACATTTGGGTTCAAATCCCACCGTCATCGCCACTGAGAAATCCCAGATCAGCGCTATATTCGTGTGGCGCTGATAGCGAGTGCGATGGCTGTGGCATCGCACCGGCTTGCGCCGGCCGGGCCGTGCGGGAGCCGCGCCGTTAGGCGCGCACCGCGCCTACGATCGACCACACGCGGTCCCGGTGCCGGTAGCGGGGCGTGAATCCGTGGCGAGCGAGGACGTCGATCATCGACTCAGGAGGATGCACGAACCCGCGATAGGGGTTGCGTGTGACTCGGTACATCAGGTTGTCCGCCCACAGCAAGGCTCTTGTGAACCACGTGCGTGGTGGATGACTGAAGACCACCGCTCGTCGGGCATGCCGGGCCGCGGCGGTGAGCAGGGCGTCGTAATCCGGGTAGCAGCATACGACTCGGTTCAGGACGACGATATCGGCGGGTTCGACGGCATCCGGCGAGAGTGCGAGGTCCACTCCCACGACCCGTGCAGCGCGTCCCCGCAGCCCTTTCTCGTCGAGCAGGCGCATCGCCTCGGCCTCATACGCCCCCGACAGCTCGAGGTTCGTCGTCCGTGAGGCGCCGCGAAGGAGCAGTTCGAGCTGGATGTCGCCGATCCCGCCCCCGATTTCCAGCACCGTTGCACCGTGGAGGTCATTCGAACCGGCGAAGTCCACGATGCGCCGCGCCGTTGGCGTCAGTCCATGACGGCGATACTCACGCGCGAGCTTGCGGGCGAATCGGGCGTCGAACTCCTGCTCGTACCCGTCTGGCGTGGGCGCACTGCAGCACTCATCCATGGGTCCAGTGTCCCGCGCGAGACACGCAGGCGCCACGGCATCCCGCCCCAGATGATGAGGCGCGGTGACCGCGCGCGTACGGCGTCGGAGGCTCGGAGCATGGAGACGCGCTGCGCAAGGAGTCCATGTCGTCGCCACCATGGTCCCCCCAGCCCGCGCCAGTCACGGGGGCTGCCCGGCAGACGCCGAGCGAGTGCCTCCACTATTCAATGGGCCTGCAGGAGGTGGTGCTCCACGGCGTACGCCGCCGCCTCGGCGCGTGACCGCACGCCGAGCTTGCCGAAGATGCTGCTCACGTGCCGGTGAACAGTCCGCTCGCTCACGAACAGCTCCGACGCGATCGACCGGTTGGTCCGACCCGCGGCAATGAGTCGCAGCACCTGGAGCTCGCGACTGCTCAACCCCTTCCGGGACGACCGCGTGTTCATCAGAATCTCAACGGAGTCCAGGTCCGGGCGCGCCCCGAGCTGCGCGAACGTCTCGCGGGCAGCCTCGAGCTCGAGCCGAGCACCCTCGTCGTCCCCCAGCGACCGGCAGGCCTGGGCGATCAGCACGCGTGTGCGGGCTGTCTCGTACGGCGCCGCGAGCTGGCGCCACAGGTCCGCCGCGTGCCGCAGGGAGGGGAGAGCCGCCTCGTCGCTCCCACCCGAGAGAGCGAGCTCCCCCTGCGCTCGCGCCAGCTCGGCGTTCAACGCCGAGCTGCCCATGCTCCGCGAAACGCCATCGAGCTCGACGATGATGCGCTCCGCCTCCTCCAGCAACCCCGCTGCCACGAGGACAGACACCATCGAAGGCAGCAAACGGGCGCGCTCGGCGGGGCGGGTTGCCTCGGCCAGCGCCCGGCGCAGGCCTGTGGCCGCGGCGTCCGTGTCTCCTGCGCGGAGGCGCAGCAGCGCCAGACCAGGGTGGACCCCGGCACCGAGAGAAGCCGCTCGCCGGTAGGCGATCTCGGCCGCGTCGTCGTCGCCGAGCAGCCGGTGCACCTCGCCGAGCTCGTACAACGCATGACCAGCAAGCGCGCCGTTTGCGTTGTCGGCAAGGTTGCGTGCGGCCTCTTCGAGCTCATCCCTGGCCTCGGTCAGCTGACCGCGCCGACGTTTGAGTGCGGCCCGGTAGACGCGGCAGTTGTCGAGGAGCGCACCGCCGAAGAGTGGTGGACAGCGACGCCATCCACCGTTCGAGGGAAAGCGCCCACTCCTGGGCTCGGGCCAGCTCCCACGCGTCTCCCTCACAGGTCCCTATCGCGGCGCAGTACAGGATGCCGGTCATGCGCGGAGAGGTCTGCCCGCTGGTCACGCGCAGCATGGCCTGATCCATGTACGAAAGGCCTTCGTCGAGTCGCCCCGCGAGGAGCAGCGACCGGCCGGTCAGCATCCTCGCGAACGCCTCGAGGTCGACCTCTCCGCGCTCGCGCCCCTGTGCCACCGCGCCGGGCAGCTCGGCACGCGCATCGTCGTAGCGCCCTTGCGCGATGAGCTGGTGCGCCGCGGCGATGTGCAGCCAGCCCGGTTCCTCGTCGGCGTCCAGCTGCTCAGACAGGTCGCGCAGTCGGGACATCCACCCGCTGCCGCGCGCGAACTCTCCGGCATACGTGTAGAGCAGGTACAACCAGAACGCCGCCGTCGCGGCCGCGGTGCAGGTCGGCCGCGGCCGCGCGCAGGGTGAATGCGCGCTCCAGCGCGGACGCGGCCTCGTGGTGCCGCCCGGTGAGCTGCGCTGCCTCCGCGAAGAGCTCCAAGTCCCCTGCGTCGAGTGCGTGCTCGGCATCGGCGGCGAGGAACTCGACGCACGCGTCGTCCCACCGCGTCAGTCTGTGCAGCTCGCGTGCGCGGGAAACGGCAGCGGCAACCACTAGGCACCTCCCTGGCGCCATTGTGGCACCGGCCGATGGCCCGAACTACCCACTCGGGCAAAGCGCAGACGGCCCGGTCTGCCGATGCCGCCGCATCCTCCCTGCCGCGACCCTGGCGACAGGCCCGAGACGCGGGCAGCAGTACCGAAGGAAGGAAACAGCCATGAGTGAGCCATTCGTATACATCGCCAGCTACGGCGTCAAGCCGGAGTTCCGCGACAGCGCCGCCGAGCGACTGAGGGACATCGCCACCCTGGTCGAGGAGCAGGAGCCGCAACTGTCGTCGTTCCTCTTCTACCTCGACCCGGAACGCAGTCGCACGATTGTCGTTCAAGTCCACCCCGACGGGGACTCGATGGCTACACACATGGCCGTCATCGCCAACCACATCGCCGACGCGTGGGACTGGCTCGACCTCGATGACAGTCAGGAGTTCGTGCTCGGCACGCCCCCCAAGGTGCTCACCGACTACTGGGCCGAGTTCAACGTTCACCTGGACACCTACCCGACATTTGTCGCAGGATTCGTCAGCGACCGCCTGCAGGCCGTCCAGTAGATCAGCAGGTTGGGAGTTCGAGTCTCTTCGGGCGCACATTGTGTTGAGATGGTGAGGGGGAAAAGGGCCGGTCAAAGGCTATTTTTCTGGTTCAGAACCTTCTAGTTCGTCTCTCACTTGAATCAGAAGAGTCTGAGACCGCGACGGCGGTGCTTCCGCGTGATTCCGCGGAGAAAGGGCGTGTCGGGAAGCGAAGTCCGTCAGTGTTCAGACGGTTTGCGTGCACCAGATGTGTGCACCTATGTGTGAACCTCGGTCCGGATGTTGGCGCGGTTCAAATTCTGGCTCCGCGCTGAGTTCGCCGGTCCTTCTCAAGCGAAGAACGCTGCCGTCGCCGCGCTCCTGGTCCAAACCCCGCCATCCATTACGCAGAGGGCTACGAACAACACCCGCATGGTCCTGGGCACGATGCTCCGCACGCAATCCGAGTGGAAGAGGCATCTCTGATGAAGAAGCAATTCGTTTCCGCTCCGGCGCTTGGTCTAAACGATCTCGTCGTCTACGTGAAGCTCACCAGCGTGAGCTGAACCACAGATTTGGAGACTACGAATGAAAAACAGAAGATGGCTCGCTGCTACCGCCGTCGCCACCCTACTGATGACCGGCTGTGCGGGCACGGCACCTCAGACACAGTCAGGCTCGAATCCGGAGCCAGCTCACGTTATGCCGGATGGGACGGCGATGTCCGGTTCCGAGCATGAAGACCACGAAGCTGAACACCAGAACGAACACGGGCCTTCGGCGGCAGCGCAGATGATCTGCGCCGGCCAAGTGGTGACAGCGGTTGCCAACGTTCTCGAGCTGGGAAGCGAGGTTTCTCCATCTTCGTCGTGGGAAAAGCCCATGTTCACCTGCACCTACGAGATCGATGGCCAACCTCTGGTGCTCTCCGTGCATGACGCCACGAGTCAGGCAGATGGGGAAGAGTACTTCGCCGCCCTGCAGAACAGCACGGACAACGCGGCGACGATCGAGGGAACGTTAGGCCTGGGCATGGCGTCGTTCTCCACCGGCGAGGGGATCGTTGCATTCATGCGGGACGGCAAGACACTGCTGGTGGACGCGACCGCGCTACCGGCCGGACTCGGCGCCGACAAGACCACTACTCAATCCCAGGCAGCGTACTCAATCGCCACGGCCGTTCTCGTCTGCTGGGTCGAACACGACTGAATGCGTCTCTGCATGGACCCTCGGCCGACACGGAGCGTCACGCCGCGCTGGGGGAGGCGAACCTGCCCTTGCACACGCCGTTGGTCGCCGCAGATTCAATTCGGAAACGCCTCCGCCGCCGACACCGTGACGTTGAGGCGATCGGGTTATGACGGCAAACACGATTGAGGCGGCGGTCCTTTGAACAGAGGCACGAACCTGATCATCGAGTGAGCCATGAACAGCCGGCCACTCCCGGATGTAGCCCTCGCCCCGCCGGCGAGCCAGATCGTCGCGGAGGACGTGGACTCGGCAATGCGAATAAGCGCCTACGTCCCCCAGGCCCCTGACGTCAGGGCAGGACTCCGCCACCAGCTGGACCCCCTTGCGGAGCAGGTCGTCGCTGTAGTGCAAGCCCCGGGAGAGACAACTGAGCTTCTCGATCTCTTCGTGCGCGTCTCGTCACGCGTTCAAGCATGATTCCCGGCCGTCGTCCGGGAACGCTCGAGCGGCCTTGACCTCTACCACCATCTCTCAGCGGAACGACCGTGCGGAAGCTACGCCGATAGGGCTGGCGCGGTGTGTCGCGCCAGCCCTATCGACGGATGTGCCGCTCAGGCGGCCGATCTCGTTACGGATGAACCCCGTTCAGTTGGCGATGCCTCCGCAGAGTACCGGCACTGTCGCCTCGAGAGGGATTGCGGCGCTCAGCGAGGACGGCCGGCTGGAGAACGGGTTGTCCGGGTTGAACGCGTACTGGCCGTTGCGGTCGAAGTCGATGCCGTGCACGACGACCTGCACCGTGCCGGCATCGGTGTAGCCGTCGATGCTGGTCAGCGTGCGCTGGTAGTAGAGGTACCCGCTCGCGTCCGCGACGGCGAACCGATCGAGGGCCAGCGCGCTGCTGGGTGAGACGTCACCGTTCGAGGTGAGCGAGGTGAGGATGCCGCCGTAGAAGGGAACTCCGTCGACAACGGTCACGACGCCGTCCGGGCCGGCCGCATCGGGTCCGGGGCAGGCCATGTCGGTGACCGGACCCGGAACGCCGTGGAGATGCATCGCGTGGGGAAGGTTCGGCGCCAGGCCCCACGCTTCGACGGTGACCTGGAGCTTGCCGTTGGGCAGCGCCTTGATGCGGGTCGTTCCGCTTGCTTGTCCTCCGGGTACGTCGGAGGGCTGGATCGAGTTGAGGGCGTAGCCGTAGCTGGCGACCTTGTCCGATGGGTTGTCGTCGTGGGCGGCGGATGCCGCTCCCGCGGTTCCTAAGAGCAGCGCCAGTCCGGCCAGTGTGGCGCCGGCTGCTTTTGCGATCTTCATGAGATGGACTCCTTCGTCTGGCGGCATGTCAGCCGCAGCGGCAGCGATGGAGCCGCCGCTATTCGTCATTCGGAGCCGGCGCCGCAACGGATGGAACGAGATTCCCATCAACCGCTTATAGACCGCGGCCACAATGCGACCTCGCCGTCACGCGACGTGACAACGGCACGCAGTTGAGGTCGAGTGCAGGCGGGATGACGCCACGCATCAGGGTCAAGTCCCGCGGCAGGTCGGCGAACGGGTTCGCAGCCGGCGATCGGGATGTGTGCACCAATGTGTGAACCGGGACTGAACTCCCGCGGATCACGGGGATCGAAGACGAGAAGGCGCCGGCTACGGATCAGAAGGTTGGGAGTTCGAGTCTCTTCGGGCGCACACTGTGTTGCGACAGTGAATGGAAAAGGGCCGCATAGCGGCCCTTTTTCGTTTCTGGAGTGAGGTGCGCGGGAAATCGCGGGTAAACCCGGTCGCGTACGCCACCATGGTGGCTATGGATGTCGCTGAAGCGCGTCCGGAACCCTCGTGAAAGCAGGCATCCCATGGCCGGATTCAATCGGAGCATCCTCGCCGGCCTCGGCGCCCTCGCGATCGCGAGTCTCGCCTTGGCGGGCTGCGCGACCCCGGCGGGTGGGCCGACGTCGGCTTCGCCGACACCCGAGCAGACGATCGAGTCAGACCCCGACCTGGGTGCCGCGTGGCTCGACGGCGGCCGGATGGTCGGCCTCATCACCCTCGGCAGCTCGACATGCATCCCCGGCATCGCGGACGAAGCGACGTATACCGACGGCGTTCTGCACGTCGAACTCGCCGCCCCCGAGAGCGACAAGGCATGCACGTCGGACCTGGTTCCACGAGTGACCCTGGTGGATGTGCCCGCGGACGTCGACCCCCAGGAGAACCTGCAGATCGAGGTCACCGGTGACGAGTACTTCGGCCAGGTCGAGCTCGAGGGCGTCCCCGGACTCGAGCCGAGCGGTGAGACCGACTACGAGCCGAGTGCTGGCTGGGCGACAGCGGAGGGTCAGTTCGTGATCCTGACCTGGGGCTCCTCGACCTGCATCCCAGAGATCGAGGATGTCGCGGCGACCGCGCCGGCCCAGGTCACCGTCACGTATGTGACGCCGCCGACCGACCAGGTCTGCACGATGGACATGGTGCCTCGTGCCGCGGTGACCGCCGTGAACGACCTCGAGGAGGATTCCGACGTGGAGCTCATCCTCACAAAGGGCGGTTTCCTCGGGATCAAGGTTCCGATCTACGGCACCAACTGAGGCGTCAGTGAGGCGTCGCGTCAGATCGATGCAAGAGAAGGAGCGACGGTGCAGGCGATCGGTCTGATGATTCCCATCGCGATCGCTGTGGCGATCAGCTCGGTCCCCATCATGACCACGCTGTTCATTCTCATGTCGCCCAACCGATCGCGATCGGCTGTTCCATTCCTGGTGGGGTGGGTCGGCGGCATCTTCCTCGTGGTCTCGGCATGTGCGCTGCTCGCCCAGGCGGTGCCGACGCCGCGGTCTCCGCGCCGCCCCGACACGGTCATCGGAGTGCTCGAGATCCTCGTCGGAGCGACATTGATCGTGATCGGGATCGTGTCGTGGCGCCGTGACAGGAAGGGCGGGCCGACATCGACGCCATCGTGGCTGAGCTCCGCCGGAAAGCTGGGACCCTGGTCTTCTGTCGGCCTGGGACTCGTCCTCAATGTCCGACCGAAAGGGCTGCTGCTCGCGATCGCCGGCGGACTCACCGTCCGCGCCGACGCCGGCACCCTGACCGAGGCGGTGCTCGCCATCCTCGTCTACACCGTGATCGCTGCATCCACCGTCGCCGTTCCGATCCTCGCAACGATCATCTCGCCCACGCGGATGGAGCCACGACTCATCGCCGCGGACGACTGGATGCGGCGCAACGGCTCGATTCTCACGAGCCTGATCATCGGCGTGATCGGCTTGGTCATCGTCGTGATGGGGATCGCGCGCCTTTAGATGAGATGGGGTGCGGATGCCGCGACCGGAGCTCCTGCTCGCACTCGCTCTCGAAGCGCCGGGTACGCCTGCAGCACCATCTCGACCAGCCGCTCGATCGGGCGGAACAGGGGGTCGGTTGCGGGGATGCCGAGGTCGAGTTCGTACTCGTCGATCGCAGCAGTGATCTGCTCGTCGGTCATGTTCTCGTGGTTGACGGTGACGCCGATGACCCGGGTCTGAGCGAAGGATTCGATCAGCGCGATCTCGCTCGCGGCTGTCGGCATGGGCATCGTCGGGTAATCGTCGAGCGCTCCGCGCATGGGGGCGTGCTGGAGGATGACGCCGTCGGGCCGGCTGCCCCGCAGGATGTACGCGGAAGTGAGATACGCGGGGTGGCTGAGAGCTCCTTGACCTTCGATCACGATGATGTCGGGGCTTTCGTCCTCGAACGCGGCGACGACCTGGGCTTCGACTTCGCCGGAACAGAACTGCGGCACGGTCGCATCCAACGCGACGGCGTACTTCGCCCCCTGGATGAGCGCGGTCTGCCCGGTGCCGACCATGACCGCCTTGATGCCTCGGGCGTTGAGTGCTTCGACCAGGAGGGTGGTGGTCGTGCGCTTGCCGATCGCCCCGTCTGTGCCGAGAACGGCGACCCGGGGGCAGGTCACATCGAAGATGCGGCCCGTGAACAGCTGCAGGTCCTTCCGATCCTTGGTGCGCCGCACATCTGTGATCGTCACGCCGGCGATGAGCGCGGCGGCCGCGAACTCCGGATCGTCGTTGAGGAATTCGTGCAGCCCGTTGACCAGGTTCATCCCTTGCGCGATCGCGTCGAGGAGGTCGCTGCGCTGGCGGAGCGTGAGCAGGCCGCCGGCGGGGGCGATACCGAAGATCAACGTGTCCGGAACGAACCCCGCGCGCGCGATCGCGCCGGCCAGATCTGCCAGAACCGGGATGCCCGCGGCGACACCGTCGAGGAGTGTGCCGGCGTCGTGACCTGCCCGGGTGCTGTCGATGACGCTGAGGATCCGGTATTTCTCGGAATGGCGGACGAGGCCGTTCGCGGTCTTGCCGTCCTGTCGACCGAAGTTGCCTTCGCAATAGACGACGGCCGTAGCGGGACTGAACATGATTCCTCCTCTGAGAACCCAGAGGAGGCGACAAAACTGAGCTGTCTTCCCTGAAGCCGACAAGATGCCGACCTCGAACGTTATCAAGTGTTCCTGCGTAGACGGACTGAACTCGTAACGAGGGGTCGCACGAGGGTTAGGCAGCAGGCAGCTCGGGCAGGGCTCGCGCGAGATCATTGAGGCTGACCAGCGGATCATCGCCGACCGGCGTGAGCACGACGGTGGTCGCTCCGGCGGCGTGCCTCGCCGCTATTGCGTCGCGGACGTCATCCACGTTGCCCGCGATCGCGAGTGACGAGATCCACTCTCGGGGGATGCGCGCGGCGAAGTCGTCGGAGTCGGCGGATTCCGCGCGAAGAGCTGCGAGGTCGGACGCGAACGGCAGCGGGGCGATGTGCGGATGCCAGTCGGGCTCTCCGACGACCGCGAGGGCGGGCCGCACTGACTCGCGAGCGGCGTGCGGGTCGTCGCTCACCGCCGCCAGGTCGTACGTGATGACCAGCGGTGCTGCGGCGGTCTGGCGTCGGCTCTTGACCAAGGTCAGTGACGCGGCGATGTACTCCGGGCTCGCCGGCTCAGCCAGAACGACTCCGGCGGCGATCTCGCCTGCGGCGATCAGCGATTTCGGCCCTCGCACGCCCAGCACGATAGGGGGAACGTGATCCGGTCGCTCGGTGAGGGGCTCCACCGCCGCCGTGACGTATCGCCCCGGTGTGAGCCTGCCGCCGCGGAGGAGGGTGTCGAGCGCGCGGGTGTACTCACGCAGGTAGGACAGCGGACGGCTCGGCCACGCCCCGGCCTGCTGCATCCAGCCCGGCATCCCGTGTCCGATGCCCACGACGAGTCGATTCGGATGCAGCTGCGCGAGCGTCGCGACGTCCATCGCCGCGAACACCACGTTGCGGGCAGCGGCAGGAAGGATGCCGATTCCCACCGTGATGCGCGCGGTCACGGCGAGCGCTGTCGCGGCCTGCGCGATGCCCCCGCGGAAGCCGAGGTCTTCGACGACCCAGAGTTCATCGAATCCGAGCTCCTCGGCACGGCGAGCGAAGTCCACGAACTGTTCGGCCGGCAGGTCGCGTGGCAGCATCACCCCGACGTGGGCTGTGGGCGATGTCACGGAGCGTCCAGAAAGCCGACGACGACGTCGCGGACCAGGTCCGTGCGGGCCAGTCCGAAGAAGTGGGTCGTCCCCGGAAAGACGGCGAGCTGGGATGCAGGGACACCCTCGAAGTCGCCGTTCACATCCCCGCCTCGCAGGCGCAGGAACTCGACGGCATGCTCGAGAGACACCATGTCGGCGTCGCCCACCGTGATGAGCGTGGGCGCCTCGATCGCGCGCACCTCGTCGTCCGTCCGATCGGGGAACCCGCCCTCGTAGGTTGCGCCGAGCTTGTCCAGCAGACCCTGCAGGTGTTCGAGATCCGGATGCGGCGACTTGGCGAGGTAGGCGGCTTCCATCGGCGTGCCGGCGATCATGTCGACGGTCATCGCTCCGACGGCATCCGCGTTCTCCGCGCCGCGCATGCCGGAAGCGGCGAACGACGTCGACGACACGATGATCTTGCGAACCCGTTCGGGGTGCTCGATGGCGAGGTCGAGCGCGACGGCGCCGCCGACGCTGAAGCCGAAGATGTCAGCGCGCTGAACGCCGAGCTGATCCAGCACGCCCAGCACATCCCCGGCGAATGCCGCCGCGGAGAACGGCCGATCGATGTCGTTCGTGCGCCCGTGCCCCTGGAAGTCGACCGCGATCACCTTCCTGCCCGACGCGAGGTCGGGGATGAGGGCTCCGAACTGCTGGTCGATGTCGAACAGCCCGCCGTGCAGGAGGACCAGGGGCGTGCCCCCGTCGGCATCGCCGTGCACCTCGTAGTACATGCGCAGGGCGCCGAGTTCGACGAAGCCGTCTTCGAAGGCAGGAGTGGGGGATGTCTGATCCGTCATTCGTCCACCGTTCCAGACTCCGGCGTGCGCCTCAACCTTCGCGAGTCCGCCCCTTTCTCCGACAGGGGACTTCCGGATTTCACCCCTGTTGTCGTGCCGTACGCGCGCCCTATCTTGGGTGTCAGCGTCTGGGGGCAGCACAGGACGCGACCTCACCCACCAATCGAGTCGCCTTCGGCGACGCTCAGAAGGGAAGTCGAATGCCGGAAAACAACAAGCCCACGATCGTTCTCGTCCACGGAGCATGGGCGGACGCGTCCAGCTGGAATGCGGTCAGCGCCCCGTTGCAGGCTCAGGGATACACGGTGCTCGCACCGCCGAACGAGCTGCGCGGATTGACATCGGATGCCGCCTACATCGCCTCGTTCCTCGCTCAGCGCACAGCCGGCCCGGTCGTCCTCGTCGGCCACTCGTACGGTGGTGCCGTCATCACCAACGCCGGAGCACACGGGGGTGACGTGCGGGCGCTCGTGTACGTCGACGCGTTCATCCCGGATGAGGGGGAGACGGTGGTCGGCATTCTGGAGGGTTCGGGCTCGGCGCTCGCGGTGGCCGATCCGACGACGGTGCTCGACGTGGCGGGCTATCCCGGCGCCCCAGAGGGTGCCGCCGAGGCCTTCCTCAAGCCGGAGACGGTGCACACCGCCTTCGCGCAGGACCTGCCCGAAGCGGATCGGTGGACGATCGTCGCGACGCAGAGGCCCGCCTCGTTCGTCGCGAACGTCACGCCGTCGGCTGCTCCCGCGTGGAAGTCGATACCGAGCTGGGCGGTCTTGGGTACGGATGACCTCGTCATTCCGATCGCCACGCAGCGCCGCATGGCTGAGCGAGCGAACGCGACGATCACCGAGGTCGATGCATCCCACGTCTCGATGGTGTCGCGGCCCGAGGTCACGATCGCCGCGATCCAGGCCGCTGCCGAGGCGATCAGCTGATGGTGAGCCCGCTCGAGAGCCTGACGGCGTCCGCACCTTCCTGGGGCGCGAAGATGGCGTTCGGCGAGAGCGTGACGGTGGGCGGGCGCGAGGTCATACCGGCCGCTCTGGTCATCTTCGGCTTCGGTGGTGGCGGCGGCTCCGGCACGTGGCCGGGAAGCGGAAAGACCCCGGAGGGCGAGGGCGAGGGAAGCGGCGGCGGCGGGGGAGGCTACGTGCTGCCCATCGGCGCCTACGTCGGTGGTCCGGACGGACTGAGGTTCCGACCGAACCTGGTGGCGATGGTCATCGTCAGCGTCCCTCTGGTCTCGGCTGTCGGCTGGGGATTGGCACGGATCATCACGGCTGCCAGATCGGGCCGCTCGACGATCTGACCGGCAAGCCCCCGAGTGGTCGGCGCACCACCGGCGGGCCGGCTCGCGTCACCGATGCGAGCCGGCCCGGCGGTGGGATTCGAGCGGTGCTTCAGCCGACGCCGACCGGAGCGTGCGCGGCCGCGGTGGCGATGACGTCGGAGACGACAGCCGATTGCGAGATGTACAGCGCGTGGCTGGCGGCGACGTCGGTGATCCTCGCGCCGATGCGTGTGGCCATGTGCTGCAGCATCGCCTGATCGAACGCCCTGTCGTCCGTTCCGATGACCGCCCAGCTGGGCTTGTCGCGCCAGGCGGCGTGCGTGAGCGCGGCGCCGAAGACCGACATGTCGATCGGCACCTGCGAGTCGCGGAGGAACGCGGCGTCGGCGTCACTGAGATCCGCGGCGAACCCCGCCTTGAACGTGTCGCGATCGAGGAAGCCGAATCCGTCGTCGCCGACCTCGATGACGAAGTCGGGGGTCGGGGCGAATCCCTCGTACTGCTGCGAGGTCGTTTCGCCGGCGTCCGGCGAGAGAGCCGACACGTACACCAGTCCGGCGACGTTCTGATGCACGCCCGCCTCCGTGATGACCGTGCCGCCCCACGAGTGGCCGACGAGAATCGTCGGGCCGTCCTGCCGGTCCAGCGCCCTGGTGGTCGCGGCCACATCGTCCGCCAGCGAGGTGAGCGGATTCTGGACGATCGTGACGCGGAATCCGCGGGCAGTGAGCTCGTCGTACACGCCGCGCCATCCCGAACCGTCAGCGAACGCGCCGTGCACGAGCACGACATTCCTGATTCCCTCTTCCGCGGTGCTCATGATGCTTCTCCTTTCCGTTCGCGGCGGTTGCCGCGCTTTCTCCGCGGATCGATCTCGATCCTGATGTGCAATATATTGCATGCAATCTTGTCACGCAAGGCCCGACTTGCGTCGCCGACGGAGGTGTGCGCAATGTATTGCATGCCAATTCCCTCGGGTGGTCCCGTCGTCGATCGCTCCCTGCTCCGCGACGACGTCTACCGACGCCTGCGCGACGCGATCGTCGATGGCACCTTCACGCCGGGTGAGCAGCTGAAGGACGGCGAGCTCGCCGACTGGCTGGGAGTGAGCCGCACGCCGGTGCGCGAGGCGCTCCTCCGGCTCGGCACGAGCGGCCTGGTCGTCGCGTTGCCGGGTCGATCGACGACGGTCAGCACGATCGATGCCCGGGCGGTGCGAGATGCCCGCGACGTCATCGCGGCGATGCACGAACTCGCGGTGCGCGAGATGACGGGACGGCTCGGCGACGGCGACGTGGATCGGATGCGCGACGCGAACCGGCGCTTCGCCGCGGCGGTTGCCGCAGGCGATGTCGGCGCGGCGCTGGACGCCGATGAAGAGCTGCACCGGATCCCGGTGGCCGCGCTGGGCAATCATGCTCTCGAGGCCGTGCTCGAGCAGTTCGATCCTCTGGTGCGGCGCGCCGAGCAACGGCGTTTCAGCGGCGACGGAGATGCGTCCGTCACGCAGCATGAGCGGCTGATCGACCTGCTCGCCGCCGGTGACGCGGAGCGGGCAGCATCCGTCGCGTTCGACATCTGGCACAGCCTGCCGGCCGACGATCCCGCAGAAGACTGATCGGCGCGGCGATCGGTCAGCGCGATCCGGCAGGTCTTGTGAAGTCGGCGCTGCCGGCAACAGACTGTGGCTGACGAAAGGGTTCACACGTGACGGATCGCAACTACACGCTGGTCATCGCCGCCTACGACGACGAGGCAGCCGCGAGGAAAGACTTCTCCGCGATGAAGGAGCTGGATGACATGTCGGTCGTGGCCGCCGTCGTCATGTCGCGCGATGCCGACGGCAAGGTCGAGGTCTCGGAGCACGGGGGCAAGCTCATCTCACGCGGGACGGGAATCGGGGCGGTCGGCGGCCTCGCGATCGGACTCTTCGCACCGCCACTGCTGCTGTCGGGCGTCGTCGGCGCGGGCATCGGCGCCGGGGTCGGTGCGATCATGAAGCACCACGAGGAGAAGAAGATCGGGGTCGATGTCGAGGAGTGGCTGCCGCCGAGCTCTTCGGCGATCGTGGCCGTCGTCGACGACCTCTACCTCGACCGTGTCGACGAGGCGATCGTTCAGGCGACCAAGAAGGTGAACAAGGCCATCGACAGCGGCGATTACGACGCGATCGTCAAAGCCGTCAACGAGGGCGACGAGAAGATCATCGACGCGATCGAGTCCTGACCCCCGCGCGAGCACGGCTCGTGCGACCGGAGGACGGATTGCGGATGCCCTGAGTCGCGTCCCTCGTCGACAGATCACTCCATCCGGGTGACAGGGGAGCGCGAACCGCCCGGTACCGTAGCGCGATGTCGCTCCTCGCCGAGACGTGGCGGATGCGTGGATTCGACAGGACCGACTGGCGGTTCGGCTCGTGATCGGAGACTGCGGTGAAGATGAATTCGGTGACGACCCGGGGGATCCGGTCGGCGGCTGCGGTCTGGGTCACGGTGGCGGTGGTGGCGCTCGCCGGCTGCTCCGGTGAGATCAGCAGCGTGGACAGGGCGCAGGCGCAGGTCACCGCGAAGGAGAAGGCGGTGACGGAGGCAGAGGCTGATCTGACCGCCGCGTCGGCGACGTTCTGCGACGCGAGCAAGACGTACATCACCGGGCTCGATCGGTACGGCGACGTGCTGAACGCGACAGCGCCGACCGTCGGCGACGTCAGAGAGGCAGGCAAAGACCTCACCGACCCTCGCGACGCCGCGTTCGACGGCGCAGACGCCGCCGTCGACGCGCAGGAAGCCCTGACCGTCGCCGAGCAGGAGCTTGCCGAGGCCCGCACCGCACTCGAGGCGGCCCAGTCCGGGGCCACGGATTCGCCCGACGCGGCGGTCACCGAACCGACGACGAGCGCTCCTCTCGCGCCGACCGCAACGGTGGACCGGGTCAAGCAGGCCGATTCGGAGTTCACCGCGGCTCAGGAGGCGATCACAGGCGAGACTCCGCTGACGGCGGCATCCGAGCAGTTCAACAGTGCCGTCGTCGCCCTGGAGATGGCATGGCTGCGCCTGTTCGCCGACGCCGGCTGCCTCTCAGACGATCAGGCGGTGCAGGCGCAGGCCGCGGTGAGTGCCTACACGGCGGCACTGCAGCAGGATCTGACCGACGCGGGATACTACGCGGGCGGAGTGGACGGCGTGTACGGCCCGGCGACGGTCGCAGCGGTCGAAGACCTTCAGAACGCGAACGGGCTGGCCGTCACCGGGACGGTGGACAAGGCCACCGCGGACGCCCTGCAGGCCGAGCTGCTCGCGCTCGGCGGAGCAGCCGCGCAGGAGTCGGTGGCCACGACAGCGGCGATCCAGCAGACGCTGAAGCTCGCCGGGTACTGGGACGGGCCGGTCGACGGAATCTGGACCGATGCGCTGACCGAGGCGGTGCAGGAATTCCAGACAGCACTCGGTGTCGAGCCGACCGGAAGCGTGGATGCCGCCACCATCACCGCCTTCCAGGAGGCGCTGGCAGGACTCACGCAGCCGGAGTCGTCCCCGAGCCCCTCGCCGGACACCTCTGAGGCGCCATAGTCCTGTGAATTCGGCTCGCGACGACAGCAGGCTCGGACTCGTCCTCAGCGGTGGAGGCGCGTACGGAGCGGCGCACGTGGGCGTGCTTCAGGAGCTCGAGGCGCGCGGCATCCGTCCCGGAATCGTCGCCGGAACCAGCTCGGGAGCGCTGGTGGCGGCCGCGTGCGCCGCCGACGTCCCGCAGGACGCGATCGAGCGGGCCGCGCTCGCGTTCCGGTGGAGCGCGATCGCGCGCATGACCCTGTCGCCGCGGTGGGGACTGCTCGATTCCGGCGCGCTGACGGACGCGATCCGTCGCACCCTCGGCGAGATCCCGCTCATCGAGCACCTGCCGCGACGGTTCGCCGCGGTCGCGACCGACATCCGCACCCGCCGACCGGTGGTGATCGACAGTGGCCCGCTCAGTGTCGCCCTTCGGGCGTCCATAGCCGTTCCGGGGCTGCTGCCTCCCGTGCGCCGACACGGCCAGGTGCTCATGGATGGCGGCATGGTCGACAACGTGCCGGTCAACGCCGCTCGGCACCTGGGTGCGACGAAGGTGATCGTGGTGCGTTTGCACGCCAAGTGGGAGAACGTGCGCATGATGCGTGTCGCCACGAGCGCCGCCCAGCTCGAAGCAGACAGGTCCGTTCTTCTCATCCAGCCGGAGATGACCGGACTGGCGCAATGGTCCATGGCCGACGTGCCGCGGCTGATGGAGGAGGGCCGTCGTGCGGCGCGGGAAGCGCTGGATGCCGAAACGAGGCTGCCGGCCACGTAGTCCGCTCACCGCAATATCGCCCGAACAGGGTGATGGGCTCGCCCACGCGGCCGCACTTACGTTGGATATGCCGAACGCGGCTGGCGTGCAGTCGCGCCCCCAAAAGAAACGGACAGTGAAATGAGTACAGTAACGAAGACCGGCTGGACCGGTTGGGTCATCTTCGCCGGCGTCATCCTTCTCATCAGCGGCATCTTCAGCATCGTGCAGGGCATCGTCGCGGTGGTCGGACCGAACTCCTACTACGTGGTCACCGAGGGTTCGCTCTTCTTGTTCGACGTCGCGGGCTGGGGATGGTGGAACATCATCATCGGCGTGCTTCTGGCGCTCACCGCAGTCGCCCTGATGGCCGGACAGACGTGGGCGCGGATCGTCGCCGTGATCCTCGTCATCATCAGCGCCATCGGTCAGCTGCTTCTGATCCCGGCACAGCCCTGGTGGTCGATCATCGTGATCGCGATCGAGATCCTGGTCATCTACGCGCTCATCGTGCACGGTCGCGAACTGCGCGAAGACTCCTGATACCACCCTCCGTCGACAGCGGCTCGCGTCGCGGTGTTCACAACCTCGCCCGACAGACGCCATGATCGACGGAGGGCCAGGTTTGCCTGGCACCTACGCGAGCAGGTCCCCACGACGCCGACGCACGAGCGGCGCGTGGGGCCTCGCCGACGCCGACCGAGCGGGACGAGTCCAGTGGAGAACACCATGAACGACGCATCCGGAGTCACCTCACGACCGGCCTCAGCGCCCGCACCGTGGTACCAGTTCTCCTCCGACGAGGTGGCCGAGCGGCTGCAGGTCGACCCCGCCCGCGGCCTGTCCGCGGACGAGGTGCAGCAGAGGCTGCAGAAGTACGGTCCGAACGCCCTGGCCGCCGCGAAGGCGGAGCCCGCGTTCAAGCGCTTCTTCAAGCACTACGCCGACTACATGCAGATCGTGCTCGTGGTCGCCGCGGTGGTCAGCCTGCTGATCGGTGAGTACTCGACTGCCATCCTGCTCGCGCTGCTGACCCTGTTCAACGCCTGGCTGGGCTACCACCAGGAGGGCAAGGCCGAGGCCGCTGCCGCGCAGTTGAGCACGATGATGAAGTCGGTGGCCAAGGTGCGCCGCAACGGTGTCATCGAGGAGATTCCCGCCGACCAGATCGTGCCCGGCGACATCGTGGTGGTCGATGCCGGTGACCGCGTGCCTGCTGACGGTCGCATCATCCTGTCGGCGACGCTGCAGGTGGAGGAGGGCGCTCTGACCGGCGAGAGCGTCGCCGTCGAGAAGGACACCGGCTCGATCCCCGAAGGCGACGTCGCCATCGGCGACCGGCTCAACATGGCCTTCATGAACACGAACGTCACCCGCGGTCACGGCGAGATCATCGTCACCACGACGGGGATGGGGTCCGAAGTCGGGCACATCGCGCACATGCTGGCCGGGCAGAAGACGGAGAAGACTCCGCTCACCAAGCAGGTCGACCGCCTCACGATCTTCATCATCATCGCGGCCCTGTTCGCGTTCGTGGCCATCGTCGTGATGGGCCTCGCGCAGGGCGAGTCGTTCGTGGTGCTGTTCGGCATCGGCGTGGCGCTCGCGGTCGGCTCCATCCCCGATGCTCTGCCGGCGGTCGTCACCACGATCCTGTCGGTCGGGTCGATCAACATGGCCAAGAAGAACGCCATCATGAAGTCCCTCCCGGCCGTGGAGACGCTCGGCTCCACCTCGGCGATCAACACCGACAAGACCGGCACGCTCACGCTCAACCAGATGACCGTCCGTGAGATCGCGACGGTGGGCCACCGCTATACGGTCAGCGGTGAGGGCTACAGCTTCGACGGCCAGGTCCTGCGGACCTCGGGCGACGCCGAGCGCGATCTGGACTACGTGATGTTCCCGTGCGCACTGTGCAACGACTCCGTGGTGGAGCAGGACGGCAGCATCGTCGGGGACCCCACAGAAGCGGCCCTCTACGTGCTCGCGCAGAAGGGCGGAGTGGACGTCCGGGAGTTCCGGGAGCAGTACCCGCGCGTGGCATCGGTGCCCTTCGACTCGGACTACAAGTTCATGGCCACCTTCCACCGCATGCCCGGCGCCGACGGCACGACCGTCATCCGGGCCTACGTCAAGGGTGCGCCTGACGAACTCCTGAACAGATCGACGCACGCCCTGTTTCCCGGGGGAGCATCGGAGCGGCTGACCGACGACATGCGTGCCAAGGTGCTGGCCGAGAACATGCGCATCGCCAGCCAGGGCAAGCGGGTGCTCGGCCTCGCCCAGCGCGAGTTCGACCCGCTGACCTTCGACCCCTCCGGCGACCTGATGGCGCTGATGCAGGATCTGGAGATGTCGGCTCTGATCGGCGAGGTCGACCCGCCGCGGGCCGAGGCGGTCGCCGCGATCGGCGAGGCGAAGCGCGCCGGCATCCGGGTTCGGATGATCACCGGCGACCACGCGGTGACGGCGGCCGCGATCGCCGACGAGCTGGGCATCGAGGGTCGCGCTCTGACCGGCGCCGAATTCGCGGCGATGAGCGACGAGGAGGCCGACCGCGAAGTGGATGGCATCGGCGTGATCGCCCGCGTCGCGCCCGAGCACAAGGTCAGACTCGTCGAGGTGCTCAAGCGGAAGGGCAACGTCGTCGCGATGACCGGCGACGGTGTGAACGACGCGCCGGCCATCGCCGCTGCCGACATCGGCATCGCGATGGGCATCACGGGGACGGATGTCGCCAAGGGCGCGGCGAAGATGATCCTCGCCGACGACAACTTCGCGACGATCATCGCCGCGGTCGAGCAGGGCCGGCTGGTCTACGACAACCTGCAGAAGTTCATCCGCATCCAGGTCGCCAACCTGTACATGTTCATCCTCGCCTTCATCGGCTCGTCGGCATTCGCGATCGCGGGAACCGCACTGCTCAGCCCGGCCCAGGTGCTGTGGATCCACATGGCCGTCGTCGCACCCATCGGCGCGGTCATGGGACTGGACCTCGCGACCCCGGGCATCATGAACCGCAAGCCGCGGCCGTTCAACCAGCCGATCATCGTCCGCTCGATGATGGTGCGGCTGTTCATCGCCGGACTGTTCATGGCCGCGGCGACGCTGGTGCTCGTGCAGATCGGCAAGACCACGTACGGCTCACTCGAAGTCGGCCAGACAATGGCCCTCGTGGGGCTGGCGCTGATGAACATCGCGGTGGCACTCAATCTGCGCTTCCCCGAAGAGAGCGCGTTCGGCCCGTCCACACTGTCGAACCCGAAGCTGCTCTGGGCGTTCGCCTGGGCGATCGTCGGCTCGCTGCTCATCACCCAGTTGGGGGTCCTTCAGGACCTCTTCGCAACGAGCTCGCTCACCGCTGCACAGTGGGGGCTCTGCCTGATACCGGCTGTAGCACTGCTGTTGCTCGGGGAGCTCGGCAAGGTCATCCTCCGCGCTCGTCGCCGCAGGTAGCACCGGGTCGCGCAAGCCCCCGGGTCAACCCCCTGTGCTCGCCGATCCGACTGAGCGAGTCTGGAGAGACGAGGAAAGGGGTCACCATGGCCAGCGAGAAGGACACGCCGCACGAGAGCGCAGACCAGGCGCCGGACAATGAGGTTCTCGAGGAGCCCAGCACCGAGAAGGCGCCCGAGGAGGAGCCCAAAGCAGCCACGCCCGATGAACCCGAGCCGAGCCATGAAGCGGTCGGCATCGGCGTGATCGGCGGCCCTCTGGTCGACCCCGAGCAGGGATCAGACGCCGGCTGAGCCGCCGGGCGCGGTCGGGCCGGTGATCGAGCGCAGCGCGAACTCACGCACGGATGCCGCCCGCGTCGCCCCGCACGTGCTCAGCAGCGGGGCCGAACGCGTCTCGCGAAGTCCGACCGTGACGACGCCATCGCCGGAGGCGAGGTCGACGGTCCACGTGCCTTCGCCGGTGCGCTCCTCGCGCAGGGGCGCGAGGGCGCCGATGCGGAAGTCTCGCGGTGGCGTCGCGGGCGAAGGACTGCGCCGCCTGCACCACGTTGCTGAGCGAGCTGCGGCCGCGATAGAACTCCTCGACGATCTCGCCCTCGAGGTAGCGGTCGACGACGGTCACGGCATCCGTCGGTGAGACGCGTCCGTAGTAGAGCCCCTGCGGCAGCACGATCATGGTGGCGGCGAACCGGTCGCCGCCCAGGTGGGAGCTCTCCCAGGTCTGCTCGGTGAAGCCGCGCGCCAGCGCCTTCGCGACCGGTCGCCCGCGCACCGCGCAGCACTGGTCGTGGCGGGCATGCGTGCACACCAGCAGGACGGGCTGATCGGACGGTGTGCCGGCCGTGCCGTCCAGGGCGAGATCGAGAAGCTGCGCGGGATCGTCGACCGCACCCCAGCGCACCGCTTCGCGCCCCTCGCGGGCGTCGGCCAGGGCCCACCGCCATCTGCTCTGCGTCCGCCGCTCGTCGGCCCGCCGGCCGTACCGGCGGATCGCGACCGGGCGGATGCCGGCTGCTTCGGCGCGACGCACCAGCGCGCGCCCGATCGTCGGGTCGAGCGCTGACTCGAAGAACGCGTGCGCGCCCCACGCGCCGTCGATCTCCACCAGCAGCCAGCGTGCGCCGTAGCCGCCGGTGCCGGCGAGCGGGTCGGCGCGCTCTCGCGAGCGGTCGCTGCACGGCGCCCAGCCGTCGTCCGACGTCGCGGGCAGGGCGGTCGCGCTCACGGTCGTCGGCTCATCTCGCGACCACGATGCCCTCGCGCAGCAGACGCCGCGCCACCACCAGGGATGACTGCGGGTCGAGGCCGGGGAGTGAGCCGGCGGCGTGGTCACGCTCCCGCAGCGCGTGCACGGCGCTCGAGGCTTCCGCGGGCAGGGTGATCGTCTTGCGGGGCAGCACGATGTGCACGGAGCGGTCGTCGTCCTCGATGCGCGCGCGCAGCGAGTCGCGCCATCCGACGACGACCGACGGCGCGAGGTCGGCGATCAGATCGATCGTCGCGAGGGGCCGCACCGGGGCGGGGCGCACCGCCGCCTCGAACCCGCGTCCCAGGGCCGAGGCGACCGCGCTGTCGTCGGCCGCCGCATCCAGAAGATCCCGCGCAGCGTCGATGGTCGCGCTGAGATCGGGGGCAAGCGAGGCGACGTCGGAGTAGTCGACACCGAGCGGAAGCGGCGCGCGCAGTCGAGCGTCGTCGCCGGCGTGGGCGAGAAGGCGCGCGAGCACATCGTGCCGCGTCGCCGCGCGAACGCCGATCGTGAGGTGGATCGAGGTGCCGCCGAGCGCTTCGGCGGAGTGGATCCACCCGCGCGGCAGGTACAGCACGTCTCCGGGCTCGAACACGGCGTCGATCGCCGGCGCCAGCTGGGCGCGTGCCGCGACCGCGTCACGGTGGTCGGTCCACGGCTGATCGGCGAGCGGATGCCGGTGCACGGGCTCGTGGATCCTCCAGTGCTTGGCCCCTGCGATCTGGATGACGAACACGTCGTGCGTGTCGTAGTGCGGATCGAAGCCGCGCGAGGACGCCGGGGTGATGTAGGCGTTGACCTGTGCGGGGTGACCCAGATCGGTCACCAGCTGCCGGGTGAATGCGGCGATCGGCTGCCACGTGCGGTGCAGTCCCTGCAGGACCAGCGTGGAGCCTTCCGCGAACTGCTCCAGCACCTTCTCGGAATCGAGCTGGTCGCCGATCTCGGCGCCGAAGCCGCCCGAGGAGGTGAACAGCGACGGTGCGTGCACCGTGCCCTCCGCCGCCATGCGCACGAACGGGGTTCGCAGCGCACGGTCGGCGACCAGTTCGTCGACGGCGCGTTCGCTGAACAGGTCATCGAAGCCGGCTGCGGCGTGCGTCAGCAGGGGCCTTTCGCCCCAGTGGTCCCGAGCGAACTGCGATGCCGGGATGCCGGTGAGGCGGGTGAGCGCGGGCCGATCGCTCGGCCCGCGCTCGTCGCTCTCGCTCAAGCGGACCCGTCGGCTCCGCCGTCGTGCCCGTCGGGGTTCGCGCCGCCGTCGGCCGTGCCTTCGCCGGCTGATCCGTCGGCGCCGCCGTCGTGCCCGTCGGGGTTCGCGCCGCCGTCGGCCGTGCCTTCGCCGGCTGATCCGTCGGCGCCGCCGTCGTGCCCGTTCGGATTCGCGCCGCCGTCTGCGGGGCCTTCGCCGCCGGCGGGGTTGCTGGTGGTGATGTCGTCGTCATTGATGCTCATGAGCGGACCTCCGGGAGGATCGATGTGGCCCGGTCGGGCCGTTGCCGACATTACTCGGGCCGCGGAGCGCGGACGAGACCTTGACAGCGGGCCACGCCGTCATCGCTGAGCGGCCAGCTCGGCGCCGGCCAGAGCGCGCAGCCGCGCCGCCAGGGCGCCGGCCACGCGGTCGGTCTGACGCAGCGACAGCGAGTCGGCGCGCGGTCGCGTGAACGCGCCGGCCTCGGTGAGCGTGGTGAACGCTCCGATGCCGAAGAGGGACTCGTGCACCGAGCCGTCGGGTGAGACCACGCGCCCGTCGGCATCCACATCGATGCGTCCGAGCGAGCCCTCGAACGACGCGTCCGCGACGCGGAACTCCCGCCCGTGTCGCGCCGCGAGCTCCCGGAGCGCGGCGTTGTCGCTCACGGCCGCTCCCGAGCCGGGCAGCCACGCGTCGACGAGCGCTGTCGCGACGGTCTCACCCGCAGAGCGCGGGCTCGACGCGACGAATCCTCGGCCCGGCTCGATGCGGACCTCGACCTCCGGCCCGAGGAAGCGGACGACACCGGCGTGCGAGAGCGCGAGGAGCTCTTCGAGCCGGTGGGCGGGCGGGCCGCTCGCGACGTAGCTGAAGAACGTGTGCCAGGTCACCGGCAGCCCGACCGCACGAGACCGGGCGCTCCACTTCTCGGGTGGGACGTCGGCGAGCGAGAGGAACGACAGCAGGATGGCGAGGAAGACGGCCTGCGCGCTGCTGCGCTCCTGCGTCGTGCGCAGCGTCAGGTCGTCGCGGATGTGACGACGGATGCGTCGCTGCAGGTCTTCGTCGGACGAGAAGGACTCTTCGCCGAGCGGACGATCCAGCGCGGGCACATCGAACCGATCGAGCGGGTCGGGCACGAAGCGCTCGGCCGCCCGTCGCAGCTCGGATACGTCATGCGCGTGCTCCTGCAGAACGACGCGGAACTCATCCCATGTTCCCTTCACCCGCTCCGGATGGCCGGTGAACAGCTCGCGATAGTGGCCCCACGCCAGCTCCTGTGCGATGAGGGGCCAGACGTCCCGCTCGAAGTCGACGGGCTCCGGCCGGGCGACCAGCTGGGCGATCGCACTCTTCGTGACGACGTGGAGCTGAGGCGGATCACCCTGAATCGCCGACGACACCTTCGAGCGATAGGGGACCCCGCGGCGCGAGCCGATGTGCAGCCGCGGCTCGAGGCCCGACGGCTCGTAGCGCAGCGTCGAGTCGCCCTCGCGCACGAAGCGGCCGCCGCGGCCCTCCGCCAGCAGCACCACCAGATCCACCGCGGCCAGCCCCATTCCGCGGACGATGACGTCCTGGCCAGGTGCCAGTGCCGACAGGTCGGCGTCTGCGGTGAAGGCCGGAGGCACGTAGGTCAGCCCGGCACGTGCGGCTTCGGCGATCACGTCTGCCGTCTGGTCGGCGGGCTGACGCCCGTTGTGCCCCAGCGCGTACACGACGAGGTCGGCGGCGACGCCCGCGCCATCGACGAGATCCACGACGTACCCCGCGCCGTCCGATCGAACTCCCGCCGCGGTACCGCGCAGCCAGCGCACGGTCGTCCTCGGGGGAGCGGTCGCGACGGTCGTGCGCCAGAACCAGTCGAGGTAGTAGCTCTGCAGCCGGCGGGTCGGAAAGCTGTCGCCACGGAGAGATCGCAGCTCGGCGACCACCTGCGGATCATCGATCGCCACATCGGGAAGCGCACCGTCGCGTACGAGCTCGGCCCACCCGATGAGCGTCGGGCCGGGGCGAACCGGACCATCGATCGTGCTCGTCTCGTCGGTGAAGACCGTGACGTCCTGCGCCATCGAATTGAGCTTGAGCAGCGGCGACTGGTCGCGCCGCCAGATGCGGCCCGCGCCGGGCGGGTGCGGGTCGATGAGCGTGATCTCCAGCGGCGGTGCGAACTCCTCGAGCCGGGCGAACAGGCGCTCGAGCAGCATGACCGCGCGCGGGCCCGCTCCGACGAAGACGATTCGCCGAGCACCGGCATCCGTCACGGTCATCCGCCCACGGCGACCGGCGCGCCCGCCCGCACCGGCGGCAGGCCGAGCAGGTCGCGCAGTGTCGCGCCCTCTTCGTAGGACTCGCGGTACGACCCGCGCTCCTGCAGCAGCGGGATCACGCGCTCGGTGAACTCGTCGAGTCCGTGCGGGGTGAGGTGGCCGACGACCGTGAAGCCGTCGGTCGCGCGCTCCTGCACGTACCGGTCGACCTCGGCCGCGACGACCTCCGGCGTCCCGACGAACGTGTGGTTGGCGGTGAGGCGGATGATCAGATCGCGGATGCTGAGATTCTCGGCCGCCGCCGTCTCGCGCAGCTTCGAGATGCGCGCCCGCACCGCGGCATGCCGGTTCGCGAAGCCCTGCGCGCTCTCGGGCCCGGTGTCGGGCTCGACGTCGGGCAGCGGCCCGTCCGGGTCGTAGCCGCTGAAGTCCCGGTTCCAGACCTGCTCGAGGTACGTGATCGCCGTCTCGGGCCGCACCTGGGCGAGCGCGATCTCGCGCGAGCGCTCCTGCGCCTCTTCGAGCGTGTCGCCGAGGACGAACGTGGCGGCGGGCAGGATCTTGAGCGATTCCTCGTCTCGCCCGTGCGCGGCCAGGCGGCCCTTGACGTCGCGGTAGAACTCCTGCGCGTCCGCGAACTCGGTGTGCAGCGAGAAGATCACGTCGGCGTGCGCGGTCGCGAAGTCGCGGCCGTCGGCCGAATCGCCGGCCTGCACGATGACCGGCCGTCCCTGCGGCGATGACGGCACGTCGAACAGAGCGTCGATCTCGAACAGGCGGCTGTCGTGCCGAACGCGCGAGACACCCCGCTCGTCGAGGAAGACGCCGGTCTCGGCATCCGCCACGATCGCGTCGTCCTGCCACGATGCCCACAGCCGTTTGCTGAGCTCGGCGAACTCGGACGCGCGGGTGTACCGGTCGGCGTGGTCGAGATAGCCGCCGCGGCGGAAGTTCGCGCCGTGGAAGGAGTCGGAGCTCGTCACGGCGTTCCAGCCGGCGCGGCCGCCGGAGAGGTGGTCGAGCGTGCCCAGCTGGCGGGCCAGTTCGAACGGCTCGTTGAACGTCGTGCTGAGGGTGCCGACGAGCCCGATGTGCTCGGTGACGGCGGCGAGCGCGGCGAGGATCGCGAGGGTGTTCGGTCGGCCCAGCACGTCGAGGTCGTGGATCTGCCCGCGATGCTCGCGCAGGCGCAGTCCCTCGGCGAGGAAGAAATAGTCGAAGAGGCCGCGCTCGGCGTTGCGGGCGAAGTACTCGAACGACGAGAAATCGATCTGGCTGCCGGCAGTCGGGTCGGTCCACACCGTGGTGTTGTTCACCCCCGGAAAGTGCGCGGCGAGGTGGATCTGGCGCTTGGCGCGATTCAGAGTCATGCCGAGACCTCCTGTCGGGCGTATCGACTCGCGCGCAGCGGCAGCCCGAGTCGCTCGCGAAGAGTGGGAGCGCCGTTGTCGTCGTGCAGGACGCCCGCTTCGGTCGCGCGCGGCACGACGAGGTCGGTGATCGCGACCAGATCCGCGGGAAGACGGGCAGGACGCAGCCGGATGCCGTCGACACCGGTCGCGGCGAACCCGCGCAGCTCCTCGACGACGGCGTCCGCCGTCCCGATCACGACGCGCGCGTCGGTGGTCAGGGCGTCGCGCTCTTCGAGCCGCGCCCACGCGGCGTGCGCGGCATCCGTCGAGTCTTCGACGAGCACGAGCAGATCGACGAACACCCGCAGGCGCTCGGAATCGGTGCGCACGTCGTCTGCGGCCGCGGCGATCTCCGAGCGGATGCCGGCGGTCGCGGCGAGGTCTGCCGGCGTGATGAACACGACGTCGGCGTGCTCGGCGGCGAACCGGTAGGGGATGCTCTGGTGGGCGAGGGCCGTGATGAGCGGCGGACCCTGGGGTGAGCGCGGCACGATCGAGGCGCCGGTGATCGAGAAGAACTCGCCCGAGAACTCGATGTTGTGCACGCGCTCGCGGTCGAGGAACCGGCCGGTCTCGAGGTCGCGGATGATCGCGTCGTCCTCCCACGAGTCGGCGAGCGCGCGGATCGCCTCGACGACCTCGCCGGCCTCGCGGAACGCCGCGGTCCAGGCAGGATCGTCCTCGACGCGCCCCGACGCGGGGAAGCCGTTCGGACCGTCGGTGCGGCGGCCGAAGTTCGCGCGCTCGGCGGCCGACGAGCCGGCGACGATGCGCGCGCCGGCCCGGCCGCGGCTGGCGTGATCGAGCGTCTGCAGGCCGGTGGCGAGGTGGAACGGCTCAGGGTGCGTGGTCGTGACGGTGGGGATGAGACCGATTCGTCGGGTGAGCGGGGCCAGGTAGGAGGCCAGCAGCACGGCGTCGAGGCGCCCGCGCACCCGATCGGCGCGCGGCTCGGCGGTGTCGCTGCCTCGCTCCCCGAGCGAGAGCGCATCTTCGAGGGTCACGAACGCGACGCCCGCCTCGTCCGCCGCGCCGACGAGGTCGCGCCAGTAGCGCGGCGAGGTCAGGTCGCGGGGGCGAGCGCCCTCCTCCCGCCATGCGGCAGGGTGCCAACCGGCCCCGTCCAGTGCCACGGCGAGGTGCACGCGCTCCGTCATCTCAGACTCCTTCTCGCGTGGCCGACGCACACGCGGGTCTCACCGTCTCTGACCTCACGGCCTCGTTCAACTCGAGTCGTAACGCGCCGACGCGCACGCCGCCGGTCACTCTTTCCACACCTCGTAGAAGTACGGACGACCCACGGCGTTCGTCGCGAGGCCGTGGACCTCCGGGCTCGTGACGAAGACCTGATAGTTGTCGACCAGCGGGATCGTGTACGCCTCCCGCACGGTCTCCTCCTGCAGAGTGCGCGCGGCCGCATCGCGCTCTGGGGTTCCGGCCGTCGTCTCGGCGACATCGAGCAGGAAGGGATCCAGAACGTCGGTCGTGAGCTTGAACTGGTTCACCGCGGTGGTTCCCCAGTACTGCTTGAGGGTGGCGATGTCGAGGAACGTGTTCGCCGTGGTGATCGCGGGAGTGGCGGCGCTGTTGAAGATCTCGACGTAGGTCGTGGCATCCGTCGTGGACAGCTGCAGGTCGATTCCGATGTCCCTCAGCTGCTGGGCGACCAGCTCGAGGATCGACGGCGAGGTGTTCAGGTTCGGCGAGGTGTAGCCGGGCAGGGTGAGGGTCTGCCCGTCGCGCACGCGGATGCCTTCGGCGTTCTTCTTCGACCATCCCGCCGCATCGAGCAGCTCTTCTGCCGCCTCGGGGTCGTATGCGAGTTCCTCGCTGAGATCCACCCAGCCGGGTGCCGCTTTCTGGACGGTCGAGGTCGCGGCGTTCCAGTTCTCGTTGTAGACGGTCGAGACGAGCTCCTCGCGGTCGATGCCCACCTGAAGTGCCTGTCGCACGCGCACATCGTCGACGATCTCGGCCTCGGGGCGCAGCACGATGTTGATCGGCGTTCCCAGGTAGTCGGCGTACACGAGGTTCCATCCCTCGTCGATCAGGCGGGTCTCCTCGCTCGGCTGCACGTAGTGCAGCGAGTCGATCTGTCCGGACTCGAGCGATCCCAGCCGCGCGGAATCCTCGGGGATCGCCGCGAAGACGATCTTGTCGAGGTACGCCGGGCCGGTGTGCTCGAACACCGAGCTTGGCCAGTCGTAGTCGTCGCGACGAACGATCGTGATCTGCTGGCCGGGCTTCTCGGACTCGAAGACGAACGGCCCTGAGCCGACCAGGTTCTCCAGGCTGGACTGCTCCTCGAGCGGCAGATCGAGTGTCGCCTCGCCGATGATTCCCGTGGCGAAGAAGCCCAGGCTCGGGATGAAGCCGCCGTTCGGGCTGGACAGCGTGACGTCGACCGTGAGGTCGTCGGTCGCCTCGGCGCCGGCGAACTCGACGGGGATCAGTGCCGAACGGGCGATGCCCTTGTCGGGCTCGCCGAGGCCGAGCACGTTGAGGTTGCGGGCGACGACCTCTGCCGTCAGCGGCGTTCCGTCCGAGAACGTGACGCCGTCGCGGATCGTGAGCGTGTACGTCAGTGCGTCTTCGCTGACCTCCCACGACTCGGCGAGCCACGGGTAGACGGTGCCGGCGTCATCGACGTAGACGAGCGTGTCGACGAGCTGCGCCCAGACCTGGCTCTTGTACCAGTTGTTGCTCTGCTGCTGCTGCCACCCGTCGGCGATCGCGGCGACCGAGTGGACGAGCTCGCCACCGGACTGCGGCTGGAGTTGCAGAGGTCGCCGCTTCGGGGGCGGCGGAAGAGGCGCAGCCGCTGAGGAGCGTCGCCCCGAGGAGGAGGCCGGTCAGTGCGGTCGCAGCGTGTGTGCGTGAGGAAGGCATTTCTGGAGCGTAGGAAGCCGCTCGGCCTCGTCGGTCGCGTGTGACCGTGTGTGACGCAACGCGACGGCGCGTGACAGATGCGTTCGCGGGCGAACCGTCCGGATCCTACGTTCGTGCTCGATCCACCCGGTCGAGATCGGCCGAACTCCGTCTTCCACCCCGCCCGAGAGGCCCACTCGCATGTCCGCTTCGCTCCCGTCCGTCGCCGCCCCGTTCGAGGTCGCGCGATGAGCGTCCTGGCGGCGTCCGCGGTCGACGCGCTCGTGAGCGACCTCGCGTCCGAGCACCCCGACATCGAGGTTCGGCCGTCGTCCGCCACCACGGTCGCGTACCTCGACGACGCGGCGACGAGACTCGCACCTCGGCGGTCGCGCACTCCGTTCGGGCCGACGGTCGCCCTGCCCACTACGACGGAGCAGGTGCAGCAGCTCGTGCGCACCGCCGCACGCCGCGGCGTCGCGGTCGTGCCTCGCGGGGCGGGCAGCGGACTGTCGGGCGGCGCGTCGGCGACCGCCGACCAGCTCGTCATCTCGACCGAGAGGCTCACCCGCATCATCGAGGTCTCGCCGCTCGACGAGGTCGCCGTCGTCGAGCCCGGCGTCCTCAACGCCGAACTCAACGCGCATCTCGAGCCGTTCGGCCTCTTCTACGCGCCCGACCCCGCAAGCTGGCAGATCTCGTCGATCGGCGGCAACATCGCCACGAACGCGGGCGGACTGCGGTGTGCGAAGTACGGCGTCACCCGGGAGTCGGTGCTGGCCCTCGATGTCGTCCTCGCCGACGGCAGTCTGATCTCGATCGGCCACCGTTCGATCAAGGGAGTCACGGGACTGGATCTCGTCTCGCTGTTCGTCGGGTCCGAGGGCATCCTGGGCATCGTCGTCGGTGCCACGGTGCGGCTCCGGCCGATTCCGGTGGCCCGTCGCACCGTCACGGCGTTCTTCGACACCACCGCGGCCGGCGCTGCCGCGCTCGCCGCGATCACCGCCTCGCGCGTGCGACCGAGCATCGTGGAGTTCTTCGACCAGCCGACGCTCGACAACATCGACCAGTACAACGACGCCGGCCTCCGCGCGCGGGGCGGGTCGCTCCTGCTGATCGAGCTCGACGGATTCGGCATCGACGAGCAGCTCGCCGAACTGCGTGACGCGCTGACCGCGGTCGGCGGTCGTGTGCAGGCCGAGACGGATGCCGCCGGCCACGCGCTCTGGGAACTGCGCCGCTCCGGCCGCGGCTTCGACCGCGAACGCCTGGTTCGCGGGCGGCGACCTCGCCGTGCCCAAGTCCCGCATCCCCGAGGTGTACGCGCACTTCCCCGAGATCGAGGCGCGCTTCGGCGTCGAGGTGAGCGCGGTCGCGCACGCGGGCGACGGCAACCTGCATCCGATCATCACCCTGCCGATCCCGGTCGGGGCCGACGTGTCAACGCCCCCGGCCGCGCTCCATGAGGCGGCCGACGAGCTGGTGCGCTACGCGCTGTCGCTGGGCGGGACCGTCAGCGGCGAGCACGGCATCGGCACCGTCAAGCGCGACCTGGCGGCCGTCGAGCTTTCGGCACGCACCCGCGAGGCGCAGCACGCGCTGAAGGCCGCCCTCGACCCGACCGGGCTGTTCAACCCCGGCAAAGCCATCTGATTCCGCACTCTTCCCTCGCCCACACAGCTCACCCAAGGAGAACACTCACATGACCACCCATCGTCCGTCTCGAGCGCGTCGCGGCATTCTCGCGGCCATCGGCCTCGTCGCCGGCTCCGCGCTGATCGCCGGCTGCGCGTCCGGCACGGCCCCCGCGGCCGACGCCTCCGCCGACCCGACCGAGGGCGGCGACGTCGTCTTCCTCATCGACTCGCTCGGCGCCACCTGGATCCCCAACAACAGCTCGATCTCGAGCTATCAGGGCCACATCTGGGGTCACCTCACCGACAAGCTGATCTACGTCGACGCCGAGGGGAACCTCAGCCCATGGGTCGCCGAGAGCTGGGAGGAGAGCGAGGACAAGACCGAGTTCACGATCCACCTGAAGGACGACGTCACGTTCTCCGACGGCACGCCGCTGGATGCCGCCGCCGTCGTCGCGAACATCGACATCTGGGCGAAGGGCCGGCCCGACGAGGGCATCAACCGCATCGGCCTCTTCCCCGCTGCCAACTACGACCATGCCGAGGCCGTCGACGAGACGACCGTCAAGGTCTTCTTCACCGCGCCGACGCTGAGCTTCATCCCGACGCTCGCGCTATCACGGGTCGATCCTGATCTCGCCCGAGACGCTGGCGCTGCCGGCGGAGGAGCAGGCCGACCTCGCCAACGACATCGGCAGCGGCCCGTTCGTCGTCGAGTCCTGGGCCGAAGGCGACAGTGTGGTGCTGACCAAGCGCGACGACTACGACTGGGGTCCTGAGGCACTGGACCACGACGGTGCGGCCTACCTCGACACCGTCACCTACAAGCAGGTCGCCGAGCCGACTCTGCGCACGTCTTCGGTCGCGTCCGGGCAGGCACGACGTCGCCTACAACGCCAGCCCTCAGGAGCTGGACGCGCTGAAGGACGAGGGGTTCGAGGTCTCGGTGCCCCGCTACCTCGGCTTCGTCAACGGGTACGCGCTGAACACCGCGAGCGCGCCGTTCGACGACATCCTCGTGCGACAGGCCGTGCAGCACGGCATCGACCGCGACGAGATCCTCTCGACCGTCTACACCGAGCGACTGGTACGCCGCGGAGTCCTTCATCCAGAGCAACGTGCCCGAAGCGACCGACCACAGCGACGAGTTCGCGTACGACCCCGAGCAGGCCGCCGAGCTTCTCGACGAAGCCGGCTGGGTCGAAGGATCGGACGGCGTCCGCACGAAGGACGGCCAGCAGCTCGCCTTCACGCTGTACCCGAACCCGTACCTCGGCACCTCGCAGGCGGTCGACGAGCTCGTCGCGCAGCAGCTGGCCGAACTCGGCTTCGCCGTCACCCTCGAGGCGTACGACGTGCCGACCTACGGTCAGAAGGTCATCGGCAACGCGGCGGTGCAGGCCACCGAGATCACCCGCAGCTTCGTCGACGTCGGAACCGTCGCGGGCGTCCTCACGAGTCAGAAGAAGGGCGACGAGGACTGGTTCAAGGTCGGAACGAGCGACGAGCAGCTCAACGAGCTCTCCACCGCGATCGCCACGGCCACCGACCGCGACGAGCGGGCGACGGTCGCCGACGAGCTGCAGTCGTACGTGCTCGAGCAGGGGTACTTCGTGCCGCTCACGCAGATCGTGCAGCGCGTGTACGTGCAGAGCCCCGAGCTGAAGGGCGTGAGCTACAACGGCCTCGCCTACGCGTACTTCCTGGACGCCTGGCTCGCGCAGTGATCCATCGCGCGTGTGCGCCCGGTCTCGCCCGGGCGCACACGTGCACCACCATTTCCGCTGAGAGAAGGAGCGCCCCGTGCTTCGCACTTACGGTCCCTACGCCCTGCGCCGCACCGGCCAGGCGATCCTGGTGGTGCTGCTGGCCTACCTGTTCACGTTCTTCGTGATCAGCATCCTGCCGGGCGACCCGATCACGAGCACGCTGCGCAACCCCGAGAACGGGTTCACCGAAGAGGACATCGCGCGGATCGTCTCGTACTACGGCCTCGACCAGCCGTTCATCGTGCAGCTCGTGAACTCGCTGGGCCGATTCCTCGTCGGCGACTTCGGCCTGTCGCTGCGCTCGAACCTTCCGGTGAGCCAGCTGATCCTGGACGCACTCGGATCGACGCTCCAACTCGCCTTCGCCGCGCTGCTCGTGGCCGTGGTGCTCGCCGTCGGCATCGCCTACGGCACCCAGTTCCTGCCGGCGAGGTACGGTCAGGGGCTCCTCCGATCGCTGCCGTCGCTGTTCCTGTCGGTGCCGAACTTCGTCATCGGCCTGCTGCTGATCCACATGTTCGCGTTCGGTCTCGGGCTGTTCAGCATGATCGACACCGAGACGCCGTGGGGAACCTTCTTCGCGGCCGTGGCGCTCGGCATCCCGGTCTCGGCTCAACTCGCCGAAGTGCTCATCGCCAACCTCGACCACGAGTCCGGCCAGGAGTACATCGCCGTGGCCCGCTCGCGAGGACTGCGGCAGAGCAAGCTGTTCCTGCGCCACCTCGTCAAGCCGTCGTCGCTGCCCGCCGTCACGGTGCTCGCGCTCATGGTCGGCGAGCTTCTCGGCGGCGCCCTCATCACCGAGTCGATCTTCGGTCGCGTCGGCATCGGCACCCTCGTCGAAGGCGCCGTGTCCAGCCAGGACCTCCCGGTGCTGCAGGCGGTCGTCTCGCTCGCGGCGCTGGTGTTCGTCGTCGTGAACCTTCTCGCCGACCTGGCGTACCCGCTCCTGGACCCGCGGGTCTCGCTCGGCGGCGAGCCACGTGCGCGCGCGCTGTCGCCGGCGGCCGACCAGGAGATCCGATCCGACCTGCAGGAGGAGGTGAGCATCGTATGACCGGTGCCACCCTGACCGAGAAGCCCCGCGTGCTCGCACGCACGCGAGTGATCCCGACGACCGCTCCGGTCACCGTGATCTTCTCCTTCGTCGTCGTATTGATCGTCCTTGCCTGGTCGCTGGCGCCCGGGCTCTTCGCCCAGCAGGACCCGACCAAGGGCGACCCGGCAGACAAGTTCCTGCCGCCGAGCCTGGCCCATCTGCTCGGCACCGACCAGCTGGGTCGCGACCAGTTCGCACGCGTGGTGTTCGGGGCGCAGTCCTCGGTCACCAGCGCGCTCGTCGCCGTCGTGATCGGCGTCGTGGTCGGCGGGCTCATCGGGCTGCTCGCCGGATTCCTCGGCTCGTGGACCGACGTCGTCCTTGCGCGCTTCGTCGACGTGCTGCTCGCGATCCCGGCCTTCCTGCTCGCGGTGGTGATCGTCAGCTCGCTCGGCTTCCAGACCATCAACGCCGCGATCGCGACCGGAGTGTCGGCCGTCGCGGTGTTCGCCCGCGTGATGCGCGCAGAAGTCATCAAGGTGCGCAAGTCGGTGTTCGTCGAGTCGGCCTACCTCCAGGGCGGGTCATCGCTGCACATCCTGTTCCGCCACGTGCTTCCGAACGCGTCGCGCTCGCTGATCCCGCTCGCGGTGCTGCAGTTCGGACTGTCGATCCTCGTCATCGCGAGCCTCGCGTTCCTCGGCTACGGCGACCCGCCCCCGGCGTCGGACTGGGGACTGCTGATCTCGTCGGGCAAGGACTACCCGCGCTCGCCGTGGCTCGTGGTCTGCCCGGCGATCGTCATCATCCTGACGGTCCTGTCGATCAACCGGATCAGCCGATGGCTGCGCAAGACCTCATGAGCACCACCCCGACCAGGAAGGAGCCCACCATGGTGAGCGCACACTCCGCACCGCCCACGGTGAGCGAGCCGCTGCTGCGGGTCGAGAACCTGTCCGTCTCCTACGGGACGCACGCAGGTCGTCTCCGATGTCGCGTTCTCGATCGGCCACGGCAGAAGCCTGGCGCTGATCGGCGAATCCGGTTCGGGCAAGTCCACGATCGCCCGCTCGGTGCTGCGGCTGCTGCCGCGCGGGACCGGAACCGCCACGGGCGAGGTCACCTTCGACGGGACCGAGATCCTCGCCGTGCCCGAAGCCCGCTTCCGGCCGCTGCGGGGCCGTGAGATCGGGTTCGTGCCGCAGGACCCGGCGAACGCGCTCAACGCGGTGCGCACGGTCGGAGCCCAGGCGCACGAGGCCGCCGTGCTCGCCGGCGTCGACGGCGCGCGCGCTCAGCGCGAAGCGATCCTCGACGCCTTCGACCGCGTCGGCCTGGCCGACCCGCGACGCGTGTACGACTCGCTACCCGCACCAGCTTTCCGGGGGGATGCTGCAGCGCGTGCTCATCGGACTCGCGGTGCTCCCGCAGCCGAAGCTCCTCGTCGCCGACGAGCCGACGAGCGCGCTGGACGTGACGATCCAGAAGCGCATCCTCGACCTGCTCAGCGAACTGCAGTCCTCGCTGGGCATCAGCCTGCTGCTGATCACGCACGACCTCGCGATCGCCGCCGAACGCACCGACGAGATCGTCGTGCTCAAGGACGGTCGCGTGCAGGAAGCCGGCCGCACCGCCGACGTCTTCGACAACCCGCTGTCGCCGTACACCGTGCAGCTGCAGGGCGACGCACCCGCGCTGAACCCCGATCGATACCGATCCGGTCGCGTCGAGGTGCCCTCAGGCGCCGCCGCACCCCGGATCGACGTGCGCGCGGTCAGCAAGAGCTTCACCGTCGACGGCACATCGCGCACGGTCGTCGACGATGTCTCGTTCACGGTCGCGGCCGGGACGACCCACGCCCTCGTGGGCGAGTCGGGCTCGGGCAAGACCACCACCGTGCGGCTGCTGCTCGGCCTCGAGCAGCCCGACGCCGGCGAGATCGTCGTCGACGGGGCCGCGGTGCACGGGCGCAGCGACGCCGACCTCCGCGGCATCCGTCGTCATCTCCAGCTCGTCTACCAGAACCCGTTCACCTCGCTGGATCCCACGTGGAGCGTGGAGAAGATCGTGCGCGAGCCGCTGGATCGCTATCGGGTCGGCGACCGCAAGGAGAGGGCGGCGCACGGTCGCCGATGCACTCGCGGCCGTCGGGCTCGGCAGCGAGCTGTCGCGGCGGCGCCCCGGCGCACTGTCCGGCGGCCAGCGCCAGCGGGTCGCGATCGCCCGCGCGCTCGTGCTGCAGCCCGATGTGATCGTGCTCGACGAGCCGACATCGGCGCTGGATGTCACCGTGCAGGCGGGCATCTTCGAGGTGCTGTTCCAGCTGCAGCAGCAGCTCGGACTCACCTACCTCTTCGTCTCGCACGACCTGGCCCTCGTGCGGCAGGTCGCCGACACCGTCTCGGTGCTCAAGGACGGCCGCATCATCGAGTCGGGGACCGTCGCCCAGGTGCTCGCTCACCCGCGCGAGCTCTACACGCGCGCCCTGCTCGAGGCGATCCCGCGCCCGCGGGCCGCATCCGGCACCGCCTCGAACGAACACGAACTCGCGCGCAGCGCATGACATCGCGCGCTCCGCGGCAGGCGGAGCGCGCCCGAGAGGAACCCTCATGACCACGATCTCCCCGGCCCCCGTGCGCACGCGACCCGCGCTCATCGACGGACTCACCGCGCCGAAGGGCTTCGGCGACCAGACGCTGCGCGACCGCCGCGCCGACGCGATCGAGCTGCTCGGCGGCATCCCCGATGCGTCCGTGCTGCCCTCGCCGGACCTCGCCGAGGCCACCGCCCGCGTGCTGGCCGCGCCGGGTGCTCCCTCGCTGCAGTACTCGCGGACCGAGGGCATCCCCGCGCTGCGCGAGTGGATCGCGGCCCGCGAGAACGTGCCGGTGGAGCGGGTGCTCATCACCAACGGCGGATTCCACGGGCTCTCGCTCGCCGTGCAGACGGTGCTCGAGCGCGGCGACCTCGTCGCCGTCGACAACCCGATCTTCCCGCTGTTCCTGCGCGGGCTCGAGCTGTCGACCGATCGGATCCTCCCGATCCGAGTCGGCCGCGCGGGGCTCGACCTCGACGAGCTGGCCGATCGCCTGCGGGAGGGCGCGCGTCCCGCGGCGCTGTACACCGTGCCCGACTTCCACAACCCGTCGCAGTCGACCCTGCCCACCGAGCAGCGGCGCGAGCTGGTCGGTCTCGCGGAGCGCTACGGATTCACCGTGTTCGCCGACAACCCCTACCGCGAGCTGCGGTTCCGCGGAGAGCAGGAGTCGGTCGAGCCGTTCCACGACTCGGATCAGGTGATCCACATCAACACGTTCACCAAGACGCTCGGCCCCGGCCTGCGCCTGGGCTGGGTGGTGCTTCCCGCGCCTCTCGTTCCCGATGTCGTGGCGCTGCGCAGCCGCCAGGACTCGCACTCGTCCACGTTCGTGCAGGCGGTCGTCGCCGAGCTGCTCACGAGCGACCCGACGCTGTTCGACGCGACGCTCGATCGGGCGCGGGCGCTGTACCGCGGCCGGGCCGACGCGCTGGCCGCGGCGCTCGAGGCCGAAGCGCCCGGCGGGTTCGAGATCGATGCGCCGGACGGCGGGCTGTTCCTCTGGCCGCGGCTGCGGGACGACAGCATCGACGCGGAGCGCCTGGCGGCAGACGCCAGTGACGAGGGCGTCGAGTACCAGCGCGGGTCGTTCTTCGCGTCGGGTCCCGGCACGGACTCGGATCGCCGCATCCGTCTCGCCTACGGCGACACATCCGAGGAGAAGCTCGTCGAAGCCGCCCGCCGGATCGGCCGCGCGCTGCGGAGGCAGACCGCCTGACCGCACGGCGCGGGACGCCGAGGTCGTGCCTTCGGCGCCGAGGTGTGCGTTGCGCGCCGAGGTGGTGCCATTCGCGCCGAGGCAGGCCCGCCCCTTCGGCGCGGGGCGCACCTTCTCGGCGCCGGCGCCTCAGAGCGGGGTGCGGACCGCCGAGAAGGTCGTGCGGCGGCGCAGGAGGAAGCCGAGCCGCTCGTACACGGCGATCGCGCCGACGTTCGTCGCGGCGGCGTGCAGCAGCGCCCGGTCGCCGCGCTCCTGAATGTGGAAGGCCACGTCGAGCACGAGCCGTGAGGCCAGACCCTGTCCCCGGTACTCGACATCGGTCGCGACCGCGCTGATCTCGGTCCAGCCCTCGGGGTGGAGGCGCTCGCCCGCCATCGCGATGAGCTCGCCGCGCCGGCGGATTCCGATGTAGCGGCCCAGTTCGTGCGTGCGGGGGCGGAACGGACCCGGCTGGTTGCGCTCGACGAGCGCGAGCATCTCGGGCACATCCGCGGCACCGAGCACGATCGCCTCGTCGTCGGGACGAGGGTTCAGCGCGTCGGTCTGCACCAGCTGCACGCCGGCGCCTCGGCCGAGGGTCTCCCAGCCGGCGGGCGGAAGTTCGTCGGTGCTCGACAGCCCGATCTCCGCGCCTGGACCCACGAGCTCGGCAAGTGCGTCCCAGACCTTGTGCGGGTCGTCCCAGGTGCGCACCGCCACGAACGGCGCCACCTCGGCGGGGTACCGGCGAACGAGGTCGTCGCCGATCGCGAACGAGGCGTGCGGGCCGGTCAGGGCGTGCCATGCCGGGTTGTCGAGCACGGCGGCATCCTGATGCGTCGAAAGGGTCTGGCTCATTCGTCTTCCGTCCTCCGTGAAGTGCTCCACAACGAGCTTGCGGCACCGCGCAGGGCAGCGGGGCCGGTGTCGTCATCCTGGTTCACACTGCCCTTGGGTTGACGCGTTTCGTCGCTATGCGGCACTGATGCGACGGTTCCCGCCAAGCGAAGCGGACGAGTCGGGACTTCAGTTGGCGGAGTCAGTCGTTTGCGGATGCGGATGCGACGGTTCGCGCCAAGGAGCAGGCGAACCGCGGGTCGGTCAAAGCCGCGAGTGCTCGCCGAGACGGTGCCAGTCGCGGTTGTGGTACACCAGCGCGTTCCCCGGCTCACCGGGCTCGACATGACGGTCGATGCTGATCTGCAGGGCGTGAGCTGCGATCACCGTCGAGCTGCCGGCATCCATCCGACTGACGATCGCGCATCGCGCCCAGGCGCGCACCCCGTGGAAGACCGGCTCCCCGGTCGCGAGCCGGGTCCACGAGCCCTCGTCGGCGAATCGATCGATGCCGCTGGTCGCGCCGAGCCGGGCGACGTCGATGTCGTCGGCGTCGAGCAGGTGCACCACGAGCGACTCGGCCGCCGCGATCGCAGGTGTCGCAGACGAGATCGCGGATGCCGAGAAGATGAGCAGCGGGGGGTCGACACTCACCGACGACACGGATGACGCCGTCAGGGCGACCGGTCCGTTCTCGCCGTACGCCGTGATGACGGCGACGCCTCCGGGGTGGCCGCGGAACAAGGACTTGAATTCGTCAGCAGAGACCGAGGTGCCCAGTCGGCGCATCGAGGGGTGGGCGTTCGCGGGATGGTCGTCGCGGTGGCTGGGCGCAGCGTGTGGTCCGGTCATGCACCCGACGGTATGTACCGCCGTCGCCGGTCGCACGTCGCGGTGCAACATGCCGACACAGGCGGATTCGCGTCGTCATATGTCGTCGTCCCGCGGAGCATTCGTCACGTCGTGGCATCGTCGACCACGACCTGAAAGCAGAGGAGCCCCCGATGGCCGAATACTTCGACCGTGAGCACGACCGCACCTTCACCCGCGTCTACAAGGCCGAAACGCCCGACATCCTGCAGTCGTTCCTGCGCTTCGATGAGGCGGTGTTCGCCGCCGAGGGGCGGGAGATTCCGCTGAAGTATCGCGAGCTGATCGCGGTGGCCGTCGGAATCAGCACGCAATGCGTCTACTGCATCGACGGTCACACCCAGCGTGCGATCAAGGCGGGGGCGACCCAGGCCGAGCTCGCCGAGGCGGCGTGGGTCTCGACCGCGATCCGCGCGGGCGGCGGCTTCGCGCACGGACGTCTCGCATTCAAGTTCGCCGACCAGTCGGTGCACCAGCACTGAGTCGCCGACTGCCCGCCCGCGCCTGTGACGCCGGATGACAGGAGATGACCGTCGGTGTCACAGGGGGAGCCGCTTCGGCTCCCGAGCCTGACAGCCTGACCGTCGGTCGCGACCAGCGCGACCGATGATCAGGAAGAGGACTCGGATGCCGCGTGACGAAGAGGCACCGGTCTTCGGCGCCCGTGGGGTGACGGAGAACCTGATTCCCCGGGCAGGGTTCATCCTCGCCGGGAACCACCCCGAGGGCGACCCGAAGACCGGGCTGGAGCAGACGCTGCGCCTGTTCTCGTTCGCCGAGGATCTCGGCTACGACGTGGCCGGCATCCGCCAGCGCCACCTCGAGCGCGGGATCTCGTCGGCTCTTCCCTTCCTGGCCGCGGCGAGCCAGCGTACGGAGTCGATCCGCCTCGAGACCGACGTCGTTCCGCTCGGATACGAGACGCCGTTCCGGCTGGCCGAGGACTTCGGCACCGTCGACGCCCTCTCGGGCGGGCGGGTCAACGTCGGGATCAGCACGTCGTCACCGCACGGCGACCTGCTCGGCGACCTCGGGCGCGGCGATGCCTCGGCCGATCCGTACGCGCTCATCGAGCGGTTCCTCGAGGCGCTCGAGGGCCGACCGCTCGCGGACGATCCGCTGTACACGCCGTACGGTCCGCAGATTCCGCGGATCGAGCCGCACATCCCCGGGCTGCGCGATCGCGTCTGGCTCGGCGGCGGCTCGGAGCGGTCGGTTCGCTGGGCCGCGCGGCACGGGCTCAAGCTGCTGCTCGGCAACCTGAGCGACGCCGGTGGCCACGATCGCTTCGAGCCGGCGCAGCGGGTGCACCTGGACGTGTACCACTCCGAGTTCGCGGGGAGCGGCATCCCGACCGTGGGTGTGGAGCGGGTCATCGTGCCGACCACCACCGCGACGGCGCAGCAGCGCGAGCACTACCGGGCCTACGCCCAAGCGCGCGACGCGAGAACGTCACAGCCCGCGGACCTCGGCGTGCGCCGGGTGGTGTTCCAGCGGGATCTCGTCGGCAGCGCCGAGGAGATCATCGACCGGCTGCGCGATGACCCGTCCATCGACGGTCGCACCGAACTGCGCGTCGCGCTGCCGTACGGGTTCGACGAAGACGAGTACCGGCAGATCCTCTTCGACATCCGGCACGCGGTGCTTCCGGCGCTGGGCTGGGAGCCCGCCGGCGCGGCGGTCGACCAGCGTCTCATTACCTCCCGTGAAGTCGCATGACCCCCTTTGACGCCCTGGTGCGCACGTCGGTCACGGCGCGGCGATGCTGACATCCGAAGCGCGGAACCTGCGTGCGACCGACCTGGACGAACAGGAGCACTGATGACCACCACTGACCGACTGCGTCTCGGCGTCGCACTCGAGGGCGCCGGCTGGCATCCCGGCCGCGTGGCGCGAGGAGTCCTCGCGCCCGAACGACCTCTTCACCCCGCAGTACTGGGTCGACGTCGTGCAGCGGGCCGACGCCGGGGGCATCGACTTCGCCACGATCGAGGACTCCTTCGCCCTGCAGTCCAGCCGTTCCGTTCGGGCCGGACGAGCGCGCCGATGAGGTGCGCGGCCGCCTCGACGCCCTGCTGATCGCATCGCGTGTGGCCCCGGTCACCCGCCGCATCGGGCTGATCCCCACGGTCACGACGACCCACACCGAGCCGTTCCACATCTCGAAGGCGGTCGCGACGCTCGACTACACGAGCCTCGGCCGCGCCGGCTGGCAGCCGAAGGTCTCGGGTCGCTGGGATGAGGCGCGCCATTTCGGACGCCGCGACGTTCCCGCGTTCGAAGACCTCAGCGACCCGCGCGTGCACCAGGCGATCTCGACGCTGTTCGCCGAGGCGGAGGACGTCGTCGACGTCGTGCGGCGGCTCTGGGACAGCTGGGAGGACGACGCCGAGATCCGGGATGCCGCCACCGACCGCTTCCTGGATGCGGAGAAGGTGCACACCGTCGACTTCGACGGCCAGTGGTTCAGCGTCCGCGGTCCCTCGATCACTCCGCGTTCCCCGCAGGGCCAGCCCGTCATCGCCGCGCTCGCGCACGCGGAGGTGCCGTACCGCTTCGCCGCGGCATCCGCCGATCTGGTCTTCGTCACGCCTCAGCGCCTCGCCGAGGCCGGCGGAATCCTGGCGGAGGTGCGTGCGGCCGAGACCGCCGTCGGACGCGAGGGCGAGCCGCTGCGCGTCTACGCCGACATCGTGGTGTTCCTCGACGGCGACGAGCCCGCCGCTGCCCGGCGGGAGCGGCTCGACGGGCTCGGGCGCCTGCTGGTGTCGGACACGCGGATCTTCACCGGCTCGGCCGCGGCGCTGGCCGATGAGATCGCCGCGCTCGGTGAGCTCGGCTACGCGGGTGTGCGTCTGCGTCCGGGTGTCATCACCGACGACCTGCCGCGCATCGCCGACCAGCTCGTGCCCGAGCTGCGGCGCAGAGAGCTGCTCGCCGACAGCGAGGCCACATCGCTGCGCGGTCTGCTGGGCCTTCCCGCGACCGTTCCCAACCGCTACGCGCCGGCGCTCGCCGGCTGACCGACCCAGGAGCAGACGATGAGCACGAGAGCACGCAAGCAGATCATCCTCGCCGCGTACGTCGGCGGCGTCAACGAGCACACGGCGTGGGAGCACCCCGACGCGGGCAGTCAGATCGCCTTCGACACGTTCCGCCAGGTCGCCCAGACCGCCGAGCGCGGCCGCTTCGACTACTTCTTCCTCGCCGAAGGACTGGCTCTGCGCGAGCGGGCCGGGCGCGTGTTCGAGCACGACATCGCGGGCCGGCCCGACACCCTTCCGGTGCTCGCCGCGCTGGCCGCCGTCACGGAGCACATCGGTCTGGTCGGCACGCTGAACGCGACCTTCAACGAGCCGTACGAACTGGCCAGGCAGCTCGCGAGCCTCGACCACCTCTCGGGCGGACGCGCGGGCTGGAACGTCGTGACGAGCTGGGACGCCTTCACGGGGCAGAACTTCCGCCGGGGCGGCTTCCTCACGCGGGAAGAGCGGTACACGCGCGCCGAGGAGTTCGTGAACACCGTGCGGGAGCTGTGGGACTCGTGGGCGGAGGATGCCGTCCTCGCCGACAAGGCGAGCGGGCAGTTCCTGGCGGATGACTCCGCCGGGCGGTTCGCCCACACCGGCTCGCAGTTCGACATCGACGGTCGTTTCACGGTGCCGCGGAGCCCGCAGGGGCGCCCCGTCATCGTGCAGGCCGGCATCTCGCCGCAGGGCCGCGACTTCGCCGCGGCGAACTCCGACCTGATCTTCTCGCCCTTCTCGAGGCTGGCCGAAGCGCAGGAGTTCTACGTCGACGTCAAGGCGCGCGCCCGCGCCCACGGCCGAAACCCCGACGACCTCAAGATCATCCCGGGGGCCGGCTTCGTGCTGGGGGACTCCCGAGCGGATGCCGAAGAGAAGGCCCGGTACATCCTCGAGCAGCAGCTGAGCGATCAAAGCCGTGCAGGTGCAGTTCGAGCAGCTGTGGAACCGCGACCTCTCGGCGTACGACATCGATGGACCCCTGCCCGACATCGAGCCCGACCCCGACGCGCCCCCGATCATCCAAGGCAAGGCATTCATCTACCAGGATCGGTTCGAGACCGTGCGCCGCTGGCGTGCACTGGCCGAGGAGAAAGGTCTCAGCATCCGCGGCGTCGCCGCCGAGGTGTCCTCTCGCACCGAGTACATCGGCACGCCGCAGCAGGTCGCCGACGCGCTGGACGACTTCATCCAGAACGACGGCGCGGACGGCGTGGTGCTGGGCGGCCACATCACCCCGGGCGGCATCGACGAGTTCGTCGACAAGGTCGTGCCCCTGCTGCAGGAGCGCGGGTCGCTGCGCACCGAGTACACCGGCAGCACCCTGCGCGAGAACCTCGGCCTTCCGATTCCGGAGCGCCGCGGCGCGCTCGCGGCGACGGTGTAGGCGGTCTGCGATGACCGACACGACCGTCGTCCCCGCTCTCGACCGCGCGCAGTTCGGCCGCGAGTGGGAGGCATGGCACCGTGCCCACGAGGCACGGCGAACCGATCCGCATGGCTTCCTTGCGGTGACCGGCCTGTACTGGCTCCACGATGAGCCGCAGCGGATCCCCGGCGTGCCGGGAAGCTGGACGACGGGGCTTGGGGGCCCGGTCGTCCAGTTGGACGGCGATGAGCAGCTCACTCTCGGAGACGCTGCGCTGGTCGGCCGCCACGACTTCGGGGTCATCCCCGAGCGCGGCGGGGTGACGGTCGCCTTCGAAGGCGGCGTCGCAGAGATCGCCAAGCGAGGTGGACACGACATCGTCCGGCCGCGGCGTCCCGATCACGCGTTCCTCGGCGCGTACGACGGCACGCCGATCTACGTGCCGAACCCGATCTGGCGCGTGCCGTGCGACCTTCGTCGAGTACGCCGTGCCGCGGCCGACGGAGGTCGGCGCGGCCGTCGACGGGCTCACCCATGTGTACGACGCTCCCGGCTACCTCGAGTTCAGCCTCCGTGGCGAGACTCTCCGGCTCGTCGCGTTCCCGGGTCACACTCCGGGCGAGCTTCTCGTGCTGTTCTCCGATGCGACGAGCGGGCTCACCACGTACGCGGCGAACCGCAGTGTCAGCGTCGCAGCGCCCGATGCGGACGGGGCCACGGTCATCGACTTCAACCGGGCCGTGAACCTTCCCTGCGCCTACACCGACTTCGCGACGTGCCCGCTGCCGCCGGCCGAGAACCGCCTTCCCGTCGCGATCGAGGCGGGGGAGAAGACGCCGCTGTCTCGCGTGAACGCACACGAGGCGGTGGGCGCACCGACATGACCTCCGACGCGTTACGCGGTGTTGCCGCGGCGGCGGGACCACCCGTCGCCGAACGGGATACTGGCACGATGCCGAACACGCGCACCGTCACGAGTACGGAATGGTTCGTTGAGGCCGTCGAGTGGGACGACCCTCGCGCACAGGCGCTGCGCGGCGAGATGGATGCCGAGATCGGGCCCCGCTACGCCGACCGCCTCGAGGACGTTCCGGCGGACGTGGCCGCGCGACTCGGCAGCGCGCTCGCGGTGAACGCGGAGTCGATCGTGTCGACGATCATCGTGCGGGATGCCGCGCACAGCCCGGTCGGGCATGCCGCGCTCCGCGACCTCGGTGGCGATTTCATCGACTCGCTCGAGGTGAAGCGCGTGTACGTCGCACCGGCCGCCCGTGGGACCGGCGTGAGCCGCCTGCTCATGGCCGAGCTGGAGCGCATCGCCGCCGAGCGTGGCGCGCGGCGGCTGATCCTGCAGACCGGCGATCGGCAGCCCGAGGCGGTGACGCTGTACGAGCGGATCGGGTACACCCGCATCCCGATCTATCCGCCGTACCTCGAGCTCTCGTTCTCGCAGTGCTTCGAGAAGCCGGTACTCGCGTGACCTGATCGTCGCTTCGTGGCGGTGGGAGGAGGGCGAAATAAGATGGCTGATCAGGCAAAGATCGATTGCACTGATCGAACATATGTACTATACTCACTGGTATGTACGATGATCCGCTGGTGCTGGATTGGCCGCATCCCGACCCGGTCGATGTGGTGGTGGATCTTGCCGGCATGATGGCTCGTGTCGCGGCGGAGCGGCTGCTGCGGATCGACCAGTTGCGCCTGGCGTACCTTGCAGACGCGGAAGTCGCGGGACGCGTGCTCACCGATGTGGTGCTGCGTGGTTTGCGGCTGGAGCTGGCGGCAGCGATGCGGATCACCGAGTACGCGGCGGGCAATCTGATCGCACTCGCGGAGGCGCTGGTGCAGCGCTACCCCGAGGTCATGACCGCGTTATCGGACGCACGGATCACCGAGCGGCACACCGAGATCCTGGTCGACGGTCTCGATGAGCTCGAGCCTGACCTGCGCAGTGACCTGCTGGGCGAAGCCCTCGTGTTCGCCGAATCGCAACCGGTGGGTGAATTCCGTCGCTCGCTGCGAAAGCTGATCGAGAGCGCACGCGTCGTGACCCTCGCGGAGCGCCACGAGGCTGCGCTGGCGCACCGCCGGGTGCACGTCGAGCCGGTGGGCGATGGGATGGCGTGGACACATCATCTCGGGCCCGAGGTTGAAGCGACCGCGGCGTACGGTCGGGCGACGGCGATCGCGAAGACGATCCTCGCGCACGAGGGTGAGACCCGCACCCTCGACCAGATCCGCGCCGACGTGATGGCCGACCTGCTCATCGAAGGGACCACGACGGCGCATCCCACCGAAGCGCGCGGCATCCGCGCCACCGTCGTGGTGACCGTGCCGGCCCTTGCCCTGCTCGAAGCCGACGACGGGGCGGTTGCCGCGACGGGAGCCGACCCTGCGACAGTGGAAGGTGTCGGACCGATCCCGATCGGCCGGGCGCGCGAACTGTGCGGAGGCGACGCGATGTGGATGCGGGTGCTCACGCATCCCGAGACGGGCGCAGTGCTCTCGGTCGGACGCAGCCAGTACTCGCCTCCGGCGTCGCTGAGGCGGCTGGCGAAGTGGCGAGCCGACCGGTGCATGGGTCCCGGATGCGGGATGCCGGCATCCCGGTGCGAGATCGACCACACGATCGCGTGGGAGCACGGTGGCGACACCGCCCTCGAGAACCTCGCCCCGCTCTGCAAGGGCCACCACAAAGTGAAGCACCACGGCGGCTGGCATCTGAAACAGATCCCGGACAGCGGCGGTGCGGTCGAATGGACCTCACCCGCCGGCCGACGATACGTCGTCCCACCCGTACGCCGAGTACCTGTCTTCACCGTCTCCAGCGACGCCCCCAGCACCCGGCCACCGTTCTGACGCGTCGTGGCGGGGCCCGCAGAACGGACCCCGCCACGCGATGCGCTTACGGCTTGGGCAGCCCGGGCGGGTTGACCAGCGACTCGGTCACGGCCTCGGACTCCAGGCCCCAGAACTCGAGCAGCTCACCATAGGTGCCGTCTTCGATGACCTTGTTGAGCACGATCGAGACCGCGTCGATCAGGCCGTTGCCCTTCGCCGTGCCCGCGGCGATGTTGGCGGTGTCGGGCCACCCGCCGGGCACGATGCCGACGAGCTTCGTGTCGCCGGTCTCGAGCGCCGACCATGCCGCTGTGGCGTTCGGACCGAACGAGGCATCGACGCGACCGGACTGCAGGGCGAGAGTGGCCGCGGCGCTGTCGTCGTAGTAGCTGAGCTCTGCGGGTGTCTTGCCGTCCGCCTCGAGCTCCTCGTTCCAGCGCAGCAGCACCTGCTCCTGGTTGGTGCCGGAGCCGACCGTGATCTTCAGTCCCGAGATGTCGGCGGCCTCGCTGATCGACTCGATGTCGCTGTCGACCAGCACGTAGAAGCCCAGAAGGTCTTCGCGGTAGCTCGCGAAGTCGTAGAGCTCCTTGCGCTCCTCGGTCACGGTGACGTTCGAGGTGATGAGGTCGTACTTGCCGGACTGGATTCCCAGCGGCCAGTCCGCCCACGCGACGACCTGCGGGTTGTACTCGAGCCCGAGACCCTCCGCGATGAGCGAGCCGATGTTGGGCTCGGTGCCGGCGACCTCGGTCGCCGCCGAGGTCCCGTCGGGCTGGTAGCTCAGCGGCGGCACGAATGCGCCGATCGCGACGGTGAGCTTGCCGGCCTCGATCGGCTCGAAGCCGCTCGCCTCCAGCGCTTCGACGGCCTCGGGAACCGGGTCTGTGTGGAACCATACGATCTCGTCGGTCGCGGTGTTGGCCTCGCTGGGCGCGGGGGTCGACGCGGCTTCGGCCGCACTGCTGTTGAGGTTCACTGCGGCGAACACGCCGCCCACGATCGCGGCGACCGCCACGACGCCGACGCCGATCGCGATGCCCTGCTTCTTGCTGATTGCCATGCTGTGTTTCTCTTTCTGGTGTGGCAGGTCGGATCCGACGCGGGGCGTCAGGCCAGAACCTTGGCGAGGAACTCCCGCGTGCGCGGGTGCTCCGGGTGGGTGAGGACGGTCTCGGGAGGGCCCTGCTCGAGGACGACGCCGCCGTCGATGAACACGACGCGGTCGGCCACCTCGCGGGCGAAGCCGATCTCGTGGGTGACGATGATGAGCGTCGTGCCGCTGCGTGCCAGGTCGCGGATCACATCGAGCACCTCGCCGACGAGCTCGGGATCGAGCGCGCTGGTGGGCTCGTCGAACAGCAGCACTTTCGGACTCAGGGCGAGCGCCCGGGCGATCGCGACGCGCTGCTGCTGGCCGCCCGACAGCTGGCGCGGGTAATGCCCCGCCTTCTCGCTCAGGCCCACGCGCTCGAGCAGCGACAGCGCCAGCTCTCGCGCGGCGTCCTTGCTGAGCAGGCCCAGGTCGATCGGCGCCTCCGTGACGTTCTCCAGCGCGGTCAGATGCGGGAACAGGTTGAAGTTCTGGAAGACGATCCCGATCTGCGTCCGACGCTTGAGGATCTCCTTCTCGCGCAGCTCGTAGAGCTTGCCGCCGCGCTGCTGGTAGCCGATCAGCTGACCGTCGACGGTGACCGAACCCCGGTCGACCGACTCCAGATGGTTGATCGTGCGCAGCAGCGTGGACTTGCCCGAGCCGCTGGGCCCGAGGATCGCCACGACTTCGCCGGGAGCGATCGTCAGGTCGACGCCGCTGAGCACCTCCACGCCGCCGTAGGCCTTGTGGACGTTGTGGATCTCGACGAGGCCCTGTGGTGGCTTGGGCGGTGATCGTGGTCATCGGGTCTCCTCGTTCGCGTCGATGCCGGCATCCGCACGGATCGGAAGGGGTGGGATGCCGTGCACGACCGGCGGTGCCTTCGCGGCGTCATCGCCCAGGCGAGACCACTGCGCACCGGCCCAGCGGCGGAAGCGCTGCGGCGGGGTCGGGGGAAGGGTGCGCACCGATCCCCGCGAGTAGTACCGCTCGATGTAGTACTGCGCGATGCTCAGGATCGTGGTGATGATCGTGTACCAGACCACCGCGACCAGCAGCAGCGGGATCACGCGGCTGTTGCGGTTGTAGATCACCTGCACCGCGTAGAACAGCTCGGGGATCGCGATCACGAACACCACCGATGCGCCCTTGACGAGTCCGATCACCTCATTGGTCGCGTTGGGGATGATCGATCTCATCGCCTGCGGCAGGATGATGCGGAAGAGCCGCTTGCGGGCCGGGATGCCGAGGGCGGCAGCCGCCTCCTGCTGCCCCTGGTCGACCGAGATCAGTCCACCGCGGATGATCTCGGCCGAGTAGGCCGCCTGGTGCAGACCCAGTCCGAGGATCGCGGCGGCGAAAGCGCTGATGAGCTGGACCGTCGGGAACTCCACGATCCAGAAGTCGGTCGTGAACGGGGTTCCCAGTCCCAGCGTCGGGTAGAGGTAGCCGAGGTTGTACCAGACGATGATCTGCACGACGAGGGGCACCGACCGGAAGAACCAGATGTAGGCCCACGAGATCGAGCTCAGAAGGACCGACTTCGAGAGGCGCCCCAGGGCGAGCACCGTGCCGAGAATGAATCCGATCGACGCGGAGACGGCGGTCAGAGCCAGCGTGTAGCCGATGCCGATCAGCACCGGCTCCGAGAAGAAGTACGCCGCGAAGACGTCCCACTCGTAGTTCTCGTTCGTGAACAGCGACCACACGAACTGTGCGATGGCGAAGATGAGGATCGCGCTCAGGGTCCAGCGGAACCAGTGGCGCGTATGGACGACGCGCGCGCTGCCGAGGTCGACGCGTTCCGGATCGGGCGTGTTCCACGCGCCAGGCAGCGCAGGGTCAGCCACCGCGACGGGCGCTGTGGTTGTCGTGGTCATGTGGTGTCCTCTTCGGTCGGAGGCCGCGGAGGCGACCGCGGGTGCTCATGAACCTAGGAAGAGGCACTCCGACCCGCGGCCGCTGCGATCACATGGCGCAATGACCGGTCACGGGCCGTAACACGGTCCCCTCGGTGAGCGCCGACCCTGCCTGTGGACGTGGATGGGATGGTCAGCAGGAGGTTCCCACGCCCGAATGTGTCGCCGATTGTCGTCGGATTGCGGTGTGTTTCATCCGGAGGAGACGACGCGCGAGCCGTTGGCGAAACTCATGGCATGTCCCTGCTCATCGGTGCTCACGAGCTCGCGTCCGAGATCGACTCGGGCCGCCGCGTTCGCCTGCTCGATGTGCGCTGGCGGCTCAACGCGCCCGAAGGGCGGCCGGCGTACCTCGCCGGGCACCTCCCGGGAGCGGTGTACGTCGACCTCGAGCGGGAGCTCTCGCAGCCCGGACATCCTGAAGTGGGTCGGTACCCCGTCCCCCGGCTCGAGGACCTCGAGCGGTCGGCTCGCCGCTGGGGACTGGATGACGGCGACCAAGTCGTCGTGTACGACGACAACGATGCGGTCGCCGCCGCCCGCGCATGGTGGCTGCTGCGCCGTCGCGGTGTCGCCGTGCGGGTGCTGGATGGCGGCATCCGCTCATGGGTCGCGGCAGGGTTCCAGGTGCAGCGGGGCGATGTACTGCCTCGGCCGGGCGACATCACCCTTCTCGACGTCGACGCCGGTGTGGCCACGATCGACGATGCCGCGCGCGCTCCGAGCGAGGGCTATCTCGTCGACGTCCGCGCCCCCGAGCACTATCGAGGGCTGTCCGCGGGCCAGGATGCGGCGGCCGGGCACATTCCGGGGGCGCTGAACATCCCGACCGTGGCGCACATCGCACGAGATGGGACCCTCCGGCCGCCCGACGAGATCCGATCCACGATCATCGCGGCCACCGTCGACCCGGAGGCTCCGATCGTGCTCTACTGCAGCACCGGGATCGCCTCGGCGCATTCGGCGCTCGCGTTCGCGCTCGCCGGGGTGGACGCCCGGATCTTCATCGGCTCGTGGAGCCAATGGTCGCTCGCCTCGAGCCGGCCCGTCGCGGTGGGTCGCACCCCGACGGGCGTGCTGCAGGGCTGGTAGCGGACCGCAGGATCAGCGGCTCTCGAGCGCACCGGCCAGACGGGGCCCTTCGACGTCGAGCCACGCGGAGACGATCTGACCCCGTTCGTCGGTGGCGGATGCCGCGAAGGCGATTCCGCGGGTCGGGACGGATGCGCCGAGCTCCACCAGCAGCGGGCGCAGGGTGTGTTCGACGGCGAGCGTGTGGGCCGGGCTCCCGATGGTGAGCAGCGGGATCGCGGTGACCGCGGCGAGGCCGTTCGTGGGATAGCGATCGAGGAACGCCTTCAGAAGTCCGGTGTAGCTGGCCTTGTAGGTCGGACTCGCGACGATGACGACATCGGCTCGCGCCACGCGCGCGAGCAGATCATCGACCTCCACGGAGGGGAAGCGGAACAGCTGGTCTGCGACGTCGGCGAGGTCGATCGTCGGCTCGATGTGCGCACCGCTCCGCGAGGCGAGTTGCCCGGCCAGCTCCTCCGCGACGAGTCGCGTGCGCGAGACCGGCTGCGGGTTGCCGACGAGGACGACGATGGATGACATGGATGCTCCTTGACGCGATGAGGTCTGCGGCGGCTCTCACCCGCCGCGCCAGAGTACCGAGCCCACTGACGTCGGCCGCCGGTGCGGGGTCACGAGCCCACATTCCGCGTCACACTCCGCAACGAACCGCACGGCGTACACCCCAGCCAGTGCCCGGCGCGGGCCGTCAGGCGCCGACGCTGTAGCGGTGCTCGGGTCGCCCGGTCGAGCCGTAGCGGAGCGTGACTTCAACGGCTCCCCGGGTGGCGAGAGCTGCGAGATGCCGCTGGGCGGTGGCCCGGGAGATTCCGGCGCGGGTCGCGATGTCGCTCGCGGAGGACTCGCCGCCGCGAAGGAGATCGACGATCAGCTTCTCGGTGGTGGACCGAGAGACCGGCGCGGCGCCGGACTCCCGGGCGTACAGCACCCGCTGGGCGCGCTCGATCGCCTCCTGATCGAGGCGGCGGTCCTCCGGCGCCAGGTTGCGGAACCGGCGATACGCATCGAGCCGCTCGCTCAGCATCACCGCATCGAAAGGCTTGATCAGGTAGTCCAGCGCACCGGCCCTCAGCGCACGGCGCACGGTGGCGCCATCCGAGGCGGCGCTGATCACGAAGGCGTCCACGTCGATCTCGGCGACGAAGGCGATGCCGTCGCCGTCGGGCAGGTAGACGTCGCAGATGACCAGATCCGGATGCCGGTCCCGCACCGCCGCGCGCGCGGCGCGAACTCCGCGGACGGGCTCGAGCGCGGCGAAGCCGGGCCGCGCGGCGACGATGTCGCGGTGGAGTCCGGCGACATGGAAGTCATCGTCCACGACGAGCACCTGGATCTTCTCGGTCATTCGGTTCCCTTCTGCTCGGACAGGCGACTCGGCGGACGCATCACCGCCGGCAGGCGTGCGCAGAAGACCGCGCCGTTGCCGTCGGGGGCGCCTGCGTCGGCGAGCCAGACATCTCCGCCGAGGCGTCCGGCCACCTCACGAGCGAGCGGCAGACCGATGCCGCGGCCGTGCACGGCATCCGGGTCCAGGTCCGCTTCCGGCCGGCCGGCGAACAGCGCGCCCGATTCCGCGACGCCGAGGCCCGAGTCCGCGACGGTCATCACGAGTGTGTCCCCGTCGTCGAGCAGCTCGACGACCACCCACCTCGGTTCATCTCCGGTGACCGCTGCGGTCACAGCGTTGTCGATGAGATTCGCCAGCACTGTGGCGACGTCCTCGGCCTGTACGACGACGCCGCGCACGAGCGAGTCCGCGCTCACTCTCAAGCGCACACCGCGCTCGCTCGCCCGCAGTGCCTTGGACTCCAGGAATGACGCCAGGAAGGGTTCGGCGAGTCGATCGGTCAGCGGCACGATCGCGGCCTCGCGCGATGCCTCGAGCACTTCGTCGAGATAGTCGCGTGCGTCGGGCACGCGGCCCGCATCGATCAGGCCGGCTGTGACGTGCAGACGGTTCGCGAACTCGTGTCGTTGCACTCGCAGCGCGTCGGTCATCGAGGCGACGGTCTCGAGCCGATCGGTGAGTGTGACGACGTCGGTGCGGTCGCGGATCACGGCGATGAGCCCCAGATCGCGATCGGCGCGCGATACCGGACGAGTGTCGATGAAGACGACGTGGGCGCCGACCGAGAGGGGCTCCGCGGCATCCGCTCGGTTTCGGTCCGTCGCCGGGGTGCGACTCAGCGCGGCGAGCACGGGCGCCGGCAGGTCGAGATCGCGGATGCCGCGTCCGACGAGATCGGGCGTGCCGAGCAGCCGAGTGGCCGTGGTGTTCGCGACCGTCACAACGCCGTCCGGACCGTACGCGAGCACCCCGTCACCGACGCCGTCGAGCACCGCGGCCTGATTCTGCACGAGACCGGCGAGCTCTTCGGGCTGCAGGCCGAGAGTGAGGCGCTCGAGTCGGCGCCTCAGCACGAGTGACACCACCGCCCCGAGGGCGACCGCGAAGATGGCCGCCAGCGCGACACCGCCCAGCAGCAACGGCAGCTCCTGGAACACGCTCGCCGGCGCGAAGCCCACGCTCACCTCGCCGACGGGTTCATCGGTCTGCGGGTCACGGACGGGCACCTTCGCCCGTGCCGACTCTCCGAGCGTGCCCGACTCCCACGCGACGCTCTCACGCCCCGCCAACGCTTCGGTGAAGCTCGTGCTCACCACGCGACCGAGCAGCTGCGGGTCGGGGTGCGCGAGCCGGATGCCGTGATCGTCGGTGATCACGATGAACAGCGCACCGGTGTTCTGCTCCGTATCCGCCGCGAGCAGAGCGAGCGGACCACCGCGCAGGTCGGCGTTGCTCGGCGTTCCGGCCTGCGCCGAGATCGTCGCGACACCTGCGCGAACATCCGCGTCGGCCGCGACCGTGCGTGCGATCGAGAGCGCAGAGGTCTCGGCCTCGGCGCGCAGCTGCTGCACGCCGATCCACACGAACACGCCGGTGCAGATTGCGACGACGGCGATCACGCACGCGAGCTGCAGCAGCAGCATCTGCGTCGAGAACCGCACGGTCGCCTCCTTGCGGCGCACTGAGCGAAATGCGCAGAACTCACGATATGCGCAATACATGCATCAACGCGAGATACCCCGTGCCGCATCGCCCCCGCGGCTAGCTTCGTGCGAACGTCACCTGCCCCGCAGTGACCGCCGAGCGGCATCCGCCATCCTCGGCCGCACCATCCAGACAAAGGAGTCGATGTGCTCGTCATCCTCGGATTCACCATGATCCTGACCTTCATGGTGCTCATCATGACCAGGCGCCTGACGCCCATGGTCGCCCTCATCCTGGTGCCGACGATCTTCGGCCTGTTCGCGGGCGCCGGGCTCGGGCTCGGCGACATGATCATCGAGTCCATCGGTGACCTCGCACCCACGGCGGCGCTGCTGATGTTCGCGATCATGTTCTTCGGCATCATGATCGATGTCGGACTTTTCGACCCGCTGATCCGCTTCATCACCCGGTTCCTCGGCAATGACCCTGCGAAGGTGGTGCTCGGCACGGCGATCCTGGCGGGGGCGGTCTCGCTCGACGGCGATGGATCGACCACCTTCATCATCACGACCTCGGCGATGCTGCCGATCTACCTGCGCCTGGGCATGAGCCCCGTCGTCCTGACGTGCGTCGCGGGTCTCATGAACGGCACGCTCAACATCGTGCCGTGGGGCGGCCCCACCGTCCGTGCCGCGTCTGCCCTGGGCGTCTCGCCGACGGACATCTTCGTGCCGATGCTCCCGTCGCTCGCGACCGGCCTCGTGATCGCGCTCGTCTTCGCGTGGACCCTGGGACTCGCCGAGCGCAAGCGCATCGGCTCTCTCGAATACTCGCCGGCGAACGCCGAGACGGATGCCGCTCCCGCGGGACAGCCCGCGTTCTGGCGCCGCCTCTTCGGCGGCAACCGCATGGTACGCGGCACCGAGGTCAAGCCGGGCGCGGCAGCGACGCTGTCGACGACGGGTCTGGTGACCGTGCGTCCCGGACAGCGGATGCCGAGGGCTCAGGCGGCCCTCGCCGAGCAGAAGGTGCTCGAAGCCGAAGATCTCGACACCATGATGGCCGACACGATGCTGCGCGCTGACCGGCCGACACTGCGGCCCAAGCTGATCTGGGTCAACCTCGCGCTGACGCTGGCGGTCATGGTGCTGCTCGTGCTGGATGTCATGCCGCTGGCGTACATCTTCATGGTCGGCACGGCCCTGGCGCTCGTGATCAACTTCCCCAAGCTGCGCAGCCAGGCCGACGAGATCGTCGCGCACGCGCCCAGCATCGTCGGCGTCGTCTCGATGGTGCTCGCCGCCGGCGTGCTCGTGGGCGTGCTGAACGGAACGGGCATGGTCACCGCAATGGCCGACTGGGTCGTGCAGGTCGTACCGGCATCGATGGGCCAGTACCTCGCCGTGATCACCGGCGTCCTTTCGATCCCGATGACGTTCTTCATGTCGAACGACGCGTTCTACTTCGGAATCCTCCCGGTCCTCGCCGAGAGTGCGGCGACCTACGGAATCGCACCGGTCGAGATGGCCCGCGCCTCGATCACCGGCCAGCCCGTCCACCTGCAGAGCCCACTGGTTCCGGCGATCCTGCTGCTCGTGTCGCTGGCCGGGGTCAACCTCGGCGATCACCACAAGAAGGTGCTGTGGCGCGCGTGCGTCGTCTCGCTCGTGATGCTGCTGGTGGGAGTCCTGGTCGGCGCGATCCCCTTCGGCTGAGAACGGCGTACCGCTCGGTCGGCGCCGAACTGCCAGAGCAGCGGCACGGCGATGGGTTCGGTCAGCGAGGTCGCCACGAGGGCGGTGACCAGTCCGACGAGGGTCGAACGTGCCGCGGTGGCGATGTTCGCCGGCCCGAACCGCGTCGCGCCGCGTCGACGCAACCCCCTGGTGAGCAGTGCGTTCGACACGCCAAGGTAGAGGAGTCCGGCGATCCAGCCGAAGGTCGAAAGCCCGTCGGTCGCGGCGAGGGCGATGAGGCCGACGGCACCGCCGGCGACCGACCAGAGCGGAGCGAGATGAACCTTTTGCACTGTGCGCCTCGTTTCCCCCATATGGGTACCACTCATGACACGAATTCCGCATGCCTCGCGGTTCAATCGCGGAGCGCGGTGTCATGACGGCGGCGACGGCGTTCTGGGTGGAAGCACCCGGCCGCGGGGCGCTGCGCGCCGAGGATGTCGCCGATCCCCGCGCCGGCGAGGTGCTCGTTCGCACGCTGCACTCCGGCATCAGCCGCGGCACCGAGTCCCTCGTCTTCCGCGGCGAGGTGCCCGACGGCGAGCGTGATCGCATGCGCGCTCCCTTCCAGGCGGGGGCCTTCCCGGGCCCGGTGAAGTACGGCTACCTCAACGTCGGCGTGGTCGAACAGGGTCCGCCTGCACTCCAGGGGCGCACCGTCTTCACGCTGTTCCCGCACCAGTCGGCCTTCGTCGTCCCCGAGTCGGCCGTCACGATCGTGCCCGATGACGTGCCGTCGCGCCGGGCGGTCCTGGCGGGAGCGGTCGAGACCGCGGTGAACGTGCTGTGGGATGCCGCCCCCCTCGTCGGGGACCGTGTCAGCGTCATCGGCGGAGGAATGATCGGCGCCTGCGTCGCGCGCCTGCTCTCCGGGATTCCGGGCGTCGATGTCGTCGTCGTCGACGAGGACCGATCGAAGGCCGCGCTGTGCGACGCTCTCGGCGTCCGTTACGCCCGTCCCGACGCGGCGCCGTCCGATCGCGATCTCGTGATCGAGACGAGCGGTTCGGGGGAGGGGCTGCGGATCGCGCTCGAGTCGGCGGTGTTCGAGGGCGAGATCATCGAAGCCAGCTGGTTCGGCGACAGATCGGTGAGTCTTCCGCTGGGCGGCGCGTTCCATTCGCAGCGCCTGACGATCCGCTCCAGCCAGGTCGGCACGGTCGCCCCGCGTCGTCGCGGCAGCCGAACCACGACCGACCGACTTCAGCTCGCCCTCGGACTGCTGGCGGACCCGGTCTTCGACGTGCTGCTGACAGGCGACTCTCCCTGGCAAGATCTGCCGGCCGTCATGGCGGCCATCGCCGATGGCTCTGCCCCGGGCCTGTGTCACACGATCGACTGGAGGGACGCATGACCTATTCGGTGACGGTCCGAGATCACATGATGATCGCCCACAGCTTCTCCGGCGAGATGTTCGGGCCGGCGCAACGGCTGCACGGCGCGACCTTCGTCGTCGACGCCACCTTTCGTGCACAGACGCTCGATGAGAACGGGGTGGTCGTCGACATCGGCCGCGCGTCCGACGAGCTGCGCGGCATCCTGTCGTCATGGACGTACCGCAACCTCGATGATGAGCCCGAATTCCGAGGAGTCAACACGACGACCGAGATGCTCTGCAGCGCGGTCGCGCAGCGGCTCGCCGCCGCCGTGCGGGATGGTCGGCTGGGCCGGGCCGACGGGGTCACGGCACTCGCGGTCACGATGCATGAATCGCACATCGCGTGGGCGTCGTTCGAGATGACGCTGTGAGCGCGATGCCGACGGGGACGGTGCACTTCGTCGTACCCGCCGGCATCGATGATCCGGCGCTGGTGAGCGGCGGCAACGTGTACGACCGGCGACTCATCGAAGGGCTGTCGCTCGCAGCCTGGGACGTGCGCGCGTCCGAGGTCGAGGTCGGATCCGCGGACGAGGTCCGCGCTGTGCTGGCGGCGGTGCCCGACGGAGGCCTGGTGCTCATCGACGGCCTCGTCGCGGGGCGCGTGCACGGCGAACTGGAGAGCAGCGCGTCTCGGCTTCGTCTCGTGGTCCTCGCGCACATGGTCTCGGCATCGTTCCCGGCGGCCGACCCGCAGGCGATCGAGGACGAGTGCCGGGCGCTCCGCGCCGCACGTCACGTCATCGTGACGAGCCCGTGGACACAGTCGGAGCTCGTGAGCCGCGGGGTGGTCCCGCCCGAGCGGATCATCGTGGCGGTGCCCGGAGCCGACGCTGCCCCGCCGGCGGAAGGGACACGAGAGGGCGGAGCGCTTCTGTGCGTGGGCGTCGTCTCGACGCACAAAGGCCAGGACATTCTGATCGAGGCCCTCGGCGCGCTCCACGCGCCGCCGACCTGGCGGTGCACGATCGTCGGATCCACCACCGCCGATCCTGCCCTCGTCGAGCGCCTTGAGGCTCGCGCCGCCGACCTCGGGGTCGCCGACAGGATCACGATGACCGGCGCGCTCGCCGACGACGATCTGGATGCCGCCTACCGTGCCGCCGACCTGCTCGTCGCCCCGTCGCGCGCCGAGAGCTACGGCATGGCGATCGCGGACGCGCTGGCGCGCGGCATCCCCGTGGTCGCCAGCAACGTCGGCGGAATCCCGCTCACGGTCTCGCCTGATCGCGCCGCGATCCTGGTGCCGCCGGAACCGCAGGCGCTGAGCAGGGTGCTCGACCGCTGGATGCTCGATCCCGCACTGCGTCGCAGGCTGACGGCCGAAGCGGTCCGAGGTCGGGCGAGCCTTCCGCGGTGGAGCGACACCGTGAATCGCGTCGCCGAAGCGCTGGCGAGCGTCCGATGAGTGTCGCGGACCCGGCCGTTCAGCCGGCCATCGCCCCGGTGGCACTGGTATCGCCGGGATTGTCGGCATACGCTCCCGCTGTGGGCTTGCCGTTGCTCGTGATTGTTGTCGCCTGCGCCACTGGGGTCGTCGCGGCGCGGACGACGCGGCGTGCACCGAGGCTGGTCGCGCCATGAATCGCCGCCCGTACATCACCCTCAGCTGCGCGATGTCGATCGACGGGTATCTCGACAGCGAGTCTCCGCAGCGGCTCACCATGTCGAACGCGGCCGACTTCGACCGCGTCGACCAGCTGCGCGCCGAGAGCGATGCGGTCATGGTCGGCGCGTCCACCGTTCGTCGCGACGACCCGCGCCTGCTGGTGCGGAGTGAGGAACGACGGATGCTGAGGCTCGCGTCGGGGCTCCCTTCGTCACCGGCCAAGGTGACCGTCACCTGCAGCGGAGACCTGCCGGTGACGTCCGCGTTCTTCTGTGCGGGCGACGTGGAGAAGCTGGTCTACTGCCCGGAGGAGACCGAGAAGCGGGTGCGCAGCGCGCTCGGCGATGTCGCCACGGTCATCGCGCTGGGAGACCAGGTCACGATGCCCGCGGTCGCCGACGACCTCGCCGAGCGGGGCGTGCGCCGCCTCATGATCGAGGGCGGCGGGCAGGTGCACACCCAGTTCCTGATCGACAACCTCGTCGATGAGCTGCAGCTCGTGATCGCACCGTTCTTCGTCGGCGAGTCCCGTGCGCCGCGGTTCGTGGGCGCCGGCCGCTTTCCCTGGACCGCCGCGCGTCGCGCGGAGCTCGCCGAGACCCGCCGGATCGGCGACGTCGTGCTGCTGCGCTACGCCCTCTCGGATCGGTTCGATGCGGCGGGTCGCCGACTCGAGCCCGTGGGACGCGCACACGCGAGTTCGTGACGCCGCCGGGCGCGCCGCGGCGGCGACGCCGTCAGCGGCCCGCCCAGACGAACCCATCCGGGTCGGTGAGCGGCGCGGCGGTGCCGCTGATCTGCAGCCGGTGCGATCCGGTTCCGTCGGCATCGACCCCCGCGACCTTCGCGAGAGCGCGCCGCTGGTACAGCGCCAGCGTGACGGGGCTGGACGGATCGCCGAGCTGCACGTACTTGCGCCCGTAGGCTTTGTGGACCGGGACGCCGTGGTCGATGTACCACTGCTTGCTCTCGGTCACATCCTCGACACCGAGCTGCAGCACGAATTCGTCGACCTGCCGTGTCGCCGGACCGGTGTCTTTCTTCGACGACGACGCGATGGTCCACACGGCTCCGTCCGGCGCCTGGACGGCGCCGCCATAGCCCCAGAGAGACTTCGCTCCCGGCTTGAGCGACGTTGCGCCTGCCTCGAGTGCGCTGCTGAGGAAGCCGTCGACCGTCGAGGGCTGGGCCACGACCAGTGACAGAGTGAACCCGCGAAATCCCGACGTCGGCTCATCTGTCTGCTGCACGCGCACCCGGCCTCCGAGGCCGAAGGCGTCCCGGTAGAACTGCTCGGCGGCCTCGGGGTCGGTCACCCCGACGGTGACGAATTCGATTGTTGACATGCGGCCAGCTTAGGAACGACAAAGCCCCCACGCTTCTCCGATTCTGCTCGGTCGAAACGGCGCCGGCCGCCTTCCCCCCGCGTTCGAGCGCGGTCAGAGCGGCGTGACCCGCAGCCATACGAAACCGTGGGGCTCGAGCGCCACGCCGTGCACCAGATCGACCTCGTCACCGCTCACGACATCGACCGCGGCATGCGCGAAACCGCCGAGCGTGAGCGGGTCGATCAGTGCGAGGTCGTCGCCGACGTTGGCGAGCACCAGGATCACGTCATGATCGCCCGGTCGCTGGAATGCCAGAACCGACGGATGCCGCGCATCGAAGCCGATCAGCTCGCCGCCCGCGAACTCGGGTGTGCCCTGACGCGCGCGGATCAGCGCGGTCAGTCCGCTGAAGACGCGGCCGGCATCGGTGTCGGCATCCGTCCGCTGCGCATAGCGCTCGACCGGTCTCGTCGGCCGGTGCACCCAGCGGCTGTCGCCCGCCGTGGCGGGGTCGTCGGTGTACGAGTAGTCGTTGAGCTGCGCCACCTCGTCACCGAGGTACAGCAGCGGCACTCCGCCCGTCGACATCGCGATCGCGTGCGCGAGCAGCACGCGGTCGACGCCACCCCTGTCGCCGGATTCGACGCCCGCGAGCGACGCCGTGGTGCCGGTGATCCGCGCGTCGCCGGTCTTCGGGTTCTCCTGGAACGGCACCCCGCGGGCGAAGGACCCCGGGAAGCGCCCCACGTAGAAGTCGTTGAGGAACCGGCGGTGGAAGTAGCCGTTGATGCCGAGTTCGGCGGCGTCCTCGTCGGCGAAGGTCCACCCGATGTCGTCGTGGCTGCGCACGTAGTTGACCCACGTCGTGCCGTCGGGCAGCGCGTGCCGCCGCTCGAGCGCCTGCTGCAGCATCCGCGGATCGCGCGTCGCGAGCGCCTCCCACGTGAGCGCCATCTGCAGCGGGTTGTACGAGAGCTGGCACTCCTCGAGCGAGACGTACTCGATGACCTCGTCGGGGTGCACGATCGCCTCGGATTTGAAAAGCAGGCTCGGCGCGGCCATGCGCAGCACCGCGTTGAACGCCCGCAGCAGCAGATGCGCCTCGGGAAGCGACTCCGATGGCGTGCCGAGGCGCTTCCAGATGAAAGCGACCGCATCCATGCGCAGGATCTCGACGCCCTGGTTCGCGAGGAACAGCATCTCGCCGGCCATCGCCCGGAACACCGCGGGGTTCGCATAGTTCAGGTCCCACTGGAAGTGGTAGAACGTCGCCCAGATCCATCGCCCATCGGGCAGCTGCACGAACGAGCCCGGGTGGTCGTCGGGGAAGATCTCGCGGACGGTCTTCTCGTACGCGTCGGGCATCTCGCGATCGGGGAAGATCAGGTAGAAGTCCTCGTACTGCGAGTCGCCCGACACTGCTCTGCGGGCCCACTCGTGCTCGTTGCTGGTGTGGTTGAAGATGAAGTCCACGACGAGGCTGATGCCGGCCAGCCGCAGGTCGGCCGCGAGCGCGGCGAGGTCGCCCATCGTGCCGAGCGCGGGGTTCACCCGCCGATAGCTCGAGACCGCATACCCGCCGTCGGAGTTGCCCTCGGGACTCTCGAACAGCGGCATCAGGTGCAGGTAGGTCAGGCCGAGTTCTTCGAAGTACGGGATGCTGTCGCGCACGCCCTGGAGAGTGCCCGCGTATTTGTCGACGTAGCAGACCCCGCCGAGCATCTGGTTCGACAGGTACCAGTCCGGGTTCTGCTCGCGCAGGTCGTCGCGCGCCTTCAGCTCGAGGGGACGAGAGCTCCACGAAGCCGCAGCCTCGGCGATGACCGCCGCGAGCTGCTCGAGACCGTCCTCGCGCTCGCCGTACAGCTGGACGAACAGCGGATGCAGCGTCGGGAAGTGTGCGGCGAAGCGCCGGGCGAACGGAGCGTCGAACGCGCCGGCGGACTCGGACGCGATGCGCCGGACCTCGTCGAAGTCCCCTGTCCACTCGGCGGCGAGTCTCGGCATGACACTCCTCTGTGCAACGTTCTGACTCGTTTCACAATAGGGCTGACAGACTGTCGATGACGGAACCCGGGAGGTCGCGATGAGACTTGTTCAGGTGGCGCTGCACGCCGATGACCTCGGCCGTGCCGCCGACTTCTACACGGTGCTGCTCGGGGCCGCGCCGATCGCGCGCTTCGACGAGCCAGGACTGCTGTTCTTCGACCTCGACGGCGTTCGCCTGCTGCTGGATCGCAACGCTCCGGCATCCCTCCTCTACCTCCACGTCGACAACGTGCACGATGCACTCGACCGTCTGGACGGACTCGTCGACGTCGTCTCGCACCCGCAGGTGATCTTCACGCACCACGATGACAAGCTCGGCCCCGCCGGACACGACGAGTGGCAGGCGTTCATCATCGATTCCGAAGGCAACACGGTGGGGCTCGTCGCGTTCCAGCGCCACTGACGCCGCGGTGGCGGCATCCGTCGTATCACCGCCGATCGGCTCCACCTCCTCCTGGTGACCCCGCAGCGCGCGGGCGTCGACCCGCGCCCTGCGGGAAACCAGACCCGTGCCTGCGGGTCGGAAGGAGAAGGTGACATGGCTCTACACCGCAGCCTCATCGCGATCATCGCGAAGAGGAACCCCAGCATCTGGGAGGAGATCATCGGACCGCTCGGTCCGCTGCGTCGGTTCGACGCGGTCGCGCTCAACCCGCAGCCGCTTCCGCCGATCGCCCGGGTCGCGCTGAACCCCCAGCCGATTCCGCCCGGAATCGAGTACGGAGCGCTCGTCGGCGCGGAGCTGGTGCGCGCCGCCGGACTCGCGCAGCTGCTGCGTGTGCCGTTCGACGTCGTCGCAGACGAGATCTGCCCGCCGCTGCGCAAACGACCGCCGATCCCGTGGCCGCCTGCGCCGTGGCCGCCGCGCGATGACGAGTTCGATTTCGGCTACGCGATCGGACTGGCCTATGCCCTCGAATCCAGCGCCCACGGGTGGGAGCAGCTCGATGGGGCCGGCGTGCTCGAGGCAGTCCACGAGGCGGCGTTCACCACCGTGGAGCGTCAGGTCGGCTGAACCGCGACGGACCGGATGCCGGGTCTCGACCGGCATCCGGCCTCTCGTCCCGCGGGGCGTAGCCTGGAGCGTGTGAGCGCATACGTCTCGGCGTTCGAGCTGTTCTCCATCGGAGTAGGACCCTCGAGCTCCCACACGGTCGGACCCATGCGGGCGGCCCGTGATTTCGCGATCCGTCTGCGCGAAGAGGGGCTGCTCGACCGCGTCGCGCGGGTCACCTGCACGCTGTACGGCTCCCTCGGCGCGACCGGGATCGGCCACGGAACACCCGATGCGGTGGTGGCCGGGCTGCAGGGCCTTTCGCCCGAGACGGTCGACCCGGAAGCCGTGCGCGCGGCGTGGACCGACTGGCCGGCGGGGCAGCAGCTCGTGCTCGATGGCACGCATCCGGTGGCTTTCGCGAAGTCGGACGTGGTCTTCGCCGCGCGGGTGAGGCTGCCGGCCCATCCGAACGCGATGACGCTCGAGGCGTGGTCCACCGAGGCGACGATTCCGGATGCCGAGGCCGCGCGACTCGCGGCGGCGGGCGTGCGCACCACAGGCGTCACCGCCGCGGCCGAGACGTTCGCGTCGGAGGAACCAGCCGAGGGGCTTGTGCTGAGCGACACGTACTACTCGATCGGCGGTGGGTTCATCCGGCGGGAGGGCGAGCCGCCGCGTGTCGCGGCGCACGCGTACCCGCTTGCGTTCGACAGCGCCGAGGCGCTGCTGGAGCTGTGCGACGAGCGCGGCATCACGATCGCTGAAGCCGCGCGCATCAACGAGGGGGCTCTGCGCTCCGACGAAGAGATCGCCGCCGGGCTCGACCGCATCTGGGATGCGATGTCGGCCTGCGTCGAAGCGGGGCTGCAGCACGGCGGTGTGCTGCCGGGGCTGCTGCAGGTCAAGCGCCGGGCCAGCGCGATCCGCGAGCAGCTCGAAGAGGCGGAGCACGATGGGCGCCGCGAGCTGCCCGGCGAATGGCTCGGCGCGTTCGCGCTCGCCGTCAACGAGGAGAACGCCGCCGGGGGCCGGGTGGTCACCGCTCCCACGAACGGAGCGGCCGGCATCCTGCCCGCCGTCGCGATGTACTGGTGGCGATTCCTCGCCGATTCCGGCCTCGGCGCGGGCAATGCGGTGACGCCCTACGGCGAGCTGGTCGGCAGTGCTCTGCTGGGATTTCACGCCGCGGTTCCCGAGGTCGTCGAGGAGTCGCCGGAACTCGTCGCCGAGGCGAACCGGCGCCGCGGCATCCGTCGGTTCCTGCTCACCGCGACCGCGCTGGGGTCGCTGTTCAAGGCGAACGCGTCGATCTCGGGTGCCGAGGGCGGGTGCCAGGCCGAGGTCGGGATCGGCGTGCGCGATGGCGGCAGGCGGCCTGACCGCGGTGATGGGCGGCACGAACCGGCAGATCGAGAACGCCGCCGAGATCGCGATGGAGCATCACCTCGGCCTGACGTGCGACCCGGTCGGCGGGCTCGTGCAGATCCCGTGCATCGAGCGCAACGCGATCGCGGCGTCGACCGCGGTGACCGCCGCGCGACTCGCGCTGCGCGGCGACGGCTCGCATTACGTGTCGCTGGATGCCGTGGTCGAGACGATGCGCCAGACCGGCATCGACATGAGTCACAAGTACAAGGAGACGAGCGAGGGCGGCCTCGCGGTGAACGTCATCGAGTGCTGAGCGGGTTTCTTCGCGAGATCAGTTGGCGCGATCGGTCGTGAGGTCGCGCAGACACGACGGATTCGGGCCACTGAGGACCTTTGGCGATCGCGTTGGTTGGCGCGTCCGGTCGGTTGCCGGTGCTGTTGCGACGGAATGCGCCAACTGAGGCGAGTGGATGCCGCAACGCGGCCGGTCCGCGAGGGCTGCCGGGCGCCAGAACGTCACGGCCGCCAGCCCGGCGGATCAGCACGTCGCGCACCTGCTGACGCGGCCCTGACCCCGCGTACGGTGTCACAGAGGTCAGGCGGAGCACGCTCCACCCGGCTGCAGCGGCTCGGGCGTGCTTCTCGATGTCTCGGTTCCATTGTGCGCGGTCGTGCGGTGGTGATCGCCTTCGTATCTCCACGAGGACCCGGTACGGGCGGTAGGCGATCTCGGTGATGCCGATCGCTTCCCCGCGCGCACCGAACATCTCGACGTCGAGTTCCGCATCGGGCAGTCCGGCGGCCGCAGCGCCAGCCGGCACTCGGTCTCGAGCGGCGATGCGCTCCCACGCGAACCAGCGGGAGCGCTTCGCGCAACCTCGCCGCACCTCTTCGCGGGCCGGCGTTCGGCGGCCTCAGCCCCTCGATTCGTGACTGACCTGAGCCCGCGGGACCACGCGACCCATCGGATCGCGGGGTACGCGAACGAAAGCGTCACCGAGGGTGATGAGCTCGTCGCACGGTCAACTCGGCAGCCAGCATCGCCCACGTCGAGGCCGGGCTGCCACCCGCAAACCCTCGTGCTCGTGAACCGCAGCGAGCCGGGTCGCCACCTTCACCCCGCGGATGCCGCGCCGACGCGGCGCGCGAGCCGCGGCGTGCACGGCCACCACGAGCTCGTCGCCATGTGCGATCGGAGCGCCGTAGATCACTGCCGCCGTCCGCCCGGCGAAGAACGCGTGACCGGGCATCAGCAAATCGTAGGCTCGCGCCTTGAGATCACGTCGCGGCGGACTCGACGGTCGTGCTCGAGGGGCTCGGTGCCTTGCAGGACGACGGCCGCGGTCACTCCCCGAGAACGTGTGCCTCCAGGCGCGACTGCGCGAATGCATGAGCACGCAGCAGCGATGCGCACGGGTGAAGGCATCGCCGAGCAGCCGGGGAAGCATCCCGCGCAGCGGGCCGTCGCGGCATCCGTCGATCCCTGCCCGGACTCGGTCGCGGAGCTTGCCTCCGTGGCAACGGGCGCCAGTTCGCCGAGCTGCCTCCTGGGGAGGAGACGTTGCGACCGCTCGAGCGCTCTCTGGGCGGCATGGGGGCTGCGAACCAAAGCCCGAGGTCGGCTGGGGTCGCGGTCGAGCGCATCATCGCGACACCACCTGCCACCTCGGCCGACTCAGCCCGCGCGCCCGACGCAGACTAGGGTGGCAGTTCTGGCCAGTTCGCGGGCACCGAGGCGACAACGATCCTGCCACCTCGGCGCGGCGCCGCGCGGCCGCCCGTATCGCTGGTGGCAGCTGTGGTCCGCTTCACGCCCCGAAGCGACACAATCCGCCACCTTGGTGCGCCCCCGCAAGCTCGGCCGCACATGGGTGGCAGCTGTCGCCGTTTCGCGGCGCCGAAGGCGACAATGCTGCCACCTCGGTGCGCTGCGGCCAGCCGACACGCAGCGAGGTGGCAGGCGGTCCTTGCAGGCACTGAGGCGACACAACCTGCCACCGCGCCCCCACCGCCCGGCGTCAGCCCCCGGCGCGCCGCCCACGGCGCACGCGGCCCACCGTTTCGGCGGCCGCCACGGCGGCGAGCAGCACAGCGACCGCGACAGACTCGCCGAGCGCGTCGAGCACCAGCGACGCAAGACCGAGCAGCAGGATGCCGACCACTCCGAACAGGTGCGCGCGAGGCCAGCGCTTCTCGAGCACGCGCCGAAACAGCGCGGTGCCGATCAGGAACAGCATCGGTCCGCCGAGGGTCACGACGGTGGCGGCGAGGCTGTGCGCGTGCGGATGCCCGAGGGCTTCCTTGTCGCCCACGCTGAGCAGCACGATGCCGGCGATGATCGCGAGGTGGACCCACGTGTATGCCGTGCGCACCAGCCGGCCCGGCTCCGCCGAGGCCTCGATCGCCTCGGAGCCGATGCGCTCACCGTGATCGAAATAGATCCACCATGCCGATGCCGCGGCGACGAAGGCCGCGATCATCGCGACGATCCCCTCCACCGACGACTCCTGAGCGACGAAGGCGAAGCCCGTCACGAGCAGGCCCTCACCGAGTGCTATCAGCACGAACAGGGCGGTGCGCTCGGCGATGTGCGGACCCGAGACGTCCCACGACGCGATCTTCACGCGGCCCAGCCCCGGCACGGGGTACCCGAGCAGCGTGCCGATCAGCTCGAGGCCGAGCGCGGCCGCCCAGAACGGCAGCTGCACCGCAAGCGGCAGCACCGCACCGGTGATCCAGAGCACGGCGCCCGCCGCGAGCCACACGAGGATGCGCAGGAAGTCCCGCGAGACCGCGCGGTCGTGTCGCGCGGTCGCCCACACGATGAACGCGGTGCGTCCGACCTGCAGCACGACGAAGGCGATCGCGAAGGTCCAGGCGCGATCGCCGAACGCCTCGGCGATCGCGACGCTCATCACGAACGAGACGAACGCGAGGGCGATCACGGCGCCGCGCACCGGCAGCTTCACCGGGTCGAGCCAATTCGTGACCCATGTCGTCGAGACCCACGCCCACCACAGCGCGCAGATCATGATGACGCCCTCGAGCGCGCCGAGGGGCGTCTGGTTGTCGTAGAGGTACGCCGACAGCTGGGTGAGGGCGAAGACGAACACCAGATCGAAGAAGAGCTCGATGTAGGTCACGCGGTCGGCGCGGGGGGAGTCGCTCGGGCGCAGCACGTTGCGCCGCATCCCGAAAGCCATGCCCCATCTTGGCATCGGTACGCCGCCGGGCGGCGGGTCCGGGATGCCGGGCGCCGGCATCCGGCCCAGGTCTAGGCTGACCGCATGCCCGAGTACGCCGTGCCGACGCCGAAGAGGCGCCGCGGAAGACCGAAGGGCGGCGAATCCGATGCTCAGGAGCGCATCATCGCCGCGGCGGTCGATGAGTTCGGCGAGCTGGGCTATGACGGGGCGACCATGCGCGGCATCGCGGCGCGCGCGGGCGTGGACTCGGCGCTCGTGCACCACTACTTCGGCACGAAGGCCGATCTGTTCGCGCAGACCGTCGGCGCGCCGATGCGGCCCGACCTCGACATCCCGGCCCTGCTCGACGGGCCGCAGGACGGGCTGGGGGAGCGCATCGTCCGCTACGTCCTCGACGCGTGGGAGCACCCCGAGACCCGCAAGCGCGGGGTGACGCTGCTGCGCGCGGGCATCGGCAATCGGCTCACCACCCCGCTTCTCGCGGGCTTTCTGCAGCGCGAGCTGATCGGTCGCATCGCAGCGAAGATCGACACACCGGATGCCGCCTTCCGCGCGTCACTGGTCGCGAGCCAGATCGCCGGCATACTCATCGCCCGCTACGTGCTGCAGCTGCCCGCGCTCGCCGGAGCGAGTGTGGACGACATCGTCGCGCGGGTGGGGCCGACCGTGCAGCACTACATGACCGATCGAACCGCCGCAGCGGCGGAAGGGAGCTGACCATGACCTTTCAGGCGTACCTGGACAACATCGAGGACAAGACGGGCCTGACCCCGCGTCAGTTCATCGAGCTGGCGAACGCGAAGGGGTTCGGCCCGGGCACGAAGTCCGGCGAGATCGTCACGTGGCTCGGCGAGGACTACGGCCTCGGCCGCGGACACGCGATGGCGCTCGTGCATGTGATCACGAAGGGCGACAAGATCAGCGCCAAGCATGTGGACACGGGCACCGCGCACAGCGACCCGTCCGACACGCTCTGGCTCGACGGCAAAGCGAGCAATCCGGCGGGCTGAGGCAGCCGGCCGGGGCGACGCACCAGAATCGGAGACCGTCAGCACAATCGGATGCCGCGCTCTCGCTGACCCGATTCCGGTGACCTGCTCCGATTCCGATCCAGCGCACAATCAGCGCTGCCACCCTTGACGCGGACCTCTGGCGCGCGGACAATTCATCACGTGATGAATAAAACGTCGGAGACCTCGGCAGGCGCCGCGACCGCCCACGCCGTCGAGGTGCGCGCGCTGCACGTCACGCGAGGCAAGAACGTGGTGTTCGACGGTCTCGAGCTCGACATCCCGCGTGGTCAGATCACCGGGCTGATGGGGCCGTCCGGATGCGGCAAGACCACGCTGATGCGCTCCATCGTCGGCGTGCAGAAGGTCGCCGGGGGCACCGTCACCGTACTCGGAGACCCCGCAGGCTCTGCGGTGCAGCGCCATCGGGTGGCCTACGACACGCAGGCCGCCTCGGTGTACGGCGACCTCACGATCCACCAGAATCTCGCCTACTTCGCCCGCCTCATCGGGGCGCCGGGCAGCGATGTCGAACGCGTGATCGCCGAGACCGGCCTCACCGACAACGCGAAGCAGACGGTCGATTCGCTCAGCGGCGGGCAGGAGAGCCGCGTCTCGCTCGCGGTCGCGATGCTGGGCTCGCCCGAACTGATGGTGCTCGACGAACCGACGGTCGGGCTGGATCCGCTGCTGCGCAACGAGCTGTGGGGACTGTTCCGTGCGCTCGCCGACCGCGGCACCACGCTCATCGTCAGCAGCCACGTGATGGACGAGGCCCTGCGCTGCGACCGCCTTCTGCTCATGCGTGCGGGACGCATCATCGCCGACACGACACCGGACGGCCTCCTCGCCGACACGGGCGCGGTCGACCCGGATGCCGCATTCCTCGCGCTCATCGAGCGGGATGCGACCGGCGACCCATCTACAGACCGGGGCGTCGATGGGCAGCATCCGCTCACCCGACGTGAGCTGCGCGAGACCGAGGAGGGCGAGCGATGAACGGTACGCGCACTCTCGCCACGGCCGGCCGGGTTCTGCGGCAGCTCAGCCACGACCACCGCTCCATCGCGCTCATGCTCATCGCCCCCAGCCTTCTGGTGGGCCTGTTCGCGTGGCTGTTCAGCGAGCAGGACGGCGTCTTCGACATCTATGGGCCGCCGATCCTGGCTCTTTTCCCGTTCATCATCATGTTCCTGATCACATCGATCACGACGCTGCGAGAGCGCCGCTCCGGCACCCTGGAGCGGCTGATGACCACACCGCTTGCGAAGACGGACTTCATCCTCGGGTACGCGCTCGCCTTCGGCCTGATGGCCATGGTCCAGGCCGTGGTGACCGTGTCGTTCGCGGTCTGGGTCTGCGGACTCGAGACCGAGGGCCCCGTCTGGCAGCTCGGCCTCGTCGCGGTCACCGATGCCGTGCTCGGCATGGCGCTGGGCCTGCTCGCCAGCGCGTTCGCGCGGACCGAGTTCCAGGCTGTCCAGTTCATGCCGCTGATCGTCTTCCCGCAGATCCTGCTGGGCGGTCTGTTCATGCCGCGGGACGAGATGCCCGAGGCCCTGTACGTGATCAGCAACTTCCTGCCGCTGAGCTATGCGATCGACGCGATCAACGCCGTGACCGCGGGCGACGAGGGGTGGGACGTGTACGGCCCGCTCCTGGTCGTCGGGGGCTTCCTGCTCGGCGCGCTGATCCTCGCGTCGCTCACCCTGCGGCGACGCACGCCGTAGCGATCCGCCTCAGCAGCTCTCCTGCGGCTTGCGCAGCTTCGCGGTGAGGTCGCGCAGCTGGGTGAGCTCGTCGTCGTCCAGCAGCGACATGCGCTCGGCGATCGAGCGTCCGTGTGTCGAGGCGACCCTTCGGAACGCGGCCGCACCTTCGGGCGTCGCGCGTACGAGCGAACCTCGCCCGTCCTCGGGATCGGGGCATTTGGAGATCAGGCCACGGCTCGCCATGCGATCGACCAGCCGCGAGACGCTGGGCTGGCTGATCAGCATGTTGGCCGTCACATCACGCAGCCGCGCCGTCATGCCGTCGCCGCGCGTCACGGTCAGCAGCACGTCGTACTCACCCTGTGCGAGGTCGGTGCCCTCGAAGTCGCCGGCGATCTCGTCGAAGACCTCGTGCTGAGCGCGGAACAGGCTCTCCCAGGCATCGATGGCCAGTCGCCGGTCCGTCATAGGCACCACTGTAAGGGACACAGGCGCCCCATAGGCTGGCGACATGGGGCTGAGGGTGTTGCGTGTTCTCGTCGTCGCAGTGGCAGCCATCGGGCTGCTGTCGGCAGGGTCGTTCAGCTCATCGACCAGCGGCGACAGGGCGGCCGCCGCGCCGAACCTCAATGACTTCTCGTTCGACAGCCTGGACGTCCAGTACACGCTCGGCCGAGCCGATGACGGCACCAGCACGCTCCTGGTCGAAGAGACGTTCGTCGCCCGCTTTCCGGACTACGACCAGAACCGCGGGATGAGGCGCAGCATCCCCGATTCGTATCTCGATGCGCCCCTGAACCCCGAGCTGGTCTCGATCACCGACGGCGAGGGCAACCGCCGCGAGTCCGAGACCTCCTCCGAAGACGGCTACTTCTCGATGACCTCGCGTGCCGACGACTTCGTGCACGGCGCGCAGACGTATGTCTTCACCTACACGCTCGAGAACGTCGCGCGGTTCTTCGACGACACCGGCGTCGACGAGTTCTACTGGGACGTCAACGGAACCGAGTGGCAGCAGGACTTCGGGCGGGTCTCTGTGCATCTCGTCGTTCCGCCCGATCTCGCCGACTCCCTGGTCGGCGCGCAATCGTGCTACATCGGCTCCCAGGGGTCGGGCGATACGTGCGGGATCTTCGTGGATGCCGCGGCTGACGGCACCGCCACCTTCGAGGCCTCTGCCGAACCCGTCTTCGCCTATCAGACCCTCACGATCGCCGTCGGGTTCGAGAAGGGCACGTTCGCGGAGTTCGACTCGTCGTACCTGGCGTCGCCGTGGGGATGGCTGAACGCCCTCTCCGGGCTCGGGCTCCTGGCCGCGCTCATCTTCGCGATCGTGATGCGTGCCCGTCACCTCCGGGACGAGCGCGGGCGCCCGACGATCATCGCCGAATACACCCCGCCGCCGGGCATCGACGCGCTCGAGAGCGCCGTGCTGCTGGGCAGGACGACCAAGGCGATCCCGGCCGAGGTGCTCGAGCAGGCCGTGGTGGGCAGCATCCGCATCGTCGAGGGGGAGCGCAAGTTCTTCGGCGGGGTCAAGCTCAAGGCGCAGCTGATCGACCCGTCGCGGGCAGACGGCGACGGCAGGCTGCTGCTCGCGGGGTTGTTCCCCTTCCTGCAGGTGGGCACCGAGTACGAGTTCGGCAGCACCGACACCCGGTTCTCGTCGGCGGCGCAGAACATCCTCAAGCTCGCGAACGTCGAACTCGTGCGCCGCGGTCTGCGGCGTGATGTGCCCATGAGCGCACGCGCGTGGCCGGTCCTGGCCGCGATCGGCGCGGGCGCACTGGTGTTCTTCACCGCGATGTTCGCGCTCTCCTCCTCGGTCGACGCGCTCATCCCGATCCTGCTCATCGTCGCCTCCGGGCTGGTGCTGTTCATCGTGATCGGCCTGGTCTCGCGCAAACCGCTGACGGCGGCCGGTGCCGAGGTGCGCGATCACCTGAAGGGACTCAAGGAGTTCATCGAGTGGGCCGAGGCCGACCGCATCCGCATGCTGCAGTCCCCGATGGGCGCGGAGCGCGTGCGGATCAACCCCGCAGACCCCGCGCAGATGCTCAAGCTCTACGAGGTTCTGCTGCCCTACGCGGTCGTGTTCGGGCAGGAGAAGCAGTGGGCCGAGCACCTGGCCGTCCTCTACGGGCCCGAGAACTCACCCGGCTGGTACGCGGGCTCGCACGGTTTCAGCGCCGGCTCATTCTCGTCGGGCATCAGCTCGCTGTCGGCGAGTTCGTCGTCATCGTCCTCGACGTCGGGCGGCTCGGGCGGCGGTGGCTCGTCGGGCGGCGGCGGAGGAGGCGGCGGGGGCGGCGGAGTCTGAGTTCGCCGCTGTCGAGGCCCCGGGGCACAAGTCAGGGCCGGTCGGAGAGGCTCCCGACCGGCCCTTGTCCCTTGCACCAAGAGTGTCCTGCAATCACATGCGGTCGTTGCCACAGCAAAACAACTTCCGTGGTTGAACTCTATAACGACCAGGTAACGGAAGGGAAGAGGTTCCCGTTATCTTTTTGTGATTCTTTACGAATGCACCGCTTGCTGGATCGGATGAGCGCGCATCTGACGCTATCGACGGGGCGTGCAGGAGAGGAGTATCGTCCGGGCAAGAGGCACCCATGAGCACAATCCACGCGACAAAGAGGTACTCGGATCGCTCGATCCGCCGCCCCCTCCGCGGTCTCGCGGCCTGCGCTTCTCTTCTTCTGCTGCTCGCCGCGTGCACGGCCTCGGACGACGACACCATGCCGACCCCCGAGCCGACAACGGCCTCGAACTTCGAGTACGTCGACTGTCCGTCACCCAACATCGAGGCTGTCGACGCTCTCGACTTCCCGCCCGAGGTGCGGTGCGGCTATCTCACGGTGCCCGAGAACAGGGCAGACCCCGAGGGAAAGCAGATCCGAATCTTCGTGATGCGGGCGCCCGCCGCCTCAGATGACCCCAAGCCCGACCCGATCGTGATGCTCGCCGGAGGGCCCGGCGGTGCGGGTTCGTTCGAGATCACCGGCAAGATGGCGGCGGGACTCAACGCCGAGCGCGAGGTGATCTTCGTCGACCAGCGCGGCACCCACTTCGCCGATCCGCTGCTCAGCTGCCCCGAAGCTGAACAGGCCGACAACGATTCGATCAGCATCCCCTTCCTGTCGGCAGAGGCGACCGCGGCCACTGTCGCGGCCAACGAGGTGTGCATAAATCGGGTACGGGACGAGGGCTTCGACCCCGCGGCATACAACACCGCCGAGAATGCGGCCGATTTCGCCGACCTGCGGGTCGCGCTGGGCATCGACGAATGGAACGTCTACGGCGTCTCTTACGGATCGCGGCTCGCGTTGGCGTACTTGCGCGATCACCCCGAAGGCATCCGCAGCGTCGTGCTCGATTCGGTGTCGCCCCCGAACGTGAACATCGCCGAAGACTGGTGGTCCGCCCCCGCGAGCTCGTTCCGCGGGATATTCGCGGCATGCGCCGCTCAGCCGTCGTGCGCTGCGGCGTATCCCGACCTCGAGGCCGACTTCTTCGCAACGGTGAACCGGCTCGCCGCGACGCCCGAGGTCGTGGAGACGACGGATTCCGCGGGCCAGCCGCTCATCGTCAACATCGACGCCTTCCCATTCCTGTACGCCATCATCATGGCAAGCGAGCGAGGCGATGCGTCGGGCGTGCCCCAGATGATCGATGACATGGCGAATGGCGATACGGCTTCCACGGTCGAACGGATGCTGGCGCTGCAGACACCCGACTTCTTCCTCGGCCTGGGTGGCTGGGGTCTCGCGATGACCATCTTCTGCGGCGAGAGTGCGAACATCACCACCGAGTCGGCATACCTCGCGCGGTCGAAGGAGGTGCTGCCGGAATTCCCCGACGCGGTGTTCGCGGTACAGCCCAAGCAAGGACGCCTGTTCCAGCAATGCCCCGTCTGGGACGTGCCCGACCGGCCAGACCTCAGCGATCCCGCGGTCAGCGATCTCGACGTGCTGCTCATGGAGGGCATGTTCGACGCGGCAACCGCACCCGTGTGGGTCGAATCGGTGACGCCGCACCTGTCGAACGTGCAGGTCGTGGAGTTCCCCTTCACCGGGCACGATGTGCTTGACAAATCGCAGTGCGCGAAAGACGTCATGTCCGCGTTCCTCGACGATCCGTCGGCTCCCGTCGACGGGTCGTGCGCGGCGGAGATCGAGCTGGTCTTCACCACGGAGTGAGGGGCGAGGAATCGCCCTGTCAGCGGCCGAGGAATCAGTACCAGTCGGTCGACTGCGAGTGGCCCCACGCGCTGCAGGGAGTGCCGTACACCGACGAGATGTAGCCGAGGCCCCAGGCGATCTGGGTCGCGGCATTCGACTGCCAGTCCGAACCGGCGCTGGCCATCTTGCTGCCGGGCAGCGCCTGGGGAATGCCGGTCGCGCCGCTCGAGTCGTTGTAGGCCTGGTAGTTCCAGCCCGACTCCTTGCTCCACAGCGACACGAGGCACGAGAACTGATCCGAACCCCAGCCGTAGTTCGCGGAGGCCATCTGCTGCGCGATCGCCTGTGCGCCCTCGGGGGTGTTGGCCGCCGCGAGCGCTGCCGCTGCCGCTTCGGCTTCGGCCTGCGCCTTCGCAGCGGCCTCTTCGGCCGCCTTCTGGGCGGCCGCGGCAGCTTCTTCGGCGGCCTTCTGAGCCTGCGCGGCTTCGAGACGATCGCGCAGATCGGCGACCTGCGCGAGGATGCGCTGCGTCTCGAGGGCGGCGTCGTCCGTCACGCCCGGCAGCAGAAGGGCGGGCACGACGTCCAGCGCCGAGAGGCGGTCGATCTCGTCGCGCAGGCTGCGGGTGTCGATGGAGGTGTCTTCCGCGCCGAGATCGAGGCCGGACGCCTCGACGTCTGCGGTGGCGGCCGACGCATCCACGACGGCGGCGCGCGCGAGATCGAGCGTCGACTCCGCCTTCGCCGAGATCTCGCTGAGCGTCTCACCGGCCGAGCCGATGGCTTCCGTGACCGCCGGCTGGTTGGCGGCGAACGCGGCGCTCGTGGAGGTCAGCCCGGTCATGACGACGAGGCCGAGTGCGGCGGCGACGACGGTGGGACGGTGGGAGAAGGCGGAGCGGTTCGAACGGCGGGCACGGCGGAGGGACTTGCGAGAGAGCATGGGGGGAGAGGGTCTTCCTGAGGTGTCTGATGCCCGCGCACAGCGCCGGCCGGTGCGCCCTCGGGTGGGCGCGAAGTTTCCAGTCTGCGCACCCCGTCTGGACGAACCCCCTGCAAGCCCTGGCAGAACCGTGGGAGCGGGCGCGCAAGAAAGTCCTGATCAGAGTCGCCTGGGGTGCCGTTGCGGGCGGTCCGGGCGGCCGCGCGGACGGCCGACACAGGATGAAACCTCTGGCGATCGCCGCTCCGCGGGCCCTAACCTGTTGACCCCGAAGGTTGTTCGGCGCCACCACTCCCCGCGCCGCACGGAGAGTGAGATGCGATGTCGGATGCTGCGGCGAGCGAGGGTCAGCGGCCGCTCATCCTGGACTGGTTCCTTCCCCTCACGGGCGATTCGCGCACCGACTTGAGCATGGGCAGCGGAACCGTCCACGATCCGACGCAGCACCTCACCGTCCAGCGGCCGGCCGACATCCCGTACCTGTCGCAGATCGTCCGCGCGTCGGAGTACCTGCGGTTCGAAGCCGTCCTCGTGCCCACCGGTACGTGGAACGAGGAGAGCTGGACGACGACAACGGCGCTGACCCAGCACACCCGTGACCTGGACTACCTGATCGCCATCCGCCCCGGGCTGGTCTCGCCGACGCTGCAGGCGCAGATGGCGGCGGCGTTCCAGAAGGTGAGCGGTGATCGCCTGCGGATCAACGTCGTCATCGGCGGCGAGGATGCCGACCAGCGCCGCTTCGGCGATCACGCCGGCAAGGAAGAGCGCTACGCCCGCGCCGCCGAGTACCTCCACATCCTCAAGCACCTGTGGACCGGCGAGCCCCTGACCTTCGAGGGCGCGCACTTCCATCTCGTCGACGCGCACATGCCGGCGATCACCGCGGTGCCCGAGATCTACCTGGGCGGGTCTTCGGATGCCGCGATCGAGGTCGCCGCGGAGCACGCAGACGTGTACCTGACCTGGGGGGAGCCGCCGGCGCAGGCCGCCGAGAAGATCGCACGCGTCCAGGAGCGCGCCGCCGAAAGGGGCCGCGAACTGAGGTACGGCATCCGGCACCACGTGATCACGCGACCGACCTCGGACGAGGCGTGGGCGGTCGCCGACGAGCTGGTCGCCGGGATGGATCCCGATCTGATCGCGCGCCGCCGGGATGCGTTCCGCAACTCCGGCTCGGAGGGGCAGCGCCGCCAGCAGGCGCTCACGAACGGCGGCACGCGCCGCGAAGACCTCGAGATCCATCCCGGCCTGTGGGCGGGTGCCGGGCTGGTTCGCGGAGGCGCCGGCACCGCACTGGTCGGGAGCTTCGACGAGGTCGCCGCGCTGATCGCCGACTACCACGCCCACGGATTCAGCGAGTTCGTGCTCTCGGGCTATCCGCACCTCGAGGAGGCGTACTGGTTCGCGGAGGGCGTGCGGCCCAAGCTCGCCGAACGCGGGCTCCTCTAGCGACCCGACCTCGCTCACGCGGCGGGGAGGACTACCGTGGGATCATCCGGGGCGCTGTCGCCCCGAGAAGGGTCCGCCCATGCAGAAGACCTCGCTCATCGCCCTCGCGCGGCACGAACTCGGCCACGCGATGGATTCGTCCAACGGCCGCAGCGCGAAGACCGTCGTCGGCGGGCACGAGCGCCAGCTGCGTCAGACCGTCATGGCGCTGCGCGCCGGTGAAGGACTCTCGGATCATGAGAGCCCGGGGGAGGCGACGGTGCAGGTGCTGACCGGTCGTGTGCTGCTCCGGGCCGGCGAGGTGTCGTGGAACGGCTCGGTCGGCGACCTGCTGACGATCCCCGACGGAGTGCACTCCCTCGAGGCGGTCGAGGACTCCGTGATCCTGTTCACGGTCGTCAAGGCGCGGTGAGCCTGACCGTCGCGCCGCGCGGGCTGCGGCATCCGTCGCCCGTACGCTGTCGAGCATGGCCGTCAGTCAGTCCCGTCGCGCGCGTGCCGCCCGCAAGCGCAAGCGACGCATGGATGCCGCCGACAACGACTTGACCACGGTGGAGTGGGCCGAGATCCGGGCCGCGTGGGGCGGGTGCGCGTACTGCGGTTCGGTCGGCGTGCCGCTGCAGCGCGACTGCGTGCTGCCGCTCTCGCGCGGCGGGCGGTACACGATCGAGAACATCGTGCCGGCGTGCCGCTCGTGCAACGCGAGCAAGTCCAACGACGAGGTCACCAGCTGGATGCGGCGCAAGAAGCTCGATGAGCGGGCCTTCCTCCTGCGGCACGTGGAGTTCCTCCGCGGCCTCCGTGTCACCCCCGATCTCGCTGTCGGCCTCGCCGTGGAGGAGCCCGCGTAGCCTGGGCTGATGGCTCCAGACTCCGCCCGAACCGCACTCGAGATCGCCGACTGGCGCCGTCGGGTCTTCGCCCTGTACGACGCGGTGCGGGCGCAGGACGACCCTGAAGACGCCCACGAGCTGTGGCGCATCGAGCGCGATGACCTGATGGCGCGGCATCCGGCGACGCCGCTGCTCGAGCCCGACCGTCTGCTGTTCGAGGGGCTGACGATCGCGCCGTACGACGCGGCCTGGCGGTACGAGCTGCCCATCCTGCCCGCCGAGCCGGGCGGATTCGAGTTCGCGACCGCCACCGACGGGATCGTCCCGTTCGAGCGGGTCGGCCTGGTCGAGATTCCGGATGCCGGAACCCTCGATGTCTGGCGTCTGACGACGTACGCCGGCGGACTGTTCGTTCCGGTGCGCGATGCGCTCGCCGGGCAGCCCGGCGGCACCTACGGCGGCGGCCGCTACCTGATCGACACGGTCAAGGGCGCCGATCTGGGCTCGGATGCGGCCCGCGGCACGATGGTGCTGGACTTCAACTTCGCGTACAACCCGTCGTGCGCCTACGACCCCGCCTGGGCGTGCCCCCTCGCGCAGCCGGGCAATGTGCTGCCGATCGCGGTGCCCGTGGGCGAGCTCTACGGCTGAGTGCGGCGGAACGACCGACCGGTTCAGTTGACCCGAACAGTCGCCTTCCGCGGCAGTAGCGACAGATTGCGCCAGCCAAGCCCGGCGGGTGGATCGTTCAGTTGGCGCGAGTGGTCGTCATTCAGCGGGGTTACGGCGAATTGCGACAAGCGAAGTATTGCCGCCGGACGTCAGCTCTTGCGGTTCGCGGCGTAGTACTCGAGCAGAGCGCGGGTGGAGGCATCCTGCGACGCGAGGGCCTCGGCGTCGCCCTCGATCGCGGGGGCGATCTGCAGGGCAAGCTGCTTGCCGAGCTCGACTCCCCACTGGTCGAACGAGTTGATGCCCCAGATCACACCCTGCGTGAAGGTGATGTGCTCATACAGCGCGACGAGCTGACCGAGCACGCGCGGAGTGAGGGATGCCGCGAAGATCGACGTCGTCGGGCGATTGCCCGCGAACGTGCGGGCCGCGACGAGCGGGCCGGTCGTGCCCTCGGCCTCGACCTCCTCGGCGGTCTTGCCGAACGCGAGGGCCTTGGTCTGCGCGAGGAAGTTCGCCAGGAACAGCCCGTGCACGTCGCGGCCGTCGTCCTGGAGCGGATAGGCGGGGTTGACGAAGCCGATGAAGTCGGCCGGGATCAGCCGGGTGCCCTGGTGGATCAGCTGGTAGAACGCGTGCTGCCCGTTCGTGCCGGGCTCGCCCCAGAAGACCTCGCCGGTGTCGGTCGTGACGGGGGTGCCGTCCCACCGGACGGACTTGCCGTTGGATTCCATCGTGAGCTGCTGCAGGTACGCGGCGAAGCGGCTCAGCTGCTGCGCGTAGGGGAGCACCGCATGCGACTGCGCACCGAGGAAGTTGACGTACCAGACGTTGAGCAGGCCCATCAGCACCGGCACGTTCGAGGCGAGCGGCGTCGTGCGCACATGCTCGTCGACATCGTGGAAGCCGGCCAGCAGTTCGCGGAACACGTCGGGGCCGAGCGCGATCGCCAGCGACAGGCCGATCGCCGAGTCGACCGAGTAGCGGCCGCCGACCCAGTCCCAGAATCCGAACGCGTTCGCGGGGTCGATGCCGAACGCGGCGACCTTGTCGAGGGCGGTCGAGACCGCGACGAAGTGGTGGGCGACGGCATCCGTCTTCGCTTCGTCTGAGCCGTCGATCGCGCCCGACGCCTCGAGCCCCGCCCAGAGCCAGTCGCGCGCCAGCCGCGCGTTCGTCAGCGTCTCGAGCGTCGTGAACGTCTTCGAGGCGACGATGAACAGCGTGGTCTCGGGATCGAGGTCCGCGGTCTTCTGCGCGAGGTCGGTCGGGTCGATGTTGGAGACGAACAGAGCCCGGATGCCGGCATCCGCGTACGGCTTCAGGGCTTCGTAGATCATCACCGGACCGAGGTCCGACCCGCCGATGCCGATGTTCACGACATGGGTCACCTTCTTGCCGGTGACGCCGCGCCACTCGACCCGAGCGCACCCGGTCGGCGAACGCCGAGACCGCGTCGAGCACCTCATGGACGTCGTGATCGATGTCCTGCCCGTCGACGACGAGCGCGGGGGAGGCGCCCGCGGGCCGGCGCAGCGCGGTGTGGAGCACCGCGCGGTCCTCGGTCGTGTTGATGTGCTCGCCCGCGAGCATGGCGGCGTAGTGCTCGGCGACCCCGGTCTGCTCGGCGAGGGCGACGAGCGAGGCGAGGATCTCATCGGTGACGAGGTTCTTCGACAGGTCTACGTGCAGGTCGCCGAGCGGGAAGCTCAGGCGCTGCACCCGACCCGGATCGGTGGCGAACCACGCCCGCAGGTCGGGGGTGAAGGAGTCGCGGTGGGCGAGGAGCTCGGCCCAGGCGGACGTGGACGTGGGGTCGATCGGAGCGGTCACGATCACAACGCTAGACCCACCCGCTTCGGTCGCGCACAGCGCACCCGCGCGCGGGTGCGCTGTGCCAGGCTCGGGGGATGGATTCGCAGAACCCGTACGCCGACCGCCCCTGGCTCGCCGCGTACGCGCCCGAAGTCCCCGATGCGATCGACGAGGTCACTCAGACCCTGTCGGACATGATCGACGCGAGCATCGCCCGCTACGCCCGCGCGAAAGCGCTCGAGTTCTTCGGCGCCGCGACGACCTACAGCGACCTGGGCGAGCAGATCGACCGCGCGGCCGAGGGCCTGCGGCGCCTCGGCGTCACGCACGGCGACCGGGTCGCGATCGTGCTCCCGAACTGTCCTCAGCACGTGGTCGCGTTCTACGCGGTGCTGCGGCTCGGGGCGATCGTCGTCGAGCACAACCCGCTCTACACCGCCCGCGAGCTGCGGCACCAGTTCGAGGATCACCAGGCGCGCTTCGCGATCGTGTGGGACAAGGTCTACGACACCGTGGACGGGTTCCCGTCCGACCTGAAGGTCGAGCGCATCGTCAGCGTCGACATCACCGAGGCGATGCCGTGGGGCACCCGGTTCGCGCTGCGCCTGCCCGTGGCGAAGGCGCGCAGCCGCCCGGGCCCAGCTGACCGCGACGCCGAAGGGGCGCAAGGTGCTCACCTGGCAGAAGCTCGTCGACGGCAGGCGGCTGAGCCGGCGGCATCCGCGTCCGGTCTTGGACGACATCGCCCTGCTGCAGTACACGAGCGGCACGACCGGCACCCCGAAGGGGGCGATCCTCACCCACCGCAACCTGCGTGCGAACGCGATGCAGGGGCGCGCCTGGGTGCCCGGGCTGCACGAGGGCGAAGAGACCTTCTACGGGGTGCTGCCGCTGTTCCACGCCTACGGCATGACGCTGTGCCTCACGTTCGCGATGAGCATCGGCGCGAAGCTCGTGCTGTTCCCGAAGTACGACGCGAAGCTCGTGGCGGATGCCGCGAAGAAGAGCCCGCCGACCTTCCTTCCGGCTGTGCCGCCGATCTACGACCAGCTCGCGCGGTCGGCGGAGCACGGCGAGATCGACCTGACGAGCGTGCGCTTCGCGATCTCGGGCGCGATGAGCCTGCCGGTCGAGACCGTCGCGCGGTGGGAGGAGGCGACAGGCGGCCTGCTCGTCGAGGGCTACGGCATGACCGAGACCTCGCCGGTCGCGCTCGGCAACCCGATCGGACCCTCGCGGCGCCCCGGCACGGTCGGCGTGCCCTTCCCGAGCACCGACATCCGGGTCGTCGACCCCGCCGACACCAGCGTCGACCGCCCCTTCGGCGAATCCGGCGAGCTGCTGATCCGCGGACCGCAGGTGTTCCAGGGGTACTGGCGGCGGCCGAGCGAGACGGCCGAATCGCTCCTGCCCGGCGGATGGGTGCGCACCGGCGACATCGTCACCGTCTCACCCGATGGATTCGTGACGGTCGTCGACCGGCTCAAGGAGATCATCATCACCGGCGGGTTCAACGTCGCCCCGACCGAGGTCGAAGAGGCGCTGCACGGACACCCCGATGTCGTGGAGGCGGCCGTCGTGGCGCTGCCGCGCAAGGGCGGCGAGGAGGTCGTCGCCGCGGTGGTGCTCCGCGAGGGCGCCGAGCTCGATCCCGAGGCGCTCCGCGACTATTGCAAGCTGCACCTGGCGGCCTACAAGGTGCCGCGCAGGTTCTTCGCGGTCGACGAGCTGCCGCGTTCGCTCATCGGCAAGGTGCTGCGGCGGCAGGTGCGCGAGCAGCTGCTCCACGACCGCGACTGACCGTCCCGGCATCCGTTCGTCGAAACAGGGGATCCGCGCCCAGACCGGGGGTCTGACCTCCCGCTTCGGCGACATCCCCTGTCTCGGCGCGGAGGTCAGAGCTCGGGCGTGCGCGGCGGCGCGGTGCGCCGCGCGCGCAGCGACTCGAAGCCCGCGGCCCAGCGCAGCAGGTCGGAGTCGGAGTACGCCGCGCCCGCGAATGTGAGGCCGACCGGCATCCCGATGTCTGCCATCGTGCCCATCGGAACCGTCACGGTGGGGATGCCGAGGTGCCGGATCGCGAGGTTGCCGTTGGCGACCCAGACCCCGTTGCGCCACGCGGCGACCGCGGACTCCTCGTTGACGTCGGCATCGGCCGGTCCGACGTCGGCGACGGCGGGGAACACGATCGCGTCGAGCCCGAGCTGCGCCATCCACTCCTCGAGGTCGATGCGCCGCGTGCGCTCGAGACCCTCGAGTCCGGCGCGGATGAGCTCGGCGAGCAGGCCGCCCAGGGGGTCGGTCATGCCGTTGGCGCGGGCGCGCGTGACGTACTCCGAGATGTCGAGGTCGAACGATCCGTACCGGTCGGGAAGCGCGCCCTGGGGATGCGGGAAGATCTTCGCTCCGTCGACCTCGGCGAGCGACGAGAGCCCCGGCTGCCCGTTCGCGGCCAGGAAGTCGTGCCACGACCACATCGACATGTCCCAGATCTCGACGTCGAAGTAGTCGGCCGGCACGATCCCGCGATCGAAGATCGACGGCGCTCCGGCCCGGTCGGCCTCGTAGTTGCTGACCACGGGGAAGTCCACGACGACGACCTCTGCGCCGGCTGCCTCGAGGTCGGCCTTCGCCTGCGCCCAGAGGGCGAGCACCGACGGCCGCGGCTCGATGCGCTGACCGGTGGACGCGCCGATCCCCGGGCCGGTTCCGGCATCCGCGTCCTCGCCGAGGTACATCGCGGGAATGCCGAAACGTCTTCCGGCGAGAGCGGATGCCGCGCCTTCGGCCAGCGCCGGGTACGAGTCGGGGCGCACGGCGGAGGCGCGAGGAATCGGAACCCAGGGTTGGGTGCGCCAGAAATCGCCCCGGCTGTCGGCGTCATCGGCGACCATGACATCGAGCACTTCGAGCAGGTCGGCCATCGAGCGGGTGTGCGGCACGACGACGTCCATCGTGGGCACGAGCGGCCAGTTGCCGCGCACCGAGATCACCCCGCGCGAGGGGGTGTAGGCGCAGAGGGCGTTGTTGGATGCCGGGGCCCGGCCGCTCGACCACGTCTCCTCGCCCAGCCCGAACGCCGCGAAAGATGCCGCGGTCGCGGTGCCCGAGCCGTTCGACGAGCCCGACCCGAACGCCGAGGTGAGGTAGTCCGCGTTGTACGGGCTCTCGGCGCGGCCGTACAGCCCGCGCTGCATGCCGCCGTTCGCCATCGGGGGCATGTTGGTCAGCCCGATGAGGATGCACCCGGCATCGCGCAGCCGCTCGATCGAGAACGCATCGCGGCGCGCGACGAGGTCGGCGAACGCGGGGGAGCCCGAGGCGACGGTCAGCCCGCGCACCATGTAGCTGTCCTTCGCCGTGTACGGGATGCCGTCGAGCGGGCCGAGCGTCGCGCCTTCGCGCCGTCGGCGGTCGGACTGCTCGGCCTCGGCCCGCGCATCGGGGTTGAACTCGACGAGCGCGTTGAGGCGTATGCCGTTCTGGTCATATGCCTCGATGCGGGCGAGATAGGCCTCGACCAGCGCGACCGATGTCGTCGCACCGGACTCCAGGGCAGCGCGCAGATCGGCGATCGATCTCTCCACGACCTCGGTCATCGCGCGACCGATTCCGGCTGCTGCTGCGTGATGCAGTGGATGCCGCCACCCCGCTGCAGGATCGGCCGGGCGTCGATCGTGACCACCTCGCGTCCGTAGGCGTCGCCGAGGATCGCGGCCGCCCGGCCGTCGGCATCCGGCTCGCCGTAGCCGCACGCGATCACGCCGCCGTTCACGACGAGGTGGTTGGCGTAGTTCCAGTCGACGAAGCCGTCCTCGTCGCGGAGGGTCTCGGGGGCGGGCAGCTCGATGATCTCGAGGCTGCGGCCCGCGGCATCCGTCGCCTGCTCGAGGACGGCGCGCACCTGGCGCACGACCGCGTAGTCGGGGTGGGAGGGGTCGTCCTGCCAGTGCAGCAGCACGCGGCCGGGCGCGGCGAAGGTCGCGACCATGTCGACGTGCCCGCGCGTGCCTGCGGACTCGTAGTCGCGGGTCAGCCCGCGCGGCAGCCAGATGAGGTTCGTGGCGCCGATCGTGCGCTGCAGCTCCCACTCGACGCGCTGCTTGTTCGTGTACGGGTTGCGGCGCGGATCGAGCTGCACCGTCTCGGTGAGCAGCACGGTGCCTTCGCCGTCGACGTGGATGCCGCCTCCCTCGTTCACGAGGGGCGACGGGAGGTGCTCGGCGCCCGCGAGCCCGGCGACGGTGCTCGCGATGCGGTCGTCGCGCTCCCACGTCGCCCACGCGTTCGCGCCCCACCCGTTGAAGGTCCAGTCGACCGCGCCGAGCGCGCCGCTGTCGTCGAGCACGAAGGTCGGGCCGATGTCGCGCATCCAGTAGTCGTCCAGCGGCGCTTCGACGAGCTCGATCTCGCCGGACAGGCGCTTGCGCGCCTCGGCGACGGCCGACGGATCGACGACCATCGTGACCGGCTCGAACCCGGCCGCCGCGTTCGCGACCGCGGCCCAGGTGTCGCGGGCCTCGTCGGCGGATGCCGCATCGTCCCCGAGCGTGTTGCCGACGCGGGGGAAGGCCATCCAGATGCGCTCCTGGGGAGCGAACTCGGCGGGCATGGTCCAGGTCATCGGGTGCTCCTCACGGGCTCGCCGGTGGCGGCGATGCTCTCATCTTGCTGGGTGAGCGGCGCGTGCGCACCGGTGTCTTCAGTCGCGGCGCCGATGTGCTGAGCTGCTGCCGCCGGCATGCTGAGGGGAGGAGATGGGACGTACGGAGGACGAAGTCGGCGTATTCGGCCCTCCGCCGGTCACATCTCCTCCGCCCGTATCAGCGGGTGAGCGAGTAGAAGCGGAAGAACGCGAAGTCCTCGATCGGCAGCACCTCGATGTCGGCGAAGCCGGCCGCCCGCGCGTACCCGCGCAGGGTGTCGGGCCGCATGACGGTCCCGGTGCCGACGCTCGGAGAGTGCGAGAGGCTGTCGGGCAGGCAGACGAACAGGCTGTAGGCGTACATGATCCGTTCGAGGTCGTCGCCCGGCGCCGTGAAGGTCTCGGCCACCGCCTCGTCCATCACGATCACGGGGCCGCCGTCGCGGACGGCCAGCCGCATCGCCTCGAGTACGTCGACGGGCTGCGGCATGTCGTGGATGCACTCGAACGCGAACGCCGCGTCGAAGCCTCCGAAGGTGGACAGTCCGCTCCCGTCGGCGTTGTGGAAGCGCACGCGGTCCGCGACGCCCGCATCTTCCGCGTTCGCGCGCGCCAACTCGATCGACGGGTCGTCGACGTCGAAGCCGTCCACGTGCAGCTCGGGGTACGCCCGCGCGAGCGCGATCGAGGACCACCCCGCGCCGGTGCCGACATCGGCGACGCGCGCTCCCGGCCGGGTGAGCACGGAATGGATGCCGTCCACGTCCGCGAACGCCCGGGGCAGCTCCTCGAACCAGGGTCGGTTCAGGTCGGCCTGTCCTTCGCGCGCGTCGGCGCCGAAGTCGGCCCAGCTGACACCCCCGCCGGTGCGATAGGCCGAGAGCAGATCGGGCAGGGCGGGGCCGACCCCGCCCAGCATCCGTGCCATCGGCGCCAGGTAGTTCAGGCTGCGCTCGTCCGTCAGCACCTCGGCGGCGCCGGGCGGCAGGCGGAAGCGACGATCTGCGGCATCCGCCGCGTCGCCCTCGACGGCGAGCACGCCTGTCACCGCCTGCTGCTCGAGCCACTCGCGCGCATAGCGCGGTGACGTGCCGGTGCGCTGCGCCAATTCCGCCGCCGTGCTCGGGCCGGCGGCAGCGAGGCTGCGATACCAGCCGAGTCGATCGCCGAGGTGAGCGGCGAGGATGTCGGAGAATCCGAGCGCGGAAGCCAGCAGACGCTCGGCGAACTCCTCGGCGGTCGGGTCGGCCATAGTGCCTCCTTCGCTCGGGTGGGGGCGGTGTGTCTGCCCGACAGTATGCTCCCCGCGTCTCGACACGTCTGCGGTTCGGCGCAGCGTCCGTCACTCGGGCTCGTCAGGTGGCAGATCTCGTCGCTTCGTGGGCCTGATGCGGCAGAATCCGCCACCTCCACGCGCCGCCGCGCTCTGAGGTGGCAGATCTCGTCGCTTCGTGGGCCTGATGCGGCAGAATCCGCCACCTCAACGGGGCAGCGAAACCTGAGGTGGCAGTTCTGGTCGCTTCGGGGCGCGGGATGCGGCAGAACCTGCCACCTCCACGAGTCAGCGAAACCTGAGGTGGCAGTTCTGGTCGCTTCGGGGCGCGGGATGCGGCAGAATCCGCCACCTCCACGAGTCAGCGAAACCCTGAGGTGGCAGTTCTGGTCGCATCGGGGCGCGGGATGCGGCAGAATCCGCCACCTCCACGAGTCAGCGAAACCCTGAGGTGGCAGTTCTGGTCGCATCGGGGCGCGGGATGCGGCAGAATCTGCCACCGCCACACGCGAGGGCTCAGCGGATGAGCTGCTCCCAGCCGTCGCCGTCGGCGTGCTCGAAGATCAGATTGGTCTCGGTGTGGGCCACCGCCGGGTGTCCGGTCAGGTGGGCGAGCACGAACTCACGGAGCTCCGCGGCATCCCTCGCCATGACGTGAAGCAGGAAGTCATCGGCGCCGGCCATGTGGAAGAGGCTGAGCACTCCCGGCAGGCTCGGTGCCACGCGCCGGAAGGCCTCGATCTCCTCCCGTGCGTGCTTGACCAGCCGGATCGCGATGAGCGCCTGCACCGTCGCGCCGAGTGCGAGCGGGTTCAGGTCGACGCGGTACCGGCGGATCGCGCCGCTGGTCTGCAGCCTCCGCAGGCGCAGCGACACGGTCGATTCCGCGATTCCGAGTGTCGAGGCGAGGGCCGCACCCGAGGCGCGCGCATTCGCGGTGAGAGCCCGCAGCAGCGCTCGGTCGGTTCGGTCGAGTTCAAGGACCTGCGCCATGGGGCTCCTTCGCCGCGCTGTGAATGAAGCTTCTTCGATCAAGGTTAGCGTTGCGGCGGCATCCTGCAAGGTCGATTGCCGACGAGGCGCAGTTTCTGCTGTTCTCGAGGGATGGATCACAGGCTTCACCGACTCGACACCCGCGCCGTGCACGCCGGAATGGCGGGCCTTCGCGAGAGCGGTGCGCACGTTCCGCCGATCGACTTCTCGACCACGTATCCGCTGCCCGATGTCGACAGCGGGGGTCTCGCGTACGAAGAGCTCGCGACCGGTCACGACCTCGGGGAGGGGCGCAGCCCGGTCTATCAGCGCCTCTGGCAGCCGGGCGTCGCGCGCTTCGAAGATGCGCTCGCCGACCTCGAGGCCACCGAGGGCGCGGTGGCGTTCGCGAGCGGCATGGCCGCGCTCGCCGCGTGTCTGATCGCTTCGGTCACGGCGGGCAAGCCGCACGTGGTCGCCGTTCGTCCGCTCTACGGCGGGACCGACCATGTGCTCGAGAACGGGCTGCTCGGCACGACGGTCACCTGGGCGACCGTGGACGAGATCGCCGCCGCGATCCGTCCGGAGACGGGCCTGGTGATCGTCGAGACGCCGGCGAACCCCACGCTCGAGCTCGTCGACCTCGCTGAGGTCGTCGCCGCCGCCGGCGAGGTGCCGGTGCTCGTCGACAACACGTTCGCGACACCCGTGCTGCAGCAGCCCGCCCGCCACGGTGCCACGCTCGTGCTGCACAGCGCGACGAAGTACCTCGGCGGCCACGGCGACGTGATGGGCGGGGTCGTCGCAACGAACAGTGAATGGGTCCAGCGCCTCCGCCAGGTGCGCGCGCTGACCGGCGGGCTGCTGCACCCGATGGCGGCGTACCTGCTGCACCGCGGACTGCGCACGCTTCCGCTGCGCGTGCGGGCCCAGCAGCAGACCGCTCAGGTGCTCGCCGAACGCATCAGCGCCCACCATGCCGTCGCCCGGGTGTTCTACCCGGGGCTGCCCGGCCAGGATCCGAAGGGACTGCTCGGGCGACAGCTCGAGGGCCCGGGGTCGATCATCGCGGTCGAATTGGCCGGCGGCTACGACGCGGCCGCGCGGTTCACGGAGTCGTGCGAGCTCATCGAGCACGCCGTCTCGCTCGGCGGCATCGACTCACTCGTTCAGCATCCCGCCTCGCTCACGCACCGACCCGTCACCGGCCCCGCGAAGCCGGGCGCCGGAATCGTGCGCCTCTCGATCGGCCTCGAGCACGTCGACGACCTCACCGAAGACGTGATGGCAGCCCTCGCGGCGGCTGATGCGATGTCGGATGCCGCATCCCCGGCGACGGTCGTGAGCGAGTCGCAGCTGGTCTCGCACTAGCACGTCGCGTCACGCCGTTCCAGGCCCTCGTTCGGCCCTCGTCATCGGCTTAGCGTTCCCCCAGAAGCCGACCGCCGGTCGGTCCGAGGAAGGGACGATGACCATGACGAACTCTCCGAACCAGCCGATCCCGCCGGTCGTGCCCCGTCGCGCCGCTGACGGCGATGCGGGAGGCATCGACGACGTCGAGGCCTTCACGGACGAGGAGACACCCGTGGACCCGGATGTCGACGCGAGCCAGGTCGACAGCGCCGAAGCGGACCGGCGCGCTGCGACCGAAGGGACCAAGGACGGATCCGTCGAGCAGTGAGCAACCCCTGCGGTGGCGTCGGGAGGCGGCATCCGCTCGGTTTGTCACGTCGTCGGCGAAGGTCGACCTGCCGTGACGCTCCCGTCGGCGATTAGCGTGGAGCGCATGGCATCCTCCCCCTTCTCATCGCTCGACGACTACATCGCCCTGCCTCGCGTCGAGGCGCTCGCGCTCTCGCCGGACGGCACCCGGGCCGTGTTGACGGTGGCGACACTGAAGAAGGACGGCACCGCATACGAGCGATCGCTGTGGTCGGTGCCGACCGACGGTCGCGGGTCGCCGACGCGGCTGACGCGATCGGCGAAGGGCGAGTCGAGCGCGTCGTTCACCGCGGACGGCGGCATCCTGTTCGTCTCCGCCCGGCCGGATTCTGAAGCAGACGAAGACGACGAGTCGAGCCAGCTCTGGCTGCTGCCCGCGGCGGGAGGCGAAGGCCGTCCGGTGACCCGGCTCGCCGGCGGCGTCGCGGCGATCGCGGCCGTCGCGGAGGCCGCGGATCGGGTCGTCCTCAGTGCCGAGCTGCTGCCGGGCGGCGAGACGCTCGAGGCCGAGGCGAAGCTGCGCGCCCTGCGCAAGAAGAAGAAGGTCGCGGCGATCCTGCACGAGACCTACCCCGTGCGGTTCTGGGACCACGACCTCGGTCCGGCCGAGCCGCACCTGCTCGCCCTGGATCTGGCGGGCCTCGCCGACACGGTCGCCGCTGTCACGGCCGAGTCGGCCGACAGGGCGCCCGACGAGGCGGTCGAAGACGGTGGGGATGCCGGAACCCCCTACCCCGCGACGCTGCCTCGTCCCTTCGACCTGACACCGGCCCCTGGTCGCACCGCCGACACCGCCGGCGCTGCCCTGACGCCGGACGGCCGCACGCTGATCGCCGCGCTCCGCATCGCCGAGACCCGCGACGGCCGATTCGCGCTCGCCGCGATCGACACCGCGACGGGCGAGCGCTCTTGGCTCTTCGACGAGCCCGACGTGGACTTCGAGGCGCCGACGATCAGCCACGACGGCCGCACGCTCGCCTATCTGCGAACCGAGAAGGGCTCACCCGCCGCTCCGACCGACATCGAGGTCTGGGTCGCGGGCATCGATGGTGCAAACCCCCGGCGCCTCGCCGCCGACTGGGACCGCTGGGCGACCAGCATCCAGTTCGCCGCCGACGATGCGGCGCTGATCGCGACCGCCGACTCGGACGGCCGCGGGCCGATCTACCGCATCCCGCTCGACGGGGCCGCACCCGAGCAGCTCACGACCGACGACTTCACGTACACGCACGTCGCGGTCGATCGCGCGTCGGGCGACCTCGTCGCACTGCGCTCCAACTGGCTCGCCCCGTCGCACCCCGTGCGCATCGCGCGCGACGGAACCGTGACCTCCCTGGTGACACCGGCCGTGCTGCCCGCGGCACCGGCGACGATCACCGAGGTCGAGACGATCGCCGAGGACGGCGCCCGCGTGCGCGGATGGCTGCTGCTGCCGGAAGGCGCATCGGATGCCTCGCCCGCACCGCTGCTGCTGTGGATCCACGGCGGCCCGCTGGCGAGCTGGAACGCGTGGAGCTGGCGATGGGCGCCGCTGCTTGCAGCGGCTCGCGGCTACGCCGTACTGCTGCCGGACCCTGCACTGTCGACCGGCTACGGCCTGGAGTTCATCGCCCGCGGCTGGAACAGCTGGGGCGGCAAGCCCTACACCGACCTGATGTCGATCACGGATGCCGTCACCGGTCGTCCCGATATCGACGAGACGAAGACCGCGGCGATGGGCGGCTCGTTCGGCGGCTACATGGCCAACTGGGTCGCCGGGCACACCGACCGCTTCCGTGCGATCGTGACGCACGCGAGCCTGTGGGCGATGGATCAGTTCGGCGGCACGACCGACAGCTCGGAGTACTGGCAGCGCATCTTCACACCCGAGGCGATGATGGAGAACTCTCCGCACCGCTTCGTGGACGGCATCCGCACCCCGCTCCTCGTGATCCACGGCGATCGCGACTACCGCGTGCCGATCGGCGAGAGCCTGCGGCTGTGGTCGGAGCTGGCCGAGCACCATGCTGCCGCCGACGGATCGAGCGTGCATCGGTTCCTGTTCTACCCCGACGAGAACCACTGGGTTCTGAAGCCCCAGCACGCCGTGGTCTGGTACCAGACCGTCTTCGCGTTCCTGGACCAGCACGTGCACGGCGCCGAATGGAAGCGCCCCGAACTGCTCGGCTGACCTGCGCGCGCCGAAACAGGGGATCGCGGGCCGAGGCAGGGCGCGACACCCCCTGTTTCGGCACAGACCCCGGTTTCGGCGCGAATCGAGGCGTCGGACCGGCTCGCGTACGCGGGTACGAAACGCGAACGCAACAGATTTGGGCGACACTGTGGGAATGTCCACAAAGGTCTCGCTCACGCACTACACCGGGTACACGTTCGCCCGACCGGTGAATGTCACCCCTCATGTGGTGCGTCTGAGGCCCGCTCCGCACTCGCGGACGCCGGTCGAGGCGTACTCGCTGGACGTGAGTCCGGCGAACCACTTCATCAACTGGCAGCAGGACCCGTTCGGCAACTGGGTCGCCCGCCTGGTCTTCCCCGAGAAGATCGACCACCTGTCGATCACGGTCAGTCTCGTCGCCGACCTCATGGTGATCAACCCGTTCGACTTCTTCATCGAGGAGTACGCCGAATCCTTCCCGTTCGAGTACGAGCCGAGCCTGAAGGCCGACCTGGCGCCCTATCTGCGCCCCGTCGACGACAGCGAACAGGCCGGCATCTGGAAGGAAGCGCTGCCGGCCCTGCCCGAGTACGGCGTTCCCACGGTCCAGTTCCTCGCGGGTCTCAACTCCGCCGTGCATCGCGACGTCGCGTACGACGTTCGCATGGAGGAGGGCGTCCAGACGCCCGACGACACGCTCGCCCGGGCGATCGGCTCCTGCCGCGACAGCGCGTGGCTGCTCGTGAGCCTGCTGCGCAAGTACGGCCTGGCCGCACGCTTCGTCTCGGGCTACCTCGTGCAGCTCGCCGCCGACCAGCAGGCCCTCGACGGCCCGAGCGGCACCGAGGTGGACTTCACCGACCTGCATGCCTGGACCGAGGTCTACATCCCCGGTGCCGGCTGGGTCGGCATGGACCCGACGAGCGCCCTGTTCGCGGGCGAGGGTCACATCCCGCTCAGCGCCACGCCGCACCCCTCCAGCGCGGCCCCGATTGAAGGCCGCACGGAGCCGGTCGAGGTGACGTTCGACTTCCGCAACGAGGTGGTGCGGATCCACGAGGACCCGCGCACGACGAAGCCGTACACCGACCAGCAGTGGGCGAGCATCGATGCGCTCGGCGGCGCGGTCGACCAGCGACTGATCGACGGCGACGTGCGTCTCACGATGGGCGGCGAGCCGACCTTCGTCGCGCTGGACGATGCCACGAGCGCGGAGTGGAACACGGATGCCGACGGCGAGCACAAGCGCGAGCTCGCCGGCATCCTCGCCGAGCGACTGCGCGCCACGTATGCGCTGGGCGGCGTCGTGCACCGCGGCCAGGGCAAGTGGTACCCCGGAGAGACGCTGCCGCGCTGGAACATCGCGCTGCAGTGGCGCACCGACGGCCAGCCGCTGTGGAACGATCCCGATCTGCTCGCCGACCCGTGGGGGAAGGATGCCGATTCCGACGCGCGCTCGAACGCCGAGGCGCTCGCCCGTGCGGTGACCGCGGTGCTCGGCATCCCGGATCGGCGACTGCTGCCGGCGTATGAGGACCCGTTCGCCGAGATCGCGGCCGAGATCCGCAAGCCGGAGGGACCCCGGCCCGACCTCGACGACGCGGCTGACGTCGATGTCGCCGAGCTCGACCGCACCGTCAGCACCGAGACGGGCTGGGTTCTGCCGCTCACGACCGAGGGCGAGTGGACGAGCCCGGCATGGACCTTCCGCCGCGGGCGACTCGTACTCACCCCGGGCTCCAGCGCCGTCGGCCTGCGACTGCCGCTGGACTCGATCTCGTGGGAGGACCCCGAGCACCCCGGCGAGCCGTCGTACCTCGAGGCGGGGCCGCCCCTGAGCCCGGGCATCCCGAAGGTGACGGTCGTCGACCCGAAGGATGCGCGCACCACCGCGGTCACGTTCGAGGCGCGCGACGGCTACGTGCATGTCTTCCTGCCGCCGACGATCACCCTCGAGGCCTATTGCGACCTGCTCATGGTCATCGAGAAGGCCGCCGAGCTCACACGCTGCCGGCTCGTGCTCGAGGGCTATGGTCCGCCGCCGGACGCGCGCCTGACCCAGCTCATCGTCACGCCCGACCCCGGCGTGATCGAGGTGAACGTGCAGCCGACCTCGTCGTGGGCCGACCTGCGACACCTCACCGTGACGCTGTACGAACAGGCCCGCCAAAGCCGCCTCGCGACGGAGAAGTTCGACCTCGACGGACTGCACACCGGCACCGGCGGCGGCAACCACATCACGCTCGGCGGGTCGCAGCCGGTCGATTCGCCGCTGCTGCGCCGCCCCGACCTGCTCGCAAGCCTGATCACCTACTGGCAGCGGCACCCGAGCCTGTCGTACCTGTTCTCGGGACGCTTCATCGGACCGACCAGCCAGGCGCCGCGCTTCGACGAGGGCCGGCCCGAGGCCGTCTACGAGATGGAGATCGCGCTGCAGGAGATCCGCCGGCTCACCACCTCGGCGCGCGAGCTGGACGAGGAATCATCGCCCTGGCTGGTCGACCGCGCGCTGCGGCACCTGCTGACCGACCTCACGGGCAACACGCACCGTGCCGAGTTCTGCATCGACAAGCTCTACAGCCCCGACTCGCAGCCGCGGTCGGCTCGGGCTGCTCGAACTGCGCGGATTCGAGATGCCCCCGCATCCGCAGCTCGCACTCGTGCAGGCGCTGCTCGTGCGCAGCCTCGTCGCGATGTTCTGGGAGAAGCCGCACACCGCTCCGCTCGTGAGATGGGGCACCCGGCTGCACGAGGACTTCCTGCTGCCCGAGGGCGCGACCGCCGACATCGGGGAGGTCGTCGCCGATCTGCGCGAGCACGGCATCGCGTTCGAGGCGGACTGGCTCGACGCGTTCACCGAATTCCGCTTCCCCAGGGTCGGCATGACCCGCCTGGCAGGCGGGATCGAGCTGGAGCTGCGGCAGGCCATCGAGCCCTGGAACGTGCTCGGCGAAGAGGTCACCGAGGGCGGCACCGCCCGCTACGTGGACTCGTCGGTCGAGCGCATCCAGGTGAAAGTGACCGGCCTGGATCCGCGCATGCACCTCGTGACGTGTCAGGCTGTTCCCGTGCCACTGTCCTCGACCGGTCGCGCCGGCGAGTACTACGCCGGTGTGCGCTACCGCGCCTGGCAGCCGTGGTCGGCTCTGCACCCGTCGATCCCGGTGCACGCCCCGCTCGTCTTCGACGTCGTCGACATCGAGTCGGGCGTGAGTGTCGGCGGTGCGACCTACCACGTGGTGCATCCCGGCGGCCGGTCGTACGACCACCCGCCGATCAACTCCAACGAGGCCGAGGCCCGCCGCGCCAGCCGGTTCGAGCCGCACGGCCACACCGCCGGGCGCCTGGACGTGCCGGCGCTGCGCGAGGCGGCGCGGCGCGCGTTCAGCCCCGACTACCCGCACACGCTGGACCTGCGCAGGGTTCCGACCGCGTGATCCCTCTGGAGTGAGCCCGCCCGAATGAGTCTGTTACGCGACTATGCCGCCGCGATCGCTCAGCCGACGCTGCCCCTGACGGGCAATGGCGGCCGTTTCGACGAGGTCGTCGGCGCCGACGGCGCGCTGCGGCCGGCGTGGAAGGGCATGGCGTCGATCGCCGTCGAGCTGACACCGCTCGAACTCGGGCGCATCGACGGCGAGATCACGACTCTGCTCGCCGACGACGGCGCGACGTACGGCAATCCCGACGGCGCGCATCCCTGGCAGCTCGATCCGATGCCGCTCGTGCTGGATGCCGCCACCTGGGCGCGGCTCGAGGTCGGGCTCGCGCAGCGCACGGAGCTGCTGAACGCACTGCTGGCCGACATCTACGGCGAGCAGCGGCTGCTCGCGGAGGGGGTCATCCCCTCGGCCGTGGTCTTCGGCCACTCGGGCTACACGCGCCCCATCGCCCGCGCCCGCGGCTTCGATCCGAACCCGCTGATCCTCTCGAGCACCGATCTCGGTCGTGACGCCGCGGGGGAGTGGCGCGTGCTGACCGACCGCGTGCAGGCGCCCTCGGGCCTCGGCTATGCGATGGAGAACCGGCGGGTGCTCTCGCGCGTGCTGCCCGAGCTGTACGAAGAGGCGGGCCTGCACCGCATGGAACCGTACTTCTCGGCGCTCCGCTCGGCGCTGCTGCAGGCCGCGCCGGCCGAGGTGGCCGACCCGCGCGTGGTCGTGCTGTCGCCCGGCACGCACTCCGAGACCGCGTACGACCAGGCGTTCATCGCCAACATCCTCGGCTTCCCGCTCGTGCAGGGCGAAGACCTCGTGGTGCGCGACGGGTGGGTGTGGATGAAGCCCGCAGGCTTCCCGCAGCACGAACCGCACGAGCGGGTCGACGTGATCCTGCGACGCGTGGATGCCGAATGGTGCGACCCGCTCGAACTGCGTGCGGGCTCGCAGCTGGGCGTCGCCGGGCTCACCGAGGCTGTGCGCCGCGGCCGCGTTCGACTCGTGAACGGCCTGGGCGCCGGCGTGCTCGAGAACCCCGGCCTCATGCCGTTCATGCCGGCGGTGTGCGAGCGGCTGCTCGGTGAGCAGCTGCGCCTGCCGTCCGTTCCCACCACGTGGTGCGGCGACCCCGAGGGACTCGCGACGGTGCTCGCGGCGGTCGAAGCGGACCCGAACGGGTACATCGTCCGTCAGATCGACGGCCGCGCGGCGGACCTCGTCGGGCTCGACCCCGCGCAGCTGCGCGATCGGATCAGTTCGGCACCGCACCGGTTCGTCGGTCAGGAGCGGCTGCCACTGTCGCAGGCGCCCTCGTGGGGCGACGCCGGCCGCGCGTCGGGCCGGGCGAACCCCAACCCGCTCGTGCTGCGCGCATTCACCGTGCGCGACGGCGCGATCTACCGACCGCTGGTCGGCGGGCTCGCGACCCTGGTCGATGACCGCAAGGCCGCACCCAGCACGAAGGACGTCTGGGTGCTCAAGAACGCCCCCGGCGATCTGGACCAGGGCATCGTCGAGGTCGCGCCGCTGCCACTGGCCCGCGCCGTGCCCGTGCTGTCACCGCGTGCGGTCGAGGACATGTTCTGGTCGGGTCGCTACACCGAGCGTGCGGAAGACCTCGTCCGTCTCGTGATCACGGCGAGCGCGCACGCCGAGCAGCTGGACTACACGTCCACGCGCGAGGGCGGCGCGGCGCTGCGTGCGCTCATCGGCGTGCTGCAGCGGCTCTGCGGCACCCGCTGGCTCGACACGGATCTCGAGCAGCGCTCGCTGCTGGTGGATGCCGACCGCCCGGGATCGGCGGCGCACTCGCTCCAGCGGCTGCGCGATGCGCTCGAAGGCGTGCGCGATCAGCTCTCGGTCGATACCTGGCGGGCGTTCGGCAGCACCGACCGCGCCATGAAGTCGCTGCGGGCGATGCGGCGGCCGCAGATCGCCGAATCGGCCAGCCGCATGCTGGGCGGCATCCTGTCGCTGCAGGGCGTGACGGCGAACATGATCCGCGACGACGGCTGGCATGCGATCGAGGCGGGCCGCTACCTGGAGCGGTCGCTGCAGGTGTGCACCCTGCTGGCGGCGACCACGACCGTCTCGCTCGGTGGCGGCGTCGACCGGGCCGTGCTCGGCGGCGTGCTGATGGCCGCCGAGAGCTCGGTGACCCACCGCCGCCGGTTCCGCGGCAGCGCCCGCACCTCCGACGTGCTGGAGCTGCTCCTGCTCGACCCCGACAACCCGCGGTCGATCGCGTTCTCACTCGCGCGGCTGCGGTTCCATCTGTCGAAGCTGGCCGGCTCCACCGGGTCCACGCGCCCGGAGCGCCTGCTCGAGCACCTCGAGGACGCGCTCGAGGCCGCCGACATCGGGGCGCTCACCGCGCCCGTCGACGGCTACCGCCCGCAGCTCGAGGAGTTCCTCGGCGAGACGCATGCGCAGCTGCACCGCCTCGGTGACGCGATCGTGCACCTGCACTTCGCCGCCGGCCCGGTGCCGCAGCCGATCTCGTCGCTCTCACTCACCGAGGTCACGGGGGTGTCGCAGTGAGATACCGCGTCTCGCACACCACGACCTACTCGTACGACGACGACGTCTCGAGCAGCTTCGGCCTCGCGCACTGCCGGCCGCGCGAGCTGCCGTGGCAGCACGTGGCGTCCCGGACGGTCTCGATCGACCCGCTCCCGAGCGACATCACCGACGACACCGACTGCTACGGCAACGTCGTGTCGTACTTCCACGTGACGGAGCCGCACATGCGCCTCACGATCGACGCGCTCAGCGATGTGACGGTCGTTCCCACCGAGTACGACGCCGACGCCCTGCTCGAGCCCTGGGAGCGCGCGCGTCCGATCCTGAACGCCGGCATCTCTCGCGGAGCGTGGGCGGCGACCGAGTTCGCGATGGAGTCGCCCAAGGCGCTGCACGTGGATGCCGCCCGGGCGTATGCCGCGGCATCCCTCACCCCGGGGCGTCCGATCGGCGAAGCCGTGACCGACCTGATGCACCGGATCAAGACCGACTTCCACTACGACAAGACCGCGACCACGGTCACTTCCACGGTCGCGGATGTGATCGAGAAGCGGGCGGGCGTCTGCCAGGACTTCGCCCACCTCGCACTGGCGTGCCTGCGCAGCCACGGCATGGCGGCCCGGTACGTGAGCGGCTACCTCGCGACGCGACGGACCCCGGGCAAGCCGCGGCTGGTCGGCGCCGACGCGTCGCATGCGTGGGTCGCGGCCTGGATTCCGGGCTCGGACCAGTGGCTCGCGTTCGATCCCACGAACGACCAGTGGGCGTCGGACCGGCACGTGACCGTGGCGTGGGGCCGGGACTACGGCGATGTGCCGCCGGTCAAGGGAGTGATCTTCACCGAGGCGAAGAAGTCGACGCTGCGGGTGGCGGTCGATGTTGCACCTCTCGAGGAGTATGCGCAAGGGTGAGTTCTCGCGCGGGCGGGTATGCGACCCTGAGGGGTGAGATCGTATCGATGCCGCGTCTGCAGCAATCCGCTCTACTTCGAGAACTCCATCTGCGTCTCGTGCGGCGTGGGTCTGGGGTACTCCCGCGCGGAGGGCGAGATCGTCCCGGTCGGCCTCGATGGCCGATACATCGACGGCTCCGGCCTGATCTGGCACGTCTGCCGCAACCTCAATCTCTCAGGCTGCACCTGGCTCGCTCCGCTCGAGGGCGGTCAGTGCTTCAGCTGTGCGCTCACCCGCACGCGGCCGAATGATGCGGATGCGGCGGGGGTCGCGAACTTCCCCGTCGCCGAGCGGGCCAAACGGCACCTCATCGTCGAGCTCGACAGACTCGGATTCCCCGTCATCGGGAAGGATGCCGCGACCGGCGGCGATCCGGTGAACGGGCTGTGCTTCGACCTGCTCTCGAGCACCGACCGCAGCGTGGTGATCGGGCACGACGACGGGGTCATCACGATCGATCTCGCCGAGAGCGACCCGGCCTATCGCGAGCGCCTGCGCGGCGAGCTGGACGAGCCGTACCGCACGATGCTCGGCCATTTCCGTCATGAGATCGGGCACTACTACCAGTGGCAGCTCGTCGAAGTCTCCGGCGATGCCGAGCGGAGCGCACGGTGCCGCGAGCTCTTCGGCGATGAGACGATCGACTACCAGACCGAGATCGACCGGCACTACGCGCAGGGTGCGCCGGCGGGCTGGGAGCTGTCGTACCTGACGACCTACGCCACGATGCATCCGTACGAGGACTTCGCCGAGACCTGGGCGCACTTCATGCACATCTGCGACACGATCGAGACGGCATCCGAGTACGGACTGACGGCTGTGGCCGGAATAGACGCGTTCTCGCATTTCCGCGATCTCGTCACGGGCGTGTGGGTGCCGATGTCGGCAGCGCTCAACATGATCAACCGGTCGATGGGCAAGGACGACCTCTACCCGTTCATCATCCCCGCGCCGGTGCTCGACAAGCTCGAGTTCGTCGCGTCGCTGCGGGGCGTGCGCCGCGCCTGATCTCAGGCGGATTCCTCGAGCGGGGTGTCGCCGTCGGTGAGCACGCGCAGGTCGGAGAAGTCGACATCGACGAACGCGCCGAGAAACCCCTTGAGCTCCTCTGCCATGTCGATCACATCCCGGTCGAGCAGCCACTGCACCTGAAGGCCGTCCATCATCGCGATCGTCGCGACCGCCGCCCCCTGAGGCGTCACTCCGGCCATCAGCCGGCCGTCTCGCTCGAGGGACTCGAATGCTGTGCGCAGGTTCGCACGGGTGTACTCGTAGCGTCCGATGAAGTATTCGTGGGCCGGGTGGTCGGGCGCTGTGGCCTCTGCGGAGAGGATGCAGTAGAGCTCCACCACCCCGGGAACGGACGCGTTGTACGCGGCGAGTTCGACAAGCCCGCGGAGAGACACGGCGCCGTCGGGGGCGCCGAAGGGCACGAGTTCGAGGGAGTGCTGATCGCGTCGGTCCAGCACCGCCGCGAGCAATGCGCTCTTGTTGGGGAAGTGGTGCAACAGGCCGGCCTCGCTCATTCCGACCTTGCCGGCGACGTCGCGCAACGACCCGGACCGATAGCCGGACTCGGCGAACACCTCGAGCGCGGCATCCAGGATCGCCGTGCGCTTCGCGCCGGTCTTCGCATACTCACCCCGCGGCTTGCGCACGCGCGGCGGTGACGGGGTCTGGGTCACAATCCTCACCGTATCGTCTCGACCGTCTTCGGTCATCGTGTCCGCCTTCTTCGGCCCTCGTTCAGTCATTGTGGGCGCAAATGTAACAAAAACCTAGCGATCGCTAGAAATTTATTCTAAAAACCTAGTGCACGCTCGGATTTGGTGTTACCGTTTCGTCTACGAGGTGATCCGCAGTGGAATCGCCCCCTACCAAGAGGACTCGAAGATGATCCGATGGAAGAAGGCCGCGGCAGCAGCGGCTATCGCCGTCACCACCGCACTCGCGGTCACGGCCTGCGCCGGCGGCGGAACCGACGGCGGCGGTGGCGAGGGCAGCGGAGGCACGCTCACGCTCGGCGCCCTCTTCGCGCCGACCACCTACGACCCCTCAGGGGCCGAGTGGGGCAACCGTTCGCCGTACTACCAGGCGGTCTTCGACACGCTTCTGCTCGCCACCCCCGAGGGCACGATCGAGCCGTGGCTGGCGACCGAGTGGTCGTACAACGAGGACAACACGGTGCTCACGCTCACCCTGCGTGACGACGTCACCTTCACGGATGGATCCAAGCTCACCGGCGATGTCGTCGCCGCCAACCTGCAGCGCTTCAAGGACGGCACCTCGCCGGATGCCGGCTATTTCGCCGGCGTCTCCAGCTTCGAGGCGCCCGATGAGACGACGGTGGTCATCACCCTCAGTGCTCCCGACCCCGCCATGCTCAACTACCTGACCCGTGACCCGGGACTGGTCGGCGCAGAGGCGAACTTCGACAACCCGGATGCCGCGACCACGCCGATCGGATCCGGTCCGTACGTGCTCGACACCGCCGCGACCGTCACGGGCACCACGTACTCCTACACGAAGAACCCCGACTACTGGAACCCCGACGTCCAGCACTACGACAACCTCGTGATCAACGTCCTCGGCGACCCGACGGCTGCGCTCAACGCGATCAAGGCCGGCGAGGCGAACGGCGTGAAGCTGGTCGACAACGCCGCGCTGACCGAGGTCGAGGGCGCCGGCTGGACCATCAACGCCAACGAGCTCGACTTCCAGGGCCTGCTGCTGCTGGACCGCGCGGGCTCGATGGACCCCGCGCTCGGCGATGTCAAGGTCCGTCAGGCGCTGAACTACGCATTCGATCGTGAGGGACTGCTCACCGCGCTCCAGTTCGACCACGGCACGGTGACCACCCAGGTCTTCCCCGCCTCCTCGGATGCCTACGACCCCGAGCTGGACAGCTACTACGACTACGACCCCGAGAAGGCGAAGGAGCTTCTGGCCGAGGCGGGCTACCCCGACGGTCTGACGATCAGCATGCCGGCCGTGACGGCCCTCGGCGCGACGACCTACACGCTGATCGCGCAGCAGCTCTCCGAGGTCGGAGTCACCGTCGAGCAGACGGACGTGCCGATGGGCAACTTCATCGGCGACCTGCTGGCGCCGAAGTACCCGGCGTCGTTCATGGCTCTCGAGCAGAACCCCGACTGGCAGCTCATCCAGTTCATGATCGCTCCGACCGCTGTGTTCAACCCCTTCAAGTACCAGGACCCGCAGGTCGACGAGTACATCAAGGAGATCCAGTACGGTGACGAGGCCACCCAGGCCTCGGTGGCGAAGGAGCTGAACACGTACATCGTGGAGCAGGCCTGGTTCGCCCCGTTCTACCGGGTGCAGGGCAGCGTCGCGACGGACGCCAACACGACCGTCGAAATGCTCCCCACCAACGCCTACCCCGCGATCTACGACTTCCAGCCGAAGCAGTAGTCGCTCTCCGGCCCGCCCGAGCGATCGGGCGGGCCGGACCCCTTCTTCCCCGATTCCGGGATTCCTCTACACAGGAGTGGAGCAATGCTCATATTCATCCTGCGCCGCGTGCTGTCGGGCCTGGTCCTGATCGTGGTCATCACGGTCATCGCCTTCACCCTGCTGTATCATCGGCAGCGGCAACATCGCCCGCACCATCGTCGGCCAGAACGCCACCCAAGAGGTCGTGGCGAGAAGGCCGCAGAGCTCGGACTGGACCGGCCGCTGTTCGTCCAGTTCGGGGACTGGCTCGACCTCCGCGTTCACCGGTGACCTCGGTCGATCCTGGTTCAACGGTCAGCTGGTCAGCGTTCAGCTCGCAGCCGCCTCGCCGTGACGCTGTCGCTGGTGATCGGCGCGATCGTCCTCACCGCCATCTTCTCGGTCATCCTCGGCATCCTCGCCGCTCGGCGCGGCGGAGCGGTCGACGGCACCGTTCAGTTCTTCTCGATCCTCGGCTTCGCCATCCCCGGCTTCCTGATCGCACTCTTCCTCGTGCTGATCTTCGCGATCAACCTCGGCTGGTTCAAGGCGACCGGATACATTCCGCTCACCGACTTCATTCACCGGCTGGCTGAGCAGCGTCACGCTGCCGATCATCGCCCTGGCGATCGGCGGTATCGCCACGATCGCGCAGCAGGTCCGCGGTTCGGTGCTCGACGGCCTGTCCCGCGACTACGTCCGAACGCTTCGCAGCCGCGGACTCAGTTCGAACCGTGTCGTGTACAAGCACGTCCTCCGCAACGCGGGTGGACCGGCTCTCGCCCTCCTGGCGGTGCAGTTCATCGGCATGATCGGCGGTGCGGTGATCGTCGAGCAGATCTTCGCCCTCCCGGGCATCGGTTCGCTCACCGTCTCGGCGACCGCGCAGGGCGACATCCCCGTCGTCATGGGCATCGTCATCATCACGGCGATCATCGCCGTCGTCGTCAACCTCCTCATCGATCTCGCGCAGGCTGCGCTCAACCCGAAGGTGCGACTGTCATGACCGCCGTCGAAGTCCCCACCGACATCCCCACGCCCGCCGCCAAGACCGATCACCTTTTCCGCAGGCTGCTGCGCAGCCCGCTCGCGCTCATCTCGATGATCTTCCTCGCGTTCGTGCTGCTCATCGCGATCATCGGGCCGCTCATCGCCCCGTACGACCCGAACCAAGCGTCGCTCCAGCTGATCCTCGCCCCGCCCAGTGCCGAGCACCTGCTCGGCGGCGACAGCGCCGGACGCGACGTCTTCTCGCGTCTGCTCGCGGCGACGCGCATCAGCATCCTGGCCGCCCTTCTCGCCGTCGTGACGGCGCTGGTGCTGGGCGTCGTCTCGGGCCTCATCGCCGGCTACTACCAGGGCTGGTTCGACACGATCGCTTCGTGGTTCACCGCACTGGTCATGGCACTTCCGGCCATGGTCGTGCTGCTCGCCGCGCGCGCCGTCCTCGGCCCCTCGGTCTGGATGGCGATGCTCATTTTCGGCGTCGTGCTCGCGCCGGCCTACTTCCGACTCGTGTACACGATGGTCACCGCCGTCCGGTCCGAGCTGTACGTGGACGCCGCGCGGGTGTCGGGCCTCAGCGATCTGCGGATCATCGGCCGCCACGTCCTCTCCGTCGTGCGTGCGCCGATCATCATCCAGACCGCGATCGTCGGCGATCATCGCGATCGCCATCCAGTCCGGCCTTGAATTCCTGGGGCTCGGCGACACCTCGGTCCCCACCTGGGGTGGGATGCTGCAGGACGCGTTCTCGAAGATCTACCAGGCCCCGCTGCTCATGGTGTGGCCTTCGCTCGCGATCGGTCTGACGAGCATCGCCCTGATGCTGTTGGCCAACGCGATCCGCGACGTGCTGGAGCGCACCGTGGTGGTGCGCCGCAAGCGCCGCCGCGCGGTGACCACCCGCACCGGCTCGGTCGCCGCTGTCACCACGGCCTCCAGCGTGACCGACCTCGGCGATGAGCTCGACATCGTCACCCCCGACGGCGAGCCCATCCGCCACGACGACGACGAGCAGTCGGCCGTCCGCTCGTCGGAAGTCGTGCTGAGCGTGAAGCGATCTGCGCGTCGGCTACGGCCAGAGCGACGGAGCCACGACCGAGGTCGTCCACGGCGTCTCGCTCGACATCCGCAAGGGCGAGGTGCACGGACTGATCGGCGAGTCCGGCTCGGGCAAGTCGCAGACCGCCTTCGCCGTCCTCGGCCTGCTCCCCAAGGGCGGCAGCGTCACCGGAGGCTCCATCGACTACGAGGGCACCCGGCTCGAGAACGGGAACGACGCCGTCTACGCCGGCATCCGCGGGCGCCGCATCGGCTACATCCCGCAGGAGCCGATGAGCAACCTCGACCAGTCGTTCACGATCGGCAGCCAGCTCACCGAGCCGCTGCGGGTCGCACTCGGCATGAGCAAGAAGGAGGCCCGTGACAAGGCCCTCTCGCTGCTCGAGCGGGTCGGCATCCCGAACCCGGTCCGCACGTTCAAGGCGTATCCGTTCGAGGTGTCGGGCGGAATGGCCCAGCGCGTGCTGATCGCCGGGGCGGTCTCGACCGACCCCGACCTCATCATCGCCGACGAGCCGACCACTGCGCTCGATGTCACCGTGCAGGCCGAAGTGCTCGATCTGCTGCGCGACCTGCAGGCCGAGCGGCACATGGCGATGCTGCTCGTGACGCACAACTTCGGCGTCGTCGCCGACCTCTGCGACCGGGTCACGGTCATGCAGTCGGGTCTGTTCGTCGAGACCGGCCCGGTGCGCGCGATCTTCCAGCGCCCCGAGCACCCCTACACGAAGTCGCTGCTCGCGTCGATCCTCGACGAGGGTCCCGCACGTCCGCCGCTCGCGCTCGCGGGCACCGCATCTCAGGGAGGCACCGCATGAGCGAGTCGCTGCTGAAGGTCGACGACCTGGTCGTCGAGTACCCCGGCAAGGGGTTCCGCGCCAAGCCGTTCCAGGCTCTCAAGGGAGTCTCGATCGACATCAAGCCCGGCGAGACGGTTGGTCTGGTCGGCGAGTCGGGCTCGGGCAAGACGACCCTGGGCCGGGCGGTGCTCGGGCTCGGCCCCGGTCACCGGCGGCACGATCATCTACGACGGCAAAGACATCAGCCACCTGCACCGCAAGCAGCGCCGCGCGCTCAGCTCCGAGATCCAGGTCGTCTTCCAGGACCCGTACTCGTCGCTGAACCCGTCGCTGACGATCGAGCAGATCCTCGCCGAGCCGCTGCAGGCGCGCGGGGTCGCCTCGGGCACCGCCAAGACGCGGGTTCGCGACCTGCTCGACCAGGTGGGTCTGCCCGCGGATGCCCGCAGCCGTCTGCCCCGCGAGTTCTCGGGCGGTCAGCGCCAGCGCATTGCAATTGCCCGCGCCCTCGCACTCGATCCGAAGCTCATCGTCTGCGACGAGCCCGTCTCGGCACTGGACCTTTCCACACAGGAGCGCGTGCTGGACCTGTTCATCGAGATCCAGCAGCGCACCGGTGTCGCCTACCTGTTCATCACGCACGACCTCGCCGTCGTCCGGCACATCAGCCATCGCGTCGCCGTCATGTTCCGCGGCGAGATCGTCGAGAGCGGCGACGGAGACCAGGTCACCGCACGCCCCGAGCACCCGTACACGCAGCGGCTCTTCATGGCCTCACCCGTGCCCGATCCCGACAAGCAGGAGGTGCGTCGCGTCGAGCGCCGCGCGCTCCTGGATGCCGAGAGCGCAGCCGCGTAACCGCACCTCCCGGTGGGCGCATTCTCGCTGAGGCGCCCACCGGGATCCCACACACCTCCCGTCCAGGCCCGCCATCGTCGCGGGCCGCCTCGCCCTCGAAGGACCCCCCGTGACTTCCGCCACTGATCACCTCCAGCCCCTGCTCGCGAAGCTGACCCTCGAAGAGAAGGCCTCGCTCGTCCAGGGCGCGGACTTCTGGACCACGGTTCCGCTGCCGTCGATCGGCCTTCGCGCGATGACCCTGTCCGACGGCCCCGCAGGTGTGCGGGGTCCCCGGTGGGACGAGCGTGAGCCCTCCCTCAACCTCCCGTCCGGTTCCGCACTCGGCGCCTCGTGGGATGTCGACCTCGCCTATCGGTACGGCGCGGCGGCGGCATCCGAAGCCCGTCGCAAGGATGTCGACGTCGTCCTCGGCCCGACCATCAACCTGCACCGCTCGCCGCTGGGCGGGCGGCACTTCGAGTGCTTCAGCGAGGATCCCGAGCTGAGCGCCGAGCTCGCCGCCGCGTATGTCGGCGGCCTGCAGGACAACGGCGTCGCAGCCACGCCCAAGCACTACGTCGCCAACGACTCCGAGACCGACCGGTTCACAGTCGACGTCCGGCCCACAGACCGCGCGCTGCGCGAGCTGTACCTCGCCCCCTTCGAGCGGGCGGTGGATGCCGGAGCCTGGGCGCTGATGAGCGCTTACAACGCGGTCGACGGTGTCACGATGACCGAGAACGACCTGCTCGAGGACCCGCTGAACTCGGAGTGGGGCTTCGATGGCGTCGTCGTCTCGGACTGGACCGCGGTGCGCAGCCTCGGCTCCATCCCGGCGGCGCAGGACCTCGCGATGCCCGGCCCCGCGCCCGCCTGGGCGGAACTGGTCGAGGCCGTTCGCGACGGTCGTGTGCAGCGAGGCGGATCTCGATCGAAAGGTGCTGCGGCTGCTGCTGCTCGCCGAGCGGGTCGGAGCGCTGGGCGAGTCCGTCGCGGTGACGCCGAGCGAGATCGACGGCGTCGCCCTCGCCCATGAGGCCGCTGTCGAAGGAGCGGTGCTGCTGAGCAACGACGGCATCCTGCCGCTCGCGCCCGGCTCGGTCGCCCGCATCGCCGTCATCGGCCACAACGCCCGCGAGGCGCGCACGCAGGGCGGCGGCAGTGCGACCGTGATCCCCGAACGCGTCATCTCGCCACTCGATGCGATTCGTCACGCGGTGCCCGGTGCGCAGGTGTCCTACAGTCTCGGTGCGGTGGTGCAGGACGGCGTCGCCGCCCTGCCGCTCGAGCACATGACCAACCCGCGCACCGGCGAGCCCGGCCTCATCTCGAGCTTCGTGGACGCCGACGGCAACGAACTCTTCAGCGAGGACCGCCGCTCGAGCGCCCTCGTCTGGTTCGGCGGCGATGCGCCCGTCTCGACCGCAGACCGGCTCGTGCTGCACACGACCTACACCCCCGACGAGACCGGAACCATCCTGCTCGGTTTCGCCGGCGCGAATCACGGTCGCCTGTTCGTCGACGGTGTGCTCGAAGTCGACGACCAGCCCGTGATCGAGGGCACCGACCTCGGTGCCGCGTTCCTGAACCCGCCGTCGCTGACGGCTGCGATCCAGGCGACGGCGGGCGAGCCGATCGACATCCGAGCCGAGTTCACGCTCGCCGGTGTGGACTCGCCGCTCGTCGGCGTGCTCAGCGCGACGGTGGGCATCGCTCCCGACGACTCCGACCCCGAGGGCCTTATCGCCGCCGCAGTCACCGCGGCCGCGGCATCCGACATCGCCGTCGTGGTCGTCGGAACCAACTCGAAGGTCGAGTCCGAGGGCTACGACCGCGAGAACCTCGATCTGCCCGGCCGCCAGGACGACCTCGTGCGCGCCGTCGCGGCCGCGAACCCTCGGACGATCGTGATCGTCAACGCGGGCTCACCCGTCGCCCTGCCGTGGGCGGACGACGTCGCGGCGATCGTGCTCGGCTACTTCGGCGGCCAGGAGTTCGGCACCGCGATGGCCGACATCCTCACCGGCGCGAACGAGCCCGGCGGGCGACTGCCCACGACCTGGCCGGCTTCGCTCGCCGATGTTCCCGTCACCGATGTGACCCCCACCGATGGCACGCTCACCTATGACGAAGGCATCCACATCGGCTACCGCGCGTGGCTGAGCGCGGGCACCGCGCCGGCGTTCGCCTTCGGCCACGGCCTGGGGTACACGTCCTGGTCGTGGGATTCCGCGCTGGCGGACGACGATGGCTACGCGATCACCGTCACGGCCACCAACACCGGCGACCGCGCCGGCAAGCAGGTGGTGCAGGTCTATGCCGAGCGGGCCGACTCCGCGGTCGAGCGGCCCGTCCGCTGGCTCGTCGGCTTCGCCGCCGTGCGCGCGGAGGCGGGCGAGAGCGTGACGGTGTCGATCCCGATCCCGGCCCGCCGACTGGCCTACTGGGACGACGCGTGGGTCGTCGAGCCCGGCGTCTACACCCTTCGGGCCGGCGCATCCGTCGCCGACCTGCCGCTCACCGTCGACTGGACGGTCGACGCGTGACCCTCAGCCCGCTTTCCGGCCCCGCGGCGGGCCGCGCCGATGATCGCCTGGCCGCGATCGTCGAGCGGCTGGACGACGTGCTTGCCGGCGACCCCGACCTGTCTTTCCAGGTCGCCGCGTACCACGACGGCGCTCTGGTGCTGGATGCCGTGGGCGGGCCGCACCTGGATGCCGACTCGGTCATGGTGCCGTTCTCGGTCACGAAGAACACGATCGGACTGACGGTCGGTCTGCTGATCGAGCGCGGGCTGCTCGACCTCGATGCCCCGGTTGCGCAGTATTGGCCTGAGTTCGCCGCAAAGGGCAAGCAGGCCGTCACCGTGCGGCAGCTGCTCTCGCACCAGGCGGGCCTCCCCCAGGCGACGCCGTCGCTGACGTGGGCCGAGCTGCTCGACGATCACGCCGCGGCAGAGCGTCTCGCGCAGAGTCGGCCGTTCTGGCAGCCGGGCAGCGCCTTCGGCTACCACGCGGCCACGATCGGCAACCTGGCTTCCGAACTCGTGTTCCGCGTGACGGGTCGGACACTGCGCGAGTACTACGAGCAGGAGATTCGGCATCCGCTCGATGTGGACTTCTTCCTCGGCCTTCCCCGTGAACACGAACACCGCCTCGTCCCGGTACTTCCGATGATCCGTCCCGTCTCCGACGGATCGACGATCTACGGCTCCGCGCTGGGCCCCGTCGTGTTCACGATGGCAGGACCGCACGTCGACTTCGCCAACGACCCGGTCAGCTGGCGCTTCGGTCACCCCGCCGGATCGGGCTCCGGCAGCGCGCGCGGGCTCGCCCGACTGCTCGCGGCCACGGTGACGGGAGTCGACGGCGCGGCACCCGTGTTGAGCGCCGACACGGTCGAGATCATCGGCCAGCAGCAGGTGCGCGGCTACGACGAGGTTCTCGGACAGCCTGGTCGCTCACACTCGATCGTCTTCCAGAAGCCGACCGCTGCGATGGCGTTCGGCGGTCCTCGGGCTTTCGGCCACGACGGCGCGGCCGGCGCGTTCGCAAGCGTCGACCCCGACACCGGCCTCGCGTTCGCGTACACGATCGCCCGAGGACCCTGGCCGGGCGGTGGCGATCCCCGCGCGATCGCACTGGCCGCAGATCTCGGCACCGTCCTCTCTTCCTGACGCACGAACTCGGAGCACCCGCATGACCACCCTGTACAACCCCGTTCTGAACGGCTTCCACCCCGACCCGAGTGTCGTACGGGTCGGCGACGAGTGGTTCCTCGCCACGTCGACCTTCGAATACCTGCCGGGCATCCCGATCCACCGCTCGCGCGACTTCGAGAACTGGGAGCTCATCGGTCACGTCGGTGCGCGCCCCGAGACGTTCGGCATCGCCGACGTCCCGACCGCGGGCGGAGTGTGGGCACCGACGATCCGGCACCACGACGGCGTCTTCCACCTCGTGATCACGGTGGCGATGGGCCGCGGGATGCTGCACTTCACTGCGACGGACGCCGCCGGACCCTGGAGCGACGGCGACCTGATCGTCGGCATCGACGGCACCGAGAGCATCAACGGCATCGATCCCGACATCGCGTGGGATGCCGACGGCAACGTCTACGTCACCTACTCCGGTCTGATCCTGAACGGGCCGGAGATCGGCACGCATCTCGGCATCCTGCAGGTGAAGGTCGATCTCGAGAACCACATCGCCCTGGAGGAGCCGCGCTCGCTCTGGTCGGGCACAGGCGGGCAGTTCCCCGAGGCCCCGCATCTGTACGAGGTGGGAGGCACCTGGTACCTGATGATCGCCGAGGGCGGCACCGAGCGCGGCCATGGCATCAGCATCGCCCGCAGCACCCGCCCAGACGGACCGTTCGAGACGGCGCCGCAGAACCCGCTGGTGTCCGCCCGTTCGACCATCCGTCCCGTGCAGAACACCGGGCACGGCGACCTCGTCGTCGGCCCGGACGGCGAGTGGTTCTGCTTCATGCTGGGAGTGCGCCCGCGCAGCATGACCCGGGCGTTCTCGGCCCTCGGCCGCGAGACGTTCGTCAGCGCGGTGCGCTGGCACGAGAACGGCTGGCCGACCATCGAACCCGTTCTGCTGAACCCGCGACCCGGCACCCGGGTCGAGGTCGGCTTCGCGCTCGACGAGGAGCTCGACGGCGAATGGCTCGCGATCCGGCGCCCGGTCACCGACCTCGCCGACCTTGTGGCCCGACCGGGGTGGCTCACGCTGCACGGCGATGGGGCGACACTCGACGACCCGCATCCGGTCTTCCTCGGTCGGCGCCAGGAGCATCTGACCAACCGGGCCACGGTGACCGTGGATTCGTCGGCCGGCACGGGCGGGCTCGCCGTGCGCTACGACGAGCGATTCCACGTCGAGGTCGAAGCCGGCGGCGGGGTCGTGACCGCCCGTGCGGTCATCGGGGGACTGCGGCAGGAGTGGTCCCGCCCCTTCGACGGCGGAGTGCTCGACCTGCACATCGACTCGCTGAAGCCCGAGGGCGCGACCGGGTTCGTCAGCACGAGCGACATCTTCCACCTCGCCGCGACGATCGACGGCGAGCGCGTCGATCTCGGCCAGATCGACGGACGATTCCTGTCGTCCGAGACCACGGAGTCCTTCACCGGAAGAGTCATCGGGCTGTACGCGGTCACGGGCGATGTATCGTTTCAACGATGGATCGCCGAAGGAGACGACGAATGAATGCCAGGATCTCAACGTTGCGCGCCGAGCTGCGCGACGACACCGCGTTCGTCGCGACCCCGACGCCGCGACTGAGCTGGACAGTCGCTTCCGAGCAGCCGGGGTGGGTACAGGATGCCGCAGACCTGACCGACGGCACATCGACGGTCACCGTCACCGGCCGTGACAGCGTGCTCGTCGCGTGGCCCTTCACCCCGCTCACGGCGGGGGAGTCTCGCGATGTCTCCGTGCGTGTCCGGTCGACCGACCGAGCCGAAACGACATGGAGCGACCCGATCCGCGTCACGGCCGGCTTTCTCGCCGACGGCGAATGGATCGCGCAGCCGGTCGGACTCGCCGATCCCGCGCGGGACGCGCAGCCGGCCCTGATCCGCACCACCTTCACGCTCGACCGGCCGGTCCGCACGGCGACCCTGTTCTGGACGGCGCTCGGCGCTGCCGAACCGGAGCTCAACGGCACACCCGTCTCGGACGACGTGCTCTCGCCCGGTTGGACGAGCTACCGCGACCGGCTCGTGCACGAGACGGTCGATGTGACCGCGCTCGTGCGCGAGGGCGAGAACGTGCTCGGCGCGACCATCGCCGGCGCCTGGTACACCGAGAAGTACGGGTTCTTCGACTTCGCCGACCGTCTGTACGGCACGCAGCCCTCGTTCCTCGCCCAGCTGCGGGTGACCTACGTCGACGGCGCTGTCGAGACGCTCGCCGCGACCGGCGATGGCTGGCAGGCGTTCGGCGACGGACCGATCGTGGACAGCGGCATCTACCCCGGCGAGCACCAGGATCTGCGTCTTGCACAGCCCGGCTGGTCGCTGCCGGCGGAGATGAGCGAAGGAGATGTGACGAGCGGAGGAGCCTTTGCCGCAGATTCGTCCTCCGCAGGTCACATCTCCTCCGCCGGTGACACCGAGTGGGCGCCGGCGCGTGTCGGCGCGGCCGCCAAGCCCGACTACGAGAACGTACCGGTGCCCGAAGCGCGGATCGCACCGCCGGTGCGCCGCATCGACTCGATCCCCGTCGTCACCACGATCCCGACACCCTCGGGCGGCACGATCCTCGACTTCGGTCAGAATCTCGTCGGCCGCCTGCGGGTCCGCGCGCGCGGCGCTGCGGGCCAGCGCGTCGTGATGCGCCACGCGGAGGTGCTCGAAGAGGGGGAGCTCAGCATCCGCCCGCTGCGCAACGCCGCCGCCACCGCGACGTTCGACCTGGCGGGCGGTGACGAGACCCTCGAGTCCCGCTTCTCGTTCTACGGGTTCCGCTACGCCGAGATCACCGGTCTCGAGATCGATCCGGCCGACGTCGAGGCCGTCGTGCTGCACACCGACATGACCCGCACCGGGTGGTTCGCTTCTTCGCACGAGATGCTCGACCGCCTGCACGAGAACGTCGTGTGGGGCATGCGCGGCAACTTCCTGTCGATTCCCACCGACTGCCCGCAGCGTGACGAGCGGCTCGGCTGGACCGGCGACATCCAGGTCTTCTCGCCGACGGCGAGCTTCCTCTACGACTGCGACGCATTCCTGACCTCGTGGCTGCGCGACCTCGCCCACGAGCAGGCGCGCAACGACGGCGAGGTCCCGCTCGTCATCCCGGCAGCCCTCCCGTCTTTCGGCGGCATCGGCCCGGCGGCCGCCTGGGGAGACGCCGCGACTGCGGTGCCCACCGTGCTGCACGCGCGGTTCGGCGACCTCGGAGTGTTGGAAGCCCAGTACGACAGCATGCGGTCGTGGGCAGACGCGGTCCTTCGGGATGCCGGACACCACGGTCCGTGGGCCGGCCGCATGCAGCTCGGCGACTGGCTGGATCCCTCAGCTCCGCCCGACAAGCCCGGGCAGGCCAAGGTCGACAGCGACATCGTCGCCACGGCCTACCTCGCCCAGTCGCTCCGCCAGGTGGCCGACGCCGCCGCGCTCCTCGGGTTCGAGGAGGACGCGGCCACGTACGGGGCTTTCGCCGAGCGCAGTCGCGCGGCGTTCGTGTCGCACTATGTGACGCCGGCCGGGCGCATGATGAGCGACGCGCCGACCGCCTATGCCCTGGCCCTGCAGTTCGACCTCGTCACCGACCCCGCCCTGCGGCAGTCGCTGGCCGACCGCCTCGCGGCGGTGGTGCGAGAGGGCGGGTATCGCATCGCCACCGGTTTCGTCGGCACCCCCCTCGTGACCGACGCGTTGTCGGAGGGCGGGCACATCGACGCCGCGGAGCGGCTCCTCCTGCAGACCGAGTGCCCGTCGTGGCTCTACCCCGTGACGATGGGGGCCACGACCGTCTGGGAGCGGTGGGATTCGCTGCTGCCGGACGGGACCGTCAACCCCGGCGAGATGACATCGTTCAACCACTACGCGCTCGGTGCGGTTGCCGACTGGCTGCACCGCACCGTCGCGGGTCTCGCGCCCGACGCTCCGGGGTACGCGCGCCTGCGCATCGCGCCGCGACCGCTGAGTGCGCTCGATCACGCCGAGGCGCGGCACCTCACGCCGTACGGCGCTGCGTCGGTCGCGTGGGTGCGGGACGGATCGGAGGTCATCGTGACGGCCGTCGTCCCGCCGAACACGACGGCTGTGGTCGACCTCGGCCGGGATCAGACGTTCGAGGTGGGCTCGGGCACGCACGAATGGCGGATGCCGGCGGCCCCGGCATCCGTCGGCCGGCCGCTGCCGGGGCTCGACGCCTCGCTGGCGGACGTCATCGACGATCCGCGGGCGTACCGCGCGCTGCTCGATACGCTCGCCGCTTTCGACCCGCAGCGTGCCGAGGCGGTGCGCGCCGAGACGCTCTGGGGAGAGAACCGGACCGTGGGTTCTGCGCTGATGTTCGTGCCGCCGCCCGTGAAGGCCCAAGTCGACGAGGCGCTTCGGGCGGCTACATCCTGAGGCGAGTCGCGCGCTGCGTCACCGCTCGCCCCCACACGGAGGCGTGGCCCAGTCAGCGAACGGTCAGGATGACTCGGCGGTAGGACTTCAGTGGCCGCGGGGCGTCGTCAACGGCTTGGGCGATCACGTGGATGGTCTCACCCGGGCGCGCACCGGCGGGGACGGCCACGGTCGCCGCGTGCGCCTCCGTGCGCGTGACAGCGACCTCGCCCGCATATGTGCCGGCCTCGTCGTACACATCCCACGTCACCGCGACCCCATCACCGTCGGGGTCGGAGACCTCGGCGGTCAGCGTCACCGTCTCACCGGCTGCCACCTCGAGGTCGGTCCCCTCTCGGATCTCGATCCGCGGGTGATGGTTCGCGTCAGCGAAGGCGGGGGTCACGCTCCACCGCAGACGTGCGGCGAAGTCCGCCTGTGCATCCGCGAACCACCGCGTGACCGAGCCTTCGTCGCCGGCCGGGGCACCACCGCTCGCCCATTCCGCGCCCCCCGGCCGGAACGCGGCGTCGACGAGACCCCAGGTGTCGGCGCCGTCCGGCGTGGGCTCGTACCGGCCGCCCCAGCCGCCGTATGCGGGGCTCTCGTGGCCGCGCAGGCCAGGAACGAGCAGGGGGAGCATGTTGGTCGTGTCGCCCTCGGAGATCCACTCGCCCGCCGGCTGGGGGTCCATCCACACCCCGTACCCCTGTGCGCGCAGCTCGTCGGCCGTCTGGCCGGACAGGTGGAAGTAGTCGGTGACATCGCCCGGCACCATCTGGATGCCGTCGCCCCAGACGCGGTAGAGCGCGCCGAGGGGACCTTTGCTCGTGACGTTCTCCCGCGTCCATTCGGCACTCAGCAGGTGCAGGTCCTCCGCGCGGACGGTGCGTCGAGCCATGTAGCCCCACGCGAGCGTCGCGACCTCGATGATCCTGATGCCCGGCCAGTTGGGGGCGATGTAGTCGTCGTAGGTGTCATCCTGTGACGCGAACTTCGTGATGATGGCTTTGGCCGAGACTTCTGCGTGCACTCGGTGCCACTCGTCGGTTCCCCTGAACCGCTCCTCGATCGACATCAGGGCGCGGGCGACCGTGCTCGGTCCCGCCCACAGCTGAAGGAAGACCGGCCCGGGCTCATCGTCCAGGAGGACGTCGGCGATGAGCTGCGAGCCCGGCGTCTCGGCGGAGGTGTCGCCTTCGAAGTCCACGTTGCCCTCGCGGATGACGGCGCGCAGCGCGTCGGGGGAGGGGTAACGGTGGTCGTGCACCACGAGGTTGTCATGGACCGCGGCATAGGCATCCACCGCGTCGTCGATGAAGCGCTCGCCGGGCGCCCAGCGCCACGACGTCTGCGGCCGGTCGTATTCGCGCTCGGGGAGGAAGAATTCCGTTCCCTGTCCGTCGCCGCGCCAGTGGAACCGGCTGCTCGCGTAGACGAGGCCCTCGATCTCCAGTTCGTTCGCGTACAGGAGGAACCGGATCATCGAGTTGAGATCGTCGAGCTCGGGGTCCGCCGTCACGATCGTCCGCGGGCGCGGAATCGTCGAGACGGGGGATGCCGCCGCCTGGGCGTTCACGAGGCGACCTCGGCGGCATCCGCTGCCGACTGCCAGCGTTCGAACTCCGCCAGCTTCAGGTAGAAGTCCTCGAACATGAGGCGGGTGTCGACCCAGGTGTACACGCGCATGGGGCGGGCGCCAGGCACGTCGGCATACGACCCGTCATCGGCGATCGAAGGGGTCGGGCGGTCGACATGCTGGCTGGAGGTCGAGTCCGGCTCGAAAATCGACTGCAGGGCTGTGAGCAGCACGAGCGGCGAATCGCCCAGCGCATAGGTCTCGCCGGCACCGCCGAGATACGCGCCGACCGACTCGAACACGACCGCGATCTCGTCATAGAGGTAGCGGCCCAGGGGCCCGGTGGCGGCGACACGCAGGCGCAGCTCGGCGTCTGAGACCAGGCACTGCCGGTACACGTCACGCGACACCTGCCACACCGACAGCGTCGAGTCGGTGAAGACGACCTGCCCGGCGATGACGTCGATGAGGAGGTTGTACTCGATCGGCATCGCGTTCGGCGGAGCGATCGCCAGGCCCTCGTGCTCGGCGCCGCCGATCCACACGACAGTCAGGCGCTCAGCGATGCGTGGCTCGATCAGCCACGCCGAGGCGAGGTCGGTGAGGCCTCCGCCGGCTGCGTAGAACAGCGGAGTCGAGACATCGTCGCGCATCGCTTCCGCGATGATCGCCTCGACTGCGGGTGCCCGGCGCGGCGTGACGCGATCTTCGAGCGGCAGGTTCGAGCCCTGCTGGATGACGGCGGTGGACTGCAGCCCCATCCGGGCGAAGACGTCCTGAACGATGAGGTGCGCGTTCTCAGACTGCTGCTCGCTCGGGTCGAAGTGGTCGCCGGGCCGCAAGTGAGACGCGACGATGAGGGGGATCTCGACGCTCGGCGAGAGCAGGTGGTGCACGAGCTGGTAGAGGTCGTCGGGATCGCCCGAGAAGTCGTTGTCGATGATCACGCGCGCGCGCGGCGCGGATGCCGGCGGGATCGCCTGCCACGGCGCGGTGCCGAGCGTCCAGGTGCGGGCGGGCGGCGCAGTGAGCGGGCCAGGGATGCGGGTCATCGTCGACGTCCTTCCGTCGGAATAGCCACCCGACCTGGCTCAGATTGTAACACCGGTTGACCAATTTTCCGAGTCTTGCGGAGTGCGCCGGACGCGTCGATGTGAACCGCCGGTGCCGTGTCAGTCACCGAACATCGGACGGATCGTCCACCCTGTCGAGGCGGTCAATCGCACCATGAGCGCGCGTGCGCTCGCCTCGGCGTCCGCGAGGCTGGCCGAGGAGTAGACGTCGATCGCGAGCGGCGGCGCCTCACCGAACTTGGGGATCTCGATCTCCGCCCACGCGTCGCCGGCGAGGGCGATGAACGGGCGGCTCGTGCCGGGTCGTCGAACAGGGGAGTGCGCCGTCTGGGCGATGACCTCGAGCGCATCGAGCTTGGTGATCGCCTCATCCACCACGAGCGTCGCGCAGTGCGGCGAGGCGGGCATCGAGTCGGTCACGGTGAGGCCCATCGTAGGCCGCCCTCAGGGTGCATCGGCCAGGATGCGCTCGATCACCGTGCGGGCGCTGCGTGCCTCGGCCTCCGGATCGTGTGCCCCGGTGTCACCGGCGGCGACGAGCATCGCCTTCCACAGCGCCCACGCACGCCCACGTGCCCAGACCTCGTCGTCCCAGGGGAGACCCTCGCGGAAGGCCGACCGGGCGTCGTCGTCGAACATGGTCCAGGCGATCGCCAGGTCGCACGCCGGGTCGCCGACGCCCGACGTGCCGAAGTCGATCACGGCCGACAGCCTGCCCCCGCGCACCAGAAGGTTGCCGTGCGCGATGTCGCCGTGAAACCACACCGGCCGTGCGGTGATCTCCGTGCTCAAAGCGGCGTCCCACACCCGTCGCGCCGCCGCGGCATCGATCGCCTCATCGAGCACGGCCAGCGACTTCTGCACCTCGTCGTCGTAGAAGCGCGGATGCGCCCCGCGGTGAAAGCTGTGCGATCCGGCCAGAGGGCCGCCGGTGCTGTCGACCCGCGCGAGCTCGGTCAAGAAGTACGCGACGTCGCGCGCGAAGCCGCTCAGATCGCCGATCGCGGCATCATTGACAGGTACGCCGTCGATCCACCCGTACACCGACCACGGCCGGCCGAACTCGGGCGTCGGCTTCCCGAGCGCGACGGGTCGCGGAATCTCGAACGGCACGGAGGGTGCGATCACCGGCAGCCAGCGCTGCTCCTTGGCGACGGCGGCGGCGTAGCCGTCGGCGCTCGGCAGACGGACGAGCAGGTCCTCTCCCAGGCGGAACGTGCGATTGTCCCATCCGCCCGGCATCACCTGCCGGATCGGCAGGTGCGCCCACTGCGGAAACTGCGCGTCGACGAGGTGCCGCACCAGTGCGTCATTCAGTTCCATCCGGTGATTCTCTCGGTTGGAGCACGCAGAGGAAAGGCGTCGACAGGCCGGCTGTTTCGGGATAACCCGAACGCAGTCCTCCGGCAGCCCGGGGGGCGGCGGCGAATGCGCGACCGTACCTTGGAGGCATGACCTCCCAGACTGTGACGCAACCGGCCACCGCATCGGTGCCCCCGCTGCGCCGATCGACCCTGTCATCTCCTCTTCGCGTCGCCGGCGCGATCGCTCAGCTCGCCGCACTCGGTGTCGTCGGCCCCATCGTCTTCACGGTGCTCCTCACCCTGCTGGGCGTGGGCCTCGGACTCGTGCCGGTGCTCGGCATCGGCCTCGTTCTCCTGCTCGGCTTCGTCTACGCCCTCTACGGCGTCGGCTGGCTCGAGACCGCCCGCGTCGACGGACTGTACGCGCTCGGGCTGCCCGGGCTTCGACCCCGGGGGCGCACCCGCCCCGGATTCGGCGGATTCCTCCGCATGGTGTGGCAGCAGTTCATCGACCCGTCGATGTGGCGCGCGGTCGCCAGCGCCGCGATCTCGACGATCCTCGGCCTCGTGGTGCTCCCCCTGATCTCGCTCTTCGCGTCGGGCATCGTTCTCGCCTTCGCGCCGCTGTTCGCCCGCGGAGGCTCCGTGCGCCTGGCCGGAACCGGCATCGACGTTCCGGTGGCATGGGCATCCGTGGTCGGCGTGCTGGCAGCGGTCGTCGCGTTCGCCGCGATCGTCGGCCTCGCTCTGCTGCACGGGGTGCTCGCGCGAGTGATCGTGGTGCCGACCCGCGAGGCGCAGCTCACCGAGCAGGCCCGCACCTCCGACGCGCAGCGTGCCGGTGCGATCCGTGCCTCCGAAGTGGAGCGCACACGCATCGAGCGCGACCTTCACGACGGTGTGCAGCCGCGACTGGTCTCTGTCGGCATGACGCTCGGGCTCGCCCAGCAGAAGATCGACGACGACCCTCAGGCGGCCAAGGCGCTGCTGGCCGAGGCGCACACCTCCACCAAGGCCGCCATCACCGAACTGCGGCAGCTCGCCCGCGGCATCCATGCGTCGGTCCTCGACGATCGAGGGCTGGATGCCGCCCTCTCGGCGCTCGCCGGGCGCTCGCACATCCCCGTGCACCTGGACGTGCGGCTCGAGACGCGCTGCGATCGCAACGCCGAAGCGGCCGTGTACTTCGCGATCGCCGAGACGCTGACCAACGCGGCCAAGCACTCCCGGGCCGGCGAATGTCGGGTCGTGGTCAGGCAGCGCGAGGACGGCTCGCTCTGGGCCCGGGTCGAAGACAACGGCATCGGGGGCGCCCAGGTGATCCCCGGCGGCGGGCTCGATGGAATCTCGAACCGCATCCTCGCGGCCGGCGGCACGGTGCGGCTCGACAGCCCGCAGGGCGGCCCGACGTCGCTGGAGGTGAGCGTCCCGTGCGCATCCTGATCTGCGAGGACTCCGTCCTCCTGCGCGAGGGCCTGGTGCGCCTGCTCGAAGACGCCGGCCACGACATCGTCGCCGCGCTGCCCGACGCCGACGCGCTCGACGAGACGGTCGCGACGACATCACCGGAGCTGTGCATCCTCGACGTGCGGCTGCCCCCGACCTTCACCGACGAGGGCATCCGCGCCGCGCTGAGACTGCGGGCCGAGCACCCCGCGCTTCCGGTGCTGGTGCTGTCGCAGTATGTCGAAGAGCGCTACGCCGCCGACCTGATCACCGCACACGGCGGTGCGATCGGCTACCTGCTCAAGGACCGCGTCGCCGACGTCACCGACTTCCTCGCCGCGATCACGCGGATCAGCGAGGGCGCGACCGTCCTCGACCCGGAGGTCGTCGCGCAGCTGTTGAGCCGGCGACCGCGCGACGAGCGGATGCAGCGCCTCACGCCGCGTGAGGCGTCCACCCTCGCCCTCATCGCCGAGGGGAAGTCCAACCAGGCCATCGCCGCGACGCTCTTCGTCTCGGAGGCCAGCGTCGAGAAGTACATCACCGCGATCTTCCAGAAGCTCGATCTCGAACCGGACGACTCCGGCAACCGGCGGGTGCTCGCAGCGCTCGTCCACCTCGAACACCGCGGCGGAACGCCGCAGACAGGAGCCCACTCATGAGCACCATGACCCCACTGCCGCCCGCACCGCCCACTCCGCCGGCGGCCACGCCTCCGCCCGAGACCCGTGGCGCGTCCCGCGTCGTGGCGATCCTGACGATCGCGCTGGGCGGCGCCGTCGTGCTCGGCGCGATCGGATCGGCCGTCTTCTCGACGGTCGCCGCCGCGAGCGTGCACACCGAGACGCAGACCGTGGATGTCGCCGGGGTGACCGGCCTGAACGTGAGCGTCGACGCCGCCTCGCTGCGCGTCGAGTTCGCCGACGTCTCGGACGCGACCCTCGAGGTCACGAGCGGTCTGGGCGTGGGTGCCTGGACTCTGCAGCGCAACGGTGACGAACTCGCCGTGGCGACGCCGCCCAGATTCGGACCCCGCTGGATCTTCGGGGGCGAAGTGCGTGCGACCCTCACCCTGCCCCGTGAGCTCGAGGGCTCCGAGCTGGATGCGTCGCTCGACCTGTCGGCGGGCGAACTCACCGTCGACGGTTCGTTCGGCGACCTCGACATCGAGGTGGGGGCGGGCACGCTCACCGTGGACGGAGCAGCCCGCACCGTGACGACCGACCTCAGTGCGGGTGGCGCCGACATCGACCTCTCCGATGTGGACGAAGCGGACTTCTCCGTGAGCGCGGGCACGCTGGACGCCCGCCTGACCGGCTCGGCGCCCCGTTCGGTGATCATCGACGTCAGCGCCGGTTCGCTCGACCTGCGCCTGCCCGACGCAGCCTACGACGTGCGCTCGGACGTCTCGGCCGGCGACTTCGAGAACGGACTGCGCACCGAGTCGGACGCGCCGAACGCCGTCGACGTCACCGTGTCGGCCGGCTCGGTCACGATCACCGAAGCGCGGTAGCCCTTCCGCACGTGGGTGGCCGGGTCGGAAACGACCCGGCCACTGTGGCGTGCGGCATCCGATCGCCGAAGCGGGCGAGCCGATTCAGCGAGCGCGCTCGAGGAAGGCGGTGATGCGTGCCAGCGCGCCGTTCCAGACCTCGTCGACGAAGAAGTCGCGGATCTCGGGCACCGGGAAGCCGGACTGCACGATGGTCATGAGCGTCGCATCGTCACCCTGGGGCTCGAACGTGATCTCGATGCGCGTCGTCATCGTCATGCCGTCGGGGCTGCTGCCGGTCGACGAGGTCACGAGGCGGTGCGGCCGGTCGATCTCGAGGAAGGTCTGCGTCTCGCGGAACAGCGTGTCGGCATCCGGCCCCCACACCGCGGTCTGGGTGCCGCCGACGCGGAGGTCGACGTCGATCTCGACGATGCCGGGCTGCTCGTCGAGGATCGAGAACCAGATCTTCTGCTTCTCGGCATCGGTGTAGGCGTCGAACACCTCCTCGGGCGAGGCGGGCAGCACACGGGTGATGCGCAGTTCGAGGGGAGTGACGGTCTCGGTCATTTCTGGTCTCCTTTCCGGAGGGTGAAGAAGGCATCGAGCCCGTCGAGTCGACGGTCCCAGAGCCGTTGATAGAAGCTGATCCACGCCATGGCGTCGTCCAATCGTTCGGTGCCGAGTCGGCACTGACGCGTGCGACCGACCTTCTCGGTCGTGACCAGCCCGGCATCTTCGAGCACCTTGATGTGCTTGGCCATGCCGGTCACGGTGATCTCGGCAGGCAGCGCCAGCTCCGAGACCGTCGCCGGCCCGTCGCCGAGCCGCGCGATGATGTCGCGGCGGGTGGAGTCCGCCAACGCGGCGAACGTCCGATCGAGCGCAATTTGTTGAACCATAAGGTTCACTGTAACAAGCTGAACCGCCTGGTGCAATATGTGACGAAGAGAATTACCAGGTTGCGGCGGAGGCCGTTTCGAAGTCGCGGTGGGACTGGTCGGCGTACGCGGTCGCCCACGTGACGATGGCGGTGGATGCCGCATCCGACGTCCCGATGTACCCGAGCACCTGCCCGGCAGTCGGGCTCTGCGCGTGCGCGCGGCCCAGCAGGCCCCCGCACGAGACGACGTAGTCGCTGAAGGCGTCCAGCGGCAGGCCGTCGAGTTCGACCGAGCCCTTCATGTCGTGGAACTGGCGAACGTAGAACGCGCGGCCGTTCGCCTCGAGGTGGCCGAGGAACGGGTCGGAGACGGCCTGCAGCACCCGCTGCATGCCCACCACGCGGAACCCTTCACCGTGTGCGGCGACCCCCTCGGTGATGCGCGCCGGCTGCGGGATGCGTCCGTACTGCGACAGCACGGACTCGCCGGCCTCCTTGACCTGCAGCAGGAGCGCATCCTCATCGGCTCCCTGCAGAAGCTGCAGGTAGCAGCGCGTGCCGACGCTGCCCACGCCGACGACACGACGCGCCAGGTCGGTCGGCTCGTACTGTGCGAGCACAGTGTCGATGTCGATCGTCACGGTGTCGCGGTATTGGGCGAAGAGGGCGTGGATCGAGTCGGCGTGCTCCGCGCCGGCGACGGGTGTCGCCTCGTCGAGGTGGAACCGCACCATCGTCGGCGGGTTCTCGACGAAGCGCAGCTTGCCGTCGGGCTCGCGCTCGGTGGTCCGGCGGATGGCGCGCCCCGACGTGCGACGCTCGGCTGCGGCGAGGGCGGCATTGAGCACTCGTCGTCCGTCGCTGCTCAGCTGGCGGCGCGCCGAATCGACGTTCAGGTGCATGAAATAGCGCCCCGACGGACTCAGCCGCACCATCCGGCGCAGCACCGCGACGTACTGCGCGAAGGTGCGGTGCGCGATCTGCTCGACGTCCTTCTTCGCGTAGCCGGCTTCCCGCCCACCGACGATGACGCTGGTGATGAGCCGTTTGACGTCCCATTCCCACGGCGCGACAGCCGCCTCGTCGAAATCGTTCAGGTCGAACACGAGCTGCCGCTCCGGCGAGGCGAAGAAGCCGAAGTTGCTGATGTGCGCGTCGCCGCACGAGGCGACCAGGATGCCCGAGTGCGGGTCGTGTCCGAGGTCGAGCGCCATCAGACCGGCCGTCCCACGGTAGAACGCGAACGGATTCGCGAGCATGCGCTCCATCCGCACCGGCATGAGCTCGGGCACACGCGTCGCGTTCTGCTCACGCAGGTGTGCGACCGGGTCGCGCGTCGTCTGCCGATGCTCGGCGAGCTCGGATCGAGCCACCACCCGGCGCAGGCTCTTGCCGAGCTCTCGGGCTTCGGCGCGACTGAAGTGCGCGCGCTCCTTCAGCAGGTCAGGGGCATCCAGCGGCATGTCGTCATTGTGCCGCACGCCGGTCGGGGCATCAGCGCAGCACGAGGGCCGCGGCGCCGATCAGCGGGCCGTCACCGTCGAGACCGGATGCCGCAACACGCACTCTTCGCGCGTAGTCGAAGACCGCGGCCTCCTTCGCCGATGCCCTCACCAGATCGAGGTAGTCGACGGCGACCTGCGCGAAACCCCCCGCGATCACGGCGACCTCGAGATCGAGCAGGGTCGCCACGTTCGCGATCGCCTCGCCGACCGCTCCGGCCGAGCGGCGCACCGCGGCGACCGCGATCGGGTCGCCGGCGGCGTAGGCACCGGCGAGGTCTTCTCCCGTCGACCCGGACCATCCCTGCTCACGCGCCCACGCGACCGTGGAAGGCCCGGACGCGAGCGCTTCGAGCGTGCCGTCGGTCGCGGGCGCTCCGAAGGCGCGTTCCCGCAGTCGCAGCTGACCGATGTGGCCGGCGTTGCCGGAGATTCCGGTCACCGGTGCTCCGTCGATGATCAGACCGCCTCCGACGCCCGTCGAGACGACCATCGCGAGGGCGTTGCGGGATCCGACGGCCGCACCCTTCCAATGCTCGGCGAGAGCGATGCAGGCGCCGTCGAGCGCGAGGCGCACCGGCACGTCGGGCCGCAGGCCCTGCACGAGCGCGACGATCGGCAGCCCGGCGAGGGCGGGGAGGTTCAGCGGCGCGATCGCGCCCTGCGCGAGGTCGACGGGGCCGGCTGAGCCGATCCCGATCCCGATCAGCGCATCGCTCGAGCGCACATCCGCGAGAGCCGACGAAGCCACTCGGCGGAGGGCCGCTGCGATGTCCTCCCTTGCGGCATCCCGCCCCGTCGGCGCGCGGTGCACCGTCCCCGCGATGACTGCACCGCCGGCATCGACGAGCGCGGCGTCGACCTTCGTGCCGCCGAGGTCGATCGCGAGGGCGAGGGTGCGTCCGTGCATGGCTCGATCCTGGCAGACGGTGGTTCAGCTCCCTGTCGTCGTCGTAGTCGTCGGGCCAGGCTGCAAGATCCACCCCATGGTTATCGGGCGAGGCCAGGGTCCACCACTCGGCATCGTGGGAGTCGACGACCCGGCCGCCCGCGGCGACGGCGGCCTCGACTCTGGCCACGGCGATCTCGCGCGGGACCGATACGTCGATGTGCACGCGTCCTCGGCCCGGCTTGGGCGGCGTCAGCTCGTGGAACCACAGATGCGGACCGCGACGCTGCGGATCGATCGCATCCTCCTCGCCGAGGTGCTCGTACCCCAGTGCCGCCGCCCAGAAGGGCCTGGTGTCCATGCCCGCGTCCTGGGCCACCGCGATGCCGACCATCTGCAGCTGAGCGGGCTCGGAGGCGAGGCCGAGTGCTCGGGCCGCCTCGCTGATCCGCGCGGCGAGCACCGCATCCGTCCGGCTCAGTCGGCCATCAGGCCGCGTGGCGGTGCGGATCGTCACGCCGTCAGGCCGCAGGTCGACGTCGGGGTCATGGCCGACGGATGCCGCGGCATCGGCGATCGCCGCCACGAAGCGTGAGCCCTCGGCGAACGTGCCCACGCGGTAGAACGCGAACGCGCCCCAGAAGAGTCCTCGCCAGTCCTCGACCCCCGGCTCGGCATGGAACTTCTTCGCGGTGAGCCACTCGATCTCGTTCACGCGGCAAGGGTACCGAGCGCCGAGGACATGCCACAGCCCGATGCGCGAGGATGGATGCATGCTGAGCATCCCCACCGTGACACTGAACGACGGCATCCCCTTCCCCGAGCTCGGGCTGGGCACGTATGGCCTACGCGGAGATGACGGCGTCGCCGCGGTCATCGCCGCGATCGACAGCGGCTATCGGCTGCTCGACACCGCGGTCAACTACGAGAATGAGCGCGAGGTCGGCGAGGCGGTGCGCACGAGCGGGGTCGACCGGGCCGAGCTGTTCGTGGCGACCAAGATCCCCGGGCGCCATCACGGGTACGACGAAGCGGTCGAGAGCACGAACGGATCGCTGGCGGTGACCGGTCTGGACTACCTCGATCTGTCGCTCATCCATTGGCCGAACCCCAGCGTCGGGAAGTTCGTCGAGACCTGGCGGAGCATGATCGAGCTGCGCGAGCGCGGTCTCATCCGCTCGATCGGCGTCTCGAACTTCACCGAGCAGATGCTCACCCGACTCATCGATGAGACCGGTGTCACCCCCGCAGTCAACCAGGTGGAGCTGCATCCGTACTTCCCGCAGGGCGCGCTGCGGGCGTTCCATGCCGAGCACGGCATCCGCACCGAGAGCTGGAGTCCGCTGGCACGGCGCAGCGAGCTGCTGCAGGAGCAGGTGCTCCAGGAGCTCGCCGAGATCAACGGCGTCACCCCGACGCAGGTCGTGCTGAGGTGGCACGTGCAGATCGGCAGCACGCCGATTCCCAAGTCCGCCGACGCCGAGCGTCAGCGCGAGAACGCCGACGTGTTCGGGTTCGAGCTCACCGCCGACGAGGTCGCGGCGATCTCAGCTCTGGAACGCGGCCGCCTGTGGGACGGCGACCCGAACACGCACGAGGAGATGTAGGCGCGTCAGTTCAGCGCGGCGACCAAGGAGTCCACGTATTCGCCGGGATCGCGCGGCCCGAACACCGCCGTGTGCGCGACGTAGCCCTGTGCAAGTGAGATCACTGCGCGCGTCCGCTCCCGCGCCAGTGCGTCGGCATCGGCCTCGCGTGAAGTCTGCGTGCGGGCCCAGGGGAGCATGGCGCGCGCGATGGTCTCGCGCAGCTGCGCCGCCGTCTGCATCATCTGCTCGTGCATCTCGCCGCCCACAGTCGCCTCTCCCCAGAACTGCACGACGATCCGCGTCGGAAGTCCGTCGTCGCTGAACACCTTCAGCATCGACTGAAGGATTTCGCGGGGCGCGCGGACGTCTGCCGAACGCTCGAGATCGTGCAGGCGCGGGAACAGGAACTCGGCCACGATGTAGCGGGCGAGTTCGCTCTTGCTGCTGAAGTGCGAATAGATGGCGCCGGTGGACAGGCCCGATTCTTCGACGATGTCGGCGATCGAGGTGTCGTGCACGCCCTTGCGTTCGAGGCAGCGGATCGCGGCGCGGGCGATCTCGTCGCGGCGGGCTCTGCGGTAGTCGTCTGATACGCGAGGCATGGAAAGAGAATACCGGTTCTGCTATTCTCCAAACAGAACAGTAATTCTCTTTAAGGAGTCGCCATGTCACACGATGCCGAACTGCTCCGCTCCGCCCGCACCAGGTGGTCGGTCGCTGCGCTCTATGGACTCGTCGGCGGCATCGTGATCGCCGTGCTGGTCATGGCGTTCGTATGGCCGGCCGCAACGTCGAAACCGCAGAATCTACCCGTCGGCATCAGCGGACCCACCGACCGGGTCGCCGCGCTCGAGACCGCGCTCGCCGAGCAGGATCCCGCACCGTTCACGCTCACCGAGGTGGATTCGCGCGACGGCGCGGTCGCGCAGATCGAGTCGCGCGAGCTGTACGGGGCGATCCTCCTCGATGAGCCCGAGGTGCTGGTCGCAACCGCCGCCAGCCCGGTCTCCGCCCAGGCGCTGCGGGGGGTCGCGACTCAGCTTCAGGCGCAGATCACCGAGACCGCCCAGGCCGCCCTCGTGGCCCAGCTGCAGCAGCTCGGCGCGGCACTCGCGTCGGGTCAGGCGCCTGCGGTGCCGCCGAGCTCGGGGGCAGCACCCGAGATTCCGCAGGTGACCGTCACGGACGTCGTCCCGCTGGCCGAAACCGACCCCACCGGCGCGGGACTCGCCGCAGCGAGCTTCCCCCTGACCATCGGCGGGATGCTGGGCGGGATCCTGCTGTCGCTCCTGGTGGCCGGCGCCGTTCGCCGTCTGATCGGGCTGCTCGTGTTCGGGGTGACGGCCGGCGCCCTCGCCGCGCTCGTGATGCAGACCTGGTTCGGCCTGCTTCAGGGTGACTGGCTGTGGAACGCCGCGGCGCTCGGCCTCGGGATGGCGGCGACCGCTGCGTTCATCACCGGCATGAACGCGGTCTTCGGACGCCCGGGACTCGGCATCGGGGCCATCATCACGATCCTGGTCGCCAACCCGATCGCCGGCGCAACAGCCCCGTGGCAGTTCCTTCCCGAGCCGTGGGGGCAGATCGGGCAGTTCTTCGTGCCGGGGGCCGCGTCGAACCTCCTGCGCTCCCTGAGCTATTTCCCCGATGCGCCGACCGCTCCGCAGTGGGCGATCCTGGCATGCTGGCTCGTCGGCGGCGTCGTGCTCACACTCATCGGGCACTTCCGAGATCAGGCCGACATGCGCGTTCCCGCCGACCAGCTCGAACCGTCGACGGATGCCGAGGTCGGCTCAGCGGCCTACGCAGGGAGCGCGGCCAGGGGCTAGAGCTGGGCGCCGTTATCGTCGGGATCTTCGAGGCCGACGTGCTTGCCGCGCCAGGACTCGTAGGCGATGAGCCAGCCGATCGAGACGGCGAAGGCGAGGACGAGGCCGATCCACAGCTGCCCCCAGATGAGGCCGAACAGCACGCCGCCCACCAGAATGAGGACGGTTCCGAGGAGCCAGCCGATGCGGCCCTTGGGCCAGCCGGTGCGAGGTTCAGACATGTGCACAGCCTACGGCCGCGGCGTCTGGCATTCACCCGCCGAGGGCGCGGACGCTCTCCAAGAGTTCGTCAGAGCCGACCTGACCGCCCTTGAGCAGCAGCTCGAGCCCGTCGATCGCGGGGTCGGCGGCATGTGCGTGCAGGAGCACGACGTTGCCCCAGGGGTTCGCGGCGATCGAGAGCGACTCGACACCGAGCAGACGCGTGACCCGGCTGGATGTGTCGCCCCCGCACACGATCAGCCGCCGGGTGGCGCCGGCGGCGGCCGCGCCGGAGGCCATCGCGCCGACGGCTTCGGCGATGGCCTCGAGCGCCGGGAGGTTCGCGGCGGACAGGTCCGCGTCGTCCGAGGTGAGCCCCACGCTCTGCCCTGCCCGCAGCGCTGAGAGCACCCAGTCCAGCTGTGCGGCCGCGCGCGACGCCTCGAGCTCGAGCGGCTGGATGAACCAGCCGGCGGCGGCTGCGGCATCCATCTGTCGTCGGGTCTGCGCCGATCGGCTTCCCGAGAGGGCGAGCACGGGTCCCGCCGCGTCGCCGTGCGTCGGGAGGGAGGTCGGCGGGGCGCCGTCCGCTGCGGCGATCGCGAGGCTCAGCCCGCCGGATCCGATCGCGAACACGGGCGGGTCCAGCCGGGCGATCGCGTGACCGATCTCCTCGAGGTGCTCGTCGATCGCCGCATCCAGCACCACGGCTGCGGCGTCCGATCGGCGCAGCTGGTCGGCGAGATCGTCGCCGTATGCCGTGAACGGAATGCTCCCGATCGGCAGGTCCGTCTGGTGTGCGAAGTGCACCGCGAGTTCGGGTTCGGTCATCGGGGTCGAGGGGTGCGTCGACATGGTCGGCTGCCGGTCGAGGCGGTAGACGATGCCGCCCTCCGCGGCGAAGTGCACGCCGTGCAGCGTGTAGCGGCCGAAGTCGGGCTGGGCGAAGACGAGCGGGACGGTCTGCGGTCCGACGACCTCGCGTCCGATCTCGAGGACCCGTCCGATGCTGCCGATGCTCGGTGACGAGTCCGCCGTCGAGCAGGCCTTGTACTGCAGGAACTGCGGCTCGAGGGCGACGAGGGCCTCGAGCACCGGGCGCACTTCGCCCTCCAGGCCGGCGGTGGGCAGGGAGCGAGCGATCCCGGCGATCCCGACGACGTCGACCTCGGCGGCGGCGCGCTCGAGCGCCTCCGCCGTCGGCAGACCGACGAACAGCCGCCCCGTCCAGCCCCGGCGCGCGAACTGGAGCAGCGCGTCGACGCTGCCGGTGAAGTCATCGCCGTAGAAGGCGGCTCGCAGTCTCGGCACGATCTCGACCCTAGTTGGCCGGGGATCGAGGCGTCATGCCCGCACCGGGCCGAACGTCTCGGTCGCCCGGCGCAATGCAGGCGAGGTCTCGAGCGCCTCGGCGGACGATTCGCCCCGCGCGGCAGACTCCCACGCCTCGCGCATGCTGGTCACGCCTGCCGCAGACCCGTCGGGATGACCGTGGATGCCGCCGCCCGCGAGCACGAGCAGGTCGGTCGTCCCGACTGCGGCGTACGTCGCGTGAGCCAGGCCGCCCCACTGACCGGACGAGAGGACGGGCACGGTGGGGGTCAGCCCGAGCAGGGGCTCTCGGACGGCTTCGATCGAGTCGAGCACCTCCGCGTCCGACTCGTAGAACTTGTTGCTGATGCCGTTGGTGTGCAGGTGGTCGGCGCCCGAGAGGCGGGCGAGCTTCTGCCACGCGCGGAACGAGAAGCCGACCTGCTCCGACCGGCTGATCGCGCCGAACATCGTGCGGTGGCCATGGATCGGCACACGGGCGCGGCGGCGGATGTACTCGAGCCCGGCGAGGCCGACGAGGTTGATGCACACCATGACGCACGTGCCGCCCGCCTCGACGACGAGGTCGTGATTTGCCTCGAGGCGGTCGATGTCGTCGGTGATGTTGAACGCGTACATCGGCATGACCCCGGTGCGGTCGGCGTGCCTGTGCAGCACCGGCATGACGGCGCGGACGCGTTCGGCCAGCGGCGCGGTCGGGCCGTTGCCCTGCAGCTCGTCATCCTTGATGAAATCGACACCGGCCGCCGCGAGTTCGCCCACCAGCTCGGCGAGGTCGGCCGGCGACAGTCCGATGCTCGGCTTCACGATCGTGCCGATCATCGCGCCGTCCGGTCGGCCCATGAGCCGCCGGGTGCCCGCGACGCCGAACGCCGGGCCTGCGTACCGCTCCGCGAACGCGGAGGGCAGATCGAGGTCGACGAGCTTGATCGCGGCGAGCTCTTTGATCTCGAACAGGTTGCCGGCCACGGCCGCGAGCAGGTTCGGCAGCGAGGGGCCGAAGTTCTCGAGCGGAAAGCGCAGTCGCAGCCGGGCGCGCCGGCGGGCAGTCGGGTCGCCGACTGCGCCCGGCAGCGGCGATGCACCGGTCAGCGGCATCTCGTCGATGCTCTCGACCTGTGCGGCGAACCGCGCACGCAGCTCGTCGGACTCGCGCGCGACCCGCACGAACGTGCCGGTGGACTGCTCGCCCGCGAGCACCTCCGCGGCCTGCTGCAGCGGCAGCGAAGTCTCGATCACGTAGGTCGCGATCACGTCAGCAGCAGCGACGAAGGCCGAGTCGGTCACCAGACCACCGGCATCCACACCGACATCTCCGAGGGGCCTCGGTTGCCCCACGCGAAGTAGGGGATGAGCCGGACGGATGCCGCGCCCACCGCGGCGGAGGCCACGTCGTCGTACAGCGCCTCGGAGGCGGGCGGCAGAACCGCGATCTCACCCTCGAGGGCGACGAGTCGGGTGCCGGCGACTTCGCCCTCGACGGGTGTCAGCGCGCGCCCCGCGCCTCAGCGCCGCCTGCTCGAGGTGGACGCCGTCGGGCAGGTCGGTGCTCTCGACCGCGTAGACGACGGGTCCGCGCTGCACCGCGACCTGGTTCGTCGCCTCCTCGGCGAGCCGGTGGGCACGCAGCATCCGCACCGGCATCGGCAGGTCGAGCACCACGACGTCGCCCGCGCGCCATTCGCGGTCGATCGCGGCGTAGCCGCCCGGGTCAGCGATCGCCGTCGGCTCGCCGTTGACCGTGAGTACCGCATCCTTCGACCAGCCCGGCACGCGAAGGTGCAGCGGCATGCCGCCGCCGGTGGCCTCCTCAACGGTGAACGCGATGCGGCCGTTCCACGGGTAGTCGCTGGTCTCGCGAAGGGCGAGGCTCCGGCCGTCGGGCAGGGCGAAGCGGATGCTGCTGCCTCCGTACTGGTGGACGTACAGACCGTCCTGGCTCACCGACGCCGCACGCTCGTGGAACCGGGCGAGCGTGCGCGCGATGTTCGGCGGGCAGCAGAAGCAGCTGAGGTAGGTCTCACGCAGCCGCGCATCCGACGCCGGGGGAGCGGGCACCGGGTGCTGACCCGTGTCGCCGGGCATCCGCAGCGGGTAGGGCAGGTCGCGCACCTGGCGCAGGGCGTTCGTGTAGAAGTAGCGGGTGCCGTCCAGGCTGATGCTCGCCAGCAGTGCGTTGTAGGCGATCTGCTCGATCACGTCGGCGTAGCGCGCGTCGCCGGTGAGGGCCAGCATCCGCTCGCTCCACAGGATCATGCCGATGTTCGCGCACGACTCGGCGTGCGCGGTGGTGTGGGGCAGCTGGTAGGCGCGACCGTAGGCCTGGTGGATGCGGCTGATCTCCTCCTGCCACGGGTCGCCGTCCGGCGACGCTCCGTCGTACAGCGCTCCGCACCCGCCGGTGACGTAGAGCTTGGTGTCGACGACGTCGCTCCAGAGGTGCTCGAGCACGCTCTGCAGCTCGGCGTCGCCCGTCTCGGCGACGATGTCGGCCAGCCCCGCGTAAAGATAGTTCGCGCGCACCGCGTGGCCGGCCACGACCCTCTGATCGCGCACGGGCAGGCGGTCCTGATTGTCGTCGCCGCCCTGGAAGTCGTCGCGCACGCGCACGAACGCCTCGGCAAGGCGAAGGTACTGCTCGTCGTGCGTCGCGCGGTAGAGGTCGATCACCGCCATGTAGTGCGACGGGCAGATCGCGCTGCGAGCGAGCTCGACCGGCTCGTTCGTCGCCAGGTTCTCGAGGAACCGAGCGGCGCCGCGCGCGACGTCCAGCAGAGTCGTGCTGCCGGTGACCTCGTAGTGCCGCACGCCCGCGGTGATGAGGTGCCCGAGGTTGTACGTCTCGAAGTGGAAGCGGTCTGCGAGTGCGAGCGCGTTCTGGTGGTGGCGCGCTGCGATCAGCGTCGGCGTGTGGACGTACCCGTCGTCGCGCTGCACCGAGGCGATCAGGGCGGCCACCGACTCGACGGTCTCGGCGAGGGCAGGATCGGGGGCGATCTCGAGCTCGGCGATCGCAGCCTCGAGCCATTTGTAGAGGTCGCCGTCCATGAACGGCGGGCCGGTGTGCTCACCCTCCTCGAGCCCGGCGGCGAGCCGGAAGTTGCGCAGGCCGGGGCTGATCGCCGGGTCGCGCAGCGACTCCCACATGCCGGGAACCGTCACCGCGCGGGTGCGCGCGGTGATCTCGCCCCAGAATCCGCTGACCCATCGCGCGTTCGCCGCGCCGAGGTGCTGAAGCGGCGCGTGCGGGCTGAGCGCGGTGGATGCGGGCATGCGAGGTGTCCTTCGGTCGTGTGACAATCCTCCCGCGAAGCTCGGGCGATGGGGCGGGGGATGCCGTTCCAGGGTAAGCTGACCGTGCAAGTTGTGGCAACCATGCATAAATATGCACGGACGAGAGGAGTCGGATATGGCACGGACCCCGCGCATCGCGTTTCTGCATACCGGCGCGGTGGTGATCGCCCCGGTGGGCGATCTGGCTCGCGAGCACCTCGGCGACGCCACGACGATCAACTACCTGGACGACAAGATCGTCGCCGATCTGGGTGACGCGCAGCTTGCGGCGTCGGTCCCTGACCGCATCGCCGATCTCGTGCAGGCTGCGCGCAGCGCCGGCGCTGACATCGTGATGCTGACCTGCTCGTCGATCTCGCACCTCGCCGCGCCCACTGCGGAACGCGTCGGCATCCCCGTGCTGCGGATCGATGAAGCGATGGCCGATGAGGCGGTTGCGACCGGTACGCGGATCGCGGTGCTGGCTACGCTGGCGACCACCCTCACCCCGACGACGGCGCTGATCCGCGAGCGCGCCGCGCTCGCCGGTGCGTCGCCCGAGATCTCGAGCGAAGTCATCGACGGGGCTTTCGCCGCCGTGTCGGCCGGCGACCGGCCGGCGCACGATCGCCTCGTGGCCGCTGCGATCGAACGCGCTGCCGCGTCAGCCGATGTCGTGGTGCTCGCGCAGGCATCGATGGCCAGCGCTGCCGCGGTCGCCACGGTCGATGTGCCGGTGCTCACCAGCCTCGAGCCCGGCATCAAGCGACTGCGCGAAGCCGTCGACGCCCTCGCGTAGACGCCGACTCACTCGGCGAGGAGTCGCTCGGCGGTCGACAGATCCGTCACGAGGGCGTTCACCCATCCACCGGCCATCGCACCGCGGATCGCCGCGAGCTTGCGCGCGCCGCCGGCCACACCGACGCGTCGCGGCACGCGCAGCAGCTCGGTGACCGGGATCGCGATGATGCGGTCATCGAAGGCGCCGCCGACCACCGAGCCGTCGGCGCGGAAGACGCGGTGGCAGATGTCGCCGACGGCGCCATCGTCCAGCAGCGCGCGGCGCTCGTCGCGGGCGAACGCGTTGCCGCTCTCGGCCAGGATGTCGGACGGCTCGATGCCGCCGACGCCCATGACCGCCATCGTCAGAGCGCGCCAGCGCTGGGCGACGTCCTGCATCGCCGGGCCCTCCATGAGGCTGTCCCGGATGTCGGGGCCGGCGACGATGCCCGGCGCATGAACATAGACCGGCGTCGCGCCGAGCATGCGGGCGAGCTCTCCCAGCAGGCGGTGCGAATGACCCTGGGCCTCGGCGGCCCCGATGCCGCCGAGCAGCTGCACGACTTCAGCGGCCCGCGGCGACGGCGAGGGCCGCATCCGGTCGACCATCGCGAGCAGCGTCTGGCTCCATGACGAGACGCCGATGCGATCCGTGCCGCTGAGGGTGGCCTCGAGGTAGGCCGCCGCCCCCGCGCCGACGGCGGCGATCGTCTCGTTCTCATCGGCATCCGGATCGACGTCGACCACCACCGCCTCGGCGAGCCCGAACCGAGTCTCGAGCTGCTCCTCGAGCTCGGCGTACACGCCGGGGGCGACGGTGACCGTCGTGCGGACGATGCCGACGGATGCCGCACGCTTGAGCAGCCGCGAGACCTTCGCCTGCGAGATGTTGAGCGTGAGGGCGATGTCGGCTTGGCGCGCGCCGCGCTCGTGGTACATCCGCGCGACCTTGGTCATCAGCCGCAGTTGGCCGTCCAGAGGAGGTGTGTACCGGGCAGCCGACACGTGGTCTCCGTTCGCGGTGCGGCCGTGCTGCCGCGGGGCCAGTATATTCTCGCGCCCGCGAACGGATATTCAGGGCTCCGGGCTGTACGAGACCATCCAGTCGATGCCGAACTTGTCGCGCAGCATCCCGAAGCGTCCGCCCCACGGCGGCACCTCGAACGGCATGACGACCGAGCCGCCGTCGACGAGGGCGTTCCAGAAGCCCTCGAGCTTGGGCTCGTCGTCGCCGCTGACGGAGACCGAGATGCCGGCGGGTTTCACATAATCCATGCGCGAGGGCGTGTCGGACGCCATCAGGATGAACCCGTCGGGGGTCGTCAGCTGCGCGTGCATGACGAGGTCGTTCTCGCTCGGGTCTTCGGCCATGCCCTCGAACGAGCCGAAGGTCGAGATGTCGAGGTCGCCGCCGAAGACGCTCTGGTAGTACTCCATGGCGGAGCGCGCGTCGCTCTTGAACGAGAGGTAGGGGTTGAGGCTGGGCATGATCTGCTCCCGCGGATGTCTGTGTCGAAGGCCGCGTCGGTCGCGGCCGATCACAGTGTCGTCCGAGGCTCGGACATGCACAACGGGGTCGGCGATCAGAGGTCGCGCGGACCCTCCGACGCCCACTGCACCGCGTCGGCCTGCGCGGCCACCGCGAAGATCTTGAGATCGCACGGGAAGAGGAACGCGATCCCGTGGATGATCTCGCCGATGATCGTGTGGTCGGTCACCAGCGCGATGCGACCCCAGCTGCGGTCCGGCTTGCCCTCCAGCAGCGCGTCCTGCCACATCGCGCCCATCGAGTAGCGCTCGAACTCCTCCCCGAGCACGAACACCAGATTGACTTTGCGCCCCTCCGCGATCGTCGCATCGATCACCGGGTCGATCGTGGACTCGTAGTCGGACGCCTCGACGGTGCCGATCGCTCGGAATCCGATGACACCCTCGGGGAGTTCGTGCAGCTGCTCGATCATGCGCCCATCATGCCGTGCCTCATGCCAGGGCGCAGGGATTCAACGGTCGCGGTGATCCTCGGGGTGCAGTCGCGGCGCGCGGCGCGGCTCGCGGACGCCACTCGCTTCGATCAGCCGGATGACACGCTGACGCTGTCCCGCCCACGGGGCGAGCAGTTCCAGCATCCCGTCGTCGTCGACGCGTGTTCCGGTGAGGGCGTAGCCCACCTCGTGGGCGAGGTGGAAGTCGCCGACGCTGACGGCATCGGCGTCGCCGAGGGCGCGGATGCGGGTCTCGGCCGATGTCCAGGGCCCGATGCCGCGCTGGCTGATCAGCACTCGGTCGCGCGCTTCGCCGTCGGTCGCGCTCATGAACACGCGTCCGATGGCCTCGCCGCGGCGTGCGGCCTCGACGACCGTGCGCGCCTGCGGCGGCTCGAGTCCGGCGCGGTGCCACGACCAGGACGGCACCATCCGCCAGCCGTCGATGCCGGGCGGGGCGTACAGGGGTCGCGGTGTCGGCCCGGGGGCGCGCTCGCCGTGCCAGGTGACCAGGCGGCGCCAGGCGGCGAACGCCTGCATGCCGGTCACCTTCTGCTCGATGATCGCGCTGGCCAGCGAGTCGAAGAACACGTCGGTGCGGCCGATCCGCACGCCGGGGTTGCGGTGGTGCGCGGCGGCGATGAGGGGATGGTGTGTCGGGTCGAAGTCGCCCGGCTCGTCGAGCGCGCCGCAGAGCGCAGGCAGCTGGGCGAGCGCCCATCCGGCTCCAGGACCCCACGCTGCTCCACGGATGACGCCGGGGGAGGTCTCGCGGATCGCGAGGGTGGCGATGCCCTCGGGCGTGCGGCTCGCGCGCCAGATCACCTCGCCGGCCACCACCATGGTCGGGTCGCCCCCGCCGTGCCGCTGGTACAGGACGGTCCGGCGCACATCGACCGGCCGCCGCGGACGGTATTCCGTCTCGATGGGCCGTGCGCTCGTGGACGTACCGGATGCCGGAACTGCCGCCTTCGGCCGCGCCCATGACCCCGCAGGCGAGGTCGGCGCGATCGTCATGCGCTCACCCTACGCTCCGACCACCGACACCGACCGCTACTCACAGTGGTGAGCGCGACCGACCCTCCGACCGCGGTCGCCACTGTGGGTAGCGCTCGCGGGAGGAGGGCTAGAAGCGGTCGGGCGAAGGCGTGCCGTGGCCGTAGCGGATCGAGACGTCGGCGTGACGGTCGAAACGGTAGCCGACGCCGCGCACGGTGCGCACGATGTCTTCGTACCTGCCGAGCTTGGCGCGCAGACGGCGGACGTGCACGTCGATCGTGCGCTCGCCCGGCGACTCCTCTTCGGTCGTCCCGTTCCACAGCGACGAGACCAGCTCGGTGCGCTCGATCGTGCGACCCTCGCGCAGCACCAGGTACTGCAGCAGCTCGAACTCCTTGAAGGTGAACGCAGCCGACTCGCCGTCGATCAGCACGCGCTTGCGCGAGATGTCGACGACGACGCCGCCGGGGGCGCGGTCTTCGTCTTCGGGCTCGTCCTGCTTCGTGCGGGCGATCGCGGAGGGCTCGTGCAGTGCGAGGCGCACGACGTCCACATCGCGCCCGCCGGATCCGACCGGGGCGAGGGCGACGGTCGCGTACGTCTCGGCGTCGGGTGCCAGTTCGGCGAGCGTGCGGCGCAGCGCGTCGACGAGCACGCCCAGGTTGACACCGGATGCCGCTGCCTTGGCCTCGTCGATTCCGACGTACAGAGCGAAGCCGCGGGGTGCGGTGCCGGCGGGAAGGCTGCGGCCGCCGTCGGCGGGAGCAGCGTCGGGCTTGTCCGCGGCCGGAGCGGCGACGGGGGGAACGGCTCGCAGGTGGCGAGCGGCGGACGGGCGTTCGAGGAGGGCGGTGTTCGACATGATGATGGTCCTTGCGGAAGGAACCCGGGCCGTGGTCGGCGGGAGTTCGGAGTGTGCTGCTGTGCGGCCTCTGTGATGGGCCAGGGGTGCGGCATCCGGAAGTGCGTGATCGACGCGACGAGCCGGGTGCTCGGGGGATTCTGCGCGGCGTTTCAGAAGCTTCGCGCGAATCCGGCGGGAGTCACCGTGTCAGCGACACATTCGACAACACATGACGACGCGGCCGGCCATCATCATGCCGGCAGTCCCGTTCGCCTCCAGGGCGGACAGAGAGCGCGCGTTGTCAGTCATGACGCGATTATGACGGATTGGGTCGCAATGCGTCAAATCGCACGGATGCCGACCCTCAAGCGTGACGGAATGTTACACATTGCTCAGTCTGCGTCCGGCACGCCCGGTGGCCCGGGGGAGCGCCTGAGAGCGGGAGCGCTCTCACGGATTTGTTGCCAAATCCAGCAAAAGACTTGCGCACGGCACGGGAGTGCGCTTACCATCGCTGTCGAAGCGCTTCCGTGAAGCGTTTCGACGAATCAGCAGTCGCACACAACGGAGTTGGCAATGGTGAAGATCAACGAGGTGGCCGAGGCCGCCGGCGTGTCGATCAGCACCGTGTCGTACGCGCTGAGCGGCAAGCGGCCGATTTCACCCGACACCCGTCGCCGGATCGAGGACGCCGTCCGCGAGCTGGGCTACAGCCCGAACGCCGGTGCACGGATGCTGGCGGGCAGCCGGACGCAGATCTTCGCCTTGACCGAGCCGCTGCGCAAAGACACGCACGCACCGACTCACATGGCATTCGTCCTTGCGACCGCGGTCGCCGCGCGGCGCAACGACTACGACATCCTGCTGCTGACCGACGAGGACGCGAAGGCCGGTATGGGCCGGGTCGCCGCCAACGGTCTGGTCGACGCGATCCTCGTGCTCGACGTCGCCCCCGATGACGAGCGGGTGAAACTCGCGCGTGCCATCTCGACGCCGACCATCTTCATCGGCGTACCCGACGACAACGAGGGGCTCATCTGCGTCGACCTGGACTTCGAAGCCGCGACGACGCTCGCGGTCGATCGGCTCGCCGACGCCGGTCACCGCAACATCGGGCTCGTCGGACAGCCGGAGGTGAGCTACGAGAAGTCGAACTTCCCGCCGCGTGTGCGTTCGGCGTTCGAGACTCGCGCTGACGAGCGCGGAGTGAGCGCGGCTTTCGGAGCCACCGGCGCGAAGCACACCAGCCGCACGGCGACGCGCCGCACGGTGGGTCGACTGCTCGAGGCGGGCGCGACTGCGCTCGTGCTGCACTGCACGGAGGAGGCGCACGCGGTCGTGCTGGGAGAGCTCGCCGAGCGCGGGCTGGCGGTGCCCGGCGACGTCTCGATCGTCTCGGTCGGCTCATCGTTCGATACGACCGCGCTCGCGACTGCACTGGACACCATTCCGCTCATCCCCGAGGCGTCGTGCGACCTCGCGGTGGATCTTGCGATCCGCAGCCTCGGCGATGAACGCCCGCAGCCGGGGCTGCGCCTGATCAGCCCCTCGTATTCCGCGCACGGATCTGTCGCAACCGCGACGGATCGTCCCCGCAGCGGCGACACCCGCTGATCTCGAGCCCACCTCTACGCGTTTCTCTGCACCTCATCGAAGCGCTTCGACAACTGAATACCATCCACCACCTGCCCCGACCAATGCGGGTCACCCAGAAAGGAATGCCACTGATGGCACGCACCATTCGCACCAAAACCAAGCGAGGAATCGCTCTCGTCAGCTCGCTGGCGATCGCGGGCCTCGCGCTCGCCGGCTGCGCCGGCGGATCCGGCGGCGCCGAGTCCGGCGACACCCTGAAGCTCTGGCACTATGAGGGCGCCGACAGCGCCATGGGCAAGGCCTGGGCCGAAGCGATCAAGGTCTTCGAAGAAGAGACCGGCGCGACCGTCGAGTTCGAGGAGAAGTCGTTCGAGCAGATCCAGTCGACGGCGAGCCAGGTGCTCGACACTGACGCGGCTCCCGACCTGATGGAATTCAACAAGGGCAACGCCACCGCGGGCTTTCTTGCCAGCACGGGTCTGATCACCGACATCTCCGATGCGGTCGACGAGTACGGCTGGGCTGACAAGCTCGCGCCGTCGCTGCAGACCACCGCCAAGTACTCCGAAGACGGCGTGATGGGCGGCGACACCTGGTATGGCATCCCGAACTACGGTGAGTTCGTCGGCGTCTACTACAACCTCGACGCGTTCGAGGAGGCCGGCCTCGAGGTGCCGACCACCTACGACGAGTTCGTCGACGTGCTCGATGCTTTTGTTGCGAAGGGCATCACTCCGCTGGCGGAGGCGGGCGCGGAATACCCGCTGGGACAGCTCTGGTACCAGCTCGCGCTGTGCCAGGCCGACCGCCAGTTCGTCAACGACTACCAGCTCTACGAGAACCCCGTCGACTGGCAGGGCGACGAGCTCACCTACGCGTCTGAGACTCTGCTGGACTACGTCGACAAGGGCTACATCGCGTCGGATGTCTCGTCGATCAAGGCCGATGACGCCGGTGTCTCGTGGATCAACGGCACGGCGCCGATCTTCGTCTCCGGTTCGTGGTGGTTCGGTCGCTTCGTGGCCGAGGCGACCGGTTTCGATTGGACTCTGCAGGCATTCCCCGAGTCGGACCTTTCGCTCGGGTCGTCGGGGAACCTCTGGGTCGTGCCCGAGAACGCGGCGAACAAGGAGCTCGCGTACGAGTTCATCGACATCACGATGCGCCCCGAGATCCAGGCCATCATCGGCAACAACGGCGGCGTGCCCGTCGCCGCCGACCCGGCCGACATCACCGACGAGAAGAGCGCAGAGCTGATCGCGACCTTCAACGGCATCCTCGACAACGACGGCCTCTCCTTCTACCCCGACTGGCCGGCGCCGGGCTTCTACGACGTGATCGTCCAGGAGCTGCAGGGCCTGGTCACCGGTGTGCAGGACGTCGAGACGACCAACGCCAACCTCGGTGAGCAATACGACGAGGGGACAGCGGACTTCCGCTGACCCACCGGTGGGGGCGGTGACCGCGATGGATGCCGCCCCCACCGCTTCACTGGAGGTAAGAAATGTCTGTTGACACCCGTTCGGCTCGCGCGAAGGTGAAGCTGCCCCCCGAGCAACCCGCTATTCCACAAGGCAAATCCGGTTCCGCCGGATACTGGCTCTACCTCGTGCCCGGCCTGCTGCTGCTGCTGGTCATCATCGTCATCCCGCTCGTGTGGAACACCGTTCTCACGTTCACGAAGTGGCGAGGCGTGGGTGATCCGGAATTCATCGGTCTCGAGAATTGGCAGAAGCTCCTCACTGACGAGGACTTCTGGACATCGTTCGCGAACTCCGTCTGGATGGTGATCGCGATGGTAGTGGTGCCGACCATCGTCGGGATCATCGTCGCCGCCCTCTTGTTCGATGTGATCGGGCGCAAGTTCGGCGGCAAGGTCGGCGCCTTCCTCCGGGCGACCTACTACCTGCCTCAGATTCTTCCGGTCGTGATCGCCGGCATCGTGTTCGGGTGGATCGTGCGCCCCGGCAGGGACGGCGCAGCGAACCAGATCCTGTCATGGTTCGGCATCCCGCCCTATGACTGGCTGGGCCAGATGCCCTCAGCCCTGATCGTCTTGATGGTGGTCCTGGTCTGGGTGCAGATCGGCTACCCGGTCGTCATCTTCATGGCGGCGCTGCAGCGTGTCGACCCTGAGCTGTACGAAGCGGCCGAGCTCGACGGTGCGAACTGGTACCAGCGGTTCACCGCAATCACGATGAGCATCATCCGACCCGAGATCTTCGTCGTGACCCTCACCTCGACGATCGCGGCACTCAAGGTCTTCGGACCGGTGTACGTGGTCACCGGCGGCGGCCCGGCCGGCGCCACTCTCGTTCCGGCCTACTACGCCATCCAGGAGTTCTTCACCAAGCGGAACGTGGGCTACGGCGCGACCATCGCGACGGTGCTGACGATCGTCGTCGTCATCGTCTCCATCATCTTCATCCGAGTGCAGAACTCGATGGAGCGCAAAGAAAGGGCGGGGCTCTGATGGCTGTCGGAACCGTTCTCGTCACCACGCCGGCCACGAGCGGTCCCGGCGCGCGGCGCGCGCCGCGCAGTCGGGGCGGCATGAACAGGAAGCGCGGCGTCGACTGGCTGCTGCTCGCGCTGGTCATCTTCGGCGCGCTCGTCGTGGTCGCGCCGTTCTACCTGATCATCGTGAACTCCTTCAAGTCGCCGATCGACTACGCCACCGGCGGGCCGCTGGCTCTGCCCCAGGCACTGGACTTCACGGGCATCGTGAACTTCTGGAACCGCGTCAACTTTCCCGAGAAGCTGTGGAACTCGATCTTCATCTCCGGTGTCACCGCCGTGCTCGCGGTGATCCTCTCGATGGTGAGTGCCTTCGCGATCGGCATCGGACGCATCAGGGGCCGGTCCTGGATCGTGCTGCTGTTCCTGATGGCCAACCTGCTCCCCCAGGAGGCGCTCCTATACCCCCTGTACTACATGTTCAAGGAGGTCGGTCTCTACGACAACGTGTGGTCGGTGATCATCGTCATGGTGGTGGTACAGGCTGCGTTCGGGACCTACCTGCTCTCGTCGGTGTACGGCACCTTCCCGAAGGAGATCCTCGAAGCGGCGTCGATCGACGGTGCGTCGCGCTGGCAGATCCTCTGGCGGGTCGTCTACCCGATCAGCCGGCCGACGCTGTCGGTGCTGCTCGTCTTCTTCTTCATCTGGACGTGGAACGAGTTCCTCATCCCACTGACGTTCCTCGCCTCCAACGCCAACCAGACGATACCGGTCGCCATCAGCGTTCTGCAGGGTGATCGACTCATGGATGTCACGACAACGAGCGCGTCGGCGCTGCTGGGCATCATCCCGACGCTCATCTTCTTCCTCATCTTCCAGCGCACTCTTACGCACGGCATCACGGCAGGAGCAGTCAAGTAATGAAGTTCACCGACGGGTTCTGGCAACTGCGACCGGGAGTGACCGCGCTCTACGCGCAGGAGGCGTACGACATCTGGCAGACGGATGCCGCCGACGGTGAGGGCTTGGTCGTCACCGCACCCACCACCGTGATCAGCCGGCGCGGCGACGTGCTGAACCGGCCGACGCTCACCGTGACGCTGTCCTCGCCCCTCGAGGGGGTGGTCCGTGTGCGGATCGCCCACCACACGGGCGGGACGGACCACGGCGGATTCGACCTGCCGGGCGCGATCGACGGCGGCGCGGGAGCGGCGTCCGTCACGGACGATGGGGGAGTGCTCGCCACCGGCCCGCTGGTCGCACGCGTCGCGCCCGGCGCTCCGTGGAACCTGTCTTTCGAGATCGACGGCACACGCGTGACCGGCAGCGGTGGCAGGGCGCAGGGTTACATCCAGCTCGCCGACGACGCGCAGGTCGACACCGGCATCGTCGGCAACGCGCGCTCTGGCACGGCCGCTCCGCATGCGCACACCTTCGTCCACGAGCAGCTCGACCTCGGCGTCGGCGAGCTCATCTACGGGCTCGGCGAGCGCTTCGGACCCCTGGTCAAGAACGGCCAGTCGGTCGAGGTCTGGAACGCCGACGGCGGCACCTCGAGCGAGCAGGCGTACAAGAACGTGCCGTTCTACCTGTCCAACCGCGGCTACGGCGTGCTGGTGAACGACCCCGGGCACGTCTCGTACGAGATCGGCTCGGAGGCGGTCGAGCGCGTGCAGTTCTCGGTCTCGGGCGAAGTGCTCGAGTACTTCGTGATCGCCGGGCCGACGCCCAAGCAGGTCATCGATCGCTACACGGCGCTCACCGGGCGTCCGCCGATCGTGCCGGCGTGGTCGTACGGCCTGTGGCTGTCGACGTCGTTCACGACCGACTACGACGAGGCGACGGTCACGTCGTTCGTCGACGAGATGGCGCGCCGCGAGCTGCCGGTGTCGGTGTTCCATTTCGACTGCTTCTGGATGCGCGAGTTCAACTGGTGCGACTTCGAGTGGGATCCGCGGGTCTTCCCCGACCCGACCGGCATGCTCGCGCGCCTGCATGACCGCGACCTGAGGGTCTGCGTCTGGATCAACCCCTACATCGCACAGCGCTCGCCGCTGTTCGCCGAGGCGGCGGCATCCGGCTACCTGGTGAAGCGCCCCGACGGCTCGGTATGGCAGTGGGATCTCTGGCAGGCCGGCATGGGGCTCGTCGATTTCACGAACCCCGACGCGACCGCGTGGTACCAGGGCAAGCTCCGCGCGCTCGTCGACCAGGGGGTGGACTGCTTCAAGACCGACTTCGGCGAGCGGATCCCGCTCGAGGTCGACTACTTCGACGGGTCGGACCCGTCGCGCATGCACAACCTGTACACGCAGCTGTACAACAAGGCCGTGCACGATGTGCTGGTCGATGCGAAAGGCGAGGGGGAGGCCGTGCTGTTCGCACGGTCGGCGACCACCGGGGGGCAGTCGATGCCCGTGCACTGGGGCGGCGATTCGACGTCGACGTTCGAGTCGATGGCTGAAACGCTGCGCGGCGGCCTCTCCCTCGCTCTGAGCGGGTTCGCGCACTGGAGCCATGACATCGGCGGGTTCGAGGGAACACCGGATGCCGGAGTCTTCAAGCGCTGGACCGCCTTCGGCCTGCTCGGCTCGCACAGCCGGTTCCACGGCTCGAGCTCGTACCGGGTGCCGTGGGTGTTCGACGAGGAGGCGGTCGAGGTCACCCGCGTCTTCACCCACCTCAAGATGCACCTCATGCCCTACATCTACGCGGCGAGCCTCGAGGCGGCATCCAGCGGCGCTCCGATCATGCGCCCGCTGCAGCTCGAGTTCCCGGATGACCCGGCGGTCGCTTACCTCGACCGGCAGTACATGCTCGGTGCCGACATCCTGGTGGCCCCGGTGTTCTCGGCCACCGGCGACGTCGAGTTCTACCTGCCGGCGGGCACGTGGACGAACCTGCTGACCGGCGAAGAGGTCATCGGTGGCGCGTGGCGGCGCGAGCGGCACGGCTTCACGTCGCTGCCGATCTATGTGCGTCCGGGCGCGGTCATCCCGTGGGGTGCGCGCAGCGACCGGCCCGATTACGACTACCTCGACGGACTGCGGCTGCGTGTGTTCGCCGGCGGGTCGGGCACGACGGAGGTCACGGTCACGGCGCCCGACGGACGGTCCGAGACGTTCGCGGTGGATCTGGCGGAGGTCACCGGGTGAGCCGTCGTGGATGCGCGGTTCCCGGGAATCGCACAGCCAGGTCGCGCCCGGCACCGCGGATCGGACGTAGCCTGTCGTCGTGACACCGCTGACCTTCACCCACGAACCCGACGCTTCGCGCTACACGCTCCACCGCGGCGCAGACCTCGTGAGCGTGCTGGACTACCGCGATGACGGTCGCACGGTCGCGATGACCCGCGCCTACACGGTGCCCACCTTCCGCGGGCACGGGTACGCCGGGCAGGTCGTCGACCACGCCGTCGCGGAGCTGGAGCGACAGGGCGAGCGGCAGGTGATCCCGGTGTGCTGGTACGTCGCCGACTGGTTCGCCGAGCACCCCGAGCGGGCGGCCATCCTGCAGCAGCGCGCCCGCGCGTGAGCGCACGCCACAGGCCCATACACTGAGCCTCGTGGACTTCGAGACCGTCTTCACCTTCGTCGCCATCGGCTTCGAGGCGATCGGTGCGCTCTCGATGATCGTCGGCTTCCTCATCGCCATCGTGCTCGGCGGTCGCTCCCTCGCCCGCGGCGAAGGCGGTACGGCGGCGTTCTCGGTGCTCCGCACGACTCTCGGCGCCGCGATCCTTCTCGGGCTCGAGGTGCTGGTCGCCGCCGACCTCATCCGCACGATCACTTCGAAGCCCTCGATGGAGGATGCGCTCATCCTCGGGATCATCGTGCTGATCCGGACGATCCTGTCGATGTCGATCCAGATCGAGATCGAGGGGATGCTGCCGTGGCGGCGGGCCATGTTCACGAGCGGCGGGCAGATGATCGGCCAGGCGGTCGCGAAAGACCGCGCCGCTTCCGCCGCCGCGCGCACAGCCGGCGACACCACCTCGCTGTAGCCGGGGGTGCGGAATGCGTCAACCCCCTGTGGGGATCGGCGCCGCTAGGGGAGTGTGGTGACGTCGATAGGAGACGCCATGAGCACGGATGGAAATCGGACAGAGTCGGGTCTTCCCCCGAACACTCCGGACGGATCGGATGCCACGGCCGATGCTCCCGGCACGGTCGAGGGCGATGCCGCGGGGAAGAACGCAGACCCCGACCTGATCACAGATGACGATCTCGACGGAGACGACTCCTGATGTCGGACGCATCGAACAGCGGAGCGGCTCGCGAGGACTCGGTCGGCGGGGCTGTGCACCAGGACTCTGACGGCAAGGCGGGGGTCGAATCGGTTCAGGACGAGCCGGTGCTGGAGCAGAACGACGCGTCGATCCAGGACAAGCTGGACGGCATCGCCGCTCAGACACGCGTCGATCTCGGCGATGAGTCGCAGGACCGCTACGAAGAGGTGCTGCGCCAGCGGCTCTCGGATTCCGGCATCCAGATCACCGATGACGAGGTGAGCAAACTGGCTCGCCGCTCGTCGCCGAGTTCAGGCGGAGGCGGCGTCTAGCTCAGGCGACGCAGGCCTCGGGTGCCGCGTGCGTGACCCCGATCGGTCGTGCCCACGCGGCTCGCGCCGTGGGGCGCGGCGCCGCAGAAACGATCGTGGCGACGCGGTCGGCGCGTGATGACGCGGCGCGGCGTTCGCGGATCGACTCGAGCAAGTGCGATCTCTTTGCGACGCTGAGCGTCCTCGTGACGGAACTGCGTTTCAGCTGCGGTGATGGTGGAAAGCATGGCTCCTCCGTTGGTTCCGATGGTTCCAACGTACGGAGGGGGTCAGACATTGCCGGCCCCGCCGGGCATGGCAGGAATCAGCTCAGCGAGGGCATTTTGGCGCCGTCTTCGCGCCCTCGCTCGTCAGGGGATCAGCCGTACCGCACGAAATCGCGGATGATCGCGGCGGCGGGCGCGGCATCCCTGATCATCGTCTCGTGACCGTGGCCGACGACTTCGGCCAGACGCCCCTGCGGGAGCGCGGCGGCGACGAATCGGCACCACGCGCGAGAGCACACGCAGTCGTTCTCCCCGCGGAGCACGAGCGCGGGTACGTGAACGCGCGGATAGACGGTCTCGGGCCGGTGCACGAGCATCGCCCGGAACTTGGGTCGCAGCCGCGGTCCGGCGCGCACGTACTCGCGGGCGCCCACGAAGATCACGCGGGGACTCTCGACGGCGAGATCCTGGGCGAGGCGGAGCACCTGCTGGGCGGCGGTGCGCTCACGGCGGTTGACCGTCGGTGCGATGAGGACGACGCTCTCGACGAGCGACGGATGCCGCGCCGCGACTTCGACAGCCACCTGCGTGCCCATCGAGTGGCCGACCACCACCGCGGAGGGGATGCCGCGCGCGCGGATGAACGCCGCGATCAGGTCCGCGGTGCGCTCCATCGTGAGCACGCGCGGCGGTTCGGGTGCCTCGCCGTACCCCGGCAGGTCGATCGCGATCGTTCGCGCGGAGGACTCCCGGACCAGATGCCTGTCGAGATCCGCGAAGATCGTTCGTCCCATGCCGATGCCGTGGATCAGGATGTACGTCCGCGAGACGTCGTCCGCGGCCCCAGATGTCTCGGCGATGAGCGTCGCACCCGCGTGCGTATAGGACTCGATGTCGCTCACTTGCCGAGGTTAGCCCGCATTCCTTCCGGCGCCCGTCGATGCGGGTGGGCCTTGACATCCGCCGAACGCGGCCCCCGGGTATCCGCCTCAGCGATAACGTGGTCCGGATGACGGACTCGACCACCGCGAAGACGTCCGCGGGAACAGAACAGCGGCCCGCGAAGTCCGCCGCGCACCCGCCGACGACCGAGATCGCACTGAGCTCTCCTCAGCGGTGGCGCGCGTTCTGGGTGTGCGTCGCGGTCGCGGCGATCACGATCCTCGACCTGTCGAAGGTCAACGTCGCCCTGCCGTCGATCGAGGCGGCCCTGGGTGCGGGCTCGACCGAACTGCAGCTGATCGTGTCGGGGTACGTCCTCACGTTCGGGCTGGTCCTGGTGCCGATGGGGCGGCTGGGCGATCAGCGGTCGCGGCGGGCGCTGTTCATCGTCGGCCTGTCGCTGTTCACCGTGACGAGCCTGTTGTGCGCAGTCGCCGTCAGTCCGCTCATGCTCATGGTCGCCCGGCTGCTGCAGGGCGTGGCGGCCGGCATCCAGATGCCGCAGGTGCTCGGTCTCATCCAGCAGCTGTTCCAGGGCAAGGAGCGCGGGCGCGCGTTCGGGCTCTTCGGCGCCACGATCGGCATCGCGACCGCGTTCGGTCCGACCATCGGCGGCTTCCTGATCCTCGTCGGAGGCGCCGCCGATGGCTGGCGGCTGATCTTCTGGATGAACGTGCCGCTCGGCATCATCGCGATCGCGCTCGCGGTGTGGGTTCTGCCGAAGACCCGCACGCGCTCGCGCAAGGCGCTCTCGTTCGACCTGTTCGGCGTCTTCCTGTTCGGCCTGGCCGTGCTGTCGCTGATGTGGCCGTTCCTGTTCACGACCGGCTCGCCGGACGACGACCCGCGTCGCTGGTGGCTGCTGGTCGCCTTCGTGCTGTTCGCGGGGGCGTTCGTCGCGTGGGAACGGCACTACGAGGGGCAGGGCAAGCAGCCGCTGATCCGTTTCGCCCTGTTCCGGGTGTCGTCGTTCCGCAACGGGACGCTGCTGATCGCCGCATACTTCACGGCGCTTCCGGCGCTGTTCCTTCTCACGACGCTGTTCCTGCAGACCGGCGTGGGCCTCGCCCCGGTGTACGCCGGCATGGTGACGATCGGCTTCGCGCTCGCGAGCGCGGTGTTCTCGTGGATCGGCGGCAACATCGTCGGCACGTACGGGCGTCCCGTCGTGGTGTGGGGGCTCGTCGGGGTGCTGGCGTGCGTGATCGGGCTGGCCGCAGCCGCGCTGTTCGTCCCCGCGGAGTGGGTCGCGTGGGTGATGGCAGGCGTGATGGTGATCGGCGGCATCGGCGGCGGGCTCGTGATGTCGCCGAACCAGACCCTGACGCTGGCCGACATCCCGGTCAAGCAGGGCGGTGTCGCGGGATCGATCGGACAGCTCGGGCAGCGGATCGGCACTTCCGTCGGCACGGCGGTCGCGCTTTCGCTGTTCTACGCCACGATCTACCGCGAGGGCGACGGAGGAACGCCCGACATCGTGGTGTACCACGACGCCTACGCGTACGGCATGACGGCGGTCGCGATCTTCATCGCGGTCGCGTTCCTCATCTCGGTCGTCGATCTCAGCTCGCGCCGAAAGAAGAAGTCGCGCACGACCTGAGCTCGGCGCATCTTGGATTCCGCGCCGCCGGGGTGCGGCATCCGTCCTCGCGCTCTCCGGATTCGGAGGTGTAGCCGGCCTCGGCCGTCACCGGAATCGGAGATCGTCAACAGAATCGGATGCCGCACCGCGATGCATCCGATTCCGCTGCACGTATCCGATTCCGGTGCGCCGTGGAACCAGCGACGCGGATCTGCGCCGGCGTCCGCGATGAGCGAACCGCCCGCCCGCCTCGGCGGCGATGTCGCACGGCGCCCGTACCGTGTGAACATGCGCATCCTGCACACCTCTGACTGGCACATCGGGCGGTCGTTCCACGGCCACGCCACGCTCGATGCGCTGCGCGGTGTGCTGGGCGCGCTCGCCGCCCAGGTGCGCGAGAACGACGTCGATGTCGTGATCGTCGCGGGCGACGTCTTCGACTCCGCGGCGCCCGCGGCCGCGTGCTACACGCTGCTCACCGACACCCTGCGCGCCCTGTCCGACGCCGGCGCGCAGATCGTCGTGACGAGCGGAAACCACGACTCCGCGGCGCGGCTCGGGTTCCAGTCCGCGCTCCTGCGCGACGGCATCCACGTCGTGACCGATCCGCTTTCTGCCGGCACTCCGATCACGATCGACGACGAGCACGGCCCCGTGCACTTCTACGGCATCCCGTTCCTCGAGCCCGCCCTCGTGCGGCACCTCTGGCCGGGCACCGAGCTGCGCTCGCAGCACGCGACGATCGAGCACGTCATGGGTCTGGTCCGCGGCGACCTCGCCGAGCGCGGCGGCCGGTCGGTCGCGATCGCGCACTGCTTCGCGGCGGGCGTGGAGGCGACGCCCGGGGTCGAGCGCGAGATCCGCCAGGGGAGCCTCGACGTGGTCGCGCTCTCGGCGTTCGAGGGGCCGGACTACGTCGCGCTGGGTCACATCCACGGCCGTCAGCAGCTGTCCGAGCGCGTGCGCTACGCCGGCGCCCCGCTGCACTACAGCTTCGGCGAGGCCGACAAGCCGCGCGGGTCGTGGCTGATCGACCTCGACGCGGTCGGTCTCGCCACCGTCGAGTGGCTCGATCTTCCGATCCCGCGGCGCCTGAAGACGCTGCGCGGCTCGCTCGACGAGCTGCTGACCGACCCCCGCTTCACCGAGCACGAAGACGCGTGGGTCTGCGCGCAGTACACCGATGCCACGCCCCAGCTCGACCCCATGCGGCGCCTGCAGGCCCGGTTCGCGTTCTGCGCGACCGTGATGCACACGCCCGAGGGACTCCACGGTCCCGACGGTCTGACCTACTCCCGTCGCGTGCGCGCCGCGCGCAGCGATGCCGAGCTCGTCGACGCGTTCCTCACGCACGTCCGCGACGGCGAGGGTGCGTCCGAGCGCGAGGCGGAGCTCATCCGCGAGGTCATCGACGAGCGCTCGCTCGTGGAGGCGAGCGCGTGAGACTGCATCGCCTCGAGCTCGAGGGCTTCGGGCCGTTCCGAGAGCGGCAGGTGGTCGACTTCGACGCGTTCGCCGCCGACGGCATCTTCCTCATCGCGGGTCGCACCGGCGCGGGCAAGTCGAGCGTGCTCGACGGCGTGTGCTTCGCGCTGTACGGCGGCGCCCCCCGCTACGACGGTGTCGAGAAGCGCCTGCGCAGCGACCACTGCGCGCCCGATGACCCGACGAGCGTGACGGTCGAGTTCAGCGCCGTCGGCACGCGCTGGCGCGTGACCCGCTCGCCCGAGTACGAGCGCCCGAAGCATCGCGGTCCCGGTCTGACCACCGAGCCCCACCGCGCCCAGCTCGACGAGCTCGTCGATGGGGCGTGGGTCGGCCGCGCTGCCCGGCCCGTCGACGTGGCACGCGAGCTCGATGAGATCCTCGGGCTGAACCAGCAGCAGTTCCTGCAGGTGATCCTGCTCGCGCAGGGCCGGTTCGCCGAATTCCTGCTCGCGAAGAACGACGATCGCCAGCGACTGCTGCGCAAGCTCTTCGGCACGCGCACCTACGAGGACTACCAGACCGCACTCGAGCAGCGCCGCAAAGACGCCGAACGGGCGCTTGCCTCCGCCGGCGACGGTGTCGTGCTCCTGCTCGGCGAGGCCGAGCGGCTGATCGACGCGGACGACCTTGCGGGCGAGGCGTCCGACGTCGATCCGGCCGGCTCAGATCGGTTCTGTCGCAGACCGCTTCGAGGCGGGGGAGCGCGCCGTCCAGCGGGCGGCTTACCGGGCCGAAACACTCGTGCGCGATCGTGATGCCGCCGACAAGGCCCACGCCGCCGCGGAGGCCGCGCACCTCGCGGCCAAGGCACTGCGCGAGAAGCAGGAGCATCGCTCTCGCTCGCGCATCGCGCTCGAGGCGCTCGAAGCCCAGGCGGCGTCGATCTCGACCGACCGCGACACTCTCGACCGCGCCAACGCCGCCGAGGCGCTCCGCGCGCCGATCGAGTCCGCCGCGCGTGCCGTCTCAGCCGCATCCTCGGCCGCCTCGATCGAGAAGACGGCGCTGGCCGCGTGGACGGCGGTCGGTGAGGGGACGGATGCCGCGGCCCTCGGCATCCGAATCGAAGAACTCACCGGCGACCTCGCTCTGGCCACGGCGGCGATCGCGGCCGAGCGCGAGCTCACGGGTGTCGAGACGACGATCGCGTCGACCCGCGAGCGCATCGGCGAGTTCGAGGCGCTGCTCACTCGCATCGACGCGGCACGCGCGGGGCTTCCCGAGCGACTGAAGCAGCTCGAGGACGAGCTGCGCACCCACACGTCGGCCGCGGGCGCGCTCGACTCGGCGCAGGCCCAGCTCGCCGATGCCGCCGGTCGCCTCGCCGCGGCGCGCGATGCGGAGCGACTCGCGTCGGCGCAGCGAGACGCCGAGGCCCTGCACGTCACGGCTCTCGGGGGGCTCGAACGGGCTGCGGCCGCGGTCACGGCGCTGCTGCGTCGCCGGCTGGCCGGTCACGCCGGCGAGCTGGCCTCCGCACTCGTCGACGGCGAGGCGTGTGCGGTGTGCGGATCGCTCGAGCACCCGGCGCCCGCCGAACTGACCGAGCAGCCCGTCACCGACGAAGACCTCGCCGCCGCCGAGCGGAGCAAGGACCGCGCGGCCGAGGAAGAGCGTGTGGCTTCCGAGGCCGCCCGCGCGGCGCGGGCCGCGCACGCCGATGCCGCCGCGCGCGCCGGCGGAGAGGGCGTGACCGCCCTCGAGGCTGCTCACGTCGCCGCCGAGACTGCGGTCGCGACGGCGCAGCGGGCCGCCGCTGCCCGTGACCTCCTCACCGCCCAGCACGAAGACCTGATCGAGACCGATGCCGCAGCCGAAGCCGAGCGTGACGCTCTCGCCGCCGAGCTCGTCGCCGCCGGCCAGTCGCTCGCGGGCCTCGAGGCGCAGGCGTCCTCCGCGCGGGCAGCGGTCGACACCGCCCGCGGCCCCTTCGCGACGGTGGCCGCCCGCATCGCCGACGCGACCCACCGACGTGCCCTCGCGCAGACGCTCATCGACGCGCACGCCGACGCGACGGTCCGGGCTGCCGCTGCGGACGATGCCGCCGCCGATCGCGACGCCCGAGTCGCGGCATCCGATTTCTCCGACGCCGCCGAGGCGACCGCCGCGCTCCGCGATGCCGCTGTCCGCGCCATGCTCGACCAGCGCATCCGCGAACACGACGCCGCTCTGCGCTCCGAGCGCGACCGCCTGCGTGAGCTCGAACTCGAGCTCGCCGGTGCGCCGGAAGAGCTCGTCGAGCTGTCCGCGACCGCGACTGCGCTCGCCGAGGCGCGGGAGCGGTGGAGCAGCACGGTGGATGCCGCGGCCCACGCCGCGCAGACCCTGGGCCGGCTGCACGATCTGCTGGAGCGCGCCACGCGCGCGCATGCCGAGATCTCCGGGCTCGCCGACGATCACGAGATCATCGCCCGTCTGGCCAATACCGTGGCCGGCAAGGCTCCGAACACCCACCGGATGACCCTCGAGTCGTTCGTCCTCGCCGCCGAGCTGGAAGAGATCGTCGAGGCGGCGAACCTCCGCCTCGACGACATGTCCTCCGGACGCTACCGGCTGCAGCACACCGATGCGCGCGCGGCGCGGGGTGCGGCTTCCGGGCTCGGCTTGCAGATCATGGACGCGCACACCGGTCAGGCTCGGCCCGCGCAGTCGCTGTCGGGCGGCGAGACCTTCCTCGCGTCGCTCGCACTCGCCCTCGGCCTGGCTGAGGTCGTCACCGCGCGCGCCGGCGGCGTGAAGCTCGACACCCTCTTCATCGACGAGGGCTTCGGCTCGCTCGACGACGACACCCTCGATCTCGCGATGCGCACGCTCGACGAGCTGCGCCAGGGCGGGCGCACGGTCGGGCTCATCAGCCACGTCGCCGCGATGAAGGAGCAGCTGCCCGCTCAGCTCGTGGTCGAGGCCACCGCGCAGGGCCCGAGCATCATCCGGCAGGACGTCGTCGTCTCCGCGTGAGCCTTAGGCTGGACTGGTGAACAAGGGCACAGTCTGGACGATCGTCGGCGTCATCGCGGCCATCCTGATCGCGTGGTTCCTGGTCAACGTCCTGTTCTCGGTGGTCGCCTTCATCGTGAAGCTGCTTGTCGTAGCGGTCGTCGCCGTCGTCGTCTTCTTCATTCTGCGGATCATCTTCGCCCGCGGTGGCGACTCGGAGTCCTGAGACGCGTCAGACGCCGTATTCGGCGAGGACGAACTCGCGCAGCTGCGCGCTGCACGCGGAGACCGCGGTGCGCCAGTCGGTGATCGCATCGTCCTGCGCGCGGTCCGAGATGGCCTTGATCACGCGGATCGGAACGCCGAACTGGGCGGCGACCCACGCGTACGCGTACGTCTCCATGTCGACCAGACCTGCGCCGAGCGGACGGATCACGGCCACGGCTTCGGCGTCGTCGACGAAGTGATCGCCGGTCGCGATCGTGGCGACGTTTTCGAGCAGCCGGTCGCGACCGAGTTCGACGCGCCTCGGCAGCGAGACGTGCTGACCGACGATGCCGTCGATGTCGGTGACATCGTGCTGGATCGCCGCATCGATCTCGTACATGTCGCCGTCGAGCCGGGCATCGATCGCGCCGGCCGTGCCCACGACCAGGATCTCGTCGTACCGACGCGCGTCGAGCGCGCGGGTCAGCGCGTAGGTCGCCTGCAGTTTGCCGGGACCGGTCACGAGCCGGTCGAAACCGGGAAGCTCGGGCGGGAAGGCGACGAGTTCGGCTTCGAGGGCCGCGACGAGGAGTTTCACTCGTCCAGTCTTCCAGTCCTGCGCAGGGCGACGGGCCCGATCACCGGGCGCTTCCGATCGCGATGCCAACGCTGCCGGCTTTCGCGGAACTCGGCGTGGCCGGTGAAGCGATAGCGGTACGACACCGCGCGCACCCAGCGCGGTGCGCTGCCCTCGAAGGGGTCGTCTGCGAGCAGTCGCAGGGTGGGCCGGTCCGCCTCGAGCAGCTTGACGAGGAAAGCCGTGAACCAGTCCTCGAGCGAGTGACCGAGCGGAAGGAACCACATCAGCCAGTCCAGGCGCAGGTGGTACGGCGCGAACTGACGCGGGATGCGGCGAAGGTCGCCGGGCTTGCCCTTGAAGGCGTATTCGCGCCAGGTGGCGGCATCCGGGTCCTCATCCGTCGTGCCCTCCACGACGATCTCGATGCGCTCCTTGGTGACGGTGCCGAACGCGCCGTACGCGTTTGCCAGCTGCCACCGGGTGAAGCTCGCGTTCATGAGCTGCCGCCGGGCGAACAGGTTGCGCAGCGCGGGCCAGCTCAGCACGACGTAGAGCGCGGCGACGGCCGCCGTGGCGATGAGCCAGGCGAGGGGGAGTCCGTCGATGAGCCACGGCGGGAGCGTCGGCGGCGGGGCGCGACTCCGAGCCGATCCCGGGCACCCCGATCGCCGAGAACGCGATCACGATCGTCGCCCAGTTCAGCCATGCGAAGTTGCCCGTGCAGACCAGCCAGAGTTGCGTCGCGATGACGATGCCGGCGGCGATGGCACCGACGAGCGCGGGTGCGGGTCCCGGAATCCAGAGCCCGAGAACCGGCGCGAACAGAAACCAGGGCACGACGAGCTGCGCGAAGTGATTGCCCAGCACCTCGCCCCGGTGGAACCACCGGGGGAGCAGGTGCGCCTGGCGGCTGAGCGGCCCGGGCATGGGCTGCGTCTCGTGGTGGTACATGAGCGCGGTGAGGTCGCGCCACTCCTGCCCACCGCGGATCTTGATCATGCCCGCCCCGAACTCGAGCCGGAACACGAGCCACCAGAACAGCACGATCACCACGGTCGGCGGCGGCTGCGAGTCCGAGCCGAGGAACGCCGCGAGGAAGCCGGCCTCGAGCAGCAGCATCTCCCAGCCGAACGAGTAGAACGTCTGCCCGATGCTGGTGATCGACATGTACCCGCCCCACAGCAGCAGGAAGGCGAGCATCGGCACCCACGGTGGACCGAGCTGCGGGATGCCGCACACCAGCAACGCGGCGACGACGATGCCTCCGCCGCACAGCGCGACCAGGCGCCGGTCGGTGTAGCGCACCCACCGGAACAGGGTGGGGCGCAGCATCCGTCCCGCCCTTTTCGACGACCGCGCCCACGCGAGGAGTTCGGGGGCAGGCATGAGCCCGTGCTCGCCGAGCAGCGGGCGGAATTGGTTCAGTGTCGAGACGAACGCGATGAGGTACAGCGCCGCGATTCCGCGCTGCAGAACCTGCCGAGCGAACTCGAAGTCGACAGCGGCGAACCCGTCCACGGCCTCACGCCCCGAACAGGTCCGTGGGTTCGAGGCGGCCCGCGCCGGCGTCGGCGATGGCCTGGCGGGCCGCGTACCAGCCCGGCATTCCGGTGACTCCGGGGCCGGGCGGCGTGGATGCCGAGGCGAGGTAGACGCCGGGCATCGGCGTGCGCCACGGGGTCGTCGACACGATCGGTCGCCGGATCGCCTGCACCATGCTGAACGCGCCACCGAGGATGTCGCCGCCGATGTCGGACGGATTGAAGGCGACGCGTTCGGCCGCAGTCATCGCGTGCGACGCGAGGATGCGGTCGCGGAAGCCCGGCGCGAATCGCTCGACCTGCCGGGTGACGAGTTCGGTCGGATCGAGCGGGGAGCCGGCGGGAACGTGGATGTACGCCCACAGCACCGCCTTGCCCGAGGGGGCACGCGTCGGGTCGAGCACGGACGGCTGCACGGCGAGTACGTAGGGCCGCCCGGTGACTGCGCCGCGACCGACGGCATTCTCGCCGTACTCGACTTCGGCGCGGGTGCCGCCGAGATGCACGGTCGGCGATCGGGCGACGTCGGCGTTCTCCCACGGAATCGGACCGTCGAGTGCGTAATCGACCTTTGCCGCTGCGGCGCCGTACCGGTAGCGCCGGATGGCGCGGGCGTACCCGGCCGGGGTGTCGGGGTGGGTGAGCAGCAGCCGCGGCGACGTGTCGAGCAGCAGCAGGTCGCCGGCGGCCGGGTCGCCCCAGTCAAGTCCGTCGAGCGAGGTGACGGGATGGTCGGTGACGACCTCGCCGCCGTGCGCGCGCAGGTCGGCGATCAGCGCGTCGGCGATGCGCTGCGCTCCACCCCGCGGGTACGCCCATCCGTCTCCGGCGTGCGCGTGCGCGGCAAGCAAGAGGCCCGAGGCCGCGGCGCCGAGCGACGGCAGGGGGGTGTTGGCATGCGCGAACACGCCTGTGAGCAGCGCTTTCGCCTCCTCGGTCGCGAACGTGCGACGGCCCAGGACGGTTCCGAGCTGAAGAACGCGCAGGCCGAATCGGACGGTGGTGAGCGGATGCCGCGGCATCCGCAGCAGCTGCGAACCGGTGAAGTCCACCACGGCGTCCAGGTGCGAGCTGAGCGGGCGCATGCACGGCCAGCCAGGCGCGGGCGTCGGGCCCGAGTCCGTCGGCGGTGCGGTCGATGTCGCGCCAGGCGATGCCCGCGCGACCACCGTCGAGGGGATGGGCGTACGAGACCTCCGGCGTGATCCAGTCGATGCGGTTGCGCAGCCGGAACGCGCGGAAGAACGGCGAGCTGAGCGCAGCGGGGTGGACGGCCGAGCCGACGTCGTGGCGGAATCCCGGAAGGGTCAGTTCGGCGGTCCGCACACCACCGCCCGCCGTGTCGGAGGCTTCGAGGACGCGGACGGAGTAGCCGGCACGGGCGAGGGCGACGGCGGCGGCGAGCCCGTTGGGCCCACTGCCGATCACGGTTGCGCGCCTGGCCATGTCCTGATCCTTCCACCGTCGGCGCACGCGCGCCTGCACTCCGCGGCCCGTCGCCGCGGATGCCCCGGGTCATCAGCCGAGATCGATCGCGTTCTCCGGCGCGAGGATCGCGCTCAGCGGCTCGAAGATCAGCGTGGACCTGCTCGAGGCGTCGTAATCGGGCGTCGTCGTGAAGTAGATGACGACAGTCAGTTCCTGGTCCCGCAGATAGCCGACCGAGGCGTGGTAGCCCTGCAGGCCCGGCGCCGTGAGCAGCCAGTCGTTCACGATCGAGATGCCCATTCCGTAGTACCGCTCGTCCGTGTTCGAGCCGAGCCCGACGTTCGTCGGTGCCAGCTGCGCCTCGTGGCTCTCGTCCGACAGCAGCGAGCCGGTGCCGACGGCCTCGATGAGCTTGCGCAGGTCGTCTTGGGTGGAACCCCAGCCACCGGCGAACGAGGTCCACGACGGATGCCAGAAGGTCGCTTCCTCCCACACCCCCCGCTCCCCGGTGTAGGAGTGCAGCACGGGATCGGGCAGGTACGCGGTCGCCGGGGACGTGGACTGGTCCATGCCGAGGGGATCGAAGATGCCCTCCTGAACCAGATCTGCGATGGGCGTGCCGGTCGCCTCCTCGAGCACCTGGGCGAGGATGAGGATGTTGGTGTCCGAGAAGTTCCAGTTCGTACCCGGGGCATACTGCGGGCCGCCCTCGACGCCGTACGCGATGACATCGTCGATGTTCCAGTTCGCGAACGGGTTCTCGTAGAGCTTCTCCTGAAACTCGGGAACGATCGTGTACTGCGTATAGCCCGACGTGCTGTGCGCGACCATGTCGATCGTGATCTCGTCGGCGGAGGGCAGGTCGGGCAGGTACTTCGACAGCGGGTCGTCCAGCGCGAGCGTGCCCTTCTCCACCTGCTGCAGCAGCACGGTCTCGACGAGGGAGTGGCCGACATTGCCGGTGCGGTGGTGCATGTCCACCGTCGCGGGGACTCCCGTGAGGCTTTCGCCGAGTGCTCCCACGAGCACGGGCTCGCCGGCGCGCCATACTCCGATGATCACCGCGCCCAGTGATTCCGACTCGAACAGCGACTGCACGACGTCGGCCGCTTCCTTGAGCCTCCGCCGTCTCAGCGACGCACAGTCCTTCGGCCTCGGCGGTGCCTTCCGGGCACGCGTCCGAGGTGGCGGCTGCGGGAGCCGCCGACCCGCTTGCGGTGCTATTCGGGGGACTCGCCGTGCACCCGGAGATGGACGTCATCATTGCGGCGATTGCGACAACGCCCCACAGCACCGTGGTCCTCATGGCTGAATGCTATTGCGCGGACGGTCGCCGCGCGGGTGCCGCACGACGCGGACTTCGCCGTGTCGTCTACGGTGCGAGATCGGGGAGCGCGGCATCCAATTCGGCGAGCCAGACCGCGGCGTTCCCGTCCGACGGCGCCCGCCAGTCGCCGCGGGGCGACAGTGAACCCGCGGGCGACACCTTGGGACCGTTCGGGATCGCCGAGCGCTTGAACTGCGCGAACGCGAAGAAGCGCTGCAGGAACACCCGCAGCCACTTGGTCACGGTCGGCAGGTCGTACGCGTACCGATCTTCTGGGGGGAATCCGGGCGGCCAGGCTCCGGCATCCGCGTCCGCCCACGCGCGCTCGGCGAGGAAGGCGATCTTCGAGGGCCGCAGGCCGTAGCGCAGGATGTGGAACAGCGCGAAGTCGTGGAGGGCGTATGGCCCGATGCGGTCTTCGGTCGACTGCATCTTGCCGTCCTGCCCGGCCGGTACGAGCTCGGGGCTGATCTCGGTGTCGAGCACCGACTGCAGGACGTCCTTCGCGTGGTCGCTGAGCTCGACCGAAGGGTCGGCGATCACCCAGCGGATGACATGCTGGATCAGCGTCTTGGGGATGCCGGTGTTGACCGCGTAGTGGCTCATCTGGTCGCCCACGCCGTAGGTCGCCCATCCGAGCGCGAGCTCCGACAGGTCGGAGGTGCCGATGACCAGCCCGCCGTTCTGGTTGGCGAGGCGGAACAGGTAGTCCGTGCGCAAGCCGGCCTGCACGTTCTCGAACGTGATGTCGTGCACCGGCTCGCCGTCGGCGAACGGATGCTTGATCTTGGTCAGCAGCTCGGTGGCGGCATCCCGGATGTCGATCGTCTCGATCGATGCGCCGATCGACTCCGCGAGGGCGATCGCGTTGGACTTCGTGTGGTCGGAGGTCGCGAACCCGGGCATCGTGTAGGCGAGGATGTCGCTGCGCGGACGGCCCATGCGGTCCATCGCCCGGGCGATCACCAGCAGCGCGTGCGTCGAGTCGAGGCCGCCGCTGACGCCGATGACGGGCTTGGGGCCGCCGATCGCCTCGAGCCGCTGCACGAGGCCCGACACCTGGATGTTGAACGCCTCGTAGCAGTCCAGTGCCAGGCGCGCGGGGTCGTCGGGGACGAAGGGGAAGCGGTCCAGCGTGCGGCGCAGGCCGATGTCGCGGGCGGGCGGGTCGAGCTCGAAGTGCACCGTGCGGAACATCGCATCGGCGTGCTCGGCGCGGCGGTTGTCGTCGAACGTGCCCTGCCGAAGGCGGTCCTGGCGGAGGCGGTCGAGGTCGATGTCGGCGATCGAGCTGCGGGCGCCTTCGGGAAAGCGCTCGGTCTCGGCCAGCAGGGTGCCGCCCTCGTAGATCAGGGTCTGACCGTCCCACGACAGGTCGTTCGTCGACTCGCCCGCGCCGGCGGCCGCGTACGCGTAGGCGGCGAGGCACCGCAACGACTGCGACTGGCAGAGGATCTTGCGGTCCTCCGCGCGGGCGATGGTGATCGGGCTCCCCGAGAGGTTCAGCAGAACGGTCGCGCCGGCGAGTGCGGCTGAGGACGACGGCGGGATCGGCACCCAGACGTCTTCGCAGACCTCCGCGTGCACGACCAGCCCCGGCACGTCGAGGGCTTCGAACAGCAGGTCGGGTCCGAAGGGCGCCTCGAGGTGCGCGACGCGGATGTCCTGGCCGACCTGGTCATCACCGGGCGCGTACCAGCGTCGCTCGTAGAACTCGCGGTAGGTGGGCAGGTAGGACTTCGGCGTCACGCCGAGCAGCTCGCCGCGGTGGATCACGACGGCGCAGTTGTAGAGGCGGTTGCGGTGGCGCAGCGGTGCGCCCACCACGAGCATGGGGAAGAGATCCTCGGATGCCGCCACCAGCGTCGCGATGGCGGTCTCGACCGCGTCGAGCACGGCATCCTGCATCACGAGATCGTCGATCGCGTACCCGGTCAGGCACAGCTCGGGGAACACCGCGACGGCGACGGCATCGGCGTCGCACTCCCGTGCCGCGGCAAGCACCGATTCCGCGTTGCGGACCGGGTCGGCGATCGCGATGGGGATCGTGCAGGCCGCGATGCGCGCGAACCCGTGCCGGTACGCGCTCTCGAACGGGAGGCTCATGGCACCAGTCTGTCAGGACGTGGGTTGCTGTGCCGCGGTTGTCTGCTGCACGACGATGGTGGCGGTTGAGCGGATGAGTCTGGGGGAGCGCAGCGCGGTCGCCCGGCGGGCGGCCGGAGTCCTCGCCCTGCCGCGGCGGGCCGGCGGCGCGGCGGCGGGCGGCCGGTCAGAACGGCGGTGGATCGCCGGAGGGGATGAAGCGCAGCGTCGGAGTCGGAACGTCGATGTAGACGAGGCCGGTGGGGCTGGTCCACTCGAGTGAACCTCCTCCGAGCTGGCGCACCTGCCAGTCGGTGGCGTGTTTGAGCGTATGGTGGCGCCGGCAGAGATGCGCGAGGTTGTCGATGTGCGTCTCTCCGCCGAGCGCGGCGTCGTGCGTATGGTCCACATCGCACCGCCGGACGGGTTGCCGGCACCCCGGAAAGCGGCAGTGCTCGTCGCGCACACGGAGGGCGCGCAGGAGGTCGGCGCTCGGACGGTACCGGTCGACGGCGAGCACCGCGCCGGTCACGGGATGTGTCATGACGCGATCCCAGCCGGGGGCGTCTGCGGCCAGGCATCGCGCGGTCTCGGGGTCGATCGGCCCGTATCCGGCGAGGGTCGCGCCCGTCTCCTCAACGCCCGCCAAGGTGAGCACCGGAACCGTCACCTGCACCTGCGCTTTGATCGCGCCGAGCCCACCGCCCAGCGCGGCCGGAGCTCCGGCGAGCAGCAGGTCGGCGAGGATGTCGGCGCGCCGCTGATCCATCGTTCTCTCGTCTTCTGCGCTGGCGTCTGCGGATTCGGAGGAGTGCTGATCTTCACGAGCCATCTGCGTGAGTCGGTCGAGGATGCCGTGAACGATGACACCGGGTTGGATCGTGATCAGCTCCGCCATGTGGTCGGGCAAGTCGCGGACGAACACCCCGCGTGCCTTGCGGGCCTCGCGGTGACGACCGGCGATGTCCACCGGCTGAACCTGTTCGGCGATCGAGCGCACCACGGACCGCAGTCGGCCGGCTGTTTCGATCTCCGCCACGTCGAGCGCCGACATCTCGAACGCCGCACGAGCGTCATCGTCATCGATCTCTGAGCCTGCCTCGAGGATCACTGTGGCGTGGGCGGGAGAAATCCGTCCCTCGGACAGTGCAGCGCAGGTCCGTGTGAAGCGCATGAGCAGCGTCGTCGCGTCGGACATCCGTCTTTGAACAGTCCGCTCCGTCACCCGCAGTCCCGCGGCCAGCTCTGAGAGCGCCTCACGCATGGGCATCTCGCGGTCTTTGCGTGCGGCATCCGGCAGACGACTCGTCTGCAGCTCGACGACCTCGGTGATCGCGGTGAACAGCATTGCCTGGCGGGCGCGGATCGCGCCGATCTGCGCTTCGCTGTCGACCAGCGATTCGATCAGTCCGCGCAGCATCGGGCGCTCGGACAGCAGCGGATCTGCCACCGGCAAAGCATCCCAATCGACTACCGTCATACCTCTATTCTGAGGACCCCCTCCGACATTGCAGGCTCGTCAGAACCCGGCCGGAGGAGGTCTACCGACGACCAAGCGACGACCGCGTGAACGTGGACTTCTCCCTGCGAACGGGCAGTCCACCGACCCGGGACGTTCCCTCCGAGTGACCTAAGCGGTGACCTCGTGGTAGTCGGTATAAGGCGCATCCAGCCCCGGGATATGGACGACGTATTCGAGCCATCCCTCGAGGATGGGGCCCGCCACCGCGAGCCACTCCCGACCTTCGGCGGTGTCGTCGAACCCACCGTCCGGTGACACCCGGTTGCGGGCCTCGATGCTGTCCACCTCGACGAGGATGAGGTATTGACCGACGTGGTCGCCGCGTTCGCCCTTCAACAACGCGGTCCGCCAACCGGGCATTGTGGGCAGTTGCTCGAGGCTGGTCGTGACGAATCGCTCGAAGTCCTCGCCAGTCACACCCGGCCGGAGTTCCAAGGAATGCAGTCCATAAATCTTGCCCATGGTGTTCCTCCTTCGATACCAGTGCTTTCATCGTGGCACTGCGCCCGATATGCCGCGACAGGGTTCGCTATGACTGAGCTGCGCTCGTTCCGCCGAAAGAGAGTTCGTTCCCGTCGGGGTCCTGGTAGACCACCTTCCGCATGCCCTCCTCGTACTGCTCCACTCGGAGTGGCTCGAGGCCGCGGGCCGAGATCTCGGCCACCGTCTTATCGATGTCGTCAGTCATGATCATGCTGAGCGAGCCTCCTGCCCGCTCGGGGAGCACTTCGAAATAGACGAAGAGGTGCGCATCGATCTCCCAGACGGCCTCGCGCTCGTTCGGGTAGAAGCTGGGTTCGCTTCCGAGCAGCTGCCGATACCACTGCAACGAGCGCTCGTATTCGGTGACGGGAAAGCCCGCGAACAGATCGACCATGGCCGCGATGTTACGCCGGGTGCCCACCAGTTCTCAGGATGATTGTCACTTAGCACTTGCGCTAAGTAATTGCTTGCGACAATACTTAGCTCTGTGACTAACTATGCGCCCGCGCTCGACCGTGTGCTCGACGCGCTCGCAGACCCGACGCGCAGAGCGGTGATCCGTCGGCTCGGCAGCGGGCCCGCGAGCGTCGGTGAGTTGGCGAGCGCCTTTCCGATGGCGTTGCCGTCCTTTCTTCGGCACATCCGCGCCCTCGAGGGCAGTGGCCTCATCCGCACCCGAAAGTCAGGCCGCGTTCGCACCTGCACGCTCGAACGCGACCGTCTCGCGGTCATCGACGGGTGGCTGGCCGAACAGCGCGCGATCTGGGAGAGCCGTACGGACCGCCTCGAGACATTCCTTCACGACGCAAAGGACGACCGATGAACTCCGATTTCGATCCCGACCTCGACCTCGAACTGGCTCGGATCATCCGCGCACCGCGCAGCGCCGTCTGGCGTGCGTGGACCGATTCCGGCGCACTGCAGCAGTGGTTCATTCCCGCTCCTGCGAAGCTGCAGGTCGAGCGGCTGGAGGCTCGGCCCGGTGGAGGCCTGGTCACATCATTCAGCGAGGACGGCGCGACATTCGAAGCGCACATGGATGCTGTCTTCCTTGTGGTCGAACCGGAGGTCCGCCTCGTCTGGACCAATGCGATCGACAGCCGGTGGCGGCCGCAGAGTCCGCAGCCTGTTGCTCTCACCGCGGAGATCTCCTTCCTCGAGCATGACGAAGGGACCGACTATCGCGTCATCGTCCGGCACGGCCGCCCCGAGGATCGGAAACGGCATGCCGAGCTGGGATTCTTCGAGGGATGGGGAACGGTCACCGAGCAGCTCGCTGCTCTGTGCGAGTAGCTGGACTCAGCGCCTCTTGCCCCCGATGCCGGGTACGGACGTGATCTGACGCATCCAGGTCGCAACCTGAATCTTGTCGAGCTCGTCCATGGTCGCGAGCTCTATGCCTCGCGTGGCCTTGCCCATTCCCACCGGGGTTACCGGCGGCACGGGGTCGAGCAACGTCGCGCCGTTGATGAACATGAGTTTGACGTCTCGGGCGAAACCGCCGCAGCTGAAGCACCACCCCTCGCCGACCCCGTAGTACGCCATGCCCCACTTCACGGCTCGCTGAAGATCAGGCAGGGTCTCGGCGGCAAGCGCGTCCACGGCCTCGGCGATGTCCCGCTGCGGTTGCGGAAGGGTGGCGAAATACGCGAACACGGGTTTGTCTCCGACCGCCGCCTTTGCCGGACTTGCGCGACCGCTCATGGATTCCGGCAACGGCGTGACGACATCGCCCGACGACGCCCCCGTCTGCTCGTCTTGTGGATCACTCCCATTGCCGTCCCTCACGCGCCCCACCTTTCGTCATGCACGACGCTGCGATCGAACAACGACAGCTCTACGTCATCGGGCTTTTCGAACCGCAGCAGACAATCCGCGAGCAGCTCTCGTGTTATCGGAGCAGTTCCGTGTTCGAGATTCGCGTTGCGGATCTCGAGTCGACGCCAGAGCTCGTCGAACGCAAGGTCGAAGGAGTGAATCTCGGTGACAGCGTTCAACTCGCTCGCGACCTGGCGCAGGCGATCGCGTTCCGCTCGCTTCCAGGTACCGTCCTCCAAGATGACGCTCTGCCCGCGTTCGAGCATTTCCTTCCACCGCTGGTCCAGCCGCGCCTGCACACTGTCGCGGATCGGGTCGAAGAGGTCGACTCCGAGGTCGGCCATCCATTCATCCGTGCTGAACCGGAGGGCGCCCGTTTCGCGCTCTCGCTGACGCGCAATGGTCGTCTTGCCGGATCCGGGCAGACCGCAGAACAGGATGAGCAGCGGTCGATCACCTGAGCTGCTTCTCACGTTCACGACTCTCTCCCATCCATCTCTGGCTCGTCGGTTGTGATGTCCTCGCCGAATTCGGTCAGCGGGGGACCTCGGGGTCATTCACGAGTCTCTGCAGCGTTGTTCTGCCGAGGAAGCTCATCGTCGGATTGGTTCGGTCGTAGTACCAGACCAATCCCATCGCCTGTGCGAACGCCCATGCAGCGCCCCGGAGCCACTCATCCGCGCCGACCCCGAGCCGCGTACGCACCGCCTCGCGGCGCTCGCGGTCGAGCAGATGCCAGGTTGAGACGAGATCGAGTGCCGGATCCGCCGGCCCGAATCCGCCCGCGTCCAGGATCCCGACAATGCGGTCACCCCTGACGAGGATGTTGGGGGGCGTCAGGTCTTTGTGACTCATCACGGTCGCGCCTGGGGGCGGAAGCGTGCGCAGTGCATGCCAGATCGATCGCAGCAACGGGACGTCGAGCAGTTCGCCGCTGTTGGCGAAGCAGGTCCTGCATCCAATCGTCCTGATCGCCGATGACACCGCCTCGACCCTCGCCGTCGAATCCGCGCCCGCGGGTGTCCGCCCGACGCAAGGACTCGAGCAGCGTTGCGATGTCGGCGGCGAAGAGGTTGGACGCCTCCAAGCCGGTCGGCGTCGCGATGACACCGTCCAGCCACGAGTGCAGTGACCAGGGGAGCGGGTACGACCAGCCTGGCCGCCCGAAGCCGAGCGGGCGGGGGGTCGCGAATGGGCAGCATCCGGCGAATTCGGCCGCCGCGCCGGCTTCCTTGCCAAGCCAGGCCTTCACAGCGTCGGGGTCGGTGCCCTGCAGGGGAAATCGGGCGGCCGTGTTCTCTCCGACTCGGTAGATCGCATTCACGGTGCCGGATGAATGGACCCGCCGCACCGAGACCGAGCGAAGCTGCGGAAAGCTGTCGTCAATGAGCCGTCGCGCGGTGCCCACGTCGATGTGGATCTGGTCCTCGTGCATTGCCACCCGGCCACTCAACCACGGACCGCAAGGCGAGTGTCGTCGGTTATCGGAGTCGTCGAAGGAGGGACCCGGCGGCGAGCGCCGAGATCAATCCGAGCTCGATGCCTGAACTGATGACGAGCCTGATCGCGAGAGTCTCGGGGTCTCCCAGTGCGGCCACCAACACAGCCGCCAGCACGGCCGCGGCGCATGCCACCATCCATCCCGGTTGCCTGTTGCGGCCGCATCGCACCGAGAGAACGACGCCGCCGGCGACGAACGCCACCTGAGTGAGGACGAATCCCACCTCATGGACCGCGCCGTGCCAGCTCATCTCCGGCGCACCCTCCGGCGCCCCCGCGGGAAAGCCCGCGCCGGGGTCGGTCACGAACACGCCCGCGACGACCAACCCGATTCCCATCAGCACGATGAGCGTGGTGCCCCAACGCGTGAGTCGTCCGGGTTCGAGGGCGCGCCCGAGCCCGATCCCGCCGCCGATGACCAGCATCCCGGTCAAGATGAAGTTGGCGATCTGCACCCACCCGGAGTCGCCGAGGCTCAGGAGGCTCATCGGGTGATAGGTCGGGCGGAAGCCCTCGCGGGTGAACGCCTGGACGGCCCAGAGCGCGACGAAAAGTGGCGTGGCGATGACAGCGCCGATCAGCAGCGCGCGGGACGAGCGGGACATGAGGCCTCCAGACGATGAACCAATAAGTTCAGTGTCGCACACTGAACTTATTAGTTCAACGATGAGGACCGCTGGCTCATAGAGGAGGAGTCGTCAGCCACAGGCACTCGTCAGCCGCGGGCCGGCCGGACCGTCTTGCGCATCACCGTCTTGCTCTTGCCGATGTGACGCTCGAAGGTGAATCCCGCCTTCTCGAACATGGCCCTCGTGCCGTTGTGGAGGAACGACGACGACGTCCGCTTACCCGGCGCAAGCTCGTTCGGGAACGAGACCACCTCGCCTCCGCCGGCCTCGGCGATCAGCGCGAGTGCGCCATCCAACGCCTCCCTGGCCACTCCCGAACGTCGGTGGTCGCGGTCGACGAAGAAGCATGTGATTCGCCACGGTGCCGGGTTGGCCTCTCCCGCGTCGTACTGCTTGCGGTGATAGATGCCCGGCAGCTCGAGCGGACTGCCGTACTCGCACCACGCGATCGCATCGTCCCCGTCGAAGACGAGCGCGGCGTGTGCGACACCCTCGTTCACGAGTCGCTGCTTGAACGTCGGCCCGTCGTATTCGCTTTTGACGGTCTGCTCCGTGTCGCCATGGAAATACGAGCAGTAGCACCCGCCCCACACCCCATTGTGCTTCTGCGCGAGCGCCAGCCACGCCGGGAAGGTCTCGGGGGTGAGCGGCTTGACCACGTGCGAAGTCATCACGCCCACCTCACGGAGATGTGCAGCGTGCGACCGCGTCCCACCGGGTCGATGTCAGTGGACCGACCACGGAGCACCATCCGCCACGCGCGTGCCATGCGGGCCATCTTGCCAGCATCACCGATTCATGTCAGCGCGATCATCGCCGCCCGACGAACTCATTCGCAGTGTGTCGGCGGAGTGATTCAACTCGGACGTGAGATCCGGAAGAGGCGCGATCAGCGCGACGAGTCTTCGCGCGACGAAACCCGCCGCAACCCGATTCCTAGACGGCCACATCCGGCGGGATAGACCTGTGGCGGCGCAGAGTGCGTGCTCGAGTCGACGCACCTGAATCGGAGTTCGTTCGCAGAATCGGATGCTGCGTTCTCGGCGATCCGAATCCGTTGACCTGGTCCGATTCCGATGCTGCGGAAATAGCGCTCGCGCCGGCGGACGCTTGCACCGGTGAGTGCCGGGCCAGCGAGGCGTGGCGATGATGCGGCGCGCGCTCGATGGCGACCCGGTGATGCCTGGGAGGATGGGCGCATGCAATCTCCCGATGAGCGTGAGGACCTGTCGCGGCTTTACCCGCTGATCATCGGCGCGGCGGCGACCATCGTCGCGATCATCCTCTTGTGGCTCGTGACCTCGGTCCGGCGCGACCAGCCCTTCCCGATCGATATCTGGTGGCACGAGCTGATGACGAATCGGACGGACGCCGGTCTCGTGATGGCATGGATTCCGAGTCACCTCGGCGGTCCGGCACTTGCGTCGGTCACCGGGCTGGTGGTCGTCGGGACGCTGTGCATTCTGCGCTGGTGGTGGGCGGCGGTCACGGTTGCCGTGACTCTGCTGCTGTGCATCGCGATCGCCGCTCCGCTCGCCCGGGTCGTGGCTCGGATCAGACCCGAGGACTCGCTCGCCGAGATCGTTCCCACTGCATTCCCCTCGGGGCATGTCGCGTTCGCCGCCGCTCTCACCACCGTCTTGGCGCTCCTGTTCCGTCATTGGCTGTGGTGGGTGCTGGGGGCGGTGTGGGTGGTGTGGATGGCGTGGAGTCGCATGTACCTTTCGGCGCACTGGTTGACCGACGTCATCGGGGGCGTCTTTCTCGGGGTCGCGGTGGCGATCCTGGTGTGGGCGAGCGTCGAGACGATTCGGCGCCGACGCGCGGCATCCCGCCCCGATCGATGAGGTCTGCCCGCCATCAGTGCGCGGGCTGATCAGGTGCTCGGCCCGAGGACGCGGTCATCGGCGACGCCGGCCGCATCTCCTTTCAACTCCACAAAAATCGTGTGCGTCTCGGATTTGCCGATGTTCTCGCCCGCGTGCCGCTGTGCGGGCAGCCACATGACCTGATGGGCGGGGATGTCTACTTCGCGTTCGCCCGCATCGGTGCGTAGACGCCGCTGGAAGTCGGAGAGTGTCACCATCACGCTGTTCGGATGGAAATGGGGCGTCGTCGTATCGCCGGGCCGGTCAAGATACTCCAAGACGCGAACGAATTCGTTCTCGAAGATCGTGCGGTAGTGAGCCGGATTGGTTGTGACCGGATCTTCCTCGACCATGGTCGAGAGCGTACTCCGCGCGGAGCCGAGCGATAGGGTCCCGCCATGGACGAACTCCCTGAACATGTCGCTGTCAACCGTGAATTCTGGGACGGCATGGCTCACGAATGGGTCGAGAGCGGTGAGCGCGCGTGGGAACAGGACGAGCCCAGCTGGGGCGAATGGCGTATCCCGGAGAGCGAGCTGCGCATACTTCCCGACGACATGAGGGGTATGCGAGCGGTCGAACTCGGGTGTGGAACGGCGTACGTGTCTGGGTGGATGGCACGCAGGGGGGCGTTGGTCACGGGGATCGACAATTCAGCCGAGCAACTTCGGACTGCCCGGCGACTTGCGGAGCGACATGGTGTCGCTCTCGAACTCATCCACGGAAATGCCGAGACGGTCCCCAAGCCTGACGAGTCATTCGACTTCGCGATCAGTGAGTATGGTGCGGCCATCTGGGCTGACCCCTACAAGTGGATCCCCGAAGCACACCGCCTCTTGCGGCCTGGCGGGACGCTGGTGTTCCTCGGGAACCACGCTTTCGTGGGCGTGTGCTCGCCGATCGACGGGTCATATCCGATCAGCCGCCGGCTCGAGCGGCCTTACTTCGGCAGCCATCGCCTGGACTGGCGAGACGCCGTCGAAGACCCTGGCGGCATCGAGTTCACATTGACTTTCTCGAAGTGGATCAAGCTTTTCCGCGCGACCGGTTTCGAGGTTCTCGATCTCAGCGAGATCCAGGCACCGGAAGACGCCACCGGCACGCGATCCGGCATCACCGCAGAGTGGGCGAGGGAGTTTCCGAGCGAGCACGTCTGGACCCTTCGCAAAGGGCTTTGACCGGATGATGGGCTGGGCGCAGGAGTTCGACGGTCCGGCGGGCGCACCACCCGACCCTTCGGTATGGGTAGCGGAGCTGGGCGGTGGTGGGTGGGGCGATGATCAGCTCCAGAGCTACTCACAACCACCCGCGAATGCGTACCTGACGGGGAGCGGCCAGCTCGCGATCGTCGCACGCGATGACGCCGACGCGCCCGGCGGCATCTCGTCGGCACGCCTGACCACTCGCGGGCTCGTCGCCTTTCGATACGGTCGCGTCGCGGCGCGGATCAAGGTCCCGTCGGGAGCGGGGGTGTGGCCGGCCTTCTGGATGCTCGGGACGGATATCGACGCGGTCGGCTGGCCGGCCTGCGGTGAGATCGACGTCATGGAGCATGTGGGCAGCGACCCGACCGCCGTGCACGGAACCGTGCACGGCCCTGGCTATGCAGGCATCGGCCACGGCGTGGGCCACCGGTTCGACACTCGCTCGCGGCTGTCCGATGACTTTCACACCTACGCCGTCGCCTGGTCAGCAGCATCCATAAGTTGGCAACTGGACGGGCATGAGTACTTTCGGGTCGCGGCAGCGGATGTTCCTGGACCGTGGCCGTTCGACAAGGCCTTCTTCCTGATGATCAACCTGGCGATCGGAGGCAGATGGCCGGGCAACGAACCGGACGCTTCGACGCTGCCGGCCGAGATGCTGATCGACTGGATACGCGTCGATGGCTCCGAGGTGCAGGAGTCGCCGCATCCCAGCCGACCTGCCGGAATGTGACCTCTCCGGGCGGGCCACATCTTCGATCTCTACGGCCCACGACCGCCGGCGAGCCCGCGTCCGCTCGGTCTTCCCCGAACCCCATCGTCGCCCACGCCCGCCGTCTGACAGGGTTCTCCTTCCGGGGCGTCCGTCACCGTCGGCATACTGGAAACGTGACTCCCGAGGACATCCACGCGTATTGCGCCGCGAAGTGGGGCGCGTGGGAAGACGAGCCCTGGGAGGGAGACTTCGTCTTCAAGGTAGGTCCCGGCGAGCGCGGCAAGATCTTCGTCTTCTTCGGTGACGGGCGTTCGATCGGAGTCAAGGCGGCAAAGACGCGTGACGAGGCTGACGACTGGTTGATCCGGTATCCGCAGGACGCCAGGGCGTCCGCCTACATCGGCCGATCAGGCTGGAACTCGCTGAACACAGCGGGCGGCATCCCCGACGATGAACTGCGTGAGGCGATCGACCGGTCCTACGAACTCGTCGTTGCGGGTCTTCCGAAGAAGCTTCGGGGCCCCAGCGCCGACTGACGGATGGGACGGAGGCTACGAAGATGAGTGACGAGATCTCCCGCATCGATGAGGGTCACCTGCGGCGATGCGTCGAGCTCGCGACGCAGGCGCTCGAGAACGGCGACGATCCGTTCGGATCGGTCCTCGTCGACGCGGACGGCGCAACGCTGGCAGAGGCGCTGAACCGCGAGCAAACCGATCGCGACCCGACCGCGCATCCCGAATTGGCGCTGGTGAGGTGGGCGATCGCACACCTCACGCCCGACCAGCGCGCGACGACGACGGTGTACACGTCGGGCGAGCATTGTCCGATGTGTTCAGCGGCCCACGGATGGTCGGGACTCGGACGCGTCGTCGCCGCCGCATCGGCTGCGCAGCTTGCCGAATGGCGGGCGTCGTGGGGTCTGCCGGCCGGCCCGGTGAACCCGATGCCGTTCACAGCCATCGCGCCAGGAGTCGCCGTGATCGCGCCCGTGGCGCCCTTCGACGACCAGATGCACGACGTGCACCGGCGGGCGGGTGCGCGAACGAAGGGATAGCGCAGCGCACTCCACCTCTACCGTGGACCACGGAGCACAGAGGTCAGGCCAACTCGGCCGTCTGTGCGGCACGATGGAGAGATGACAAACGCACGCGTCATCTCCGTGAGCCGCGACGATGAACACCGCTTCACGAAGCCACCTCGAGAATCCATCACCCTTGTCGCCGGGCTCGGTGTGGAAGGGGACGCGCACTTCGGCGCGACAGTGCAGCATCTCTCGCGGGTCCGACGCGATCCCACGCAGCCGAATCTCCGGCAGGTTCACCTCATTCATTCGGAGTTGTTCGACGAGGTGACTGCCGACATCGCCCCGGGCGAGCTCGGCGAGAATGTCACCACCGAAGGAGTCGACCTGCTGGAGCTTCCACGAGGTGCTCGCCTGCGACTCGGCTCGGAGGCAGTTGTGGAACTCACCGGGCTGCGCAATCCCTGCCTGCAGATCGACGGGTTCGAGCCGGGTCTGCTCAAGCAGGTCGTCGGCACGGATGCTGAGGGTCGTACGGTCCGCAAGGCGGGAGTGATGGCGGTGGTGATAGCCGGCGGAGTCGTGAAGCCTGGTGATGCGATCGCGGTCGAGGTCCCGGCTCCGCCGTTTGAAGCGCTCTTCCCGGTCTGACTCCACGGGTCCGATCGTGGGCCGGCCCTGCGTGTTCATCCGGTCGTGCCGGCGAGCCTGAGGCATGCTGGTGCCACATCGATGCACGCGCCTCGGCTTCGTCGCAGGCGCCCGCACCACGTTCTAGGGGGAGCCGTGATTCGCCAAGGATTCGCTTCTCTGATCGGGTTCGGCGCCCTCATCGTGACCCTGAGCGGTTGTGCCGGCGCTCAGCCGGGCTCGACGCCGACCGTGACCGTGACCGCACAGCCGGCGCCCGCACCGACTGTCACCGTCGAAGTGCAGCGTGAACCGGATGCAGTGCTGACGCCTCTTGAGGCGTGGACGATCTGCGCCTCCGCTGGGCTCGGGGACTTGACCGACTTCGGCTACCAGTACGCCCTGCCGATGGAAGACGGCAATGTCACCGACAACGGCGACACGACCTTCACCGTCACGGTCAACATGGACACCACCGGCGGCCTGCAACCTGCCTACGTCGACTGCGAAGTGAGCGGCTCGATGGGGGACCCCCGAGTGATGTTCGAAGTGACCTTCTACGACAGTCAATGACACCCGAGTAGCGTCGCCGCTGTGACTCCCCTTCATTACCGTCCGCCCGAAGAGTCCGACCACATTCGTGTTGTCGAGACCATTCCGGTCTGGTGGGAGATGCCGCCCGAAGCTGCGCCGACCGGGTTGCTGCCGCGACTGTTCTTCCAGCATTTCGCGAACACCTCGATCCTCGGGGAAGACGACGGCGGAGAGCTCGCCGCGTTCCTGATCGGGTTCCGCTCGGCATCACGTCCGCAGACCGCCTACATTCACTTCGTCGGCGTGGCGCCGCACCTGCAGAGACAGGGAGTCGCCCGAGATCTCTACGAGCGATTCTTCGCGATGATGCGCGAACAAGGATGCACCAGAGTCGAAGCCATCACGGGTCCGATCAACCGGCGCTCTCAAGCGTTCCACCGCGCGCTCGGTTTCACCCTCGCCGGTGACACGGAAGTCGACGGCGTCCTCGCGTACCTCGACTACGACGGACCCGGCCAGCACCGAGTCACGTTCGCCCGTTCACTCTGAGCGCCTCGTTTCGTACCTGGTCAGAACAACCCCGCCGGGAATCGTCCGGGTCTCCACCAGATTCAGGTTCACCCAGCTATCGAGCGCTGTGAAGAACGGCGTTCCGCCGCCGATCAGGACCGGGTGGGTCACGATCGTGTACTCGTCGATCAGACCGGCCCGCATGGCCGCCGCGGCGAGCGTTGCGCCGCCAACCCTCATCGGCTCGCCGTCCTCAGCCTTGAGGCGGGTGATCTCCGCGACCGCGTCGCCGGTGACCAGGCGGGTGTTCCAGTCGACCGTCTCCAGCGTCGAGGAGAACACCACCTTCGGCGTGTCCCGCCAGTTCCGCGCGAACTCGATCTGCGCCGGGGTGGCACCAGGCTGCTGGTCGGCGGTCGGCCAGCGGGAGCTCATGGCCTCCCACAGCTTGCGCCCGTACAACAGCAATCCGATCGCACGCTCCTGATCGAGCCACCACTGGAAAAGCTCATCGCTCGGGTCGCTCCAGCCGAGGTCATCGCCCGGCGCGGCGATGTAGCCATCCACCGTCAGGTTCATGCCGTAGATCAGTTTCCGCATCGCGCCATGCCTTTCGTCAGCCGTTCCCACGATTTCATGCACTGCCCATGTCGAACAACCGATTAGGCAGCGAAGGCGCGAAGCGCGAGCATCTTTCACATGCGATCTCCCGGACAGAGGCTTCTGAGACTGTGGCGCCGTTTGCACCGGCTGCCCGGTGGCACCCGGCTGTTCTCCCTGATCTTCGGCTGGCGAGTTCCCTATTCACGCTCGGTCCGACCGCACATCCGCGTGCTCGCTCCGGGTCACGCCGAGGTCGAAATTCCCGACCGCCGCGCAAACCGTCAACACCTCGGCTCGGTCCACGCGGTCGCGCTGATGAACCTCGCAGAGCAGACCAGTGGCCTCGCATTGCTCACGGCCCTGCCCGACGGCATCCGCGGCATCGTCACCCAGTTGTCGATGCAGTACATGAAGAAGGCGCGCGGACCCATCCGTGCCGTATGCGACGTCGCCGCGCCCGAGGTCTCGGGCGACGTGGAGCTGGACGTCACTGTCGAATGCCTCGATCGCAGCGGCGCCGTAGTTTCCCGCGGCACTGCGCGCTGGCGACTCGGACCGGTTCGCTGACAGGTATGGGCCAAGCCATGGTGCCGGAAGGTGAGACGGTTCTCGAGACCCAGCGGCTCCTCTTGCGGCGGTGCCCGGCCCCATGCAAGGTCCGACGAGTCGACGAGCTGCGCTGATCTGTACCATCAGACCGAGCGAGTGAGGACGCAGACGTGGAGAGTGCGCAGCGCGATGATGAAGTGAGCGGTCGGTACACGCACGGACACCACGAGAGCGTCTTGCGCGCGCACCGGTGGCGCACCGCTCAGAACTCGGCGGGGTACCTCATTCCTCGACTGAAGCCCGGTATGTCGATCCTCGACGTGGGCTGCGGGCCCGGCACGATCACGGTCGATCTTGCGGAGCTCGTCGCGCCGGGACGTGTCGTAGGGATGGATGCCGCCCCCGATGTGATCAGCCAGGCTTCGGCGCTCGGCTCCCGTGCCGAGTTCGTCGTCGGCGACGCCTACGCTCTGCCCTACGCCGATCGCGAGTTCGACGTGGTGCACGCCCATCAGGTGCTGCAGCATCTCGCCCGCCCGGTGGATGCTCTTCGTGAATGGCGGCGGGTCGCCGGCCTCGTCGCGGTTCGCGAGGTGGACTACGCGGGGATCGTGATCCACCCGCTCTCAGACGGTCTACGTGCATGGGCCGATCTCTACCAGCGGGTGCACCGGTCGTCGGTCGGAGAGCCTGATGCCGGCCGCCGACTCAAGCAATGGGCGCGCGAAGCCGGCTTCGACGAAGTATCGGCCGGAGCCTCGCTCTGGGTGTTCGAGAGCGCGGAGGATCGGGCTTGGTGGGGCGGCCTGTGGGCCGAGCGCGTGATCGCATCGTCCTTCGCGGTCACAGCCATCGACCGTGGGCTTGCGACGGCTGCCGAGCTGGAGGCCATCGGTGCTGCATGGCGAGAATGGGCGTCCGATGAGAATGGCTGGCTCTCGATGCCGCACGGAGAACTGCTGGGCCATTGAAAGGAGAGATGTCCGAATGAAGGTGATCGTCGCTGGCGCCACGGGTGCGGTCGGCCGGCCACTGGTGAGGGTGCTGCGCGAGAGCGGGCACGAGGTCATCGGCATCACGAGGACGAGCGCAGGTGCGGCGGCTCTGAGCACACTGGGGGCGACCGCCGTCATCGCGGATGCGCTCAACCGCGACTCACTCCTCACCGCGCTCGCCGGGCAGAGTGCGGATGCTGTGATCAACGAGCTCACCGCCCTCACCAAGGCACCGGCGCGCTACGCCGACATGGAGCCGACCAACGTGCTGCGACAGGACGGGTCGGCGAACCTCGTTGAAGTCGCCCGGCTGGTCGGCGCGAAGAGATTCCTCACCCAATCGATCTTCTTCGGGTATGGCTACCGCGACTTCGGCTCGACGGTCATCACCGAGGACGCTCCGTTCGGCTCGCCGCAGGGCGACCGCACCGACCCTGTGCTGGCGGCACTCGTGGCCGCAGAGGCTCACGCTCAATCACTTCCCGGCGTGGTGGGCATCGCGCTGCGCTACGGGCTCTTCTACGGCGGCGATGTAGACAACTACGTCGGGATGCTGCGACGGCGCGCGTTGCCGGTGCCGACGGGTCACCGTGGGACGCTCGCGCTCATCCATCACGACGACGCAGCAACGGCGACCGTTGCAGCGCTGGAGAGGGGCACCTCCGGCGCATACAACATCGTCGATGATCGCCCCACCACCTGGCGGGAGCTCGTCGAGGGCATCGCCCTTGCCCGGAACGCGCCCCGGCCGATCCCGCTGCCCGGATGGGCGCTGCGCGCGGCAGCCCCATATGCCGGAAAGATGATGACCGGCGTCAACATGCATGTCTCGAACGCCAAGGCGAAACGCGAACTGGGTTGGACCCCTCGGTACCCGACGTTTCGCGAAGGACTCGCAGACTCCTGAGCGGCGTTCGGCCGGTGCTGACCGGCCTCGGCAGTGTCGGAGGTCCCGACCAGGATGGAGGTATCCGCGAGGAGGCAAACATGTTCCGAGGACTCACGACGATCACCTACTCCGCCGACAACGTCGACGACGCTGCGCAGTGGTACGCGCAGGTGCTCGGGGTCGAACCGTACTTCCGCAAAGACTTCGCTGAAGCGTTGGCTTACGTGGAGTTCCGTCTCGGCGACTATTCGCACGAGCTGGGCATTCTCGACCGGCGCTACGCCGGACCGACTCCCGAGACCCAGGGAGGAGTGGTCGCGTATTGGGCGGTCGATGATGTGAACCTCGCATACAAGCGGCTCATCGAGCTCGGCGCGACGCCGCATGCGCCGGTCACCGAGCAGGGTCCCGGGTTCGTGACCGCGTCGGTGTACGACCCATTCGGCAATGTGCTGGGTGTCATGTTCAACCAGCACTACCTCGACGTCGTGAGCGACACCACGTCCGAGACATAGTCCTGCAGCGTCGCGCGCCCTCGATGTGGGGCGTCGGCATCGGTCTAACCTCGTCCGCCTGAGCAGGTCACAGGCAGACGCGAACCCTGCGGCCGTCGACGCTGACGATGTCGCCGAGCTGCAGTTGGCGTCCGCGGCGGCGATCGACTTCGCCGTTCACCGCCGACGTAGCCGTCGATGATGGCTTCTTTGACGTTTCCGCCGGAGTCGAAGAGCCCAGCGAACTTCAGGAACTGCCCGAGTCGGATGGTCTCACTGCCGATCGAAATGTCAGCGATCGGAGCCGGGTTCGTCATCCCGGAATGCTAGCTCACCGGGTCCCGGTCATGGCGCCGGGGCGCTTGCGCTCGCTTACAGCGGGGCGCCTACGGTACTAGTCGTCCAGAACGAACGTGACTTCGAGCACCACGCTGAAGCTGGTGATCGCTCCGTTGGCGCACTCGACGCTCTGCTCTTTGACCCAGGCTCCGGTGACATTCCGCAGCGTGGAGTTGGCTCGCTCGATGCCCTCGCGGACAGCGGCTTCGAAGCCATCCGTCGAACGGGAACTGATCGTGGTGATGCGAGCGACTGTGCTCATGGCAACCTCCTTGTTGACTGAGGCGAGTCTTCTCCCGCCTCCCTCATCGCACAAGGGATCCTTGAGCGGCATCCTCTACGAGATCGGTGCCGACGGACTCACGGCTGGTTCAATACCTCGCGGAGCTTGGCGGCGAAGGCTTCGGGCTGGCCGGCGTAGCCGAACTCGCCACCCATGAAGCCGCCATGGTGGCTGGGAAAGATCGTCGCCTGCTGGCCGAACTTTTCGGCCAAGGCGATCGCGGTCCGACCGGTGTAGACGTTCACCGATTCCTCGCCGACTGCGACCACGATCCGTGTCGGCGCTGCCTTGAGGGCCTCAAGATCCGGCACATAGTCGACAACCGCCCAGGATCGGTCTGACAGCAGCGGGTCCTCCCTCGTGCCGTCGTCGTCGGTCGGCATCCCGAACGCGGCCGGGTCCGGCGCCGGCTGAGCGAGGTACTCATCCGTGACCTCGCCCTCCCACGAGGTCATCGCGATGAACGCGGCCATTCCGGCGCCCCAGCCCTTGTCCTGATACACCTGGGTATAGGCCGCCCGGGCCAGCTGGACGGCCTCCGCGTCCGGCAGAACACAGTCGATCGGCGGCTCGTGCGCAACCAGGGTCGACACGTCGTCGGGGTACGCCGTGACCAACGCGAGCGCGGTCACGGCGCCGCCACTGCTCGCGAGCATCTCAACCGGGCCGGCGCCGAGCGCCTCGATGATCGCGTGGACGTCCCTCGCCTGGGTCTCCGGCTCGTTCGTGACTCCGCCGTCCTTGCGCTTGCTCCGGCCCAGGCCGCGCGGGTCATAGGTCACGACGGTGCGGTCCTCGAACAGTTTCACCTGCGCCTGGAAACCGCTTGCGTCCATCGGCTGCCCGATCATGACCAGCGGGGGCCGGCCGTCCGCGGTCGGCAGTGGCCCGAAGACGTCGTAGACCAGGTCGACATCCGGTAGCTCGAGAGTGTGTTGCGTCACTGGCGGCCTCCTCAAAGCGAACAAACTCACCGGATCGTACGACGCGGGATCCGCAGTGCGCTACTGATGGCAACTCCGTGCCAGACGTGTGGTTTCCGGCACCAACGGTTCCGGTGGCGGCAGTGACCTCTCCCCGGGAGGGACGACCGATCGGACGACCTACCAGACGGTGCCGCCGCCGACTGAGATGCCGGCCCACGTGAGCGCGATGAAGATCGCCGCGAACACGACGGGCGCGATGCCCTTGCCGTTTCGTGCGAGCCCCTTGAAGAGGCCGATCACGGCGAGGACTGCGGCGACGACGGAGAGGGCGCCGCCGAGGATCAGCCCGATGAACAGCGGGATCGGCATGAGCACGAGACCAGCCAGCGCGAACCAGAACGCGGCCCATGCAGTCGGATTGGAACGGCGTTCGACAGAGGAAGACATGGATCGATTATCGCGCCTGCTGCGCCGGGGCGCGTATCGACAGTGAGCGGGGTCACGTCTATGAAGTTCTCGTTACGACGTATTGCTCTGATAGCGCGAAACCCTAGGCTGATGCTCGCTGGCCACCATCTGGCCGAATCGCCGTTGAATGATCTGAGAGTGAGCGACCGTGAACTGGTTCGCGAGTCTCCCGATATGGGTTTCGCTGCCCGTGTTCGTGGGCGGTTTCGTCGTGGTCTCGTGTCTGATCGTCCTGGCGCTGCGGCCGGTCGTGCGCAGGATCGTCGATGATGTGGAGCAGTGGGATCGCGTGCTCGGCCACGTGATAGGCACCTTCGGCGTATTCTTCGGCATCCTGCTCGCGCTCGTGGCGGTCTCGGTGTACGAGAACTACGCGGACACCAGGGAGGCGGCTCTCCACGAGGCGGGGCAGATCACCGCGCTCTACCGTGGCACCACGGGGTTGCCCGAGGAGGTCGCGGAACCGATCGAGGCGACGATCAAGGAGTACCTGCAAGCCGTGATCGAGGAGGACTGGCCCGACCAGCGGCGGGGAGAACTGCCGGACGGGAGCTTGCGGCTCGTCAACCAGATTGAAGAGGAGATCCACGAGTATCAGCCGGAGGGTCTGCAGCAGCTCGCTGAGTTCCAACAGCTCCTGGCCACATTCGACGACGTCGTCGAGACGCGGCGGGTCCGTATCGACGCGACCACCCTCGAGCTTCCCCTCCTGTTCTGGATCTCCATCTGGGTGGGTGCGGCGGTGAACGCCGTGCTCATCGCCCTCATCATCGTGAAGAGTCGACGACTGCACCTCGTCTTGGCGGGGATGCTGGCGTTGTTCATCGGACTTGTCATGTTCACCACGGCGGACATGGACCTGCCGTATCAGGGCGCGCTGGCGGTCAGTCCGGGAGCGTTCGAGCGGGTTATCGACCAGATCGAACAGATGGAGAACGGACCGTGACACGCGGTTGACACACCTCCCATCGAGGTCTGCCCGTATTCGTTCGCTTTCTGCGCGACCGCGATCACGACACGGTACTGGTCGCGCGCTCGGGGGCGAGCTTGCCTTTCACCAGGAAGATCGCGACGATCGCCAGGACGAGGTAGAGGTAGTTGAAGATGCCGGCGATGCCGATGAGACCCGCGGCTCCGGCGCTTTCGCCGTGCGTGTCGACGCCGCCCGTCGCGAGGATCGTGGTCGGGTCGGTTGCCGCATGCAAGAGCATCGGCCAGATGATGCTGCCCGTGACCCGCAGGACGAGGTACATCATGACCCCGAACCCGAACGCGTAGACCACCGTGATACCGACGGTCAGCGGCGGCTGACCGGTCAGGAGGTTCGTCGTGTGCAGCAACGCGAACACGGCCGATGACAGCAGCATCACTGCTCGCTCGCCGAATCCGCCGCGGCGAAGCAGGTCAACCGCGACCCCGCGCGAGAGGAGCTCTTCTGCGAAGCCGATGCACAGTCCGAGCAGGAGAGTGGTGAGCACGGTGCCGATCGTGTACGCGCTCCAGTCGGTGGCGAAGACGCGCAGCAGGATCGGGATGACGACGATCACGACAGCGATCCACATCCAGCCTGAGCCACGGCCAGGCTGACGGCCGAAGATCTCTTTCGTCCACCCGAGTGACACGACGAAGAGGAACAGCAGGATGCCGGTCAGGAGGATCGGCAGAACGAGCGCGAAGAACACACTCGAGGCCGAACCCGTCGGGTTCTCCACGTCGATGAATCCGGCGAAGAGCGTGCTCGTGGTCAGGCTGATGAGATTGAAGACGACCAGGTAGGCGATGGCAAGCAGGAAAGGCCTCCACCATCCACCCTTGTCCCAGAATCGCTGCCAGCCGTTGCGAGTGCTCTCCACCATTCGTGCCTCTCCGTCGGGCGCCCACCGGGCGTTCACCGCAACGTAGCATCGCATGCAATTCGTGAACGGGGCTCGGTCAGCCGCACCAAATTCACCGGGCGGCGTGTTGACTATGGTCATGGCACAATCGACGCCCCAATGGAGCAGCCCATGACTGTCACCGCACGTCTCGGCCGGACGGACCTGCGGCTCAGCCGCATCGGCCTGGGTTGCATGAGCTACGGAAACCCCGTCACCGGGCTGCACAACTGGACCCTCGATGAGGAGGCGTCGCAGCCCTTCTTCCGTCAGGCCGTGGAGCTCGGCGTCACATTCTGGGACACCGCGAACGCCTATCAGGCGGGCAGCAGCGAGGAGTTCGTGGGGCGCGCCATCCGGAAGTATTCACGGCGTGAGGACATCACCCTCGCCACGAAGGTATTCGGGCGGATGCATGACGGGCCGACCGGTCAGGGGTTGTCGCGTGGGGCGATCCTCGCCCAGGTCGACGCGTCGTTGCAGCGCCTGGGCACCGATTACATCGACATCTACTACATCCACCGTTTCGACCCCGACGTTCCTGTCGAGGAGACGATGCAGGCGCTGCATGACATCGTCCAGGCCGGCAAAGTCCGCTACCTGGGCGCGTCGTCGATGTTCGCGTGGCAGTTCGCGAAGCTGCAGACCGCCGCGGCAGTCGGCGGGTGGACGCCGTTCGTGGCGATGGAGGATCAGTACAACCTCATCAAGCGCGAAGAAGAGCGGGAGATGATCCCGATGTGCCTGGACATGGGCGTCGGACTCACCCCGTACTCGCCCCTCGGCAAGGGGCGGCTGACCAGACCGTGGGGAGCGCAGACCCAGCGCGCGGAGACCGACGCCGTCGCGAAGACCTTCGACTCCCCAGCTGACGAGCCCATCGTCGACGTGGTCCAGCGGATCGCCGAGCGGCGGGGTCTGCCGATGGCGCAGATCGCGCTGGCCTGGGTGCTGCGCAACCCGGTCGTGGCAGCACCGATCGTCGGGGCGACCAAGGCGAAGCACCTCGCCGATGCGGTCGCCGCCCTTGAGGTCGTTCTCAGCGACGACGAGGTGGCGGCTCTCGAGGCCCCCTACGTGCCGCAGCCTCCGTACTGGTACTGAACGCTGCGTGAGCCGCCTCGACCATGTACAGCGTCGAGCTCCGGTCCGGTGCAGTCGTGCCCGGCTCCGGCGATCTCCACGAGGCGCGCGTGGGGGAGGAGATCGCACAACTCCAGTGATGCACTGCGGGGACTGCGGGCATCGGCGATGCCCCGCACGATGACGGTCGGCGTTCGGATCGTCGAGAGACCCGGCCGGAGGTCTTGCGCCATCACACCCAGCAGAGCCGCCGTTGTCGCCGGTCGCCAGTCGTTGAGAAGGCTGCGGGCGTGCGCGCGGCGCTCCGGGTCGGCATCCGCTGCGAAGACGGAATCGAGGAACTCGTCCGCCCATTCTTCGGGCGGGTGCTCCATCGTGAAACGCGCCGCCGCGACGCGCTCTGCAAGCGCGTCGGGTGCCAGCGAGCCACCCCAGCCTGCGTAGGCGCCGACGAGAACCAGGCTGCCCACGGAGGTGGGATGGTCTCGGGCGAGGAGTAACGCGATCACCGACCCGAGCGAGAAGCCCGCGACTGCGGGGTTGCGCAGGCCCACGGCCGTGATGAACCCGGATGCTGCATCTGCCCAGTCCGCGTCGACCCACCCCCTGGGCACATCCTCGGATGCACCGCACCCGGGTGCATCCCAGGCGACCACGTCGATCTGCGAGCTGAGTCGCTCTAATTCCTCGGTCCAGACCCGAGCGTCTTCGAACGCTCCATGGAACAGCACGAGCGGCGGCCCGGTTCCGCGCCGCCGATAGGCGATCCGCACCCCGCCGACCACGACCTCGGGCATATTGCGACAGTACGCCTCCATCCGACTCCCGCAAGGGATCCCCGAGCGGACACTGGTGGCAGAATTCGTCGCCATCGTCCGATGCCGATGTGTTCGATTGGTTCAGCTAGGTTGATCCGAAACATCCGCTGACGGAAGGCGTGGAATGCGCGTGACTCCTCGGGCCTGGATCGGCTTCGTGATCTGGGTCGGCTATGTCGTTGTGGTTATCGGTGTGTCGCTTCTCAGTGGCGTTCCGTTCACGGACATCGGCACCTCGGCTGAATCCACGTGGCGGGGTGCCGTGATGGATCTCGCTGCGGGCGCGGCACTTCTGGTGATCCTCACGACGGTGCTGGGGTGGTGGCGGCCGGCGTTGTTCGAACGGCGGCGGTCCGACCACAAGTGGCCGATCTTCGTGCCGATCATCATGTTCGCGGCGGCGATCGCGAACCTGTTCACGACGGATTGGTCGCAGTTCGATGCGTCGTTCCTGCTGGCCCTGGTCGCGCTCGGAGTGCTCGTCGGCTTCAGTGAAGAGCTCATGGCGCGCGGTCTCGTGCTGACGGCCTTCCGTGCCCAACTCACCGAGGGGTGGGTGTGGTTCCTCTCCAGCGCCCTCTTCGGGCTGATGCACGTGGCAAATGCGATCCTCGGTGCGCCGCTGCTCTCGTCGCTCGCGCAAGCCGGACTCGCCTTCGCATCGGGGACCGCGTTCTACATCCTTCGTCGCGTCACCGGGTCACTGATCTGGGCGATGTTGCTTCACGGACTGTGGGATGTGTCGGTTTTCGCCGTCGGGCACGCACCATCGGCAGTTGCCTTCGGATCATTCCTCGGCCCTGTCGTCGGCGTCCTCGCCGTCGCCGTCGTCTACTGGGTCATCAAGGGCACCGACGAACGGAACCCCCGCGCCAGCATCGTTTCGGCCTCGGCCGCCGCGTAGCTGTGCAGAGATCAGGTACGGGGAGGCGTTCGGCTTCCTCGGGATGTACATCACGCGGTCCGACGTACGCGGCCAGGGACTCGGATATCGAACCTGGCAGGCGGGCATGGGCCCGGCTGACGGGGCGAACGGTCGCACCCGCCGTCCCAGCCGACCCCGCGCCGGCCGACCTTCGACAGAACGTACGACAGTAAGTCTCGACAGCGCCCATCGCGTCTGTCGCCGGCGTGGGACGCGGCCATACAATCGCGGCATGAGAACTGGACTGGCAAAGGCCGGCTGGATCGTGCTGATCGTGCTCAACGCCGGGATGCTGCTCAATCACCTGGTCGCGATCTTCTTGGTGGCCACGTCAGCGGACGAGGGCCGGATGTTCATCGCCTACGCGGTCGTCAACGCCTTGGCCCTGCTGGTGCTGTTCTTCCCCTACCGCGTCAGGCAGCGCTGGGCGTGGGCATCGATCTGGCTCGTAGTGCTGGCGACCGGGGTCACGATCGCCTATGGCGTCGACACAATCGGGCTGATTTACGTCGCCGTGGCCGGCGTGATGGCACTCGCCCAGTTGGCCACGGCACGCGAGTTCTTCGGCGCGGTGCAGGCTTAGCCCGCTCGGAGACGAGACCGCCGCCCCGAGAACGGACCGTCCACGGGCGGATTCGGCAGCCGGGATCCCTGCCCGGGCCGTGCGGCGCGATCGGCGACTATCAGTGACACGAAAGGGCCGTTGAATGTCGAGGCTCTTGTCTCAGCCCTCTGGTGTGGCGAGAGTAGACGAATGGCCGTTGTGCGAATGTTCTCCGTCTTTTCGGCACTCCTGGCCAGCGCCGCGCTCGTCGCGGCGACGGTGTTCGTCGTGGGTGTTCGCGCTCGCAGCCCCCGCGTGCTGCGCTTCGCGCGCGCAATGCAGCGGGACATGGTGAACCCCAGGGCTTTGCGCAATGCCGGTGGCGCCGGGTCACCCTGGGCCGTCGTCCGCGCACCCGGACGGGTCAGCGGCAGGGTCCACGACACGCCGGTCGGGGTGCAGCGCGTGGGCGACGAGTTATACATTTCGCTTCCCTACGGCGAGGGGACCCAGTGGCTCCGCAACGTCCGCGCCGCCGGCGGTGCAACCGTGCTTCACGACGGTCACGAGATCGAAGCGACCACGCCCGAGCTCGTTCCCGTCGGGGAGACGCCAATGGCCGCCGGCGATCGACTCGCCATCGCGATCTTCGGCGTAAAGCACGCGCTGCGGTTACACGCTGTATCCTCGGCCCCCGTCTCCGCACCGTAGCGTCAACCGCGGGTTGACGTGCGGCTCACGTGCAAGACGATCACAAGCCGATCCCTCAGCGGGCGATGGTCACGGAATTGTCGACAGTCGTCTCGCAGAAGGTCCTTTAAATGACGGCCGATCCTGCACAACAACTGATCTTCGATCGCGCATTCGCCTAAGGCGCCTCGCAGGGCAGAGAAAGAAGATTACGAGCCACCGAGGGCGGCGGCGATATGGGACTTGGGAGTCGCCCTCGCTCAAATCGACCAGCGCTTCGACGTGTCCTGCGGCGATCGTGACACCGCCACACCCTTAGCGATGTCAGCCTCATCGACCGATCGCCGAGCTGGCAGGTGACGTCGCCCAGCAGCAACTCAGCGATCATCGTGCACCAACGAGCCGGGGACGACTCTCATCATCACGGGATCCAACCAACACCTGCACCCACTGTCGCCCCTGATTCTCCGAGATGAGATGCTCGGGAATCCGCTTGGTGGGATGAGCGGGCGCTCGGACGGCGATTACGCATGCCAGCTCCGCAGCGAACCATGGGGTTCCGAGCAACCGCTGCACCTCGGGGGGCAAGGATGCGGCGTCGATGAGGTCAACCAACTCTTGAGCGCCGACGCAGATTCCGAGCGGCTTGAACCCCCGACCGGCGCCCTTGATCGTCATGATCCGCTCGGCGACACCCGTGTGGGCCCCGTCGACGATGAGTCCGAACACCGTGCCGAAGTGCGCGCCGACGACGTCGTCCGAGCGGATGATCTCGCGGCGCGAGCGATAGCGCCCTTGTCATCGAACGAAACGATTTCCACGGCATCATTCCACCACGCGGCCCCCCGCGAGGGTTCCTCAGCGGGCTCGAATGACCACCTTGGCTACTAGGTGCCCGCGAGGGACTCTCATCCCGTCGCTGGCGAGAACAGCCGATGCAGATCAGGCGAATAGCTCGTCGAACGCGTCCGTGCGCACGCGAGGTGCCGCGACGGCCCGTTTGATCGCAGGCTCGGGGGTGATGGCGGCGGTGCCGACCGACTCCATGAGAGCGCGTGCGGATTCGGTCAGGAACCTGCTGGGCTTGGCGGCAACGTGCTTGGCCAGGAACGCGGTGGGATGCGTGGGCAGCTGCGACGGCACGTACACGTCGAGGGAGTCGCGTGCGCGGGTGAGCGCGACGTAGAAGAGGCGTTCCTCCTCGGCCAGGCCCGCGGGTGAGGTGAGTGCCATGTCGGAGGGCATCGCGCCGTCGTTGGTGCGAAGGAGGTGCACAGTGTCCCATTCCAGGCCCTTCGCGGAGTGGATCGTGGACAGGGTCAGCCAGTCCTCGTCAAGATGTGGCTGCTTAGCCCAGTCGCCGGCGACGTTCACCGGGTCGATCGCCTGCTCGCTCACGAATGTGCGCAGATCGCTGTGCCCAGCGGCGGCCTGCGCGATGCCGTCCACTTCGGTCACTCGACGGTGCCAATCCGGGTAGTGCGCGCGCAGCAGCGGATCCACCGCGCCTCGGCATGCTTCGACCAGCTCCGGCACGGCGGTCGTGCAGTCGACGGCGCCGAGCAGCGACAGCGTCGACGCGAGCCCCGTGCGCGACTTCGCCGGTGCCGCCGCCACCGCGTCGGCCGTGCGATCAACGCCCCCATCCGCCAGGATCCCGGCGAGTACGCGCGCGCTCGCTTTGCCGATGGCGCGGTGCCGGGTGAGCAGGCGGTACCAGGACACCTCGTCTGCGGGATTGAGCACCACTCGGAAGCTGGCAAGCAGGTCGCGTACATGGGACGTTTCCAGGTAGCCGATCCCGCCGAACTTGTGGAACGGGATCCCTCGCACCTTGAGCTCGACCTCGAGCTGCGCGCTGTGGGATCCGGTGCGCATCAGCACGGCCTGCGAACGCAGGGGCGTGCCATCGACGTGCGCGGCGAGGATGCGGTCCGCGATCGTGCGGGCCTCGTCGTCGGCGTTGCGGCAGGTTACCAGCGTCGGCCGGCCGCCCGGCTGTGCACGGTCGGCGACGAGCCGCAGCCTCAGTTCGCCCGGTCGCACCTGGTTCGCAAGGTCGAGGATCGGCTGCGTGGAACGGAAGTTGCGTTCGAGGCGCACGAGCGTGGCGTCGGGGTACGCGTCGACGAGCTCGAGCAGGTGCCCGGCGCTCGCCCCCCGGAACGCGTAGATCGCCTGTGCGTCGTCACCGACGACCGTGAGCCCGCGGCCGTCGGGACGGAGCCCGCGCACGATGTCGACCTGAAGCTGGTTGACGTCCTGGTACTCGTCGACGAGCACCCAGTCCCAGCGCGCCCGCAGCCGCGCTCCGACATCGGAATCAGCGACCAGCGCCCGCCAGGCGATGAGCAGATCATCCAGGTCAAGCAGGCCGCGCTCGCGCTTGCGGTCGCGGTAATGCCGCAACAGGCCGGCGATCGCGTCGGCGTGCTCGAGCGCCCAGGGAAACTGCTCTTCGATGACGGCGCGGGCCGGGGTCGCTGTGTTGATCGCACGGGACGCGATGTCGGCGATGGTGCGTGTCGTGGGCAGCCGTACCTCGGTGCCGTCGAGCCCATGCTCCCCGCGCAGCAGATCGATCAGGTCGATGACATCGTCGGGATCGATGACCGTCACGTCCTCCAGCCCCAGATGCTGCGCGTGCTCGGCGACGATGCGGTGCGCGACGGCATGGAACGTACCGCCGGCGATGCGCTGCGCAGCCTGCGCGTCGCCGCACATCACCGCAGCGCGAGAGAGCATCGCGGACGCCGCGCGCCGGGTGAACGTCAACAGCAGGATGCGTTCAGGTACGACCCCCGCCTCCAGCAGCCGCGCAACCCGTGCGGTGAGCACGCGCGTCTTCCCGGTGCCGGCCCCCGCCGCGACCACAAGTGGCCCATCGCCGTGCTCGACGGCCTCAAGCTGTGCCGGATCCAGCCCAGCGAGCGCATCGATATATTGCCACGGAGGTGACGCTAACGAGCCCCCCGGACACTCAGCCACCACGGCGAGTCCGCGGAGAAGCTAAGGCGGGTCCGTGCGATCGGGCTGGAGCAGTATGCGACGTGCTGGTTCCCGCCCCCTGAGGGTCCGCATGCGGCTTGCGCATCACGCGTTTCAGGGCGGTCCCAGAGATGTGGACGGCGGGGGCCCCGAGATGGTGGCCAGCCCAGTTGCAGAGTCGCTTCCGGTGGTGACGAGCGACTCAGCCCGCAAGCGCGGAGTAGTAGTCCTTCATGGCCGGATAGTAGGCGTCCCACTGCACCCCAGCGACATCGCCGTCGGCAAGTACTGCGTCGAGGCGATCGAGGTAGTACTCCCATCCGGGGCCGACGTCTCCGACATTGTCAACGATCGCTTGTGCGAATAGAAGAGTTGTGACGCCGGCCTGGTCGCTCAGCTCGAATCTCAAGCGCCATTGGTCCTCACCCACCGCGGTCGTGGCGGCGAAGCGGTGCGGCGGTTCACAGACCTCGATGTGGTACTCCTCGGCGGGTGGATCCTCGTCCTCTGCCGTCATGTAGAAATCGACTCGCCCGGTGCGCGGGTCTCCGTCCCAACGACCGATCCAACGCTCGAGGCGCTCGGACTCGGTCATCGCCGCCCAGACGGCGTCGATCGACGCCCGAAACCGCCGGGTCAGCTGGATCTCCCTCCCCAGCGGGCCTTCGGCTACCCTGCCGGCCGGGACAGGCGCAGTGTCCGCATCGTCGTTCGTCATGCGATTTCCTCTCGTTCGGCGTGGCCAGGTTCACGAGCCGCGCGACGCACCTCGAGATCGAGGGCGGCGAAATGTTGGGGCGCGATCGGCCCACGTGCTGGCGACGAGCCCCGCGAGGCTACCTCCGTGGCGGCGCTCGTGCTCGCGTCGAGCTTCGCGAGCATCTCTCGTACCGGGGCGAGTGCCGCGGGGTCGAGCGAGTACACCCGAGTGCGACCGACCGACTCCGCTCGCACGAGCGCGGCCTCCCGCAACACCCGCAGGTGACGACTCACCGCTGGCCGGCTGTGCGCCTCATTGGCTGCGAGCGCACCGGCGGTCCGCGGCTGCTCGGCGAGTGAAAGCAAGATGCGCCGTCTTGTCTCGTCAGCGAGCGCCTCGAAAGAGTCCACCCGAGAAGCGTAACACGACGGTTACACATCCTACTTGGATTCACTACAAGTGCTGTCACGCTCGCTCCGAGCCGAGCTTGCGGCGGCGCGCGATGCAGATGGGCTTCCGCGATGATGTCAGCGTGAAGTATGTGTCCAGGGTGCCCGGTCCGCCGCTCGACGCGCGGGTCGTCGCATCCCGACCACGCGCTGGAGGGCTGGCCGCTGCCGGCCGATTGATTTCTTACAAGAGCGACCTCTCACGGCACACGAGACTTGGAACTCCACACAGAGGAGGAACGAATGGGGAAAGTAGTCATGAATGCGTCGGTCTCGGTGGATGGCTTCATCGCGGCGGAGAACGACGATCCCGGTCCGCTGTTCGAGTGGTTGGTCAGCGGTGACGTGCCGTTGGACGACAGCGGCGTCCTGAAGGTGTCGCAAGCGTCCTACGACCACATCCGGCCGTACTGGGACCAGATCGGGGTGACGATCGCCGGCCGCCACGTCTTCGACATCACGGACGGTTGGGACGGGACGCCTCCGAGCGGGATCGACCACGTCGTCGTCGTGACGCACCGGCCGGCGCCCGAGGGATGGCACTCCAACGCGCCGTTTCACTTCGTCCACGGCATCGAGGCGGCCGTGACCATGGCCAAGGAGCTCGCGGGTGACCGCACTGTCGAGGTGGCTGCTGGCGACGTCGGCGGCCAGTTGCTGGCCGCAGGTTTGGTCGACGAGGTACGCATGGACGTCGCACCCGTCGTGCTTGGGTCCGGCAAGCGCTACTTCGGCTCCGTGGACTCGCAACACATGCTGGAAGACCCCGACATAGTTATTCAGGGCAACCGGGTTCTTCACCTGCGCTATCGAACGCGCCGATGACTACAAGCGCTCTGCGCCAGTGAGCCACGCTTTCGCGTAAGCGAGTCCGGCTTCGGCCATTATTCGATGTCCTCCATGCCGCCACCATTGCCCTTTCAGAGCTAATAGCAATGCGCGGCAGGGTCCTTCGGCGCGCGGCAGGCACGCCTCGGCCGCTTCGCGCCCCACGCCCGCGTCATCGCGAGATTCCGCGGCGTACGAGACCTGCCCTCAACTAGGTGGCTCGTCGGCTGGAGGCGGACTTCACCGCGGCTCGACAGAGTTCCGCGCGACCCACCCGGGCTCGGCAGCGACTCGGTCGACGCCCTCGCGTCGTGCACAGCGCACGATCGCAGGCAGTCGGCGCCTTGCGATCAGTTGAAGCCGGGGATGATGAGCCAGCGATTCATGAGGAGCAGGAAGAGCACGACCAGCACGATCGCGACGATCGGAAGCGCGATCCGGGTGCGGCCGCCGGTGACGAGGGCGACGACGAGCACCACGAGCAACGCGACGCCGAGCACGAGCCAGCCCCATGGGACGCCCGGCACGAACAGGGAGAGGAGGAACAGCACGGCGACGATGATCTCGATGACGCCGACGACCCTCGAGCCGCGGCGGGCACGAATGCGCAGGATGCTGTCGATCAGGGCGAGCGCTCCGCCGACGATGCCGACCAGGGGGATCCAGCCCTCCATGAACATGACGATCCTTCGGGTTGATGTGGGGAGCACCGCGACGCGAGGAGACTTCCACGGCAATGCCAGCGAAGGGGCGGCACCTCTGCGCGACTCTGATGCCGAAGGTAGCCCTAGCCGGAATCCGCTGCAAGCGGCCCGCAAAGTTGAGGAAGGCGGCGGCTGCGGATGCGAGGGTGTTGATGTGACGAGCCTTCTTACACTTCGCCCTCTGGTAGCGGACGACGCCTCATTTCTTGCCTCATTGCAGACCGACCCTGTTTTCGCTGCTCACGCGGGCTGGAGGGTCACGAACGCGATCAGTGACGGCGAGGGTTGGTGGCGAGAAAGCATCGCAGACCCCGATCCTCTACTTCTGCGGCTTCTGGCCACCACTGTGGACGGTCCGGTTGGCTACGTCGATCTACACGGCCGGGACGCTCACGTCCGCGAGCTCGGCTACGCCATCGGACCTTCACCGCGTTGGGGCCACGGGCTGGCGACAGAAGCAGCACGTGCAGGCATCGAGTGGGGGTTCGAGCGACTACACCTGGACCGGATCTGGGCCGAAGCGGTCGAAGCGAACATTGCGTCAGTTCGCGTGCTCGAAAAGGTGGGGATGCATCCCATTGGGCGAGGCGCCGACGAATCGTTCCTCGGTGTGCCATCGCACTACAAACGGTACGAGATTCTTCGCCCGAGCTAGTCCGGAGGTGCCCCGATGAGCGGTCGGTCAACGCCGCCTCGATCGGCCGACGTCCTCAGCGGCACCGCACGCTGGACGCCAGCACTTGATCCCGGCCGTGCCCGCGGACCGGTGGTCAGTGATGTCGCGGCATGCGAAGAAATACCCACCCGCCTCGATCCCGGATGCGCCATCCGCCCGATTCCGCGGTCGTCGGGCGTTCCTAGCCTCGAGACATGGAGTTCGCATCGCCGCCCGCATGGCGTCGAAGCACGAGAGAAGGAGGAAAGCGATGGACATGGAATCGTTCCCCACATCGTCCGAGTCGGTTGACATCGTCATCATCGGCGGGGGACAGGCAGGACTCGCACTCGGCTACCACCTGGCTCGCCTGCATCGGGACTTCGTGATCCTCGACGCGGGAAGCCGGGTCGGGGACGGCTGGCGCACACGGTGGGACTCGCTGAGACTGTTCACCCCCGCGAAGTACGACGGTCTCCCGGGGATGCCGTTCCCGGGCGACCCGCTGGCCTTCCCCACCAAGGATGAGCAGGCCGATTACCTCGAGGCCTACGCGACGCGATTCGCGATTCCCGTCCGCACCGGCATCCGCGTGGACCGCGTGCGGCTCGACGGCGACGAATTCATCGTCAAGGCGGGGCGCCTGCGATGGCGGGCGAACAGCGTCGTGCTCGCGACCGGCGGGGAGCAGGTGCCGTTCGTGCCCGCGTTCGCAGATCGGGTCGACGAGTCGATCGTTCAACTGCACTCCAGCGCCTACCGCGACCCGGATCAACTGCGTGCCGGCGCAGCCCTCGTCGTGGGAGTGGGGAATTCCGGTGCGGAGATCGCGCTCGAACTGAGCGCCCACCGGTCGGTTCTGCTCGCCGGCGAGCCGGTGGGTGAGCTGCCCTTCCGTCACGGACGCAACGCGGCGCGGTTCGCGCTGCCACTGGTACGGTTCGCCGGTACTCGAGTGCTCACCCTGGCGACGCCGATGGGTCGGAAGGCCGCCGCGCATTTCAGTGGCCCGCCTCTGATCCGCACGCGCCTGCGTGATCTCGCCGCGGCCGGGGTGACGCGCGTGCAGCGGATCACGGACGTCGTCGACGGCCGGCCGTCCACCGCCGACGGGCAGACGCTCGATGTGGCGAATGTGATCTGGTGCACCGGCTATCGGGAGGACTTCGGAATCCTGGATCTGCCCGGCGCATCGGCGAATCGACCCGATCAGGTGCGCGGTGTCGTGACGAGCGTTCCCGGTCTCTACCTGCTCGGGCAGCAGTTCTTGTTCGCCGCCGCGTCCGGCACCCTTCCTGGCGTCGCAAGGGACGCGAAGCACCTTGCTTCGCGGATCACGGCTCAGGATGGGCGGGGGTCAGACCAGCCGGTGCTGGTAGGCGTAGGCGGTCGCGGCCGCCCGTGAGGGCAGATCCAGTTTGGCGAAGATGTTGCTGAGGTGCCGGGCGACCGTCTTCTCGCTGAGATACAGCTCCCCAGCGATCGCCTTGTTCGTGAGGCCGGACGCAACAAGGCGCAGCACCTCGACTTCCCGTGCGGTCAACGGCGAGTCGCCGGGCCGGCGCCGCAGCGCGTCCATGCCCGCGATGCTCGGTCCGGCACCGAGCTCCGCGAACATGGCACGAGCGGCGCGGAATTCCACCTCGGCAGAGGCGTCATCCCCGAGGAGGCGGTGTGCGCGGGCGATCAGCGCTCGGCACTGCGCCAGCTCGAAGGGGACGTCGAGATCACGCCAGAGCCCGCTCGCCCGGCGGGCTTCGCTGAGCGCACCGAGCCCGTCGCCTTCCTCGAGCAGAACCGCCGCGTCCGCGTGGCTCGCAGAGGCCTTGAGCATCGGCATCCGGCTGTCGTCGGCGACAGCGCGGAGCTCGTCTGCGGCCGCCCGGGCTGCGTCGAGGCGTCCTGCGGCCAGCTCGATGGTCACCAGCGCAGGGAGCATCTGCCGCCGGGTTCCAGGATCGGCTCCGTCGACTGCGCCGTGGATGAGGGCCAGCGCGACGTCTACATCGCCGCGTGCAAGCGAGAGGAGGGCAAGACCCGGCTGCGGCTCGAACCCCGTCTCGCCGGCGCGGCGGTAGGACGCCTCCGCTTCCTCGAGCTCGCCCCTTAGCCGCTCGATCTCGCCCTTCTGGTAGAACGCCCCGTAGGCCGCGTCACGATCCCCCCGCCCATACCGTTCCTCCGCGAGCAGCGCGGCACCGTACGCCTCCGACCAGGCGCCGTGCAGGCGGTACAGGGCCGCGCGGTGGGCCTGGCACTGCGCGCTGAACGGGATCATGTCTGGCTGTGCGGCGCACCAGTGGTCGAGCGCCGCCGTCCACTCGTGGGCGCGTCGCAGGTCGTAGGCGACATGGCACGTTCCGATCACCGCGCAATAGACGATGCCTGCCGGCAAAGGGGAGATCTCGTCTGCGGTGACCGCGACCATGGCCTCGTCGAGCAGGGTCATCCCCTCCTCGACTCGACCGGCCATGATGCGTGCCTGTCCCTGGCCGAGCTGCGCCAGGCACAGGATGTCGCGATCTCCGAAGCGCTGCGCGAAGTCGGCGAGCTGGTCGAACGCCTGCAGCGCGCCATCCACGTCGCCGGAATAGAGGGAGCCCAGACCCACGGGGATCAGGAGGAACCCCTCGGCACCCTCCGGTTCGCCCGGCCCGCGCACCAGACGCTGTGCGCGTGCAAGCCATCCGCCCCCGCGCGCGCGGTCGCCCGCGTTCATCAGGTAGATCCCCAGCCAGGCCGCGCATCGGGTGGCACCGGTGATGTCGTCCGTGGCGAGGAAGGCCTCGTGGGCCCGGGTGAGCGTGTCGACCCCGTCGGTCTCGCGCCCGAGCAGGAAGGCCGTCGTCGCGGCCAGCTCGAGGTCGCGAGGCAGCGGCTGCCCCTCGAGCTGCGCGTCGCCGAACGCATCCTGAGCAGCGGTCCACCGGTGCTCCTGGTATGCGACTCGGGCGAGTTCGAGAGCAGTAGGCATTGCGATCTGACTTCCGACCCGCTGCAGGCCCGCGTCAGCTGCGGTGCCTGGGCGGATGCGGCTCACGGTACGCCCCTGCGATGGCGGCGGCAAGGCCGCGCCTGGCGCCCGAGGCCGCTAGGCCTGTCGCGTGCAGATTGGACAGAAGCCTCCGTTCTGGCCCGGCATGTGTTGTCAGGGGTTGAATCGCTGGATAGATTTGCCCTGTTCCCTACGGAAGGACAGATTATGAGCACCCACGATTCCTGAGGTACCAAAGCGAGCCCCCGCCGACACAGTCGCGCGGGGGCTTCGTCTTCCCCGGGAACCGATGCTCATCACGAGCCTCAAGTGAGCAGTACCTCATGAGCGCGTGATGGCGACAATCGCGTGACGTCCGCGCTCTCACGGGTCGCGCCCACAAAGCGTTCCGTGTCCGACACGGCGGCTGTGAGAAGGGCGATGAGTCGTTCGTCGGGGTCCCCGCCGCACGCCCGCTCGATCCCATCGACGGCGCCGGTCACGATATGCCGGCACTGCCGCACGGTCATGTCCGCGCGGCCCGGACCGACCTTCTCCATGAACTGGATCGCCCAGGCATCGGCGGCAGGGGCGGCGCGGAGGGCGGCCTCCGCCAGGTCGCGCAACTCCGCGGTGAGCTCGTCGTCTGGTTCCCCTATGACCCTGAGGGCGACGCGCACCCCCACCGCCTGGGAGCGCTGGCGCTCCTCAGCGGCGATAGGCAGTGCGGCGCTGGCAGCGCGCAGGGCGAGCAGGACGTCGAGCTGCGGGTCATCGCTCGTCAGACCGACGACTGTCGGGATGAGTGGAGTGAGCCGCGCGCGGCCGGCGTCGCTCGCTCTGTCGTTCACCATCCGTGCGAGATGCGCGAGTGTGCCGTGCGTACACGCGGGATGGTCGCTCCAACGCTCTCCCGCAAGGTACGACGCGAATTCCATGAAGCAGGCCCCGCGCAACGGCGAGCGGTGCCGGCCAGGGGAGAGGATCGGCATCACATCCGGGCGAGCCATCCAGTCGCGCATGGGACCTCCCTCTCTCCTTCCACTGTGCGCCTGCCGGGGCCGTGATTCAAGTACCTCCGCCGGATGCCCGTGGGCAGGGCTCGGTACGCGAGTTTGTACCGGGCCCGTCAAGATCCATGGCTCGTCAGGTAGAAGTCTCGATCACCTGCTGGGTGCTCCATGAGGCGAGAAGTCTGAGCCGCTCGGCTGAGGGCGATCCTGGCTCGGCCGTGTAGATCATCAACACCTGGCCGGGTTCGGCGGTGATGGCGAGTTCTTCGTACGCGAGGGTCACCTCGCCGACGATCGGATGGATGAACCGTTTCGTGCCCGCGCCGTGGGTTCGCACGTCGTGCGCACCCCACAAGCCGCCGGAAGACATCGCTGCGGGTGGAGAGTTCGCCGACGAGGTCTTGCAGTCCTTTGTCGTGGGGATCGCGGCCGGCTTCGGCCCGCATGATTGCGACGCACATCTCGGCGAACAGGTCCCAGTCGGGGTAGAAGTCATGGGACGCGGGGTCGAGGAACTGGAACCGGGCAAGGTTCGGGGTGCGTCCGCCATCACCGATGAGAGGCGAGTAGAAGGCGCGCCCCAATGCGTTCGTCGCGAGCAGGTCTTGATGCTGATCCCGGACGAACGCGACGCCGTCGGTGATCGCCGACAATGCCCACTGCAGGCTCGGACGCGGCGTGGCCGCCTTCGCGGCACGACGTCGCGGACGACCCGACGAAGGGATGCCGTCGGCGGCGCGCGCGAGGTCGAACAGGTGCGCTCGCTCGGTGTCATCGAGCTGCAATGCGCGCGAGATGGCGTCGAGCACGGAAGCCGAGGCGCCGGCGATCGTGCCGCGCTCGAGCTTGGCGTAGTACTCGACACTCACACCGGCGATCGTGGCCACTTCGGTACGACGAAGGCCGGCGACGCGTCGGTTCGGTCCAGCAGGCAGCCCGGCCGCATCCGGCGTGAGCTTCGCACGCCGCGACATGAGGAACTCGCGCACCTCGGATCGGTTGTCCATGCCGCCATCGTAGGTCGCGGCTTCCGCGCGAGGGATGCCCTGCCGGTACACCTCTCATCAGGAACTCCCTCACGCGCGAGCGACAGGGTTGTGTAGGTGTCATGCCCGCCTCGTCCCTCACCTCGACTCGGCCTGCGATCGGCAGGTTCGTCCCGGCACTTCTTCTTCTGCTGACGGTCTTCGGACCGATCTCCATGGATCTGTACCTGCCGGTGCTCCCATCACTGACCCTCGAACTGGATGCCGCAACCTCCGTCGCACAGCTGACGATCACCGCATGCCTCATCGGGCTTGCCCTCGGGCAGCTGATCGCCGGTCCGCTTTCGGACCGGTTCGGTCGCCGCATCCCCTTGCTGGTCGGGCTGGTCGCATACGTGCTGGCGTCGGTGATGTGCGCGGTGAGCCCGAGCATCGAGATGCTGATCCTCGCCCGCGTCGTGCAGGGGCTCGCGGGTGGTGTCGGAATCGTCATCGCCCAGGCCGCGGGGCGCGACCTGTACACAGGCGGTGCGCTGATCCGCTTCTACGGGAGGCTCACCGTACTCGCGGGCCTCGCCGCCATCGTCGGACCCCTCATCGGCGGGATGCTGGCGACCGTCGCCGACTGGCGGGGACTGTTCCTCTTCCTCGCGGCAATCGGCGCCGGCATCCTGCTCGCGACCCTGCTCGGCTTCCACGAGACGCTGCCGAAGGAACGGCGCACGTCGGGCGGATTCCTGCAGACCTGCCGTGACTTCCGGGTGCTTCTGTCCGACCGGATCTTCGTCGGTGCTGTGCTCGTCACGGGACTCGCCAACGCCGCCGTCTTCGCCTACCTCGCCGGCGCCACCTTTGTGCTGCAGGGGATCTACGATTACTCGCCTCAGCAGTATGCCCTCGCGTTCGGGCTCAACTCCGCCGGGTTCATGGTCTTCGGATTCCTCGCCGCACGCACCGCCGAGCGCTGGAGCATTCGCGGGACGCTCATCGTCGGAATCGCCATGTGCGGACTCGGGGCGAGCGGGCTGCTCTTGGCGGGGCTGACACCGGCTCCCGTCGTCGTGGTGAACATCGCGCTCTTCATCATGGTCAGCGGCATCGCCGTCACCACCCCGCCCACCACCACCCTGGCACTTGCGGAATACCCGCAGATCGCCGGCACCGCCTCGTCACTGCTGGGAATGGCACGCTTCGCGTTCGGCGCCATCGCAGCGCCGCTCGTCGGGATCGCCGGCCCGGCAACCATCCTCCCGCTCGGACTGGTCACCACCATCTCGATCGCGCTCGCCGCCATCGCCTACGCCACGCTCATCGCGCGGCCATCCCGCACGCCGCAGCCGCCCTCGGCAACGTCGCGGTCGGCGCTCGCGGCAACCCACTGACAGACACCCACCCACACCACAAAAGGAGACCCCATGCGTGGAGTCATCATGCACGCCCCCCGCGACGTCCGCGTCGAAGACCGGGAGAACCCGACCATCATCGAACCCACCGACGCCATCATCCGCGTCACGGCGTCCTGCATCTGCGGCTCCGACCTCTGGCCGTACCGCGGCACGGACAAGGTGGCTGACACCCCCATGGGCCACGAGTACGTCGGCATCGTCACCGAGATCGGAGACGACGTCCGAGAAATCAAGATCGGAGATTTCGTCGTGGGATCGTTCTTCGCATCCGACAACACCTGCGAGATCTGCCAGGCCGGCTATCAATCACGCTGCGTGCACGCCACCGGGCTGGACGGCACCCAGGCGGAGTACGCTCGCATCCCGTTCGCCGACGGAACACTTGTCGCAACGCCCGGGCAGCCTGACGCCGACCTCATCCCGTCGCTGCTCGCTGCATCCGATGTTCTCGGTACCGGTTGGTTCGCAGCGGTCGCCGCTGAAGCCGGTCCGGGCAAGACGGTCGCGGTCGTCGGTGACGGCGCGGTCGGCCTCTTGGGGATCCTCGCCGCCAAGGAGCTCGGTGCGGAGCGGATCATCGCAATGAGCCGACACGCTGACCGGCAAGCTCTCGCCCGCGAGTTCGGTGCGACCGACGTTGTCGAGGAACGTGGTGACGCGGGCGTCGACAAGATCAAGGAGCTCACCAATGGGCTGGGCGCCCACAGCGTGATCGAAGCGGTCGGCACCCAAGAGTCGATGATGCAAGCTATCCGCGCCACCCGCCCCGGTGGCCACGTCGGCTACGTCGGCGTCTCACACGACGTCGAACTCCCCGGCCTCGAACTGTTCTTCTCCGGAGTGCACCTCCACGGCGGCCCGGCACCCGTGCGCCGCTTCCTCCCTCAGCTCATCCAACTGATCTGGGACCGCACGATCGACCCCGGCAAGGTCTTCGACCTCGCCCTCCCCCTCGAACGAGCGGCCGACGGCTACAAAGCGATGGACGAACGCCGCGCCACCAAAGTGCTCCTCACGGTCTAAGCCGATCAGCGGAACTGCCGATGAGATCACCTACCAACCGGCTCGGAGAGCTCTCCGCCCTGCTCGCCATCGGTGTCGCCGGATGCCTCACCCTCGGCGGATGCGTTTCCGGACCTGACTCCGCTGCTCCCCATCCCGAAGAGAGGGCTCCCGCACCCATGACAACCGCACCCGTCGATCCAACAGCGCGCGACGACAGCACCGCTATCCGCATCGTCGTCAACGACCAGGTGGTGACGGGAGTGCTGTGGAACAACGCCACCTCGCGGTCCCTGATCGACCAACTGCCGCTCACCCTCACGTTCAAAGACCTCAACCGAGTCGAGAAGATCGGTCGTATCCCACGACCCCTGTCGATGGACGGCATGCCCGAGGGCGATGACCCGGAGCCCAACGAGATTGGATACTACGCACCATCCGGCGATCTCGTCCTCTACTACGGCGACGTCGGATACTGGCCCGGCATCGCTCGCATCGGGCAGTTCACCTCGGACCTGGCACCTGTCCATGATCGAGACGAGGATTTCACCGCCACGATCGAACTCGACCAGTAACAGCCCTCGGGTGCGCGCGCACCATGGTGGGCCTCGTCCAATCGCCGCGGTCCGCGTGGCCGGTGGACGCCGTTCCGGCGGCGAACAATGGCTACTTCTCGGGGTAGTCGGTAACCGTCAACCAGAGCGGCTACACGTCCTGCTGCGGTATCAGCTCCCGCCGCACCACAGCGGCGCTCCACCGTCCCAGCATGGCGCCGGCGACGGTGTCGGAGATGTGGTGCTGGCCGCGGTACACCCGCGAAAACGCGATTGCTCCGGGGATCCCGTACCGAAGAAGGGGGCCCAGGAGCCGCGCGCCACGGGCGCCGTGCCGCTCGAGCAGGTCGGCAAGCGTGCCGTGAAGCGCGAAGGCTGCCGCTGTGTGCCCGGAGGGGAACGACGACGTCGCGTGCGGCGGCTCCGGGCGCCACACCCGCTCGGGTCGTGGCCGTCTCACCAACGCCGCGGATGCGACGAAGCACGCGGTCTCGAGGGCGAGCACCGCGGCAGGGGCGACCGCTGAACGCCGGTCGCGCGTCAACAACCAAGTGACGCCGCACCAGAGCGCCCCGTTCGCGATGGTCTGCGGCACGCCGGAGTACCACGAGAGCGGCTCGGTGACCCGGTCGATCGACTCGCGTGGCCCAGTCGGGTCGGCGGGATCAGTCGCGACGTCGGCATCGCCGTCGTCCGGCCGGTGGCCGAAGGCGTCCTGGAGCGCACGCACGGCCCGGTCCTCGCGTGGGTCGTCGCCGCCGAGGAGCCGCATCGCCCGCCCGACCGCGGCCAACACAGCGATCGCGCCGAGAACCGGCAGGACGACGGCTCGAAGCAACGGCATGCCCGGAGCCTAGTGGCGTTGTGCGGGTGGGGAGTATGTCGGAGCACCCCACCCCGGGGAAGCGCCCGCGAACGGTTTCCCTCAGCGCGACGGCTTCAGTCGCGCAGTAGACGCCCTTGAGCAATGCCCGATGAATTCCTAGAATCCAGCAGCGAAGGGAGCGAACCGACATGGACGGACCAGATCTTCTCGCAGCACGACTTCTCCGCGCAATGGTCGCCGACGACGTCGACGCCGCCAGTCACCTCGTCATCGAAATCGAGGACAGCGGCTACGCCGGCCTCGTAGCGACGGGACTTGCGCAGTCCTACATCAGCGAACTGCTGAAGACGGCCAGACGCGAACCACTCCTGCGTGCCCTCGAGGCGCGGATCCTCGAGCTGACACGTCGCCGAGGACACGAACGACAAGTCGGCCTGATCACCGCTCGAGCACTTCGTTCCGCCATCTCTGCGAGGAGGGATCCCTGCCCGGGGCAGTGGTCAGGCGAACGCACTGGGGGAGTATCGAGCTCGTCTACGGCTCGGCAGTATCCGGTTCGTGGCTTGGGTCAGCCGGATCGGCCATCGCTGCGGTTGCGTCGAATTGCGACATGATCAACGCGGCAGTGCTGGTGAAACCGGCTGCAAGTGCGATGAGTATCGACGGGACGAATGCGGACGTCGGAGGCGCCCATCCTCCCGTGATCCAAGGAAGCGCAGTCAACCGTCTCCGGGCGCTGAGCTCGAGGTCGGTCACAATCGTCCCGCTGAGGGGCCGTCGAGTGATGGTCTCTGGCAGGCGCAGCCGTGCGGTTGTCAACGATGGGCGCGGCTAGCCCTCGCGAAAGCCCAGCGCCAGCGCCAGCCGACGCTATTGGACCGTCCCTGGCGCCGGCGCGTCGGGCCATGGAGAATGTGCCATATCGTGCTCCGCGTGAGGGCAGGAGAGACATGCGCCGCTTGATCATCGTGGCCGGCCTGGTTGCCGCCCTATTCGCGGTCTCCTCGTGTGCCGACCCTGTCAGTGCACCGTCGCCCACCGCGGCTGCTGAACCACCGGACGTCGATATCGGTGACCTCGGCGCGGAGTCGATCACTGTCCAGCCCTTTGCCGACTTCCTGATGTCCTCAGGCGATCTCGTCTGGGTTTCCGGCGTCGCGCCTGGCATCGTCGCTTATGACGCCGCGATGGAGCCCGTTTTCGAAGTTGCCGCCGGCACGGTGTGGGCTGCGCTCGAGTTTGGACACGGGTTCATCTGGGCGAGTGAGGCGCCAGACGACGCCAGCGCCACCACGCTGCTTCGAATCGATCCGGCCACCGGGACCGCGACCCGATTCGCGTTGCCGTCACCTGGCATCCCCGAGGAATCGTCTATCGCCGTCACCGACGACGCGGTGTGGGCGATCATCCCTCCCTCGGTCGCCGGCGGACCCTGGAGGCTGGTCGGTCTCGATCCGCTGTCAGGCGACGTGCTTCGCACCCTCGAAGTCGGAACTGACACTGTCGCAGCAGTTCGCGGTGGATTCGGGTCGCTCTGGTTGACCAAGCCGAACGGGATGCTGGCACGCATTGATCCGGTCAGCGGGAACGTGCTCGCCCAGATCGAGCTGCCCCTCAGCTCGACATTCCTCGCGATCGGGCCGGACGCGGTGTGGGTCATGAACCAGCTCGGCGACGTGTCCAGGGTCGACCCCGAGACGAACGAGACCGTGGCCACGGTGACTGCGAACCCAAACGGAATCATCGGCGGCGACATCGTCGCCACGGCCGACGCGGTCTGGGTCCAAGCGACCACCCGAATCGGCGTTGAGATCGACCCATCGACGAACGCGGTCGTGCAGCGCGTAGGCCCCTCGGAAGGAAGCGGCAGCGTCGCAATCACCGCGGACGGTGCCGTATGGATCACAGCACACGACGTGCTCAAGCTCTACCGGATTCCGGGCGAATAGCTGTAGGCCGAAGACGTCAAAGCCCATGCGATGGGACGAGATGAGCCAACTCCCGCTGCACCCGGGCCCCGACGACGGGTTCGGCCGTAACTTCCGCGGCCGCCTCGTGCCGGGGCGGAGTTCTGACTCGACATGAGCACCGGAAGGAGAGCATGGTGGCGTAAACAGCGAACCCGCGTATCACCACTGGATCGAGGAGGGAGCCGCAATCATGCGAGAGTCGGGTCACCAGCCCAGGCGAAGCAGTCGTTCGCAACGAGCTGACGGGGGCGGGCGTGTGATCGATCGCATCGAGGATCCTCTGGAGTTCGGCCGAGTCCTCTCAGTGAGCGACGCGATCTTCGGTCTCGCGATGACGCTGTTGGTGGTCAGTATTGTGGTTCCGCCAGGACTCACGTCCGTCCAGTTCACAGCCGCAGTCGGCGAACTCGTTCCGCGAATCGCCATCATGGCGCTCAGCTTCGCCGTCGCGGCCAGCGCCTGGCTCGGGCACCGGCGTTTCTTCTCCCGACTGCAGCGCATCGACGCCGGCATCCAGTGGCGCAATTTCGTGCTCCTCGGTCTCGTCGCGCTCATTCCGCTCGCACACCAGGTGCTCGGCAGTTATCCACAAGAGCCGCTCTCCTATGTCCTCTACGCGGTCATCCTCAGTGCGGTGAACGTGATGTTCGTGGCGCTCGAGCTCTATGCCGCACGCCGAAACCTGCTCCGCCCGGGGTCCTCCGAGGCATCCCACCGGCTGGAGGTCGCCCGCGCCGTGCTCGACGCCGCCGGCTTCGCGCTCAGCATCCCGCTCGCTTTCCTGGTTGTGGCATGGACGCCGCTGCTGTGGGTGGCACTATTGCCACTCGAGGCGCTCCTTGTGTGGCGGATGCTGCCCAGTCGCCCTCCTGCGGCGAGTCCGCCTCCGTGATCCAGATCCCGACGCCCTGGGAGGGTAACGACGGCGGCGCCGAGGGCCTCCAGCGTCGCGATCTGACATCCAGCCGCGTTGGAGCGGTATCTAAAGCTGCGCGCTGATCGCGCCGCTGACGATCACCAGCAACGCTCCGATCGCTCCCGCGACGATGCCGAGAACCGCGATGAGTTGGTACGCACGCTGGTTGCCCGCCCGTCGCGCGCCGACCAGCCCGACGATGCCCAGCACGATCGCGATCACCGAGACCAGCAAGTACGGATTGAAGAAGATGCTCACCGCTCCCACGACGAGGGCGACGACGGCCAGCCAGTTCACTTTCGCCTCGGGGGTGGATGACGGCTCGGTCACGGTGCGCCTCGATTCGTGGGTCGGCCAACTTTAGCGGTCGGTCCAGTGGTGCGTAAGAGGCATCGCCAGCTGGAATTCTGCGGATGGCCGATGCCTGAGCGTCCGCAAGCCGGTCCCTCACGGCGGCGGGCGTAGCCGGTTGTTGCCGCCGGTGACCGGTGGGTTGCCCAAAATGCAACCCGATTGTCCATGAGGCAATGCTGCACTAGCGTGCATGAGGCCGATCGGCACGCGTAGGCGCGTCGGAGGTCCTAGACGGAGGTTGTGCATTGTCGGTCGGTTTGCTCGCAGTCGTGGACGACATCCTCACCGCCGCCGTCAAGGCGAGCGCGAAGACCGCCGGCGTGGTGATCGATGACGCGGCCGTCACCCCGCAGTACGTGCAGGGGATCACTCCGGCACGCGAGTTGCCGATGGTCGGGAAGATCGCGATCGGCAGCCTCGTCAACAAGTTCGTCATCATCATCCCCATCGCCTTGCTGCTCACCGCTTTCGCGCCGTGGGTGCTGCCGTGGCTGCTCATCCTGGGCGGCTCGTACCTCTGCTTCGAAGGCGCTGAGAAGGTCATGGAGTGGTTCGGCGCTCACCACGGCCCTGGTCAGGATGAACCGCGGGACGAGCGCAAGCTGGTGTTCGGGGCGATCCGCACCGACCTCATCCTGAGCACCGAGATCATGCTGATCTCTTTGGCCAGTCTCGACGCCGACTTCGGGATCTGGATGACCGCCGGCGCCCTGGCCGTGGTCGCCCTCGGGATGACGCTTCTCGTCTACGGTGCCGTCGCGCTCCTGGTCAAGATCGACGACATCGGGCTGAGGATGGAGCTGAGCCCGGTGCGCCGGGTGCGCAGCGCCGGGGCATCGATCGTGCGATCGATGCCGATGGTGTTCCGCATCATCAGCGTCATCGGCACGGTGGCGATGCTCTGGGTAGGTGGCCATCTGGTGATCGCGAATCTGGCGGAGACCTTCTGGGAGGGCCCGTACGACCTGCTGCACGCCGCGACACATGCGATCGAGGCGCTCGGGCCGGTCGCGGTGTGGATCGTCGACACGACGCTGTCGGGCCTGTTCGGCCTCGTGGTCGGACTGATCATCGCCGGGATCGTGTTCGCGGTGATGAGAGTCGTGAAGCGCAAGGCGCCGGTCGGCGCCTCGCGTTGAGCGCCGCTCGCACGCCGGTCATTGTGGGTGCGGCTCGGGCTCCTCAGCGCGAGGCCATCTCCAGCCACGGTCCCGGCCCTGACCGTTGGGGCAATCCTGCGCCGGCACGGCGTCGCGCGGCGACGGCGCGGCACCACCCTGGTGGACCAACGGCTCTCATTGCGACAATTGGTCATGGCTGCTGCGCCAATAACTCCTTCGCCGGACGATTTCCGGGGGTGCTTTACAGAAATCCCACGGACAGTGTCGACGGTTTCGGGACCGGTCGAGTACGCCGAGCGCGGGGTTGGCGAGCCGATCCTCTCAATCCACGGCACCCTCGGTGGGTGGGACCAAGGCCTCGTGGCGGGCGAGTATTTGCGCGTCAACGGGTTCCGGATCATCGCGCCCAGCAGGCCCGGATACCTGGGAACGCCGCTGTCTACCGGACGCAATTTCGCACAACAGGGTGATGCCCTGGCGGCGCTGCTCGATGTGCTTGTGATCGACCGCATCATCGTGTTCGCTGTCTCCGGCGGCGGGCCCGCGGCCTATGAGCTCGCGTCTAGGCACCCCGACCGTGTCGTGAAGCTCGTTCAAGTGGACGCGGTTTGCATCCCGGGCCCGATTCCCAGGGCAGCGTCACAGCTTCTCGCGCGCGACACCCTCATCAAGGCGCAGATCTGGTTGTTGAACCATGCCCCGAAGCAGATCCTGACCACACTGTTCCGACTCGCGGGCAGCGACAGCAAGGCGGTAGCCGCCGATCGAGCTGCGATTCTCGCTGGCATCCCCGGTCGCACCGCGGCGATGGAGGCGACCCTGCGCTCGTCGCTAGGTGCGGCGCGCCGCCGTGCGGGAATGAAAAACGACTATAGAACGCTGACCCCCGCACCCGTGGATCGCATCACCTGCCCAACGCTGATCGTGCACGCTCGCTCGGACAAGGCCGTGCCGCCAGCGAGCGCCCATTACGCCCACGCCCACATCACCGGCTCGGAACTGTACTGGATGGATGGATCGCACCTCGCTTTTGCTCTCGAAGCTGCCGACACCGCGCCGGCCTACGTCCTGAACTGGCTGCGGGACGACTGATCGTGATGCGCGCCCCAAGCCTCCGCGCGACCGAGGATCCCTCAGCGGGCCAATTTCGGTGATCCTGCCACAGTGCCCTTTGACGGGGACCGTCAATTAAGATTCGCCGCGCCCGTGGTCGGTCGTGGTACCTGGTCGTCTATCGGAACTGCCGTCGGCGCGGTCCCCTTGTCCGCCTAGACATCGGCTGGGTCGGGGGCCATACTTTCGGCCATGGACGGAGGCGCCGGAATCATACGGACGCCCGATCAGCGGCTACGCGTCTTCGTCAGTTCAACCTTGCAGGAGCTGGCTCCGGAGCGGCGAGTAATTCGCGAGGTCATTGAACGACTCGCCCTGTCACCCGTGATGTTCGAGCTTGGTGCCCGCCCTCACCCGCCCCGGTCGCTGTATCGCGCCTACCTTGAGCAGTCCGACATCTTCATCGGGGTGTACTGGGAGTCATACGGCTGGGTTGCACCGGGGGAAGAAGTCTCCGGCCTTGAGGACGAATACGACCTCGCCCCTGACGTTCCCATGCTCATTTACGTCAAGCGCAGCGAGCATCGCCAGGATCGCTTGGATTCTCTGCTCGGCCGGATCCGAGATGATGACCGAGTGTCCTACGTCGCGTTCGACGACGCGGAACAGTTGAGTCCCATCCTCACCGCAGACCTCGCGACGCTCCTGGCGGAGCGCTTCGACGAGAGCAGTCGACGGCGATCGGTCCCCCCGCACGCCGTAACTGCGATGTCGCCCTCGGAGATGTTGGACCCGCCCAGGCCGGTGACGCGGTTGATCGGACGCGAGCGGGATCTGGATAAGGTTGTGGGCCTGTTGACCACCGAAGGACGCAGACTCGTCACTCTCACCGGTCCCGGCGGTATCGGGAAGACCCGCCTTGCCCTCGCCGCCGGCCGAGACCTTGAGACGTCTTTCCCGGACGGCATCGCCTTCGTGGACCTTGCGCCACTCAGAGACCCACGGCTCGTTATTTCGGCAATTGCGAATGCGCTCGGGATCAGGGACACCGGGGAGGCGCCCCTCCGAGTGAAGGTGACGCAGGCGCTAAACCACCGTCACGTCTTGCTATTGCTCGACAATGTGGAGCAGGTCGTCGAGGCTGCCGCCGATCTGAGCGCTCTTCTCAACGCCAGTTCCGTCTCGATTCTTGCTACGAGCCGCGTCCTGCTTCGCATCGACGGAGAACAGAACGTTCCATTGGCCCCGCTTGCATCTCCGGCGGCCGTTCAACTTTTCGTCGAGCGAGCTCGCGCCGTCAAGCCGGAGTTCGAACTCACCGATGACAATGAAGCCACCGTGACGGCGATCGTGACGGCGCTGGACAACGTTCCGCTGGCGCTGGAACTGGCTGCTGCCCGGCTCCGCGTTCTCACCCCCACCGACCTCTTCGAACGTCTGGCGCTCCCGCTGCTCGTCGGTGGCGCGAGGGACCGTCCCGAGCGTCAACGGACGCTACGGGGCGCGATTGACTGGAGCGTCCAGTTGCTGAGCAGCCCGGAGCGTGAGCTTCTTCTCCGGATGTCGGTATTCCGCAGTGGTTTTTCGTTGGACGCGGCTGAGTGGATGCACGAGGGCACAGATGAGCAAAGTGTCGTGGATTTAATCGCGGGACTGGTCGAGAGCAGCCTGCTTCAAGAGCAGGACCGCGAGTCGCAGTCTTGGTTCTCGATGCTTGCCACGGTCCGCGAATATGCGCGGGACGAACTCGAACGCGCGGGCGACCTGGCGAGATGCCGGCAACGGCACGCCGAATTCATTTCGGGACTCGCCGCGCGTGCGGAGCCTCATCTCACCTCGGCGGGACAGAGAGCCTGGATCGCGAGACTGAACGACGTGTTCGAGGACATTCGGGCCGCGGGTGACCATTACCTCGCGACCGGGCAGGAGGACGCTTTCGCGGATCTCGTCTGGCCGCTCTACTGGTTCTTATGGAGCACCGGGCGCATGCAGGACGCCAGAGCCTGGATAGCGCGGCTCGGCGCCGTTGAGGACCGCCTGAGCGACCGCACTCGCTTCAGAGCCAAGCTGTTCAACGTGGGGATGACTACATTCGATGCGCCCGATCCGAGCGGGATTCCAGAACTCGAGGATTGCATCGCGTATTTCGAACGGGAGAATGACTTACCGGCGGAATTCCTTTCGCAAGTCGCCGTCGGCCTGCTCGAACTGATGCGCGGGTCCTCCGGTCTGGACGCCGCCGACCGCCACCTTCAACGCGCCAGAGCGTTGGCGGACACGCTCAACAGCCCATTTCTGACTTCCATGGCGCTGCACATTGCTGGGCAAGTCTTCCTGGCCCGCGGTGACGCGCCTGGGGCGGTCGGGATCTTCGAGGCGAGCCTGCAGGCCGCGAAGGACAGCGGAGAGGTACTCAGCGAATCGGCGGCTCTATTCCAGCTCGGCTGGGCAATGCTGCTCCAAGGGGAGAACGCCAGCGCCAACGACTTCTTCGTTCAGCAGATGCACATCTCGTGGGCTGTCGGGCACCAGCAGGGAATTGCCAATGGGCTGGACGGCATGTTCGCGGTCGCGGTCGCCGTCGGTGACATCGAACGAGCCGGCAAGCTTCTTGGGGCCGCGGATGAACTCCGCGAACGCAAAGGCCTACTCCCTCCGGCGATGTTGCCGTACCACCAGCGAGTCCTCGCCCAGGTAGAACGATCCCCCGCCGCCGAGGGCTTTCAGATCGCCCGAGAGCAGGGACGCCACGCAGACATCGCCGAGCTTATTGAGGAAGCACTCGTCTCAGATCGGAGTGACAGTTGATTGTCACCGCTCCGATGCTGCCGGCCAGTCCCGCCCGCGCAGGGGAGTACGCACAATGAAGTACCTGCTCGCGATCTGGGATGGCGGCGGTGCGACGCCGCCGAACCTCGGCGTCGCACGAATCCTCGTCGAACGCGGCCACGAAGTGGTTGCATTCGGCGACGCCACGCTCGCTGACGATGTTGCCGAGACCGGGGCGACCTTCCGGCCGTGGCCGACCGCTCCGCAACGCCGGTCGACCAGGCTCGAGGACGACCTGCTGAAGGACTGGGAGTGCCGGACTCCGCTCGGCGCTGCTCAGCGGATTCTCGATCGTCTCATCGCTGGGCCAGCGAAACGCTTTGCCGCCGACATAACCGCCGCTATCGATGACGAACATTTCGATGCGCTGCTCGCGGACGGCATGTTGCTGGGAGCGCTGATTGGTGCGGAGGCGCGAGATGTTCCGGCCGCGACGCTGGTGGGCAGTGTCTATCTGGCGCCGTCACGTGTGCGGCCACCGATGGGGCGCATACGCACCGGCCCGTGGTGCGGTGGGCCGCGTGCGAGATCGTGTCAGCTTCGCTCTGGTCAACATGCTTTGGCAGGGCGGTATTCACACTCTCAACGATGCACGCGCGGAGTATGGACTCGATCCGCTGGCTCATCTGTGGGACCAGTGGGATCACGCGAATCGCGTATTGATGCTGACGGGATCAGCCTTCGACGACCCGCCTCCGGACGCACCTAACGTGCGGTACGTAGGCCCAGTTCTCGATGACATCCCCGCCGAGGGAGCCCTTACATTGCCACCAGGAGATGACCCGCTCGTTGTGGTCGGTTTGTCCAGCTCCTATATGCAACAGTCGGACCTTCTCCGCCGCATCGCCCAGGCGCTCTCGCAACTTCCCGTGCGCGGCGTGATCACAACGGGGCCAGCGATCGACCCACTGGACGTCCCAGCTGCCGAAAATGTGCTCGTGGTCCGCGCTGCAGCTCACACCGAACTCATTCCGAAGGCGAACCTCGTCATCACCCACGCGGGTCACGGCACCCTGATCAAGGCGATCGCAGCAGGGGTGCCCACGCTCTGCGTCCCCCTCGGCCGCGATCAACCCGACAACGCCGCCCGCGCAAAGCGCCACGGCGTGGCTGTCGTGCTGTCATCGCGCTCGAGTTCCGCCACCATCGCAAAAGCCGTCCGTCAGATGTTGAGCGAACCCTCGTACCGAACCGCAGCCGACGATCTCGGCGCGCAGATCCGGGCAGAGATCTCCTCGGGTGCTCTGCTCGCGGAATTGGAGCGCCTGCCGACGGCGAACGCTTCTCCCTGACCTACTTCCGCCAAGTCGCACGCGACCAACCGCCTCGAGCAGGATCCCTGAGCGGGCAGATTTGCTGGCACGGCCAACGAATCGCCCGATGAGCGAGCCCCTCGATCGACCTTGCAGGCCCTGGGGCGGGCTCTTCGGATCTTCGTCGGGGTCTTTAGGTGGACTGAGTACCAGGGGGCCGGTACCGCAGTTGACCGGCCTTGTCGAGCGCATCCAGAGTCTCCTCGACGGTGAGCAGCACCGTTGTCTCCAGAGAACTGAGCGCACCGCCACCGCCGATCGCAATCGCAACGGCGGCCATCGAGACATTGTCGGGAGCCTCCCACAGGTTGTAGCCGTCGTGCTCGCCGAAGGCATACCAGAAGCCATGCAGCTTTCCGCCGACCGACTCGATGTAGGACTGAGCGGCGATACGCCGATCTTCGGGATTGACCATGAGCCGCGCCCACGTCTCGGGGGTGTAGCTGAACTTGGACAGGTAGATAGGCATCGTGTCTCCCTCGTCATGGTCACGCGCGGGAAGGACGATGCTGCCGGCGTCCTACCGGCGCCGATAGGGCACACGTTACTCGCCGGACCCCGGATCGCGGGAAGAGACTCCGAGGGGGTGATCCGAACACCGAACGGTCATCTCGGGTGGCGGACCATCGCGCGGCGCTCCTGATGCCGGCTCCTATGGGCCGGGATCTAACCTGGCTCCATGGTTGTCGAACGTGCCCGGTTCGCCGCCGGGCACGTTGTCGGCGCGATGGTCGTCCTTGCGATCGTCCTTGGGGTCCTGGCGCCGCTCTACGGGTATCACCGCGATGAGCTGTATTTCCGGATGCTGCCCCTCGCGTGGGGGTACACCGACCAGCCTCCGCTGACGCCGTTACTCGCCGAGATCGCCGCGGCGGCATTCGGGGATAGCGTCGTCGCGGTGCGGATCGTCGCGTTGCTGTGCGCGGTCGGCTCCCTTCCGCTGCTGACCCTTGTCACGCGGGAGGCCGGAGGTTCTCGCCTCGCCCAGGCGTTCACCGCCTGGGGGATGGCCGGGGCGACCCTGACCCTGCTTTTCGGTCACGTGCTCCTGACATCGAGTGTCGACCTTCTGATCTGGCCGGCAGCGCTGCTGTTCGCAATGCGAGCAGTGCTCCGCGAGGACGGACGCTGGTGGCTCGCCTCCGGTGCGGTGATCGGACTGGGCTCGTTCAACAAGCTGCTCGTCGTCGTGCTGATGCTCGGCATCGCTATCGGACTCGCCGTCCTCGGTCCACGGAAGTGGTTCGCGTCGGGGTGGCTCTGGGCGGGGGTTGCCCTGGCCGCGCTGCTCGCCGCACCGAACATCGTGTACCAGGCCGTCAGCGGATGGCCGCAGCTCGCGATGGGCACGGCTCTCGCCGAGAACAACGCCGACGAAGTACGAGTGATGATGTGGCCTTTCCTGATCCTCCTCGTGGGGCCGGTGCTCGCCGTGTTCTGGGTCGTCGCTGTGATCGGGCTGTTCCGCCGCGCCACGTGGAAGCCCCTGCGCTTCCTGGCCGCGACGCTCGTGGTCGTCATCGCGTTCGTCTTCGTCGCAGGCACGCAGTTCTACTACACGGCGGGCGTTCTCGGTGTCATGACGGCCCTGGGATCGGTCATCGTGGCGGAATGGGCGGCGACGCGGCGGCGCCGCAGCCTCGTGGTCGCGGGTTTGGCCCTCAACGCGGTCGGATGCGCCATCACATCGCTGCCGGTCCTGCCGGTGGAGTGGTTCGGGGCGAGCGGCCTGGCGAATGTCAACTCGGCCTCCGCCGACCAGGTCGGTTGGGAGCGATACGTCGATCAGATCGAAGCGGTCGCCGCAGCATCCGACGTGGACGTCATCATCGCGAGCAACTATGGCGAGGCCGGAGCGCTCGATCGATTCGGCGTCGGCTTACCCCCGGTCGTCAGCGGGCACAACGCGCTGTGGTCGCTCGCCGCACCTCCACAAGAAGCGTCCACCGCCCTCATCGTCGGCGGTCAGGCCGAGGGATCGGCGAAGTGGTTCGACTCATGCGAGCTCGCCGGAAAACTCGACAACGGTGTTGGAGTAGACAACGAAGAAGAGGGGATGCCGCTGCTCGTGTGCCGCGGACCGGTCGAACCATGGAGCGAGCTGTGGCAGAGATTCCGCCACCTTGACTGACGCGACAGGCTCGGTCAGCCGACCAGGCCGGCCAGGGTATGGACGGCCTCGGCGGTTGACGGCAGGTCTGCCATCGCTGCCGCGATGCGACGCGCCGACGCGGCGTACGTCGGGTCTGCCAGCAGCCGAGGTACCTCTGCTGCGGCGAACTCCACCGATGACGGCCCCCGCTCGACAGCGAGTCCGGCACCCACCGCCGCCACATGGTCGCCGTTAACGACCTGATCAAAGGTGAAGAGCGGCACGACCACCTGGGGGACTCCCGCGGCCAGGGCGCCCATGGTCGTTCCGAATCCACCGTGCCCGAGCATCGCCGCGGCCTGCCCGAGCACGGCATCCTGGGGCCACCACTTCTCCACGTGAGCGTTGGACGGCAAGGGTCCAAGCCCGGCTGGGTCGACCTTCCGCCCTACCGTCAACAGCACGCGCGCCTCGACACGGGCCAAGGCATCCAGTGCACGCCGGAACGCGCTGGCAAACGGCGGAAGCGACCCGGTGACCGAACCGAACGTGACATAGATCAACGGGACCTCCGGGTCGCCCCAATCGGGAAGGCGTTGACCGCTGGCGGCCGGCCGAGGCTCGTGGAACCGCAGGAAATCATCGCTTCCAGACGGCACCTGCCCACTGGGGTGGTCGAGGACCTCGGGCACCAGGCTGAGGACGGTCTCGGAGGCCAGCGCGGAAGTCATCCGACCCTCGACCAGACCGGCCAGCCGCCCGAGTTCCTCCAGTGGATCGCTGATGGCCTGTGCGAATCGAGGCAGGACCTCGTGCATGCCTATGCAGACGTGCACATGAGGCACCTCGGCCCGCTCGGCCGCGGCGAGTGAGGCGAGCTCAGCGGTCTCGCGGAGCATCAGATCGGGACGCCAACGCTCGACCGTCTCCACGAGGGAGGGCAGCGCGGCCTGTGCGTCGATCCGGGCGAACACCTCACGGATGACAAGGTCGTCGGCCTCCTCGAACGCCAACGTCGGCAACCTGCCCATGACGGGGCCTATCAGCTCGCGGGGCGCATCGGCGAACGGTTCGTGTGCGAAACCCGCCTTCGCCACCGCGCCTGCGTACGACGCGGGAGCAGCCACCCGGACCTCGTGTCCCGCCTCTGCCAAGGCTCGCGCGAACGGCAACAACGGCCCGAAGTGGCCGTCGTTGGCCGTTGTCGCACACAACACGCGCACATACCTAGGCTCCCACCCGGACTTTTCTCTCGGCAAGGCCGGTCTGGGCGTCGACCCAGAAAGTCCTCGTCAGGATGAATGTCGTGCACGCCCCATGCTGGAGTCCAATCGCTAAGGGCCCGTCGATCGACGATCCGACGGTGCACTTTCACCAGGATCGTTAACAATTTTGGCGCGACTACTTCCCTTCGTTCATATGCAACGGCTAGCCTCGCGCTGAGGGAGCCCCTCGCCCATCAACGGCGTCCCTCACGTGACACTCAATGAGGAGAAGCATGCGAAAGCGAAATCTCGCTGCAGCGGCGGCGATCGCCGCGCTGGTGGCGACGACGATGATCAGCACTCCGGCGCAGGCAAAGCCGGGTCCAGTTCCCTTCGGAGCAGAGCAATGCGCCGCTCTGACTGGCCTGGAGGTGAGCGCGAAGGCCATCGACCTGCCCACCACCGGCGCGGTCGTCACCGAGGCGCTGTGGGTGCAGACGCCCGCGAACGGCCAATGCCGCGTCAAGGGCAGCATCCGACCGGTGGATCCGGCGGCCCCGGTCATCGGATTCCAGGTCAATCTGCCGAGCAATTGGAACGGCCGCGCACTGCAGATGGGCGGCGGCGGGCTGAACGGCACGCTGGTGACCGGCCTGACCCCCTACCGGAACCAGCCTCCCGGCGCAGTCGACGCCGCTCGAGCAGGGCTTCGTCACGCTTGGCTCCGACGGCGGGCACCAGGGTGGGGGCGGCAGCTTCGCGCTCAACGACGAGGCGCTCCTGAACTACGGGCAGCAGTCGATCAAGAAGACGCACGATGTCGCGATGAGCCTGATGGATGCCGCCTACGCGGACAACCCGGACTACTTCTACTTCATCGGGTTCTCGCAGGGCGGCCACGAAGCGATCGATGCCGCGGCGCGTTATTCCAAGGACTACGACGGCGTGGTGGCCGGCACGCCGACATACAACGTCACGATGATGCACGCCGGACACGGGTCGGTGTACCGCGACGCGCTCTACGCCAACGGCGGCGCGGGCTGGGTGAACCCTGCGAAGCAGACCCTGCTTGTCAACGCGGTCTACGCCGCGTGCGACCCGATCGACGGGCTGGCCGACGGGATCATCTCCGACACGGAGGGATGCCTCGACGTGTTCGACGTGCAGACGCTGCGCTGCCCGGACGGCGCCGACACGGGAGACACCTGTCTCTCGGACGCGCAGATCGCGACGCTCAACACGCTCGCCTCCGACAACGACCTCGGATTCGAGATCGCGGGCAACAGCGTCGCCTCCGCGTTCCCGGTGTACAACGGCGGGCTGTTGAACCTGGGCCGGTACCACCTCGGTCTGACGCAGGTCCCGCACAATCCGGCAACGAACCAGGACGCCTGGCACTACCAGGTCGGCGACACCAACGCCAAGTGGTTCGTCACGAAGGATCCGAATCTCCACTACCTGGACTTCGACCTGAACGCCTACCAGGACCGCGTGCAGGAGCTCGGCACCATCATGGACACGACCAACATCAGCTTCCAGCAGGCCTTCGCCAAGAAGACCAAGGTGCTGATGTACACCGGCATGGCCGACGACGGCGTCTCGCCGTACAACACCATCCAGCTCTACGACCGGATCGTGGGCGACCTCGGACAGAAGAAGGTGGACACCTTCCTGCGGTTCTACACGATTCCGGGGATGAGCCATGGCTTCGGTCCGTTCGTCGCGGGGTGGGACTCTCTCACGGCGCTGCGGAACTGGGTCGAGAACGGCATCGCGCCGGGCGCGCAGACGGTCGTCGACACGAACTCGGCGACAGCAGCCGGATGCGTCCGCTGTGCGAATACCCGACGTGGCCGCAGTACACGGGCGGGGAACCGAACTCGGCGGCCAGCTTCACCTGCGTGCCGTAGCCGGATGACGGATGCCGGCGCCAGGGTTTGATCCCGGCGCCGGCATTCGTACGCCCGCGGACAAAGCCCTGTCGAAAGTGCCCGCAAGCGGACCGCCAAATGATCTGGACACGAGCGCGACCGGTCGCAACAGGCGTGTCTACGCGATCTCCGAGATCTGGGCGCGAAGCCTCACCAGGCCCGAACGGATGCCGTGGCCACAGCCCGCGGCGGAGCTGACTACCAGCCCTTCGGGCCCAGGGAGCCTGCCTTGTACTCCTCGAGCGGGACCTCGCCGTTTCGCCACGCGCGCAGCACCGGTTCGAAGATGCGCCAGCACTCCTCCGCCATGTCGGCCCGCACGGACAGCAGCGGGTCACCCTCAACGATGCCCTGCAGCACCTGACCATACGGGAGCAGGTCGCCCAGCTCCTTCTTGGCCACCAGGGTGCTGCGCTCCAATGTGAACGGGTCGCCGCTTCCGTTCATCGTCAGACCGAGTTCGACTGCTCCCGACTTGAGATCGAGCATGATCGAGTCGGGCGCCGGCGCGCCGCCGAACCCGGGGATCTCCGGCACCGGCCGCATGTGCACACGCACCTGGGTCACGTACTTGCCGAGCGCCTTGCCCGACCGCAGCACGAACGGCACGCCGCGCCACCGTGCGGTGTCGATCTCGAGGGTGACCTGCGCGAGCGTCTCGGTCTTCAGAGCCGGATCCACACCCGGTTCATCCGCGTACGAAGGCATCGACCGCTCACCCACCTTGCCGGCCGTGTAACGGGCTCGGCGGCTGGAAGCGGCCGGATCGTCGTCCCACACATGTGTGGCGCGCAGAACCTGGGCTGCGTTCGATCGAAGCTCGACTTCGTTCAGCCGCGGCGGCTGCTCCATCGCGATGAGCGCGAGGACTTCGAGCAGGTGACTCTGCAGCATGTCGACGAGGGCGCCCGCGTGGTCGTAGTAGCCGCCGCGCCCTTCGAGTCCGAGCAATTCGTCGTAGACGATCTCGATGCGTTCGATGCGGCGGTCGTTCCACACCGACTCGAAGAACTGATTCGCGAAGCGCAGGCCGAGGATGTTCAGCACCATCGACATCCCCAGGAAGTGGTCGATGCGGAACACCTGCTCTTCGGGCACGAGCTGCGCGATCTGCCGGTTCAGCGCGCGCGCAGACTTCAGATCGGTGCCGAACGGCTTCTCGAGCGCGAGGCGAGTGCCATCGGGGAGGTCGAGCTGACGCAGCGCGGCACACACTTTGGTGGTGACGGCGGGCGGCAGGGCGAAGTAGATGATCGGCGTGTGGTCGCATGCCGCGATCAGGGTGCGAAGCTGCTCGGCATCCGTCACGTCTCCCGTGATGTACCGGGCGGATTCTAGGTAGCGGTCGGCGTTCTCGGGATCGGTGACCTGCCCGAAGCTGTCGCGGATCAGCTGCCGCCATTCCGCGTCCGTGCGCTCTTCGCGCGCCGCGCCAAGCACCTGCACGTCATAGTCGTGCGTCGACAGCAGGCTCGCCAGCCCCGGAAGCAGGAGGCGCTTTGTCAGGTCGCCTCCGGCTCCGAGAATCAACAGGCTCACGCTCTTGTGTGCTCGACGCTTGGTCACAGCCCGATGCTAGGTCGCGGTCGTCCGGAGCGACGCCCCCTGGTGCGCGAGCCCCGCCGGTGCTATCCGGTCGGGTCCCGGGCATCCGCTCGACGTCACGCGCTGTCGGTGTCCGCCTTCCGGCTGCCGGCCTCCAGCACGTCACCGGCGGGGAGCTCTTTGTGCCCTCCGAACTGCAGGCGCATCGCCGAGAGCAGCTGGTTCGCGTAGTGGTCCTCGCCGCGGGAGGCGAAGCGCTCGAACAGTGCCGCCGCGAGCACTGGGACAGGGACTCCGGTGTCGACGGCGGCCTTGATCGTCCATCGCCCCTCGCCGGAGTCCGACACGCGACCCGCGAGACCGTCCAGCGTCGGGTTCTCCTCGAGCGCCGCGGCCGTCAGGTCCAGCAGCCATGAGGAGATGACCGAGCCGCGCCGCCACAGCTCAGTGACCTTCGGAGTGTCGACCGTGAATTGGTAGAACTCCGGCTCCTCGAGTGGTGCGACCTCGGCAGAATGCTCGGATTCTCGGATGCCGGCATCCGCGTTTTCGAGGATGTTCAGCCCCTCCGCGAGCGCCGCCATGATGCCGTATTCGATGCCGTTGTGCACCATCTTCACGTAGTGCCCCGCGCCCGATGGTCCGCAGTGCAGGTAGCCCTGCTCCTCAGGCGCGTAGTCGCCTTCCCGACCGGGAGTTCGCGGGATCTCGCCCGGCCCGGGCGCGATCGTCTTGAGGATCGGCTCGATCACCGACACCGCCTCGTCGGGGCCGCCGACCATGAGGCAGTAGCCCCGCTCCAGTCCGAACACGCCGCCGCTCGTGCCGACATCGACGTAGTGGATGCCGCGTTCCTTGAGCTTCGCGGCCCGGCGGACGTCATCGCGGTAGTTGGAGTTGCCACCGTCGATGATGATGTCGCCGGGCTCGAGTTCATCGGCGACCTGGTCGACCACTTTTCCCGTGAGTCCCGCGGGGATCATCAGCCACACGACACGTGGCGCCTGCAGCTTCGCAACCATCTCCCCGATGCTGCGGCTGCCGTCCGCCCCCTCGCTTTCGAGAGCTGTGACCGCCGCCTCAGTTACATCGAAGACCACGGTCTCGTGACCATCCCGCATCAGCCTCCGCGCGAGATTGCCACCCATCCGGCCGAGGCCGACCATTCCCAGCCGCATGCTTCCTCCGATTGCTCGATCGACCCCGCTCGGGCGGCGGATCCCCGGAGTCTACGGCGAGGTCGTCTTGCGATCGAGGGGTTCCCGCGGCCGCTGTGGACCGCGCGTGATGGCCGTCACGGAGAGCGGAAAGCATGACAGTGACACGACAATGGCGGCGCGATCTTCTGCACGGACATTTCCCTGTTCGCTCACTGTCGCCACGGCGGGGCTTTCGCGGAGTCCCCAGCGGGAGGGCCCAGGCGGAACCTCAGACCACCCCGCGCGCTCGATCGTCGAGGAGATCCACTCGCGTTGACTGCGGGATGTCTGACCGACGCCGGCCCGATCCGCAGCTGGTGGGCACCCGCAAGCCGATCGCTACCGGGCGTGGTCACGAGATGGGTGACAATGGTCCCGCTGAGGGACCGTCAGATGACGATCCACCTCCGGGTCCGCCGTAAGACATATCGGCTTGGTGTCTTCCACTCACTAGTGATCCTGGTCCAACTGTCGCGATCACTCGCCCTGTGGGGTGACGCCCGCGTGGCGTCAATCTGGCGCTTTGGCGGCGATCGTGCGGCGGCGCGTCGAGCTCAGGTGGCTGGCGGAGGGTGGACGAAGACGTCCACCGTGTTCTCGCGGAGATGGAGGCTGACGACGCTGCCTGTTGGAAGCCAATCGCCGAAGCCGTCGTCCGGCTCTGCCTCAACGCTCATATGGAGGGCAAGTTCAACCCCCGGAGGGCCGCAGTGAAATTGAAATCTACTCATACCGCCTCTGTTCCAGGCGGCGAGACAGGTATCGCCCGAGCTGCTCTCGACGGACCACACGTCGAGGTTGTGGTACGGCTCGAACTGGCGGAGGGTCGAGATGTCCCGCACCTCGACGTCGCTATCCAGCGCGCGGATGACCCTGTCGTCCGCCTCACCCGCGGCCGGTTGCAGCGTCGCGGCAGGGTGCGGTACGCGGAGCCAGGTCGCGGCGAAGACAAGGATCGCGACGACCACGATCGACCCGACGAGCAACATGTCCGACGGCCGAAGCTCTCGTTCGAGATCGTCCGCTTCGCCGGCGACGCCGCCGGGTCGACCGCGACGCTTTCGCGGGCGGAAGGGGCCGTCAGGGAAGCACCCGCCGCATTGCTGCCGACGGACTCCGTGGCGTTGACGGGCATCGCGGCGCCGACATGAGCGGCTTCGAGCTCGATCAATCTCGCCATCGCCGCTGGGTCGGCCTCGAGGTCCGGTTTCGGACCGTACGCCCGGGCGCGCAGGTCGCGCAATTCGCGTCCAGTGTCAGAAAGGGGCGAGGGAGGTATGCGCTCAGATGACTCGGGGTCCGAGTTTGATGCGGAGGGCGATCCATCCACGGTTGCAACGTACACCCCGCCCGCCGGGCCTGGATACTCTTCGTCCTGGGTGTCGCGGCCATCATCGCCGGGCTCATTCTGCGGTCGAGCCGCAACAACGAGCAGGGATGACGAGGCTCGGTTCGCCCGCCGCAGGCTTCATGAGGGCGAAAGCGGCCGGCGCTGACCGAAAGCCGGTGGTTCACCGCCGGCGTCGCGGGCGATGAACCATCAAGCGAGGACTATGCCCGCTCTACGGGGAGCCAGAGCTCGCAAGTGGCGGTAGTGAAGTCGTCCGCGCGGTCGAGCAAGCTGACGATCGATGGCCCGGGCCGGAGCCGCCAGGGGTTGGATGGGAACCACTCCGTCGCCGTCGCGGCCCACGCCGACTGCAGGGCGGCCGGGTAGTCGCCCTCGATGCGGAACACCGCCCAGGTGCCGGCCGGAACCTCGATCGCGTCGAGGTCATCGGGCACGCGAGTGTCGTCGGTGACGGCGACGCCGTGCAGGTATGTGAGCTCGCTGCCCTCGGTGTAGTCGGGGTCGACGTCGGCGCTCACCTGGAGCAGACCGGCCGGTTCGGTGTTGCTCAGCTCTTTGAGGCGGGCATGCTCCTCGATAGGCAGCGAGGTGATGTGCGCCTGGATGTGCGGGTTGATGCCCTCGTGGATGAGCGGAACGCGGGCGGAGTGCCCGATGAGCTGGAAGCCTGGTCGGTCGGTGATGCGAGCATCCATTGTGATGTTCCCTTCGACGGTCAGGCGGAACCTGATCTGCGGTTGTGTACGAAGGGGGCCACCATCTCGACGGATATCGCCGGGGCTCGCGCCGTGAACCGATCGGAACGCGCGACCGAATGCCTCTGTCGACCCGTACCCATACCGCACCGCGATGCCCAGCAAGTCGCCTTCCCCGAGGACGTCGGCGGCGGCGACGGTCATTCGTCGACGGCGAACGTATTCGGACAGGGGCATCCCGGCCAGCGACGAGAACATCCTCCGGAGGTGGTACTCGGTGGTGCCGAGCTTGGACGCCACGCTGGCCAAATCGAGGTCATCTGTCAGATGGTCCTCGACCAGAGCGACGAGTCTGTTCAGTTCGGCGATCACGGCTCTCCCTTCGACATCCACCCTTCCGGAGCATCTCGATCGGCACCCTACTATCGCGGTCCGATCCGATCGGATCCACGCCGCGAGTACCGCCCGCAGGCCGGTCCTTCACCGTTCTCGAGCCCGTCCCCGCCGGCTCGAGCCGGGATGCGCATCCGGCACTGCCCTGATCGCACCACGCTGGCCGACGCAATTGGGCTGGCGCCGGTCGTACTCTTGCGGGACTCTTGAGGTGTCGTCGTGGTCCCGGCGCTCATGTATTCACCGAAGCGCTACGCCATCCCCTGGGAGGTGGGCAATGACCGTCGCAGAATCGCAACACACCATTGACCGCTACTTCGAGCTGATGGGTCAGGGGATTGACTTCGACGCGTGCTACGCGCCGGATGTCACCTGGCTGGTCGCAGACACGGGTGAAGCGATCGACGGGTCCCTCGCAGTGCGGGACTATGTGGTCGCCCTACACGCCTCGTTGACGGACTTGCGCAGCAACAAGCTGGTCGTTGGGGAGGAGTCGGTCTACCTGGAAGGCGATTGCGCTTCTCAAGCGCCCGGCGCGCTCGGACGCGACCACTACTGCGTCGCGTACGACCTTCGGGACGGTCTGATTGCCGCTATACGGTGCTACGGCATCGGATAACCAGCCGACTTGTCGCTCGTGCCCGCAGCCGCTGTCCAGACCGCTGCCGCGCGCTCGCCTTCCTCCGGTGCCGACTCTGCGCGGTCCGCTGGCCGGTCGCGTTCGACGTTTGGTTTCCGATACTTCGTTAAGTTGGCTGTACGTCCTCATCGTGTCGTCCTCGCTGACGAGAATCGCCGCATCGTGCAGGCGAGTGGGATCAGGTCCAGGCTGTCTAACGCGAATTCTGGACACGCATCGCGTCGGCGTCCGTGTCCGCCGCGAAGGCGGCATCACGCGGTGCGAAGGCGATGATTACGATGGCCTCGACCGCGAGGAACACGAGGCTGCCGTGTGGCCAGTATCCGAGCAGAAGAGTTCCCGCAACGAGAATCAGCAGTGTCATCCCGAGCAGGACGCGCACCCCGACTCGCCACCGTCGTCCCGCGGTCGCGGCCGCGGCGATTCCGCTGAGGCCCACGGCGACTAGGACGTAGAACTCCCACCCCCACGTGAAGTGCAGTGGGGCTCGCTCCGACGAGTTGAGATAACTGAGCGCCGTGATGGGCGCCCCGATCATGATGAGCAAGGCCATCGCGAGCCCACCCCACCGGGCTCGCCGAAGGTCCGGGGCGAGGGCGATACCGATGGTGAGGAACGAGAGGCTGACCAGAGCGCCGAAGACGGCGTAGGGGTTGCCGGCCCATTGCCGCGCCTCGACGTACACCGGGTAGTCGAAGACCCACACCCACTGCGCACTCCCAAAGGCGGTAGCCACCAGCGGAAGAGTTAACGCCGCCCATAGGCCGCCGAGCCCTGCGAGCAGCGCTCGCCACAGCCTCGACTTATCCGTGAAGGAGAGACCCCGGTCTGCGCTCATGCGCCGATTGCACCACCGATCAGCGGCGAACGCCAGTGAGAACTCGAGCTCATCCTCGTTGCAGGGCGCGCATTCTCAGCGACCGTCCGGTGCTCCTGAGCCGGTCGCTCACCGCCCGAATGCCGGTCCCACAACGGGCGGTTTCGCGGCAGCTAGGCAGCACGCTCTCGGACCAACCGTGTCGATGCCGCTAGCGATCAGAGGCGTGGGAGCTAGGCCGCGTAGCGCGATACACGCTCAGGCGAGAATACGATCCGCACCAGCTCCGCGGCGCGCCAATCGTCCAGAACGGCAAGCTTCTCAGGCTCGCCTGCGTAGTACCGGAGCGCCAATCTTTCAGCCAGATCGTACGCACCTTCAGTGGTCAACGTCACTGACCCTTCGAGCGACACCCACTGCTCGGGTTCTCCTAAAGGCGCGGCCACAACGATCGATGCGCGAGGAACCTCGCGCAAGCGGGCGACGCGCGTTGTAGAGGCAAACGAGAATATCTGAACCGCGTCCGCGTTCGTCAACTCAAACCACACCGGCCGCGGCGCTGGCCATCTGTGACTCCCTGGCTGCACGGTCACCATCGCTTGCAACGGCCGTGAGAGCAGTTCTCGATCAGCTGGCGTCAAACTGCTCACGCCGCACCGAGGAGCGGGTCGCGCCGCGTCAGCGTGGAGTCGTTCGTCCGCGTCGTGGCTCGCGGCGAGTGCTCTGGCTGCTCCAAAGTTGAGCATCTCATAGGTCAAGCGTAGCTTCGTGCGTGCCCGTGGGCCGTCGGAGAGGAACTGGTCAGCGGTTCATCCCGCCACAGCGAACTATCTTCGCCGCGGACACGGCGCCTGCATTACCGTGATGCGGGCCTTGACCAGCGCAGCCAGCACGAGGCCGTCGCCGCGTGAATGAGGGTGGTGCTTGTCAACCTGCGCGGCGACTGCGGCCTTCGGCTCCTGGACGCGACTCAAGAGGGGGTCGCGATCCCAGAACTCGCTGCGGCATAATCACAAACAGCTGAACTCGCACGGTGTTGAGAAACTCCACCAACCGGAGAGAGGTCAACCCCCCGTTCGAGAGGCACCGACGAGGGGTGAGCTGGATGCTGGCTCGAAAGCTTTTGGGACTGCCCGAGAGAGTCGCGGGAGAATGAGCAGCCGCCGCGTCACGGCGACCGTGGCCTTCGGCGCCCTGTGTGGGCTCGCCTGGGCGGCATCCTTCCGCGCGGTGATGAGCGAGTTCGCCGGCTATGGGTCGACCGTCAGCTGGCTCGACACGTTCGCTGCCATTCTGCTTCCGGGAGTGATCGTCGGCGGCCTGTTGGGGTGGGCGCACACGATTCGGTTGAGCGGGGGACGCCGCGGCTGGCGTTGGCTCGGTGCCGCGCCGGCAATGTTCGCTATCGCACCGATGCTCCTCCCCGATGGCCTCCTGGTGTTTGTCACGCAGGGTCTGGGTGGAGGAGGCGTGGCGGTCGCGCTGCTCGCCATAGGCGGAGGATTCGCCATCTCGGGGCGAGGCCGGCTCTGGGCGCGCATCGTGTGTGGCGTGATCAGCGCCCTGTTGATCGTCGGCGTGACGATCACGACGTTCAACATCGCAGGACCACGCCTCGCGGTGACCGAGCCGCGCGGCGTCTGGGTCGCACTGCTCGCTTTCTCCCTGCTCACCCTGCTCGCGATTGCGGCGTCAATCCCGTTCCGGCCGGTGATCGAGGCTCACCCCGCCGACGATGTCAGGGTTGTGGCATCAGAACGGCGAGATTGAGCTCGATGAGCCGATCGCCGAGTTGGCGGCGCAGCAGTGAGGACGAGCTCAGGCCAACAGGGCAGGCAACGCGCTACCCATACGGGGTGCGCCCGTTTGACCGTCCATCAACGGGACACTCGAAGCCTGCGTGTCGCGTGCTCTGCGAGCTAGGGCGTGTCTCCCATTCGTTTGACCGGGTCATCGGCTGCGCCGAGTAGCTCATTCGATGATGGTCGCGAGGATCTCTTGCACGACCTCAGTGGCCTGCTTTTCGGTTGTGTCGATGCGCAGCTCATCGGTGAAGCCGGCTCGGTCGAGAGTGCGCGCCAATTCGGGGTGACGCTTAGTGTGCCAGTCCAGCGCCGCCTGATCTTCGGCGTGCCGTCTGGTCAATCGCGCGATCACTGCGTCCGATGTCGCTGTCAGCCGAACATGCAACAGCCTTCTTGAGGCCAGCGCAGCAGTGCTGAGCCGCAACTCGTCGAGAGACTCGACAACGGTGGCGACCACGACCACGCGTGCGCCAGCGCGTCGGAAATTCGAGGTGATCGCTTGCATGTTATCCAGAGCCAGTGCGGTCCGGAACGGGTCGCCAGGTGGCGCTGGCCACGATCGTCGCAACCAGTCGGCGTCGATGACTGCGCCGGGAATGCCGCACCGCTCCAACTCGCCACCGAGCCTCTCGGCAGCGGTTGTCTTCCCGGTGCCGACGCTGCCATTGATCAAGACGGTGTCGAACGTCGCGATGGGCATTGCCCAACGGTATCGGTCGTCAGCGCGGGTCGCCCGTGAGTCGGACCCAGGTCAGGATGGCGCACAGCGTCGCGCCGGCTCGGTAGGTGATCGCGAGTTTGTCGAAGCGGGTGGCGATGCCACGGCATTGCTTGGCGAGGGCGAAGAACCGCTCCACCACGTTGCGGCGTCGGTAGGCTTCGGCGTCCAGTCCCGGCGGTCATCCACTCCGACCCTATCCGCGGCGCTACTTGAGCCGTCCGGAAGCCGGTCCCTCTACGATCGCGATGGCGCCCGCGAGGTGGGTGTCGATCGCGTCGGGCGCGCTTGCCGTCGCGTAACGATCAACCATGACGCGTAGTTCTCAATGACCCGTCCGCCGAGGTCGGCCGCGGCGCTGGCTGCACGCTCCACCTCCGCGGGTGACCAATCGCTGAATGTGGTGAAGAGGCGGTGGACCTGGTGTTGATCCAGCTCCATGCTCCATCGATATGTGTGCGTGGACTCCAGCGAGAACAGGCTGGTGCGGGTGAGCGCGAACGACGTCTCCGCGAGGTCCTCGGCGTTGCCGGCGCGCGGAGCAGAGTCACGATCCGCCACGATCTGAGCTACCCGCTCACGGAACGGCGTCGGGACTGCGGATGGGTCACCGAAGACGTTCCGCCATACCAGGAACAGACCGCTGGGACGGAGCCAGCCGTGGATCTTTGGGAGGACGACGTCGAGGTTCATCCAATGGATCGAGGTTGCCGCAACAGCGAGGTCGAAGGATCGGTCGGGCAGGGTCACTGTCTCGGCTCGCTCCTGCACGACGGTCGCCGCGGGATAGGCCGTTCGTATGCGTGCGGCGAGCTGGGGCCCCGGTTCCACCGCGGTGACGTGCATCCCCGCCTCGAGCAGGTGGCCGGTCGCCTGCCCGGTCCCCGCACCGAGATCGACCGCACTGCACCCAGGCTCGAGCACGCCGAGGTCGCGCACCGTATTCCACAGCTCTACCGGATACGGCGGCCGTGCTTCGCCGTACAGGTCAGCGTGCACCTCGAAATGCATCCCGTCCGGCATCGCAACAGTCTACGAATCGCAGGTCGCGGCACCTCCATGTGCGCGTCCAGAAGTCGGTCCATCAACGGCCGCCTCTGAGCGCCGTGCGCGAGCTGCCCACCGACGGCGAGCCGCGACTTCACGATCTCGGGTGAGGGGCTCGCATTTTCGGGTGCGCGCAGGTGGGGCCCTCAGCGGCTCGCACGGCCGCCGCTTGCTGGGGGCTTGACCCTGACCCAACGTCAACCCTGCACGCTAGATTCGCGCGTTGCAGAACGGGAGGCAGACGCCATGATCAGTACGACATCGACCCCGGCGTGGACCGGCGTGGTGCCGGTCGACGACGCTGTCTGAGACGCTTGTGGGTCGCCGGAGCGCGCAGAGGGCGACTGGTACAGCTCGCGAACTGCGGCGTCGATATCGTCGCCGCCGACATCGACTGGTTCCAAGTACAAGCGCATTTCGGCGACCAAGCCGTCGTGGACGCGAAGGATGGTCACGCCGCGCATTGCAAACGGAGAACTATCGGTGTGCCGCCCGCGCCAATCCCACTCGCCCCACTCGATCGCCCCGTCGACGGAGGACGCGACGAGCTCCGCACTGAAGTCCGGCACGCCCTCAAACACCGACATCCAGTTCGTCAGGACTTGGGCGTGCCCACTGAAACCACGAGCCGGGTGGAGAGGCTGGCTGCTCTGGTAGGTGTCCGCGAATAGGGACGCCATCTCCTTCGCATCGTGGGAGTTCATGGCATCGCGCAAGCGCTCCAGCATGCTGGCCATGCGAAGAAGATATGCCTCGTCGCCGATGCGCGAAAGGGCCGTAGCAGAGAGTCGGTCTGGCCGCCCGACCACGGTCGTCAATCCCATGCGCAAGGCGCTCGCATACGCCGAAGAAACAGGCGACAGCGCAGTCGCGACAGGCGTCTTGCGAACGGATCGTGCGGCACGCCGCTCGCGTGCCGGTCGCTGACCGTTCGCTTGCGGACCCTTTTGGCGGGTTCCAAACGGTGGCGCTGGCGCTCCAGACCGTGCGCGAGGCGGTCCTTGAGCGCGTCAGCTGCGGCTGATGATCAGGTATCTCTCATCAGAGGTGGGGCCGCCCCAGTAGGACGGGTCGTCCAGCGCGCGGAGATCCACATGGTTTCGAAGCTCGCTGACGAGCCGGACGCACCCGTCGGCGGTCAGCCCGACTCCGGTGTGCCATCGGCCCTCGATGAGTATCAGCATGCCGTTTGGTTTCAGTAGCTCGATCCAGTTCCGCAGAGCCGCGGCCGGGTCGGGCATCGCCCAGAGGACATGGCGGGAGAGGACGACGTCGAAAGACCCCGCCGCGAGCGGAGGGTCGGCGGCATCAGCGACGATGAATGCCGGCTTCGGTATGGTCCGGTCACCCTTTTCGCGAGCTCTTCGAATCATCTCGGCCGAGAAGTCGACACCGCTGACAGAGTGCCCGCCCTCGCTGGCGAGCAGGAGCGACAGCGTGCCCGTTCCGCACCCGAGGTCAGCGACCTGAAGCCCCCGGCCGTCGATCAGCGGGAGCAGCAAGTTCACCCAAGCGCGGCGGACGTCCGGATCGCGAAGCCCATGGTCGGCGGCATCGTCGAAGGTCTCCGCCTCGGCATCCCACAGTGATCTTGCGTCCTCCGTCATCCGCTCAATACTTCCACCAGCCAACGACTAAGCGCCCGTCGATCTAGAGTCCGACAACCAAGATGGCCCAGCGACGCACTCCAGTCCGCAAGCCGGGCCCTCAGCGACCGGATCTGTGATCCTGCCGCCGCTGGCGATAGCGGTTCGGGCGAAACGTCGAAGTCAGACTGAGCGACTCCGAGACTTCCCAGAGTTCGCGGAGCCGGTCGACGCTCTCGGGGCACAGCGCGAAGGCCGCCGTCGCCTCATCGGAGTCGCAGAATCGGACCGCCGCGCACGCCGTGAATCGGGTATACAGGGGACATGACCAAGGCGGTCAAGGGGGCTGAGAGAGCGGAACCCGCAGGCGTCGCCGACGAAGCGACGCCGGAGCTGCCGCGCCCGCGATGGATGACTGTCGCCGGCTGGCTCGCCGCCGTCTTCTCCGTGCTGTGCGTCATCGTCATCTCCGCCGTCTGGGTCGGCCACCAGGCGGTGCCGTACCAGGACGCGCCCGACGAGACCCGCGTCCTCACCGAGGCTGAGGTGGACGCGTTCAATGAAGCCAACGTCGACACCGGGCCCGACGCCGAGGTGCCCACGTACATCCCGACCGGCGTCATGATCCAGTCGCTCGAGTTCAAGGGCCCCTACACGCTGCAGATGGCGGGGTACCTGTGGCAGCTCTACCCGCTGGACCGCGAAGACATCGACCGGGGCGTGGTCTTCCCCGAGGCGGACACCACGAGCTTCTCCAAGGTGTACGAGGCAGAGCAGGGCGACGAGGTGCTGGTCGGGTGGAACTTCAAGACCACCCTGCGCGAGCAATTCGACTACGGCGACTACCCGCTCGACCGCCAGGAGATCTGGCTGCGGATGTGGTCGATCGACTTCGAGCAGGACGTCTTCCTGGTGCCGGACATCGGCGCATATGTGGACACGACCCCGACCACGCTTCCCGGTGTCGACCCAACGGTGGTGCTGGAGAACTGGAACATCGAGGAGAGCTACTTCAGCTACCGGCTCGCCACCTACAACGCCGACTTCGGCATCCAGGACTACCAGTCCGTCCCGAAGCCGGAGCTGTACTTCAACATCCACGCCGAGCGATACCTGCTCGGACCGCTCTTCTCGCAGGGGATCGCCCCTTTCATCATCCTGCTGCAGCTGTTCGTCATCGTCATGGTGATCGGCCGCAACTCGAAGCGGCTCGACCAGTTCGGCGTGCGGCCCGGCGCGGTGCTGTTCACCTGCGCCGCGTACGTCTTCGCGGTGCTCGTCTCGCAGAACGGGCTGCGGAACGAGGTGCGCTGGCCCAGCTTCGTCTACCTCGAGGGCCTGCACGTCATCACGTACTTCGCGATCCTCGCGGTCGCGATGAACTCGGTGCTGCTGGTCGCGCGGCCCACCCTCGGGCTGTTCACGTACGGCAACGCCTGGGCGCGCATCCTCTACTGGCCGGTCATCACCGGCGCGATGCTCGCGATCACCATGGCGGCCTTCTTGTAAGTCAGCCGTGCAGGATGTCGAAGCCGTCGATGATGGCCTCCTTGACGTTTTCACGGAGTCGAGGAGCAGAGCGGACTTAGGTGCGCCGGAGGCAGGTGACCTCCACGCCGATCCGCACATCATCGATCGAGGCCGGATCCGTAACGCCGGATGCTAGCGGGCGAGGTACCGCCCGCAAGCCGGTCCTTCAGCGGTCGCCGCATGGCGGGGTGTCGGGAACTTCCAGTGTCTCGATGAACTCCGCCTCGAATGCAGCGATGCAAACGCCGAGCGACATTGATGGATGCTGCGCGCCAGGCACGACGACTGTGGTGCCGGCAGGGAATCGCCCTTCGAGGGTCGCGGCGCTCGCCAGCGCGGGGTCTTGGTCGCCGACGAGGAGCAGTGTGGGGATGCCAGGAAAGGATGGATCGCCGACGAGGACAGGTTCGTGCTGGCTCGGGGTCGGCCACCCAACACATTGGCCGAAGAGCCACAGCGACTGCCAGCCTTCCTTCGACCAGGGCGCGAATGCATCGTCGTCTAGCGCGGCGAGCGCGTCATCGAGCTGGCTCTGTCGGTCAGCCTGCGATGCGGTCACGTCGAATGGGAACACCTGATCGTTGCACCACCCGGCGGCATTCGCGCCGGCGGAGAAGGCCTCAACGTCGCCCCCCGGTGGGATGCCGATCGCTTGGTGCTCTCGGACGAGGTTCGCCATGGGTGTGGTGTCACCCGCGAGGAACGGGAGTGACGCGGCGACCACCTCGACGGCGGCGCCCGCGTCACGAATGAGGCGCGCGATGCTCGCCTCATCGATGACGACCGTGCCATCCTCCGCAACGGGCCCCTCCCGCAGTCGCGCCACGACCGTGCTCACGGTGCCGCTCGGGTCAGTCGTGGACGCCGCGCAAGCGGCATCCGCCCGGCACGCGGTATCGACCACACCCATGAGGCTGGCGGGATAACCGGTGCCGAAGAACATGTCGATGTCGTCCATCACCCAACCGCCGTCGATCACTGCGGCGGCGAGCCGATCGGGGAACCGAGACGCGTATGCCTGGACGTCGATGCCACCATAGGAGTTGCCGTGGAAAATGATCCGGTCATACCCCATGAACTCGCGAACGGCTTCAATGTCCATCGCCCGGTGCGGGCTCCCGAACAGGTCTGAGGTCGGGCCGAGTTGCTGCCCGCATGCGGTGCTGTCTTGGTAGAACTGCGCGGCGGTCGTCGAGCCACCCTGCAGCTCCGGGCAGTCGATCGCGCCGGACTGGCCCGATCCTCGTGGATCGATCGTCACGACGTCGTGGTTGGCTCCGATCAGGCCAGGAAGCTGCCACAGCGCGTGGTTGTCGAAGCCCTCCGGCCCCGGGCCTCCAGGTGTCGTAAACAGCGGCAGTCCTTCGGGAGTCGACATGTCGGTGTGCGGTATTCCGAAGATCCGCAGCGGAATCATGCCCG
>CAWADY010000002.1:0-20562 GCA_963781135.1 uncultured Actinomycetota bacterium | reverse complement strand
TATCTGTAGTCACCCGCGAGCGGTTCGCGGATCCCGCGATGGGCCGGATCGCCGAGCAGCACCGTCGTCACTCGTCGATGAGCCCGCGCTCCTCCAGTTCGGACCACAGCTCAGGCGGAGGTGGCGCGGAATATCTGGCGATCGTCTCCGACACCTGGTCCGCGCCGCGTGCACCCACCACGACCGATGTGACGGCGTCACTTCGCAGCGGGAAGGCGATCGCTGCGGCAGGGAGCGTCGATCCGTGACGTTCGCAGACGCGGGCGATCTCGAGGGCCTTGGCGACGACATCCGGTGATGCGTCGCGGTAGTCGAATCGGCCGCCGTGGCGCGGTCGGTCCGAGCTCAGCAGCCCAGAGTTATAGATCCCCGCGGCGACGATCGCGACGCCATTCTCGCCGGCGGCGGGCAGCAGATCTCGCGCAGCGGACTGATCCAGAAGGGTGTAACGACCGGCGACCATCATGATGTCGACATCACAGCGCCGCACGAACTCGGTGAGCATCCTCGACTGGTTCATCCCGGCTCCGATCGCCGTCACGACACCCTGGTCGCGCAGTTCGATGAGGGTGTCGATGCCCGTCGTGGAGGCGGCGTCCCAATGCTCGTCGGGGTCGTGAAGGTAGACGATGTCGAGGCGATCGGTGCCCAGCCGTCGAAGGCTCGCTTCGAGGGAGCGGAGGATGCCGTCGCGGCTGAAGTCCCATCGACGGCGGAGCGAGCTGGTCACGGCGAACCCGTCATCGTCGGCACGGGGGATGCCGCTCGGATCCTCGACAAGCAGACGACCGACCTTCGTCGAGAGGATGAACTCGTCGCGCGGTCTCATCGAGAGTGCACCGCCAAGGCGTCTCTCGGACAGGCCCAGGCCGTAGTGCGGCGCCGTGTCGAAGGCGCGGATGCCCGCCTCCCAGGCGGCGTCCACGGTGGCTCGCGCGAGTTCGTCGTCGATCGCGCGCGACAGGTTGCCCAGCTGTGCGGCGCCCAGGCCGATACGAGTCACGGTCGAGACGCGATCGCCTCGACGCTCGTCCATGCGATCGTGCCTCTCCCTCGCCATGAGTGCCGTCAGCAACTCGCGCGAGGAAAGTGTATCCCGAAACATGTGATGTGTGCTGTTTGGTTGCATTCGCACGTCCCCGCGCCGCGCACCGCGGATCTCGATGCAGGGACTTGGCAACACGATCAACCGGACTACGCTCGAACCATGGCCGATCCCGATAACCGACGCGAGCGCGTGTCTCCGACCCGAATCGGAATCTGGGTCGTGGTCTCCGCGGTCGGCCTCTACATGTTGATCTCTGGCCTGGTCGGTGTCCTCTCGACCGGAGGGTGACCCCGCTATCAGCCTTCGCGCTTCGCCGGCTGCGGGGGAACGTCGGACAGACCGACGAGAAATCGGACGATGGCCATCGCCGTTCCCTCGAGGACGGGTCCTCGCCCGAACTGCCAGTCCGCGTCCGTCGCGTGGATCGCGTGGCCGGCCACGACCGCTCGGCGCTCCAGCGGCGCTGATGTCGCCATGTACAGCGCCACGACTCCGAGCGTGAGATCCGCGACGCGCGGAACGTCGTTCAGCTCGTCCGCCAGCACCAGAAGAGCGCGCACAGCATGAACGAGTGCGGACGTACGCCGGCGGCTCCCGCTGCGCACGGCGGTTGCCAGCTCTGGCAGGTCCGCCGCGCCGAACTCCGCGGCTCCGGCATCGGCGAGTCGTGCGGCACGTGCGAACTCGGCCGCGAGCTGATCCGCACGCTGCCGGCCCGCGAGTGCAGTCAGGCGAGCTGCTTCGTCCACGACCTCAGCGATGGCGTTACGGCGGTCGCTCGTCACCGCCGATTCATCGTCGGCAGGACGATTGCTCAGAGGTAAGAAGCGGGCGAAGTCCATTATGCGAGTCTAGGTATGTGACAGGTTGTGACGCGCGGGGTCGCGGCGTTCATATCAGGCAAATCCATGTGACTGTCACATCCGCCGCTCGTGAATGACGGTCGGGGTGTGCATAATTGGACCACCGATGATGTGACCGTACACATCTAGAGACCCGGAAACAACGCACATGGGCGAAGAGGCAGTGAGCAGACGTCCGAGCATCCGCGACGTCGCGCGCCTTGCGGATGTCTCGTATCAGACGGTCTCTCGTGTGATCAATGACCACCCGAGCGTGAGGCCGGAGACACGTCAGCGCATTCTCCAGGTGATGGAGCAGCTCCAATACCGGCCCAATCTGGCGGCGCGTGCGTTGGTCACGAGTCGCTCCCAGACCATCGGAATCCTCGCGGCGGGAAGTTCGATGTACGGACCCGCGTCCAGCATCGCCGCGATCGAGGCGGCGGCGCGCGCACGTGGCTACTGGGTGAGCACCGCGAACATCGATCCGGCCGATCCCGAGTCCATCCCCGCAGGTCTCGCTCACCTGATCGCCCAGTCGATCGAGGGTCTGGTCGTCATCGCACCGCAGGTGCGGGTCTTCCGCGCCTTGGCCGCGCAGTCGCTCGAGATTCCCTACGTGACCCTGCAGTCCACCGACCTCGATCCTGATCACACGCTTTCGGTTGACCAGCTGGCGGGGGCGCGCCTTGCCACAAAACACCTGATCAGCCTCGGACATCGGCAGATCTATCACATCGCCGGACCACAGGATTGGATCGAAGCCGAGGCGCGCATGCGCGGGTTTCTCGCAGAGATGGGGGCGAGCGACATTCCTACGACCGCGCCGATTCTCGGCGACTGGTCGGCCGAGTTCGGCTACCACGCGGGTCAAGAGCTTCTTCAGGTTCCTGACTTCACCGCGATCTTCTCGTCGAACGATCAGATGGCACTCGGACTGATCCACGCGATCCGCGACGCGGGCCTGGATGTGCCCCGTGACATCAGCGTGGTCGGCTTCGACGACATCCCGGAGGCAGCGCATTTCTGGCCTCCCCTGACGACCGTGCGGCAGGACTTCGCCGAGCTGGGTCGTCGATGCGTGGAGCTTCTCCTCGGTCCGGCGGTGGGTGGGAGTGAGCCGGCGGCGGCGACGATCGCGCCGGAGCTGGTGGTGCGCGGATCCACTGGGCCCGTGCGCTGGTCATAGCGCTCCGTTATCAAGCCGAGACCCGCACAGGTTGACAGGTGCGCGGCGTCCCTGGCTATAGTGAGCCGATGTGAACGGTCACACGGAGTGTGACATTCAGCCGAACTGGACAAGGGAGACCGCACCGTGGTGCAGGGCAATGACGCCGAGGTTCGAGCCCGGTATGTCAGCGGGGTCAAGACCGAGGTCGCCATCGCCCGCGTGCGCGCCGAAGTGGCCGCTCTGCACGCCGAGCTCGTCCGCTACGGCCTCGTCGCGTGGACGGCCGGCAATGTGTCCGGGCGCGTGCCGGGCGCCGACCTTTTCGTGATCAAGCCGTCGGGTGTGGCCTACGACGAACTCGCCCCCGAGAACATGATCCTGTGCGACCTCGAGGGCAACGTCGTCGAGGGCACACCGGGCAGCGAGCGCGAGCCGTCGAGTGACACGGCCGCGCACGCATACGTGTACCGCAACATGCCCGAGATCGGCGGGGTGGTGCACACCCACTCGACGTATGCGGTGGCGTGGTCGGCGCGGGGTGAGCAGATCCCCTGTGTGATCACCGCGATGGCCGACGAGTTCGGCGGTCCGATTCCGGTGGGACCGTTCGCGACGATCGGCGACGACTCCATCGGCCGAGCGATCGTCGAGACCCTCAGGGGCCATCGCTCACCCGCTGTGCTGATTCAGAACCACGGTCCCTTCACGATCGGTGCCACCGCCAAGGACGCCGTCAAGTCGGCGGTCATGCTCGAGGACGTTGCGCGCACTGTGCAGATCGCGAAGCAGGGCGGCCCTGTGATCGACATCGCACCAGAAGCGATCGACCGGCTGCATGACCGGTACCAGAACTCCTACGGACAGACCGTGGGTGGCCGTCGAAGCACATGACGGCATGACTCCTACAACTGAATATCGCTGCACCACCAGACAATGACGTCCCAAGAAAGGACACACAGTGAAAGGCAAGAAATTCCTTCTCGCCGCGATTGCGGCAGGCGCGCTCATGCTCTCGGCATGCGCAGGCGGCGCATCCGGTGACAGCGGCTCCGGCGACGGCGGCGACGGCGGCCTGATCGGCGTCGCGATGCCGACGAAGAGCTCGGAGCGCTGGATCCAGGACGGCGACGCCGTCAAGGCCGAGCTCGAGAGCCAGGGCTTCTCCGTCGACCTCCAGTACGCGGAAGACGACATCCCCACCCAGGTCTCACAGATCGAGAACATGATCACCAAGGGCGCGAAGGCCCTGATCATCGCCTCCATCGACGGCACGACCCTCTCCGAGGTGCTCCAGACGGCCGCGGATGCAGACATCCCGGTCATCGCCTACGACCGCCTGATCAAGGGCTCGGAGAACGTCGACTACTACGCGACGTTCGACAACTTCCTGGTCGGTCAGCAGCAGGCGTGGACGCTCCTCAACGGCCTGGGCCTCGTGGAGCTCGACGGCACCCCGATCGCCGACGCACCCGCGGGTCCGTTCAACATCGAGCTGTTCGCCGGCTCGCTCGACGACAACAACGCGTTCTTCTTCTTCAACGGCGCCATGGATGTGCTCCAGCCGCTGATCGATGACGGGACGCTTGTCGTGAAGTCGGGCCAGACCGACATCGAGCAGGCCGCCACGCTGCGCTGGGACGGCGAGACCGCCCAGAGCCGCATGGAGGACCTCCTGACCGCGAACTACTCGGACGGCACGAAGGTGAACGCTGTGCTCTCGCCCTACGACGGCATTTCGCGCGGCATCATCTCGGCGCTCACCGACGCGGGTTACGCGGTCGGCGACGAGTGGCCGATCATCTCGGGCCAGGACGCCGAGGTCGACTCGGTCAAGGCGATCCTCTCGGGTGAGCAGTACGCGACGATCTTCAAGGACACGCGTGAGCTTGCCAAGGTGGCGGCCAGCATGGCCGTCGACATCCTGAACGACGTCGAGGTCGAGGTCAACGACACCGAGACGTACGACAACGACGTCAAGATCGTTCCGTCGTACCTGCTCGCACCGGTGCCGGTCATCAAGGACAACGTCGAGTCGGAGCTTGTCGACAGCGGCTACTGGACCAAGGAAGAGCTCGGCCTCTAAAGGCCGGCGACACCCGCTGATCCGACGATGACGGCGGGGGCGACCACCCCCGCCGTCATCGTTCCAGTACGCTCCCCCTGTCAGCCCACGAGGAAGTCGGAACGTGACGAACAACATTCTCGAGATGCGCGGCATCACCAAGACCTTCCCCGGCGTGAAAGCACTGGCGAACGTCAACTTCGAGGTCGAGCGCGGCCAGATCCACGCCATCTGCGGTGAGAACGGCGCAGGCAAGTCCACTCTCATGAAAGTGCTGTCGGGCGTTTACCCACATGGCACGTACGACGGCGACATCGTCTTCGAAGGTGAGGAAGTCGCCTTCAAGAGCCTTCGCGACAGCGAGGCCAAGGGCATCGTCATCATCCATCAGGAGCTCGCCCTCAGCCCCTACCTCTCGATCGCCGAGAACATCTTCCTCAACAACGAGCAGAAGCGTCGCGGCCTGATCGACTGGAACACGACGAACTTCGAGGCGGCAGCGCTGCTCAAGCGCGTCGGCCTCAAAGAGAACCCCACGACGGTCATCAATCAGCTCGGCGTCGGCAAGCAGCAGCTCGTCGAGATCGCCAAGGCGCTCTCGAAGGAAGTCAAGCTGCTGATCCTCGACGAGCCGACCGCGGCGCTGAACGACGAGGACTCCGACCACCTGCTCGACCTGATCCTCAGCTTGAAAGCCGAAGGGATCACGTCGATCATCATCAGCCACAAGCTCAACGAGATCAAGAAGGTCGCCGACACGGTCACCGTCATCCGCGACGGCAAGACGATCGAGACGATCTCGAAGTCCGACGTCACCGAAGACCGCATCATCAAGGACATGGTCGGCCGCGACCTCGAGCACCGCTACCCCGACCACGAGCCGCACATCGGTGAGGAGCTGTTGAGGGTCGAGGACTGGACGGCCCATCACCCGCAGGACGCGTCCCGGGTCATGGTCGACAAGGTCTCGATCAACGTCCGAGCCGGTGAGATCGTCGGCATCGCCGGCCTGATGGGTGCCGGCCGCACCGAATTCGCGATGAGCCTCTTCGGCCACAGCTACGGCTCGCGCATCTCGGGCCGGGTCTTCATGCGAGGCAAGGAGATCAAGACGCGTACGGTCGCCGAGGCGATCGAGAACGGCATCGCTTACGCGACCGAGGACCGCAAGACCTTCGGTCTCAACCTCATCGAGGACATCAAGCGCAACATCTCGATGGCGTCGCTCGGGAAGCTCACGAAGGGCGGACTGGTCGACGACAACGAAGAGTACAAGGTCGCCAACGAGTACCGCCGAGATCTGAACATCAAGGCCCCGAGCGTGCTGGTCAAGACCGGCAAGCTCTCAGGCGGCAACCAGCAGAAGGTCGTGCTGTCGAAGTGGATCTACTCCGACCCCGACGTCCTGATCCTGGACGAGCCCACCAGAGGCATCGACGTCGGCGCGAAGTACGAGATCTACACGATCATCAACCGGCTCGCGGCAGCCGGGAAGGGGATCATCGTGATCTCCTCGGAGCTGCCTGAGCTGCTGGGCATCTCCGACCGGGTGTACGCGCTGTCCGAAGGGCGTATCACCGGTGAACTGCCGGTCGAAGAAGCAACCCCCGAAACCGTCCTCAAGCTGATGACCATGGAAAAGCCGCGCTGACGCGGCGCCAGGAGAAAACGCACATGTCAGACAATCCCAATACCAGCACCGCCGTCGGAGCGTCCGTCAATCCGACGGAGAACAAGTTCACGGACTGGCTCAGCCATGTCCTCGCGGACCTGGGCAAGAACGGCATCTTCATCGCCCTGATCGCGGTCATCGCGCTGTTCACGGTGCTCACGAACGGCATCCTGCTCCGCCCGCAGAACATCTCCAACCTCGTTGTGCAGAACGGCTACATCCTCGTTCTGGCCATCGGCATGGTCATGGTCATCATCGCGGGGCACATCGATCTCTCGGTCGGATCCGTCGCGGCGTTCATCGGAGCCATCTCGGGTGTTCTGGCGGTGAAGATGGAGTACCCGTGGTGGCTCGCGGTGGTCATCTCGCTCGCCATCGCGGCGCTCGTCGGGGCGTGGCAAGGATTCTGGGTCGCCTTCGTCGGCATCCCGGCCTTCATCGTGACGCTCGCCGGCATGCTCATCTTCCGAGGGCTGGCGCTCGTCGTGCTCGGAAACGCGAACATCGGCTCGTTCCCGACGGAGTATCGAGCGCTCGGCAACGGGTTCATATCCGGCGTCTTCGGTGAAACAAGTCCCGATCTGTTCACGCTCGCGATCGGAGCGGTCGCGATCGTGGCGCTGGTCATCCAGCAGACTCGCACCCGAGCCGGACGCAAGAAGTATGGCCAGGAGGTCGAGCCGCTCACGTGGTTCATCGTCAAGCTGGTCGCGGTCGCCGCTGTGATCGGTCTGTTCGCCTGGGCTCTGGCCTCCTACAAGGGCATCCCTGTCACCCTCATCATTTTGGCGCTGCTGGTCCTTGTGTACGGCGTCGTGATGAATCGCACGGTGTTCGGCCGCCACATCTACGCGATCGGCGGCAACCGTCACGCCGCCGATCTGTCGGGCATCAAGACCCGCCGCGTCGACTTCTGGCTGTTCGTGAACATGGGCTTCCTCGCCGGCCTCGCGGGCCTCATCTTCACTGCGCGACTGAACCTGGCGGGGCCGAAGGCGGGCGATGGCTTCGAGCTCGAAGCCATCTCTGCGGCGTTCATCGGAGGCGCGGCCGTGCAGGGCGGTGTCGGCACCATCGGCGGCGCCATCATCGGTGGTCTCATCATCGGCGTGCTCAACAACGGCATGTCGATCATGGGTATCGGCATCGAGTGGCAGCAGGCGGTCAAGGGTCTGGTGCTGCTGTTCGCCGTCGCCTTCGACGTCTACAACAAGCGCCGGTCGGGCGTCTGAGGACCTCAGCCGGGCCTGCACTCACACGTGGGTGCAGGCCCGGCTGGCTTTGTGCAGAGTCGTCGCCGGACTGGGGCGGATCGCGTCACTTCACTGGCTGGAAGAAGTGCTTATCAAGCCAGCGGGCAGCGTCCTTGCCGATCCCTGCGCCCTGGACATCGGCCTCCCGGAAGTGGAGACCTTGCCACACGCGCGCGTCGATGGTGTCGTCGACCAGGTCAGTGAAGCGTGTGTAGTGGAGCTCCACCGCGGGCATGCCGGGGATGGGCCTGATGACGCTGAAGTCCACCTTGTCCGTGCCGAAGAACGCCCCGGCGGCGTGCATGTACGCGGCCGATACGCAGTTATAGCCAGACGGGTGATCCGAGTACGGCGGATTAGCGAGGAACGGCGTCCATGCTGGATCGCCGGCGGTCTTGTGGTTGCCGTCATCGTCACCCTCGCGGATCGCGGTCAGCGGACGCCAGAAGTTCCAGAACGCCTTGTCGTTGAAGCAGCTGATGACACTGTCTGCCGTGGCCACGTTCAACATGGCGAAGAGGCGGGCTTCCTCGGCGAGCGTGAGCCCCTGGGCTTCGGATACCACCCGGAATGTTCGGTTGAACAACTCAATCGGGTTCGCCGTGTAGAGCTGGACGACGACGTTCTGCTCTGGAGTGCGGGTACTGCCCGCTGCCCCGAGGTCTTTCACCTCGTTGTATTCCTTTGCGTAGGCCCCGCTGGTGACCGCGTTCGGCCCTTTCGTCCGGAGCTGCGATGTGCTCTCCAGCGTGAACGGTTCGACCTGCCCCACCCACGCAAGGTCGTTGGCGAAACCTGGCGGAGTGGGACGCCACTCGCCGGCTTCGTCGCCTTCCTGCCACGGGAATGCCGCGAATCGGCCGTCATCAGTTCGCGCGGCGAGCATGGCCGCTGCGGCGGCTGCCCCTGCTGCCACCCCCTCGGTCTTGGCATCGCCGTCGGGGATGCCTTCGAGCGCGTCGGCATAGAGGCCATCAAGCCGGCCACGGACCGCCTCGGGCAACAGCAGGACATCCTCGTTCTCCAAACCGACCAGCACGTGGTGCGCGGCGGTGGCGACGGCGGCCTCCTGTGACGCCGACGGCGATGCCGTGGGAAGGTCAGGCAGGTAGGGCTGATATCCGCCGACGATCGCGTTGACCGCGTCGTAGACGGCACCCTGCACCATCGCGAGGTGCAATTGCGAGACGGGTGGCGGCTGACCGGCGCCGGGAGTGGGCGCCGTCAGTCGCGTTTATCAGCGCGTCCGAAGCGTACTGATTCCAGACGCGCACCGCGTCGGAATGCATCTGCCTGTGCTGCTGCCGGCGCGGCTCCGATGAGTGTCGCCGCCAGCGCGACGACAGCAGTGAGCACGAATGTGCGGCGTGTCCGATTGGCCAGTCCCTTACCCATGATGCGTCCTCCTCTGGTGTCCCCACGCGACCGCAACCAAGCAGTTGTGCCCGCAACTCAACAGACGACTGTTCAGCTCGTAGGTATCGCGCGTAGAACTCAACCAAGATGGTGTATCAGCGCCGATATCGATGGGTCCGGCTTCCGGCGACACGCCAGGCTCAAGTGATTGAAGCTGCGGCCGGGTTCACTCGCGGCATGCCGGGGCGTAGGGCCGCGCCCCGAGGAAGCTCCCCCCACTCCTTCTCGGTCAGTACCCTTCCGGCGATCCGACAGGCGTGTTCCTGCCACACGGCCGGCTCGGCGACGACATGCCTCGCCATCCCCCCTCGAACTCCTTCGAGCATGACGGTGCGCTCATTCGGTTCGAGCCTCATCTGTGCCGGAGGACAAGACTGCCGGGAAGGTCTGCCGACCAGTCGCCGAGATTCCATGTGATGATCGCACCCTCGATTCCGGCCGTGACCAACTCGCCGGTCGGTCGAAATTCGGCGGCGGTCACCCAGCCGTCATGGCCGGCGAGTGTCTCGGTGATCTCGCCGGTCAGGGTGCTGGCCACCACGACCCCTGCCCTGCGATGGCGAGTTGAGGCCTGTCGGGGGCGAAGTCGGCCGCCCATGGAAAGGATGACAGCGAGATCGTGATGGGTGCGGCGACGCCGGAGGGATCTACGATCCGAACCGCGCACGAACCATCTCGGACCGCGATCCGGCTCCCATCCGCACTGATGGCGAGAATTCCGTTCCCGGCGATCCGAGAGAGCTCTTCGCCCGATGCCGTCTCGAGAACAACGGTCGTTCCGGATCCGCTGGCGTACATCCGCAAGCCGTCCGGAGAGAACTTCACGGTACCGAACGGAAGACCTGCTCGGAAAGCGGATCGGAGACGCTCACGTCGAGATCCAGGAACACCGGGTCTCCCGGGCCGCCCCGCCAGAGGGCGACACCCCGGTCTGGTGCCCGTCGCGCGCGAGCGCTGCAAACAGGGATCCGTCGGCCGAGTACTCGACGTCTGCGGCCGCCAATCCAGCCCTTCGTAGGTCGTCACACCCGAGGACCCCCGTCGCGACGATCGAGCCTATTCGCGGTGTCGCAGGAGCACAGGGTCGGATGCCTCGCTGAACACGACCGCCCCGGTGACGGGGTCGATCGCCGAGCTCACAACGGTCTTGACGGACGGCGAGTACTCGCCGAGCTGCGATCGGTCGTCGAGATCGAACAGGCGCACATCCTGGTCGCTGTCGATCACCGATGCTCGAGTCCCGTCCGTCGCGAGCGACATGCCCAAGGCCGCCACTCCGTCCTCCGGGATGTGGATGATGCTCGCCAGGTGGGGTGCGCGTGAGATGACGCGTATGAGGTTGAGTCGTGTCTCGGAGCTGTCCCAGAGCTGGATGGCCTCCACTGCGAGCAGGAGCGCGCGGTCGAAGCCAGGCTCGTCGAGCGCGAGTGCGGCGACGCGCCGTGCCTCGTCGGCCTTCGCACGCTCGCCTGCGAGGTTCGCCTGGAACCCCGCGAACATGCCGGCAGTGACAGCGACGATCGCGAGACCGGCTGCGCCGGTCGACACCCAGGACAGTCGGCGCACCATCCGTCGCTCTTTGCGCAGCTGTCCTTGCGCGGCGGCAAGTCCTGCGCTCTCATGCGCTGCGGCGGCGTCCAGGAACTCTCGCTCGAGCGCGGTGAGTGCGGGGCCGGCCGCATCCCGCCAGTGCAGGGCGGTGGTCAGCCGGCCGCCGCGATAGAGCTCGCTGTCGGGTCGCCCCATCGCGTCCCAGGCGGCGGCGGTGGCTCCGAGGTGTCGCATGATGCGCTGGCCCTCGACATCGTCGGCGAGCCATTCCTTCAACCGTGGCCACTCCCGTGCGAGTGCTTCGTGCGACATCTGCACCGACTCCTCATCGGTCGTGAGCAGGCGTGCATCGACCAGCCGATCGACGATCTTCGCATGGGCGTCGTCGATCGCGATCCAGGCGCGCTCGACCCGACGAGATATCACTGCACCGTCCGCGGATGACTCGACGAGGCGGAGGAGGATGTCGCGCAGCATCCGCGCGCCCTCCGCCGAGAGCGTGGCGAAGACCTCTTCCGCGGTCTTCGCGACGGCACCGTCGATCTCACCGGATGCCCGATACCCGTCGACGGTCATCACCCGGCCCTCACGACGGGACCACACCTGGCGCAGAGCGTGAGACAGCAGCGGAAGGGTGCGCCCATCGGCGTCGCGGACGAGGATCTCGACGAGGCCCGGCTCCAGGATGAGTCCGGCCTGCTCTGCGGGCTTCTCGATCACGGCTCGGAGCCCGTCGCGGCCGAGCGGGGTGAGCATGAGCATGTGCGACTGGATGATCTCGGTGAATCCTCGGTGATCGGCCAGGTCTCCGAGGCGGTCGGCGCGGATCGCGACGACGAGCATGCCGCGGAAGACCATCCGCGACAGCGCGTCGAAGAACTCCTGGATCTCGGCCGGGTCGTCCGCGGAGAACGCCTGCTCGCATTGATCGACGATGAGCAGCGACTCTCCGACAGGGAGCTCGACCTCGCGAAGGGCATCGACCGGATGCTCGCCGGGCGTCACGATGGCGACTTCCCTGCCGTGAGCGATGAAGTGCGCACCGATCCCTGCCCTGACGAATGAGGACTTGCCGACGCCCGATGAACCTGCCACGAGCAGCACGCCGTGCTCTTCGAGTGCCCCCAAGGCGCCGGACAGTTCCTGCTCGCGACCGAAGTACCGATCGGCGTCTCCGATGCCGGCGGGTGGAAGGCCGAAGTACGGACACTCGGGGCTCGCAGCTCGGAACACCTGGTCGGACAGAAGCGAGGGGTCCTGCCGGAGTATCGCCTGCTCCAGCTCGGCGAGTTCGGTGCAGGGATCCAGTCCGAGCTCGGCTGCGAGCAGCCCCCGCGCGCGGCGCACGGTGGCGAGCGCGTCCGCCTGCCGACCCTGGCGGTACTGCGCGACGCTCAGCACGACCCAACGCCGCTCACGCAATGGCGCCTCGGCGACGCGGCCACGCGCCTCACGCGGCGACCTCTTGAACCTCACCTGCCTGGAGCCGTGCGTCCATAAGCAGCTCCTCGACGCCGAGTCGCATCTCCTCCAGCCGTACCCGCCGCGATCTGCGCCGGTTCCCAGTCGGCGAGTTCGACGAAGGGCTCGCCCCGCCACAGCGCGAGCGACTCCGAGAACGTGTGTGCGGCACGTTCCGGCTCGCCGAACTCCAGCTGCTGAGTACCCCGCTCGAGGAGTCGCTCGAACCGCTCGGCGTCGACCTCGATGTTCTCCGGGACTCAGTCGGTACCCGTGCGGGGTGGTCTCGACTCGCGCCGGCGCGATAAGCCGGCGCAACCGCATGATGCACCCCGGAATGACGTGCGACCACGAGGCGGGCGGGTCGTCACCCCAGAGCGCTGCCGCGAGGGATGCGTCCGACAAGGGTGCACCCAGGCGAACCGTGAGCGCAGCCATTACTGCACGATCGCGCGGAGCCAGCGGAACCCGGCCGTCTTCGAGCGTCAGCGCTCCAAGAACGCGCACCTCCATAGCGCCACTGTGACCCCCGTCCCACATCCGTCAAGACGGCTGATATCGGGCCGATACAGGCTCGCTCAGCGCCGTTATCCTGCTGATACAGGCGTGTCCTTCACTGATCGAGCAGCCACGGCGCACGTATCGAAGGAAAGGACGTGAGATGTGGATCTTGAATCGGGCGTTCCCACGCACGTCACACCACGCGGTTGCGGCGGGTCGGTGTAGCGGTCGCACTGCTGGCCTGCGTCGGGCTCGCGGCATGCACCTCCGCCGAGAAGCCGATCCCCGCTTCGACCGCGGACGCTTCAGCGGTTTCATCGCTGCCGCAGAGCGGCGACGCTCGACCCCGGTACTTATCTTGTGACCGGCTTCACCGTGCCTTTCGAGATCACCGTCCCTGACGGCTGGGAGTCCGGGGGCTGGTTCCTGTTCAAGATCGGTCTCGGATGAAGGCGTCAGTCGCCGTGAATTTCCAGGTGCCCGACTATGTGCCGACGGACGCGTGCGCCTGGAAAGGCGCGATCGTCGAGGTCGATCCTTCGCCTGAAGCCTTCGCCGCCGCCATGGCGGCGCAGACGTCGACGGTCACCACGCCTGCCGTCGAGATCACAATGAGCGGTTTTCCCGGTCTCGAGTTCGACCACTCCATCGAGAGCGACGTCGACATCAACGATTGCGACGAGGCAAAGATCTGCCTCCACTCGGACTTGGCGAACCAATGCGCGCGCTATCACTCCGCTGTGAACGAGCACGAGACCTACAGGGTGGTCGACTTGTCCGGCGAGCGGGTTGTGATCGCGGTCCTCGATCCCGGACCCATCGATCCGGCGCTGACGGAAGAAGCACGCGCCGTCTTCGACTCGATCGAGTTCGCCCCCGACGAGTGAGAGCGAAGGGAAGCTGACATGTGGACATCGAACCGGCGCTCCCGCACCACTCATGGCGCTCGCTCGCAACAGGTCGGTGCCGCCGTCGCACTGCTGATGTGCATCGGCCTCGCGGCATGCACCGCGGCCGAGACCCCATCCCCCGCATCAACCGCGGAGGCTCGCACGTCGCACCGTTCCCGCAGAACGGCGATCTCGACGCCGGCACATACCTCGTGACCGGCTACACGGTGCCCTTCGAGGTCACCGTCCCAGATGGCTGGGAGACGGGCGACGGCGCCAACCTGTTCAAGGACGACCCGAATCACCCGGAGGATGGGGCGGTCTTCCTGGTTTTCTGGCCTGGCGACCATGTGCCGACGGACGCATGCGCCTGGCAGGGCGCGCTCGTCCAGGTCGGTCCGACGGCCGCGAGTTCGTCGATGCCATGACGGCGCAGACATCAACGGTCAGCACCACTCCCGTTCGAGGTCGCTGTGGGCGACTATTCCGGCTTCGAGTTCGACCACTCCGTCGACAGCGACGTCGAGATCACCGGCTGCGACGGCGGCAAGTTCTGCGTCCACTCGGATCGGGCGCAAGAATGCGGGCGCTGGTACTCCGATCCGGGCGAGCGCGAAACCTATCGGGTGGTCGACCTGGACAGCGAGCGCGCTGTGATCGCAGTGGGCCAATTCTACGAATCGATCGATCCGGCGCTGACGGAAGAGGCGCGCGACGTCTTCGACTCGATCGAGTTCGTCGCACCCGACTAGCGAACCGCGCAACGTCGGACGACACGTCGGCGGCTCCGAAACGAAAGTCTCGGAGCCGCCGACAAGAGTGCCGAAAAGTGTCGGGCGCTCAGCCGCCGCAGAGTCCCCGCGCGGTCGTCGTTCTTGCCCTGGCCGCCGTACGCCTTGACGGCCTCGCCGACGTTCGCCAATCCGAGGGCGTCTTGCGTGTTGATGGCCTTGTGGATGCCCCCGAAGCAGGCGGCGTCGGCGGGCGCGGCGTTGGCGGCGCCGGCGAATCCGAAGACGGAGAGAGCGACGATGGACCCGATGGCGAGAATGCGCTTCATTGGACTTTCCCTTCTGACGGCGGGTGCGAGTTCACCCGACACCATCTACTTCTCCTCGCGGCGCGGGTTTGGATGCACTTCGTCGCACAATTCCTCAACCGGGCGTGCGGGTTTCGTGCGGTGCGAGTGATCCGGCGACGGCCTACTCGCCGGCAACCGCCGCGACCGCGTCGAGGTGGCGGCGGCTGGCGCTGATCGCGAGGCGGGTGTGCTCCTTCGGGCCGACCTGCGCGACGAGCTCTGCCCGCGGAATTTCCAGCGCGTAGGGAATGTCCGCGGGGAGCGCCGAGAGGATGCCGAGGATGTCCAGGTCGCCCTCGCCAGGAAACAGCCGCTCGAACCGAGCGGTGTGGATCAGTCCGGCGGTCGTCGTGGGGATCTTTCCCGGGGCGTCACACACGTGGGCGTAGTGGAACCACTCCGGCGGAAGCTCGCGCAGATCGTCGATGCTGGATCTCGAGCGCGCGAAATGCAGCACGTCGATGAGCAGCCCCGCATTGGACTGGTCCGCTGCCCGCAGGACCCGCGTGGCTTCGGTCAGGTTCGGCGTCTCCGTCCACGACGGAAACTCGAGGTCGACGGTCAGGCCGAGAGGCAGGGCCAATTGGCACAGTTCGGCGAATCGATCGGTCTTGCGTGAGAAGTCCGAATCGGGCAGCTGAGTGATGACGTGGCGAGCTCCGAGCTCGGCGCCCGCCTCGAGGAATCGCAGGTAGTCCCGCGGGCTGTCTCCCGATGTGAAACGCGCGAGCTCGATGTCGAGGACCTCGATGCCGGTCGCCGCGAGGTGAGTCTTCGTCGCCCGCATCAGCGCAGGGTCGTAGGTGAGCGGGTAGTGGGGCTCCTCCGCGGTGACCTTGGTCATCCGCAGGCCGACGTATCGGTAGCCGGCCGCGGCAGCGGCATCGACCAGCTCGGGCGGGGAGAGGCTCAGCGCCGTGAGATGGGCCAGCGAGTAGTTGTGCCGATGCTCGCCCGAGTACTCGACGGGCGCGCTGCCCAGCATGCGCAGACGTTGACGGCGGTGCGCGGCCATGCGCAGCGGAACGCTGCGGGGGTCGCCGAAGCCGCGGTAGCCGTTCATGCGCTGAACGACCTCGAAGAACACTCGTGAGCCCAGCATCTCGGTGAAGAAGTGCAGGAACTCGCCCTGCTCGTCACGGTCGTACAAGATCGAGTGCTCGCGCAGGCTCGCGATCAGTTCGGCCGGCAGCGAAAGGCGGGCATCGAGGTCGTCGTAGTAGTTGCCGGGCATCTGCAGAATCGGTGCGCCGCGCTCACGCATGACCTTCGCGCACGCGACCGCATCGTCGGTGGCGAAGGCAATGAGCTGAGGGCTCGACACGCCGGGCGCCCAGTCGCCTCGACGCAGCGGAGTGGTGCTCAACGTGATTCGCACGCGATCGCTCGGATCGCTCGCGGACCAGCTGCGGATGAGCCCGAAGGGCGCGGTGATCTCGCTCGACTGGCCCGGAATGAGGCCGAGCACCGACCGGAAGAACAGCGCAGATTGGTCGAAGTCGTCGATCGACTCGGTGATCGACACATGATCGATCATCGTGAGCAGCGGGGAGGGATCGGCCGACGCGCCGGTCGGGCCGAAGTCCTTGAGCCAGCCCTCATCGTCGTCGGAGTCGCAGAAGAAGAGAGCTGTGCCGTCCGGGGTGGCGACCGAATTCAGGTCGGTCTCATCGGCACTGCGAGGCCGGGGAAGCTTCGGTGCCAGCAGCCGATCAGCTCTGCGCATCGACCCGGCCGGGTCGGAGCTTTCGACGGCCAGCGAACAGATCGAAGCGGTGGCCGGAGTGATCGATCGTTGTGGCGCGAGATTGAGCAGGATCCGGGCGCGGCCCTGTTCCCACAGCTGCACCGGCTTGGAGCGATGCTGCCCGACGTGCGAGAAACCGAGGTTCGCGAGAGCGCGCGAGACGAGGGGAGCCGACACCGTGTCGACGGCGAGCTCGGTGAACGCGAACCCGCTGAGATCGGGGGCGGGAGGCAGGTCGGCGGCGGGGAATGACACGGCGACTCTCGCCGAACTGAGCCCGCCCACCGCCTCTCCGAGCGCGAGGAGGGAGCGCATCGCGTCGGTGGCGGCGTGCCGCGGGTCCTCCTGTTGGTAGACGTCGTTGAACACCTCGAGAGCGAATGGGCCGCGGTACCCCATAGCCAGGATGCGGCGGACGAATCCTGCCACGTCGAGGGAGCCCTGACCGGGGAACTTCCGGTGGTGGAGGCTCCATTCGCGCACGTCCATGTTCAGCCGTGGTGCATCCGCGAGTTGTACGTGGAACACCTTGTCGCCGGCTATGCGCGACACAGCGTCAGCATCGTTGCCCATGGACAGCACATGGAAGCTGTCCAGACACAGCCCGAGCGCCGAGTGGTCGGCTCGGCGCACCACTCGCCAGGCATCCTCGAGCGTACGCAGCCTTCCCCAGGGCACGGCTTCGTACGCGAGGCGGATGCCGCGCTGCTCGGCGCGGCCGGCCAACGCGTGAAGCTGCTCCGCTGCCAGGTCATCGTCGTCGATCCCGCTCGTGGTGCTCGACGAGCAGCACACCAGTACGCTCGCCCCCAGTTCGGAGAGCACGTCGAACTTCCGCTCGGCGTGACGCAGGGTCGCGCCGAAGTGATCGGGAGAAACCGCCTCGACATGGAGCGGCTGATAGGCCTCGATCGATAGTCCGAGGGCCGTCGCCTCCTCGGCCAGCCGGGCGGGTGACCAGGACGACATGACGAGGTCGTACTCCAACAGCTCGAGACCGGCGAAGCCGGCTGCCGCAGCCGCGCGCAATTTGTCTTCGAGGGTGCCGGAGAGGCACACCGTCGAGATTGCGAGCCTCGACGCGGCAAGTTCGTCGCCCATGTGTCGATCGCCTAACGGATCGGTCGGTCCCGTGCCTGATGTCGGTGCGTGGTGACGTCGTGCACGGCTTCACCGACTCCGGTTCGAGTGAATTTAGCCACCGGCTCCGCACTCACCAAGGGTCGTTCCACTCAGCAGGCCGGCGCGATCGAAACTCCGCGATCGAGTCGCAGACTTGAGGTCATCGAGGGTCGTCAAGGAGGTGATCACGATGGATGCCGGTCGAATTCTCGTGGTCTGCAAAGGCGATCGGTCGCTCGAGATCATCGACCTCGAACGAGGGCGATCCATCGGAGGCGTGGTCTCGTCCGGAGACCGCCCGCACGAGGTGGCCGCCTCCCGCGACGGCGCCGTCGGCTACGTGCCGGTGTACAGCGATGCCGGTGTCGGGGTGCCGGGCTCCGACGGTCGAGCAATCGACATCGTCGATCTCGTCCGGGCGAGGCGGATCGCAACGAAAAAGCTTCCATTCGCCTCACGCCCGCACCTCCCGCTGCTGGGGCCGGGCGGATTGCTCTACGTGAGCACGGAACTGGACGAGTCGATCAGCGTCTTCGACCCGAGGACGATGCGACTCGTCAGACGGCTGGCGACGGGCGCCGCACAATCGCACATGTTCGCGTTCTCACCGGACGGGCGAACGATCGCCGTCGCGAATGTCGGCCCGGGGTCCGTGAGCGTCATAGACCGCGGCACCGGCGCTCTCCGAGGAATCGTCGAGGTCACCGCAACCATCAACCGCATCAGCTTCGACACTCGCAGCAGGCTGGCCTTCACCGCAGACCAGGAGAGCCCGCGCATCGCAGTCGTCGACACCCGAGCACTTCGCGTTGACGGGTGGATCGAGCTTCCCGGAACGGCGTTCGGGACTGCCCTCACGATCGACGGCCGCCGTCTCGTCGTGGCGCTCCGCTCGACGTGCCAGATCGGGATCATCGATCGCGCCACGCGCGAGCTCGTCGCAGCCATCGATGTGCCCCCGCATCCGCAGGCGATCGTTTTGCACCCCGACGGAAGGCATGCGTACTCCGCATGCGACGACAGCGATGTGGTCGTCGAGGTCGACCTCCTGGAACCGTCCGTCAGCCGGTTGATCCCGACGGGACGGAACCCGGACGGCATCGCGTGGTCCCCGCGCCCGGGGCAACGACTCTGAGGAATGGCATCAACAGACCCCCAGCGGCCGGTGGCCCTGAGGCGGTCAGTGCGCCTTCCGCTCAGTGCGTCGCGACGTGTTCGACGGTCTCGCCGGGCGAGTAGATGTCCATGATGTTCCAGTGGCCCGTGGTGGGTGTGGGCACGTTCACCATGGAGACATCGATCACGACAGGCGCGCCGAGCGCGATGGCCCGCTCCAGAGCGGGCTTGAACTCCGCTGCCGAATCCACCTTGATGCCTCGCACGCCGTAGGCTTCCGCGATCGCCGCGTAGTCCGTGTACATCGGATCGCCCGCTTTGCCGAACACGGTGCCGTAGGTCGTGTCGAACGCTGCCTTCTCGAGACCGGCGATCGTGCCGAACGCGTTGTTGTTCATCACGACCCAGACGACCGCGACGTTCTCTTCGCGCGCCGTGGCGAGTACGGCCGGGTTCTGCCCGAAGCCGCCGTCGCCGACGAGGGAGACGACGACACGATCCGGGTGGGCGATCTTGGCGCCGACCGCGGCAGGCGCACCGAAGCCCATCGTGGCGAAGCCGCCCGGGGTGAGGAACGTGCCCGGGGTGAGGATGTCGAATTGCTGCCCGACGCCGTTCTTGTTCCAGCCGACGTCGGTGGTGATGATCGCATCGGGCGGCAGGACCTCACGCGTCTCTGACAGGATGCGCTCGGGGCGCATCGGCCAGTCCTCGGACACCTGCGCATCTGAGTTCTGGAGCTTCAGAGTCCTGCGGCTCGCCCCGATCTGCGCGATCAGTTCGTCGCGCTGCACTCCCGAAGGAGCCAGCCGGCGGGCAACCCGGATCAGCACGTTCAATGCGGACTTGAGATCGGCGAGCGCACCGATCTCGAGCGGATAGTTCCGACCCAGTTCGGCGGGATCGATGTCGATCTGCATGAGCTTCGTCGCCGGAATGTCGAAGGTGTACTCGGCGTACCAAGAGCTCGAGTCCGCTTCCGCGAATCGCGTGCCGAGTGCGAGGATCCAGTCCGCGTTCCTGGTCGTCTCGTTGACGAATGCCGTACCCCAGAAACCCGTCATCCCCAGCACGAGGGGACTGTCATCGGGGAGCGCGCCCTTGCCCATGAGGCTGTGCGCGACGGGTAGCGACAGCAGCTCCGCGAACTCCTTGAGCTGGGCCGCGGCGTCCGCGGCGACGATCCCGCCGCCCACGTAGAGCACGGGCCGGTCGGCCTCGAGCAGGTTGCGCACGATCCGTTCGGCGACCTCTTCGTCGATGCTGGGCTTGGCGAGGGAGCGAGTGTTGCTCAGCACCTTGTCGAACAGCGCGACGTCGATCTCCGCCGAGAACACGTCCATCGGCACATCGACCAGAACAGGCCCCGGTCGACCGCTCTCGGCGAGGGTGAAGGCCTTGTCGAGCACCTCGGCGATGAGGTGCGGCTGGTCGACGCGCCACGCGCGCTTGACGAACGGTCGGTAGATTTCCCACTGCGCGGCGTCGGCGTGGAGGTTGATCTCCTGATGCGGGTGCTTGCCGAAGTAGTGCGAGGGCACGTCGCCGGCGATCACGACCATCGGAATCGAATCGAGTGCGGCGTTGGCCACGGCTGTGGTTGTGTTCGTCAGGCCGGGGCCCAGATGT
>CAWADY010000001.1:0-44900 GCA_963781135.1 uncultured Actinomycetota bacterium | reverse complement strand
CCGCGGCGGAATGCCCAATCGGGCAGATGCCCGGCCAGCACGAATGAGCGGACGATCTCGGCGAGCCCGTGCTCCGGCTCGATCTCGCATGCCAGGAGAGCGTACCGCTCGGCGTGCGTCGATCGGCCGAGTGCCCAGGCCAGCCAGCCGCATGTCGCGAGGGCTCCGGGGCGGACCTCTCGCGGCGCGGCCGCCGCGATGCGTCGGGAGAGGGCGAGCGCGGCTTCGAGCCGGTCGGGATCCGGCCGCTCGCCCTCCCCCCACATCTGCATGGCCAGGTGTGCTGGGTACTCCTCGCCCGACTCCCAGCGCAGCTGGGCGTCGAGCGCCTCGTCGCCCGCCGACATGCCGCCGCACCACTGCACCAGGGCGATGTCCCGCAGCGCGGGCCGCGCGAGGCACCAGACGAGTGCCGCCGCGTCGAACGGAGCGAGCGTCTCGGCATCCCACCCGAGCGCGTCCTCGAAGAGCGTAGGCAGATCATCGAGCGTGCAGACCGTGGCCAGCGCCTGCGGGTCGACCCGTCGATTCTCGGAGGAGTCCTGATCGGATGCCGCGGCTCCCGCGCGCGGACGAGAACGTTCCGCCGAACGGGGCGAGCCCGCAGACTCCGAGCCGCACAGCAGCTGCACGGCGTCCTCGAGCGCGAGCAGGGCGCGGGCGGTGCGCTCCTTCTCGGCGAGGTCGACAGCCGGCAGCTCCGACCCCGCGGCCTGATCGCCCTCCGCCACGGTCAGGTGCTCCGCTCCGCGCGGTTCTTGGCCGAGTTCGTCGAGCGGACGACCCGAGATCGGGCAGTCGGGGTCCAGGTGCGAGCCCCAAGCGTCCGCCGCCACGCACAGTGCATCGGTCACGCGCACCCCGCAGGCGTCTGCGCGCTTCTCGAGCGCCTCGATGAGGTCGCGGTGCGGCATCCCGTCGTCGAAGCGCTCGTCCGTGTAGGCGACCGCCGCCACGGCGTCGGCCTCGGGAAGCCGGCAGACCATTCCGATGAGGGTCGCCGCGATGCGGTCGATCTCTTCGGACTCCGCCTCGCTGGGCAGGTCGAACCGCATCGCGCCGATGCTGCGCGCTCCGGCGAACGGGATGAGCACGATGCTGCGGGTCGGTCGATAGCCGAGCATCTTGGGGATGAGGGACAGGAACTGTGCCGCGTTCGCGGCTTTGACGATCGTGGTCATGCAGCAACCCTCTTCGCGCGCCACCCGTGCAAACGAGACTGGTCCGGCCGTGTGGATCGGAGGGCACCAGGGGCGGGCTGGGGAGGAGGGGACGGGCGGTATCCTGGAGGCATGGATGACTACTGGGTCGCGGTGTTCTGGTCACTGCTGCCGACGGTCGTCGTAAGCGCCCTGTTCTTCTTCATCCTGCGCAGCATCCTGCGCGCCGACCGCACCGAGCGTCGCGTCTACGCCCGCATCGAGGCGGAGGAGCGCGCTAAGCGAGGCCTTCCGCCGGCACCTGCCGAATCCGAGCGCTGATCTGAAGTCCCAGTACGCTGGGCACGAGTGCCTGGGGAGGCCAGTTGATCACTGTCACGTTCGATGCGACGTGGTGGCTGATCCTCGTCTTCATCACCGACATCGCGATCCGCATCGCGGCGATCATCATCGTGCCGCGCAACCGTCGCCCCACGGCCGCGATGGCATGGCTCCTGGCGATCTACTTCATCCCCATCATCGGTGTCTTCCTCTTCCTGCTCATTGGCAACCCCCGTCTGCCGCGCAAGCGGCGGCGAAAGCAGGAGCAGATCAACACCTACATCCACGACACGAGCGAACATCTCGATTTCGGGACGCTGAGGCCCCACGCACCCGACTGGTTCACCTCGATGGTGACCCTCAACCGCAACCTCGGTGCGATGCCGCTGGCCGGCGACAACGCCGCTCACCTCATCTCGGACTACCAGAAGAGCCTCGACGCGATGGCGGATGCGGTTCGCGGCGCGGAGCGCTACGTCCACATCGAGTTCTACATCCTGCAGGCCGACGAGGCGACCGACAATCTGTTCCGCGCCCTCGAGGAGGCCGCCGCCCGCGGCGTGACCGTCCGCGTGCTGCTCGATCACTGGGCCAACCGGGGCAAGCCCTTCTACAAGAAGACCCTCAAGCGGCTGACCGCCATGAGGCTCAGTGGCATCTCATGCTCCCGGTGCAGCCGTTCAAGGGGAAGTACCAGCGCCCCGACCTGCGCAACCACCGCAAGCTCCTGGTCATCGACGGTTCCGTGGCATTCATGGGGTCGCAGAACGTGACCGATTCCACGTACAACCTCAGGAAGAACATCAAGCGCGGGCTGCACTGGGTCGACCTGATGGCGCGGCTCGAGGGTCCGGTCGTGGCATCTGTCAACGCCGTGTTCCTGTCGGACTGGTACAGCGAGACCGACGAGATCCTCACCGATGAGATCGACTTGTTCAGCGTGAAGTCCGGCCCGGGCGATCTGGACTGCCAGATCATCCCGTCCGGCCCGGGGTTCGAGTTCGAGAACAACCTTCGGCTGTTCCTCGGACTCATCTACTACGCGCAGCGCAAGATCATCATTGTCAGCCCGTATTTCGTGCCCGATGAGGGACTGCTGAACGCGATCACGACGGCGTGCCACCGCGGACTGCACGTGGAGCTGTTCGTCTCCGAGGAGGGCGACCAGGCGATCGTCTACCACGCGCAGCGCAGTTACTACGAGGTGCTGCTGCGGGCCGGCGTCAAGATCTGGATGTATCGGAAGCCGTACATCCTGCACAGCAAGTCGATGACGATCGACGACGAGGCTGCGATCATCGGGTCGAGCAACATGGACATGCGCTCCTTCGGCCTGAACATGGAGATCTCGATGCTCGTGCGCGGCGAGGAGTTCGTCCGCGAGATGCGCGATGTCGAGGCGGACTACCGCTCGCTGAGCCGCGAACTCACGCTCGAGGAGTGGGAGAAGCAGCCGCTGCGCTCGACGGTGCTCGACAACCTCGCCCGACTCACGAGCGCGCTGCAGTAGGGATGCCGGCGCGACGGCCCGCGACTGAAACGTGACACCAGCGCCGCGGCAACGCTGCGCCAGCTGATTTGCGACGCCCGCAGCGTCGAGGCGGCGGAGGCCGCTTACCACTCCGACGTATCATTCGCGAGCCGTGAGACCTCGGCCGCCATTCCGGCCGGGTCGCCACCGGGAATGACCGCGGCGTCCGAGCAGCCGGCAGCTGCGCGAGTCTATCTGCGTTGCTCGCCTACTCGCTCGGCCTCGGGTGTGGACACCGTGCGTATGATCGATCCGAGCACACGTGTCGAGGGCGTGGCGGACAGACTAGGAGCCTGACGGCTCACGCGTTCCGGGGTGGGGTACTTCACGTGCAATCTAATCTGAAGGCGCGCGCCGTCTCGTTCTATCTTCCGCAGTTCTTCCCGATCCCCGAGAACGACCAGTGGTGGGGACCCGGCTTCACAGAGTGGACGAACGTGGCGAGGGCGCGCCCGCTGTTCCGCGGCCACGCGCAACCGACGCTCCCTGCCGACCTCGGCTTCTACGACCTTCGAGTTCCCGAGACGCGGCAGGCGCAGAGCGATCTGGCGCGAGATCACGGAGTCGAGGCGTTCGCCTACTGGCACTACTGGTTCGGTGACGGCGACCGCATCCTCGACCGCCCGTTCCGCGAAGTGCTCGAGAGTGGCTCCCCGGAGGTGTCGTTCTGCCTCGCATGGGCGAACCAGTCGTGGACCGGCATCTGGCACGCGGCGGGCGACAAGGTGCTCAAGCATCAGCGCTACCTGGGCCCTGAGGACGACCAGCGCCACTTCGACTCGATCCTCCCCGCCTTTCGTGATGCCCGCTACCTGCGGGTCGACGGCAAGCCGGTGTTCTATGTCTTCCGTCCGGAGGAGCTTCCGGATGCGGCGGCCTTCGTGGATCGCTGGCAGGCCATGGCCCGCTCGGCAGGCCTGGAGGGTCTCTACCTTGTGGCCGAGGCGAGCGACCTGCTCGGGAGCGGCTCCCGGTACACGACCGCCGTGGACGATGGCTTCGACGCGTCGGTCTACATGCGGCTTCCGGCGGAAGTGACTGCCGCGACGACCTTTCGGATGCGGCTGCGGCGCAAACTGCGCGGCGGTCCGGAGGTCTGGCCGCATTCCGACAAGATCGTCGACACCTATCCCCGCGACGCGCACGTGCAGCCGTGTGTCTACCCCAACTGGGACAACACGCCCCGCTCAGGTCGGCGCGGACTTGCGATCACGGGCGCGACCCCAGAGCGGTTCCAACGCAATGTCGAAGCCGCAGTCGCGCTGCTGCAGGATCGGCCCGCGCAGGAACGGCTGCTGTGGGTGAAGTCATGGAACGAGTGGGCCGAGGGCAACCACCTCGAACCCGATCTCCGCGACGGTCACGGTTGGCTCCAAGCGCTGCGGGCAGGGCTGACCGCGTGAGTGAGGCTGCGGTCGGGCGTGCGCGCCGGCACGGCCCAGGCAGCGAGCCGACGCCGGCCGGAGGAGGTGTAGTGAACCATGCGCTCCGCATCGCGATGATCTCGTACTATTTGCCCAGCGAGAGCAAGATCGGCGTTGGGTACCAGGTGCACGAGCTAGCCAACGAACTCGCGCGGCGCGGACATCACGTCGATGTCTTCAGTCCGTGTGCGCCGGTCGACGGGGCGCTTTACGGCCACGTGCATCTGCCGTTGACGGGGAACCTGCGGACCTTCCGCTTTGCGCTTGTGATGCGTCGGCAGAACCTGTCGTCATATGACGTGCTGCACGCGCACGGTGAGGACTACTGGATGTGGCGCCGCCGCGTCCCGATGCACGTACGGACGCTGCACGGGTCGTGCTTCGAGGAGGCGATCCACATCCGGGGTCTCGGCGAGAAGCTGCGAATGGTTCTGCTCGGGTTCACCGAGGTGCTGGCCTCGTTGGTCGCGGATCGCACTGTCCTCATCTCGCCCCAGACGCGGCGATGGACGCCGTGGGTGCGCACTGTCATCCCAAACGGGGTGGATGCCGCGCGCTTCGCCCCCGATGGAACGCCGCTGTCCTCCGACCCGACAGTGCTGTTCGTCGGCACGTGGCGTCAGCGCAAGCGTGGGGCCGATCTCGCCCGCATCTTCGCGGAGGAAGTACGGCCACGCGTGCCGAGAGCGCGCCTGCGCATGGTGACGCAGGATGCGCCAACGACAGTCCCCGACGGAGTCGAGGTGCTGGGCGGCTCTCCGACGAAGAACTCGCGCACGAGTACCGCACGGCGTGGGCGTTCTGTCTGCCGTCGGCGTACGAGGGTTTCGGCATCCCCTATGCCGAGGCGATGACGGCGGGGGTGCCGGTCGTCGCGACACCGAACGTGGGCGCGCGGTATGTCACGGATGACGGGAAGTATGGCGTGCTCGCCGATCTTGACGCGCTCGGGGAGAACTCGCTGCGGTGCTGCGTGTGCCCGCGATCCGTGAACGGCTCGGTACAGCATCTCTCGAGCGCTCTCGGGAGTTCGACCTGCGAACCGTCGCCGACCGCTACGAGCTGGTCTACAGAGGGAGCGGCCGGTGACGTACCGCCGGCGTGACCGACCGTGTGAGGACGCTGGCGGCGCGCCGGTCGTAATCTAAACTTCGATCATGTTGGAGCAACGACTGCTGGATGTCGCTCCCGACGTCGGGCAAGAGCAAGTCGGCGACACCATCTACGTTGCACGGCTGCCGCTCGGGCCGCTCGTCGTCCTAGAGGGAGTTGCGGCACTGATCTGGCGAGAGGCCAGAGGGCGAGATACCGAGGGCACCGTGCGCCGGGTCGCGGAACGCACCGGCACAGACCCGACGACGATCGCGGCTGAGGTCGAATCGTTCATCGATGACTTGGTCGCGCGACGCCTGCTGGGGTTCGTGTAGCGCACCTGAGATACTTGAGTTCGAGCGACGGAGGGCGGCCATTTGCGTAACACTGGTATGCGCTCCCAACTCTGGCGAACACGCGTCGTCGAGTGGTGGGCTGACGCGTGGCGCTGGGTACTCATGGCGGCAGGTGCCGTCATTGCCGTGTACTTGATTCTCGACCGCGCGATGACTCACGGCGTGATGACTGCGGGGGCGGTAGGGCTTCTGGTCATTGGAGCCGTGCTCACGGCATCGAAACCGCTCGCCATCGCGCTCATGGCGATGCCTGTGCTGATGGTTTCGGAGCGAGCGAGCTTCGGAGCCGGTGACCTATCCGTATCCGACGTTGCGCTGGCCGCGGCTTTCGGCGCCGCACTGCTACTCGGCCATCGGCCCTACAGCCCGCCTCTGCGGGCACTGCTGTGGTTCAACTTCGCGTACCAGTTCGCCACCCTCACAACCGTCGTTGCTAATCCATACAGCGAGAACACCGTTGAGTGGTTCCATGCCTGGCTGCTCGTGTCAGGGGCACTCATCGTGGGGTGGGCGGTCGGGTACGCGGGCTTCGCTCGTGCGGCGTTTGCCTCGATGATCATCATGGCGTGCGTGATCGCGTTTGGCACGTATCTCACCGGCCTTTTCGCGTACGCCTCAGGCGACTTCGACGCGGTGTATCCGGTCTGGCCATGGGCCATGCACAAGAACTTTGCGGGCACCACCATGGCGTTCGCTGCGCTTATCTGCTTCATCCATCCGAGTTGGGCTGGACTGTCCCGTGTGTGGACGCAACGGGCGCTCTGGTCTTGCTCGGTGCGATCTTGCTCACGCAATCCCGCCAGGCATGGATCGGGCTGATCGTTGCGATCATCGTTGCTGCAGCGCGCGGCCGCGGCCGGTCCCGCTGGCTTCTGGTTCTCGTGATTCCAGCGATCTGGCTGATCGTCGTGATGGTCATCGATCAGGTCAACTCGCAGAACGAGCACAACTCGGTGTTCCAGCGCTTCAGTTGGTTCCGCGAGGTGTACGTCTACTGGAAGGAGGCGCCGTGGTTCGGGCATGGACTGCGCTTCTGGTATGTCGATCCGGCACTGCCGTATCAGCCGCCTCAAGCAGAACTGGAGGTGATAGCGTCAGCCGGCGTTGTCGGCCTGTTGGCGTTCGGCGTCATGTGGCTCGGCATCCTCGTCGTGCTGTGGCGGATCGATCCGCAATACGGGACGCTGGCTCTCGTCGCGGTGCTCAGCCGCATCGTGCAAGGTCAATTCGACTTGTTCTGGATCTCCGTGGGTGTTTCAGTGCCGTTCGTCATCGCCGGCATCTGCCTCGGTGCGCTCGCACGTTCGCAATCACCGACCGACGGTGTGACGTCCGTCGGCAGTGACGACGTCCCGACGAAAGCCGTGGCTATGCGGCCGGGATCATGACTGACGTCCGCACGCTTCACGTGCCGATTTCCGTGCGCCTGCACTTCGGGCGCGCGGCCGCTCAGAAACTCGCAGATCAGCTTGGCGTCGAGTTGCTGCATCTCAAAGGCGACGCATTCGATGCCCTCGGAGAGGCAGCCGCTCGCTCCGGAACGGATGTCGACGTGCTGTTGCGACCCGACGACGTGTCCACGATGCACCGCGCACTGATCGACTACGGCTGGTCGCTGTACAGCACCTTCCAGAACGGATCTCCGTTCGGCCATGCGCAGACGTACCACCACGATGAATGGGGGTACCTCGACCTGCATCGGCGCTTCCCAGGAATCGGTCTGGACGCGCGCGAGGCGTTCGATCATCTCTGGCGTTCCCGCACTACCAAGGAGTTCTGCGGGGTCGCGTGTGCCGTGCCCGCCCGCAGCGCGCAGGCGGTGATCATCGTGCTGAACGCGGCTCGCGCATCGGGATCGCGCTCGACCGACGTCGATCGCGTGTGGCACTCGGCATCGGATGGCGAGCGGGCTGCGGCGCTGCGCGAAGTCGCCGCGCTCCAGGCGGACGTCGGGTTCGATGCGGGTCTTGGCGACATCGAACGTCATCGTGGTGCCCGGGAGTACCGCCTCTGGCGCGCGGTCGGTGGCCGGGGTTCACGGGCTGCGGAGTGGTGGGGGAGGATACTCGCCGAACCGAATATTCGCGGGAAGCTACGGGTGGTCGCGCAGTTGCCGAGAGTGAACAGGGAACATCTCGCACACCGGCTCGGCCGACGACCCACCCGTGGCGACGTCGTCGCTGAGTTCTTCACACGTCCCATGCGTGGGGTCCGTGAATTGCTCTCACACACACCGCAATGACCCACGCAATCCCATTCAGCGGGCACACCGGGACTGTGGCCTACGATGTAGCTACGTTGATGATGGCGGGGCTGCATACTTATCGGTCCGGCCGAGGGGAAATCAAGAGCGATGGAACTGCGTGACTACCTGCGCGGGCTGCGCCGTTACTGGGTGGCGGTCTTACTGATGGTGCTCGTGGGCATCGGCGCGGCATTCGCCTGGACGATCGTTCAGCGGCCGGTTTACGAATCGGTGGCGAACGGCCTCGTTCAGGCGAGACAGACCGCCGATCAAGGTGGATCGTTGTACGGTGACAGCTTCGCGCAATCGCGCATCCCCACGTATCTCGACATGGCCAGCTGGAAGAGAGTGGCCGAAGGCGCAGCGGAGGAGCTGCAGAGCACCGAGTCGCCCGAGCAAATCGCCTCCCGAATAACGGTCACCAATCCCGAGGGCACCGCGATCCTCAAGTTCACGACCCAGGGTGACTCGCCGCAGGCGGCTGCGTCGCTGGCCCAGGCCTGGATCACGGCGCTCGCCGCGACCATCGATGAGGTGGAGGGCGACCCGGTGACGGGTCAGGCGCCGGTGAGCATCTACTCGGCCGCGGCCGCGACAGTCGCCGACACACCGATATTCCCCGACCGCCGTGCCGCCATCATCATCGGTGGCATCATCGGGCTCGGCGTCGGGATCGCGTTTGTTCTCGCGCGCACCGCCTCAGACCGGCGGGTGCGTGTCGCCGACGAGGTGGAGACGCGAATCGGCATTCCTGTCATCGGTGTGATTCCTGCGTCTGACTCGCTCGGTCTGGACCACCGCTTGTTCGACTCGGCTGCCAAGAGTGCCAAGGGGAGTGGATTCGCCGTGGGCGAGAGCTTGCGCACACTGCGCACCAACCTGCGGTTCATGAACGTCGACCATCCGCCGCGCACGATTGTGGTCACCAGTGCGCTCCCAGGCGACGGCAAGTCGACCGTCGCCTGCAACCTGGCGGCGACGCTCGCGGCAAGTGGCGAGCAGGTCGTTCTCGTGGACGGCGACATGCGCCGACCCACAGTGGCAAAGACGATGGGGCTGCCAGGCGGGGCGGGACTTAGCGATGTGCTGGCGGGGCGCGTTCGGCTCGCGGACGTGCTGCAGAAATCGGCGGCGATCCCCAATCTCCACGTACTCGCCGTTGGCACCATCCCACCCAACCCCAGTGAACTGCTTGCCTCTGAGCGCATGCGCCACACGCTTGAAGATCTTCGCCAAGCATGCCACCGTCATCATCGACGCTCCGCCGCTGCTGCCCGTGACCGACGGGGCGGTACTGGCGCACCAATCGGATGGCACGATTCTCGTCATCAGCGTGGGCAAGACGACATACGACGTGGTGGAGCGGGCGCTCGGCACACTCGCCAAGGCCCAGGGTAATGTGCTGGGAGCTGTGCTCAACAAGGTGCCGCTCAGAGGAGTCGACGCCTCGCCGTACGCGCACGCGTATCGCTACGAGTACTCGACCAAGAAAGCGGCACGTACCAGAGGTGGCACCGATTCAACGCCGTACGCGGCGCAACCGCCGGCCGCATCGGCCGCTTTTGCAGCGGCGGCTCCATTACCCACCTCGGTGCCGGTCCAGGAGACCGAGGCGCAAGCGGCGGCGCCATCGTTCGACGACCTGCTTGATTTCGACGTCACCGGGTCGGACGCCAAGGCGCGCCGCCGCGGCCTCCGTGACGCTCCCACCCCGTGAACGCGAACGGACTCACTGTCTGCGTCATCACCTTCGAGCGGCCGACCTTCTTGCGGCGCTGCCTCGACGGTTTGCGCGCACTGACGGGCGAACTGCCCGAGGTCGTGGTCGTTGACGCTTCCCGCGAGCCGACGCGGGCAGACGCGGAGGCCGCATACCCCGGTGTGCGATACGTGCACGCGCCTGAGCTGGCCGGATGGATGACGCGTTCGCGGAACGAGGCGCTGCGTTGGGCGCGGGAGACATTATCGCTTTCATCGACGATGACGTCGTAGTGCGCCCTGGATGGGCGCAAGCGCTCGCTGAAGTCTTCGCCGATTCCGCGGTGGCTGCGGTCGGCGGTCGCACATGCAACGGCATCGCTGGCGAGGAGGAATATCCACTGCCGATCGGTATGCTGCGGCTGGATGGCAGGCTGACAGAAGGCTTTGCGGCGGATGTCGCAGACCCGGTTCGTATCGACCACGGGATCGGTGCGAACATGTCGTTCAGGCGCGAGGTCCTTGCTGAGCTCGGTGGGTTCCGCGATGACTATCCGGGCACCGCGTTGCGCGAGGACACGGACATGTTCTTGCGGGTGCGTGCCCTCGGCGGCGTCGCGCTCTTCGCGCCTCACGTCGTTGTCGATCACTTGCCAGCCCCTCACGTACGTGGCGCGCGATTCGACACCCGGTACAAGCTGTACAGTCGCCGCAATCACCTCGTGTTGCTCGCCAGAGACCAGGGGCTGCGGTCGCCCATGCTGCGCCGGTGGGTGGCGACAGAGTTCCGTCGGGTGCGAGAAGCCACAGGGATCGCCGGTCGATCCCGCCGCGTGGTCGTGACGACCCTCGGAACAGGGTGGGGTCTGGTGGCGGCGCTGCGAGACGCGAGTTGGCGCCCGACGCCCCCTCGGCGCGCCGGCGCGCAGGCCGAGAGTCTTCGGCGCACCCTTGCCGGGGATCAATGCCGTCGGTGAGTTCGGCACGCGCAACGAGAGTGGAAGCGATGGGATTCGTAAAAGATGGGGTGCGTCGGCTCTACCGCTGGAGCGAAGTTGTTCGCGCTACGAGCCGACCGCTCTGGTGGGTGAGGCAAAGGGGTTCGGCTGTCGCTCGCTGGGCCTACCCCTCGGATTTCTGGTACGGAAAGTATCCGCACACCTTCTTGGAACGCCACCCACCCGCGAACACGGGTGGCGCATCCGAACTGCCAAATGTCATCTGGGCGCTGTGGACGGGGCAGAACCCCTTGACGCCGAACCGGGAGGCGGCGCTCAAGAGCATGCGCGACATGAATCCTGAAACCCCCGTCGAACTCGTCACCAGAGAACGACTCGATGACATCGTCGTCTCGGACCACCCGCTGCATCCCGCCTACGACAATCTCTCCTCAATACACCGCGCCGACTATCTTCGGGCTTACCTGCTGCATCACTACGGCGGTGGCTACTCGGACATCAAACCTCTCCGCGGAGCGTGGATGCCTTCGTTCGACCGGTTGCGCTCATCGGACAGTTGGGCGCTGGGCGGTCACGTCGTACCGCCGGCGTGGCCCGGTGATGTCCCCGGGCGCCTGGGGACACACCTGCACCGCTACCAGAGCAGCCTCCTTTCAAACAGCACACTCATCGCGAGATCCCATACCGCTTTCTCTGCTGAATGGCTGCGCGAAGTCGAGCGTCGTCTGGACTATTACGCGCCCGCGCTCGCAGAGAACCCAGGGGGTGTCTGGGGTTCCGATGCGGCATACCCGATCGGATGGACAAGACTGCTTGCGGACATTCAGCATCCGCTCTGCCTTAAGTACCAGGCACGGTTGATCATCGACGACTCGATCAACTGGGATGCGCGCCATGAATACCGATAGCCAGCCCGAGCGACCCACACTGAACGTGACCGAAGTTCGCTGTCGGGGCCTGATAGGCGCGGCATGTCCACGGTGGCTGAGACGGTCGCACTGGACCGGGCGCGTGCATGACAGAGGCTAGCCAACAGTCGGTGACCGCGGTCTATGTCATCCTCACCCACACCGCCTGGGATCAGGTGCGACGTCTGGCAGCCGCGATCCTACGGTCGAGTCCGGACTCACGAGTACTCATCGCCCACGACGCGCGGACTGAGGCGTTTCCGAGGTCTGTCGACGATTCGCGCATTGTCGTATTCGCGCACGGGCTGCGAACCGACTGGGGGTCCTGGGAGATTGTCGAAGCGACTCTGGCGGCGTTCGGCCGCGCCCGCGAGTTGTTCGACCCAGCACTGGTCACGCTGATCACGGGTGCAGACTATCCAGTGCGCTCACTCGCTCAGTGGGAGCAGGAGGTTCTGTCCGCCGACGGCTGGGTAGGCATCGCCGAGCCTCTCGACTACACCCCGCGCTGGGGGCGCACGCTCGGTGAGGGCGATGATCGCTATACGCGCTACGCGCTCCGCTGGTATCGACCATTGTGGGCGGCACGTGCCGCCGAAGCGCCGTCGTGGTGGGTGCGCATCAGGAATGCGATCGCCCTGCGATTGGAGCCTGTATTCGGGGTCCGGTATGTGAGCCGCGGACGGGGCCTTCACTACGGCTTCGCGCGAGTGCCACCCTTCTTCGGACCGCGCCTGCCGTGCTACTTCGGCAGTCAGCTACTCGCAGTGCGCCGCAATGAACTCGACCAGCTGCTCGATGACGACTTCGGCGTCGGCTCGCGCTTGCGTCGCGTTTACCGTCGGACCGTTATCCCCGACGAGTCGGCGCTGCAGACTGCGCTGGCCCTACGCGGAATGCCCGCATCGCTGTCGCCCGTCAGCTTCGCGCGGTGGGATGACGCGAACGACCAGAGCATCGTGTGGGGGACGGCAGACTTTGACGAGATCCGCGCGTCGGGATCCGCATTCTGCCGGAAAGTCGACAGCGTGCGCAGTGCAGGGCTGCTCGACATGCTCGACCGGGTGATCTGACAGCGCAGGTCAGACCCATTGGGTTGAAGTTGGGAGTTCGTCTGATGAACAAGCTCACAAATCAGTCCAGCCGACCGAGTTCTACGAGGTGTGCGAAGTCAGCGCTGGCTGCGCAGACCTCTTCGAACGTGCCCCGGGCGTCGATGCGGCCCTCCTTGAGGAAGACCAGCGTGTCGGCGTGCCGCACGGTCGAGAGCCGATGGGCGACGATGAGGATCGTCATGGTGCCGGCCAGCGTGGCCAGCGTCTCGGAGATCTCGTGCTCGGTGGCGTTGTCGAGCGCGGAGGTCGCCTCATCGAGCACCAGCACGCTCGGGACGGCGATACAGGGCACGCGCGATGCCGAGCCGCTGACGCTGGCCGCCCGACAAGCGCACGCCGCGTTCTCCCGACCATCGTGCGCAGCCCGTCGGGCATCGCCGCGACGACATCGTCCAGTTGCGCCATCGCGATGACCTGCTCTACGCGATTGCAAGTCGATGCGTCCTTCATCGACATCGAAGGCAACGTTGGAGGCGATGGTGTCATTGAACAAGAACACCTCCTGCGGAACGACGCCGAGTCCGGCATACCAGGCGGCGCGATCATCGGCGATCGGACGATTGCCGCATTCGATCGAACCGCGGGTGGGCTCGAGCAGTCCTAGCACCAGATCGACGAGTGTGCTCTTGCCCGCGCCGCTCGAGCCGACGAACGCGACGGTCGTGTTCTCGTGGAATGGACAACGCAGATGCCATTCAGCACGGGGGTTTCAGCGTCCGGATAACGGATACTCGAGCTCTTCGATGACGATATCGCCCGAGTATCGCGTCGAATCGCGGGGCAGTCTCGTCGTGAACTCCGCCTCGCCGCAACTCGTCAGAGGCCGCAAGGAAGATCCGCAGGCCGACGCTGCCGATGCGGATGATCGCGAGGTTTGCGGCCACCCGGGTCAGGGTCGGGCAGTGCACGCAAGGAAGCGGCCGCGAAGACGCCGAGCACGACGAGCGCCTCCGCCGGGGTACCGGTCGTGAACAAGTACAGCGAAATGGCCGCGATCGCGACGACGAAGCCGATCTCGAGCGTGTAGCGAGGAATGTCGGCGATGATCCCGAGGTCGCGCCCGACTGCGCGCACCGCGCAGACGGGCACGGTGAAAGCCACGGACGAAGTCTTCGCCCCTGGACATCAGGCGCGCCTCGCGGAAACCGTCGAGGCTCGGCATGAGGTACTGCCACGACTGCAGATTGACCTCCGCGAGTTCCTCGCCCAGGCGCGCCTGCCTCTGGCGCATCAGACGTTGCAGACCCGCCACGAATATGACGAACACGAGACCGTGACGAGCGTGACCACCGGGAGGCGATCGCCAACACGATCGTGATTGCGGCGAGCACAAAAAGGTCGGTGCAGATGCTGACGACGGCCATCAGCACCGACGTGGCCTGGGTCACCGCGTCGGTGATGTTGCGATAGATCTCCCGCAACCGGCGCGAGCGGTGCGCAGCGTAGGGCGCGAGTACGTAACCACGCAGCAGCGCGGTGGCAGCATCGGCCGAGACCCGCGTCGTGCGCCCGAGCAGCCACCACCGGAAGGCGATCGCGGCGAGGCTCTTGACGATGAATAGCACTGCGACCGTTGCGGCGACCAGTGGGATGAGGACCGTGGGGTCGCTCGTACCCGCAATGCCTGCGATCACTGCCAGTACGCCGCTATCGGCGTCAGCTCCGGTGATCAGCTGAGTGAGCGGCATCATCGCGGCGATACCGAGCGTATCGAGTGCAGCGAGCACGACCGAGACGACGACTGTGCTCACGGCCCAGCCGATCGGGTGGGCGCCGGCGATGAGGAGCAGCCGTTTCAGCTGCGAGAAGAGACCGTCGGTCGGTACGGATCTACTCATCGTCCCCTCGAAGCTCGAACCGGGATAACAGCCCCAGCCTGTCCCCCAGCGAGCCTAATACGTGGCGCAGAGTGATCACCCCACCGTAGCCGGGCCCTGGCCGACAACCCGACCCCGGCCGTCTTGCTTCACGATGCAACGACGGTCGGCTCGCTGAACGTCGGTGCCGGCTTCCGTATGACTGCTCTGCGCCGGATTCGCGGCGAGGGCATGCTCAGCCCGCTAGTCTTCGGCGATCGGCCCGGAATGCCCGGCCACTCGCCCTCGCTCGTCGACGATGTGTTCGGCGAGCTTGAGGTAGTGGCGTGCGATCCCCGTCCAGGCGTAGGGAAGCGCCGAGTCGCGGGCGGCCCGGCACTGCGCGGCGCGGTTGTCGCTGCGCAGATCGCGCATCCGCGACGCGATCGCCGCACATCCCGGTCCGCCACGAACCCGTTGCGCCCGTCGATGACATCGGGCACCACCCCCACTGGGGACGCGACCACGGGGACACCTGCGGCGAGCGCCTCAAGGAAGACCAGACCGCTCGACTCGTACGCGCTCGGCAGTGCCAGAACATCAGCGGCCCAAAGAAAGGGGATGACGTCGGGGTGTGTACCGGCGAACCGCACGCGCTCAGAGTGACCCGACTGTTCGGCCGTGGCACGTGCGTCGGCAATCATTCCGGGTGTGCCGCCGACCACGAGCAGCACGACCTCGGCGGGCATCAGACTCAGTGCATCGATGACCAACGGCAAGCCCTTGCGCTGGAACTCGTGGCCGATGAAGAGCGCGACATACTCGTCGTTCGTATAACCCAGAGAGGCGCGCGCTGTCCGTCGTTCGTCTGCGCTCGGTGGGCGAAAGCGGTCTAGATCGACACCGTTGCCGATCACGCAGACCTTCGTGCGCAATCTCGGGTATTCGCGCTCCAGAGTCTCTGCTTGACCGTCGTCAGCACGACGACCGCCCGATGCGTCATCCCGCGGTAGCGGAACTGATCGCGAACCGAGGTGAACACATGCAATGGGTTGCGGAGCATGCGCCACACATAGTGGCCGCGTGCTCGCAAGGAAGCGCGCAGCAGGCCGTGATTGACATAGATGTCGCCGGCCAACACGTCGTTGTGGCAGATGGAAACGGCATCCGGACGGGACGCAAGAAAGCGGCGGGCGCGCACCGTCCCGATCGTCGAAAACCACACCACGTTCACGGCCCGCGTGAGCCGACCCGCTGACCCATGCGGGGCGCGTCGGCCCGAGTCGGCAAGCGTGAAACGTTCGACCTCCACACCCGCGGCGCGGAACTGCCGCTCGAGCTCGTAAGCCACGCCGGCGACACCGCTGCCCGGCTCGATCTCGGGCGCGATCTGCACGATGCGCATCACGGCTCCCCCGTCTCCGGCTCGATCCACGATAGCCCGAAGTGTCCATCGCCTAACCGGTCAGTCACGCGCGCCTCGGCTCGGCGGCGATTCGTTGCAGCAGCGCGACGTACTGCTCCGCCACGGCGCGCCAGTCGTGTCGCTCCACACTCGCGACTGCAGCGCTCGCATACGCCCCCACGTCACTCTCGGCCAGCTGCTCCATACGGCGCCCGATGTCGGCGGGGTCGCGCGTCACAAGGAACCCGTTCACTCCGGGTTCGATGACCTCCGATGCGCATCCCACGGGGGTTACGATCACTGGCAGGCCGGATGCGAGTGCTTCCAAGATCACCAATCCGTGAGACTCGTAATAGCTCGGAAGAACGAACATGTCGGATGCAGCGAAGAACACCGCAAGATCTGTTCGCGGACCGAGCAGCAGGACCCGATCCAACACACTGTAGCGCTGGGCGTGCGCGGCGGCTTGGAGATCGCCTCCGGCGATTCTCCCCCGGCAACGAGCAGAAGCACTGCCGGTGCGTGCACGAGCGCCTCGATGGCAAGTTCAAGTCCCTTGCGGCCGAACTCGTGGCCGACGAACAATGCCACCCTCGCTTCGTCAGGGAGGGCAAAGGCAGCCCGCGCCGCGCGTCGCCCGTCCGGCTCCGCGAGACGATACGCCTCGACGTCAACGCCGTTCGGGATGATCTCGATGGGTGCCCGCACTCGGCCGTAGGTGTGTCGGAGGCGCGCGGGCTCATCTGCCGACAGAGCGACGACGGCGCGATGAGTGCGGCCGCGGTACCGAACGAGGTCGCGAACGAAAGTGAACGGGTGGGTGGGGTCGCGAACCATCCGCACGAGAGTGTCCCCGCGCGCACGCATCGCCTCGCTGACGATGCCGTGGTTGACGTACACATCCCCGACGAGAAGCGCGCCGTGGCAGATAGATACCGCGTCGGGGCGCGCCGCGAGGAACCGGCGCGCACGGACGGTTCCCACCGTGTCGAACCACACGACACGCCGAAAGTCCGCGAGCTTGCGCAGCAGGGGATGCGTCGGCCAGCGCCGCGGTCGCCATCCGGCCGTGGCCAGGGTGAACCGCTCCACTGTATGCCCCATGGCTAGGAACTCACGCTCGAGGTTGTGCGCCACACCCGCCACGCCACTTCCGGGCCCGATCGATGACGCCAGTTGCACGATGTGCATCAAACCTCCCCTTCGACAGTACTGCCAGCTCCCGGCGCCGGTTCTGCGCACCCTGGTAGCCTGGGAAGATCACGCTTCTGAACGCCCAGAGCGTGCCTGCGGGGGAGCGCGGTTGGGGAGCGAATTCAGGGTGCTGTTCGTGTGCACCGGCAATATCCATCGATCTGCGCTCGCGCATGCCCTCTTCGCGCGCTGGACGCAGTGGTACCCCTCCGCGCAGGTCAGCGCTGAGATTTCGGTGCGCAGTGCCGGCACTCACGCGCCGTCCGACCGGACGATGTCGCCTCGCGTCCTCGGGCTCGCCAAGGAACTCGGCGCGGACGGGTCGGCGCACCGGACATCCCTGCTCACCGCCGCACAACTGGAGGAAGCCGACCTGGTCCTGACAGCTGCCACCCCGCATCGAGACGCGGTGCTGCAGTTGTCTCCGGGTGCTCTGCGGCGCACCTTCACGATTCGGGAAGCGGGTCGCGCCGCGCGGGCACTGCCCGATCACCGCACGCCCACCACCGTCGATGAACTGAACGAGGTGGTCAAGCAGTTGGCCGAACGACGCGCGCTGACCTACCGTCCCGCGGAGGACGACATCGTCGACCCGCAGGGGAAGCCGTCGTCGGCGTACCTCGACATGGCCCGCGAGGAGGTGCCGGCGCTGGCCGATCTGGCCACCGTGTTGTTAGGGATGACTGAGGCCGACCGGCTCGCTTACCACGAGGCCGTTAAGCAGCCTGCAGCGCGCAGGGGTTAAGCGCCACCTTCGACCGCGTCTGGAGGTTCGTCAACGAGGTGCGATATTGAAAGGCCGTCGAGCACTGTACGTATCGCGGTCACGCGCACCGACCAATCGGGCGTTGGAGCAGCGTTATCGCGTGCCGCGATCGGTTCGCCATCCATCAGTTCGCGCACGGGCGCCGGGAACGCCGCGAGGTCGACCGCGTTCGGGATGAGCACGGGAGGTAAATCGAGACGGCGACGGGGATCTTCCGGGGCAGCGGCTCGGGCGAACACGCCACCACCGCATCAGCGTGCGTAACCTGGAACGCGTCGTCGCCGGCGACGCGCGCCTTGATTCGGTACTCCCGGTCGGCAACCCGCCGAGTCGTCAGTGATGGCGCCCAGCGCCTGCCACCACGTGCGACGCAGCAGTGCCGCACCAGCGGGATCGTTTACGCCCAGCACGGGACGCCGCGTCCCGAGCCTCGCCGCGGCGCGCGCATCGTCTGCGCGGCGAGCCGTGCGTCGGCGTATGGGGTCGATCCGGCGCGGGAGAAGCTTCATCGTCCGCGCGGTGAACAGACGATCCGGCGCTGAGCGTGGGGGCGAGGCGATACCGTTCCTGGAGGGGCGCCTGCCGCATCCCATTCATCGATGGCTACTTCTTGCGTGTCGTCCCTTCGTGGATGGACGGAGTTCTTCCAGGAGTGCAATGTAGTCCGCCGCAACGGAGGGCCACTGATGCCGCTCGGCTACTCGGCGTGCGCCCGACGAGAACGACGCGGGAGGGAAGGCGGCGAGTTCTTCCATTCGGCGGCCGATATCCCGCGGTTCCGGTGGCACGAGGAACCCGTTGACACCGCGCTCGATCACTTCGGGGGCGCAGCCGACGGGGGTGCAGATGACTGGCAGCCCGGATGCAAGAGCCTCAAGGACGACGAGGCCGTACGGCTCGTAGCGACTCGGCAGCACGAACATGTCTGAAGCGGCGAAGAAGAGCGCGAGATCTGCGCGCGGACCCATCAGCAGGACCCTTTCCGACACGCCGAAGCGCTCAGCCACGGCCCTGGCCCATGAGATCCACTCGGGCGTCTCGCCGCCGGCAACGAGCAGAAGCACCGACGGCGCGTGCACGAGAGCCTCGATCGCGAGGTCGACACCCTTGCGAGCGAACTCGTAGCCGACGAAGAGGGCAATCCGAGCCTCTCCGTCCACGGCGAACGCTTCGCGCGCGGCATGACGCTCGGCCGATGTGGGCGGCCGGAACTTGTCGGTATCGACTCCGTTGGAGATCACGACAACTGGGGGGTGATGCGTCCGAATCGCTCGAGACAGCGCCATGACCTCATCATGCGAAACTGCGACGACGGCGCGATGGATGCGGGTGCGATAGCGGATCAGATCGCGAACGTAGGTGAATGGATGGGTGGGGTTCAAGGCCATCGCGCGTAGCCCAAGGTCCTGCGCTCGCAGGGCCTCGCTGGTAACCCCGTGGTTGACGTAGACGTCACCCACCATCGGGGCACCGTGACAGATCGACACCGCCTGCGGGCGCGCGGCGAGGAAGCGGCGAGCTCGCGCGGTGCCTATGGTCGAGAACCAGACCATGCGATAGAACAGCGCCAGCGCGCGGAGAAGTCGGCGTCGCGGCAAAGGACGCTGGTGCCAGCCGGCCGTGCGCAACGTGAACTGCTCGACTGTGTGCCCCATCGCGGTCCACTGCCGCTCAAGATTGTAGGCAACCCCGGCGACTCCGCTCCCCGGCCCGATGCGCTGTGCCACCTGGACGATGTGCATGATGTCCAGACTATCGAGGCGCACCGTCGGATCTGCCGCTCGACGAGCGCCTACCGGCGACCGTCAGCGCTGTGCAATCGACCAATGACGCCCCGCATCTCCACGGCGCGATCGTCCCAAGTCGTCACGGGTGCGTCGGCGCCGACGGGGAAGCGGGTCGTCGTAGGAACGATGGAAGCGACTGCGCGGGGAAACTCGGGCGGGGTGGTCACGCGCACACGCGGGTCATTGACGTCGCGGAAGCCCGCCACGGGGGTGGAGACGACGGGCCGCCCCACCGCCGAGTACTCGTAGAGCTTTATCGGGTCGAGGCTTTCCGTGAACGCCGTGACGACGTGCGGTACGAGGAGCGCGTCAGCATGTTGCAGGTAGCCGACGACTTCCTCATGCGGTCGGGGGCCCAACAGGATGACGCCGGCGTTCCGAAGCCGCTCGGTGTCTGAGCGGCTCAGGGCATTGGGTCCGACCAGTACGAGCGTGCCGCGACCCATCAACTCGCGGGCGGTCAATTCGCACAGCCCTACGTCCAACCGATCCGTATGAAGGGTTCCGACGTAGACGGCAGATGCCGTAGGCAGGTCGGCCGGACGGGGCGCAGGACTGCGGTACGCGACGACATCCACGGCATTGGGGACGAGGTCGATCGTGCCGACACGAAGTAGGGCCTTGCGGCGAACGAGCTCGGCCGAGCACGCGACCACGGCATCGGCGTGGAGGAGGAGCCACTCCTCTTCGGTTCGGACGCGCGCAAGCGATGCGGGTGCGCGATCGGCGGCCGCCCAGTCGTCCGTGATGTCGTAGAGCGTCGTCCAGCCGGAGATGCGGGCTAGTGCGGCTGCGCCTGGATCGTTCGCCCAGAGCAGCGGGCGCGGCATCCTGGCCGCGGCGGCGGCGCGAATGATCGCGTGTGCCAGACGGTCGTCCACGCGCTTGTCGAGTCGACGGGGCAGGTGCTTCACCGGCCTGAACCGCATCAGGCGACCCTCGAAACCGGAGACTTCCGAGACCCGGACGCCCCGGCTGGGGCGACGCCGTGAGAGGAGGTCGTGCAGCGGGTCCGCGGCCGGCTCGACGAACAGCACACGCAGGGTCGGATCGTCCCTCAGGAGCCGCGAAACCAAGTGCTGATTGCGCCGCCACACCGTGTCCCAAGCCTCCAGCGACGCGACGACGAGGTCCATTGCGCCAGCATATGGCTCAGCAGCGTCAACGGCTTCGGGCCTTGGCGATCGCGCGGAGGTACACCGCCTCCGTGTTCGCCTGCTGCGCATCAAGGCTGAACTCACTCTGCTGGCGCTGCCGCTCCGCCTCGCCCAGGCGTCGTCGTCCTTCGGCGTCGTGTGCCAGCTCTCGCAGACGGCGCGCAGCGCCCGCCACATCATCCACCGGGAACAGCGCGCGCCGGTCGAGCCCCGAAAGTGTTTCCCGGTGACCGCCTGCTTCTGAAGCCACCACCGGCAGGCCCGACGCCATCGCCTCGAGCACGGTGAGCCCGAAATGCTCGAACTGTGCCGTCGCCAACAGCAGTCCGGCCGCATCCATGAGGTTCGGAATGTCGGACCGGAACCCCAGGAAGGCCACGTCGTCGGCTAACCCCAGCATTGCCGCGGTCGATTCCAGCATCGGCTTCTCGGCGCCCTCCCCGGCAATCAGCATGCGCCATCCGTCATGGGCAAGACCTGATGCCGCGAACGCTTCAAGCGCCATTCGCGTGCGTTTTTCGGGTTGGAGCCGCTGCGCGATGAGGACGGTCCGTCCTCGCGAATCTGGGTCGACTGCATTGCGCGCACTCACCCCTGGGTGGACGACGGTGCTAGGCCGTCCGATCGCTGCGGCGACCGCGTCGCTGATCGAGATCTCTGCGCTGATCCGGGAGTCGATGAGCCTGCCCATGGGCAATCCCGCGGCGCGGCCCCGTCGGGCCGCAAAGTGTCGCGTCGAGACAATCGGAGGCGCGTCGCGCACGCCGATGAGGGCCACGGATGCGGCAAGGTCGGCTGCAGTCATGTGCGAGTTCACGACATCCGCGTCCTTCGCGTGCCGGTATATCGCTCGCGCCACCGCCGAGGCGCGATCCGCCGCTGTGGTGTGACCGACCCCCGCCGCCGCAAGCACCTGCTTCATTCGCGAAGGGTCGCCGCCGATGACGCGAACCGCATTGCCGGTCGCGGCTTGGGCGATGGCCAGGCGGAGGACGAACTGTTCGACTCCAGCGAAGCCGTCGGAGCGGATCGCGTGCAGAATTCGCAGCGTGCTCACCTCCCCGACCTTTCGGACCACGATAGTCGGGCATTGTGGTGCATCTCAGAGCTCGTTCGCGACCATCGTTGCTCTGCGGCGATACCATCGCCATATGCCCGGTGCCCTCGCAATCGCCTTGCCGCTGACCCTTGCGGGGTGCTCATCGTCAGCGCGATCACCAAATTCCGTGCCGCCGATGACTTGGCCGGGTGGGCCGAGATCGGGGTGCCGCGCAGGGCTCCGGAAGGAATGGCTGCGCCGACTCCACCCGTGGGGCGAGCTGCCCTCGGTATCGCGATTGCGGTCGCTCGGCGGCATATTGGGCCTGCTTGCCGCGCTTGTTGCGGTCGCTCTCATGAGTGCCTACTGCTGGCTCGTCACCCGTGCAGTCCTGCAGACGACGACGCGTCGTGCGCATGCTTCGGGGTGCGCAAGCGCGTAACGAAGATCACGGTCATCCGCAACGCGTGGTTGACCCGCGCTCGCCGCCGCCACCGCGGCGATCAGTTGGACGACGCCCCTGATCGGTGGACCCCTGCGGGAAGCCGTCACGGAGGGCGGATGGGTGATCGGGCTCGGGGTCGCTGCCGTCACCACCGCGCTGATCCTCTGGCCCGAGGGTGGTCAGGAGGTGGCCGACGCCCCGCCGCGCGCCGCGGTTGCAGACAGCGACGATGAACGCGACTACATCCGCACGCGCACGCCGGCGGTGCCGGTCACCCTTGCTGACGGCAGGGTCGAGAACCTTCGCACCATGGCGGCACGCAAGCCGATCCTGCTCCTGTCCGTATCCGCCACCTGCACGTCCTGCACCCCATCATCGAGAAGATCGGCGTGTGGCGCGAGTTGCTGCCGGAGTCGATGTGCGCTACCTGCTGGCCGCCTCGCCGGAAGCAGTTCGCTGATCGAGTCGGCGGAGCCGCAGTCGCTGCACGACCCCGACGGCTATGTGCGCCAATCGCTGGACACACTCGTCGACGCCGACCGCTGTGCTGCTAGGAATCGACGGATTGCTCGCCGGCGGTCCTGTGGTCGGCACGGACGACGTCGTGGCCTTCATCGACGACATCTATGAGTCGTTGCACGGCAAGGACCGCCCATCGCGCTCCAACCGTGCCCGAGCAGCGCGGCTGACAGTGCAACGCGCCGGCTACGCTCGCGGCGCGATCCGCGCCTCGACCCGCATCGGCCCTAAGCGGTACAGTGCGGCGCGGCGGCGGGCCTCGTCACGACGCGCGCCGCGGAGCAGCGTGGAGCGGACCATCGCGCCCAGCCACGCCGCACTTCGAGCGACCTGCCAGCCGCGCGGCACCGAAGTGCTTGCGCAAGTATCGCTCCTGTGATGCGTGGAAATGGGCCTCGCGCAATCTCACATCGGTGCTCGTGGCGGCACCCTCGTGCAGGGCCCACACGCCGCGCGCGACCGTGTGCCGCCATCCCAACCGGTGCGCACGATACGCCCAATCGGTCTCTTCCGCGTACAGGAAGAAGCGTTCGTCGAACCCGCCGACCTGAGCCAGCGCCTCGGCCCGCAGCAAGAGCACCGAGCCGATGACGTATGACCCGCCGCCTTCGAATCGACCGAGCCCGGCCGCCTCGAGCCAGGCGTTCCACGGCGAAGGGAAAGGCCATTCCACGCGGGCCAGCTTCCCCGCGCCCGTCGGTCTGCTCGGGCGCGATGCTCGCCAGGCCCGGGTCCGAATGCAACGCCGTCTGGAGCGCGCGGATCTGTGAGGGCGACACGACGGCATCGGGGTTCAGAAGGAGCACATCGGCGTCGGGGTGCCGTCGGTGCTCCAGGCCGAGGTTCACTCCGCACCGAACCCGAGATTCTTACCGGCATCGATGTAGTGCGCGCCGAGCTCCGCGCACAGCGCGCGCGATCTCGGAGGACGACGAGTTGTCGACGACCGTGACCGGGAGGCCGCTCACCGCCTCGAGCGCTGCGCGCAGCAAACCCGGCGCGCCGTAGGCGACAACGATGATCTCAACGTGCCGTGACGGCGGGTCGGCGAACTCGACGTGCACGGCTGACCGATAGAGGTCGAGGTAGTCACGAGCCACCGCATCCCACGTGCACTCCCCCGCACGCGCGAGACCCTCTTCGCGCAACTGCCCCGCACGTGTTGTGGCGGCGTCGGCGAGTGCGGCCGCCAAGGCGCTGGCATCACCGTGCGGCACCAATATGCCGGCGTCGCCGATCACCTCGGGCAGCGCTCCGGCGTCGCTCGAGACGACCGGTACACCACAGGCCATCGCCTCGATCGCTACGCGGCCGAACTGTTCCGTCCAGCCCGCGCGGGGAATCGATGGCACCGCGAGCACGTCGAGGCCGTGGTAGAAGTCGATGACCTCGGATGGGTCCAGGGCGCCCACAAGTTCCACGCGCCTTTCCAAGCCCAAGTCGCGTCACCTCATCCCGCAGGCGCTGCGCGAGCGGCCCACCGCCCGCGATGCGGGCATGCAGTCGTTCGTCGAGAGCCAGGCGCGTGCACGAGCACGAGCACGCCCTTCTCCTCGACGAGCCGGCCGACGAAGCCCACGGTGATCGCTGCGTTCGGGCTGCGAGCAGGACCCGGGGCGAACCGCTTCGGATCTATCCCGAGGGGGATGACCCGCGCGAAGCCGGGAAAGCCCTTGCGTTCCACGATTCGAGCCGCCTCTGCATTGCACGCCGAGATGCCGGACGCGTGTCGGAGTGACCATTTCTCGAGCCACCGGAACGGAACCGGATAGCGCTTGTCCAGGTTCTGCGCCGTGTACAGCACATAGGGGGCGCGGCATCCGCTCAGCCATCGGAGCGCAAGAACCTCGGCGGTCGCAAGGGCGAATGGTTCCTCGCGAATGTCGATGATCTCCGGGTTCCGGCGCAACGCATGCCACAGCGGCAGCGGGTCGTAGACGAACAGTGCGGGATGCGTGCCGATGGTGCGCACTCCGGTCACCCGCTCGCCGGGTTGAGGATGCGGCGTGACCAGCGCTCCGCCCTCGGTCCATTGCTTCGCGCAAAGGGTTTCGACCTCGAGGCCGAGGGCCTGAAGAGAGACGCTCGCGCCCGCGCCACTCATCGACTCCAGCACTGTGGGAGATCGTGAGCACGCGCAACGGTCACCCCTCTCGCGCAGAGCCGGTGACGATCGCCAACAGTCGTCGCGCCGAATCGTCCCAAGAGTATCTGCTTGCATTCGCGATGCCGCGCTCTGCGAGCTGCTTCCGCAACTCGGGCGGAACGAGCGACTTGCTCCAATAGCGGAGGCGATGGACGCGGCATCCTCCGGATCGCACCACAACGCGCTGCTCTCTTCGATGAGGTCGGTGAACGGGCGACGGCGCGAGACCACAACAGGGGTGCCGGCGGCCTGTGCCTCGAGCGGAGGGATGCCGAAACCCTCGTACAGCGACGGATAGACGAAGGCGACGGCGTTCGCGTAGAGCTGGGCCAAGCTGGGCGTCGGAGACCCGGCCCAGTTCGATGACCCCTATCGCCTCGTCCGCAGCAGTCGCGCGATTGAAGCCCCTCGAGTCCCCTCCGACGATCGCGAGGAATGGCGGGTCCACCAGCTGCCGCCCGAGACGGGCATACGCCTTCACAAGCATGGCCGTGTTCTTGTGGGCGGCGGCAGAGCCGACAGCGAGAAAGTACTCGCGCCCCTCGAGCGCGCCGGATATCGAGGGCGCCGGGCTCGGCAGAGGGAACCGCTCACGGCATTCGGCACGATGTCGATCGGGACATCTGGGCAACGGAATACCCGGACGATCTCGTCACGGGAAAAGCTGCTCACCGTCACCACGTGCGCTGCGCGTCTGACCAGCGTGCCGGCGATGACCCGATATGCGAGCCGGAACATCGGACGATAACTGTCAGGCTGCGTGATGAACGCGACATCGTGCAGTGTGTACAGCTGTTTCTGCCACAGCAGCGGACCGGTGTTGGCGAGGTCGATCAGCGTCGGAGAGCCGAGCGAGCGCAGATAAAGCGGAAGGCTGACCTGTTCCCAGAGATGTCCGCGCAGCCGACCGACCGGCAGCACCTTCTTGCCCGCGAGGCGGGTGTCGGCCGGGATGTCCGGAGGAGCGACCAGTGTGATGTCAGCAACGCTCTCTACGAGGCGGGCGCGATCTCGTTCGCGAATCGTTCCACCCCCGTCACCGGTCTGGTGAGGAAGCGACAGTTGACGACCAGGGCTGGCTGCGGCACGTCCCACTCCTCCGATCGTCACTGGCGCGCCGAACGGCCGCGGGATCATGTCGAGAGGTATGGCTCGCGGCTTGGTGCGCCGCCCTTGGCGGACGGGCGTTCAGGGGGAAGACCGATGACCGCCGATTTTAGCGTGCTCATTGTGTCCACCGGCAACGTGCATCGGTCGGCGCTCGCTGACGAACTGGGCGACCGGTAGCAAGCCCACGGCTCGGCGGCCGAGTGCAGATCGGAGTCGAGCGCGCACGACTCACGCTCCGATGGGTGCGCCGACGGGTCGAGCGGTGCGACGCATCGCCGCCGAACTCGGTGTCCGAGGATCGTGGCACCGGGCCGCACCCTTAGACCACGCCGCGAGCCTTCGGGCGGAGCCGATTCTGTCGCCGCGCAGCGCCGAGAAGCGCATCTTTAGGAGATGGTCCTGCGGAGACTGTCTCACATCGAGATGTGTCGCCGGAGCGTTCGCGGCGATGCATGCGACGCGGTAATCGCATTCGCAGTCTGGCTCAGCACCTCACCCCATCGATCGACTCGGCACATCGGGCCTCGGCCGTCTTAGCAAGGCTCGAGATCTCCACGCCCGATCCCGGACTCGACCAACCTGCCGGAATTGTCCTGGCTGAGGACCGTACCTGTACGATCGCAACAGTCGTTTAGTAACATGGGGTCTTAGGCTCGCATTTCGGGTGCGGCGTGGGAACAGGGAAGGTTCGCGCCATGGCTTCAATTGAAGAGGCCGGCTCGGAAGGCGCGAGCCGCCGGACGGTGACCAAGGCCATGGCTCTGGGCCGTGCCCGGCATCGCAGTCGCCGCCACGTGTCCCGCGCGCCGCCGCTCGATTCCGCCAGCCGCCAGATTCGGCACTCCAGCGCTCCTGTAGTATGGACTCGTGCGGCGATCCAGAGGCTGCGACGCTCGATCGAGTCTGCACTGCAGTGCCACGCGCCGCTGGACGACCCTGGTCCGACCGCTCGCCTTCACGTTTGTGACTGCGTACCTCAAACGGAACGACGAGACGAATCATCAGAACCCAGGTCCCGCCGTTGTTCTCGACAGTCACACTTTCAACCCCTGCCAACGTCTGAGCGCAGTGCCGCAGGTGACGTCGGCGGGTGGCGAGCCCATCCGGGACTCTCCCGCGTTAGTGTCTCAGGTCTGTCGCAGGGAATGCGCGCGAGCGGCTTCTGGCCGCTCCAGTGGGCCAGAGGCTCGTAGCGACGAACTCCCAGGGGTTGCGCGGCTTCGGATTGCGAAGCGACAGACGATGCATCACCCCTGCGAGCGGCAGCACCTAAGACTGAACTACGATCGCCGAACTGGCGGATCAACGGCCGTGTAGTTGGATGTTGCGTCGCCCGTCAGGTTCATGTTTGGATGCGCGGAGTCACAGCTGAGCCCGGCGGCTCCCTGCCGGAGTCCGCCCAGCCATGTCCTGCCGTGGCGGGCCACACGGTTCAGCGCCGACTCGCCCGCCCCCGTGACCTCTCCGTGACCGATTTCCCGGGCGAACCTCAGCCGCCGTGCGGGAGGATCGGGGCATGACCCTCGCACGTCGCCTCCTCGCCCTCCCCGTCGCCCTGCTGCTGGCGGGCGGCGCGCTCGCCGGATGCGCGAGCACCCCGTCTGCGGCGCCCTCGTCCACACCGACCGCCGGTGACAGCACCGAGGCCGAGATCGACGCGGCGTGGCTCGACGACGGGCGCATCATCGGCCTGGTCACGATGGGCAGCTCGACGTGCATTCCCGCCGCCGATGAGGCGACGCTGCAGGCCGATGGATCCCTGGCGGTCACGCTCGTGGAGCCGGATGCCGACACCCCGTGCACCCGTGACCTCGTGCCCCGCGTCACGCTGGTCGAGGTGCCCGAGGGCGTCGACCCGTCGAAGGATCTCGCGATCACCGTGACCGGCGACGGATTCACCGGCAGCACCGACCTCGAGGGCGTCGAGGGGCTGACCGGCGGCGGCATGACCGACTACCTGCCGAGCGCCGGCTGGACCGACACCGACGGACAGTTCGTGCTGCTGACGTGGGGTTCGTCCTCGTGCGCTCCCGTGATCTCCGAGGTCGCGGCATCCGGACCCGCCGAGGTCACCGTCACGTTCGAGACGCCCGCCGCCGACCAGGTCTGCACGATGGACATGGCCCCGCGCGCGGCGGTCGCCGTCGTCGACGGACTCGAGGAAGACAGCGACGTGTCGCTCGTGCTCGCCGGCAGCCCCGAGTTCGACAACGTCACCATCCCGATCTACGGCAGCAACTAGACGCGGACGGCCGCCGCGGGCATCACGCCCATGGCGAACACCGCCGTATCGGCATCCCCCCGTCGTTACCCTCGATGTAAGCGCGCGGAAGTGCGTCACATGGCCCCGAGGCCGGAGGAATGGATGATGTTCGAGAGATTCACGGATCGCGCCCGTCGTGTGGTTGTGCTCGCCCAAGAAGAGGCGAAGATGCTCAACCACAACTACATCGGCACCGAGCACATCCTGCTCGGTCTCATCCACGAGGGTGAGGGTGTCGCCGCAAAGGCGCTCGAGTCGTTGGGCATCTCGCTCGACGCCGTGCGCGAGCAGGTGCAGGACATCATCGGGCAGGGCCAGCAGCAGCCGACGGGTCACATCCCGTTCACGCCGCGCGCCAAGAAGGTGCTCGAGCTGTCGCTGCGCGAGGCTCTGCAGCTCGGCCACAACTACATCGGCACCGAGCACATCCTGCTCGGCCTGATCCGCGAGGGCGAGGGCGTCGCCGCGCAGGTGCTCGTCAAGCTCGGCGCCGACCTGAACAAGGTGCGCCAGCAGGTCATCCAGCTGCTCTCGGGCTACCAGGGCAAGGAGCCGGCCGCCGTCAGCGGCGCCGCGCACGACAGCACCCAGGCCGCCCAGGGCGGCTCGGCCGTGCTCGACCAGTTCGGCCGCAACCTCACGCAGGCCGCGCGCGAGAACAAGCTCGACCCGGTGATCGGTCGCGAGAAGGAGATCGAGCGGGTCATGCAGATCCTCTCGCGCCGCTCCAAGAACAACCCGGTCCTGATCGGCGAGCCCGGCGTCGGCAAGACCGCCGTCGTCGAGGGTCTCGCGCAGGCGATCGTCAAGAACGACGTGCCCGAGACGCTCAAGGACAAGCAGGTCTACTCGCTCGACCTCGGTTCGCTCATCGCCGGTTCCCGCTACCGCGGTGACTTCGAGGAGCGCCTGAAGAAGGTCACCAAAGAGATCCGCACGCGCGGCGACATCATCGTCTTCATCGACGAGATCCACACCCTGGTGGGTGCGGGCGCCGCCGAGGGTGCGATCGACGCGGCCTCGATCCTCAAGCCGCTCCTCGCCCGCGGCGAGCTGCAGACGATCGGCGCCACGACGCTCGACGAGTACCGCAAGCACTTCGAGAAGGATGCCGCGCTCGAGCGCCGCTTCCAGCCGATCCAGGTCGCCGAGCCGAGCCTGCCCCACGCGATCAACATCCTCAAGGGACTGCGCGACCGCTACGAGGCGCACCACAAGGTGCAGATCACGGACGGCGCGATCGTGGCCGCCGCGAACCTCGCCGACCGGTACGTCAGCGACCGCTTCCTGCCCGACAAGGCCATCGACCTGATCGACGAGGCCGGCGCCCGCCTGCGCCTGTCGATCCTGTCGAGCCCGCCGGAGCTGCGCGAGTTCGACGAGAAGATCGCGGACGTGCGTCAGCAGAAGGAGCAGGCCTCCGAGGACCAGGACTTCGAGAAGGCCGCGTCGCTGCGCGACGAGGAGAAGTCCCTCCTCGCCGAGCGCCTGCGCCTCGAGAAGCAGTGGAAGTCGGGCGACGTCGCGACCCACGCGGTCGTCGACGAGGGTCTGATCGCCGAGGTGCTCGCCCAGGCCACCGGCATCCCGGTGTTCAAGCTCACCGAGGAGGAGTCCTCGCGTCTCGTCTTCATGGAGAAGGCCCTGCACCAGCGGGTCATCGGCCAGGAAGAGGCGATCGCCGCTCTTTCGAAGACGATCCGTCGTCAGCGTGCCGGCCTCAAGGACCCCAAGCGCCCGAACGGCTCGTTCATCTTCGCCGGCCCGACCGGCGTCGGAAAGACCGAGCTCGCCAAGGCCCTCGCGGAGTTCCTGTTCGACGACGAGGCCGCACTGATCTCCCTCGACATGTCGGAGTTCGGCGAGAAGCACACGGTCTCGCGCCTGTTCGGTGCCCCTCCCGGATTCGTCGGCTTCGAAGAGGGCGGTCAGCTCACCGAGAAGGTGCGGCGCAAGCCGTTCTCGGTCGTGCTGTTCGACGAGATCGAGAAGGCGCACCCCGACATCTTCAACTCGCTCCTGCAGATCCTCGAAGAGGGTCGCCTGACCGACGGTCAGGGTCGCATGATCGACTTCAAGAACACGGTCATCATCATGACCACCAACCTGGGCGCGCGCGACATCGCGGGCGGCCCGGTCGGGTTCCAGGTCGAGGGTGACTCGTCGACGTCGTACGACCGCATGCAGGGCAAGGTCAAGGAAGAGCTCAAGCGCCACTTCAAGCCCGAGTTCCTCAACCGTGTCGACGACATCATCGTGTTCCCGCAGCTGTCCAAGGAGGAGCTGGTGCAGATCGTCGATCTGTTCACCAAGCGCCTCGGCGAGCGACTGCTGGACCGCGACATGACGATCGCGCTCACGCTGGCGGCCAAGGAGAAGCTGATCGAGATCGGCTTCGACCCGGCGCTCGGCGCGCGACCCCTGCGTCGCGCGATGCAGCACGAGGTCGAGGACCGGCTCTCGGAGCGCATCCTGCACGGCGAGCTGAACGCCGGCGACCACATCACGGTCGACGCGGTGAACGGCGAGTTCGTGTTCGAGAACGGCCCCCGCGGCGAGAAGGTCGCCGTCGGCGCGGTCGCTGCCGGAGAGATCACGGCCACGCCCGACCTCGCGGTCGGCTAGCCATTTCCACGACGAAGAGCGGATGCCGCGGCATCCGCTCTTCGTCGTTAACCGGCTCGTGCGCCGTAGGGTTGTTCCGTGAGTGAGTTCAGGGTCCGCGCGGCGCGGTCGGCCGATGTGCGCGGCATCCGAGACCTGCTGGAGCCGTACGTGCAGCGGCGGATCCTGCTCGGCAAGGACCTCGTCGTGCTCTACGAGGCCGTCCAGCAGTTCGTCGTCGCCGAGGACGAGGCCGGCACGCTGATCGGATGCGGCGCCCTGCACGTCATGTGGGAAGACCTCGGCGAGGTGCGCACGCTGATCGTCGCGGACGAATGGCTGCACCACGGCGTCGGCCGCGGAATCGTCGGGGCGCTCGAGCAGAACGCCCGCTCGCTCGGCCTCTCGCGGCTGTTCTGCCTGACGTTCGAGGTGGACTTCTTCCACCGGCGCGGATTCGAGGAGATCGGCGAGCAGGTCGTCGACCCCGACGTGTACTCGCAGCTGATCCGCAGCCCCGACGAAGGTGTGGCCGAGTTCCTCGACCTCGCGCACGTCAAGCCGAACACGCTCGGCAACACCCGGATGCTCAAGCGGCTCTGACGATGCTGGCAGGATGCCGTCAGCCCGCGCGTGCCGACCCGTGATGTCCGGAGCGCGAACGTAGCCTGGAGGCATGAGCGGCGAACCTCCCCGCAGGCGGCACTCCGCGGCGGTCTACCGACGTCGGCGGATCGTCCTGCTCCTCGTCGTGCTGCTGGCCGTTGCCGCGGTGGTGTGGCTGCTCATCGCGCAGCCCTGGAGGGGCGCGGCGGCCCAGATCGCCGCTCCGACTCCGACCCCGTCGGCAACGCAGCCCACAGCGACCGACCTTCCGGTGCCCGACACAGCCGAGACGGCCACGCCGACCCCGACCCCGACCGCCCACTCCCGCAGAGACGGCGGATGCCGCGGCCGAGCCCACGGCATCACCTGAGGCGACACCCACCGCGAAGCCCTGTGTGGCGCGCGATGTCGCGGTCGAGGCCGTCAGCGATCAGGAGACGTACGAGCCGGGGCAGAACCCGCAGCTGTCGATCAGGCTCACGAACAACGGGGCGACCGATTGCACCCTCAACGTGGGCACGAGCGGCCAATCGTTCACCATCAAGAGCGGCAGCGACATCTGGTGGCGCTCGACCGACTGCCAGACCGAGCCGAGCGATATGGTCGTGCTCCTCGCGGCCGGCCAGTCCGTCTCGAGCGCGGCACCGCTCACCTGGGACCGCACCCGCTCGGCGGTCGGCACATGCGGCGACTCCGACCGGCAGAACGCGCCGGGCGGCGGGGCGTCGTACCACCTGAGCGTGGAGATCGGCGGCATCGCCTCGACGCAGTCGGCGCAGATCCTGCTCTACTGAGCGCCGCTGTGTGAAAGCAGTTTCCATTCGCGTGAAAGTGTCCCCCGAAGGGGGGACAGACGGAATTCGTTCACGCGCGTACCGTTGAAAACAGCTCCCGTTCGATGGGTTCATAGCTGTCCCCAGCAGCGTCTCGTCCCCAGCGAGAATTGAACCCCCCGGAGAGCACTTGGCCCTCCCGAGTCACTCCCCGCGCAGGGGGTGGCCCGAGGGGGCCGAGTCATTTCCCGTCGATGATCCGGGGTGCGGCATCCGCCTCTGCAAACGACGCAGCGGGGCCGCAGCATCCCCCCGGATCACTGCGACCCCGCCGCCCTTCAAGGGCTGTCAGGACTTGGGCTTGTCGCCGAAGACCTCCGTCTCCATGGCGTCGTAGCCTTCTTCCTCGGGATTCCAGTGCTTGCCCTCCGACAGCGCGTACTCCTCCTCGGGCGAGAGCACGAGCCGGTGCCGGAAGAACAGCGCGAACCCGACCAGGATCACGACGTAGACGATGAAGATCGCGATGATCGCCGGGACGAATGTCGGGTTGAGCAGGAAGCCCACGAAGATGAGCGCGGCGATCACGGCGGCGATCACCGCGCCGGTGATGCCCCACGGGCTCACGTACGGACGGTTCGCGTTCGGGAACTTCCGGCGCAGGATGATGAACGAGATCATCTGCAGCAGGTAGGCGATCACCGCGCCCCAGACCGCGATGTTCAGCACGATCGCGCCCGGCGACCGCGCCGGCGCCCTCGTTCAGGGCGGCGACCGTATCGAGCACGACCAGCGCGATGAAGCCGATCACGGCACCGACGGTGAGCGCGACCCACGGCGTCTGGCGCTTGCCGGTCAGCGAGAGGAACCGCGGGTAGTAGCCGGCGCGGGAGAGGGAGTACATGTTGCGTCCGTACGCGAACATGATCCCCTGCAGCGAAGCGAGCAGACCCACGAGGGCGAACAGCGCGAGCAGTGCGGCCAGCTGGTCGCCGACGATCGCGCGGAAGCCGTCCAGCAGCGGCTCCGCCGACACTCCCGTCGCCTCGGCGCCGATGACTCCGGTGTTCAGGAACAGCACCAGCAGGCCGGTGACGATCAGGGTGCCGCGGGCCCAGAACCCCGCCTTGGGGATGTCGCGCACCGGGTCGTTCGACTCCTCTGCGGCCAGCGGGAGCTCCTCGATTCCGAGGAAGAACCACATCGCGAACGGCAGCGCGAACAGGATGGGCAGCACGCCGTGCGGAAGGAATTCGGTCTGGCCCGGGTCGGGCACGATGTCCCACAGGTTCGCCCAGCTGGAATGCCCCGGAGAAGATCGCCATCGCCGAGAAGACGAGGATGATGCCGATCGAGATGATCGACACGACGATCGCGAACTTGAACGAGATCGATGCGCCGGCGGAGTTCAGCGCGATGAAGACGACGTAGAGGATGATCCACCACACCCACGTGGGCATCGAGAAGTTCAGCAGCTCGCTCGTGATCGCATCCGCGTACGACGCCGAGAAGTAGACGATGACCGCGGTCGTCGCGACGTACTCGATCGTCTCGGCGGCTCCCGTGACCAGGCCGCCCCACGGTCCCATCGCCGACCGGGCGAACGAATACGCGCCGCCGGTGTGCGGCATCGCCGCGGCCATCTCGCCGATCGAGAAGATCATGCCGTAGTACATGGCGACCAGGATCACGAAGGCGATCAGCATCCCGCCGAATCCGGCGAAGTCGATGCCGAAGTTCCAGCCCGAGAAGTCACCCGAGATGACCGCGGCGACCGCGAGGCCCCACAGCCCCCAGATCCCCGCGGACCGCTTGAGCGTCCGCTTCTCGAAGTATCCCTGGCCTGCCCGCGTATAGGTTGCTCCCGCAACCTTGGCGGAATCATTGCGCGACTGTGACATCGATCCTCCGTGCATTCGGGTGCGGCGCGGCGAGGGGCGCCTTGCGCATGATTGTGATGCCTAAAGGTGGGTTCTGTCTACCTTTGAAGCGAACTTCGTGGTTACAGTGGACGCGGCGCGCGCCGACGGCTCGCGCTCTCCACGCGCGGTGCACAGCGCCAAGGAAGGTGTCGGATGCCAGGGAACCTCAGCGTCTCGCAACTGCACGCCGCGATCGCGGCCGACGAGATCGACACCGTGATCGTGGCCTTCGCCGACGCCCAGGGGCGCCTCGTCGGCAAACGCGTCTCGGCGCGCCTCTTCCAGGAGGAGGTCCTTCCGCACGGAGCGGAAGCCTGCAACTACCTGCTCTCGGTCGACGTCGACATGAACACGGTCGACGGCTACGCGATGTCGAGCTGGGAGAAGGGGTACGGCGACATGATGCTGCTGTCGGACCCCGACACCCTGCGAATGATTCCGTGGATGCCGGGCACCGCGCTCGTGATGGCCGACCTCGGGTGGGAAGGCGGCGACCCGGTCGTGCAGTCGCCGCGCGCGATCCTCAAGCACCAGCGCGAGCGCCTCGCCGAGCGTGGGCTGATCGCCTACGCGGGGACCGAGCTCGAGTTCATCATCTTCGACGACACCTACCGCGATGCCTGGGCCAAGGGCTATCGAGACCTCAAGCCCTCGACCGACTACAACGTCGATTACGACCTGCTCGCCTCGGGCCGGCTCGAGCCGCTGCTGCGCGACATCCGCCGCGGCATGGACGGCGCGGGCATGTACTGCGAGGGCGTCAAGGGCGAGTGCAACCTCGGCCAGCAGGAGATCGCGTTCCGCTACGCCGAGATCCTCGAGACCGCCGACCAGCACACGATCTACAAGAGCGGGGCGAAGGAGATCGCCGAGAAGCACGGCAAATCGCTGACCTTCATGGCCAAGTTCAACGAGCGTGAGGGCAACAGCTGTCATATCCACCTGTCGGTGCGTGGCCAGGACGGCACGCCCGTCATGGCGGGCGACGGCGAATACGGATTCAGTCCCTTCATGGAGCACTGGATCGCCGGCATCCTGGCGACCCTGCGCGAGTTCACCCTGCTGTACGCACCCACGATCAACTCGTACAAGCGCTATCAGAAGGGCACATTCGCGCCCACGGGTGTCGCGTGGGGACTCGATAATCGCACCTGCGCGCTGCGCGTGATCGGCCACGGCCAGTCGCTTCGCCCCGAGAACCGCGTGCCCGGCGGCGACGTCAATCCCTACCTCGCCATTGCCGCGATCATCGCCGGCGGCCTGCACGGCGTCGAGAACGAGCTGCCGATGCCCGACCCGCTCGCCGGCAACGCGTACTCGTCGGACGTCGATCACCTGCCGACCACGCTGCGCGAGGCGGCCCGGCTCTTCGAGGAGTCGACCGTCGCGCGGGCCGCGTTCGGCGACGACATGGTCGAGCACTATCTCAATCAGGCGCGGATCGAGGTCGAGGCCTACGACGCCGCCGTGACGGACTGGGAGCGGATCCGTGGTTTCGAACGACTCTGACGACATCCGATCGACGCACCGCCGTGCGCCGGTCATCGGTCTGACGACGTATCTCGAGCAGGCCAAGCAGGGGGTGTGGGATGTGCAGGCCGCGTTCCTGCCGCATGTGTACTTCGATGCGGTGTCGGCTTCCGGGGGCGTCGCGGTGCTCCTCCCTCCGCAGCCGAACGCCGAACTCGCGGCATCCGTCGTCCTCGACGGGCTGGACGGCCTGATCCTGACGGGGGGCAAGGACGTGCAGCCCGAGCTCTACGGGGCAGAGCGCCATCCGCTCACCGACGATCCGCGCCCGGACCGCGACGCCTGGGAGCTCGCTCTGTTCCGCGGCGCCGACGAGCGGCGCATTCCGGTGCTCGCCATCTGCCGTGGCTTCCAGCTCGTGAATGTGGCGCGCGGCGGCACCCTGCATCAGCACCTGCCCGAGGTGCTGGGCACCGAGCGGTTCCGGGTCGGCGGTGGCACCTTCGCGTCCAACTCCGTCGAGATCGAGGAGGGCAGCAGGCTGGCAGCCCTCGTCGGACAGGACGACCTCGACGTCCACAGCTACCACCACCAGGGCGTCGACCAGCTGGGCGACGGCCTCGTGGTGACCGCGCGCACCGACGACGGACTCCCGCAGGCGTTCGAATCCACGGGGGACGGATACGTGCTCGGAGTCCAGTGGCATCCCGAGCAGGACCTCGAGGACCGCCGGCTCTTCGCCGGGCTCGTCGCTCAGGCATCGCTCTATGCCGATACGCGCATGAACTCAGGAGCGATGTCGTGACCGGCAGCTTTCACGGTGATCAACCCGGCCACCGCCGCACCCCTCCGCGAGGTGTCGCGCGCGAGTGTCGGCGAGGTCGACGCCGCGATCGCGCGCGCGGTCTCCGCGCAGAGGGTGTGGTCAGCCCTGGCTCCCCTCGCGAGGGCCGATGCGCTGCGCTCCTTCGCGCGGGTCGTCGAGACGCACGTCGAGGAGCTCGCGCTGCTCGAGGTGCTCAACTCCGGCCACCCGATCAACTCGGCTCGGTGGGAGGCCTCCCACGTCGCGCAGGTGCTGAACTTCTACGCCGGGTCTCCGGAGCGGCTGGCCGGTCAGCAGATCCCGGTCGCGGGCGGCATCGACGTCACGTTCCACGAGCCGTACGGAGTCGTGGGCATCATCGTGCCGTGGAACTTCCCGATGACGATCGCGGCGTGGGGCTTCGCCCCCGCGCTCGCCGCCGGGAACGCGGTCGTGCTCAAGCCGGCCGAGCTCACACCGCTCACGGCGATGCGGCTCGGTGAACTGGCGCTGGAGGCCGGACTTCCCGAGGGCCTGTTCGAGGTCGTCACCGGGTCGGGCTCGGTCGTCGGGCAGCGCTTCGTCTCACACCCCGACGTGCGCAAGGTCGTCTTCACCGGATCGACCGAAGTCGGCACCGATGTCGCCGCGGGCTGCGCCCGTGCGCTGAAGCCGGTCACCCTCGAGCTGGGCGGCAAGAGCGCGAACGTGATCTTCGCGGATGCCGACCTCGAACGCGCGGCGGCATCGGCACCGGGGTCGGTGTTCGACAACGCGGGTCAGGACTGCTGCGCACGCAGCCGCATCCTGGTGCAGCGGTCGGTGTTCGACCGGTTCCTCGAGCTTCTCGAACCGGCCGTGGCCGACTGGCGCGTCGGCGACCCGATGCTCGAGTCGACCGACATGGGTCCGCTCATCTCGGCGGCGCACCGCGACACCGTGACTCCGTTCGTCAAGCACTCCCGCGTCGCCTTCCGCGGTTCGGCCCCGAACGACCCGGGCTTCTGGTTCGCACCCGCGGTGGTGCTGCCCGACTCGCCGCAGGACCGGGTCGCGCAGCACGAGATCTTCGGGCCGGTGGTCGCCGTGCTGCCGTTCGAGGATGAAGCCGACGCGATCCGGCTGGCCAACGACACGATCTACGGCCTCGCCGGATCCATCTGGACCGAGAACCTCGGCCGCGCGGTGCGCGTCTCCCGCGCGGTCAAGAGCGGGGTGCTGTCGGTCAACTCCCACTCGTCCGTCCGGTACACGACACCCTTCGGCGGCATGAAGGCGTCCGGCCTCGGCCGTGAGCTCGGGCCCGACGCCGCCGAGCACTTCACCGAGACGAAGAACGTCTTCTTCGCGACGGATGCCTCGTGAGCGGCATCCGCTCGATGAGCCCGCTTCGCACGCCGCCCAGGACCCACGCCTCGAATCACAGGGAGCACCAGCAATGACCGTCGACCTCACCCAGCGACTGAAGAACCGCGTCGCCATCATCACGGGCGGTGCGAGCGGGATCGGACTCGCCACGGCGCGCCGGTTCGCGGCCGAGGGCGCCTTCGTCGTGATCGCCGACCTCGACCCGGCCAGCGGCGAAGCGGCGGCATCCGAGGTGCGTGGCGCCTACCGCCGCGTCAACGTCGCCGATGAGGCCTCGGTCGACGCACTCTTCGACGGGATCGCGGCCGCATACGGGCGCATCGACATCGCGTTCAACAACGCGGGCATCTCGCCCGCCGACGACGACTCGATCGAGACGACCGAGCTGCCGGCCTGGGATCGCGTGCAGGACGTCAACCTCAAGAGCGTCTACCTCTGTTCGCGCGCGGCCCTGCGCCACATGGTGCCTGCCGGCAAGGGCTCGATCATCAACACCGCATCCTTCGTCGCTCTGGTCGGTTCGGCGACATCGCAGATCAGCTACACCGCGTCGAAGGGCGGCGTGCTCGCGATGACGCGCGAGCTGGGCGTGCAGTTCGCGCGACAGGGCATTCGCGTGAACGCCCTCTGCCCCGGCCCGGTGAACACCCCCCTGCTGCAGGAGCTGTTCGCGAAGGACCCCGAGCGCGCGCAGCGGCGCCTGGTGCACGTGCCGATCGGGCGCTTCGCCGAGCCGGAGGAGCTCGCTGCCGCCGTGGCCTTCCTCGCCTCGGACGACGCGTCCTTCATCACCGCAACCGCCTTCGTCGTCGACGGCGGCATCACGAACGCCTACGTGACGCCTCTCTGAGCGGTCTGTACCGAACCGGGAAGTCGAGCTGATGCCGATGTGCCGAATTCAGGCTGAAAGGAGCCCGATGGCGCCCGTGCGGGCGTGTCGGGGCCGTCGGCGTGCGCTCAGCCTGAATTCGGCATCGGGTGCGACGGTGTCGCCATGACCGAGGTGCCGCTGCGAGAGGTGCGCCGGGTCGTCTACCGGCCGCTGCGCGAGGGGAACGCCCTCGAAGACACCGTCGCGCGCCTCGTGCAGACCATCCGGCTCGGTGTGGTCGCGCCGGGGGAGTCTCTGCCGCCGGAGCGGGAGCTCGCCGCGCGCTACGAGGTGAGCCGCGACACGGTCCGCGAGGCCATCCGCGAGCTCGCCGACACCGGCTTCCTGGTGCGCCGCCGCGGGCGCTACGGCGGCACCTTCGTCGCGGATCCGCTGCCGCAGCCGCCGCACCCCGGTGTCGTTCCGCTCGACGAGCTCGACGACGTGCTGGGCCTCCGGCGCGTGATCGAGGCCGGCGCATCCCGCACCGCGGCGGGCCGCACCCTCACGCCCGAGGCGCGCGCCGACCTCTGGGCGCGCCATGAGGCCGCGTCGGCCGCGGAGGCCGCCGATTACCGCCGCCTCGACACGCTCCTGCACCTGACGATCGCCGAGGTGGCCGGCATCCCCTCGCTCGTCGAGATCGCGGCATCCAACCGCGCGCGCGTGAACGCGTGGCTCGACTCGTTCCCGCTGCTTGCCGCGCAACATCGAGCACTCGAACGCCCAGCACGAGCGCATCGTCTCGGCGATCCTGGCCGGCCGGGCGGATGCCGCCGAGGCGGCGACGCTGGAGCACCTCGCCGGCTCCGAGGCGCTGCTGCGCGGATTCCTGACCTGACCCGTCCCGGCCGACTGCCGAACAGGACGGATACGCTGATCGGATGCCGGAGCACAGCGCGAGCGACATCGACGACGAGCAGCCCGAGTTCCGCAATGTGGCCCTGACCGATGCCCTGCAGACGCAGGATCTCGCGGCGGTGGCCTTCGCCCTGCGGCACGGGCCGACCGTCGTGCCACTGATCCCGGCCGGGGGCGACGACCCGCTCGATGCCGGCGTGTGGACCTATCGCGACCCGAAAAGCGGCGAGATCACGCTGCTGCTCTTCAGCGACGCCGCGCACAAGCCGGCCACTCTTCCGCCCGGCGTCGCCCTGAACACCCCGGGCTGGCTGCGCGCGTTCCTGGGCCTGCACGAAGACGACATCGCGTCGGTGTTGATCGACATCGCCGGCCCGCATCCGATGCAGGCGACGCCGACCGATCTCATCGCCGCGCTCGACGCCTGAGCTGTCGCGCGCGCCCGAGCGGCTCGCCGAGACCGACGCTCGACATCCGCCGGGCGATGCGGCACACTCGCCGGATGGAGTTCCTCATGGTGGGCCTCGTGTGTGCCGCAGGACTGGTGATCCCGATCGTGCTCGGCATGAGGGACAGCCGGTACCGCCGAACCCACCGCGGGCGCTGAGCGGCGGCATCCGCTCTCAGAACTCCGGAACGTCCTTGCCGGGCACGCCCCGGGAGCGCGTCTTGACGTCGTCCAGGGCGCCGCGCACGGTGAGCGAGCGGTTGTCGATCAGGTCGGTGTATCCGAGCCGGGCGGCTTCGCTGCGCCGCTGGGCGGTCTGCGTCACGGGCCGCACCTCGCCGGCGAGGCTCAGCTCGCCGATCGCGGCCAGCCCCTTCGGGGTCGACTCGTTGCGCACCGACCCGGCGACGGCGATCGCGATCGCGAGGTCGGCGGCCGGCTCGGTGAAGCGGACCCCGCCCACGGTCGAGACGTAGACGTCGAGGTTGGAGGTCTTGATGCTCGCGCGCTTCTCGAGCACCGCCAGCACCATCGCCACGCGGGCGGCATCCACGCCGTTCACGATGCGGCGCGGGTTCGGTGCGCTCGTCACGATCGTGAGGGCCTGCACTTCGACCGGCAGGGCGCGGCGTCCTTCGAGGGCGATCGCGACGCACGTGCCGGGCTCGGGGCTGCCGTGACCGAGGAACAGTGCGCTCGGGTCGGCGACCTCGGCGATGCCCGAGCCGGTCATGTCGAAGCAGCCGACCTCGTCGGTCGGTCCGAAGCGGTTCTTCAGGGCGCGGACGAAGCGCAGCGACGTCTGGCGATCGCCCTCGAACTGACACACCACGTCGACGAGGTGCTCGAGGATGCGGGGGCCGGCGATGGATCCGTCCTTGGTCACGTGGCCGACGATGATGACCGGCAGTCCGCGCTCCTTCGCGACGCGGATGAGGGTGGAGGCGACCTCGCGCACCTGGCTCGGGTGCCCGGCCATTCCCTCCGAGAGCGATGACGACACGGTCTGCACCGAGTCGACGATCAGCAGCTCCGGTCGCACCTCGTCGACGTGCCCGAGGATCGTCGCGAGGTCGGTCTCGGCGGCGATGAACAGCTCGTCGTGCAGGGCGCCGGTGCGCTCGGCACGCAGACGCACCTGGGCGGTCGACTCCTCCGCGCTCGCGTAGAGCACACGTCGGCCGGCGCGGGCGCTCTGGGCCGCGACCTCGAGCAGCAGGGTCGACTTGCCCACCCCGGGTTCGCCGGAGAGCAGGATCGCCGCGCCGGGCACGATGCCGCCGCCGAGCACCCGGTCGAACTCGCCGACCCCTGTGGTGCGGCGGGGCGCATCACGGGTGTCGATCGCGGTGATCGGCCGGGCCGCGCGATCGGCGCTGGGCGCGATCGCGGTCACCGAGCGATTGATTCCCGTGGGTTCGGCCGCCTCGACGACGGTGCCCCACTGCTGGCACTCGCCGCAGCGACCCACCCACTTCAGGGCCGTCCACCCGCACTCGGTGCACCGGTACGGCGCGGACGTGCTCGTGCGTCGGGTCGCCATGGCTCCAGGGTAGGCGGGGCATGCGACAGGTGGATGCCGCACCGCGGCATTCGCACGAGCCGGGGCCGCGGCCGTAGGCTGAATCCATGCGCGTCGACTCCGCCCACCGCCGTATCGCCGCCCTCCCCGAGGAGGTTTTCCGCGCGTTCCAGGATCCCGGCCTGCTGGCCGCCTGGCTGCCGCCCGAGGGCATGCACGCCCACCTCGAGCACTTCGATCTGCGCGCGGGCGGCGGTTTCCGCACCGTGCTCACGTATGAGACCCACGATTCCCCGGGCAAGTACTCCGAGAACACCGACGTGACCGACACGAAGATCGTGGCGATGATTCCGCCCCGCCGCATCGTGTGGTCGGTGCAGTTCCCGTCCGAAGACCCGGCCTTCGCCGGGACGATGTTCATGGAGTGGTCCTTCGAGTCGGTGCTCTCGGACGACCCCGACCAGACGCCCGGCTCGCAGGTGCATGCCGATGTCGGCACCGAGGTCACCGTGCAGGCCAAGGACGTGCCCTCGGGCATCGACGCGGCCGAGCACATTGCGGGATTGCAGTCCTCGCTGAGCAAGCTCGCGGCACTGTTCGAACACCGCCGCCCGCACTGAGCGCGAACTGCGGCGGCGTCAGCGCAGCGAGGCGGCGACCTCGCGCAAGGTGTCGGCGGATCGGCGCAGCAACCCCAGTTCGGCCGGCGAGAAGGGTGCTTCGCGGATCGGTCGCGCGCCGGATGCACTGACCACCGACGGCACCGACAGAGCGACCCCATCGATGCCGTGGTAGTCGTGCAGCACCGTGCTGACCGGCATCACCGCGTGCTCATCGCCGAGGACGGCCTCGACGATGCGCGCGCTCGACAGGCCGATCGCGTAATTCGTCGCGCCCTTGCCCTGGATGACCTTGTAGGCGGCATCCCGAACGTCGACTGCGATCGCATCGAGCTCGTCGGCGTCCATGCGCGGATGCCCCTTGGTCTGCCAATCGAGAATGGGGACGGTGCCGATCGTCGCCGTCGACCAGAGCGGGAATTCTGTGTCGCCGTGCTCGCCCACGATGTAGGCGTGCACGCTGGAGGTCGCAACGCCTGCGCGCTGGCCGAGCTTCCAGCGCAGACGTGACGTGTCGAGCACCGTTCCCGAGGCGAAGAGCCGCTCGGGCGGGAGGCCGGTCTGCTCCTGGGCGAGAACCGTGAGCACGTCGCAGGGGTTCGTGACGATGACGTAGATCGCGTCGGGTGCGACCTCGAGAAGCTGCGGCATCATCGTCTTCATGATGCGGGCGTTCACGCTCGCGAGCTCGATGCGCGACTGGCCGGGATCCTGCTTCGCCCCGGCCGTGATGACCACGATGTGCGACCCCTCCACGACCGAGATGTCGCTGCCGCCGACGATGTCGCTCGAGCCGGTGAACTGCGTGCCGTGCGCGAGGTCGAGCACTTCGGCCTCGACCTTCGCCGTCGCGATGTCGTAGAGGGCGACGTGACGCGCCGATCCGCGGATCAGTGCGGCGTAGGCGACGCTCGCGCCGACGCTGCCGGCGCCGACGACGGTGAGTTTCGAGTTCTCGATGAAGGCCATGCGACCAGTGTGGCAGGGGGTGGCGGCTCAGCTCGCCGAGTCGACCTCGGCTGCGGCATCCGTCGTGATCCGCGTCGGATTGCGGATGCCGAAGAACGAGACGATGCCGGCGGTGGCCATCAGCACCGCGGTCACGATCGCCGCGCGGTGGAAGCCGTTCAGGTCGAGTGATCCGCCGACGATCGCGCCGAGCGCGGCGATCGTCATGAGCCCGGCCACGCGCGAGACGGCGTTGTTCACCGCCGATGCGATGCCCGAGCGCTCGGTCTCGATCGCTCCGAGGATCGCGGACGTGAGCGGTGAGACCGTGACCGCCAGGCCGAACCCGAGGATGACGATTCCGGGCAGCACCTGCGTCCAGTACGAGAACTCCTCGTCCACGGTGAGCAGCAGGAGCGAGCCGACGGCCATCAGCAGTGGGCCCGACCGTCATGAACAGGCGCGGGCCCCAGCGACCGGCGAGGGTGCCCATGCGCGAACTGAGCAGCACCATCAGGATCGTGATCGGAATGCTGGCCAGGCCCGCGAGCGTCGCCGGCAGCCCGGCACCGGTCTGCAGGTAGACCACGACGACGAACCCGTTGAGCGCGAGGGCTCCGTACATGAACGCGGTCGTCACGTTGCCGAACGAGAAGTTGCGGACGCGGAACATGTCCAGCGGCAGGATCGGCTGCGGTGCGTGACGCTGGCGCAGGAGGAAGAGGGCGAACAGCAGGATGCCGCCTCCCAGCGTCAGCCAGATCACCGGCGAATCCCAGCCCAGGCGGGGCTGCTCGATCAGCGCGAAGACGGTGGAGCCGAGACCGAGCGTGCACAGGATGGCTCCGAGCCAGTCGATCTTGGCCCCCGGCCGGCGCACGTCGTGCTGGTTGAGCAGGTGCAGCAGCACCAGCGTCACCGAGATCGGGATGACGTTGATGAGGAACACGAGCCGCCACGACGCGAAGTCGACGAAGAGGCCGCCGATCAGGGGGCCGATGACCATCGCCGTGGTGGTCATCGCCGTCCACATGCCGATCGCGCGCCCCTGGGCGGCGCCGCGGAAGGTCGAGGTGATCAGCGCGAGCGAGCTCGGCACCAGGAACGCGGCGGCAGCCCCTTGGAAGCCGCGCGCGATGATGAGGAACAGCGGGTCGGGCGCCGCGGCCACCGCGATCGAGGCGATGCCGAAGCCGATCAGGCCGATGCGCATGACGAGGATGCGCCCGAACGCATCGCTCACCGAGCCGGCGACCAGGATCAGGGCGCCCAAGGTGATCAGGTACGAGTCGACGACCCACTGCTGGGTGATGAGCCCTCCGCCCAGCTCCTCTTCGATCGCGGGAAGGGCGACGTTCACGACGGTGCCGTCGAGGAAGGCGACGAACGACGCGAGCGCCGCGATCCAGACCACCAGCCGCTGCGGACGGGTCATCGCCGCGATCTTGGTCTCTGACACAGACTCAACCTATGGCGCGCGGGGGTGTGCGGGCTCGTTCGCTGGTGCAGTCGTCGCTCGATTAGCGGCTCTGCGCGTCGTGACGTAAACTCTTCGGCGGTGACGTGTCCGAGCGGCCGAAGGTGCAACTCTCGAAAAGTTGTGTAGGGTAACCCCCTACCGTGGGTTCAAATCCCACCGTCACCGC